>NZ_JBHTCZ010000002.1:0-1475824 GCF_042666675.1 Agrococcus sp. GCM10030265
GCCGGACTTCTTTTCGAAAGGGGCCCCAGCCACGACGCTGGGGCCCCTTTTCGCTTTTCCAGGAGGAATGCAGTGGCTGACAGCTCGGACCGCGATCGTCGACGTGACGGATCGCCGACTGGAGGCCGGCCCTCTGGAGGACGACGCGACGGCTCGAGCCCGCGTCAGCGTGACGACCGCGACGGTCGCCCCAACCGCGGCGACGACCGCGGGCCGCGCCGCGATGGTGAGCGCCGCTGGTCGCCCGAGAGCGGCGGCCCTCGTCGCGACGGGCAGCGCGGATACGACGACCGGCGCCCGTCGGACCGTCCGCAGCGCGATGGCGAGCGTCGCCCGTTCCAGCGCGACGACCGCGGTCCGCGCCGCGATGACGATCGCCGTGCGTCGGACCGCCCGCAGCGCGATGGTGAGCGTCGTCCGTTCCAGCGTGACGACCGTGGCCCGCGGCGGGAGGACGATCGTCGTTCGTTCGATCGCCCGCAGCGTGATGGTGAGCGTCGTCCGTTCCAGCGTGACGACCGTGGTCCGCGCCGTGATGACGATCGTCGTCCCCAGCGTGACGGAGAGCGTCGCCCGTTCCAGCGTGACGACCGTGCGCCGCGCCGTGACGATGACCGTCGTTCGTTCGATCGTCCCCAGCGTGATGGCGATCGTCGTTCGTTCGATCGCCCGCAGCGTGATGGTGAGCGTCGTCCGTTCCAGCGCGACGACCGCGGCCCGCGTCGGGACGACGAGCGTCGTCCCCAGCGTGATGGCGAGCGTCGCCCGTTCCAGCGTGACGACCGTGGCCCGCGCCGTGACGATGACCGTCGGTCGTTCGATCGCCCGCAGCGTGATGGTGAGCGTCGTCCGTTCCAGCGTGACGACCGTGGTCCGCGCCGTGATGACGATCGTCGTTCGTTCGACCGCCCGCAGCGTGATGGTGAGCGTCGCCCGTTCCAGCGTGACGACCGTGGCCCGCGCCGTGACGACGATCGTCGTTCGTTCGACCGCCCGCAGCGTGATGGTGAGCGTCGTCCGTTCCAGCGTGACGACCGTGGCCCGCGCCGTGACGACGACCGTCGCCCCCAGCGCGATGGGGAGCGTCGTCCGTTCCAGCGCGACGAGCGCGCGCCTCGCCGGGATGACGACCGTCGTTCGTCCGACCGTCCCCAGCGTGACGGTGAGCGTCGTCCGTTCCAGCGCGACGACCGCAGCCCTCGCCGGGATGACGACCGTCGTTCGTCCGAGCGTCCCCACCGCGAGGCGGCGCGCCCCGGCCGCGAGGAGCACGGGCTGCGTGGCACGGGCACGGGCGAGAGCTTCCGGCAGGTGCGCGACGAGTTCGACGCGCCGCTGATCCCCGCCGACGTCGAGGCATCCGACCTCGCAGGCGAGGCCCGCATGCAGCTGAAGACGCTCGACAAGGAGAACGCCGACGTCGTCGCGCGCCACCTCGCGATGGTCGAGCGTCTGCTCGACGACGACCCGGAGTCGGCGCACCAGCACGCGCTCGCCGCGTCGCGTCGCGCCGGCCGCATCGGCGTCGTGCGCGAGACGCTCGCGATCACCGCGTACCACCTCGGCGACTTCGGGCTCGCGCTGCGCGAGCTGCGCACCTTCCGACGCATCACGGGCAGCGACGAGCAGCTGCCGCTGATGGTCGACTGCGAGCGTGGCCTCGGTCGCCCCGAGAAGGCGCTCGAGCTGTCTCGCAGCGTCGACGCCTCGACGCTGCCGACGCCCGTGCGCGTCGAGCTCGCCATCGCCCGCTCGGGTGCGCGCCTCGATCTCGGTCAGACGCAGGCGGCGCTCGATGAGCTGCGCATCCCCGAGCTGCAGCGCGACGTCGCCCACTCGTACAGCCCCGCGCTGTTCGCCGCGTACGCGACGGTGCTCGAGGATCTCGGGAACGAGTCCGAGGCGGCGGAGTGGATCGCGCTCGCCGACCGGGCGATCGACGCCCTCGAGGCCGCGGCCGACCCGGGTGAGACCGAGACGGTGCGCGTCATCGAGGAGCGCATCGAGGTCGACGACGAGGACGAGCGCGGCTACGGCGACCAGGATGCGGTTGCTGACGCGGATGTTGACGCTGACGCTGACGCGGACGCTGACGCTGACGCGGACGCTGACGCGGACGCTGATGCTGACGCGGATGTTGACGCTGATGCTGACGCGGATGTTGACGCTGATGCTGACGCGGATGTTGACGCTGACGCTGACGCGGATGTTGACGCTGACGCTGACGCGGATGTTGACGCTGACGCTGACGCGGATGTTGACGCTGATGCTGACGCGGTGGACGACGCCGAGCCGGCGCTCGCGCAGGCTGCGGACATGGCGTCGGAGCCGGACGTCGAGTCGACGCCCGACGCGTCGTCGTCGCGCGACGGCGACTCGGACGGCCACTCGGACGCCGGCACGGACTCCGAGCCGGAGGGTGGCGCTGCCGAGGCCGCGCCGGCGGACGACGAGCCGATCGACACGTCCGCTGCCGCGATCGAGGCGGAGGTCGACGAGCTGCTCGCCGGCGCCTTCGTCGGGACGACGCACGGCGACGTCGTCGACGAGCCCGACGCGCTCTTCGACGTCGATCCCGAGGATGCGGGGGAGTCGGCGGCGGAGGCCGCGGACGCCGAGGCCGCGCAGGCGAGCGACGTCGAGCCGGACGCGCCCGCGCACGAGGCCGACGCGTCGGTCGTCGACGGCGCGGACGCCGACGAGGCAGTGGGCACGGACGCCGCCGACGCCGCGGAGGCCCCCGAGGCCGACCGCACGGGCGACGCCGACGCGACCGACGGCGGCACGCGCGCATGACGCTGCTCGACGGCGTCGACGCCGTGCTGCTCGACCTCGACGGCGTCGTGTACGCGGGGCCGGAGGCCGTGCCGCACGCGATCGAGGCGATCCGTGCGATCCGGCAGCCGGTGCTGTACCTGACGAACAACGCGTCGCGCACCGACGCCCAGGTCGCGCACCACATCTCCCAGCTCGGCATCCCCACGGCGCCCGAGCAGGTCGTCACGAGCCCGCAGGCGGCGATGCCGCTCATCGCGGCGCACGCGCAGCCGGGCGATCCCATCCTCGTGGTGGGGGGCGACGGCATCACGGTCGAGCTCGAGGCGCGCGGCTATCGTGTGGTGCGCACGGCGGCGGAGCAGCCGGTCGCCGTGATCCAGGGGTTCGCGCCCCATGTCGGCTGGAAGGATCTCGCCGAGGCGACGTTCGCGCTGCACCGGGGCATCCCGTGGGTCGCGACGAACATGGACTGGACGATCCCGCAGGCGGGGGGCATAGCCCCCGGCAACGGCACCCTCGTGTCGGCGGTGCACACGGCCGTCGGGCGCATGCCCGAGGTGGCTGGCAAGCCCGAGACGCCGATCTTCGAGGCCGCGGTGCAGCGCATCGGCGCTCGCTCGCCCATCATGGTCGGCGACCGGCTCGACACGGACATCCGTGGCGCGAACCGCGCAGGCATCCCGAGCGTGCTCGTGCTCACGGGGATCGACCAGGCTGCGTCGGTGCTGACGGCGACGGCCGAGGACCGGCCGACCCGCATCGTCGCCGACCTGCGCGAGCTCTTCGTCGACTACCCCGAGACGCGCGAGACGTTCGAGCGCTCGACGGGTGCGACGTACGTCGAGGTCGGCCGTGCCGCCGTGCGCAGGCTCGGTGCCGACGTCGCGCTCGTGCGCGCCGGCGAGGGTGCCGACACGCTGCGCGCGGCCGCGCACGCCGTCTTCACCGCCGACCGCGGCGCCTCGGCGCTGCGCATCGATCCGCAGCTCGCGCGCTGACGCACCCGGGGTCGCCCGAGCGTCCCGCCGCGTCCCACCGCGCGCGGTCGTCGGCGAGGCACGGCTCGCCGGGCTCCACGTCGCAGGCCGCCCACCGGGGCTGCGCGTGACCGAGCGGCGGCTGCACGCGGGCGACCTGGCCGCGGCGGCGTGATCCGACCATCGGTCGGCGCGGCCGAGCCTGTCGCCCGCGCCGTCCGCGGCGCTCGCGAGACGCGTGCCGCGCCCGAGCGCTCGGGCCGCGTTCGCCCGCGGCGAAGGCCGTGCGATGCGGGCGCCCGCAGTGCCATGCTCGCATCATGCGCGTCCTGATCCTCGGCGGCACCGCGTGGCTCGGCCACGCGATCGCAGCCGCCCACGTCGCAGCGGGCCATGACGTGACGTGCCTCGCACGCGGCGCCGGGGTGCCGCAGGGAGCCTCGCTCCTGCAGGCCGATCGCGACGCCGGCGTCGCGGCGCTCGACGGGGCGACGGGGGAGTGGGACGAGATCGTCGACGTCACGCGCATCCCGGCGCACGCGGAGGCCGCCGCCGCCGCGCTCGCAGACCGCGCACGGCACTGGACGCTCGTGTCGACGATCTCCGTCTACGCCGCGCACGACGAGCCGGGCGCCGACGAGTCGGCCGAGCTGCTCGAGCCGCTCGACGACCCTGCCGACTACGGCAGGGCGAAGGTCGCGATCGAGCAGACGATGCAGCGCGCGCTGAACGCGCGCCTCCTCGTCCTGCGTCCCGGTCTCATCGTCGGCCCAGGCGACCCGAGCGACCGCTACGGCTCGTGGGCGGCACGCGCGGCGCTCGCAGGGGACGGGCCGCTGCTCGTCCCCGCCTCCGACGTCGCAGCCCAGGTGATCGACGTGCGCGACCTCGCCGATGCGGTGCTCGCCCTCGGCACGCGCGGCGTCGTGGGCGTGCGCGACGCCGTCGGCGACGCGACGACCCTGCACGCGCTCGTCGACGAGATCCGCAGCGCCGCAGGGCACGCGGGACCCGTCGTGCACGCGAGCGACGCCGAGCTGGCGCGCGTCGACGTGCAGCCGTGGGCCGGGCCGCGCTCGCTCGCGCTCTGGCTGCCCGCCGGCCACGCGGGGCTCGGTGCGCGCGCCAACGCCGCTCTTCGCGCAGACGGCGTGGCGCTGCGGCCCACCGCCGAGACCGCCCGTGACGTCGTCGACGACGAGCGCGCCCGCGGTGTCGGACGCGAGCGTGCGAGCGGCATCGGCCGCGACGACGAGCTCGCGGCGATCGCCGCGCTGACCGGCTGACGCATCCACCCGACCCATCCACGCATCAGACCACCACGAGAGGGAACCACCACCATGACCGACACCGCCACGCGCGCCTCCGACCTGCTGCGCCTCCACCGCGACCCCGCACTGCTGAAGGTCGTCAACGTGTGGGATCCGATCTCGACCGCCGCGGTCGCGGGCGCCCAGGGCACCGTGGCGCTCGCGACCGCCAGCCACTCGATCGCCGCGACGCTCGGCTACGAGGACGGCGAGAACATCCCCCTCGACGAGATGCTCGACATGGTGCGCCGCATCGTCGCCGTGACCGACCTGCCCGTCTCCGCCGACCTCGAGGGCGGCTACGGCGACGCGCCCGAGACCATCCGCCGTGCGATCGAGCTCGGCGTCGTGGGCGCCAACGTCGAGGACCAGCTGAAGCCCCTCGACGAGGCGGCGGCGCAGGTCGAGGCCATCATGCGCGTCGCACGCGACGCGGGCGTGCCCGACTTCGTGCTGAACGCCCGCACCGACGCCTTCGTGCTCGGCGGCGACCGCGACCGCGACGTCGTCGTCGCCGACGCCGTCGAGCGCGGCCGCGCCTACCTCGACGCCGGCGCGCCCGTCGTCTTCGTGCCCGGGCCGCTCACCCGCGACGAGGTGGTCACGCTCGTCGACGCGTTCGGCACGCAGCGCCTCACCACGATCGCGGTGCCCGGCACGCCGTCGTTCGACGAGCTGCAGGAGCTCGGCGTCGCGCGCGTCTCGTTCGGCCCGATCTCGCAGCGCGTCGCGCTGACGGCGCTGCAGGAGCTCACCGAGACGGCGCTCGCGCACGGCGAGCTGCCCGGCTTCCGCCCGCTCAACTGACGCAGCGGACGCGGTGGCGCCTCCCCGCGGGGCGCCACCGCGTCGGTACCCTGGCACCGTGACCGATGACACCAGCGCAGGCCTCCTCGACGAGATCGAGCTCATCGAGGAGCAGCCGCTCGAGCGCCGCGCCGAGGCCTTCGCGGCGCTGCACGATCGGCTCGAGGCCGCGCTCGCCGGATCGTGACCGACCGCGACGCATCGCAGCGGCTCGACCAGGCGGTCGTCGCGCGCGGCCTCGCCCGCAGCCGCACGCATGCGCAGCGGCTCGTCGCAGCCGGGGCCGTCACGGTCGACGGGCGCGCCGTGACCAAGCCGTCGGAGCCCGTGGGGCCGGATGCCCGCATCCACGTCGCCGACGACGGCTGGGTGAGCAGGGCGGCGGGCAAGCTGCTCGCGGCGCTCGACGCGTTCGACGTCGACCCCTCGGGCCGCGACGCGCTCGACGTCGGCGCCTCGACGGGCGGCTTCACGCAGGTGCTGCTCGCACGAGGCGCTCGCCACGTCACGGCGCTCGACGTCGGCCACGACCAGTTCCAGGTGCCGCTCGACGCACGCATCACCCTGCTGGAGGGCGTGAACGTGCGCGACCTGCGACCGCCGCTCGAGCCGCAGCCCTCGCTCGTCGTCGCCGACGTCTCGTTCATCTCGCTCACGCTCGTGCTGCCTCCCGTGCACGCCGTCGCGACCGCCGACGCCGACTGGCTCGTGCTCGTGAAGCCGCAGTTCGAGGTCGGGCGTGGCCGGGTGCGCGGCGGCATCGTCGACGATCCGGACGCGCGGGCCGACGCCATCCGCCAGGTGCTCGGCACGGCATGGGCGCTCGGCCTCGGCACGCAGGGCATCGCGGCGAGCCCCGTCGTGGGCACGCACGGCAACCGCGAGTACCTCGCGCACCTGCGGGCGGGCGCGGCGCATCCCGAACGACTCGGAGAACTGCCGGACATCCTCGCGCGCAGCGCGGGCGACGACGCACGGGCGCCCGGTCCGACAGAATGAGAGGGCATGCTGCATCGGATGCGGATGGAGGGCGAATGAGCGAGCGCCGCTTCCTCGTGGTGTTCCACCCGGGTCGCGTCGAGACGCTGCGCACCGCATCGAGCGTGTGCCGCCGCCTCGTCGACGCGGGCGTGACGCCCGTGCTCATCGCCGAGGAGCGCGACGCGCTCGTGGCGCACGCTCCCGAGGCCGCCGTCGTCGACACATACGAGCCCGAGGGTCAGCAGGACATCGAGCTCGTCGTGACGTTCGGCGGCGACGGCACGATCCTGCGCGCGGCCGAGCTGCAGCGCGACACGGGCGCGCCGCTGCTCGGCATCAACATGGGCCACGTCGGCTTCCTCGCCGAGGCCGAGGTGGCCGACGTGCAGGCCGTCGTCGAGCATGCGGTCGCCGGTCGCTACGAGGTGGAGTCGCGGCTGACGCTCGACGTGCGCGTCGTCATCGACGGCGCCGAGGTGGCACGGACGTGGGCCGTCAACGAGGCCGCGATCGAGAAGCACGGCGCCGGCCGCATGATCGAGGCGCTGCTCGAGGTCGACGGGCGGCCGATCTCGTCGTTCGGCACGGACGCCGTCCTGCTCGCGACGCCCACGGGATCCACGGCGTACTCGTTCTCCGCGGGCGGGCCCATCGTGTGGCCGACGGCCCAGGTCATGCTCATGGTGCCGCTCGGGGCGCACGCGCTCTTCACGCGTCCGCTCGTCGTCGCGCCGGAGTCGATCATGTGCGTGACGGTGTCGCCGCACTCGACGAGCGACGCCGTGCTGTGGTGCGACTCGCGCCGCTCGGTCGACCTGCCGCAGGGCGCGCGGGTCGAGGTGCGGCGCTCGGAGACGCCGCTGCGGCTCGCGCGCCTGAACCCCGCACCGTTCGCCGACCGGCTCGTCGCGAAGTTCGACCTGCCCGTGCAGGGCTGGCGCGATGCCGCCAGGAGCGGCTCGTGACGCGGACCCGCCTCGACGAGCTCGCGATCCGCAGCCTCGGGGTCATCGACGACGCCGTGCTCGAGCTCGCCCCCGGCTTCACCGCCATCACGGGCGAGACGGGCGCGGGCAAGACCATGGTCGTGCAGGCGCTCGCGCTGCTGCGCGGCGCGCGCGCCGACGCCGGCCTCATCCGTGCGGGCGACGACCGCGCCGCCGTGCAGGGCGTGTGGATGCTCGACGACGCGACCGACCGCGCGACGATCGACGATGCGGGCGGCGTCGTCGAGGAGGGCGAGCTGCTCGTGGCGCGCTCGGTGTCGCGCGAGGGCAGGAGCCGGGCGCAGATCGGCGGGGCGAACGTGCCCGCCGCGTCGCTGCAGACGCTCGCCGACGCGCTCGTCGCCGTGCACGGGCAGTCCGACCAGCAGCGGCTGCGCGGCGCGCAGGCGCAGCTCGCGGCGCTCGACCGCGCGGCGGGCGGCGAGCTGGGGGCGCTGCTCGTCGAGTACCGCGGCCACCTGCGCGCCTGGCGCGAGGCCGAACGAGAGCTCGCGACGATCGTCGACGAACGCGACGCGCGCCGTCGCGAGGCCGACGAGCTGCGCACCGAGCTGGAGGCGCTCGAGGCCATCGACCCGCAGCCGGGGGAGGACGCCGAGCTCGACGCCCTCGCGCACCGGCTGGAGCACGTGGAGTCGCTGCGTGCGCTCGTCGCCGAGGCCCACGCGGCCCTCTCCGGCGAGGACGGCATCGACGCGACGACGCTCGTAGGCTCGGCCCGCAGGCTCGTCGAGCGCGGGGAGCGCGACGACGCGGCCCTCGCGCAGGCGCTCGCGCTGCTCACCGATGCCGAGGCCGCCGTGCAGGAGGCCGCCACCGAGCTGGCGCGATACGCCGACACGCTCGAGCAGCCCGAGCGACCCATCGACGAGATCCAGGATCGCCGTGCGGCGCTCGCACCCGTCGTGCGCCGGCACGGCTCGATCGAGGCGGCGCTCGAGCACGGCCGCCTCGGCGCGCTGCGCCTCGTCGAGCTCGACGCCGACGACGAGCGCACCGTCGAGCTCGAGGAGCGCATCGCGGCGGAGCGCGACGCAGCGGATGCGCTCGCGACGCGGCTCACCGCGCTGCGCACCGCGGCAGCGGAGGACCTCGAGCAGCGGGTGCAGGGCGAGCTGCGGGCGCTCGCGATGCCCGACGCGCGGCTGCGCATCGCCGTGACGGCCGGCGACGAGCACCACGAGCACGGCCGCGACGACGTCGCGATCCTGCTCGCACCGCATCCGGGTGCCGAGCCGCGGCCCGTCGCGAAGGCCGCGTCGGGCGGCGAGCTGTCGCGCGTCATGCTCGCGCTCGAGGTCGCGCTCGCAGCAGACGACGTGCCGACCTTCGTCTTCGACGAGGTCGACGCGGGCGTGGGTGGCGCATCCGCCATCGAGATCGGCAGGCGCCTCGCGGCGCTCGCGCAGCACGCGCAGGTGATCGTCGTGACGCATCTGGCGCAGGTCGCGGCGTTCGCCGACCGGCACATCACGGTCGTGAAGGCCACCGACGGCTCGGTGACGGCCTCGAGCGTGCAGACGGTCGCCGACGACGCCCGCGTCTCGGAGCTCGCGCGCATGCTCGCGGGCACGGCATCCGACACGGCCCTCGCGCACGCCGCCGAGCTGCTGGCCGACGCGCGCGCCACGCCGCGCACGCGCGCCTGACCGCCGCACCGCCTCCGTCGGATAGGGTGGGAGTCCGTGGCGAGCGATTCCCGGGTGACCAAGCAGATCTTCGTGACGGGCGGCGTCGTCTCGTCCCTGGGCAAGGGCCTCACGGCCGCTTCGCTCGGCAATCTCCTCACGGCTCGCGGGCTCCGCGTCGTGATGCAGAAGCTCGATCCGTACCTGAACGTCGATCCCGGGACGATGAACCCGTTCCAGCACGGCGAGGTCTTCGTGACCGACGACGGGGCCGAGACCGACCTCGACATCGGGCACTACGAGCGCTTCCTCGACATCGAGCTGTCGCAGGCCGCCAACGTCACGACCGGCCAGATCTACTCGCGCGTCATCGAGCGGGAGCGCCGCGGCGAGTACCTGGGCGACACGGTGCAGGTCATCCCCCACATCTCCGACGAGATCAAGCGCCGCATGCGCCTGCAGTCGCACGACGTGCCGCAGCCCGACGTCATCATCACCGAGATCGGCGGCACGGTCGGTGACATCGAGTCCCAGCCGTTCATCGAGGCAGCGCGGCAGGTGCGCCACGAGCTCGGCCGCAAGAACGTGTTCTTCGTGCACGTGTCGCTCGTGCCGTTCCTCGGCGCATCCGGCGAGCAGAAGACCAAGCCGACGCAGCACTCCGTCGCGACCCTGCGCTCCATCGGCATCCAGCCCGACGCGCTCGTGCTGCGCTCCGACCGCCCCGTGAGCGCGTCGAACCGCACGAAGATCGCCCTCATGTGCGACGTCGACGAGCGCGCCGTCGTCAACGCGGTCGACGTGCCCTCGATCTACGACATCCCGACGATGCTCACCGAGCAGGGCCTCGACGACTACATCATCGAGCAGCTGGGCCTCGAGGCGGGCGACGTCGACTGGAGCCGCTGGCAGCCGGTGCTCGATGCCGTGCACCACCCGCGCCACGAGGTCACCATCGGTCTCGTCGGCAAGTACATCGACCTGCCCGACGCGTACCTGTCGGTGACGGAGGCGCTCAAGGCGGGCGGCTTCGCCAACCAGACGGCCGTGACGATCCGCTGGGTGGCCTCCGACCAGTGCGAGACGCCCGAGGGCGCCGCGCAGCAGCTCTCCGACGTCGACGGCATCTGCGTGCCCGGCGGCTTCGGCGTGCGCGGCATCGAGGGCAAGCTCGGCGCCCTGCGGTTCGCTCGCGAGAACGACATCCCGACCCTGGGTCTCTGCCTCGGCCTGCAGTGCATGGTCATCGAGTACGCGCGCAACGTCGCAGGCATCGAGGGCGCGTCGTCGAGCGAGTTCGACGAGGACACCCCGCACCCCGTCATCGCGACGATGGCGGAGCAGGAGGCCCACGTGCACGGCGGCAACCTCGGCGGCACCATGCGCCTCGGGCTGTACGAGGCGGCCCTCGCGCCCGGCTCGCTCGCCGAGCGCGTCTACGACGCACCCGTCTCGCACGAGCGGCACCGCCACCGCTACGAAGTGAACAACCACTACCGCGAGCAGCTGGCGGAGGCGGGCCTCGCCTTCTCGGGGACGTCGCCGGACGGCCATCTCGTCGAGTACGTCGAGGTGCCCGGCCACCCGTACTACATCGCGACGCAGGCGCACCCCGAGCTGCGCAGCCGCCCGAACCAGGCGCATCCCCTCTTCCGCGGCCTGGTCGAGGCGTCGCTCGAGCGCCAGCGCGCGTCGAAGCTCTTCGACGTCGACTCCGAGTCGGGCGCCGAGGCGGCGAGCGCATGATCGAGGACGCGCTCGGCAGCCTCCCCGTCGCCCACCGCGAGACGGTCTTCTCCGGGCGCGTGTGGGACGTCGAGCGCCACACCGTCGACCTGCCCTCGGGCTCGACGATCGTGCGCGACCTGCTCGACCATCCCGGCGCCGTCGCCGTGCTCGCCGTCAACGAGCGCGACGAGGTGCTGCTCGTGCACCAGTACCGCCACCCCGTCGGCGCCACGATGTGGGAGCTGCCGGCAGGGCTGCTCGACGTCGAGGGCGAGGACCCGCTGGTGGGCGCGCAGCGCGAGCTCGCCGAGGAGACCGACACCGTCGCCGCGACGTGGGGCGTGCTGTGCGACATCTCGACCTCGGGCGGGGGCTCGAGCGAGGTGCTGCGCATCTACCTCGCGACCGACGTGTCGGATGCGTCCGAGACGTTCGCGCGCACGGACGAGGAGGCCGAGATGCAGGTGCGCTGGGTGCCGCTCGCCGAGGTCGTCGACGCCGCGCTCTCGATGCGGCTGCACAACGCGACGATGCTGACCGCCGTGCTCGCCTACGAGGCGATGCGCGCCCGCGGCGGCGCGCCCGCGCCCGCCGACGTGCCGTTCGACTGGCACCGGCCCGCGCGACCCGAGCGCTGAGGATCGGCGCGATGCGGCCAGCGGACGCCGTCGCCCGCTACCTGCGCCAGCTCACGATCGAGCGCGGGCTCTCGCGCCACACGCTCGCCGCCTACCGGCGCGACCTCGACGGCTACCTCGGGGTGCTCGCGGCGCGCGGGCGCGACGAGGTCGCGGCGATCGACGCATCCGACGTGCAGGCGTTCCACGCATCCCTCGCCGACCGCGGCCTTGCGGCGTCGAGCGTGGCGCGGCAGCTGTCGGCCGTGCGCGGGCTCCACCGCTTCCTGCTCGACGAGCGGCTCGTCGAGCAGGACGTCGCGCACGACCACCGGCCGCCCAGGCAGGCGATGCCGCTGCCGAAGGCCGTGACGATCGCGCAGATGGCGCGCATCCTCGAGCACGCGGGCGGCGACGATCCGCTGGGGCTGCGGGACCGCGCGCTGCTCGAGCTGCTGTACGCGACCGGCGCGCGCGTCTCGGAGGTGTGCGACCTCGACGTCGACGACGCGCACGACGAGCTGCTGCGGCTGACGGGCAAGGGCGGCAAGCAGCGGCTCGTGCCCGTGGGGTCGTACGCGCGCGTCGCGCTCGACGCGTACCTCGTGCGCGCGCGGCCCCTGCTCGCCACCGCCGGGCGCGGCACCCCGGCGCTGCTGCTGGGTGCTCGGGGAGGGCGGCTGTCGCGGCAGGCGGCGTGGGCGACGATCCAGCGCGTCGCGGCGGAGGCCGAGGTCGAGCGCGTGTCGCCGCACACCTTCCGCCACTCCTTCGCGACGCACCTGCTCGAGGGCGGCGCAGACGTGCGCGTCGTGCAGGAGCTGCTCGGGCATGCGAGCGTCGCGACGACGCAGATCTACACGCGCGTGACCGCCGACACCCTGCGCGACATGTACACGACGGCGCATCCGCGGGCCCGCCGGTAGCGAGCCGCGGCCCTCACGAGGACGCGACGCCGCGGCGACGCAGCACGGCGTCGATCGCGAGCCCGACCGCGAGCCCGACGGCGATGCCGATGCCGGCGGCGAGGACGGGGGAGTCGCCGAGCAGCCACGCGGCGCCGAGGCCGATGAGGACCGTCATCGTCGCCCACAGCGTCGCGGCGGTCGCGATGAGCGGCACGAACGCCCGTGCATCCATCCGCACGGCACCCGCGGTCGCGTTGACGGCGACGCGCAGCCCGGGCACGAAGCGCGCGGCGACGACGACGGAGGCGCCGCGGAGGCGCAGGAGCGTCGATGCCTGCCGCGCGAGCGTGCGCACGCGTCGGATGCGCAGCAGGCGACGCCGCGCGAGCGCACGGCCGAGCAGGTAGGCGAGCGCGTCGCCTGCGGTCGCGGCGAGCGCGATCGTCGCGCCGATGGCGACGGGATGCGGCCCGCCGCCCGTGGCACCGAGCACGACGAGCGCGATCACGACGGACTCGGTGGGCAGCGGCGGCACGATGCTGTCGACGACGCAGAGGCACGCGAGCACGAGCAGCGCCCACGGCGAGGCAGCGAGCGCCACGACGGCGTCGACGACCGAGTCCATGCGCCTCCTCGCTCGGGACGGTACGCGGCGCGCATGACCTGCGGATGGCCGGCGCGTGACAGGCTGTCGGCGGTCGCCGATAGCGTGACGACCGTGTTCCTGCGCGACGGCCTCCTGCTGCACAGCGCGAGCGACCTGCGGGCCGCGAGCGACTGCGAGTTCGCGATGCTGCGCGCGCTCGACGCGAGGCTCGACCGGGTGCCCCGGGTCGAGGAGCCCGACGATCCGATGCTCGCTCGCGCCGGGCGGCTGGGCGACGCGCACGAGGAGCGCATCCTGCAGGCGTACCGCGATCGCGCCGCGCGCGAGCCCGGCCTCCGCGTCGTCGAGATCGCGAGGCCCGACCCGATGACGCTCGCGGGCCTGCGCGCCGCGCGCGACGCGTCGCTCGCCGCGATGCGCGAGGGGGCCGACGTCGTCTTCCAGGCCACGTTCCTCGACGAGGCGACGGGCTTCATGGGCTTCGCCGACTTCCTCGTGCACGAGCAGGCTGCCGACGGCTCGTGGGCGTACGCGGTGTACGACGCGAAGCTCGCGCGCAGCGCGAAGACGACGGCGCTGCTGCAGCTCGCGGCGTACGCGCTCGAGCTGCGGCGCGAGGGGGTGCCCGTGCACGACGACGTGCACCTCATGCTCGGCACGGGCGAGACGACGACCCATCGGCTCGTCGACGTGCTGCCGGTCTTCTCGGCGCGCGTCGCCCGCATGCGCAGGCAGCTCGCCGAGCGGCTGGCCGCCTCCGGGCCCATCCCGTGGGACGCGCCGGACGTGCGGCAGTGCGGCCGGTGCGCGACGTGCGCGCTCGAGGTCGAGCGCACGCGCGACGTGCTGCTCGTCGCCGGTCTGCGCTCGACGCAGCGCGAACGGCTGCGCGCGGCGGGCATCGCGACGATCGACGCGCTCGCCCGCTCCGAGGGGAGGGTGGCAGGCATCGGCGATGCGCCCCTCGCGTCGCTGCGGCTGCAGGCCCGCATGCAGCTCGCGGCACCCGCGTCGGGCGTCGCGTACACCGTCTTCGACCGCCTTCCGCTCGCGCGGCTGCCCGAGCCGAGCCCCGGCGACGTCTTCTTCGACTTCGAGGGCGATCCGCTGTGGTGGGGTGGTGGCGCGCACTGGGGCATCGACTACCTGTTCGGCGCGACGACGTACGACACGGGCGAGGAGGTCTTCACGGCCTTCTGGGCCCACGACCTCGCGCAGGAGCGCACGGCGCTCGAGGACTTCCTCGACTGGCTCGCCGCCCGCCGCCGACGCTGGCCCGATCTGCACGTCTACCACTACGCGCCCTACGAGCGCACGCACCTGCACGCGATCGCGGCGCGGCACGGCGTCCGCGAGGAGGAGGTCGACGACATCCTGCGCGCCGACCTGCTCGTCGACCTCTATCCGATCGTGCGCGGCGCCGTGCGCATCTCGGAGTCGTCGTACTCGTTGAAGCGTCTCGAGCCGTTGTTCATGGGCGACCGCCTGCGCGACGGCGCCGTGAAGGACGGCGGGGCATCCATCGTCGCCTACGAGGAGGTCGGCAGGCTGCGCGGCGACGGCGACGATGCCGCCGCGAACGCGCTGCTCGCCGAGATCGGCGACTACAACCGGTACGACTGCGCCGCGACCAAGGGGCTGCGCGACTGGCTCGCGACGCGTGCCGACGAGCAGGGCGTGCCGCGGTGGCGCCGCGTCGAGGTCGAGGCGCCCGCTTCCGAGCGCCTCGACGCCCGCGAGGACGCCGTCGACGCGCGGCTGCGCGCGCGCATCGAGGGCGTGCCCGCCGACGAGCGCGACGACGAGGCGCGCGCCATCGCCCTCGCGGCGGCCGCGGTCGAGTACCACCGCCGCGAGGACGTCGCGTACTGGGTGCAGCACTTCGATCGTCTGCTCGCGCACGTCGACGAGTGGCGCGACCAGCGCGACGTGCTCGCGCCGACCGACGTCGCGGTCGAGGTCGTCGAGGGCTGGGCGATGCCCGCGCGCGGCCACCTGCGCCGACGGCTGCGCATGGTCGGCCCGATGCTCGCAGGCAGCCGTCTGTCGGCAGGCGACGCGCCGTTCGCCATCTACGCCTCGCCCGCGCCCTTCGGCGAGGACGCCGCGCCCGCCGCGCATCGCGCGCACTCGGGCGTCTCGGTCGTCGAGGCCCGCGAGGACGCCGGCACCTGGACGGTCGAGCTCGACGAGCGCGACCCGACGGGCACGGGGTGGTCGGCGCTGCCCGTCGCGCTCGCACCGCCGCGGCCGATCCCGACGACGAGGCAGCGAGCCGCCATCCTCGAGTGGGGTGAGCGCGTGGCGCGCTCGCCCGAGCGCGTGGTCGACCCCGTGCTCGACGTGCTGCGGCGCGTGCCGCCCCGCATCGCAGGAGGCGTGCCGACCGAGGGCACGCCGGCCGAGCGCATCGTCGACGCGCTCGTGGCGATGGATCGCTCGTACCTCGCGGTGCAGGGCCCGCCGGGCTCGGGCAAGACGCACGTAGGCGCCACCGTGCTGCGCGCCCTCGTCGAGCGCGGATGGCGCATCGGCGTCGTGGCGCAGTCGCACGACGTCGTCGAGCACCTGCTGCAGAAGGCCATCGACCTGGGCGTACCCGCCGACCGGATCGGCAAGCGGCCGAAGACGGGTGCGACGACCGTGCCCGGCGTCGCGCTGCAGACGCGCGAGATCGCCGGGTTCCTCGCGGGGGAGGGCGGCCGCATCCTCGGCGGCACCGCGTGGACGTTCGCGAACGCCGAGCAGGTGCCGAGGCACGCGCTCGACCTGCTCGTCGTCGACGAGGCGGGCCAGTACTCGCTGGCCGACACGATCGCCTGCTCGGTCTCCGCGGACCGGCTGCTGCTGCTGGGCGACCCGCAGCAGCTGCCGCAGGTGAGCCAGGGGCACCACCCCGAGCCCATCGACGCATCGGCGCTCGGGTGGCTCTCCCACGGCCACGACGTGCTGCCCGCCGGGCTCGGCGTCTTCCTCTCCGAGTCGTGGCGCATGCATCCGAGCCTGTGCGCGTCGGTCTCGGCGCTGTCGTACGAGGGTCGGCTGCGGTCGGCGTCCGCGGCCACGCGCCGCATGCTCGAGGGCGCCGCGCCCGGCGTGCACGTCGTCGACGTCGCGCACGAGGGCAACGCCGTCACGTCGGCGGAGGAGGCCGAGGCCGTCGTCGCGATCGTGCGCGAGCAGCTCGGGCGCACGTGGCTCGACCCCTCGGTCGCCGACGAGCCGCGCGCGCTGGGCGCCGCCGACGTCATCGTCGTCGCGCCGTACAACGCGCAGGTCGACCTGCTGCGCCGCACGCTCGACGCCGCAGGCCTGCACGAGACGCGCGTCGGCACGGTCGACCGCTTCCAGGGCCAGGAGGCCGTCGTGGCGGTCGTCTCGCTCACGGCGTCGAGCGCCGACGACGCCCCGCGGGGCATCGAGTTCGTGCTGCAGCGCAACCGCATCAACGTGGCGATCTCGCGGGCGCAGTGGGCGGCGTACGTCGTGCACTCGCCGCGCATCGCCGACGCGCTTCCGTACAGGGCCGACGGGCTCGCGCAGCTGTCGGGCTTCCTGCGGCTCACGGGCCGCGGCTGAGCGCAGGCCGTCGCGTGCCCGCGCGCACCCGGCCGTGCGCTGCCGCGGTCAGCGGATGCGAGGTCAGCCGATGCGCGGTCAGCGGATGCGCGGTCAGCCGATGCGCGGTCGCCGGATGCGCACGGGGCCACGTGCCGTGCGCACGTCGACGACGGCGCCGCGTTGCGTGACCTCGACCTCGCCCGCGTCGGCGAGGCGCGCGGCGACGGCGCGCGTCGCATCCATGAGGTCGCGCCACGAGTCGGGCTCGCCCACGGCGCGTGCGACGTCGCTCGGGCAGATGGTGCGGTCGGGCGCGCGCTCGTCGACGAGGCGCAGCATCGTGCGCTCGAGCTCGGCGTCTCGGGTCACGATGCGAGCCTCCCGCATCCGTGGACGTCGTGCGAGGGCTTGCGAGGCGGCGTCGCCGCTCGGGAGGCGCCGCTCCCGCATCCGTCAGCCTCCCGCGATGCCCGCAAACCCTCGACCAGTGGTTGAGATACACGCCCGTCGGGGCTGCGGGGCGCACGTCGGACGCGCGCCTAGACTCGAACGCATGAGCGGTAGGACGAAGCAGGCGGCGGCGCTGCCGGGCCTCGACGCACCCGCCATGGGCCCCACGGGTCGGCCGCTGCGCGCATTCGACGTGCCGCAGCCGCTCACGAGCCACGGCCCGGCGCGCATCATCGCGATGTGCAACCAGAAGGGCGGCGTCGGCAAGACGACGACGACCATCAACCTCGGCGCGGCGCTCGCCGAGTACGGCCGCAAGGTGCTCGCGGTCGACTTCGACCCGCAGGGCGCGCTGTCGGCGGGCCTCGGCATCGACAACCACGACGCGACGACCATCTACGACCTGCTGCTGTCGTCGAAGCGCGACACGCGCGAGGCCATCCAGCGCTCGAGCGTCGACGGCCTCGACGTCATCCCGGCGAACATCGACCTGTCGGCCGCCGAGGTGCACCTCGTGAGCGAGGTGGCGCGGGAGCAGATCCTCGCACGCGTGCTGCGACAGGTCTCCGACGACTACGACCTCATCCTCGTCGACTGCCAGCCGTCGCTCGGCCTGCTGACGGTCAACGCCCTCACGGCGGCGCACGGCGTGCTCGTGCCGCTCGAGTGCGAGTACTTCGCGCTGCGCGGCGTCGCGCTGCTGAAGGAGACCATCGACAAGGTGCAGGACCGGCTGAACCCGGCGCTGCGCCTCGACGGCATCCTCGCGACCATGTACGACTCGCGCACCCTGCACTCGCGCGAGGTGCTCGAGCGCGTCGTGCAGGCCTTCGGCCCCTCCGTGCTCGAGACGGTGGTGCGGCGCACGGTGAAGTTCCCGGATGCGTCGGTCGCCGGCCGCCCCATCACGCAGTACGCGCCGGAGCACGCCGCCTCGGAGGCGTACCGCCAGGTCGCGCGCGAGCTCATCGCGCGCGGCGCCGTCGCCTGAGCCCGCGCGTGAGCGAGCCCGCCGCGCCGGTCGCCGACGACGCGGTCGCCGACGACGCGGTCGCCGACGACGCGGTCGCCGACGACGCGTCGGGCTTCCGCATCCAACAGGCGCACTTCGACGGCCCGTTCGACCTGCTGCTGACGCTCATCGGCAACCGCAGGCTCGACGTCACCGAGATCGCGCTCGGCGAGGTGACGAACGCCTTCATCGCGTACCTGTCGACGCTCGAGGGCGAGGGGATGCTCGACGAGGCGAGCGAGTTCATCGTCGTGGCCGCGACGCTGCTCGACCTGAAGGTCGCGAGCCTGCTGCCCGCCGGCGAGGTCGTCGACGCCGAGGACGTGGCGCTGCTGGAGGCGCGCGACCTGCTCTTCGCGCGCCTGCTGCAGTACCGCGCGTTCAAGGGCGCCGCGGCCTGGTTCGACGAGCGTCTGACGGCGGAGTCGACGCGGCACGCCCGCTCGGTGCGCCTCGAGGAGCGCTTCCGCGAGCGCGCGCCCGAGCTGCGGTGGACGCTGTCCGCCGACGACTTCGCTGCGCTCGCGCTGCTCGCCATGACGCCGCGCGAGGTGCCCACCGTCGGTCTCGACCACCTGCATGCGCCGCTCGTCTCGATCCGCGAGCAGGCGGCGCACGTCGTCTCCGTGCTGCGCGGCGCGGGCACGCGCACGTTCCGCGAGCTCGTCGCGGGCGCCGAGAGCCGCGGCGTCGTCGTCGCGCGGTTCCTCGCCGTGCTCGAGCTGTACCGTCGAGGGGCGCTCGGATTCGAGCAGGTCGAGCCGCTCGGCGAGCTCTCGATCACGTGGACGGGCCACGACTTCCGCGACGACCAGCTGAGCACCCTGGGAGCCGACTATGACCACTGACGCAGCCGAGGCATCCGTCGACGCGACGCCCGACCGCGCGCACCTGCCGTTGCAGCGCCGCCTCGAGGCGATCCTGCTCGTCGCCGACGAGCCGCAGGGCGTCGTGCACCTCGCGAGCGCGCTCGGCGCACCCGTCGCCAGGGTGCGGGATGCGGTGGCGGCGCTGCGCGCCGACTACGACGGCGAGGGCGACGGCCCCGAGCGCGGGTTCGAGCTGCGGGAGGTCGGCGGCGGGTGGCGCATGTACGTGCGCGCGGCGTACGACGCCGACGTCGAGGGGTTCGTGCTGACGCAGACGCCCACGCGCCTGTCGCAGGCGGCGCTCGAGACGCTCGCGGTCATCGCCTACAAGCAGCCCATCACGCGCGGCGCCATCGCAGCCATCCGTGCCGTGAACGTCGACTCCGTCGTGCGCACGCTGCTCGGCCGCGGCCTCGTGACGGAGGCCTTCACCGACTCCGAGACGGGCGCGATCCACTACGAGACCACCGACCTGCTGCTGCAGCAGCTGGGCCTCGGCTCCATCGAGGAGCTGCCGCCCATCTCGCCGCTGCTGCCCGACTCCGACGAGGACGACGCGTGACCGACCACGACCAGCCGACCGAGGGCGAGCGACTGCAGAAGGTGCTCGCGGCCGCGGGCGTCGCGAGCCGCCGCGTCGTCGAGGACATGATCGTCGATGGCCGCATCGAGGTCGACGGCCGCGTCGTCACCGAGCTCGGCACCCGCATCACGCCCGACGCGCGCGTGACGGTCGACGGCACGCCGGTGCAGCTCGACGTCTCGAAGCGCTACGTCATGCTCAACAAGCCCACGGGCGTCGTGTCGTCGATGGCCGACGACCGCGGACGCCCCGACCTCACGCAGTACGTCGCGGACCTCGACGAGCGGGTGTACAACGTCGGCAGGCTCGACTTCGACACGTCGGGACTGCTGCTGCTCACGAACGACGGCGAGCTCGCGAACGTGCTCGCGCATCCGTCGTTCGGCGTCGAGAAGACGTACGTCGCGAAGGTCGCCGGCCGCGTCGACTCTCGCATCGTGCGCACGCTGCGCAACGGCTTCGAGCTCGACGACGGCTTCATCGCGGCGGACCGCGCCCGCGTGCTCGGGACGCCGGGCAGGCAGGCGTCGATGCTCGAGATCACGCTGCACTCGGGGCGCAACCGCATCGTGCGCCGCATGCTCGACCACGTGGGCCACCCCGTCATCGAGCTCGTGCGACGCCGCTTCGGCCCGCTGACGCTCGGCACGCTCGCCTCCGGGGCCACGAGGGAGCTCACGAAGGAGGAGCGCGGGGCGATCCTGCGGCTCGCACGGTGAGGCGGGCGCGGAGCGCGTCGAGCCGGATGCGCCGCGTCGCCTACCATTGACCGGTGACCCATCGACTCCGCGGACCCGTGCGCATCGTCGGCACCGGCCTCCTCGGATCGTCGATCGGGATGGGACTCACGCGCCTCGGGGTCGACGTGAGCCTCGCCGACGTGAGCCCGACGGCCGTGCGCCTCGCCGCCGACTACGGCGCGGGACGCCCTGCGGCCGCGGGAGACGCGCCGGCGCTCGTCGTCGTCGCCGTGCCGCCCGACGTCACCGCCGACGTCGTCGCGCGCGAGCTCGACGCGCACCGCGACGCGATCGTCGTCGACGTCGCGAGCGTCAAGGCTCCGATCCTCGCCGACCTGCGCGCCGCGGGCGCCGACGTCGCACGCTACCTCGGCACGCATCCCATGGCCGGGCGCGAGCGATCGGGCGCGCTCGCGGGCCGTGCAGACCTCTTCGTCGGCCGCCCGTGGGTCATCGCCGACCACGACGCGATCTCCTACGCGCGCGGCAGCGTCGTCGACGACCTCATCCTCGACCTCGGCGCCATCCCCATCGAGATGGACCCCGACGAGCACGACCGCTCGGTCGCGACCGTGAGCCACGTGCCGCAGCTCGTCTCGACGCTCATGGCCGCGCGCCTGCAGCACGCCGCCGACGAGGCGCTGCGTCTCGCGGGCCAGGGCGTGCGCGACGTGACGCGCGTCGCGGCGAGCGACCCGGGGCTGTGGGTGCAGATCCTCTCGGCGAACGCGCCCGCGGTCGCCGAGCAGCTGCGCGCGCTGCGTGGCGACCTCGATCGGCTCGTCGACGCGCTCGACGACGTCGACCGCGAGGGTGCGCGACGCACGCTCGCCGACGTGCTCGCCGACGGTCGCGCCGGCGTCGAGCGCCTGCCCGGCAAGCACGGGCAGCGGTCGCGCTTCACGCGCATCGCCGTGCGCGTCGACGACCGCCCCGGCCACCTCGCCAGGCTCATGACCGACATCGGAGACGCGAACGTGAACATGGAGGACGTGCGGCTCGAGCACGCCGAGGGCGCGCAGTTCGGCGTCGCCGAGATCCTCATCGCCCCCGAGACCGAGCAGCGCCTGCTCGAGGCGCTCGACGCGCGCGGCTGGGCGGTGGTCTCGTGACCACGGTGGCCATCGACGGGCCCGCGGGCTCGGGCAAGTCGTCCGTCGCGCGCGTCGCCGCGCAGCAGCTGGGGTTCCACCTGCTCGACACGGGCGCCGCCTACCGCTCGCTCGCGTGGCTCGTGCTCGAGCGCGGCCTCGACCCCGAGGTCGAGGCCGACGTCCTGGGCGTGCTCGACGCGTTCGACTACGCCGTCGACGTCTCGGGCGAGGCGCAGCGCTTCTCGGTGGGCGGCGTCGACGTCACCGACGCCATCCGCACCGAGCGCATCTCGGGCGCCGTCTCCGGCGTCGCACGCGTGCCGGCGGTGCGCGAGGCCGTCAACGTGCGCTTCCGCGCACTCATCGCTCACGCCCGACCCGGCATCGTCGTCGAGGGCCGAGACATCACCACCGTCGTCGCCCCCGACGCCGACGTGCGCATCCTGCTCACCGCCGACGAGGCGGTGCGCATCCGCCGCCGCATCGGCGACGTGGGCGACGCCGAGGGCGTCGCCGAGCGCCTGAGCGCGCGCGACCGATCCGACAACCAGGTGGTCGACTTCATGACGCCGGCGCCCGGCGTCACGCTCGTCGACTCCACCCATCTCGACTTCGACGAGACCGTCGCCGCGGTCGTCGAGCTCGTCCGAGCGCAGGAGCGTGCATGACCACCGATCAGCCCCAGAACGACGGCCTCGACGACGTCGAGGTCGTGCAGGCCTACCCGACCGACCTCGACGAGCACGCCGCGCTCGAGGAGGCGCGCGTCGCCTCGCTGCGCGCAGGCCTCGCCGACTACGACCTCGACGAGGAGGACGCCGCACTGCTCGGCGCCGAGATCGGCGAGGACGACGTCATCACCCTGCCGGCGCTGCCGGTGCTCGCGATCGTCGGCCGCCCGAACGTGGGCAAGTCGGCGCTCGTGAACCGCATCCTCGGCCGCCGCGAGGCCGTCGTCGAGGACACGCCCGGCGTCACGCGCGACCGCGTCACCTACCGCGCCGAGTGGGAGGGTCGTGCGTTCACGGTCGTCGACACGGGCGGCTGGGAGCCGGACGCGCGCGGCATCGACCGCTCGGTGGCGCAGCAGGCCGAGATCGCCGTCGACCTCGCCGACGCCGTCCTCTTCGTCGTCGACGTCACCGTCGGCGCGACGTCGACCGACGAGCACGTCGTGCGGATGCTGCGCTCGTCGGCGAAGCCCGTGCTGCTCGTCGCCAACAAGGCCGACGACACCCGCCGCGACCTCGAGGCGTCGAGCCTGTGGAGCCTCGGCCTCGGCGAGCCGTACCCGGTGTCGGCGCTGCACAGCCGTGGCGTCGCCGACCTGCTCGACGCCGCGATGAAGGTGCTGCCCGACGAGTCGGCGGTGGCGAAGGTCGAGATCGGCGGCCCGCGCCGCGTCGCGCTGCTCGGCCGCCCGAACGTGGGCAAGTCGTCGCTGCTCAACAAGGCCGCGGGGGAGGAGCGCGTCGTCGTCAACGAGATGGCGGGCACGACCCGCGACCCCGTCGACGAGCAGATCGAGCTCGCCGGGCGCGTGTGGCGCTTCGTGGACACCGCGGGCATCCGCCGTCGCGTGCACCTGCAGCAGGGCGCCGACTTCTACGCGACGCTGCGCACGCAGGCGGCGCTCGAGAAGGCCGAGGTCGCGGTCGTGCTGCTCGACGTCACGCAGGTGCTGTCCGAGCAGGACGTGCGCATCGTCGACCTCGTGCTCGAGTCGGGACGTGCGCTCGTGCTCGCCTTCAACAAGTGGGACCAGCTGGAGGACGAGCGCCGCAAGTACCTCGAGCGCGAGATCGAGCAGGATCTGCACCACGTCGCGTGGGCGCCGCGCGTCAACATCTCGGCGCGCACGGGCCGCCACCTCGAGAAGCTCGTGCCCGCGCTCGAGACCGCGCTCGACTCCTGGGACACCCGCATCCCCACGGGCAAGCTCAACGCGTTCCTCGCCGAGCTCGCCGCAGCCAACCCGCACCCGGTGCGCAGCGGCAAGCAGCCGCGCATCCTCTTCGCGACGCAGGCGGGCACGCGTCCGCCGACCTTCGTGCTGTTCACGACGGGCTTCCTCGACCCGCAGTACCGCCGCTTCATCACGCGGCGACTGCGCGAGGAGTTCGGCTTCGAGGGCAGCCCGATCCAGGTGAACGTGCGGGTGCGCGAGCGGCGCGAGCGCCGCTAGTCACCAGTCGACGTCGTCGACGCTCGCGATGACCCGCGGCGTCGACGGCGTCGCCGTGCGGCTGCGCGAACGCGTGCCGAGCGGGATGCCGGACAGGTCGAGCCCCGTGCGCGTCGCGAGGTCGTCGAGCGCGACCTCGTAGGTCTCGAAGCCGTCGAGGTATGCCGGCTGCACGTCGGACACGTCCTGCGCCAGCAGGAACGCTCGCGCGCGCACCGCGTCGCCCAGGCGGTAGACGACCACCTTCCAGTGCTCGCGCGGCAGCCGCACGAGGCCGCGGTACTCGGGGTCGCCCGGATCGAGGACGGGGCCCGCGAAGACGACGACGCGGCGCTCGTGCAGCCCGTCGAGGTCGAGCACCGCGTGCTCGAGCTCGCCCCACGCGCCACCGCGCCCAGCCTGGTTGAAGTCGGCGTGCTGCGGCGTGACGTTCGTGAAGCAGAACGAGTCGCGGTTGGCGGCCCTCGCCTGCGCGAGGCTGCCCCACAGCAGGTCGGCGCGCCTGGCGAGATGACCGCGGTCGAGGTCGTTGCGGGCGTAGACCGCGTCGGTGGTCTGCTCGTCGAGCGGCAGCCGCTCGTCTGCGAAGAAGCCCCGCTCGCGGGGGATGTCGGGGAAGAGGCGCAGGCCGTCGATCGACCACGCCACCGACCACGCGAGCCTGCGGGCGCGATGCATCGTGACCGAGAAGTGCTGGTAGTCGAGCACCGGTGCGTCGGGGTCGTCGACCGGCACGGGCGCCGGCACGGCGATGCCGAGGAATCGGGGGTCGTAGCCGGTGGGGGCCTTCGGGTTCGCCATGGTGGGCGATGCTACGGGCGACGTGCGACGGCGCGCGTGCGCGTCGCCGACCGGTCACGCGTCGCTCGCCACCCGGTCACCCGACGCCTCGCCGCCCGGCACGGCTGCCGCGCTCGGCTCGGGCAGCGCCACCGGCAGGTAGTACAGCCCGCGCTCGTCCTCGAAGACGCGCGCGAGCAGCGTCGCCCCCTCCGGCACGAAGGCGTCGACGTCGACGTGGCCGTCGGTCGGGGCGAGGGCCCGCACCGCGAACGCGGGGATGAGGCCCTGCCGCCCCTCGGCGTCGACGGCGAGCGCGTAGCGCGGCCCCGTCGAGCGCACCGTGACGTCGCGGATCGGGATGCGCCCGGACTCCCCGCGCGGACGCTCGGACGCGGGCTCCGCCGTGGCGACGTCGAACTCGCCCGCGAGGTCGTCGGCGAGCCGGTCGACCTCGGCGAGCAGGTTCGCCATCGTGCGCCCCACCGACCGGTGGAAGCCGCTCGGGCGCAGCCCGCCACCCGGCTTGTAGAGATCCTCGTGCGTCAGCTCGCCCCACGCATCCTGCACGCGCGTCTTGATCTGCACCTCGACGGCCACGACCGTCGCGCCGGCCGGCGTCGGCACGTCGACGTCGAGCAGCATGTGGATGGCGCGGTAGCCGGAGGGCTTCGGCTCGGCGACGTAGTCGCGCACCTCGACGACCTGGATGCCGCGCGCCCGCGCCGCCGTGACGTCGGCGGCCAGCAGCGTCTGGTCGCGCGTCGACTTGCAGAGCACCTTCACGCCGACGACGTCGCGCACGAGCTCCTCGACCTGCTCGGGGGTGACGTCGGCGAGCTCGAGCTCGGTCACGGCACGCGTGAGCCGGTCGAGCGTGCGCGCCTCGTCCTTGATGCGGCCGGGCACGACGACGAGCCGCATGCGGTCGGCGTCGGCGAGCAGCGCGTCCGCGCGCTCGTCGAGCCACCCCTCGACCATGCCCATCGCGGCATCCCACGCATCGGCGCGCGTCGCGTACGCGCGCCGGACGGCCTCGATCGGCTGGGGCACGAGGGAGCTCCTCTCGGGATGCGGTGCGCCGACCCTAGCGGACCTGGCGCACCTCGAACTGACGACGCGGGTGCGCGTACGCGTCCTGCGCCTCGACGAGCCGCAGCTCGCGCTCGCCGGAGTCGAGCGTCGTCTGCAGCAGGTCGAACACGCTCGACACCGTCGCCTCGAGCGCATCCCATGCCGAGCCCGACGTGCGGTAGTGCGCCGTGAAGAGCGCGGCCGTGACGTCGCCGGAGCCGTTGGCCTTGAAGGGCAGGAAGGGCGTCTGCACGATCCACGCGCCCTCGTCGTCGGCGACGAGCGTCTCGATGGTGCCCTCGGGTCGGTCCGGGCGCTCGACGCTCGTCACGAGCACCGTGCGCGGCCCCATGTCGCGGGCGCGGTCGACCGACTCGAGCGTCTCCTCGAGCGTCGAGGGCTCGGTGCCCGTCAGGAAGCCGAGCTCGAACTGGTTCGGGGCGATGACGTCGGCGTGCGGCACGACGCGCTCGCGGATGAGGGCGGGGATGGCGGGCGCGACGAAGCAGCCCGACCGCGCGTTGCCCATCACGGGGTCGCACGTGTAGGTCGCGGCGGGGTTGAGGGCCTTCGTGCGCTGCACGGCGTCGACGACGACGTCGACGATCGCCTCGCCGCCGAGGTAGCCCGAGAGCACGGCGTCGACCTGCGCGAGGGCGCCGCGCTCCTCGACGCCGAGGATGACGTCTGCGACGTCGCTCGCGGGCAGCAGCGGCCCGCGCCAGGCACCGTAGCCCGTGTGGTTCGAGAACACGACCGTCGAGACGGGCCACACCTCGTGCCCCAGCCGCTGCAGCGGGAACACGGCGGCCGAGTTGCCGACGTGGCCGTACGCGACCGACGACTGGATCGACAGGATCTTCATCCTCCGATCGTCCCACGCCTGCGCGCACGCGATGCAATCGGGCGACGCGACCGGGCGTCGCGTCGCGTCCGTGCGCGGTCGCTCAGCCGGCGGTCGCGGCCTCGACGAGGCTGCCCTGCGCGTATCCGAGCCAGTCGACGACCGCCTGGAACTGCGCGAGGTCGTCGGCGGTGAGGTCGAGGTGGCTCTCGGGGCCCTCCGCGACGCGCGTGTGCAGCACGATCCGGATGTCGCCGATGCCCGCGAGCCACGCATCCACCGACTCCTGCTGCACCGACACGCGCACGCGCTCGTCGGCGACGGTCGACTGCGCCGCGAGGTCGCGGGCCATCGTGCGCTGACGGTCGAGGCGCAGCGCCGCCTGGTCGTCGGACGTGAGCCTGCGGAACTCCTCAGCGAGCCCGTCGTCCTCGTAGGCGTCGGGGAAGAGGCGCGCGACGACGGGGTCGGCGAGGTCGGCCTCGCCGTCGCGCACCGCCACGAACACCTGGCGCACCTGCGACACGAGGCGCGTGAGCATCGTCGCCTCGTCGGCGGTGAGCTCGAGCACGAGGCTGTCGCCATCGCGTCGCCACGGCCTCATTCGACGCGCTCCAGCGTCGCGAGCAGCCCGTAGCCGTGCATGGCGGCGACGTGGAGCTCCTGCTGCTCGCGGCCGCCGACCGACACGATCGCGCGGCCCTTCGTGTGCACCTGCAGCATGAGGCGCTCCGCCTTCTGCTCGTCGAAGCCGAAGTAGGTGCGGAAGACGTACGTGACGTACGTCATGAGGTTCACCGGGTCGTCCCACACGACGGTCACCCAGTCGCCGTCGGCTGCCGACAGCGTCGCGTCGTCGACCTCGAGGTCGACGCTCGTCGCGGTGCCCTGCATGCATCGACCCTATGCACGACGCGGGTGGCACGTCACGGGGGCGTGCCGCATCCGCGTGGATGGGCTAGCGTGCGGCGCCGACGACCGTGCGCTGCTCGTGCGTCTCGAGCCGGCGCAGGGATGCGCTGCGGCGGTCGAGCAGCACGCTCACGACGGCGAGGCCGAGGCCCGCGGCCGCGAGCAGCACGCCCACCCAGCCGGGGGCGAGGTAGCCGAGGCCCGCGCCGATGACGGCGCCGCCGACGGCGGCGCCGAGCGCGTTGCCCACGTTGAACGCCGCATGGTTCATCGCGGCGCCGAGCAGCTCGGCCTCGCCGGCGATCTGGATGATGCGCGACTGGATCGACGGGATGAGCATCGACGTCGACAGGCCGATGAGGAACGCGAGCACGAAGAGCGCGACGGGCTCGCCGCCCAGCACGGAGTAGAGGCCCATGACGGGGATGACGGCGAGGAAGCCGCCGAGCATCGTGGGCACGAGGGCCCGGTCGCCGAGGACGCCGCCGAGGACGTTGCCGATCGTCATGCCGATGCCGAGCGTCGCGAGCACCCACGGGACGACGCCCTCGGGGAGGCCGGCGACGCGCGTGACCGTCTCGGCGATGTACGAGTAGATGGCGAAGAAGCCGCCGAAGCCCACGGCGCCGACCGCGAGCATGAGCCAGAGGCGGCCGCTGCGCAGCGCGGAGAGCTCGCGCATCGGGTTGCGTGCGGGGTTGCCCTCGACCTGGGGCAGCGTGCGGAACGCGAGGACGAGCGTGAGCGCGAAGATGCCCGCGATGGCGACGTACGACCAGCGCCACCCGGCGGTCTGGCCGAGCCAGGTGCCGAGCGGCACGCCGATCACGTTGGCGACGGTGAGGCCCGAGAGCGCGAGGGCGACGCCCGCGCCCTGGCGGCCGGGGCCCATGATGCGGGCGGCGAGCAGCGACGCGACGCCGAAGTACGCGCCGTGGGGGAGCCCGGAGACGAAGCGCGACAGCATCGTCAGCTCGAACGACGGCATGAGGGCGCTCGACAGGTTCGCGATCGTGAAGGCTGCGGCGAGGATGAGCACGAGGCGCGTCTGCGACATGCGCGCGGCGAGCACCGCGATCGCGGGCGCGCCCACGACGACGCCGAGCGCGTAGGCCGAGATCAGCCAGCCCGCGGTCTGGATGCCGCGCTCGGGGTTCGCGGCGAAGCCGTCGACGAGCTCGTCGCCGATGAGCGGCAGGAGGCCCATGGATGCGAACTCGGTCGTGCCGATGCCGAAGCCGCCGAGGGCGAGCGCGAGGAGCGCGAGGACGCGACGGGTGGGGGTGAGCTGCTGCATGGCGGGGTCTCCGTGAGGTGCGTGGGGACAGGGCTGTGCAGCGCTGCGCACCTCCATCGTATTCCGTCGCCGATCCGCCACGCGGGCGCGGCGAGCCTCGCCGGCTCGACGTCGCGACGCGACGTCGGCTAAGGTGAGGGTTGCCTTACCGCCTCCCCTCTCCCGCAAGGAGCTCCCGCATGGCCGGACCCGCGCGCGTCGCCGCCGTCGCACCGCACTTCGTCGAGCTCGAGGTGCTCGGCACCGAGCAGATCTCCCCGCACCTGCGTCGCGTGACGCTCGGCGGCGAGGACGTCGCGAGCATGACGCCGCAGGGCTACGACCAGTGGTTCCGGTTCTTCATGCGGCGGCCCGGCCAGGATGCCCTGCACGTGCCCACGAGCCCGAAGCAGTGGTTCCCGCAGTACCTCCTCATGCAGGAGGCGAACCGGCCCCACATCCGCAACTACACGATCCGCGCCTTCCGCCGCGACGTGCAGGAGCTCGACATCGACTTCGTCGTGCACGAGGACCCGGGCCCCGGCGCCCAGTGGTCGATCGACGCGAAGGTCGGCGAGCGCGCCGCGCTGCTCGACGAGGGGCTGCTCTACAACGACGAGGGCGTCGAGGGCGACGTGCTCATGGTCGGCGACGAGTCGGTCATCCCCGCCATCGCGGGCGTGTGCGGCTCCATCGATCGGGCGACGCGCGGCATCGCCGTCATCGAGGTCGGCCACGCCGACGACGTGCAGGAGCTCGGTCAGCCCGACGGCGTCGACGTGCACTGGGTGCAGCGCCGCGCCGGCGAGCGCGAGGGGCAGGCCGGCCTGCGTGCGCTCGCCGACCTCGACCTGCCCGGCGAGGTCGCCTACGCGTACGCCGCAGGCGAGCAGTCGCTCGCGACCGGCGCCCGCCGCCACCTCGTGAAGCATCGCGGGGTCGACAAGGCCAACGTGACGTTCACGGGCTACTGGCGCCTCGGCAAGGCCTACGTGTCCTGACGCATCCTGCGGCCTCCGTGCCCCGCATCCGACGAGAGCCCCGGTGAAGAACCGGGGTTCTTGTCGTCTCGGCAAGGCCGCGCCGTGCTCGCACCCGGTTCGCGCCCACGGCGACGCACCGGCCGAGAGGATGGGGATGCGGCGACATCCGCCGCAGGACGAGGAGCGAAGAGCGAGTGACGGACGCAGTGCAGCGATCCCAGGACGCATGGTTGAAGCGCGTCGCGACGGCCGAGTCGGCCATCCCCCTCATCGGCAGGCTGTACCGCGAGCGGAACGTCATCCCGCACGTGCACGGTCGCAAGATCATCAACCGCTCGGCGCTCGAGGTGCTGCGCGCGCACCGGTGGGCGCGCCGCGTCAGCGACGTCGAGCTCGACGTCGCCCAGTCGCTGCTCGCGCTGCAGATCGCCGACGAGCAGGGCCTGCAGGGGGTCTCGCTCGACCTCGGCCGCCTGCTCGACGGCGCGCCAGACGCGGCCGCCGACCTCGAGGCGTACGTGCGCGACGCGCTCGGCTCGCTGCAGTCGTGGGAGCACCAGGAGCCCACCGACGTCGTGCTCTACGGCTTCGGCCGCATCGGCCGACTCCTCGCGCGCATCCTCGTCGGCCACGCGGGCAACGGCCTCGGGCTGCGGCTGCGGGCGATCGTCGTGCGCTCCGGCGGCGAGCACGACCTCGACAAGCGCGCGAACCTGCTGCGTCGCGACTCGGTGCACGGGCCGTTCGACGGCACGATCCAGGTCGACCACGAGGCGGGGACGATCCTCGCGAACGGCACCCTCATCCAGGTCATCCACTCCGACGACCCGTCGACGGTCGACTACGAGGCGCACGGCATCCGCGGCGCGATCGTCGTCGACAACACGGGACGCTGGCGCGACGAGGCCGGGCTCGCGCAGCACCTGCAGGCGCGAGGCGTCGCGCGCGTGCTGCTCACGGCCCCCGGCAAGGGCCCGCTGAAGAACGTCGTGTTCGGCATCAACCACGACATGATCGCCGCCGACGACCGCATCGTCACGGCCGCGTCGTGCACCACGAACGCCATCACGCCCGTGCTGAAGGTGCTGCACGACGCGTACGGCATCGAGCACGGCCACGTCGAGACGGTGCACTCGTACACGAACGACCAGAACCTCATCGACAACTTCCACAAGGGCGACCGGCGGGGGCGCTCGGCGGCGCTCAACATGGTGCTGACCGAGACCGGGGCCGCGAAGGCCGTCGCGAAGGCGCTGCCGGAGCTCGAGGGGCGCCTCACGGGCAACGCGATCCGCGTGCCGACGCCCGACGTGTCGATGGCGATCCTCAACCTCACGCTCGACGAGCCCGTCGAGCGCGACCAGGTGAACGAGCTCCTGCGCCGCGCGTCGCTCAAGGGCCGGCTGCGCACGCAGATCGACTTCGTCGACTCGCCGGAGGTCGTCTCGACCGACTTCGTCGGCAACAACCGCGCCGGCATCGTCGACGGGCTCGCGACGATCGCGACCGGCAGGCACCTCGTCGTGTACGTCTGGTACGACAACGAGTACGGCTACTCGTCGCAGGTGGTGCGCGTGCTCGAGCACATGGCCGAGCAGATGCAGGCGGCTCGCGTCGAGCGCCCGCGGGCGGGGGCCATCGCGGGCGCGTGAGCCTGCCGCGCACCTGAGACGCCCTCAGGGTTCGCCACGCCCGAGGGCGCCCGCCGGACCAACCCGAGACGCCGACCGCCCCGAACGACGTCGTGTGCCCAGCCGGGCACGCGACGCTCAGGAGGGAATCCCATGCAGAAGACCACGCGAGCCATGAGCGGTGCCGTCGCGGCAGCCGCGCTCACCGTCACCGGACTCGCCATCGGCGGACCGGCGGCCATGGCGTCCGATGGCACCTCCGCAGCGGCCTCCTCGTCGTACGCCGCAGGCCTCACCTCGTCGGACGCCGCCACGACCTCGTCGCCCGCGCTCATCCAGGGGCCGCTCATCACCGGCCCGCTCGTCGACGTCGGCGGCATCCTGAACTTCCTGCAGATCGGTCAGTTCCAGTAGGCCTCGCGCCTCCACCGACCCACCACAGGACGAACGGAGCCCCGCGCACCGCGCGGGGCTCCGTCATCAGGAGCACCACGACGTGACGAGCACGAAGCCCGAGAACGACCGCACCGAGACCGATCGCACCGCGACGAGCGACGCCGCCGAGCGCATGCCGCTCACGGCTGCCCAGCGCGGCATCTGGTACGCCCAGGCGCTCGACGCCGACAACCCCGGCTACGCCATCGGCCAGTACCTCGACCTGCGCGGACGCATCGAGCCGAGGCTCATGCGCATCGCGATGACGAAGGTCGTGGCCGACCTCGACGCCATCAGCATGCGCTTCCGCGAGGACGAGGACGGCCCGTACGGCGTCATCGAGCGGCCCCGGCCCACCGACGACGTGCTCGAGGTCGTCGATCTGCGCGGCACGGATGCGGATGCGGCGTTCGCGCAGGCGCGCGAGCGCATGGACGCCGAGATGGCGACCCCGCGCGACCTCACGGGCGACGACCTCTTCGGCGCCACGCTCTTCCTGCTCGACGGCGACCGCTCGCTGTTCTTCCAGCGTGTGCACCACATCATGCTCGACGGCTACTCGGCCGTCGTCGCGCTGCGCTACCTCGCAGGCGTCTACTCCCGACTCGCGCGGCGCACGCCGGGAGGCCGCCTGCTCGACCTCGCCGCCGCTCCCATCGCCCACCTGGCCGCGAGGGCGCCCTCACCGCTGCCGTCGCTCGACGAGCTGCACGCGACGATCGACGCGTACGAGGCGTCCGACCAGCACGAGGCCGACGCCGAGTTCTGGCGCGAGGCGCTCGCCGACGACGTGGCCGTCGAAGGCCTCGAGGGCACCACGGGCTCCGTCGCCCGCGAGGTCGTGCGCGCGTCCGTCGCGCTCGACGACGCACGAAGCGCGCGCCTCGCCGCGCTCGGCCGCGACCTGCCGAAGACGGTCGTCGGAGTCGCCGCGATGTACATGGCGAAGGTGACGGGCGAGCAGCGCGTGTCGCTCGGCCTCCCCGTCACCGCGCGCCGCGGCGCCGTGGCGAAGACGACGCCGTCGATGCTCTCGAGCATCCTGCCGCTGCGCGTCGACGTCTCGTCGACCGCGACGATCGCAGACACCATCGCCCATGCGGGCGACGTCGTGCGCGGAGCCGTGCAGCACCAGCGCTTCCGCACCGAGACCATCGAGGGCGCGCCGACGCACGCCGGCCCGTCGATCAACCTGCTGCCCGTCATCGACGCGCTCCGCTTCGGCGACGCGACCGGCGAGGTGCAGATCCTCTCGACCGGCCCCGTGCACGACCTGTCGATCGTGCTCTCCGGCCTCGAGAGCGACGCCGCGGAGCCGACGCTGCAGCTCGAGGGCGACGCCGAGCTGCACACGCGCGAGACCCTGCTCGAGCATGCCGACCGCCTGCTCGCTCTGCTCGACGCGGCGATCGCCGCGCCGAGCGGCATCGTCGCCGACGCGTCCATCGTGAGCGGCGAGGAGTCGCAGACGCTCGTCGCGCAGGGCGCGGGTGCGCAGGTCGCGCTCGAGCCGCAGACGGTGCTGGAGGCGTTCGCCGACGTCGCCCGCGCCCGTCCGCACGACCCGGCGGTCGTCGCCGACGACGGCATGGTGACCTTCGCGATGCTCGACGCCGACGCGACGCGCCTCGCGCACCACCTCGTCGCCGAGGGCGTCGAGCCGGGCGCCCGCGTCGCCGTGCGCATCGAGCGCAGCGTCGCGCTGCCCACGCTCGTCCTCGCGGTGCTGCGCGCAGGCGGTGCCTACGTGCCGCTCGACCCCGAGTACCCCATCGACCGCGTCGCCGGGATGATCGAGGACTCGGCGCCCGTGCTGCTGCTCACGAGCACGAGCCAGCTCGAGCGCGACCGTGCAGCGGGGGCGACGTGGGCGGTGCCCGCGCTCGCGATCGACGCAGACACCGCCACGTGGCGCAGGCAGGGCGACGACGCGTCGACGCTGCCCGTCGCCGCCGCGAGCGACCTCGCGTACGTGGTCTTCACCTCCGGCAGCACCGGGCGGCCCAAGGGCGTCGGCGTCGACCGGCTCGCGCTGCGGAACCTCTTCCAGCAGCACCGCGCCGAGATGTTCGACCCCGCGGCCGAGCGGCTCGGCCGACCCGTGCGCGTCGCGCACACGGCGGGCCTGTCGTTCGACGCGGCCTGGGATCCGCTGCTGTGGCTCTTCGCGGGCCACGAGCTGCACATGATCGACGACGACGCGCGTCGCGACCCCGAGCGGCTCGTCGAGCACCTCGCGCGGCACCGCATCGACGCCATCGAGACGACGCCGTCGTTCGCCGAGGCGCTGCTCGCCGCCGGCATGCTCGACGCCGAGCGCCATCCGACGGAGATCGCCCTCGGCGGCGAGGCCGTCGGCCCCGCGCTGTGGGATGCGCTCGCCGCCCGCGACGACGTCCACGCCGTGAACCTCTACGGTCCGACCGAGACCACCGTCGACAGCCTCGTCGCCATCATCCGCCCCGGCGAGCAGCCGCACATCGGCACGTCGGTGCGCAACAGCCGCCACTACGTCCTCGACGCCACCCTCACGCCGGTGCCCGACCGCGCCGTCGGCGAGCTCTACCTCGCCGGCACGAACGTCGCGCGCGGCTACGTCGGACAGCCGGGCCTCAGCGCCGAGCGCTTCGTCGCCGACCCGTTCGCGAGCGACGGCTCGCGCATGTACCGCACGGGCGACGTCGTGCGCCGTCGCCGCGACGGCTCGCTGCGCTTCGTCGGGCGCATCGACGATCAGGTCAAGATCCGCGGCTACCGCGTGGAGCTCGACGAGGTCGAGGCCGCCATGCGCCGCCAGCTCGGCGTGACGCGAGCAGCCGCCGTCGTCGTCGGCGAGGGCGCCGCAGCGCGCATCGTCGGCTACGTCACCGGCGACGGCGACCTCGACGGGCTCGGCGCCGCCGTGAAGGAGGGCATGCGCAGGTCGGTGCCCGACTACATGGTGCCCTCGACCATCATGGCGCTCGCCGACATGCCGATGACGCCCAACGGCAAGCTCGACCGCCGAGCGCTGCCGAAGCCCGAGCGCTCGAGCGCCGACCCCGCGCAGCAGCCGCGCACGGCGGTGCAGCGGATCGTCGCGGAGGCGTTCGCCGAGGTGCTGGAGGTCGCGTCCGTCGGCATCGACGAGGACTTCTTCGCAGCGGGCGGCCACTCGCTGCTCGCCACGCGCCTCGCGTCGCGGCTCGCCGACCGGCTCGAGCGCTCCGTGACGGTGCGCGACGTGTTCGAGCACCCGACCGTCGCATCCCTCGCCGCGCGCGTCGGCGACGCGTCGGCCGACGACCGCCCCTCGCGCTTGTCGCGCGCGACGCGGCCCGACCCGATGCCCGTGTCGCTCGCGCAGCGCCGCCTGTGGTTCCTGAACCGGCTCGAGCCCGACTCGGCCGCCTACTCGATCCCCGTCGTGCTCGAGCTCGACGGCCGGCTCGACGTGGGTGCGCTGCGCGCCGCGTTCGTCGACGTCGCGATGCGGCACGAGCCGCTGCGCACCGTCGTGCCGCTCGTCGGCGACGAGCCCGTGCAGCGCATCCTCGAGGGCGCGGCCGCCGAGCCGCCGTTCGTCGCGATCGACGTGCCCGAGTCGCGCGTCGACGACGTCGTGCGCCAGGAGGCCCTGCGCCCGTTCGACGTCACGACCGAGACGCCGCTGCGCGCCGTGCTGCTGCGCGTCGCCCCCGAGCGCCACGTGCTCGTCGCCACCATGCACCACATCGCGTCCGACGGCTGGTCGCTCGCGCCGTTCGCGCGCGACCTCGGCACCGCGTACGTCGCGCGCGCACGCGGCGAGGAGCCCGGATGGGCGCCGCTGCCCGTCGACTACGCCGACTTCGCGCTGTGGCAGCGCGAGCACCTCGGCGACGCGAGCGACCCGTCGAGCGAGCTGGCGCGCCAGCTCGACCATTGGCGCCGCACCCTCGAGGGCGCACCCGACGAGATCGCGCTGCCGCGCGACCGCGCACGCGGTGCCGCCGACGCCTCGGACCCGGCGCAGCACGGCGTGGGGGAGGTGTCGCTCGAGCTCGACGCCGCGCGCCACGCCGCCGTGCGCGAGCTGGCGAGCGAGCACCGCACGAGCCTGTTCATCGTGCTGCACGCCGCGGTCGCAGCCATGCTCGAGCAGCAGGGCGCAGGCGACGACGTCGTGGTCGGCACGCCCGTCGCCGGCCGCTCCGACCCGCAGCTCGACGACCTCGTCGGGTTCTTCGTGAACACCGTCGTGCTGCGCACGTCGCTCGCGGGCGATCCCGCGCTCGGCGAGTTGCTCGAGCGCGTCCGCGCGAGCAACACCGAGGCGTACGCGCACCAGGACGTGCCCTTCGACGCCGTCGTGGATGCGCTGCGCCCGCCGCGCGTCGCCGACCGGCCCCCGCTGTTCCAGGTGCTCCTCACGCTGCAGTCGACCGAGCCGGCGACGCTGTCGCTCGGCGACGTCGACGTGACGGTGCCCGGGCAGATGACGAGCGCGGGCGTGAAGGCCGACCTGCTCGTCGACGTCACGACGCCGGAGGGCGACGACGGACCGCTCGTCGCGACCCTCGGCTACGACCGCGCCCTCTTCGACGCCGCGACCGCCGAGCGGATGCGCGACGCGCTCGACCGCGTGCTCGCCGCATTCGTCGACGCGCCGCACCGGCGCGTGTCGGACATCCCCGCCGTCGACGCCGAGACGATGCGCGTCCTCGAGCGCCAGGCGCACGGCCGCAGCGCCGACGTGCGCGGCACGGTGCTCGACCGCCTCGCCGCGACGGTCGACGCGCAGCCCGAGGCGTCGGCGCTCGTCGACGCGTCCGGTGCGACGACCTTCGCCGAGCTCGGCGCTCGCGTCGATCGCCTCGCGGCGGGGCTCGCGGCGCTCGGCGTCGCGCACGGCGACCGCGTCGCGATCGCGATGCCGCGCACGTCGGACGCCATCGCGCTCGTGCTCGGCGCGCTCCGCGCCGGCGCCGTGGCCGTGCCGGTCGACGTCGCCTACCCCGATGCCCGCATCGCGCAGATCCTCGACGGCGCCGACGCGAGCGTGCTCGTGACGGCGGAGGCGGAGCGTCTCGCGGGGCTCGCGCTGGCAGGGCGCGCACCGCGCATCGTCGCGGTCGCCGAGGTCGACGCCGCAGGCCAGGGCGCACCGGTGCCGAGCGCGCCGGCCGAGACGGACGTGGCCTACCTCGTCTACACGTCCGGCACCACGGGGGCGCCGAAGGGCGTGCAGGTGGCGCACGCCGCGCTCGCGACCGTGCTCGCGCAGCACGAGGAGGCGATGATCGCTCCCGTGCGCGACCGGCTGCACCGGGCGCCGCGCATGCTGCACCTGTCCGGCCTCGGCTTCGACGCCGCATGGGACCCGATCCTGTGGCTCGTCGCCGGCACGACGCTCGAGGTCGCCGACGAGGCGACGCGCATCGACGCCGAGGCCGTCGTGCGCGCGATCGTCGAGCACGACGTCGACGTGCTCGAGACGACGCCGTCGTACGTGCAGCAGCTGAGCGTCGTCGGCCTCGTCGACGCCGTCGAGCGCCGCGGCACGCCCCTCACGGTCGCGGTCGGCGGCGAGGCCATCGCGCAGTCGCTGTGGGACCGCCTCGCGGCGTCCGACGCCATCGACGGCTGGAACCTGTACGGTCCCAGCGAGTCGACGGTCGACGCCGTCGTCGCACGCATCGAGCCCGGCGCCGTCACGATCGGCGCGCCGGTCGCCGGCGTGACCGCACGCGTGCTCGACCGCATGCTGCAGCCCGTGCCGCACGGCGTCGAGGGCGAGCTCTACCTCTCGGGCGCGACGCTCGCGCACGGCTACCGCGGCCGCGCGGGCGAGACCGCCTCGCGCTTCGTCGCCGATCCCGCCGGCGACGGCACCCGCATGTACCGCACCGGCGACGTCGTGCGTCGCCGCGTCACGGGCGAGCTCGAGTTCCTGCGACGCGACGACGACCAGGTCAAGCTGCGCGGCTACCGCATCGAGGTCGGCGACGTCGCCCGATCGCTCGAGCGCGTCGACGGCGTCGAGACGGCGCTCGCGCGCGTCGTCGCACCCGGCGGCCCCGACACCGCCCGCCTCGTCGCGTGGGTCGTCGGCGACGTGGATGCGGATGCCGTGCGCCGCGCCGCCGCCGACGAGCTGCCCGACGCCATGGTGCCGACGGCGATCGCCGTCATCGACGCGCTGCCGCTCACGCCGAACGGCAAGGTCGACGTCGCGGCGCTGCCCGAGCCGACGGCGAGCGCAGGCTCGCGTGAGCCCTCCACCGACGACGAGCGCGCCGTCGCCCGCATCGTCGGCGACGTGCTCGGCGTGCACGACGTGGGGCTCGACGACGACTTCTTCGCGCTCGGCGGGCACTCGCTGCTCGCGGTGTCGCTCATGGGTCGCATCCGCGACGAGCTCGGCGCCACGCTCCCGCTGCGCACGATCTTCGACGCGCCCACGCCCGCCGGGCTGCTCGCAGCCATCGGATCGGGCGCGGCCCTCGCCGACGACGGGCCGCGCGCCGCCGCGGCACCCGCGCTGCGCGCGTGGGCCGCCGAGCATCCGCGCGTCGAGGGCGAGCCACTGCCGCTGTCGCCGAACCAGGCGCGGCTGTGGTTCCTCAACCGACTCGACTCGTCCTCCGCCGAGTACGGGGTCGTGCTGCAGGCGACGTTCGAGGGCGACCTCGACGTCGAGGCGCTGCGTGCAGCGATCGACGACCTCGTCGTGCGGCACGAGGTGCTGCGCACCACCTATCCGGAGGTCGACGGCCAGCCGGTGCAGCGCATCCACCCGCCGACGCGCGGCGTGCTCGGCGACGAGCCCGTCGACACGACGGCGGGCTTCGACCTCGCCGTCGACCTGCCGGTGCGCGCCGCGCTCGTCGCGACGGGCGACGCACGGTGGCGACTCGACCTCGTCATCCACCACATCGCCACCGACGGCGCCTCGCTCGCGCCGCTCGCACGCGACGTCGCGACGGCCTACGCCGCCCGCGCGGGCGGCACGGCGCGGGCGCAGCGCCCGCTCGCCGTGCAGTACGCCGACCACGCCCGCATGCAGCGTGCGCTCGAGGAGGCGGACGGCGGCAGGCACGACGCCTCGCTCGCGTCGTGGACCGAGCGGCTCGCCGGGATCCCCGACGAGCTCGAGCTGCCGGCCGACGGACGCCGACCGGAGTCGACGGCGCGCGCCGCGCGGCAGCTGACGTTCACGATCCCCACGGACGTCGCCACCGGCGTGCAGTCGGCGGCGGGGCTCGCGCAAGCGACGGGCTTCCACGCGTGGCTCGCGGGCCTCGCGGGGTTCCTGCACCGCATCGGCGCAGGCGACGACGTCGTGATCGGATCGCCCTCCGCCGGCCGCTCGGATCCCGACGTCGCCGACCTCGTCGGCTTCTTCGTGAACACGCTGCCGCTGCGCCTCGACCTCGCCGACGCGCCCACGCTCGTCGAGGCGATCGAGCGCGCCCGCGCCGCGACGCTGCACGCCATCGAGCACGAGGCGGTGCCCTTCGAGCGCATCGTCGAGGCCATGGCGCCCGAGCGCAGGCTCGGCAGGCACCCGCTGTTCCAGACGATGCTGTCGGTGGAGGAGCCCTCGGGCGTTGCGCTCGAGCTGCCCGGCGTCGCGACGACGCCGATGACGCCGGACACGACGGGGTCTGCGAAGGTCGACCTGTCGTTCACGCTGCGGCCCCAGCCGGACGGCTCGGTCGCCGGCGTGCTCGAGCACGACGCGACGATGTTCAGCGACCGCGCCGCGCGCGGCCTCGTCGACCGGTGGATCGCGTTCCTCGCCGCGGCGAGCGACGCACCGCGGCGACCCCTGCGCGACGCCGACGTCGAGCCTCGCGTCGACCGCCTCCACGCATGGACGACCCCCGTCGCCGAGCGACCCGCGCTGCTCGACGAGCTCCTCGCGTCCCTCGCGGCGCGCCCCGACGCCCCCGCGATCGTCGCGCCCGACGCGACGCTCGACGGCGCCGCGCTCGCGGGCCGCGTCGACGCGCTCGCTGCGGGCATCGCCGCGGCGGGCGTCGAGCCCGGTGACGTCGTGGCGCTGCGGCTGCCGCGCTCGAGCGACACGCTCGCGGCGCTGCTCGCCGTGTGGCGCGCCGGTGCCGTCGTCGCGCCCGTCGACGCCGAGCTGCCCCACGACCGCGTCGTGTCGATGCTGCGCACCGCGCGAGCCCGACTCGTCGTGCACGCGGGCGGCGACGACGACCTCGCGGTCGCCACCGCCATGGATGCGGGCGTCGCCGCCGAGCACGTGCTGCCCATCGCGTCGCTCGTGTCGGAGGCCGCGCCGGAGCCGCGCCCCGTGGCGCTCGACGCACCCGCGTACCTCATCTTCACCTCCGGCACGACGGGCGAGCCGAAGGCCGTGCAGGTGCCGCACCGCGCGCTCGCGAGCCTCCTCGCGAGCCACCGCGCGACGCTGCTGCCGGATGCGGCCGAGCGTCGCATCCGCATGGCGCACACGACGGGCGTCGGCTTCGACGCCGCGATGGATCCCGTCGTGTGGCTCGCCGCCGGGCACGAGCTGCACGTGATCGACGACGCGACGCGTCGCGACCCGCAGGCGCTCGTGACGCTGCTCGACGAGCGCGGCATCGGTGCGTGGGAGACGACGCCGAGCTACGTGGCGGCCCTCGCGGCGCAGACGTCGATCGCCGAGGTGCTCGACAGGCGGACCGCATCCGACCCCTTCGTCATGCTGCTCGGTGGCGAGGCGCTCGACGCCGGGCTCTGGCGCTGGCTGCACGAGCGCCCCGCGGTCGAGGCATGGAACCTGTACGGGCCGACCGAGGTGGGCGTCGACTCGATGGTGGCGCGCGTCGCCGACGCGCCGGCACCGGAGCTCGGGGCGACGACGGTCGACGTGGTCGGCTACGTGCTCGACGCGCGTCTTCGGCCCGCGCCCGTCGGCTCCGTCGGCGAGCTGTGGCTCGCGGGCGCGCAGCTCGCCCACGGCTACGCCGGGCAGGCGGGCACGACCGCCGAGCGCTTCGTCGCCGACCCGTTCGCCGCCGACGGCACCCGCATGTATCGCACGGGCGACCTCGTCGTCGTGCGCGACGCGGATGCGGGGGAGCGGCCGAGCGTCGTCTCCCTCGGTCGCAGCGACGGCCAGGTGAAGATCCGCGGCCACCGCGTCGAGCCCGGCGAGGTCGAGGCGCTGCTGCGCGGCGTCGACGGCGTCGCACAGGCCGTCGTACGGCCGATCGACACCGCACGAGGCGCGGCGCTCGGCGCCTGGATCGTCGCCGACGAGGGCTCGGACGCCGACGCGCTCGTCGCAGGGCTCGGCGACCGGCTGCGAGGCCGCGTGCCCGACTACATGGTGCCCGCGGGCGTCGCGGCGATCGACGCCGTGCCGCTCACGCCGAACGGCAAGGTCGACGTGCGCGCGCTGCCCGAGCTGCGCGCGGGCGGCGGCGACGGCCGCGCGCCGGAGGGCGAGGCGGAGGTCGCGATCGCCGCGGCGTTCGCCGACGTGCTCGGCGTCGACGACGTGCGCGCCGACGACTCGTTCTTCGCGCTCGGCGGCCACTCGTTCGTCGCGCAGCCGGCCATCCAGGCCGTCAACGCGGCGCTCGGCGCCGGCCTCCCGGTGCAGTCGCTCTTCCAGGCGCCGACCGTCGCCGGGCTCGCGGCGCTCGTCGCCTCGGGCGGCGCGAGCGTGGCCGAGAGCCTGCGCACGATCCTGCCGCTGCGGCGCGAGGGCGAGGGGGAGCCGGTGTTCGCCGTGCACCCTGCAAGCGGCGTCGCGTGGAAGTTCACGACCTTCGTGTCGCGGCTCGAGACGACGCGGCCCATCCTCGGGGTGCAGATGCCCGGCATCGCGCCCGACGAGGAGGAGCCGCCGACCGCGGCCTCGTTCGACGAGCTGCTCGACGCCTACGTGGCAGCGATCCGCGCCGAGCAGCCGCACGGTCCCTACCACCTGACGGGCTTCTCGTTCGGTGGTCGGCTCGCGCACCACCTCGCCGCTCGCCTGCAGGCGGAGGGCGACGAGGTCGCGCTCCTCGCGGTGCTCGACGCCTACCCGACGCCCGGGTCGGCGCTCGAGGGCGTCGCGCATCCCGACGACATGTGGCGCGGCTTCCTCGACGCGAACGGCGTCGAGCCGCCCGAGGGCGAGCTCGACGTGCATCGCGTGCTCGCGCTGCTCGACGCGGCGGGCAGCCCGCTCGCCGACGTGCCCGCCGAGGCCGTCGAGCGGATGGTGCGGCGCTTCCTGCGCCTCGGCGAGCTGCTCGACGAGGCGCCCGTGCCGGTGTTCGACGGATCGATGCACGTGTTCGCCGCGACCGAGCAGGTGCCCGCCGACCGACCGGAGCCGCACGCGTGGGAGCGCTTCGCGACGGGCGCGGTGACGTCGAGCCTCGTGGGCGCGCGCCATCAGGACATGCTGTCGGACCGTGCGCTCGACGACGTCGGGCCCGTGCTCGACGGCCTGCTGCGGCGCGCCTGAGCGTGCGCCGCAGCGGGCGGGGCGACACGCCCGGGGGCTGAGGACGTTTCGACTTCGAACCATCTCCCGGGGCGATCCGAAGCACTCTCGACGACAGACGAGACGATCCCGCGAGCGAGTGAGAGAAGAGCGATGACGAACCCCTTCGACGACCAGGACGGCACCTTCCGGGTGCTCGTGAACGAGGCGAACCAGCACTCGCTGTGGCCCGAGTTCGCCGACGTGCCGCGCGGCTGGGTGGCCGTGTTCGGCCCGGCGTCGAAGGCCGACGGCCTCGCGTACGTGACGGAGCACTGGACCGACATCGCCCCCGTGGTCGACCGCGAGCGCGACCGCGCCGCCTCGTGATCTCGATCCAGGGCGTCACGAAGCGCTTCGGCGACCATCAGGCCCTCGCGGGCGTCGACCTCGAGATCCCAACGGGCTCCGTCCAGGGTCTCCTCGGCCCGAACGGCGCTGGCAAGACCACGACCGTGCGCGTGCTGACGACGCTGCTCGACCCGGATGCGGGCGACGCGTTCGTCGCCGGGCACTCCGTGCGCACCGAGGGCCACGCCGTGCGCTCGCGCCTCGGCGTCTCGGGCCAGTACGCGGCGGTCGACGAGAAGCTCACGGGCTTCGAGAACCTCACGATGGTCGGCGAGCTCTACGGCATGCGCCGCCGTGAGGCGAAGGCGCGCGCACGAGAGCTGCTGCGCGACTTCCGCCTCGACGACGTCGGCGACACGCGCCGCGCCGGCCAGTACTCCGGCGGCATGCGTCGCCGCCTCGACCTCGCGGGCGCCATCGTCGCCCGGCCGCCCGTCGTGATCCTCGACGAGCCCACGACGGGTCTCGACCCTCGCGGCCGCCGCGACACGTGGGATGCCATCGAGTCGCTCGCCTCGGGCGGCACGACGGTGCTGCTCACGACGCAGTACCTCGAGGAGGCCGACCAGCTCGCCGACGCCATCGCCGTGATCGACGCCGGCCGCATCATCGCCGAGGGCACCGCGACCGAGCTGAAGGCGCAGGCGGGCGGCACGCGCGTCGACGTCGTGCTCGCCTCGGCAGCCGACGCGGATGCCGCGCTCGTCGCCGTGCGGCCGACGCATCCCGACGTCGCGGTCGACGTGCGCGCGCGCCTGCTGTCGACGGCGGCGCCGCACGGCGCCGAGTCGCTGCGCACCGTGCTCGGCGCCCTCGCGCAGGCCGACGTCGCGGTGCTGGAGGCCGCGCTGCGGCAGCCGACGCTCGACGAGGTGTTCCTGCGCCTCACCGGCAGCACCGCATCCGACGACGCGGACGACGACGACCGGGCCACGGCCCTCGAGGAGGTGCCCGCATGACGTCCATCGCATCCGCGCTGCGCGACGGGGGCATCGTCGCGCGCCGCAACATCACGGGCGTGCGCCGCACGCCGGGCGCGCTCGTCACGGGCGTCGCCCAGCCCATCATCTTCGTGCTGATCCTCGCGTTCGTCTTCGGCGGTGCGCTCGGCGGCGACGACTACCGCCAATTCCTCATCGGCGGCATCCTGGCGCAGACGCTGACCTTCAACTCGTCGTTCACGGCGGTGTACCTCGCGAAGGATCTGCAGACGGGTCTCATCGACCGCTTCCGTGCGCTGCCGATGTCGCGCGTCGGGGTGATCCTCGGTCGCACGACCTCCGACCTCGTGACGAGCGTCATCTCGATCGTCGTCATCGTGGCGTGCGGGTTCGCGATCGGCTGGCGACTCGAGGCCGACGTGCTGCAGATCGTCGTCGTCTTCCTCCTGCTGCTGCTGTACGCGTTCGCGATCTCCTGGGTGGGCGCGTTCATCGCGATGTCGGCGCGCAGCGTCGAGGTGGCGCAGAGCCTCGGCCTGCTGTGGCTCTTCCCGGTGTGCTTCATCTCGGGCGCCTTCGTGTCGGCGGACATGCTGCCCGGCCCGCTGCGCGTCATCGCCGAGTGGAACCCGGTCACGGCCGTCGCGACGGCGGTGCGGCAGGGCTTCGGCAACGACGCGCCGGCGGGCTTCGCCACGGCGGGCGGGTGGCCGGCCGACAACGCGCTGCTGTACGCGTTCCTCTGCTGCATCGCGATCATCGCGATCTTCGCTCCCATCGCCGTGCACCAGTACCGCAGGATCAGCCGGCGGTGATCGACGTCCTCGCGACGTCGGTCGACGACGTGCACGCGATCGCCGACCGCGTCGCGGGCGCGGCCCGCGGTGCCGGCGCGCGGGCGCTCGTCGACGACGCCGACCGCGAGGCGGCGGACGCGAAGGTGCGCGCCGATGACGCGCGTCGCACGCTCGCGGGCCGAGCGGCGCTGCGGATGCTCGTCGCGGCACGCGCGGGCATCCCCGTGGCCCGCGCGGCATCCCTGCCCGTCGACCGCACGTGCGTGCGCTGCGGCGCGCCGCACGGGCAGCCGCGCATCGACGGCCTGTCGGTCTCGACCTCGACGTCCGGCGGCCACGTGCTCGTCGCGGTGGGCGCGGGCGAGGCGCGGGTGGGCGTCGACGTCGAGCTGCTGCGCACCGAGCTGTGGACGGGGTTCGACGAGTACGTGCTGCATCCCGAGGAGCGTGGTGCGGTGCCCGCGGGGGAGGCGGGCGTCGCGCACCGCATCCGCGTGTGGGCCGAGAAGGAGGCCGTGCTGAAGGCCGCGGGCCTCGGGTTGCGCGCGGCGCCGGCGCGGCTGCGGATCTCGGGCGTCGAGACCCCGGGCGGCTGGCCGACCGGGGCGGGCGTGCTCGACCCCGGGGCATGGCGCCCCGTCGCGTCGACCGACGTGCGCGAGGCGGCGGGGTCGTGGGTGACCTCGGTCGACGTCGGCGAGGATGCGTGGGGCGTGCTCGCCGCGTCGGCGCCGCAGCCGATCCGCCGGTGGGTGGCCGCCGACCTCGCCGGCGGCGTCGGCGGCCCCGAGTAGGGTCGATGGGGATGAGCGACGACGCCGACACCACGAAGCCCGCAGCATCCACCCCCTCCGACGCCTCGGCCTCGCCTGCACCGCCGACGGTGGTCGACGAACTCGTGACGACGCAGCACACCCTGTCGACGCCAGGCGGCGACCTCGCGTACACGGCCCGCGCCGGTCGCGTCGTGCTCTTCGCCGACGAGGTCGAGGACGGCGTGCGCAAGGGCCGCGTCGCGAAGGCGCAGGTGGGCGTCACGGCGTACACGCTCGACGGTGCGGACCCGCTCACGAGGCCCGTGACGTTCGCGTTCAACGGCGGCCCGGGCTCGGCGAGCGTGTGGCTGCACATGGGCGTGCTCGGTCCGCGTCGCGTCGTCATGGGCGACGCGGGCGACCTGCACGCACCGCCGTACGGCATCGCCGACAACCCCGAGACCATCCTCCACGTCTCCGACCTCGTGCTCATCGACCCCGTGTCGACCGGGCACTCGCGCGTCGTCGACGGCGGGAAGGCGAAGGACTTCCACGGCTTCACCGCCGACGTCGAGTCGGTGGGCGAGATCATCCGCCAGTGGGTCACCGCCGAGGGGCGGTGGCTGTCGCCGAAGCTGCTCGCAGGCGAGTCGTACGGCACCACGAGGGCCTCGGCACTCGCGGAGCACCTGCAGGGCTCGGGCATGTACCTGAACGGCCTCATGCTCATCTCGGCGGTGCTCAACTTCGGCGTGCACGACTTCAGGGTCGGCAACGACGCCGCGTACCCGCGCTTCCTGTCGTTCTACGCGGCGACGGCGCACTTCCACGGCAAGCACCCGGGCCGCTCGCTGCAGGAGGTCGTCGCCGAGGCCGAGACGTACGCCGAGCGCGACTACCCCTACGTGCTCGCGCGCGGCTCGCGCCTCACGGCCGAGGAGCGGGCGGAGGCCGTCGCCACGATCGCGCGCCTCACGGGCGTCTCCGAGGACTACGTGTCGCGCTCCGACCTGCGCCTCGAGCACTGGCGCTACTTCGGCGAGCTGCGCCGCGACGAGGGCCTCACGGTGGGCCGCATCGACTCGCGATTCACGGGCTACGCCGCCTCGGGCATCGCCGAGCACCAGGACGCAGATCCGTCGATCGACGCGATCCTCGGCCCGTACTCGGCGGCGTACCAGCACTACCTGCGCGCCGAGCTCGGCGTGGAGGACGCATCGCCGTTCCACGTCTTCGGACCGGGCGTCATCCAGGAGTGGTCGTACAAGGAGTTCGAGAACGCGTCGGTGACGGTGCTCGATCGGCTCTCGCGGGCGATGCGCCAGAACCCGCACCTCAAGGTGCACGTCGCCTTCGGCTACTACGACGGCGCGACGCCGTTCGGCTGCGCGGAGGACGACCTCGCGCACCTGCAGATCCCCGAGGCGCTGCACGCGAACGTCGAGCGCCGCTACTACGAGGCCGGCCACATGATGTACGTGCACGAGCCCTCGCGCGTGCAGCAGGCGGCCGACCTCGCGGCGTTCGTGCGGAGCGCGACGGCGCGCTGAGCGGGGCTGGGCTGGACTGACTGGTCGTTTGGTGCGCTGACTGGTCGTCTCGCGCGCTGACTGACCGTTCCACGCGCTGACTGGTCGTCTGGTGCGCTGACTGGTCGTCTCGCGCGCTGACTGACCGTTCCACGCGCTGACTGGTCGTCTCGTGCTCTGACTGGTCGTTCCGCGCGCAGACTGGTCGTCTCCCGAGCGGACTGGTCGCTCCCGCACGCGCGAAGCGACCAGTCACCGGCGTGGCGGGGCGATAGCGTCGGGGGATGCCCGTGCCCGACCGACCGCTGCCGCCGGAGCACCTGCGCGACCCGGCGAACCGCGACCCCGCGGACGCGTGGGTCGAGCTGCCCGATGGGCGCCGGTTCTGGGGGCTCGCGGGCGCCGCGGGCCTGCTCGTGTGGCAGCCCGAGTCGGATGCCGTGCTGCTGCAGCTGCGCGCAGCGTGGGGCCACTTCGGCGGCACATGGGGGCTGCCGGGCGGCGCGCGCCGCTTCGGCGAGCCCGCGCTCGACGCAGCGCTGCGCGAGGCCGCGGAGGAGGCGTCGGTGCCGCGCGACGCGCTCGAGCTGCTCTTCGAGCACGTGCTCGACCTCGACGCATGGTCGTACACGACGGTCGTCGCACGTGCGACACGCGCCTTCGAGCCCGTGATCGGCGACGCGGAGTCGGATGCGCTGCGCTGGGTGCCCGCCGCCGACCTCGACGCGCTCGACCTGCATCCGGGCTTCGCCGCCGCCTGGCCGGGCCTGCGCGCCGACATCCGCGAGCGCTTCCCGATCTGACGCGCTCCTGGTCAGCGGCGACGCGAAAGTGCGGCTAGACTCTCCAAGGCCCGATCGCGAGATGGGGCAAGCCACGGGCTGTGGCGCAGCTTGGTAGCGCACTTGACTGGGGGTCAAGGGGTCGCAGGTTCAAATCCTGTCAGCCCGACAGCACTTCCAGGGGCCAAGTCCCCAGGAAACACAAGGCGAGAGGCCCCGTCCGAGTTCCGCTCGGATGGGGCCTCTGTCGTCGCCCTCGACTGCCCGCACCTGATCGCGCAGAGCGTCATCGGGCCACGCAGGACTCCGGGCCTGCCGGCCGCCGCGGTGGCAGGCTGGTGGCGTGACGTCCGACTCCGCTCCTCCCTTCCTGATGCGGATCCGCGGCCGACTGCTCACGGCGCTCGCAGGCGACCCGACCGGCATGGCGCCCTACGTCCGAGCGATCGCGGATGGCGACGACGCGGGCTACTTCGTCGAGGACGGACCGGCGTGGACCGTCCACGCCGGGATGGGCACGCTGGTCGCCGGCATCCGCGCACTGCTCCTGCAGGCGCTCCATCCTGGCGCCCTCGCCGGCGTGCACGACTGGTCGCGCTACCGCGAGGATCCGATCGCGCGCCTCACGGGCACCGTCCGCTGGGTCATCACGCTCACCTACGGGTCGAGGGCGCAGGCGGATGCCGAGACCGCCCGGGTCGGCCGCTACCACGGGCGCGTGCGGGGCGAGTACGTCGCCGGCGACGGCGCCGCGCGCCCCTACAGCGCCGACGCGCCCGACCTCGTGCGATGGGTGCACCTCGCCTTCACGGACGCGTTCCTGCGGAGCCACCAGGCGTACGGGCGCCCGATCCCCGGCGGCGCCGACGCGTACGTCGCGGACTGGGCGACAGCCGGGCGCCTGATGCGCGTGACCGACCCGCCCGCCACCGAGGCTGCGCTGCGCGCCGAGATCGACGGCTTCTTCGACCGCGGCGAGCTGCGCCGCGACGAACGCGTCGACGATGTCGTGCGCTTCCTTCGGAAGCCCCCGTTCGAAGGGCTCATGGGCGTCGCCTACCGGGTGCTGTTCGCCGCAGCCGTCGCGACCCTCCCGCCGCGGGTGCGACGCATGCTCGGGCTGCGTCGCTCGTGGCTGCCGGTGCAGACGGCGACCCGCATCATCCTCCGCGTGGTCGAGCGCGCCCTCGGCTCCGGCCCCCGCGCGCAGGACATGGCGCGGCTGCGCCTGCGGCGGCTGGGCCTGTAGCGCCGGCGAGCGGAGCCCTCTGCGAGGGGTCGCAGGTGCGCATCCCGTCAGCCGGACGGCAGAAGCCCCGACGCGGATCGCATCGGGGCTTCGTCGCGTCCGGGCACGTACGACACGGCCGGACGAGGGCGGCGCCGCTCAGGCGAACGTGACCTGCCGCTTGTCGAACGCCACGTAGCCGCTGTAGTCCGTGCCGACCCGGTCGAAGGAGGCGGGGTAGGGCTCGGGGTAGCTCCACGCGGCATCGTGGTGGGTCGTGCCTCCTGCGGTGACGTCGTGGTACTGCGCGACGCCCTTCCACGGGCACGTGTAGGGCGTGTCGCTGTCGCTGAACGCGGCTGCGTCGAGCGACGACGGCGGGAAGTAGTGGTTGCCCTCGATGCTGACGAGGTCCTCCGTGGGTGCGTCGGCGACGACGACCCCGTCGATGATTGCCTGCATGGCTTCGCTCCGTCTCGTTGCGGTGGGCTGTTCGCCCTCGTCCGCACGCTAGCCGACGACTCCCAGCGGCCGCCATGGCTTGCATCGCGGCGAGACCTCGGCACGTACGAGGCCGGTTCGCCGCCCTTTTCCTGACCGCCCGTTCAACCGGGGTCGACGTTCTGTGCCGATCTCGATGGCCCGGCCCGTCGTCTGTGGTTGCCTCCTGCCTGGGCTCGGCGCATCCGGCATGCGCGACGGCAACGGGGAGGAGGCGGCGATGAAGCGGAAGCCCGCACGCTGGCTCCCGGTGGCGGCACCATTCCTCGGGGCGGTGCTCGCCTGGGTCGTGCTTGCAGTCACCAATCGGCACCCCGACGTCATCGCGACCTTCATCGGGTCGTCGGTGCAGTGGCTCCTGACGATGTCCTGCATGGCCGGTCTCATCGTGACTGGAATCCGTCTCGGTGCGCTGTGGGCATCGGTCACGCGCTTCGCCGGTGCCGCGAGGACGGCGGCGCTGGCGTTGGCCATCGGCGGGGCGAGCCTGGTGCTCTTCGCGCAGACGTATTCGGCGACATCCGAGTCCGACGCGTCGGGCTACGTCGGTCTCGCATGCGCTGCCTCCGTGCCCGTGACGGCGGTCGCGGCGACGATCGCTGCGATCGGAACGTCGACAGCGAGCGCGCCCGGGAGCGAGCGGCAGCCTTCGAGCAGCGGGCCCCGATAGCTCAAGGAGCCGATGAGGACCGTGACTTCGCCACCGGGGTCGGTGAGAGGCCCCATCCGACGTTCGGTCGGATGGGGGCACTCGCGAGGACCCTAGGGCTGCGCTCGTCGTCGCGTCGCGAGCAGCATCGCTGTGCCGGCCGTGAGCAGCACGGCGGCGAGCGTCGCAGGCACCGCGGCGTCCGCGCCCGTCTGCGGCAGTCGGTGCGTGCTCGAGGCGGCGACGGCAGAAGGTGCGGGCGCAGGTGCGCGCGGCGCCGACGCTCCGGGTGCGGTCACGGCAGGGCCACCGGGAGCGGGCGTGCCAGGAGCCGGGGTGCCGGGCGCCGGCCTCGGCGTCGTCGTCGGATCGACCGCTGGCGCGGTCACCACCTGCGTCAGCACCGCCGACGTCGAGGCGAGGTTCGTCGCGTCGCCCGAGTAGACCGCCGTGATCGCGTGCGAGCCGGCGGCGAGCGTGACGGTGAGCTCAGCGACGCCGCCAACGAGCGGAGCGGAGCCGAGCGAGACGGTGCCGTCGAACAGCTCGACCGTGCCGGTCGGCGTCGCACCAGCGCCCACGACGGACACCGTGAGCCGCACGCTGCCACCGACTGCGACCGGGTTCGCGTCCGACGTCACCGTGGTGGTCGTCGCCGTCGGCGCGACCGCCGGCACGACGGTCTGCAGGTACGGCGGCGAGACCGACGGCGCGTTCGCCGCGTCGCCCGAGTAGACGGCCGTGATGCTGCGTACGCCCGGCGGCAGTGCCACGGACAAGGACGCGACACCGCCGACGACCGACGCGAAGCCGAGCGACGTGCTCCCATCGCGGAACTCCACCGTCCCGGTAACCGACGAGCCCGCGACCGTCGCCGTCAGCAGCGACGCCGCGGGCTGCGTCACGGTGGCCGCGTCAGAGGTCACGGCCGTGGTCGTCGGCGCGACCGACGACGCCACCGACAGCGTGCCGGGCCCGGAGATCTCGAAGCCGAACACCCCGGTCGACCCCGCGTAGTACGTCGACTGGAAGAGGTAGTACGGCGTGCCCGCCTCGAGCTGCACCGCCGTGCCGAAGCTCGCGTCGTCGATCGAGCCGACGCATCCCGCCGTCGGGTCGGCCGGGTCGAACGGGGCATCGTAGAAGGCGATGAGGCCGTCGCCGCCCGTGAGGTACAGGTCGGAGCCGAGGTAGCCGCCCGAGACGTCGACGGTCACGACGGCCATCGCATAGTGCACGTCGACGCCGACGGCGGGCAGCGTGCACGGCCCAGCCGAGCCGCCGACGCGGGATGCGATGGGATCGGAGGGCGACACCGTGTACGTGAGCGTGGTGGTCGCGGCGTGCGCGGGCCCCGCGAACGCGACGAGGCCCGCGGCGGCGAGGAGCATGGCGCACGCGCCCATGGCGGTGCGACGGAGCATCGATGGCATGGGCGTCACGCTAGGCGCGGGCGCGCATGACGACGCCGCCGAACGGCGAGATGTCACCGGAAGTCGACGGCCCCGCGCCGCCGCAGACCCTCAGCGCCCGTACGACGCAGCGAGTCGCGCGAGGCCCTCGTCGATCGACACCGACGGCGCCCAGTCGAGCGCCTCGCGGATGGGGCGTTGATCGAACCAGTGCGCCGTCGAGAGCTGCTCGGCGAGGAAGCGCGTCATCGGCGGCTCGTCCGCGCCCGGACGCACGGCCCAGACGCGCTCGACGAGCGACCCGGCGACGCGGCCGACGCCCGCGGGGATGCTCACGCGCGGAGGCCGCACGCCCGCCGCGACGCACATCCCGGCCATGAGGTCGCCGACGGGACGCGGCTCGCCGTTCGTCAGCACGAACGCGCGGCCGTGCGCGGCGTCGGCGCGATGCAGTGCCGCGACGATGCCGGATGCGGCGTTGTCGACGTACGTCGAGTCGACGAGCGCCGTGCCGCCGTTCAGCAGCGGCAGGCGGCCGCGGCGGGCGCGGTCGACGATGCGCTCGGTGAGCTGCGCGTCGCCGGGCCCCCACACGAGGTGCGGGCGGATGGCGACGACGTGCATCGCCGCACCGTCGCGCGAGAGCGCGAGCAGCTCGGCCTCGGCCTTCGTGCGCGCGTAGTCGCCGTGCGCGTGACCGGGGGACGCGGGCTCGGCGCCGACGCCGACGAGCGCCGCGCCCGCATGCGCGACCGACGGCGACGACACCTGCACGAAGCGGCCGACGCCCGCGGCTGCCGCGGCATCGAGCAGCGCGCGCGTGCCGTCGACGTTCACGGCGCGGAACTCCGCAGGGTCGCCGGTGAGCGAGACCTTCGCCGCGAGGTGCACGACGCCGTCGACGCCTGCGACGGCCTGGGCGACGGCCGACGCATCCGCGATCGACCCCAGCACGTCGTGGGCGCCCGCGACGCCGGTTGCGCGACGCTGCAGCGTGCGCACCTCGTGCCCTGCGGCGACGAGCGCCGAGGCGACGGCGCGGCCGAGGAACCCCGAGGCACCCGTGACGAGCACGATCACGGCGCACCCACCCGCTCGCCGGCGAGCATCCGATCCGCCCACGCCGACAGGCGCGTGCGATCGATCTTCGAGTTGTGGCGGATGTCGGTGGGCAGGGCGGGCACCTTGAGCACGGCGACGATCGGGATGCGCGCGCTCGCGCGCACGGCCGCGGCGAGCGACGCATCCGCGAGCCCTGCGCGCCGGGCTCCGGCGGAGGTCTCCACGACCGCGACGGCCTGCTGCAGGCCGACGGGGCCGACGCCGACCACGGCCGCCCGACGCACGCCGTCGACGCGCTCGGCGTCCTGCTCGGCGCCGACGGGCGCGATGGCGCCGTCGGCGGTCACGAGCACGTGGGGGAGGCGGCCCTCGATCCACAGCCGTCCGTCGGCGTCGAGATGGCCGACGTCGCCCGTGCGGTGCCAGCGACCGTCGCGGGGCACGTCGCGCGCCGCCTCGCGGTCGGTGAGCGCCAGGCGGTCGTAGCCGTGCTTCAGGTGCGGCGCCGACACGAGGACCTCGCCGAGCACGCCCGGCGCATCCGAGGGCTCGCCCGTCGCGGCGCCCGACGGGTCGAGGGCGCTCACGAGCACGCGGTTCGCGCCGATCGGGGCGCCGACGCACACGCCCGCATCCGACGACGACTCCGCGGCACGGATGCCGTCCAGCGTCACGTCGGTCACGAGCAGGCACTCGGTCATGCCGTACGGGGTGTGGGGCGTCGCGTTCGGCATGAGCGCCTGCGCCGAGGCGAGGAGCGCGGGCGCGACGGGCGCGCCCGTCGACAGGAACGTGCCGACGCCCTCGAGCACGGCCCGGTCGTCGTCGGTGAGCGCATCCGCCGTCGCCACCACGTTGAGGATCGCCGCGGGGGAGAGGAACACCATGCGCCCCTCGGATGCGCGCACGGCGGCCGCGACCGCGGTGGCCGTGAGCGTGCGCGGCGAGGACACGTCCATGTCGGGCGTGGCCGAGCGGGTGCCGAGCGCGGGACCCAGCAGCGCGAACGGCGCGAAGCCCGTCACGAGCCCCGTGTCGCGGCCGATCGCGAAGTGCTCGGCGAGCACGTCGCGCAGCGCCGACAGCTGCCGGTGGCGGTAGACGACGCCCTTCGCCGGGCCCGTCGAGCCGGAGGTGAAGAGGATGGCTGCCTCGTCGTCGGCGTCGGGCTCGGGCGGCAGGGCCGCACCGGCGCCGAGGGCTGCGACCTCGCCGAGGCTGTGCGCGACGTCGAGCGCCGAACGGGCGGCGGCAGGGAGGCGGCGCGCCGAGATGCGCAGGCCCGGCCAGCCGAGCGCGCGAGCCGCGGTGAGACCGGGCGTCTCGCCGATGACGACGTCGGGCCACGCGCCGCGCACGGCGCGCGTGAGGCCGCGCACCCCGAGGCCCGCGTCGGCGACGACGACGACGGCGCCGATGCGCAGGCACGCGTAGAGCGCGGCCGTCAGCGTGGGGCCGGGAGGCACGAGCAGCGAGACGCGGTCGCCGCGGGCGACGCCGAGCCGCGCGAGCCCGGCGGCGATGCTGCGCACGCGCTCGTCGAGCTGCCGCCAGGTGACCTCGCGCGGCGGCTGCCCGGGGCGTACCGCCATGTCGATGACGGCGACGTCGTCATCGTCGGCGCGTGCGTCGAGGCCCGCCCAGATCGGCGAGGAGGATGCATCCGGCGCGGCGGCGGCGGGCTCGGCGGGCGGGGCCGCTCCGGCAGCCCCTGCGCCGCCCGGAAGCCGCTCCGAGAGCCATGTCGTCACCGCATCCGCGTACGGCCTGTCCTCGGCGACGAGATGGCCGGCACCCTCGAAGCGGTGCACGTCTGCGTGCGGCAGGCGGTCGGCGAGGTCGTCGAGGTAGCGGTCGCCGAAGATCGGGTCGCGCGGACCCCACAGCATGAGCGCGGGCACGGTGAGCCTCGCGACGCCCGCGGCGATGCGGTCGAGCTCGGCCCGGGACTCGTGGTGCTCGTCGGCGGGGATGTCGGCGACGAAGCCGCCGATGCCGCCGCGTCGCTCGGCCGTCGCGTACGGCGATCGGTACGCCGCGCGCACCGCGGGCTCGAGGGCGGGCGAGGCGAGCGCGAGCGTCGTGTCGAGGAAGGCGGTCGTGCGCACGGTGGAGGCGGCGAGCATGCCGCGCGCGCCCGCGAGCCGCAGCGGCGCCGGGATGGGCACGCCCCCCGGGTGGTGGATCGCGGTGTTCAGCAGCGCGAGACCCGCGAGCGACTCGGGATGGTCGACGGCCCAGCCCATCGAGACGACGCCGCCCCAGTCGTGCCCGAGCGTCACCACGGGGCCCTCGAGGCTCACGGCGTCCGTGAACGCCGCGAGGTCGGCGACGCGCTGCGCGAGCGGTCGGTGCACGCCCGTGCGCTCCGACCAGCCCATGTCGAGCTGGTCGACGGCGACGACGCGCCACGCGGGCGCCTCGGGCCCCGCAGCGCGGACGGTCGCGGCCGCGAGCGCGCGCCACAGGTACGACCACGTCGGGTTGCCGTGCACGGCGAGGATCGTGCCCGCGATGGGCGCCCGCGCCTCCTCGAGCACCGCTGCGGTGTCGAGGCAGTGCCACCGGCGGCGGCGCCCCTCGTCGAGTCCGCGGCCGTCGGTCTCGACGATGCGGCTCCACCGCGGGTCGAGACCGGGGAAGCCCTCGGGCGGCAGCGAGGCGGGCTGCGTCATGCGCGCGGCATCCCCGTGCCCGGTGCCGCGTGGGTCACCACGCGAGCTCCATCATCGCCGTGTTGAGCCCGGATCCGACGCCCATGAGCAGCACGCGATCGCCCTTCGCGAGCGTGGACTGCTGCTGGTCGAGCGTGATGGGGATGGATGCGGGGCCCACGTTGCCGAGCTGCGGGTACGTGACGGGCACGCGGTCGCGGTCGAGGTGCGCCGCCTTCACGATCGCGTTCGTGTGCACCGACGACACCTGATGCGTGATGTAGCGATCCATGGTCGCCCAGTCCCACTCGGGCGCCGCCTCCTTCCAGGCGGAGACGACGAGGTCGAGCCCGCCCTTCAGCAGCGCCTTCGCGTCGGTGAACATGCCGTCGACGCTGCCGACGCACAGGTCGTGGAACTGCGTCGCGGCGCGCGTGACGCCGCCGAGGATGCGATGGCCGTCGGGGTGCTCGTCGCTGCGCCCGATGACCGCGGCGGCGGATCCCGAGCCGAGGGTGAGCGAGGCGAACTCGCTCATGAACGCCTCGCGGTCGCCGTCGGACGCCAGCAGGCGCTCGACGGTGTTCGTCTGGATCTCGTCGGCGTCCTCGCCGTTCACGACCATCGCGTAGCGCACCTGGCCGGAGTCGACGAGGCTCGCGGCGAGGCTCATGCCGTTGACGAAGCCGAGGCACGCGTTCGCGACGTCGAAGTTGATGGCCGACGACGGCAGCCCGAGGCCGTGGTGCAGTCGCACGGCGACCGACGGCTCGAGGTGCTTGCGCGTCACCGACGTGTTGACGAGCAGCCCCACCTCGCTCGCGTCGACGCCGGCCTGCGCGAGCGCGCGCCGCCCGGCGTCGATCGTCGCCTCGTCGGTCGACTCGCCGTCGATCCAGTTGCGTCGCTCGAGCACGCCGGCGACGCGACGCAGCATGCCCTTGCGCAGCCGGAGCCTGCGCAGGGCTGGTGCGAGCCGCTCCTCGATGTCGTCGGACGTCGTCACCTTGCTGGGCAGGGTGCTCGCGACCGACAGCAGGGACGCGTTCTCGAATCTGGTGGTGGCGTTGCCGGCCACGGGACCTCCGTCGAGCGAGCCCTCGGCTCGCATGGGTCAAGAGCGACCATTTTACGCCCGTACGCACAGTCCTCGAACGGCATGTGCCCGCAGGGCGCTCATGCGCTAGGGGTGGAGCGCGCGCTCGGCGGCGACGAGCACCTGCGGCACGGAGGGCACGCCCGCCGCGCGCAGCAGCTCCTCGCCGGTCGCGGAGCGCACGATGGTCGTGGGGGACCGGGTGATCGACAGCGACTCGCCGAGCTCGGGCTCGAACGCGAGGTCGTGCTCCACGACGACGGTGCCGGGCAGCAGCGTCGCAGCGCGATCGAGCACGGCGCGGGTCTGCCTGCAGGCACCGCAGAACGACGTCGAGAACAGCTCGAGCACGGCGACGGGAGCCTGCGGGTCGGTCATGCGGTGGTCAACCGTCGATGCGGCGCGGGGATTCCGCCTCAGTCGTCCCTGGGGGACCGCACGAGCGCGCCCGCCGTGAGGAAGAGGACGCCGGCGACGACGTGCGCTCCCGTCCACCACGGTCCCTCGAGGTCGAACGGGAACACGGGGTTCCACGCGACCGCGATCGCGCCGAAGACGGGCACCCACCACCAGTGCCCTGCCTGGCCGGCGAAGTACGCCTGGATGAGCGCGAGGATCGCGACGACGAGGAGCACGGCCGCGTACGGCTCCTGCCCGGCGAGCGCCGGCCCGACGAAGCATGCGACGGCACCGAGGATGCCGGGCACGAGCGCGTTGCGCTGGAACGACGGCTGCGGGTCGCGACCACGGTCGCGGCTGCGGCTGGACGGCGGCATCGGGCTCCTCGGTCGGCGGGGGGAGGGACCCCTCGATCCTGCCGCATCCGGCCGTCGACCCCGGCAGAGGACCTCGTCGTCGCATCCGCCGGCGCCGCCCTCCAGCCTCTCGGACGACCGGTCGAGGGTCAACCCCCGCGAGCGCCGCACGGCCCCTCTCGTAGGGTCGCTCGGACATCGACGACGAGGAGACCCATGCGTGACCTGGCCGAGCTGCAGTCGATCCTCGAGGGCGAGGCGCCGGATGGCGCGGGGCGCTCGGGATGGACGATCGCGTACGTCGACGGCCCCGGGGATCAGCCGCGGTCGACGGAGGATGCGCGCGAGCGGGCGCTCGTCGAGCGGCTCGCGGCGGCAGGTGCGCCGCAGGGCGACGTGGATGCCGTGGTCGCGGCGCTCGCGGCCGAGTCGCGGGTGCCGAGCCCGTCGACGCGCTACGTCGCGGTGCGCGACGGCGAGGTCGTCGTCGACGAGCACTTCGCGGGCGCCCGCGTCGAGGGCGAGGCGATCGAGCACGGTGCCGTGCCGCGCATCCTGCCGCTCCTGCGCCAGCGCGCCGGCGCCGTGCGCGTCGTCGTGGTCGAGACGGGCCGCGAGGGTGCGCAGGTGCGGCTCGAGACGGCCGGTGCGCCGGAGCCCGACGTGGTCGAGGAGGTCGTCGGGCGCGACGACGAGCTGCAGAAGGTCTCGACGGGCGGCCTCGGCGACGCGAAGTACCAGCACTACGTCGAGGAGGTGTGGGCGGCGACGCAGGCGCAGGTCGCGGCCGTCGTCGACCGGCTGGTGCGCGAGCATCGACCGCGGCTCGTCGTCGCTGCTGGTGACGTGCGGGCGAGGCAGCTGCTGCGCGAGCGGCTCGCGTCGGCGAGCGCCGAGCTGCTCGTCGAGGTCGACGCGCACACGCGTGCCGACGGGGCGGGCTCGGAGGCGCTCGACGCCGCGATCGCGTCGGCGGTCGACGCGCATCGGCGCGCAGAGGTCGAGCGCGTGCACGATCGCGCTGCGGCGCGCGACGGTGCCGCGGGCGCGCACGGCGTCGATGAGGTCGTGCACGCGCTGCAACGCGCGCAGGTCGCCGAGCTCGTGCTCGACGCGCGCCACGCCGAGACGGGCCGCTGCCTCGACGTGCTCGACGGCGCCCCGTGGGTCGCGGGCGGCGACGCGGAGCCGGGCGACGCGACGGCGATCGCCACGGTGGATGCCGGCGAGGCGCTCGCGCGCGCCGCGATCCTCGGTGGGGCGACGGTGCATGTCGTCGACGACGAGCCCCTTGCGCCGGACGCGCCGCGCGACGACCGCCCGCCGCGCGAGCCCGTCGCGCTGCTGCGGTGGAGCGACGAGGCGGGCGCCTGAGGGACGCGACGACGCCGCGGACGCGACGCGCCGCGGGCGCGACGGCGCAGCGGACGCGACGCGCCGCGGGCGCGACGGCGCAGCGGGCGCGACGGCGCAGCGGGCGCGACGGCGCAGCGGACGCGACGGCGCTGCGGCGTCAGCCCGCGAGCCGCAGGTCGAGCCCCGCCGCCTGCAGGTCGCCGGCGGCGGCGGGGTCGAGCGCCGCATCCGTCACGACGGCGTCGACCTCGTCGAGCCGCAGCGCGCGGTACTTCGCGAAGCGTCCGTACTTCGACGCGTCGGCGACGAGCACCGACCGCTCGGCGACGTCGATCGCCGCGCGCTTCGCCTCGACCTTCGCCTCGACGGGCGTCGTCACGCCGTGCTGCAGATCCCACGACGACGAGGAGACGAACGCCACGTCGATCGAGAGCTCCGAGAGCACGAGCCGTGCCAGGCGTCCCATCGTCGACAGGTTCGAGCGCTCGACGCGGCCACCGACGGCGATGAGGTCGATCGAGGGATGGTCGAGGAAGGCCTCGACCGTCGCGAGGTCGTTCGTGACGACGGTGAGGTCGGCGACGTCCTGCAGGTACGGCCGCATCGCCTGCATCGTCGTGCCCGCGTCGAGGTAGATCGTCATGGTGTCGCGCACGAAGGCGGCCGCGACGCGCGCGATCGCATCCTTCGCCGCGACGTCGACGCCCGCCTTCACCTCGCGGCTCGGCTCGGCCAGCAGCCGCGGCGCGAGCTTGGCGCCACCGGGCGTCGAGGCGACGCGTCCCTGCTCCTCGAGCACGGCCACGTCGCGGCGCACCGTCATGTGGCTCACGCCCAGCAGCTCGGTGAGCTGTCGGAACGACAGCACGCGCTCGCGCTGCAGATGCTGCACGATCGACTCGCGGCGCTGCTCGGGGATCAGCGGTGCTGCCTCGCTCACGAGCGGCCCCTTCCTCGTCGACATGCGGGTGCCGCCAGCCTACGAGCGCGAGGCCTCGGAGGCGCCGTACGACCCGGTCCACGGCATGCCCCAGCGGTCGGCGATCTCGCGCACCTGCTCGGGGGCGATGAGCCGACGCTCGGCGCCCGCCGTGAGCACGGCGATGCGGCACGCCTCCTCGAGCTCGATCGCGGCGGTCACGGCGGTCGGGAGATCCTCCCCGGCGACGATCGCGCCGTGGTTCGCGAGCAGCGCGCCGCGGAACGGATGCGGGCAGTCGGCCACGAGCGCGCCGAGCGCCGCGTCGCCCGGCGCCGCGAACGGCAGCAGCGGCACCTGGCCGACGCGCATGAGCACGTAGGGCGTCAGCGGCGGGATCGCCGACTCGTCCGACCAGGGCGCGAGGCACGACAGCGCGACGGCGTACGGCGAGTGCACGTGCACGACGGCCGCGTGGCGTGCGTCGCGCGCGTACATGCCCAGGTGCAGCGGCACCTCCTTCGACGCCCGCGCGCCCTCGAGCAGGGTGCCGGCGGCGTCGAGCGTCGACAGCGAGGCCGCGTCGAGCGCGCCGAGGCTCGCCCCCGTGCCCGTCATGCGGATGCGGTCGCCGACCCGCACCGAGAGGTTGCCGGAGGAGCCGGGGGAGAGGCCGGCGTCGACGAGCGCTCGGCCGGCGTCGACGAGCGCGCGCGCGGCGTCGTCGAGCGGCGCTCGATCGGTGGATGCCGTGCTCATGCGAGGGCCTCCCACGCGGTCGAGAACAGGTCGGGTGCGCCGAAGTTGCCGCTCTTCAGCACGATGGCGACGTCGCGGCCCTCGGGCGTCGTGACGCCGCTCCAGCACACGCCGGGTGCGAGCTGCGGGCCGATGCGCAGCAACCCGACCTCGAGCGCCTGCACGACGGCGCCGCTCGTCTCGCCGCCTGCGACGACGACGCGGTCGACGTCGCCTGCACGCACGAGCCGGGCCACGAGGCCCGCGAGCACCTGCTCGACGGCGGCTGCGGCTGCGCCGCCGGCGTCGTCGCGCACGTCGGCGAGGTCGCCGACCGAGTAGACGACGGGCAGCGAGGCGGCGTCGAGCGAGCGCACCCATGCGGCGATGCGCTCGGCCTCGGCGTCGGCGTCGGCGAGCGCCGCGTCCACGTCGACGCGCAGCGTCGCGTGACCGGCGGCGACCGCGGCGGCCACCTGGCCGCGCGTCGCCTCGGATGCGGAGCCCGCGACGACGAGTCGTCCGCTCGTGGAGGTCGGCAGCGGGGTCGCGCCGTGACCGCCCGTGGCGTCGATGCCCGCGCCGAGCGCCGCCCCGCCGGAGAGCAGGCGCAGGTGCTCGGTCGCCTCGGCGATCGTGCGCACGTCGCCGTCGGTGACGGCGTCGACGACGAGGTAGCCGGGGCGTGCGGCGTCGATCGCGGCGCGCAGCGCATCCGCGCCCTCGCGCACGACGTCGAGGCCGATCTCGTCGACGGGCGTCGGCGTCTGCGGCTGCAGCAGGTCGCGCACGCGCGAACGCGTCATGGGGGTGAGCGGGTGGTGGCGCATGGGCGACTCCTCGAGCAGCGCACCGTGCACCCGCAGCTCGCCGCCCTCGACCGTGCGCCCGTTCGCGGGGAACGAGGGCACGACGACCGTGCGATCGACGCCGAGGCGATCGCGCACGGCGTCGAGCACCGGTCCGATGTTGCCCTCGTCGGTCGAGTCGAAGGTCGAGCAGTACTTCACGAAGACGCGGTCGGCGCCCCACCCGAGCACGCGCTCGAGGGCGGCGATGGAGTCTGCGACCGCCTCGGCGACGGGGGCGGTGCGCGACTTCAGGGCGACGACGACCGCGTCGAGATGCTCGAGCTCGGCGGCGTCGACCGGGCGGTCGGCGACGACGACGGCGGCGCGCATGCCGCGTGCCTGCAGCGTGGTCGCGAGGTCGGTCGCGCCCGTGAAGTCGTCTGCGACGGCTCCGATGTGCATGGGGCTCCAGGGGTCGGGGCGGCTCGGCCATCGGCCCATCGCCGGTGACGGCATCCACTCTACGTGATGATCTGTGACGATTGTTGACAGGATGTGAAACTGCGTTATGGTTGGCGTCGCTCGCCTCCCATGGCGATCGACCTCGACGACGAATCAGGAACGATGGTGATCCGAAGCATCGCGCCCCGGCGCAGCACGCCCATCCGCGTCGCCCTCACGGGTGCGAACGGCGGCTACGGTCGCACGCTGCTCGACCAGCTGCGCCGCCTGCCCGACATGGAGGCCGTGCAGCTCGTCGACCCCGACGTCGCCGGCGTCACGCGCATGCTCGCCGAGCTCGGCGTCGACGCCGATCGCGTCGCGACCCCCGCATCCACCGCCGAGACCGCAGCCGCCGTCGGCGAGGGCCGCCTCGCGCTCGTCGCAGACGGCGCCGCGATCGACCTCGACTCGATCGACGTGCTCGTCGAGGCGACGGGCCGCATCGAGGCCGGCCACGCCTACGCCGACGCGGCGCTCGAGCACGGCGTGCACGTCGTCATGGTCTCGAAGGAGATCGAGTCGGTCGCAGGCGTCGCGCTCGCCGCCAAGGCCCGGGCCAAGGGCCTCGCGTACCTGCCCGGCGACGGCGACCAGCCCGCCGACCTCCTGCGGCTCGTCGACTGGGTGCTCGCCTGCGGCTTCGAGATCGTCGCGCTCGGCAAGTCGAGCGAGTACGACCTGCGGTTCGACCCCGCGACGGGCGTCGTCGACCAGGCGGGCACGACGATCGACGCACCCGGCCTCGCCGAGCACCTGCGGCTGGGCGACGACGTGCGGGCGACCCTCGACGCGCGCGCCGCCCAGGTGGCGAGCCTGAAGCGCTCCGCCGCCGCCGACGCGTGCGAGATGAACGTCGTGTCGCTGTACACGGGCGCCGTCGCCGACATCGAGGGCATGCACTACCCCGTCGTGCGGCCCGACGAGCTCGCCGACGTCTACGCGACGCGCGACGCAGGCGGCCTCATCGAGCGCACGGGCGCCGTCGACGTCTTCTCGATGCTGCGCCTGCCGGGCGAGGCATCCTTCGCAGGCGGCGTCTTCGTCATCGTGCGCACGGGCGATCCCGTCACGTGGGAGACGCTGCGCGGCAAGGGACACGTCGTCTCGCGCTCGGGCGACTTCGCCGCCATCTACTGGCCGTACCACTACATGGGCATCGAGACGCCGCTCACGATCGCCGCAGCCGTCGACGGCACGGCGACGCTCCGCGAGCCGCGCCAGCACACGATCATGGCCGCGCGCTCGACGGATGCGCTCGCCGCGGGCACGACCTTCCGCGTCGAGGGCCACCACCACGAGATCGCCGGCGTCGCACCCGTGCTCGTCGCCCCCGACTCCGGAGCCATCGCGCCCTACTACCTGCTGTCCGGCGCGCGCCTCCTGCGCGACGTGCCCGCAGGCGAGCTCGTGTCGCTCGCCGACCTCGACGGCGTGCCAGCCGGTGCGCTCGAGGCCTACCGCACGGGCCTGGCGCTCGGCGCCTGACGCGTCGAGCCGCCGGCGCCGACGGCACGAGGCTCGACGCGTCGAGCGAGCGGCGCCAGCGGCACGACGCCGCACCACCACCCCCATCCCATCCCACCCCAGCACCGCACCGAGGAGATCGACGACGATGCACCTGCCACCCACCCCCGAGCGAGCCGCCGAGGCACGCGCATGATCGAGGTCATCGCCCTCCTCGTCCTCGTCGCGGTGTTCGCCATCTCGGCGATCCGCGGCGTCCACATGGGGGCGCTCGCGCTCGTCGCCGCGCTGCTCGTCGGCGTGCTCGTCGTCGGCGAGCCGCTCGACGACGTGCTCGGCGGCTTCCCCGTCGACGCGCTGCTCATCCTGCTCGGCATCACCTACCTGTTCGGCATCGCCCGCACGGTCGGCGCCGTCGACTGGCTCGTCGACCGCTCGGTGCGCCTCATCGGCGACCGCGTCGCGCTCATCCCGTGGGCCATGCTGCTCGTCGGCACGCTCGTCGCGTGCCTCGGCACGTCGCACGCGGCCTTCACGATCGTGCCGATCGCGATGTCGCTCGCGCACAAGCACCGCATCCACTCGACGATGATGGGCATCTTCATGTCGTCGGCGATCGTCGGCGGGGCGCTCGCCCCGACGAGCATCGTCGGCATCACGGTCATGACCGTCGCGAGCACCGCCGACATCGCGTACGACCCCGCGCTGATGTTCGGCCTCTCGATCGGCATCAACCTGCTCGTGTCGTCGGTCGCGTTCCTCATGTTCGGCGGCCGCGAGCTCATCGCGCGCGGCCGTGCCGCGAAGGCCGCCGCGGCCGAGGATGCGCCGCTCGGCTCGGGCGGTCGCACCGCCGTCGCGACCGCGACCCGCACCGAGACCGAGGCCCCCGTGCGGCTCAGCGGCTACGGCCTGCTCACCCTCATCGCGATCCCCGTGCTCATCGTCGGCTTCGCGACCGTCACGATGCTCGAGATCGACCTCAACCTCGGCGCCGTCGCCCTCACCCTCGCGGTGCTGCTCGCCCTCGTCGACCCGAAGGTCGGCAAGCGCGCGCTCGGGATGATCGACTGGAACACGATCCTGCTGCTCGGCGGCATCATCACCTACGTGGGCGTGCTCACGCGCCTCGGTGCGATCGACCAGCTCGGCGAGGTCGCGCGCTCGGTGAGCGTGCCGCTCATCGCCGCGTTCGTCATGTGCGTCATCGCGGCGCTCGTGTCGGCGTTCGCGTCGACGATCGGCATCATCGGCGCGCTCATCCCGCTCGCCGTGCCGCTGCTCGTGCCCGGTGGCGGCCTCGAGATGACGGGCTTCATCTACGCCCTCGCCATCTCGGCGTCGCTCGTCGACTGCGCGCCGTTCGGCACGACGGGTGCGACGATCGTCGCCTCCGGGCACGAGGACGACCGCCCGCGCCTGTACCGGCACCTCGCGACGTGGGGCCTGTCGATGGTCGTCATCGGCCCCGTCGTCACGCTCCTGCTGCTCGTCGTGCCCTTCCTCGGGCGCTAGCTCCCTGTGCAGCACATGCGGCGGCATCCCACCACGGGATGCCGCCGCATCGTCGTGCGGGGCTATCGTCATGCCATGGCAGGCGATGAGGCTCGGCTCGCGACGCTCGCCGACGCACGCGACGTCGCACGCCTGCTCCATGCGTTCAACACGGAGTTCGAGGCTCCGACGCCGCGCGCCGAGGTGCTCGCCGAGCGCCTCGCGACGCTGCTGCCGCGCGACGACGCGTTCGCGGTCGTCGCCGGCTCGCCGCCGAACGCCGTCGGCCTCGTCACGCTGCGCGTCAACGTGTGGTCGGGCACGGTGGCGCTGCTCGACGAGCTGTACGTCGAGCCGGATGCGCGCGGTGGCGGCATCGGCGCGAGCGTGCTCGCGCTCGTCGTCGAGGAGGCGACGCGACGCGGCGCGACCGAGCTCGAGGTCGAGGTCGACGAGCCCGACGTCGACGCGCAGCGCTTCTACGAGCGGCACGGCCTGCCGCTCGTCGACGCCGAGACGGGCGACCGCGCCTTCGTCATCCGTCGCACGCTCGGCTGACGCGCGCGGCCGACGAGCAGCAGCACGGGGCGTGGCGTGCGCTCGCTAGGGTCGTGTCGACGGTCGACGAGGGAGTGGCGATGGAGCGGACCAGGATCGGCGCGAGCGGCCTCGAGGTGTCGAGGGTGACGCTCGGCTGCATGAGCTTCGGAGAGCCGGACGTCGGCAACCACGGATGGACGCTGCCGGAGGAGGAGTCGCGCGGCTTCATCCGCCGCGCCCTCGAGCTGGGCTTCACGTCGTTCGACACGGCGAACTCGTACTCGGCCGGCCGCTCGGAGGAGATCGTCGGCCGCGCCCTCGCCGACTTCGCGACCCGCGAGGACGTCGTGATCGCGACGAAGGTCTTCTTCCCCATGCGCGAGGGCGTCAACGGTCGCGGCCTGTCGCGCGGCCACATCCTCGAGTCCACGCACGCGAGCCTGCGTCGCCTCGGCACCGACTACGTCGACCTGCTGCAGATCCACCGCTTCGACCCGACGGTGCCGATCGAGGAGACGCTGCAGACGCTCGACGACCTCGTGCGCTCGGGCAAGGTGCGCTACATCGGCGCCTCGTCGATGTGGGCCTGGCAGTTCGCGAAGCTGCAGCACACGGCGCAGCTGCACGGTTGGACCCGCTTCATCTCGATGCAGGCGCAGTACAACCTGCTCACGCGCGAGGACGAGCGGGAGATGTACCCGTTCTGCACCGACTCCGGCGTGGGGGCGCTGCCGTGGAGCCCGCTCGCGCGCGGCAAGCTCACCCGCCCGTGGGACGAGCAGTCGGCCCGCTTCGCGACCGACGCCCTCGCCCCGCGCCTCTACCAGCAGGCCGAGGACTCCGACCGGCGCATCGTGGATGCCGTGCTCGCCATCGCAGCCGAGCGCGAGGTGCGCCCCGCCCAGGTCGCGCTCGCCTGGGTGCTCGCGCAACCCGTCGTCTCGTCGCCCATCGTCGGCGCCACCCGCATGCAGCACCTCGACGACGCGGTCGCCGCAGCCGAGCTCGAGCTCACCGACGACGAGCTGCGCCGCCTCGAGGAGCACTACGTGCCGCACGCCATGGAGGGCTTCGTCTGATCGGATGCTGGACCGCCGGCCGGGGCGGGCGTAGCGTCCTCGCATGGCGAGGCTGCTGTACGGCATGATCACGTCGCTCGACGGCTTCGCCGTCGCCGACGAGGGCGACCTCGGGCGCGGCGCCGAGGACGAGGAGGTGCACACCTACGTCGGCGACCTCTTCCGCGACGTCGGCACCTACCTCTACGGCAGGCGCATGTACGAGACGATGGTCTTCTGGGAGACGGTGCACCTGCAGGCCGACGTGCCGCAGCACATCCTCGACTACGGCCGCGACTGGCGCGCGGCCGAGAAGGTCGTGTACTCGACGACGCTGCAGGAGGTCTCGAGCGAGCGCACCCGCGTCGAGCGGCGCTTCGATCCCGACGCGGTGCGAGCCCTCAAGGCGGCGTCCGCCGTCGACCTCACGATCGACGGGCCGACCCTCGCGGCGCAGGCCATCGACGCCGGGCTCGTCGACGAGATCCACGTCTTCATGACGTCGACGGCCGTCGGCGGCGGCACGCCCCTGCTGCCGCGCGGCAGGCGGCTCGACCTGAGGCTGCTCGAGCATCGCGCCTTCGACAGCGGCCTGGTGCACCTGCGGTACGCGACGCGCTGAGGAGGGCTCGACTCGGCTTCGGGGGACAGATCGCACGCGAGACGTCACGTTCGGCATCCGCTGCTCGTCGTCGTCTCGGAGGTATCTCGTGTCACGAACCATGACCATGTCCACCGACGCCGCGGACGTGCCGCGCGCCCCGCTCACCCCGGTCGCTGCACGCCGCATGGCGCAGATCGTCGACGCCGCCGCGCGGATCGTCGCCGAGCGGGGCGCCGAGCGCCTCACGACCGCGGCGATCGCGCAGGCCACGGGGCTCGCGATCGGCAGCGTCTACCGGTACTTCCCCGACCGCGTCGCCATCCTCGTCGAGCTCGGCCGTCGCAGCCGCGAGCGCCTCACCCGGCGCCTCGACGACGCCTTCCGCCTCGGGCAGCCCACGCTCGAGCAGACGATCGACGCGTTCGTCGACGCCGTCGCCCAGCACTACCGCGCCGAGCCCGGGGTGCGCTCCGTCGGCCTCGGCGACCGCATCGACCTCGGCGCCGACCGCGAGCGGTGCCACTGGTCGGAGATCGCCGCGCCCGTCGTCGACGCGCTCGTGCGCGACCACGCCGTGCCGCGCCCCGTCGCGACCGTCGCCCTCGAGACCACGGGCCCCATGGTCGACGCGCTCGTCGAGCTCGCCTTCCGCGCGAGCGCCACCGCGGAGCCCACCTTCCTGCAGCACGCACGCCTCGTCGCCCGGGGATCCATCCGCCGCAACGTCGGGTAGGCGCGTCGGCGCTGCGCGGGCGCTCGACCAGCCGTCGAGGCGATGCCCCTGCAGCCCCACCCGCAGACGACGGCGGGCCGAGGCACCAGCCTGGCCCGCCGCCGTCGTCGCTGCGCGAGTGCGCGAGCGTCAGCCCTGCGTCGTGCGGCGACGCGTCAGCAGCAGGCCGCCCGCGAGCAGCGCGAGCACCGCGGCGACGAGCATCGCCACCGAGCCCTCGGCACCCGTCTGCGGCAGCGAGCCGCCCGAGCCAGCCGAGCCGGCGCCCGGTGCGACGTCGTCTCCGGCGCCGCCGGTGGGCGCAGGCGACGAGGGCGCGGGCTCGGACGGCGTCGGCTCGCTCGGCTGCGGGTCGACCGGCGGGTCGGTCGGGATCGCCGACGCGTCGGTCGTGAGCGACCAGTTCTCGACGAAGAAGTCGGCCGGGGCGATCGTGCCGCGCTCGCTCGCCCAGTCGATGAGCAGCTGCCGGATCTCGAGGCGCTCGTCGTAGACGACGGGCGCCGCGGCGACGTGCGGGAAGCCACCGCCGCCGGACTGACGGTAGTTGTTCACCGCCATCACGAAGACGTCGTCGTCGGCGACGGGCGTGCCGTCGGGGTGCGCGAGGCCCACGATGCGCGATCCCACGGGCTGCGACACGTCGATGACGTAGTCGAGGCCCGTGATGGCGTCGTAGTTGTAGTCCGGCACGCCCTCGGGGCGGTCGGGGTAGGCGGCGTTCGTGCCCGTCTCGGGGTCGAACTCGGCGCCGACCTCGGTCTGCACGAAGTAGCGCGCGGAGTGCTCCATGTAGTCGCGCAGCTGCGCGCCGGTGAGCTCGACGCCCGTGAGGGTGTTCTCGTAGATGTAGAGGCCTGCGATGTCGCGGATCGTCACCTGCCCCTGCGGGAACTGCGCCGTGCGCGAGAACGGCGAGGCCTGCGCGATGACGGTCGTGTCGGCCCACTCGGTGCCGTCGAGCGCCGCCTCGACGGTGTCGAGCTGGATCTGGTTGATGAAGTCGATGATCGCGGTGTCCTCGTAGCGCGACGTGGCAGCGGGGAGCGCCTCGGTCGACTGCGCGACGGGGGTGTTCACGTAGTCGATCGCGGCCTGGTGCTCGTCGCCGATCGCGTCGAGCACCGCCTGCGACTCGGTCGCGATGTCGCGGCCGTAGTGGGGGGTGACGACGGGCGCGAAGCCCGCATCCCACGAGACCTCGAACCCGTCGGCCGTCGGCGCGAGCTCGAGCGTGACCTCGCTCACCGAGGTGCCCCAGTACGCGGGCTGCGTGATGAGCACCTGCTCGCCGGCGGCGTTCGTGACCACGGTCTGCGGCTCGTCGCGGTGGCTGTGGCCGGCGACGAGCACGTCGATGCCCGGCACCATGCGCGCGATGTTGCCCGCGACGTCCTCGGGCAGCACCGTCGGGTCGTAGGCGGCGTCGTCGATGGTGCCCTGGCCGGTGTGGGCGAGCACGACGACGACGTCGGACTCGGCGGCCACCTGCGGCACCCACTCCTGCGCGGCCGTCACCATGTCCTGGAACTCGAGCACGCCGTCGACGAACTGCCGATCCCACACGCGCACGCCGGGCGTGACGAGTCCGAGCACGCCGACGCGCACCGTCTGGCCGTCGATGACGCGCTCCACGACCTCGTAGGGCTTGTGGTACGGCTCGCCGGTGGCGACGTCGATGACGTTCGCCCCGAGCAGGGGAGCGTCGAGGTCCTCGTCGTAGGCGCGCAGCAGGTCGAGGCCGTAGTTGTACTCGTGGTTGCCGACGACCTGCACGTCGGTGCCGATGGCGTCGAACGCCTGCGCCATCGGGTGGTCGATCTCGCCCGCGAGCACCGACTCGCGCTCGTCGCCGTACCCGTAGAGGTAGGTGAAGGGCGTGCCCTGCAGCGCGTCGCCGTTGTCGACCACGACGACCGACTCCTCGCCCTGCTCGGCGCGCACCTCGTCGATCGCGGTGCCGATGCGGGCGAGGCCCAGCGCATCCTCCGCCTCGTACGGCGCGTTCCGGAAGTAGTCCCAGTCGGCGACGTGGCCGTGGACGTCGGTCGTCGCCATGACGGTGAGGGTGACGCCGCCGGGCGGCGGTGCCGCGGTGGCTGCCGCGGGGGCGGCGAGGAGGGCTGCGGTGGCGAGGGCCGCGGTGGCGGCCACGCGTCTGCGAGCGGGCATGGAGGGTTCCTCTCGGGTGGAAGGGAGGCCCACCGCGAGCGGCGCGCGGCGATGCTGCGACCGACGCGGGCGGGGTACCCCGAATCTACGCATCGCACATGACGAGTGGATGAACTCGCCGTGGATCGATCGGCTAGGCCTCGGATGCGGCGACCGCCGTGTGGGTCTGCATGCGCGCTCCCGTCTCGTCGAAGATGCTCAGCACCTCGACGGGACGCGAGCCGACGACCGTCATCATGTGCGGCACCGACGTGTCGAACTCCGCGGCCTCGCCGCGTGTGAGCACGATGTCGCGATCGCCGAGCACGAGGCGCAGCCGACCCGACAGCACGTACAGCCACTCGTAGCCATCGTGCACCCGCGGCTCGCCGCACTCGTGGCCGGGGAGGTACGTGACCTTGAGCGCCTGCACCTTCGACCGCTCGCGCGACAGCGGCGCGAGCACCATGCCGTCGCGGCGGACGACGGGGCGCTGGACCCGTGGGTCGGGCTGCTCGCGCGTCACGAGGTCGTCGATGCGGATGCCGAGCTCGGTCGTGAGGGGCAGCAGCAGCTCGAGCGATGCCTGCCGCTTGCCCGACTCGAGGCGCGACAGCGTGCTCGCCGACATGCGGGCGCGGCCCGCGAGGTCGTCGAGGGTCCAGCCGCGCGCCTGGCGCGCCGCGCGCAGCCGTGCGCCGACCTGGTCGAGCGCATCCATGCATCCTCCTGATCGTCGTCCACGAGCGCACTTGCCGTTTCTGCAAGCACACTTGCCATCTTGTCATGCTCGACCGCATGGTGGAGGCATGGAAGATCGCTACGACGCCCTCGTGCTCGGTGGTGGGGCCGCAGGCCTCTCCGCAGCCCTCATGCTCGGCCGCGCCCGACGCCGCACCCTGGTGCTCGACGCGGGCAGCCCCCGCAACCGCTTCGCCGCCCACATGCACGGCGTGCTCGGCCACGACGGCATCGACCCGGCCGAGCTCCTCGAGCGCGGCCGCGCCGAGATCGCCGCGTACGGCGTCGAGGTCCGCTCCGGCGACGCCGTGCGCATCGACCCCGCCGACGCGGACGCACCGCTCGGCGACCTCGTCGCGACCCTCGCCGACGGCGCGCGCATCCACGCTCGCGCGGTCGTGCTCGCGACGGGCGTCACCGACGCGCTGCCACCCATCCCGGGCCTCGCCGAGCGTTGGGGCGTCACCGTGCTGCACTGCCCCTACTGCCACGGCTGGGAGGTGCGCGATCGCACGATCGGCGTGCTCGCGACGAGCCCGGCGAGCCTGCACCAGGTCGAGCTGCTGCGGCAGTGGAGCGACGACGTCGTGGCCTTCGTGCACGCCGCGGGCGAGCTGCCGCAGGAGGCCCTGCAGCGCATCCGAGCCCGCGGCATCCGCGTCGTCGCCGCCGAGGTCGCCGAGGTCGTGGGCGCCGGCACGGCGATCGACCACGTGCGCACGGTCGACGGCGCCAAGCACCCCGTCGACGCGATCTTCACCGCCGCGACGCTCGTGCCGCACGACGCCGCGGTCGCGCACCTCGGCCTCGCGCGCTCCGAGGGCCCGGCGGGCAGCGTGCTCGCCGTCGACGCCATGGGCATGACGAGCCACCCGCGCATCCTCGCCGCCGGCAACGTCGTCGTGCCGTTCGGCAACGTGCCGCTCGCGATGGGTGCGGGGTCGATGGCGGGCGGCGGGGCCAACGCCATGCTCGTCGGCGTCGACGCGGCCGAGGCGCTCGCGGTGCAGGCGCGCGACGCCGAGCCGCGGCCGGACGTCGCGCCCGCCGCCTACTGGGAGGAGCGCTACGCCGCCAGGCGCCACTGGTCGGGCCACGCGAACGCCGCGCTCGTCGACGTCGTCGGCCCGCTCGAGCCGGGGCGGGCCGTCGACCTCGGATGCGGCGAGGGCGGCGACGTCGTGTGGCTCGCCCAGCAGGGGTGGCACGTGACGGGCGTCGACATCGCGCCGACCGCCGTCGCCCGCGCGCGCCAGGCGGCCGAGCGCGCCGGCGTCGCGGACCGCGTCGACGCCGTCGCCGCCGACCTCGCCACCTGGGAGCCGGGCGGCGAGATCGACCTCGTGACGGCGAGCTTCCTGCAGTCGCCCGTGCTCCTCGATCGCGGCGCCATCGTGCGCGCGCAGGCGGCGCACGTCGCCGTGGGCGGTCGCGTGCTCGTCGTCGCGCACGCGGCCACGCCGTCGTGGGCGCCCGCCTCCATGCACGCGGGCCACCACGCGCTGCCGAGCCCGCAGGAGATCGTCGACGAGCTCGCGCTCGGCGCCGCATGGGCCGTCGACGTCGCCGAGGTGCGCACGCGCGCCGTCACAGCGCCCGACGGCTCCGACGCGACGCTCGACGACGCGGTCGTGCTGCTGCGGCGCATCGCCTGACGCGCTGGCGCGTCGCCCCGGCGAGGTGCCCTGCGACGAGCGACGGGCCCGCATCCTCGAGAGGATGCGGGCCCGTCGTGCGAGCGGTTCGGCTCAGAGAGCGCGGATGTTCGTCGCCTGCAGGCCGCGCTGGCCCTGCTCGGTGTCGAACTCGACGGCCTGGCCGTCGTACAGGTCGCGACGGCCGGAGCCCTCGATCGCGCTGAAGTGCGCGAAGACGTCGGCGGTGCCGTCGTCGGGAGCGATGAAGCCGAAGCCCTTCTCGGAGCTGAACCACTTGACAGTGCCAGTAGCCATGTCATTTTCCTTCGTTCGTGGTCGGCGGGTGCCGACCGGGTGTCGCAGCGATGCATGTTCGATGCGGTTCCGTCGCACGGGACGTGCGACGAGTCGATGGGCGATGCCACGGGGGCTGATCGCGGGATGGGCGGATGGTCGGGCGTCGCAGAGTCTGCAGCGACAGCCATCGACGCTGCCGGACGACGCCGGCGAAATGGCCCTCGAGCGGACCCAAGAAGCCGGGCCCGTGCACCCAGCCTAGGGGTGGAAGGGCCCGAATGGGAACGACGCGCGCGATCCGAGTGCGAGCGCGTGTCAGCGCAGGCCCACCGCGGCGGCGCTCACGCGCCACGTCGCGTCGACGAGCGCGGGGTCGTGCGTGCGCCGCGCGGCGCGTCCGAGCCTGCGCTGGTCGTAGTAGGCGCCGTCCGTCCACGCGACGCCCGGCACCCAGTCGGCGCCCGGCGATCCGGCGGCCAGCAGCGCGAGCGTCTCGCCCGCGTGCTCGTCGCTCGTCAGCAGCCGACGCAGCGCACCTCGGTACAGCAGCCGCAGCGCGCTCGTCGAGCCGGAGCCGAACGAGGTCGCGACGACGCCGGGATGCAGCGACACGGCCTGCAGCCCCGGCAGATGCGACGAGACGCCACGAGCGAACAGCACGTTCGCGAGCTTCGCGGCGCCGTACGCCCGGGCCGGGGTGTGACCGCGTCGCATCGTCGGGTCGCCGACGCCGAACGGTCCCGAGCGCACGCTCGCCCAGTGGTGCGCGGCGCTCGCGGTCTGCACGACGAGGCCATCGCCCGCGCGCAGCGCGTCCGAGAGCAGGTGCGTCAGCAGGAACGGTGCGAGGTGGTTGACCTGCATCGTCGCCTCGTTGCCGTCGACCGTGAGCGTGCGGCGTCCGAGGATGCCGCCCGCGTTGCTCACGAGCACGTCGAGCTCGCCGCCGGTGGCGTCGAGCACGTCGGCCGCCAGCGCGCGGACGTCGTCGAGGCGTGCGAGATCGGCGACGAACGCCCGACCGCCGACCGCGGAGGCGACGGATGCGGTGCGCTCGGGGGAGCGGCCGGCGACGAGCACGCGGTGCCCGGCGTCGGCGAGGCGTCGCGCGGCGACGGCGCCGATGCCGTCGGACGCGCCGGTGACGAGGATGGTGCGGCTCATGCGCCGAAGGCTCGCACATCCGCGTCGTCGTCGCCCGCGTCGCCGGGGGTGCTGGACGAGCCGGGCTCGAAGCGGTATCCCATGCCCGCCTCGGTGAGCAGATGCCGCGGATGCGCGGGGTCGGGCTCGAGCTTCTTGCGCAGCTGCGAGACGTAGAGGCGCAGGTATCCCGTGTCGCGCACGGCGCTCGTGCCCCACACCTCCTCGAGCAGCGCCTGCCTCGTGACGAGTCGCGAGGGGCTGCGCAGCAGCAGGCCGAGCATCTGCCATTCGGTGGGGGTGAGCCGCACGGGCTCGCCTGCGCGCGTCACCGTGCGGGCCGCGAGGTCGACGCGCACGTCGGCGAACCCCACGACCCGGTCGGCCTCCCGCGCGGGGATGCGGCGCGTGAGCGCCCGGATGCGGGCGAGCAGCTCGTCGATCTGGAACGGCTTCGTCACGTAGTCGTCGGCGCCGGCGTCGAGCGCCTCGACCTTGTCGGCCGCGCCCGTGCGTCCGGAGACGACGAGGATGGGCGTCGCCGACCAGCCGCGGATGGCTGCGATGACCTCGACGCCGTCGAGGTGCGGCATGCCGAGGTCGAGCATGACGAGGTCGGGATGCGCGTCGATCGCGACGCGCACGGCCTCGGCGCCGTCGCCGGCCGTGACGACGTCGTAGCCCTTCGCGCCGAGGGTGATGCGCAGCGCGCGCAGCAGCTGCGGGTCGTCGTCGGCGATGAGGATCCTCATGCGCGCACCTCCTCGTCGTCCGATGCGTCGTCGTCGGACGACGCGGCGCCGGCGGCCGCGCCGAGCGTCACGACCATCGTGAGGCCTCCGCCCGGGGTGTCCTCGGCCTCGAGCGTGCCGCCCATCCCCTCCACGAAGCCGCGCGAGAGCGCGAGGCCGAGCCCGAGCCCGGCGGTGTTGTCGGTGTCGCCGAGGCGCTGGAAGGGCACGAACACGTCGTCGCGGCGCTCGGGCGGGATGCCGGGGCCGTGGTCGACGACCCGCAGCTCGACCTGGCCTGCGAACGCGCTCGTCGCGATGCGCACGCGCGTGCCCGCCGGGGCGTGCCGCTGCGCGTTCGCGACGAGGTTCACGACGACGCGCTGCAGCAGCACGGCGTCGGCGACGACGAGCGTGCCCTCGGCGTCGAGGTCGAGCTCGACGTCGTCCGGGCCGAGCCGCAGCTCCTCGAGCGCGGGGAGCACCGCGTCGGCCGGGTCGGTGGGCGCGGCGGACACCGCGAGGACGCCGGCCTGCACGCGGGAGACGTCGAGCAGGTCGGTGACGAGCGTCGTGAGGGCGTCGAGCGACTCCTCGGCGGTCTCGAGCAGCTCGGCGCGGTCGTCGTCGGTCAGGCGTGCGCCCGCGGCGCGCAGCCCGCCGACGGCTGCACCCGCCGCTGCGAGCGGACGTCGCAGATCGTGGGAGAGCGCGGCGAGCAGGGCCGTGCGCACCTTGTCGGTCGCGGCGAGCGGTGCCACCTCGCTCGCGGTCTCGACGAGGTCGTCGCGCTCGAGCGCGGCCTCGACCTGCGCGACGATGACGGCCAGCAGTCGCCGCTCGCTCGCGTCGAGGTCGCGCCCGTGCAGCGCGAGCGCCGCCGCCGCCGTCACGTCGACGCGCGTCGCGACGCCCGTGCGCGCGCCCGAGGTCGCCACGACCTCGCCGTCGTCGACGAGGGCGACGCCGTCGAGCCCGAACGCCTCCCGCGTGCGGTCGACGAGCGCCTGCACGGCACCCGTGCCGCGCAGCACCGACCCGGCGACGGTCGCGAGCAGCTCGGCCTCCGCTGCTGCCCTGCGCGCCGCACGCGTCTGCCGCGCTGCGCGGTCGACGACGATGCTGACGAGCACGGCGATCACGACGTAGAGGGCGAGCGCGGCGGCGTGCGTGAGGTCGTCGACCGCGATCGAGAACAGCGGCTGCACGAAGAGCACGTCGAGCACGAGGCCGCTCATCACGGCGGCGAACACCGCCGGCCACAGGCCGCCTGCGAGCGCGACGACGACGACGAGCAGCTGGAACGCCAGCACGTCGGTCGTGATCGACTCGGCGCTGCGCACGCTCCACAGCGCCCACGTGAGCAGCGGGCCGACGCCGAGCGCGAGCGCGAAGCCCGCGAGGCGACGCCGCATCGACAGCGCGCCGCCCAGGCGAGGCAGCCGCGCTCGCGATCCACCCGCTGCCGCGTCGTGCGTCACGACGTGCACGTCGATCGACCCGGCCTTCGCGATGACGGTCTGCCCGATGCCCGGACCCGTGAGCGCCGACTGCAGTCGGCCGCGACGCGACGCGCCGATGACGAGCTGCGTCGCGTTGACGGCCCGCGCGAAGCCGACGAGCGCCTCCGGCACGTCGTCGCCCACGACCTGGTGGAAGGTGCCGCCGAGCTGCTCGACGAGCGCGCGCTGCCGCGCGAGCGCCTCGGGATCGCCCGAGCGCAGCCCGTCCTGCGTCGTCACGTGCACCGCGAGCAGCTCGCCACCCGACGACCGTGCGGCGATGCGCGCGCCTCGCCGCAGCAGCGTCTCGCCCTCGCGTCCGCCCGTCAGGGTCACCACGACGCGCTCGCGCGCCTCCCACGACGCGTCGATGCCGTGCTGCGCGCGGTAGCGCTGCAGCGCCTGGTCGACCTCGTCGGCGAGCCACAGCAGCGCGAGCTCGCGCAGCGCCGTGAGGTTGCCGAGCCGGAAGTAGTTCGACAGCGCGGCGTCGATGCGCTCGGCCGGGTACACGCGTCCGCCTGCGAGGCGGTCGCGCAGCGCCTGCGGCGACAGGTCGACGACCTCGACGGTGTCGGCGGCGCGCAGCACGTCGTCGGGGATGGTCTCGCGCTGCACGATGCCCGTGATGCGCTGCACGACGTCGTGCAGCGACTCGATGTGCTGGATGTTGACGGTGGAGATGACGTCGATGCCGGCGTCGAGCAGCGCGTGCACGTCCTGCCAGCGCTTCTCGTGGCGGGAGCCGGTCGCGTTCGTGTGCGCGAGCTCGTCGACGAGCGCGACGTCCGGCCGCCGCGCGAGCACGGCATCGAGGTCCATCTCGGTCAGTCGCATGCCGCGGTGCTCGCGCTCGGCGCGCGGCACGACCTCGAGCCCATCGGCCATCGCCGCCGTCGCAGCGCGGCCGTGGGTCTCGACGAGCGCCACGACGACGTCGAGGCCCTCGAGCCCGAGCCGTCGCCCCTCCTCGAGCATCGCGTACGTCTTGCCGACGCCGGGGGCAGCGCCCAGCAGCACGCGCAGCCGCCCTCGTGCCATCAGCCCTCCAGCTCGTCGAGCGCCAGGTTCAGCTCGAGCACGTTCACCGTAGCCTCGCCGACGAAGCCGGCGAGCGGCGCGCTCGTGTGGACCTCCACGAGATCCGCGACGGCGGCGGCGTCGAGGCCGCGCTCGTCGGCGACGCGGTCGACCTGGATGGCGGCGTAGGCGGGGGAGATGTGCGGGTCGAGGCCCGAGCCGGACGCCGTGACGGCGTCGGCGGGCACGTCCTCGGGCGCGACGCCCTCGAGCTCGGCGACCTGCGCGATGCGCTCGGCGACGGCGGCGACGAGGTCCGGATGCTCGGGGCCGTGGTTCGAGCCGGCCGACGCGGCGCCGTCGTACCCGTCGCCCGCCGCCGACGGTCGCGACTGGAAGTACTCGCGCAGCGGTGCGCCGTCGGCGTCGACGAACGCCTGGCCGACGAGCGCGGAGCCGACGACCTCGCCGTCGGCGTCGCGCACGAGCGAGCCGTTCGCCTGCGACGGCATGGCGAGCTGGCCGACGGCCGTGACGACGCCCGTGTAGGCGATGCCGGCGAGCACGGTGAAGACGGCGACGGCGCGGACCGACACCCACAGGGTGCGGAGGGTGGATCGGGTTGCGGACACGGTGGGCTCCTCGGTTCCGGGGCGTGCGGTGGATGCGGTGGACGCGGTGGGTCAGAACCCGGGGATGTGGCGCACGACGAGGTCGATGAGCCAGATGCCGGCGAACGGGGCGACGAGGCCGCCGACGCCGTAGACGAGGAGGTTCCTCGACAGCAGGCGCGACGCCGCGACGGGGCGGTAGCGCACGCCCTTCAGGGCGAGCGGGATGAGCAGCACGATGACGACGGCGTTGAAGATGACGGCCGAGAGCACCGCCGACGCCGGCGAGTGCAGGCCCATGACGTTCAGCACCTGCAGCCCCGGGTAGACGCCCGCGAACATGGCGGGGATGATCGCGAAGTACTTCGCGACGTCGTTCGCGATGGAGAAGGTCGTGAGCGCGCCGCGCGTGATGAGCAGCTGCTTGCCGATCCGCACGACGTCGATGAGCTTCGTCGGGTCGGAGTCGAGGTCGACCATGTTGCCGGCCTCCTTCGCCGCCGACGTGCCCGAGTGCATCGCGACGCCGACGTCGGCCTGCGCGAGCGCCGGCGCGTCGTTCGTGCCGTCGCCCGTCATCGCGACGAGGTTGCCGCCCTCCTGCTCCCTGCGGATGAGGGCGAGCTTGTCCTCGGGGGTCGCCTCGGCGAGGTGGTCGTCGACCCCGGCCTCCCTCGCGATCGCGGCGGCGGTGCGCGGGTTGTCGCCCGTGATCATGACGGTGCGGATGCCCATGGCGCGCAGCTCGGCGAAGCGCTCGGCGATGCCGGCCTTCACGACGTCCTTCAGGTGCACGACGCCGAGGGCGTGCGCGGGGCCGTCGACGGGTGCGACGGCGACGACGAGCGGCGTGCCGCCCGACGAGGAGATCGCGTCGGTCGCGGCCTCGAGCTCGCGCGCCGTCGCCTCCGACAGCCCGGCGCCCTCGGCGAGGAGCCACGCGCGCACCGCCGACACGGCGCCCTTGCGGATGCGCCTGCCGCCGGTCTCGTCGAGGCCCGACATGCGCGTCTCCGCCGTGAAGGGCACGACCTGCGCCCCGGGGGAGGCCGTGGCGCCCTCGTCGATCGCGACCCCCGCCGTGCGCGCGAGCTCGACGATCGACTGCCCCTCGGGCGTGGGGTCGGCGAGCGACGACAGCGCTGCGACGCGCAGCAGCTCGTCGCGGTCGACGCCCGCGAGCGGCACGACGTCGGATGCGCGGCGGTTGCCGTACGTGATGGTGCCCGTCTTGTCGAGCAGCAGCGTCGTGACGTCGCCGGCAGCCTCCACCGCGCGTCCCGACATCGCGAGCACGCCCCGCTGCACGAGGCGATCCATGCCCGCGATGCCGATCGCGCTCAGCAGCGCGCCGATCGTGGTGGGGATGAGGCACACGAGCAGCGCGACGAGCACCGACAGCGCCACGGGGCTCGCGGCGTACGAGGCGATCGGGTTGAGCGTGAGGGTCACGAGCACGAACACGATCGACAGCGACGCGAGGAGGATGTCGAGCGCGATCTCGTTCGGCGTCTTCTGCCTCGCCGCGCCCTCGACGAGCGAGATCATGCGGTCGACGAACGTCTCGCCCGGCTTCGCCGTGATCCGCACGACGATGCGATCCGACAGCACGCGCGTGCCACCGGTGACGGCGCTGCGGTCGCCGCCGGACTCGCGGATGACGGGCGCGGACTCGCCGGTGATCGCCGACTCGTCGACCGATGCGACGCCGTGCACGACGTCGCCGTCGCCCGGCACGGGCTCGCCGGCCGTGACGACGACGTGGTCGCCGAGCCGCAGCTCGCTCGAGGGGACATCCACGATGGTCGCGCGCTCCGCCCCTGCGTCGCCCGCGGCGTCGTAGACCTCGACGCGTCGAGCGACCGTGCTCGTGCGGGTGGCGCGCAGCGTGTCGGCCTGCGCCTTGCCGCGACCCTCGGCGATGGCCTCCGCGAGGTTCGCGAACAGCACCGTCAGCCACAGCCAGGCGGCGATGATCGCCGTGAACGCCGCGGGCACGGGCGTGCCGCCCGACGTGCCGGGGCCGCCCACGAACGGCTCGGCGACCGCGAGCACCGTCGTGAGCACGGCGCCCGCCCACACGATGAGCATGACGGGGTTGTGCCACAGGTGGCGCGGGTCGAGCCTGCGGACGGCGCCGGGGAGCGCCTGGCGCACCTGCGCCCACGACAGGCCGGGACGCGCCGGGGTGCGCTCCTGCGGGGTCGACGCCTCAGGCGACTCGGATGCGGGTGCGACGACGGTCATGCGACCAGCCCTTCTGCGAGCGGACCGAGCGCGAGCACCGGGAGGTACGTGAGCGCGGACACGAGGACGATGACGCCGGTCGTGAGGCCGACGAAGAGGGGGGTGTGGGTGGGCAGCGTGCCCGCGGTGCTGGGCACGCGGTCCTGCCTGGCGAACGAGCCCGCGAGCGCGAGCACGAGGATGATGGGGAGGAAGCGGCCGAGCAGGATCACGACGCCGAGGGCCGCGTTCAGCCAGTCGGTGTTCGCCGTGAGGCCCGCGAAGGCCGAGCCGTTGTTGTTCGCCGCCGACGTGAAGGCGTAGAGCACCTCCGTGAGCCCATGCACGCCGGGGTTCCAGATCGACGTCGACTCGACGTCGGCGCGCACGGCGGGGATGGCGAACGACAGCGCCGTGCCGCCGAGCACGAGCGTCGGCGTCACGAGGATCGACAGGGCCGCCAGCTGCATCTCGCGCGCCGTGATGCGCTTCCCGAGGTACTCGGGCGTGCGGCCCACGAGCAGGCCGGCGACGAACACGGCGATGATCGAGAGCACGAGGATGCCGTACAGGCCGGCGCCGACGCCGCCGGGCGCGACCTCGCCGAGCATCATCGCGAGGAGCGGCATCATGCCGCCGAGCGCCGTCCACGAGTCGTGCATCGAGTTCACGGCACCCGTCGAGGTCCCCGTCGACACGATGCCGAAGAGCACCGACCCGTCGACGCCGAAGCGCACCTCCTTGCCCTCCATCGCAGCGCCGGCGAGCTGCGTCGCCGTGCCGCCCGCCGCGGTCTCGAACGCCATCGCGGCCGCCCAGAGGGCGAGCAGCAGCACGAGCATGATCGCGACGATCGCGAGGCCCTGGCGCCGATCGCCGACCATGGTGCCGAGCATGCGCGGCATCGCGGAGGGGATCGCGAGCATGAGCAGGATCTGCAGCAGGCTCGTCCACCCCGCGGGGTTCTCGAGCGGATGCGCGGCGTTCGCGTTGAAGAAGCCACCGCCGTTCGTGCCGAGCAGGCGGATCGACTCCTGCGAGGCGACGGGCCCGCCCGGCAGCAGCTGCGGGAGCCCCGCGAGGGTCTGCACCTGCTGGAAGCCGGCCAGGTCCTGCACGACGCCGGCCGCGAGCAGCACGAGCGCGCCGAGCAGCGAGATGGGCAGGAGCACCCGGATGGTGCCGCGCGTGAGGTCCACCCACACGTTGCCGATGGTGCCCGCGCCGCGTGCGACGAGGCCGCGCACGAGCGCGACGGCCACGGCCATGCCGATCGCCGCCGACACGAAGTTCTGCACGACGAGCCCGGCCGACTGCACGGCGTAGCCCACCGTCGCCTCGGGCACGTACGACTGCCAGTTCGTGTTGCCGACGAACGACGCCGCCGTGTTGAACGACAGCAGCTCGGGCACGGCGGGCAGGCCGAGCGCGTACGGCAGCACGGGCTGCAGGCGCTGCAGCAGGTACAGGGCGAGCACGCCCACGAGCGAGAAGGCGAGCACGGCGCGGGCGTACGCCTGCCACGTCTGCTCGGCACGGGGGTCGACGCCCATGAGGCGGTACAGGCCGCGCTCGATCCGCAGGTCGCGCGTCGACGTGTACGTGCGGGCGAGGTGGTCGCCGAGGGGGCGGTGCACGAGCGCGAGCACGACGAGCACCACGGCGAGGCTCGCGCCGCCGGTCAGCCAGGCGGAGGCGGTCGCATCCATCAGAACCGCTCCGGGCGCACGAGCGCGACGAGCAGCATGCCGACGGCGGCGAGCGCGAGCGCGGCGGCGACGATCTCGAGCACGATCACAGGCGCTCGACCGCCTTCACGACGAGCCCGAGCAGGGCGAACAGCGCGAGCACGCTCGCGACGACGATGATGTCGAGCATCTTGGGGCACTCCTGTGGCGGTGCGTGACGCACCCGGGACGGGGTGCGGGTGCCGAGCGGCGCCGCATGCGATCCAACGCCTCCCGCATCCCGCGGCCGGCGATCCTCACGGAACCCTCACGGCCGCCCGCGCATCCCTCACGACCCCCGTGCGACGCTGGTGTCAAGGTGGCGACGGCGCCGGATGCGCGGGCGTAGCGTCCAGCGCGAGAGGAGTCGACGATGAGCGACGAGCACGTGGAGGGCACCGAGCACGACCGCGACCGCGAGGCCGAGGGCGTGACGACCGGCGGCCATCAGGACCGCGCCGCGCAGTGGGTGCGCGACGACGGTGCGGGCACGCAGGACGACCCGGGTCCGCAGGACACCGCCGACCAGTGGGCGGGCAGCGGTCCCGAGCGCACCGAGGACGCAGCGGAGCAGTGGACCGGCGACCGCGCCGAGGGTGGCGCGCAGGACACCGCACCGCAGTGGTACGAGGAGGGGCACGGCCGCGGCGACGCGGCCGAGCGCTAGCACGATCGACCTTCCCCCGTCCCATCGCTGCCGCTAGCGTGGCAGCGATGGGACACCTCACCTATGCCGGCGCGACCGAGTACCAGATCGAGGATCGGATGCTCGCCCACCTGAAGGCCGTCATCGCGTCGAAGCTGCGCCGCCAGGAGTCCTTCCTCGTGTCGTGGACGGTCGAGCCCGACTCGGGCTCCGGCCGCGTGAGCCTGTGGATGTCGCCGTCGGTGCCGCTCGAATTCCGCTTCGCGGGCTCGCGGCCTCCGCAGCTGAACGCCGTGTGGCTCGAGGTGCTCGCCGAGATGGCGAACACCGCGCGCGGGCTCGTGCTCGTCGGCGAGGGCGAGGCGGAGGCCATCCACCGCGGCGAGACCCCGCCGGAGCGCTGACCCGGTCCCGGCATCCCACCTGCCGGTCGAGGAGGCCGCGCCCGAAGGGCGCAGCCGTCGCGAGACCCGTCGCACGACCGCGACGTCGAGCCGAGGCACGATCCGCGGAGCCCGCGACGCGCGCTCCTCGACCAGCAGTGGTGGCGCTCCAGCGCGGGGCCGCATCCCACCTGCCGGTCGAGGAGGCCGCCTCCGAAGGGCGCAGCCGTCGCGAGACCCGCGGGCGACCGCGGCGCGGACCCGCTCCCTCGCCCCACGCCGTCCGCAGGACGCCGACGTAGGCTGGCCGCACCGCCACTGCGAAGGAGCAGCCATGACCGACACGATCGTCGCCGGATACGCCCGCACCCCGTTCGCCCGCTACCTCGGGCAGCTCGCATCCACCCCGTCGACCACCCTCGGAGGGCACGCGGGCGCCGCGGCGCTCGCGAAGGCGGGCGTGTCGCCGGAGGCCGTGCAGACGGTGATCGTCGGGCAGGTGCTCCCGGCGGCGGTCGGCCAGAATCCGCCGCGGCAGGCGGCCGTCGCCGCTGGCGTGCCCATGACCGTGCCCGCGCTCGGCATCAACGCCGTGTGCCTGTCGGGTGCGGAGGCGGTCGTCGCCGCGCATCGGCTCATCCAGCTCGGCGAGGCCGACGTCGTCCTCGCGATCGGTCAGGAGTCCATGTCGCTCGCGCCGCATGCGGCGCCCATGCGCACCGGGCAGCGCTACGGCGCGCTCGAGCTCGTCGACACCATGGAGCACGACGGCCTCACCGACGCGTTCGAGCGTCGATCGATGGGCGCGTCGACCGAGTCGTTCAACGGGCCCCTCGGCGTCACGCGCGAGGAGCAGGATGCGTTCGCCGCCTCCTCGCACCAGCGGCTCGCCGCGGCGCAGGACGCCGGGCTCCTCGACGACGAGATCGTGCCGATCGAGGTGCGTAGGGGCCGCGAGACGGTGCTCGTCGCCGCCGACGACGGCGGACGCCGAGACACGACCGCCGAGTCGCTCGCGGGCCTCCGCCCCGCGTTCGACCGCGAGCACGGCACCATCACGGCCGGCAACGCGTCGCAGATCACCGACGGCGCCGCGGCCGTCGTGCTCGTCTCCGACCGGTACGCCGCCGAGCACGGCATCGCCGGGCTCGCGCGGGTGCGCGCGACGGGCCTCGTCGCCGGCCCCGACGTCTCGCTGCACGCGCAGCCCTCGAACGCCATCCTGCAGGCCCTCGGCCGCATGGGCGCGAGCGCCTCCGACCTCGTGGCCGTCGAGATCAACGAGGCGTTCGCGGCGGTCGGCATCGTCTCGACGCGCGAGCTGGGCATCGACCCGGCGATCGTCAACGCGCACGGCGGCGCCATCGCGCTCGGCCACCCCATCGGCGCCTCGGGCGCGCGCATCGTCGGGCACCTCGCGCGGAGGCTGCAGCAGGCCGGGGCGGGCTCGCTCGGCGCCGTCGGCATCTGCGGCGGTGGCGGCCAGGGCACCGCCGTCGTGCTCGAGGCGCTCTAGGCAGGAATGGGGGAGGAGGGGCGCACGTTGGCTCCAGACGTGCGCCTCTCGATCCTCGACCTCGCCCCCATCAGCAGGAAGGAGTCGGTCGCCGACTCCCTCCACGGCAGCGTGCTGCTCGCGCAGGCCGCCGAGCGGCACGGCTTCGCACGCGTCTGGTACGCCGAGCACCACAACATGCCGACGATCGCCTCGAGCGCGACGGCCGTGCTCATCGCGCACGTCGCCGCGCACACGTCGACGATCCGGCTCGGCTCGGGCGGCATCATGCTGCCCAACCACTCGCCGCTCGTGATCGCCGAGCAGTTCGGCACCCTCGCGACGCTGCACCCGGGGCGCATCGACCTCGGGCTGGGCCGCGCGCCGGGCACCGACCAGCGCACGCTGCAGGCGCTGCGCCGCGACCCGCGCGTCGCCGACTCGTTCCCGCACGACGTGCGCGAGCTGCAGGGCTACCTGTCGGGCGCGTCGATCGTCGAGGGCGTGCAGGCCGTGCCGGGATCCGGCACCGACGTGCCGCTCACCATCCTCGGCTCGAGCCTGTTCGGCGCCGAGCTCGCCGCGGCCTACGGCCTGCCGTACGCGTTCGCGTCGCACTTCGCACCCGACCTGCTGCTGCAGGCGGTGCGCGCGTACCGCGAGGGCTTCCGCCCGTCCGCGCAGCTCGCCGAGCCCCACGTCATCGCCGCCTTCAACGCCACGGTCGCTCCCACGCGCGAGGAGGCTGCCGAGATGGACGCCGTCGTGCGCCGCTCGCGCATCCGCGCATTCCTGCTGCGGGGCGCGGCGGCGGCGGAGTCGCTGTCGGACGCCGACCTCGACGTGCTCGCCGAGTCGCCGCAGGGCAGGCAGGTGCTCGCGATGATGCGTCGCTCGGTCGTGGGCACGGGCGAGGATGCCGTCGCAGCGTTCGAGGCGTTCGCCGAGGAGGCGTCGGCCGACGAGGTCATGCTCGCCGTGCACGGCACGAGCGCCGCCGAGCGCGTGCGCGCCCTCGACCTCATCGCCGCGGCGCGCGTGCCCGCGGCGCAGCCCGCCTAGCGCGACGGCGCGGCGCCTACGCCCACACGCCGCTCGACCCTCGGCGGTGGCTGCCGACGAGGTGCGTGTCGACGATGCCCACCGCCTCCATCAGGGCGTGCATCGTCGTGGGTCCGACGTGGGCGAACCCCGCCGCGCGCAGCGCCTTGGCGAGCGCGATCGACTCGGGGCTCGACGTCGGCACCTCGGCGAGCGTCGCGGGTGCGGGCGTCTCGCTCGGCTGGAACGACCACACGAGCGCTGCGAGGCCTCCGGCGTCGCGCAGCGCGATCGTCGCGCGGGCGTTGCCGATCGTGGCGTCGACCTTGCGCCGGTTGCGCACGATGCCCGCGTCGCCCATGAGGCGCGCGACGTCGTCGTCGTCGAACGTCGCGACGACGTCGGGGTCGAAGCCCGCGAACGCGGCGCGGAACGCGGGGCGCTTCGCGAGGATGGTGCGCCACGACAGCCCCGACTGGAACGCCTCGAGCGAGAGCCGCTCGTAGAGGCCGCGCTCGTCGCGTACCGGCATGCCCCACTCGACGTCGTAGTAGTCGCGCAGCAGCGCGTCGTGCGAGGCCCATGCGGGGCGCGCGAGCCCGTCGTCGCCCACGACCAGATCCGCCATGCGACCGAGCCTAGGGTGGACGGGTGACGCAGGTGATCGAGTGAGGGCGGCGCCCCGCGCCACCGCCGAGCGGCAGGCGTGGCGGCAGGGCCTGTCGGTGGCGATCGCGACCGCCGCGTACGGCGTCTCGTTCGGCGCGCTGTCGGTGGCGAGCGGCCTCGACGTGCTGCAGACGTGCGCGCTGAGCCTGCTGATGTTCTCGGGCGGCTCGCAGTTCGCGCTCGTCGGGGTCGTCGCGGGCGGCGGCGCACCCGTCACGGCCATCGCCTCCGCGGCCGTGCTCGGCGTCCGCAACGCGCTGTACGGCCTCAGCGTGCGGCCGTGGCTCGGCACGCGCGGCCCCATGACGCTGCTCGCGGCGCATCTGACGATCGACGAGTCGACCGCCGTGGGCCTCGCGCAGGGCGACGAGCGCGCGCGCCGCGTCGGCTTCTGGGTCACGGGCGTCGGCGTCTTCGTCGGCTGGAACGGCACGACGCTCGTGGGCGCGCTCGTGGGCGACGTGCTGGGCGACGCGCGGCTGTGGGGCCTCGACGCCGCGGCCGCCGCGGCGTTCGTGGGGCTGCTGTGGCCGCGCCTGCGGACTCGGCAGGCCGCCGCGGTCGCGGTGGCGAGCGCCGTCGTCGCCGCGGCGCTCGTGCCCGCGCTGCCCGCGGGCGTGCCCGTGCTCGTCGCCGTCGTCGTCGCGATCGTCGTCGGCTGGACGAACTGGCTCGGCCGGCGCGACGAGCCGGGGGAGGAGCGCGCGTGACGACCTGGCACGTCATCCTGCTCGCGTCGATCCTCGTCGCGGGCACGAAGCTGCTCGGCCACCTCGTCCCGCCGGGTCCGCTCGAGGCGCCGCGGCCGCGCCGCATCCTCGAGCTCGTCACGGTGTCGCTGCTCGCGGCGCTCGTCGCGGTGCAGACGCTCGCCGACGGCGCCTCCCTGGTGCTCGACGCTCGCGTGCCGGCCGTGCTGCTCGCCGTCGTGCTGTACCGGCTGCGGGTGCCCTTCCTCGTCGTGGTGCTCGCAGCGGCGGCGACCGCGGCGCTGCTGCGCAGGCTCGCGGGCTGGGCGTGAGCGTGGCGAGCGGCGGCGCGCGTGACGTAGAGTGCCGGGCATCCCTCGAGCGCACGGGCGAGGCGACCGCGTGCATCGCGTAGTCTGAACCCGAACTCGAACGTTGTGGCCCACGTGGGGCCGACCCTGACACTGGAGGCGGCATGAGCGACCGCGACGGCGCTGCGCACGACGGCGACAGCACCCAGTCCTGGGGCCAGGACTACCAGCAGCAGCTCGCATCGATGCTCTCGGGCGTGGGTGCCGACGAGCAGGAGGCGATCGCGGCGCTGCCCTCGGGCTCCGCGCTGCTCATCGTGCGCCGCGGTCCCGACGTCGGGGCGCGCTTCCTGCTCGACCAGGACGTCACGGTGGCCGGGCGCCACCCCGACGCCGACATCTTCCTCGACGACGTGACGGTGTCGCGTCGTCACGCGGAGTTCGCCCGCTCCGGCCGGGCGTTCGAGGTCCGCGACCTCGGCTCGCTGAACGGCACGTACTCGGGTGGCGAGCGCGTCGAGCGCGCTCCGCTGCGCGACGGCACCGAGGTGCAGGTCGGCAAGTTCCGTCTCACGTTCTACGCGTCGCGACACGATCTCGGCCACGGGGCATGAGCGCGCAGGCCGCGTCGCGCTCGTCCGCCCGCAGCCAGACGACGCTCCTCTCCATCGGCCAGGTGCTCGCGCGCCTGACCCCCGAGTTCCCCGACCTCGCACCGTCGAAGCTGCGCTTCCTCGAGGATCAGGGGCTCGTCGCGCCGTCGCGCACGCCCAGCGGCTACCGCAAGTTCTCGGCGGCCGACGTCGAGCGGGTGCGCTACGTGCTCACGCTGCAGCGCGACCACTACCTGCCGCTCAAGGTCATCCTCGGGCATCTCGAGCAGGTGGATGCGGGCGAGGCGGAGCCCTTCGTCGCCGGCAACGTCGTGTCGGAGGGGCCGAGCATCCTGCGCGTCGATCGCCGGCTGCAGCGGCGTGAGCTCGAGTCGACGACCGGCGCCTCCCGCACGCTCGTGCAGGAGGCCATCGCGGCGAGCCTCGTGCCCGCCGCCGAGCCGTACGACGAGCAGGCCGTGCGGGTGGTGCGCGCGCTGGTCGAGCTGCAGCGCTTCGGCATCGAGCCCCGGCACCTGCGCGGCATGCGCGCCTCGGCCGAGCGCGAGGCCGCGCTCATCGAGTCGGCCGTGCGGCCCGTGCTGGGCAGGCGCGGCGAGGGCAAGCCGAGGGCGGCGGAGGCCGCCCGCGACATCGCGGGGCAGATCGCCTCGATCCGCGAGGTGCTCGGTCGCGATGCGATCGAGCGCGTCACCCGCTGAGGGCTCGCGCACGATCCATCGGCCCATCGTCGGGGGTCGGGCGTAGACTCGGGCGCGAAGAGCCCGACACGCCGGGTCGACATGCCCGATGGCGACGCTCCGGCTCTCTAGGCTTCGAGATGAAGGTTCAACTCCTGCTTGAAGGTTTGAGAAGGGCGCCATGATGGCCGAGAACGAGACGACACCCCGATACGACTCGGGGCTGCTGTTCACCGACGGCCTGCCCGACGATGTCGACGTGCAGGGCTACCGCGGCGCCGACGCCGTGAAGGCGGCGGGCATCACGTACCGCCAGCTCGACTACTGGGCGCGCACCGACCTCGTCGTCCCCAGCATCCGCAACGCGAGCGGATCCGGCTCGCAGCGCCTCTACGCATTCCGCGACATCCTCGTGCTCAAGCTCGTCAAGCGCCTGCTCGACACCGGCATCTCGCTGCAGCAGATCCGCGTCGCGGTCGCGAGCCTGCGTCACGAGGGCGTCGGCGACCTCGCCCAGGTGCGGCTCGTCTCCGACGGAGCGAGCGTCTACCTCGTCACGAGCGCCGACGAGGTCATGGATCTCCTCGACCGCGGCCAGGGCGTGTTCGCCATCGCCGTCGGCACCGTCGTCCGCGAGGTCCAGTCCGAGCTCATCGAGCTCGACACGACGCCCGTCGAGCCCGTCATGGACGAGCTCGCCGCCCGTCGCGCCGCACGCACGCGCGCATCCTGACCTACGCTCCGAACGCGAGAGGCGCCCACCATCCGGTGGGCGCCTCTCGCGTTCGGTCGGGGTGCGTCAGTCGCGACGCTCCTCCTGCAGGTCCTCGCCGGTCGCCTCCGCCTCGGCATCCTCGACGGATGCGGCGCTCGAGGCGTCGATCGCGGCGGTCGGCGCGGGGATGCGGCCGCCGGCGGCTGCCTCGTCGCCGCTCGTCGACGACGCGTCGAGCACGCGCTGCAGCAGCTCGTCGAACTGCAGCGCCATCTCCTGCGCGCCCTCGCCGGGCCACACGTGCAGCGGACGGGCTGCGCCCTGCGCCTGCTGCATCGACGTGCGCTCGGGCAGGATCGTCTCGAGCACGAGCGGCCCGAACATGTCCTTGAGCTCCTGGATGCGGTACTGGTGCTCGAGCGACTGCGGGCGTGCGCGGTTCACGACGATGCCCAGTGGCTGGAGGCGCGGGCTGAGGCCTCGGCGGATCTCCTCGATCGCGCGGAGCGCGCGGTCGGCGGCGGCGACGGAGAACAGGCCGGGCTCGGTGACGACCATGACGCGGTCGGATGCGGCCCACGCCGTGCGCGTGAGCGCGTTCAGGCTCGGCGCGCAGTCGATGAGCACGAGGTCGTACTCGGTCTCGAGCGTCGCGAGCGCCGTCTCGAGCCGCCAGATCTCCTTGACCGTGGGGTGCGGGCCGTCGAAGTTGATCGCCGAGGGGCTGCCGATGAGCACGTCGATCGTGCCGCCGTGGCCCTCCGTCCAGCCGGACGGGGCGATCGCCTGGCGCACGACCTTGTCGCGCGGGTTGCCGAGGACGTCGGCCACGTTGAGACGGCCCTGCACGTCGATGTCCATGCCGGTCGATGCGTCCGACTGGGGGTCGAGGTCGACCACGAGGGTGCGGAGGCCCTTCGCGAACGCGGCCGAGGCGAGGCCGAGGGTGACGGTCGTCTTGCCGACGCCGCCCTTCAGGGAGCTGATGGAGAGGACGTGCACGGTACGCGAGCCTACCCCGACTACTGTGGGATGACGCGCTGGCAGGCCCCTTCCGAACGATCCCCAGGGAGACCCATGTTCCGCAAGCTCCTCGTCGCGAACCGAGGCGAGATCGCCATCCGTGCCTTCCGCGCCGCCAACGAGCTCGGCATCCGCACGGTCGCCGTGTATGCGCACGAGGATCGGAACTCGCTGCACTGCCAGAAGGCCGACGAGGCGTACCAGGTCGGCGAGCCCGGCCATCCGGTGCGCGCGTACCTCGACGTCGACGACATCGTGCGGGTCGCGAAGGAGGCGGGCGCCGACGCCATCTACCCGGGGTACGGCTTCCTCTCCGAGAACCCCCGTCTCGCGACGGCCGCGGCCGAGGCGGGCATCACGTTCGTGGGCCCGCCCGCCAAGGTGCTCGCGTCGGCGGGCAACAAGGTGACGGCGAAGGAGCAGGCGATCGCCGCGGGCGTGCCCGTGCTGCGCTCCACGCCCGCGTCGAACGACCTCGACGCGCTGCTCGCCGGCGCCGACGAGATCGGCTTCCCCGTCTTCTGCAAGGCCGTCGCGGGCGGCGGCGGCCGCGGCATGCGCCTCGTGCAGACGCGCGACGAGCTGCGCCCGGCGCTCGAGGCGGCCATGCGCGAGGCCGACTCGGCCTTCGGCGACCCGACGATGTTCATCGAGCAGGCCGTCGTGCGCCCGCGCCACATCGAGGTGCAGATCCTCGCCGACACCACGGGCGAGACCGTGCACCTGTTCGAGCGCGACTGCTCGGTGCAGCGCCGGCACCAGAAGGTCGTCGAGCTCGCGCCCGCGCCGAACCTGTCGGAGGAGAAGCGCGCCGAGCTCTATCGCGACGCCGTCGCCTTCGCGCGCTCGATCGACTACGTCAACGCCGGCACGGTGGAGTTCCTGCTCGACACGGCGGGCGACCGCGCGGGCGAGCACGTCTTCATCGAGATGAACCCGCGCATCCAGGTCGAGCACACCGTGACCGAGGAGGTCACCGACGTCGACCTCGTGCAGTCGCAGATCCGCATCGCAGCCGGCGAGACGCTCGCCGACCTCGGCCTCACGCAGGACGAGATCTCGATGCACGGCTTCGCGCTGCAGTGCCGCGTCACGACCGAGGACCCCGCAGACGGATTCCGGCCCGACACGGGGCGCATCACCGCCTACCGCTCGCCCGGCGGCGCAGGCGTGCGCCTCGACGGCGGCACGATCAACCCGGGCGCCGAGATCAGCCCGCACTTCGACTCGATGCTCGCGAAGGTCACGTGCCGCGGGCGCGACCTCGCCTCGGCCATCGCGCGCTCGCACCGCGCGGTGAGCGAGTTCCGCATCCGCGGCGTCGCGACGAACATCCCCTTCCTCCTCAACCTGCTCGACGACCCGCAGTTCCGCGCAGGCGACGTGTCGACGCACTTCATCGAGGAGCACCCCGAGCTCACGCGCATCACGCCGTCGCGCGACCGCGCGTCGAAGGTGCTGTCGTGGCTCGCCGACGTCACGGTCAACACGCCGAACGGGTCGGCGGACGGCGTCATCCAGCCGTCGCTCAAGCTGCCGGCCGTCGACCTCGAGGTCCCGGCTCCCGACGGCGCGCGGCAGCGGCTGCAGACGCTCGGCCCCGTGGCGTTCGCGAAGGCGCTGCGCGACCAGACGGCGCTCGCCGTCACCGACACGACCTTCCGCGACGCCCACCAGTCGCTGCTCGCGACCCGCGTGCGCACCGCCGACCTCGTCGCCGTCGCGCCGCACGTCGCGCGCCTGACACCGCAGCTGCTCTCGGTCGAGGCGTGGGGCGGCGCGACGTACGACGTCGCGCTGCGCTTCCTCGGCGAGGACCCGTGGGAGCGCCTCGCGGTGCTGCGCGAGGCCATGCCGAACCTGCCCATCCAGATGCTGCTGCGCGGTCGCAACACCGTGGGGTACACGCCGTACCCGACCGAGGTCACGACCGCGTTCGTCGACGAGGCCGCGCGCACGGGCATCGACGTCTTCCGCATCTTCGACGCGCTGAACGACGTCGACCAGATGCGCCCGGCGATCGACGCCGTCCTCGAGACCGGCACGACGGTCGCCGAGGTCGCGTTCTGCTACTCGGGCGACATGCTCGACCCGGCCGAGGACCTCTACACGCTCGACTACTACCTGCGCCTCGCCGCTCGCATCGTCGACGCCGGAGCGCACGTCCTCGCGATCAAGGACATGGCGGGTCTGCTGCGCGCCGGCGCCGCGTCCACGCTCGTGTCGGCCCTCCGCTCCGAGTTCGACGTGCCCGTGCACCTGCACACGCACGACACGGCGGGCGGCCAGCTCGCGACGCTGCTCGCCGCCTCGGCGGCCGGCGTCGACGCCGTCGACGTCGCATCCGCCGCCATGGCCGGCACCACGAGCCAGCCGCCGATGTCGGCGCTCGTGGCGGCGATCGCGCACACCGAGCGCGACACGGGCCTCGACCTGCAGGCCGTGAGCGACCTCGAGCCGTACTGGGAGGCCGTGCGCCGCCTGTACAAGCCGTTCGAGTCCGGCCTCCCGGGCCCCACGGGGCGCGTCTACAAGCACGAGATCCCCGGCGGGCAGCTGTCGAACCTGCGGCAGCAGGCGATCGCCCTCGGCCTCGCGGACGACTTCGAGCGCATCGAGGACTGGTACGCCGAGGCGAGCCGCATCCTCGGCCGCCCCACCAAGGTGACGCCGTCGTCGAAGGTCGTCGGCGACCTCGCGCTGCAGCTCGTCGCGCAGGACGTCGACCCGGCCGACTTCGAGGAGAACCCGGGCAGGTACGACATCCCCGACTCCGTCATCGGCTTCATGGCGGGCGAGCTCGGCGACCTGCCGGGCGGGTGGCCCGAGCCCTTCCGCACGAAGGTGCTCGAGGGCCGCACGGTCAAGATCGGCGTCACCGAGCTCACCGACGAGCAGCGCGCGTCGCTCGTCGAGCCCGGCGTCGACCGGCAGCAGGCGCTCAACGCACTGCTGTTCCCCGGGCCGACCAAGGAGTTCCACGCCATGCGCGACGAGTACGGCGACCTCTCGGTCGTCGACACGATCGACTTCCTCTACGGCATGCAGCCCGGCGAGGAGCACCGCGTCGGCATCGGCACGGGCGTCACGCTGAACGTCGCGCTCGAGGCCATCGGGCAGCCCGGCGACGACGGCATGGTCACGGTCATGACGGTGCTGAACGGCCAGCTGCGGCCCGTGTACGTGCGCGACCGCTCGGTGAAGGTCGAGAAGGCCGCGGCCGAGAAGGCCGATGCGTCGCAGCCCGGCCACGTCGCCGCGCCCTTCGCGGGCGCCGTGACGGTCACGGTCGCCGAGGGCGACGAGGTCGCCGTCGGTCAGCCCGTCGCGACCATCGAGGCCATGAAGATGGAGGCGGCCATCACGGCGCAGGTCGCCGGCACGGTGCAGCGCCTCGCGATCCAGGGCACGCGCGCCGTGGAGGCGGGTGACCTGATCGCGGTGATCGCATGATCGAGGTCGAGCTCGCGATCGTCGGCTCCGGCAGCGGCAACGCCATCGTGGGCGCCGAGTGGGCGGGGCGCGCCGTCGCCATCGTCGACGAGGCGCCCGCGTTCGGCGGCACGTGCCTCAACCGGGGATGCATCCCGACGAAGATGCTCATCCACCCTGCCGACGTCGTCGAGGCCGTGCGGCACGGTGCCCGCATCGGCGTCTCCGGCACGGCGCACGCCGACTGGCACGCGGTGCAGGAGCGCGTCTTCGGTCGCATCGACGGCAACGCGGCGGCGAGCGAGCGGTGGCGGCTCGGGCAGGAGTCCGTGCACGTCGTGCGCGAGCACGTGCACCTCGAGGACGCCCGCACCCTCGTGACGGCGTCGGGCGAGCGCATCCGCGCCGAGCGGCTCGTGATCGCCGCGGGCTCGCGGCCGCGCGACATCCCCGGCGTCGACCCTGCGCTCGTGCACACCTCCGACACCATCATGCGCGTGCCCGAGCTGCCCTCGTCGCTCGTCGTGGTGGGCGGTGGCGCCATCGCGGTCGAGCTCGCGCACGTGCTGAGCGCGTTCGGCGTCGAGATCACGCTCGTGCTGCGCGGCGACCGCGTGCTCTCGGCCGAGGACGAGGCGGTCTCGGACCTCGCGACCGCCGCGGCCGCCGACCGCTGGACGGTGCTGCGCGGCCGCACGGTCGTCGGCGTCGAGGCGACGAGCGGCGGGCGCCGGGTGACGCTCGACGACGGCTCGACGCTCGATGCCGGCCTCGTGCTGAACGCCACGGGCCGCGTGCCCAACGCCGACGCGCTCGGCGCCGCCGCGCTGTTCGACACGCACGACGACGGCCGACTCGTGACCGACGCGCAGATGCGCGTCCTCGCTGGCGGCGAGGTCGTCGAGGGGGTCTACGCGCTCGGCGACGTCACGAGCGCGCACCAGCTGAAGCACGTCGCCAACCATCAGGCGCGCGTCGTGCGCGACAACCTCCGCGGCCGTGCCACCGAGGACGTCCTCGCGCCGATCCCGCAGGCGATCTTCGGGCATCCCGAGGTCGCGTCCTTCGGCGTGCGTGGCCAGGATGCGCCGAGCGACGCCATCGTCGTCGACCGCGCGTTCGGCACGACGGCCTACGGATGGGCGATGGAGGACGAGTCGTCGTTCGCGCGACTCGTCGTCGCGCGCGACGGCACGATCCTCGGCGCCCACGTCGCGGGCCCGAGCGCCGCGATCCTCATCCAGCCGCTCGTGCTCGCCGCGAGCGAGGGGCGCACGGTGCACGGCCTGGCGCGCAGCCTCTACTGGCCGCATCCCGCATTGACCGAGGTGATCGAGAACGCGCTGCTCGACGCCGAGAAGGAGCTCTCCCGATGACCGTCCGTGAGATCCGCGTGTTCGGCGATCCGGTGCTGCGCACCCCCGGCGAGCCCGTCGACCCCGCCGACCCCGCGACGCGGCAGCTCGTCGACGACCTCGTCGAGACCGTGCGGCTGCCCGGTCGCGCCGGCGTCGCCGCCTGCCAGATCGGCGTCGCGGCGCGCGCGTTCAGCTACAACGTCGACGGCGACGTCGGCTACGTGCTGAACCCCGTGCTCGTCGAGGTGCGCGGCGAACCTGAGCTCGTCGACGAGGGCTGCCTCTCGGTGCCCGGCCTCGGCTACCCGACGCCGAGGCATCCGTGGGCGCGCGTCGAGGGCGTCGACCTCGACGGCGCACCCGTGGTGCTCGAGGGCGAGGGGCTCATGGCGCAGATGCTGCAGCACGAGTGCGCGCACCTCGACGGTCGCCTGTACGTGCAGACGCTCGAGAAGGCGACGCGCGCGCAGGCGATGGCCGACATCCGCGCGTCCGCCTGGTTCTGATCGCCCACGCGGCGCAGACGACGAACGCCCCGGCGACCGCTCGGTCGCCGGGGCGTCGTCGTCTGCGGTCCGGCTACGGCACCGAGACGCCGAAGGACTCGTCGGAGTAGAGCCGCTCGATCTCGTCGGAGAAGTCCGCGGTGATGTTGTGGCGCTTGATCGACATCTTCGGGGTGAGGTGGCCGTTCGCCTCGGTGAAGTCGACGGGCAGGATGACGAACTTGCGCACGCCCTCGGCGCGCGAGACCTGCGCGTTGCCGTGCTGGACGGCGCGCGTGACCTCGGCGACGACGGCCTCGTTCGTCACGGCGTCCTCGACGCGCATCGACTCGTCGAGGCCGTTGTTGCGCAGCCACGTGGGGAGCATCTCGGTGTCGAGGGTCACGAGCGCGCCGACGAAGGGGCGCTGGTCGCCGACCGCGACGACCTGGCCGACGATGAGGTTCGAGCGGATGGGGTCCTCGAGCGACGTCGGCGCGACGTTCTTGCCGCCGGCGGTCACCATGATCTCCTTCTTGCGACCCGTGATCCTGAGGTAGCCGTCGGCGTCGAGCTCGCCGATGTCGCCCGTCTTGAACCAGGCGCCGTCGAACGACTCCGCCGTCGCCTCCGGGTTGTTCCAGTACTCCCTGAAGACCGCGATGCCCGTGATCTGCACCTCGCCGCCCTCGCCGATGCGGACGCCGTTGCCGGGCAGCACAGGGCCGACGGTGCCGATCTTGAACTTGTCCGGCCGGTTGACGGTCGCGGGGGCCGTCGTCTCGGTGAGGCCGTAGCCCTCGAGGATGCGGATGCCCAGCGAGCGGTAGAAGTGGCCGAGGAACGTCGACAGCGGTGCCGAGCCGGAGACGGCGTAGCGCACGCGTCCGCCGAGGGCGGCCTTCAGCTTCGAGTAGACGAGCACGTCGAAGACGCGGAACTGCAGCGCGAGGGCCAGGGGCACCTTGCCCGCGTCGACGGCCTTCGAGTGCGCGACGGCGACCTCGGCGGCCTTGCGGAAGATCTTGCCCTTGCCGCCGGCCTCGGCCTTCTGCTCGGAGACGTTGAAGACCTTCTCGAACACGCGCGGCACGGCGAGGAGGAAGGTGGGGGAGAACGACGTCATCGACTCGACGAGCTTCTTCGTGTCGGGCTGGTGGCCGACCTTGACGCCCGCGGTGACCGCGAGGGCCGCGATGAAGCGGGCGAAGACGTGCGCCGTCGTGATGAACAGCAGCGTCGAGGCTCCGGGCGCGACGACCTCCTTGAGGTCGATCGCCGCGTTGCGCGACAGCTCGACGAAGTTCGCGTTCGTCAGCACCACGCCCTTGGGGCGGCCGGTCGAGCCCGACGTGTAGATGAGGGTCGCGACGTCGTCGGCGTTCGCGATGCGGCTGCGGCGCTCGATCTCCTCGTCGGGCACGTCGACGCCCTTCGCGACGAGGTCGTCGAGGTGACCGGAGTCGATGCGCCACACGTCGCCGATCGCGGGCAGGTCGCCCTGCACCTCGTCGAGACGCGCGAGCATCTCGGCGGTCTCGACGATGACGCGCGTCGCACCCGAGTCGGACAGGATCCACTGGATCTGGCTCGGCGCGCTCGTCTCGTAGACGGGGACGAGGATGGCGCCCGCGAACCATGCGGCGAAGTCGATGAGCGTCCACTCGTAGCGCACGCGCGACATGATGCCGATGCGGTCGCCGGGCTCGACGCCCGCGGCCACGAGGCCCTTCGCGAGCGCCACGACCTGCGCGTGGAACTCGCGCGTCGAGATGTCACGCCATCCGGCACCCTCCGGCACGGCGAACAGGGGCGCGTCGGGCGTCGTCGTCAGGCGGTCGCGCAGCAGGTCGCACGTGTTCGCGTTCGGATCGGGCTCGACGAGCACGGGTCGGATCTGGCCGGCGTCGGTCACGGTGGCTCCTTCGGCTCCGTACGTGAGGGCTCGTCACGATCCTAGGGTGCGAGGCCCCGCCGACGGGGGACGGCGAGGGCGTGGCGCTCGCGCAGGACGCGAGCGGCGTGCTCGGTCCACTCCTCCTCGATGGCGATGGTCGAGGCGGCGTCGCCGCGCCACGCGACCCAGTGCTCGATGATCTGGCTCAGCCCGCGCTCGACGGGCCGCACGGCCTCGAGCAGATGCTCGTAGTCGAGCAGGCCCTCGCCGAGGCGCGCGCCCGCGTAGGTGAAGCCGACCCAGCCCTCGGCGCGCGAGAACCCGAAGTCCTTGACGTGCACGTTGGTCGTGAGGGCCGCGCAGCGCTCGACGACGTCGCGCGGATGCTCGAGCGCGGCGACGGGGTTCGCGGGATCGAGGCAGATGCCGACGGCCGGATGCCCGACGCGCTCGACGACGTCGACGAGCGTCGCGGTCGGCACCTGCTCGTACGTCTCGAGCGCGAGACGCACGCCGGCTGCCGCGTACGCGTCCGCGATGGCGCGCAGCAGCGTCACCGCTTCGTCCGGCGACGGCCGGTGGTCGCCGGACGTGAGCATCGAGCGGACGACGGGCGATCCGAGCGCGACCGCGACGTCGAGGAGGTGGAGGAGGTGGGCGGTCGCGATGCCGCGCGTGCCCACCTCCAGCGCGATGCCGAGCGCGTCGGCGCGATCGCGGAGCGCGTGGAGCTCGTCGGGCGACGCGGCCTCGAGCGGCGGGTGGTCGCAGATCTGCAGCACACCGAGCTCGAGGCGCGCGGCGTCGTCGAGCACGTCGTCGAGCGTCATGGGGCGCTCGGCGTGCTCCGAGAGACGCCACGTGTACGCGTACGTGCTGATGCCGATGCGCGGGATCACGGTCGAGCCGCGTCAGCCGAGGGACGGCACGAGCAGCACCTTGCCGGCGTCGCCCGTGAGCAGCTCGATCGCCTCGTCGGCCTGCGAGAGCGGCAGGCGGTGCGTGATGATCCACTCGAGGTCGACGCGGCCGGATCCGACGAGCAGGAGCAGCTGCTCCCACGTGTCCCAGAGGCGTCGACCGAAGATGCCGCGCAGCGTGATGCCGCGCTTGTTGATCTGCGAGGCGATCTCGAGCTCGGCGGGCTGGCTGGGGTGGCCGACCGTCACGATCGTGCCCTCGTGGCGCAGCGACTCGAGCAGCGGGCCCATCACGCCGCGCACGCCCGAGACCTCGAACGCCGCGTCGAAGCCGCCGCGGTGGCCAGCGAGGTCGCGGCAGAGCTCGACGACGTGCGCGCCGGGCGCGACGGCCGTCGCGCCGATCGACTCGGCCTGCCCCCTGCGGAACGGGTTCGGCTCGACGACGACGACGTTCGCGGCGCCGAGCGCTCGCGCGATCTGCGCCGTGAACAGCCCCACGGGGCCTGCGCCGTTCACGAGCACGTTCTGGCCGGCGACGTCGCCGCCTGCGCGCTGGATGGCATGCATCCCCACGCCCGCGCCCTCGAGGAGGGCGGCGGCCTCGAGGGAGATGGAGTCGGGCACCGGCACGCAGACCTGCGCGGGCACGATCGCCTGCTCGGCGAAGAGGCCGTCGACGTGCATGCCGACGATGCGCGTGCGCGGGCACGTGTGGGCCGTGCCGGTGCGGCACTCGAAGCAGCGACCGCAGGCGATGTGGCTCTCGAACGCGACGCGATCGCCGGCCGCGAGGCCCTCGACGCCGTCGCCGACGGCGACGACGGTGCCCGAGCCCTCGTGGCCGAGGACGACGGGCGGCGCGAGGCGGAAGGCCTGCGCGGACGGCGTCCACTCGTGCAGCTCGCGGTCGGTGCCGCACAGGGATGCGGCGGCGACGTCGACGAGCACCTCGCCGACGCCGGGCTCGCCGATCGTCCAGTCCTCTCGGTAGGCGAAGCCGGGGGCGGGGGCGGGCTTGATGACGGCTCTCATGCGTGCTCTCCAGGGGTGAGGCCTGCGAATCGCCGCAGGACGTCGGTGGGGCCGACCTGGCCGCCCTTCAGCAGCACGCGGCAGCCCGCTGCATCGGAGGCGTCGTCGGTGCGGCAGATGGGTCCGACGAGCACGAAGAGCTCGTCGACGCGCACCTCGCGCGCGCCGAGCGCGACGAGGGCGTGGCTCGAGGTGTCGCCACCGCAGATCGCGAGGTCGCGGGTGCGGCCGGCTCGCACCATGCGGCCGGCGAGCCTGCCGATGAGCCCGCCGACGTCGGCGGCGGAGGCGGTGGATGCGCGCAGGCGCGCATCGTCGCCCCCGCGGGCGGTGTGCGCGACGACGTGGCGGCCGGCGCTCAGGGCGGCCTCGACGGCGCGGCTCCAGTCGGCGTTGGCCTCCGACGCCGCGTCGCCGAACGCCTCGGCGGGGATGGCGACCTCGACGAAGCCGGCGGCGAGCGCGTCGTCGAGCTGCGCAGCCGTCGTCGACGAGGCGGATGCGCTGACGACGAGCACGGGACCGGAGGGCGCGGTCGTCGCCGGTGCGACGCGCGTCTCGCGGTGCAGGGCGCGCGCGAGCGCGGCCATGATGCCGCCGGAGCCGACGACGAGCGCGGGGGCGGGGCCGCGGTCGGCGTCGTCGAGCAGGCGCTGGGCGATCGCGTCCATGTGCGCCGGCGTCACGGCGTCGACGACGACGGCGGGTGCGTCGCTCGCGGCGAGCGTCGCCCACGCATCCCGCAGCCGCTCGGCCGACTCGAGCTCCGGCAGGTGCAGGCCGGGGACGACGGGGGAGCCGGGCAGCTGCTCCTGCAGCACGAGCCGCAGGTCGGCCTCGCGCATGGGCGTCGAGGGATGCGTCGCCATGACGGGGTGCCTGTCGAGGCGATGCACGGCGCCCGCGTGCCTGCCGAAGTGCTGGCTGAAGGCGGTGTGGCGGCCGAACTCGGGCTGCGCGGGCACGACGGGCACGGCGCCGCGACCCGGCCACGTCGCGCGCATCGCGTCGATGCTCGCGCCGATGGAGCCGATCGTCGGCGAGGAGTCGAACGTCGAGCACACCTTGTCGAGCACGACGCGCAGCTCGCGCTCGGCGAGCGCTGCGAAGCCTCGCGTCGCCTCCGCATGCAGCGCGGTCGCGTCGAGCGAGCGCAGGGGGCCGGCGATGCCGACGACGTCGACGTCGTCGGGCAGGGGGTGCGCGGCGTCGAGCACGAGCGCCGCGTCGAGGCCCTCGGCGTACGCCTGCGCGAGCACGTCGGCCGCGCCCGTGAGGTCGTCGGCGACGAAGCCGATCGTGGCTCGCCCGCTCATGCGGCGGCGCCGAACGTGCCGAGGGCGCGGGCGAGCGTCGTGTCGCCGACGGCGGCGAGCCTGGCGCCCGCGTCGTCGAGCGGCTCGCCCGCGACGGCGGCCGCCCACGCGGCACGCAGGCTGCGCACGCCCGCAGCGGGTCCATCGGGGTGGCCGATGACGCCGCCGCCCGCGAGCATGAGCACGTCGTCGTTGCCGATCGCCGCGAACGTGGGATGCGGCGAGCGCACCGTCTGCGCCGACGAGAGGGTCGGCACGGGTCCCGCGGTCGACCCGAGCGGCGTCTGGAGCGCTCGGATGGAGTCGACGACCTCGTCGTCGCGCTCCGAGAACTTGCTGCCGAGCCCGCTCGCATGCAGGTGGTCGGCGCCCGCGAGCCGCGCGAGCACCTGCCAGGCACGGTACGAGACGCCGAGCCCCGGGTGGCGCATCGATGCCGACAGGCCCGCCCGGTGCCCGTGGATCGGCACGCTCGCGAACGAGCGCAGGTGCTCGAGCCCGGGGATGCCCATGACGGGGATCGCGAGCATGACGCAGCCGGTGCCCGCGGCGACCGCGAGGTCGTGCCGCCGCTCGAGGTTCGCGACGTCGCCCGTGATGTTGGCGGCGTACAGCGCGCGACGTCCCGTCGTCTGCGACGCTCGATCGATCTCCTCGCCCGCGATGCGCACGCGCGTCGCGAGGGGGAGGTAGCCGGGGTCGGTCATGAGCTCGTCGTCCTTCACGAGGTCGATGCCGGCGCCGACGAGCGCGCGCACGACGGCGCGGAACCCGTCGGCGTCGAGGCCGACGTTCGGCTTCACGATCGTGCCGACCATCGCTCCCGTGGCACCGCCGAGCACCGTACGCGTGCCCTCGACGCCGAACGCGGGGCCCGCGTGGGCCGCGATGAGCTCGTCGGGCAGGTCGAGCGCCTCGAGCCTGCATGCGAAGAGGTCCGCGAGCTCGAACAGGTTGCCCGCGACGGTCGTCTGGATGGTCGCGAGGTCGGCGCCGACCGTCTCCATGGGGAACTCGACGACGATGCGCGCGGCCGTGACGTGCTCGGGGCTCGTGCGCGACGGGAGGGAGGGCGCCGTGCGCCCCAGCTCCTCGAGCGACACGACCTCCGCGCCGTGTCGCTGGCGCAGCGCGTCCGTCTCCCCGGCGATCCGCACGAACGTGCCGCTCGACTGCTCGCCGGCGAGCAGCGCGGCGGCGCGCTCGGGCTCGACGGCCTCGATGCGGTACGTGGCTCGGATGCGTCGTGGGTCGCGCATGGGTGCTCCTCGCATGCCGTGGGTGGGTGGATGGCGGTCAGTCGTTCACGGAGTCGGCGACGGCGTCGCGGAACTCCTTCGACCTCGACCCCTTGGCGATGCCGCCCTGCCTGCGCATGACCCAGCCTGCCGTGAGCGGTGCGAGCACCGCCGTCACGAGCACGGCGGTCGCTGCCTGCGCCGTCGCGGCGCCCACGAGGGGCTCGAGGCTCGGGTCGGCTGCCGCGACGGCCGCGGGCACCGCGACGGCGTTGCCCGCCGTCGTGCCCGCTGCGAAGCCGATGCCGCTCTGGCCGCCGCGCTTCAGCACGTATCGGTAGCCGAGGTAGGTGAGGCCGCCGGTGAGGACGACGACGAGCACGCCCATGGCGACGCCCGTGAGGCCGCCCGTGAGCACCGTGAGGAAGGAGATGCCCGTGCCGACGGAGAACGACATGAAGGGGATGACGATCGAGGGCACGTGCTCGAGCACCTCGGTCCACTCGCGGTCGAGGCGACCGATGACGAGGCCGATGACGAACGGCACGATCGCCGCGACGATCGCGAGGAAGGGGATGTCGCCGAGGCCGGAGGCGCCGAGGAAGATGAGCGCGAGGAAGGGGCCGTCGTCGAGCGCGGAGGCGATGTAGGCGCCGCGGTCGCGCGAGTCGCCGTACTGGCTGGCGAACGCGAGCCAGAGCCCGCCGTTCGAGTTGCCGAACACGGCGATGAGGCCGAGGACCGAGATGCCGAGGATGCCGTCGATGCCGACGACGAGGCCGAGCACGACGGCGAGCGTGATGGGCACGAGCGTCTTCGCGACGAGCACGACGAGCGTGGTGCCCGCTGCGGCCGCACCCGTGCGCGAGCCGGTGATCTGGGCGCCGGTCGAGACGATGAGCAGGCCGATGAGCACGAGCGTGCCGTCGCGGAAGAGCGCCGTCGTGAAGCTGCCGATGCCGAGGGCGTCGGGGATGAGGTTGGCCGCGAGCACGCCGAGGACGAGCGGCACGATCACGAGCCCGCCGGGGATCCGGCTGAGCGACCTGAACATCGGGAGGAGGGAGGCTCGCTCCATGGGGGGCTGCGTCATTGCGTGCTCCGTGTCTCGGGGACGACCATTGTCCGTACGAAAGATACGGACAACAATGGGGCAGGATGGGCCGAGGGTCAAGCGACACGCGGCCCGCGCGTCGGATCTAGGCTGAGAGGCCCATCGCGACGACGAGGAGGCGGGATGCTGGGCGAGCTCGCTGGCACGCCGCTCGACCGCGGCGGCGCGCCGCTGCACGAGCAGCTGCGTCGACGCGTCGCGTCCGCCATCGCGTCGGGGGCGCTCGAGGCAGGCGCCGCGCTGCCCACCGAGCAGGAGCTGCAGGACGCCCTCGGCGTCTCCCGCTCGGTGGTGCGCCAGGCGCTCGCGGCCCTCGCCGCCAGCGGTGCGATCGAGCGCCGCCGCGGCCGCGGCAGCGTCGTCGCCGCCCGCCGCACCCTCCACCGCAGCGCCGAGCGCGCCGGCGGACTCCTCCAGCACGTCGAGGGGCAGGGGTCGTCGCTGCGCACGCGCGTGCTCGCGCTCGAGCAGCGCACCCTCGCCGGCGACCTCGCCGCCGAGCTCGGCGCCACCGACGCGTGGGCGCTCGACCGCATCCGCTCGGTCGACGGCAGCCCCGCCGTCGCGGGCGAGACCCTCTTCCCCCGCGACCGCTTCCCGCATCCCACGGTCGAGGCGCTCACCGACGCGTCGCTGCTCGACTGGATGCGCTCGCAGGGTGCCGAGCCCGTCGGTGGCCCCCGCAGGCTCCGCGCCGCGCCTGCCGACGCACGCGTCGCGGGGCTGCTCGACGTCGAGCCGGGCACGCCGCTGCTGCTGCTCGAGGGCGTGACGGAGGACGCCTCGGGCAGCGTCCTCGAGCGCTTCTCGCTGTGGCACGCACCCGAGACGGTCTTCGACGTCGCCGCGCGCGTGCGCGACGACGCGCGCGATGCGGCGATCGCCGACATCCGCGAGCGCCTCGCCGCCCTGCAGGGCGCCGTCGCGCGGCTCGACGGGTGACGTCGCGCGCCGCCGCGGACGGCGACGGCCTCTGGCTAGAGTGGTGCGCCGGGGGTGGTCGCCGATGTTCAACTGGCTGCTGAAGCACTGGATCGTGGGGCCGTACATCCTCACCGTGTTCCGCCCGTGGATCAAGGGCATGGAGCACATCCCCGCCACGGGCCCCGTCATCATCGCCGGCAACCACCTGTCGTTCATCGACTCCGTGCTCATGCCGCTCGTCGTGCGCCGTCGCGTCTACTTCCTCGCGAAGTCCGAGTACTTCACGGGGCGGGGTCTGAAGGGCGCCTTCGTGCGCTGGTTCTTCCTCGCCTCCGGGCAGCTGCCCATCGACCGGTCGGGCGGCAAGGCGAGCGAGGCGAGCCTCGAGTCGGGCCTGCGGGTGCTCGCCCGCGGCGACGTGCTCGGCATCTACCCGGAGGGCACGCGCAGCCCCGACGGCAAGCTGTACCGCGGCCGCACGGGCATCGCCCGCATGGTGCTCGAGGGCCAGGTGCCCGTCGTGCCGTGCGTCATGATCGGCACCGAGCAGATCATGCCGACCGGCACGTTCATGCCGAAGGTGGGCCGCGTGGGCATCGTCTTCGGCGAGCCGCTCGACTTCTCGCGCTACTACGGGCTCGACACCGATCGCTTCGTGCTGCGCTCCGTCACCGACGAGATCATGTACGCGCTCGCGCGGCTGAGCGACCAGGAGTACGTCGACGTCTACGCCTCGAGCGCCAAGGCGAAGCGCACCGACGCCCGGCCGACGCCCGCGCGCCCGGCCGCGGAGGCCGCATCCGCCTGACCTCGAGCGGTCGCGGCGAGGCACGCGCGCACGCGTAGACTCGACCCTCGTGACCACCGCACTCGTGAGCCCCGATCCGACCGTCGTCGCAGGGCTCGACGCCTATCGCTCGCTGCCCATCAAGCAGCAGCCGAGCTGGCCGAGCGAGGATGCGATCGCAGCCGTGCGCCAGGAGCTCTCGACGCTGCCGCCGCTCGTCTTCGCGGGCGAGGTCGACATGCTGCGCGATCGGCTCGCCTCGGCGGCGGCCGGGCAGGCGTTCGTGCTGCAGGGCGGCGACTGCGCCGAGACCTTCGCGGGTGCGACGGCCGACCAGATCCGCAACCGCGTGAAGACGATCCTGCAGATGTCGGTCGTGCTGACGTACGGCGCGGCGATGCCCGTCGTGAAGATGGGCCGCATGGCGGGCCAGTTCGCGAAGCCCCGCTCGAGCGACCTCGAGACCCGTGAGGGCGTCACGCTGCCCGCCTACCGCGGCGACATCGTCAACGGCTACGACTTCACGCCCGAGTCGCGCGCCGCCGACCCGCAGCGCATCCTCCGCGGCTACCACATGGCCGCGTCGACCCTGAACCTCGTGCGCGCCTTCACGCAGGGTGGCTTCGCCGACCTGCGCGAGGTGCACTCCTGGAACAAGGGCTTCGCGAAGAACCCGGCCAACGCGCGCTACGAGGCCCTCGCGGGCGAGATCGACCGCGCCATCCGGTTCATGGAGGCGGCGGGCGCCAACTTCGACGAGCTGCGCGCCGTCGAGTTCTACACGGGCCACGAGGGCCTGCTCATGGACTACGAGCGCCCGATGACGCGCGTCGACTCCCGCACGGGGCTCGCCTACGACACGTCGAGCCACTTCCAGTGGATCGGCGAGCGCACGCGCGAGATCGACGGCGCGCACGTCGACTTCTTCTCGCGCGTCCGCAATCCCATCGGGGTGAAGCTCGGCCCGACGACCACGGCCGACGACATGGAGCGACTCGTCGACCGCCTCGACCCCGAGCGCGAGCCCGGGCGCCTCACGTTCATCACCCGCATGGGCGCCGGTCGCATCCGCGACGCGCTGCCCGCCCTGCTCGAGGCGTCGAAGTCGCTCGAGTCGACGCCCGTGTGGATCACCGACCCCATGCACGGCAACGGCATCACGACGCGCAACGGCTACAAGTCGCGCCGCTTCGACGACGTCGTCGACGAGGTGCGCGGCTTCTTCGAGGCGCACCGCGAGGCCGGCACGTTCCCGGGCGGCCTGCACGTCGAGCTCACGGGCGACGACGTCACCGAGTGCCTCGGAGGCTCGGAGCGGATCGACGAGGCGGCCCTCGAGAGCCGCTACGAGTCGCTCTGCGACCCGCGCCTCAACCACATGCAGTCGCTCGAGCTCGCGTTCCTCGTCGCCGAGGAGCTGCGCGCCATCTCCTGAGGCTGGGACGACGACGCCGGGCGGGTCCATCGCGGACCCGCCCGGCGTCGTCGTGCGGGGTCAGTACTGCGCGGTGAGCGTGACCGCAGAGCCCTCGTCGACCGAGGCGCCGGCCTCGGGGCTCACGGCGGTGGGCTGCGCGACGGCCTGCAGCGGCCCGGGCACGTTGGTGTCGAGGGTGACGACGAAGCCGAGCGCCTCGAGCGCCGCGACGGCGTTCGGGATGTTCATCGAGAGGATGTCGGCGGGGATCTGCACCTGCGGCACGCCGCTCGACACGACGATCGAGACCGCGGCGCCCGACTCGGGCTGCGCGCCCTCCGGGTACGCCGCGCGGATGATGCGCCCCTCGGGGACGTCGCGGCTCGCCTCCGTCGCGACGTCGCCGATCGTGAGGCCGACCGCCTGCAGCACGGTCTGCGCGTTCGCCTGGTCGAGCCCGGCGAGCCCGGGCTGCGGCCCCCGCGACACGACGGGGTGGAACGACGAGCCGCGCGGCCACTCGGGCTGCGACTGCGAGTCGGCGCCGCCCGGCGCCCATGCGGCGAGCACGATGCCGTCGGGCTGGTCGGAGAACCAGGGGATGCTCTCGACGGCGACGAAGCCGGCGGCCTCGAGCGTCGCGGCGGCGTCGCCCTCGGCGACGCCCGCGAGCTGCGGAGACGGCAGCATCTCGACCCCGAGCGACACGACGAGCGTCACCGCCGCGTCGCGCGGCAGCTCCGTGCCGGGCGCGGGGTCGGTGCGCAGCACGCCGTCGAGCTGCACGTCGGGGCTGTGCTCGCCGACGCGGTCGTCCGCGACGACGAGGCCGGCCTCCTCGAGCGCCGCGGTCGCATCCGCGATGCTCGAGCCCTGCGCGATCTCGGGCACCGTCGTCTGCCCGCCCGGCCCGGCGTTGAACCACCAGCCGGCGCCGGCGGCGACGAGCGCGAGCACGAGCACGATCGCGAGCAGCACCCAGCCGCGCCTGCGGCGCACGAGCGCCTTGCGCTGCAGCGCGTGCGCCGCGGGCGGCACCTCGCCCGTGCCGAGCGACGGCAGGTCGCCGGTCGCCACGGCGGCGCGCGGCGCGCGGCGCTCGGGACGGCGCTCGGCGGCCGTCTCGACGACGGCGGTCGCGGCGGTGGGCGCGCTCGTGGGCAGCATGCGCGTGTGGGCGCTCGTCGTCGAGCGCTCGCCACTGCGCACGCGCACGACCTCGTCGAGCATCTCGCCGGCATCCGACGGCCGCAGGTTCGCGTCGCGATGCGTCGACCAGTGCACGAGCAGGTCGAGCTCGTGCGGGATCGACGGCTCGAGCGACGAGGGGGAGGGCACCTGCTCGTGGGCGTGCTGGTACGCGATCTGCAGCGGCTGCTCGCCCGTGTAGGGCTGCTTGCCCGTGAGCATCTCGAAGAGCATGATGCCGACGGCGTAGATGTCGCTGCGCGCGTCGGCGATGCCGCGGGTCACGAGCTCGGGGGAGAGGTAGGCGATGGTGCCGAGCAGCGCCTTGCCCGTGGCCGTGTTGGCCGTCGCGGCGCGCGCGAGGCCGAAGTCGGCGATCTTGATGCGACCGTCGTGCGCCAGCAGCACGTTCTCGGGCTTGATGTCGCGATGCACGATGCCGGCGCGGTGCGCGGCCGACAGCCCGGCGAGCACGGCCTCGAGCACCTGCAGCGCCTGCTCGGGGCGCACGCGCCCGCGCTCGAGCAGCAGGTCTCGCAGCGTGATGGAGGGGATGTGCTCCATCACGAGGTATGCGAGCCCGGGCTCCTCGCCCTGGTCGAGCACGTTCACGACGTTGGGATGCGCGAGCCGGGCGGCCTGCCTGGCCTCCTGGATGAAGCGCTCGCGGAACTGGTCGTCGTCCGCGAGGTGCGGATGCATGACCTTGATGGCGATGCGGCGGTCGAGCCGGAGGTCGGTGGCGACGTAGACGGTCGCCATGCCGCCACGGGCGATGCGGTCGACGATCTGGTACCTGCCGTCGACGAGGCGCCCGATGAGCGGATCGTCGAGCGGTGCGGGCACGTCAGGATCGTAGAGGCTCGGCGGCGGTGCGCCGTGCGGGCACGCGGGAGACACGGCACACTGGTGTCGTGGACACCGCTTGGCTCACGATCCCCGATCTCGTCGACCGCATGGGGCTCGGCCCCTCCCGCATCCGCAGGCTCGTGGAGGAGCGGGCATTGCCCGCCACCCGCCGCGACGGCGTGCTCGTCGTGCCCGAGGTCTTCCTCGTCGACGACGCGCCCATGGGGGAGCTGAAGGGCACCGTCATGCTGCTCGGCGACCTCGGCTTCGACGACGACGAGGCCGTCGCATGGCTCCTCGAGGACGAGCCGTCGCTCGGCACGAGCCCGATCGCCGCGCTGCGCGCCGGCCGCAAGGCCGAGGTGCGGCGCGTCGCGCAGGCGCTCGGCTAGCGACTAGCGGTCGCGGTTCGCGGCCGCGGCGGCGAGCCGCTCGAGCTCGAGCACGGCGCCGCGCGAGAGCTCGGCGTCGCGCAGCGCCTCGAGCGCGCCGCCGACGGCGCGATCGATCATGCCCTCGAGGCGCTCGAGCGCACCCGCGTCGGCGATGGCGCGCTGCAGCATGCGGATCTGGTCGGGCTCGAGCGCAGGGTCGCCGAGCAGCTCGTCGAGCGTCGTGCGGGGGCCGGCCGCCATCTCGCGGCGCGCGAGCTCGATGAGCACGGTGCGCTTGCCCTCGCGCAGGTCGTCGCCGGCGGGCTTGCCGGTGACCTCGGGATCGCCGAAGACGCCGAGGATGTCGTCGCGCATCTGGAAGGCGGTGCCGACCGGCACGCCGTAGCCGCTCAGCGCCTCGAGCTGCTGCGCGCTGCCGCCCGCCATCGTCGCGCCGAGCAGCAGCGGCGCCTCGACCGAGTACCGCGCCGACTTGTAGACGGCGACGGTGTGGGCTCGCTGCAGCAGCGACTCTGGCTCCTGCCGCACCCACGCCGCCTCCTCGAGGACGTCGAGGAACTGGCCGTAGCCGACCTCCTCGCGCATCGTCGAGAAGACGCCCATCGCGGCGGGGCCTCGGCCGGCGGGCAGCGCTGCGGCACCGGCGCGCGCGAGGTCGTCGGCCCAGCCGAGCAGCAGGTCGCCGACGAGGATGGCGCCGTTCACGCCGAACGGCCCGGCACGGCCTGCCCACTCGCTCGCTCGGTGGACGCCCTCGAGCCTGCGGTGCACGCTCGGCTGGCCGCGACGCGTGTCCGAGGAGTCCATGACGTCGTCGTGCACGAGCGCGGCGGCATGGAAGACCTCGACCGCCGAGGCCATGGCGACAACGGCCTCCCACTCGGGGTCCTCGGGGCTGCCCGTGGTGCTGGGCGCGTCGGGGCGCGCGGCGGCGACGGCGTGCCAGCCCCAGTGCAGGAAGCCGGCGCGCATGCGCTTGCCACCCGTCGTCAGGCCGTCGACGGCGTCGAGGATGGGCGAGAGGTCGGGCGAGATCGCGGTCGCGGCGGCACGCCGCTCGAGGAGGAAGGACCGGATCCGCGCATCGACCGCCGTGGAGAAGCGGGAGCCGGACACATCCATAGCCTAGTGACAGTCCCAGGGCGTAGACTCGGTCGTCCGGGAACCTGGGGGGACTACATGCCTTTGAGCGAGCAGGAGCAGCGCCTTCTCGACGAGATGGAGCGCAACCTCTACAAGCACGAGGCCGACATCGTGTCGACGTCGAGCGGTCCCCGCACCGTGAACTACACGCGCGTGGCGCTCGGCATCGCGCTCGTGGCCGCCGGCCTCGCCGTCGTGGTCGTGGGCGTCGTGGTGCAGATCGCGCTCGTCGGGGTCGGGGGCTTCGGCCTCGCCGTCGCGGGCGCCATGGTCGCGCTCACCGCGTCGAAGCCCGCCGAGCCGTCGGAGGACGGCGCGCCCGCCACGGGCGCGGCGCCGAAGCAGCGCAGCCGCTCGTCGATCATGGATCGCCTGAGCGACGAGTGGGACAAGCGCCAGCAGCAGTAGCGCTCCACCCGCACCGCTCCACACGAGCTCGAAGGCCGGCCCCCACGGGGCCGGCCTTCTCGCGTCTCGGCGGCGACGAGCAGCCCTCCACCGCGCTCCACGCCCTGTGCATCGAGCCGGCGGGCGCCTCCCTCCACCGCGCTCCACGCCCTGTGCATCGAGCCGGCGGGCGCCTCCCTCCACGGCGCTCCACGCCGACCACGGCGCGGCGCCCGCCCGCCCTCGCGCGCCACCACCGCTCGTGGCGCGGCCTCGGCGCGCCCGCGGGCTCCTGCCCGTCCTCCACCGCACTCCACCAGGCGATTGCTGGGAAGTCGCGGCGAATCCGAGCGGATCTCCGTTCTCTGTGGGTGAAAGTGGAGTAGAGTGGAGGAACGTGCAGCACGCACGTCCCAACCACTGGCCGGATGGAGAGGGGGCGCAGTGTTCCTCGGCACCTACGCCCCGAAGCTCGACGACAAGGGCCGCGTGATCCTGCCCGCCAAGTTCCGCCAGGACCTCGAGTCGGGCATCGTGCTCACGCGCGGCCAGGAGCGCTGCATCTACGTCTTCTCCGCCATCGAGTTCCAGCAGGTGCACGAGCGCATCCGTCAGGCGCCGCTCACGAGCGCCGGGGCCCGCGATTTCCTGCGCCTCTTCCTCTCGGGGGCCTCGAGCGAGTCGCCCGACAGCCAGCACCGCATCACGATCCCGCCCGCGCTCCGCGAGTACGCGGGCCTCGAGCGCGACCTCACCGTCATCGGCGTCGGCGACCGCGCGGAGATCTGGGCCACCGACGCGTGGACCGCCTACTACGAGGCCAAGGAAGCCGACTTCTCGAGCACCACGGAGGAGGTGATCCCGGGGATCTTCTGACCCGAGCCCTCGACCCTCAGCCGAGGCCGCGCCGCACTTCCCCGGTGGCGCGACCGCGGATGGGGATCCGGGATTCGGGATCGGGCCCCGCACATCATGGCCGCAGACGCACTCCACACCCCCGTCATGCTCGAGCGCTGCCTCGAGCTGCTCGCCCCCGTCGCCGGTCGCGACGGCGCCGTCGTCGCCGACGCGACGCTCGGCATGGGCGGCCACGCCGAGCGACTGCTCGAGCGGCACCCGGGTCTGACCCTCGTCGGCATCGACCGCGACCCCGACGCCATCCGCATCGCGGGGGAGCGGCTCGCCCGCTTCGGCGACCGCGTGCGCATCGTGCGCCACGTGTACGACGAGCTCGAGGAGTCGCTCGACGCCGCGGGCGTCGACCGGCTCGACGGCATCCTGTTCGACCTCGGCGTCTCGAGCCTGCAGCTCGACGACGCAGATCGCGGGTTCGCCTACTCGAGGGACGCCCCGCTCGACATGCGCATGGGGCAGGAGGGCACGACCGCCGCCGAGCTCGTCGCGACGCTCGACGAGCGTGAGCTCGCCCGCATCATGCACCGCTACGGCGACGAGCGCCTCGCGAGCCGGTACGCCCGAGCGATCGTGCGCGAGCGGCAGGAGCGCCCCATCGTCACGAGCGCCCACCTCGTCGAGGTGCTCGACGCCGCGACGCCCGCCGCCGCCAAGAAGCAGGGGCACGTCGCGAAGCGCGTGTTCCAGGCGCTGCGCATCGTCGTCAACGACGAGCTGGGCGTGCTCGAGCGCGCCATCCCCGCGGCGCTCGACGCGCTCGAGCCCGGCGGGCGCATCGTCGTCATGGCCTACCAGTCGCTCGAGGACCGCATCGTGAAGCACGCGCTGCGCGACGTCACCACCGACCGCACGCCGCTCGGCGTGCCGGCCGCGCTGCCCGAGCACGCCGCGCCCTACCGGCTGCTGCTGCGCGGCGCCGAGCAGGCCGACGCCGACGAGCAGGCCAGGAACCCCCGATCCATCCCCGTGCGGCTGCGAGCCGCCGAGCGCATCGAAGGAGGAGCATGAGCGCGCTGCCCGCCATCCACGCACTGCCGGAGCGGACCCCGGATCGTGCCCCCGAGCGTCGCAGGGGACTCGTCGTCCTGCCGCGCCCCCGTCTGCGCCGCGCCCCGAGCATCGTGCACGGCGCCGTCGCGCTCGCAGGGCTCGGCGCGATCATCCTCGGCCAGCTGGGCCTGTCGATGCTCGTCGGCGAGAGCGCCTACGAGATCGCCGGCCTCCAGTCGACGTCGGCGACGCTCGGTCGCCAGGAGCAGACGCTGCAGGAGCGCCTCGACACGCTCGAGTCGCCGCAGCAGGTCGCGCTCGCCGCCGAGCAGCTCGGCATGGTGCAGGGCCAGGCGAGCATGTTCCTGCAGCTCTCGACCGGCGCGGTCGTCGGCGGGCCCGACGCGCTGCACATGCAGCAGCCAACCGTCGCCACCGACGGCAGCCTCCTCGTCGCGAACGAGCTCGTGCAGCCCTCGCAGCAGGCGCCCGCGGCGCCGGCGCCGGCCGAGGAGCCTGCGGAGCCCGAGCCCTACCCGGGGATGCTTCTGCCCGCCGAGGGCGTGGCACCCGGGGTCTCGGGCTAGTCGCCGCTACCGTCGCAGCGAGCCTCGCGAGGGGCGAGCGAACGTGAGGAAGGGGAGCCGTGCCGTCGAAGCAGCGCATGGGGCGCCACACGCGTCTGCGGTCGATCATCACCGGCGTCGTCATCGTGGCGCTCGTGGGCGCATGCGTCGTGCGGCTCGTCGACATCCAGCTCGTGCGCGCCGAGGCGCTCAACGCCGAGGCGGCGGGTCGCGTGGGCGCGACGGTGCCGGTGCACGGCACGCGCGGCGACGTGGTCGACGCGAACGGCACGGTGCTCGCAGGCACGGTCGACCGGTGGGATCTCACGATCTCGCCGCAGTTCGTGCACGACCTCACGGAGCGCGACGGGCTCGCGCCGGGCGAGGTCGTCACGGGTGGCGAGATCTTCGAGCGCCTCGCGGAGATCACGGGCGACGACCCGCTCGCCTACCAGGCCGCGGTCGACGCGGCGCTCCAGGCCGACGCCGCCTCCGACTACCTCGTGCTCGCCACTGGCCTCGACGGCACGCAGTACCAGCGCATGCGCGACCTGCAGACCGAGCTGCCCATCGGCTTCGTCACGATGCGCTCGAACCCGCAGCGCATCTATCCCGCGGGTGCCGTCGGCGGCAACCTCGTGGGCTTCATGGGCACCGACGGCCCGCTCGCCGGGCTCGAGATGACGCAGAACGACTCGTGCCTCGCGCCGACGCAGGGCACGCAGACCTTCGAGCGCGCGGAGGACGGCACGCCCATCCCCGGCAGCACCGTCGTGACCGACGAGGCCTCCGACGGCGGCACGCTCGCGCTCACCATCGACGCCGACGTGCAGTTCCAGGCGCAGCAGCTCGCCGAGCAGTACCGCCAGCAGTACCAGGCGCAGCACGCGAACGTCATCGTCGCGCGGACGGACGGCACGCTCGTCGCCGTCGCCGAGACGCCGTCGGTCGACCCCAACGACCCGGCGGCGACCCCGTCCGAGTTCCGCGGCTCGTTCGCCTTCACGCAGGGCATCGAGCCCGGCTCGATCTTCAAGACCATGGCGATGGCGGCCATGCTCGACCTCGGGCTCGTGCAGCCCGAGGACGAGCAGACGGTGCCCTGGCGGTACGACCCCGACGGCCCGGTCCGCGTGTCGGACTCGCGGTCGCACGCCGACGAGCGATGGACGGCGACCGGCATCCTCGTCAACTCGTCGAACGTGGGCATGGTGCAGCTCGCGCAGGGCCTCGGCCGCGACGACTACTTCGACTACCTCGAGGGCTTCGGCTTCGGCGAGCCCACGGTGGGCTTCCCGGGCGAGGAGGCGTTCCCGCTCGCGGCCGAGCCCACGTCGCTCGACCCGCAGACGCAGCTCAACGTGCTCTTCGGCCAGGGCATCCAGGTGACGCCGATGCAGATGGTCGGCGCGTACCAGGCCCTCGCGAACGGCGGTGTGCGGCAAGATCTGCGGCTCGTCGGCTCCTGCACCCTCGCCGACGGCACCGTCGTCGAGCCCGCGGCAGGCGACTCGAACCGCGTCGTCAGCGAGGAGACCGCCGACACGCTCCTGCAGATGATGGAGCACGTCGTCACCGACTACGGCGCCGTCGACTTCCCGATCCCCGGGTACCGCGTCGCCGCGAAGACCGGCACCGCGGAGGTCGTGCTCGACCCCGCCGCGGGCTACGACCCCGTGCAGCGCATCGTCACGACGTCGGGCGTGTTCCCCGCCGACGACCCGCAGTTCGTCGTGTACGTGCAGCTCGACCTGCCCCAGACGGAGCGCACCAGCGCGGCAGCCATCCCGCTGTTCCACGATATGGTGAGTGTCCTGATCCGGGAGTACGACATCCCGCCGAGCACCTCGCAGGCTCCAGACCTGCCGCTCGAATGGAACGACTGAGATGGACGGTGGAACGGTGGAGGGAGTCGTCCCGCCGATCCTGAGGCCCGAGCATCCGACGCCGAGGCCGCTCAGCGCGCTCGTGGACGAGTTCGCGCTCGAGCCCCTCGGCGACCCGGACGGCGTCGAGGTCACGGGGATCACGAACGCATCGCACGACGTGCGCCCCGGCGACATCTTCGCCGCGCTGCCCGGCCTGCGCAGGCACGGCGCGGAGTTCGCAGCCGACGCCGTGCGCCGCGGCGCCGTCGCGGTCGTGACGGACGCCGCCGGCGCGGAGGTCGCGGGCGTCGACGCGCCGATCATCGTGCTCGACGAGCCGCGTGCCGCGCTCGGCGAGATCGCCGCGTGGGTCTACCGCACGCGGGAGGATCCGCCGAAGCTGTACGGCATCACGGGCACGAACGGCAAGACGTCGACCGCCTTCATGCTCGAGGGCCTCCTCGCCGACCTCGGCTTCGTCACGGGCCTGTCGACGACGGCCGAGCGCCACGTCGGCGACGAGATCGTCACCTCGAAGCTCACGACGCCCGAGGCGAGCGAGCTGCACGCGCTGCTCGCCCGCATGCGCGAGGCGGGCGTGCGCGCCGCCGTGCTCGAGGTGAGCGCGCAGGCCATCGAGCGCCACCGCATCGACGGCGTCGAGTTCGATGTCGTGTCGTTCACGAACCTCAGCCATGACCACCTCGACGACTACGGCTCGATGGAGGCGTACTTCGCCGTCAAGCTCGAGCTCTTCACGCCCGACCGCGCCGAGCGCGGCGTCGTGTGCGTCGACTCCGAGTGGGGCAGGCGCGTCGCCGAGGAGACCCGCATCCCCGTCACGACGGTGTCGTCGACGGAGGCGGAGGCGGACTGGCGCGTCGAGGTGCTCGAGGAGCGCGTCGACGGCACCCGCTTCGCGCTCGTCGGCCGCGAGCGCACGATCGAGGTCGAGATCCCCTTCATCGGCAGGCATCTCGCGGTCGACGCCGCCATCGCGATGCTCATGCTCGTCGAGGACGGCTTCGAGCTCGACGCCATCGCCGAGTCGGTGTCGCGCGGCGTCCGCGCGACGCTGCCCGGTCGCATGGAGCGCGTCTCCGGCGACCGCGGCCCGGCGCTGTTCGTCGACTACGGGCACAGCCCCGACGCGTTCCAGCACACCCTCGAGGCGCTGCGGCGCGTCACCCAGGGTCGCGTCATCTTCGTCTTCGGCGCCGACGGCGACCGCGACGCGACGAAGCGCGCCGAGATGGGCAGGATCGGCGTCACGTACGCCGACGAGCTCGTCGTGACCGACTTCAACCCGCGCACGGAGGATGCCGCGAGCATCCGTGCGCAGATCCTCGAGGGCGCGAGGGCGGTCGACGCCGCTCGCGTGCACGAGGTCAGCCCCGAGGAGGACGCCATCCGTCTCGCCGTCACGATCGCCGGCCCCGGCGACACCATCCTGTGGGCGGGCCCCGGCGATGCCGACTACCGCGACGTCGCAGGCGTCCGCGAGCCGTTCGTCGCGCGCGACGAGGCGATCCTCGCCCTGCACGAGGCGGGCTGGACCGAGTGATCGCGCTGCAGGCATCCGACCTCGCGCGCGTGGTCGGTGGCACCCTCGCGGGCGCCGACGTGCGCGTCTCGGGCTCGGTGCAGACCGACTCGCGGCTCGTCGAGCCGGGCGACGTGTTCGTCGCCATGCCAGGCGAGGTCACCGACGGCCACCGCTTCGTCCCCACGGCCGTCGCGGCGGGCGCGGCGCTCGTCGTGTGCGAGCGCGCGATCGACGACGACGTGCCGCACGTCGTCGTCCCCTCCGGCCTCGCCGCCCTGCAGGCGCTCGCCGCGCACGTCGTCGCCGCCGTGCGCGAGCACTGCACCGTCGTGGGCATCACGGGCTCGAACGGCAAGACGACGACGAAGAACATGCTGCAGGCGATCCTCGAGCGCCACGGCGAGACCGTCAGCCCCGTCAAGTCGTTCAACAACGAGGTCGGCGCACCGATGACGATGCTGCGCGCGACGGCGTCGACGCGCTACCTCGTGCTCGAGCTCGGCGCGAGCCGCGAGGGCGACATCGCCTCGCTCGTGCGCCTCGCGATGCCGGACGTCGCGGTCGTGCTCAAGGTCGGGCTCGCCCACGCGGGCGAGTTCGGCGGGGTCGAGCGCACGCAGCGCGCCAAGCACGAGCTCGTGCGCGACCTGCCGGAGACGGCGGTCGCGGTGCTCAACCACGACGACGACCGCGTCGCCTGGATGGCGGAGCGCACCGATGCGCGCGTGCGCTGGTTCGGGCTCGAGGCCGACGGGCTCAGGCCCGGCGACCTGCGCGCGGACGACGTCGCGTCGACGATCGACGGCACCTCCGCCGTCATCCGCCGAGGCGACGAGTCGTGGCCGATGACCCTGCGCATCCTCGGCGAGCACCACGTGATGAACGCGCTCGCCGCCCTGTCGGTCGCCGACGAGCTCGGCATCGCGATGCCCGACGCCATCGCGGCGCTCGAGTCGATGGTGCGTGCCGAGCGGTGGCGCATGGAGCTGCTGCGCCCCGAGTCGGGCGTCGTCGTGATCAACGACTCCTACAACGCGAGCCCCGACTCGATGGCGGCTGCGCTGCGCACGCTCGCGCACGTCTCGCGCGCCTCGGGCGCACGGTCGGTCGCCGTCATCGGCGCCATGACGGAGCTGGGCGAGAGCCAGGTCGAGGAGCACGATCGCGTCGGCAGGCTCGTGGTGCGCCTCGGCATCGCGCGACTCGTCGTCGTCGGCGAGGGTGCGAAGGCCGTGCACGACGCCGCGGAGCACGAGTCGTCGTTCGGGCAGGAGACGACGTACGTCGAGACGGCCGAGCAGGCGCTCGCGCTCCTGCGTGCGACGCTCGAGCCCGGCGACGTCGTGCTCGTGAAGTCGTCGCTCTCGGCGGGCCTCAAGGATCTCGGCGACGCGATCGGAGGCGTCGCATGATCGTGCTGCTCGTCTCGGGCACGATCTCGCTCGCGTTCGCGCTGCTCGTCACGCCCCTCTACGTCCGTCTCGCGACGCGACTCGGCTGGGGCCAGTTCATCCGGGCGGACGGACCCCAGTCGCACCACACGAAGCGCGGCACGCCCCAGATGGGCGGCCTCGTGTTCATCGTCGCGACGATCGTCGGGTACTTCGGCGGCAAGCTCGTCGGCTCGCTCGACGGCGTGCCGAACATGCCGACGGCGCCCGCGCTGCTCGTGCTGCTGCTCATGGTCGGGCTCGGGGCCGTCGGCTTCCTCGACGACTACCTCAAGGTGCGCAAGCGGCAGTCGCTCGGCCTCGGCGGCTGGGCGAAGATCGCAGGCCAGGTGCTCGTCGGCGTCGTGTTCGCCGTCCTCGCGCTCCAGCTGCCCGACCAGCACGGGCAGACCCCGGCCTCGACGGCCATCTCGGCCGTGCGCGACATCGAGTGGCTCGACCTCACGCGCCTCGGCCTCGTCGTCGGCATCGGCCTCGCCGTCCTCTGGTTCGTGTTCATCATCGTCGCGACGTCGAACGCCGTGAACGTGCTCGACGGCCTCGACGGCCTCGCGTCGGGCTCGACGATCTTCTCGGCCTCGGCCTTCGTGCTCATCGGGTTCTGGCAGAACGGCCAGGCGTGCCTCGGCCTGCAGCCCGACGCCGCCGTGCCTGGCGGCGCCGTCGACGCCGACCTCTACCGCTGCTACGCCGTGCAGGCGCCCCTCGACCTCGCGGTCGTCGCCGCGTGCCTCGCCGGCGGGCTCATCGGCTTCCTCTGGTACAACACGAGCCCCGCCCAGCTCTTCATGGGCGACGTCGGGTCGCTCGGCCTCGGTGGCGCGCTCGCGGGCCTCGCGATCATGACGCACACGCAGCTGCTGCTCGTGCTCGTCGCCGGCCTGCCGCTCGTCGTCACGGGCAGCGTCATCCTGCAACGCGTGTACTTCCGTCTCACGGGCGGCAAGCGCATCTTCCTCATGAGTCCGCTGCACCACCACTTCGAGCTGAAGGGCTGGGCGGAGATCCGCATCGTCGTGCGGTTCTGGATCGTGTCCGGCCTGTTCGTCGCCGCCGCCGTCGGCCTCTTCTACCTCGATTGGGTGATCCATCCTGTCCCGTGACGCGACCGAGCCCCGTGACCTGTCCTCGCTGACGAGCTGGCACGCCGACTGGCGCGGCATCCGGGCCGTCGTGCTCGGCCTCGGCGTCACGGGCTTCGCGGCGGCCGACACGCTCGTCGAGCTCGGCGCCCAGGTCACGGTCGTCGCCGAGCGGGGCGACGCGGAGCGCGAGCGCATCCTGACGGTGCTCGGCGTCGAGACCGTCGTCGCGAGCGCAGCCGACGCGCCGGATGCGCTCGTCGACGCCGAGCTCGTCATCGCGTCGCCCGGCCTGCCGCCGACGCATCCGTGGCTCGTGGCCGCCGCGGCGCGCGGCCAGGCAGTGTGGGGCGACGTCGAGCTCGCGTGGCGCGTGCGCGACAAGGTGCGCGCAGCCGAGTGGGTGCTCGTCACGGGCACGAACGGCAAGACCACCACGACGCAGCTCGTCGCCCACATGCTGCGCGAGGGAGGCCTGCGCGTCGCGCCCGTCGGCAACATCGGCACGCCCGTGCTCGACGCCGTGCGCGACCCCGAGGGCTTCGACGTGCTCGTCGTCGAGCTCTCGTCGTTCCAGCTGCACGCGCTCGGGGAGGTGTGGCCGCACTCGGCCGTGTGCCTCAACCTCGCGGACGACCACCTCGACTGGCACGGTGGCGCCGACGCCTACCGCTCGGCGAAGGCCAAGGTCTATCGCAACGCGCGCGTCGCCGCCGTGTACAACGTGGCCGACCCCGCGACGATGTCGATGGTCGAGGAGGCCGAGGTCGTCGAGGGCTGCCGCGCCATCGGCTTCGGCCTCGGCATGCCCGGCCTGTCCGAGCTCGGCGTCGTCGAGGGCATCCTCGTCGACCGCGCCTTCCTCGACGACCGCCGCTCGCAGGCGCTCGAGCTCGCGACCCTCGACGATCTCGGCGTCGCAGGCCTCGCGACGCCGCACATGGCGCAGAACGTGCTCGCGGCCGCCGCGCTCGCGCGGGCCGTCGGCGTCGAGCCCGCGTCGATCCGCGCGGCCATCCGCTCGTTCCGCCTCGACCACCACCGCACCGAGCTCGTGGGCGTGGTCGACGGGGTGCGGTTCGTCGACGACTCGAAGGCCACGAACCCGCATGCGGCCGACGGCTCGCTCACGGCCTTCCCGCAGGTCGTGTGGATCGTCGGCGGCCTGCTGAAGGGGGTCGACGTCGGCCCGCTCGTCGAGCGTCACGCCGGCAGGCTCCGCGCCGCCGTCGTCATCGGCGTCGAGCGGCAGGCCGTGCTCGCCGCGTTCGCGCGACACGCGCCCGGCATCCCGGTCGTCGAGGTCGACGAGCCCGACACTGGTGGAGTCATGCGGACGGCGGTGACGGCAGCGTTGGCGCACGCGACGAGCGGCGACACGGTGCTCCTCGCCCCGGCGGCCGCGTCGATGGACCAGTTCCGCGACTACGCCGACCGCGGGACGCAGTTCCAGCAGGCGGTGCGCGAGAGGTGGAGCCATGGCGACGACGGTGGTGGACGCCCCTCCGACGCCGGCAGCGGCGGGCCGAGCTAGCAGCGCGGTCGTCCGGCTCCGCAGGCTGTTCCCGACGGTCTCGGGCAACGAGCTGCTGCTCGCGGGCACGACGCTCTTCCTCGTCGTGTTCGGCCTCGTGATGGTGGCGTCGTCGTCGGCGATCGAGAGCCGAGCCGAGAACGGCTCGATGCTCGGCGCGTTCCAGCGCCAGGGCCTCTTCGCCCTCGTCGGCGTGCCGCTCATGCTCATCGCGAGCCGCGTGCCCGCGTCGTGGTGGCGCAGGCTCGCGTGGCCGGCCATCCTGCTCGCGATCGCGCTGCAGGCGCTCGTGGTCTTCACGCCGCTCGGCATCGTCGTGAACGGCAACCGCAACTGGCTGTCGATCGGCGGCTTCACGCTGCAGCCCGGCGAGCTCGGCAAGCTCGCGCTGTGCGTGTGGATCGCGGCGATCTTCGTCCTGAAGGACGATCTCGGCAGGCGGTTCCTGCACGCGTGGATCCCCGTGGCCCCCGTGGCGGGCGCCTTCATCCTGCTCGTGCTCGAGGGCAACGACTTCGGCACCGTCATCATCCTCGCGATCGTCGTGCTCGGCACGATGTTCTTCGCGGGCGTGAAGTGGTGGCATCTCGTGCTGCCCGCCATCGCGGCGGGCGTCGCCGCGGTGCCCGTGCTGCTGTCGGCCGACTCCCGCGTGCAGCGGCTGCAGTCATTCGTCGTCGGCTGCCAGAACACCGACCAGGACTACTACGACACCTGCTGGCAGCAGCTGCACGGCATGTGGGCGCTCGCCAACGGCGGGCTCTTCGGCGTGGGGCTCGGCAACTCCCGCGCGAAGTGGATGTGGCTCGCGGAGGCCGACAACGACTACATCTTCGCCATCATCGGCGAGGAGCTCGGGCTCGTGGGCGCCGTCGTCGTGCTCCTGCTGTTCGTCGTGCTCGCCGTCGCGCTGCTGCGCATCGTGCGCGACGCGCGGCAGCCCATGACGCGCATCGTGACGGGCGGCGTGCTCGTGTGGATCGTGGGCCAGGCCATCGTGAACATCTGCGTCGTGCTGGGGCTCCTGCCCGTGCTCGGCGTGCCGCTGCCGCTCATCTCGGCGGGCGGCTCGCAGCTCGTCGCGACGCTCCTGGCGATCGGCATCGTGCTGTCGCTCGCGCGCAGCGAGGCGCGGCTGCGTCAGACTGGACCGTGATGTCGTCCTACCTCTTCGCCGGCGGCGGCACCGCCGGTCATGTGAACCCCCTGCTCGCGACCGCCGATCGGCTGCGCGAGCGCGAGCCCGACGCTCGCATCGTCGTGCTCGGCACGCAGGAGGGGCTCGAGCGCGACCTCGTGCCCGCCGCGGGCTACGAGCTCGTGACCATCCCGAAGCTGCCGTTCCCGCGGCGCCCGGATGCTGCCGCGATGCGCTTCGCCCGCTCGTGGGCGCCGACCGTCCGGCGCGTGCGCGCCCTCGTCGCCGAGCGCGACGTCGACGTCGTCGTCGGGTTCGGCGGCTACGCGTCCGCTCCCGCGTACCGCGCCGCGCATCTCTCGCGCACGCCCCTCGCGATCCACGAGGCGAACGCTCGCCCGGGGATGGCGAACCGGCTCGGGGCGCGCTGGACGCGCCACGTGGGCCTCACCTACGCACCGACGACGCTGCCCGGCACCGTCGTCGGCATGCCGCTGCGCCGCTCGATCACGACGCTCGACCGCGCGGGCCTGCGCGCGAGGGCGCGGGCCGAGCTCGGGCTCGACGCCGAGCGGCCCACCCTGCTCGTGACGGGCGGCTCGCAGGGCGCCCGGTCCATCAACCGCGCCATCGTCGCCGCGGCGCCCGCCATCGTCGACGCCGGCTGGCAGATCCTGCACCTCTCCGGCGGCAGGCAGACCGACTTCGAGCCCGCGACCGTCGAGCACTACGTCGCGGTCGAGTACCTCGACGGCATGCATCTCGCGTACGCGGCTGCCGACCTCGTGGTCTGCCGTGCTGGCAGCCTCACGGTCAGCGAGCTCATGGCCGTCGGGCTGCCGGCCGTCTACGTGCCGCTGCCGTACGGCAACGGGGAGCAGGCGCTCAACGCGCACGACCAGGTCGCCGCGGGCGGTGCGATGCTCGTCGACGACGGCCTCATGGCGTCGGGGTGGGCCGAGGACGCCCTCGTGCCCCTGCTCGCCGATCGCGACCGCGTCGCCGCCATGGCGTCGGCGACGCGCGGCTCGGCGATCGCCGATGGCGACGACCGCATGTGCGACCTCGTGCACGCAGCGATCCAGGAGCAGCGATGATCGAGCCCGACCTGACCCAGCCCATCCCCGAGGGCATCGAGCGCGTGCACATGATCGGCATCGGCGGCTCGGGCATGTCGGGCATCGCGCACATGCTGCTCGACGAGGGCGTGCGCGTGTCGGGCTCCGACCGCTCCGGCTCGGCGACGGTGGATGCCCTCGTCGCGCACGGCGCGGCCGTCGCCATCGGGCACGACGCCGCGAACCTCCCCGCCGACGTCGACGCCGTGGTCGTCACGAGCGCGCTGTGGCCCACGAACCCCGAGCTCGTCGCGGCGCAGGAGCGCGGCATCCCCGTGCTGCATCGCTCGCAGGCGCTGCACCTGCTCGCGCGCGGCAAGCGCCTCGTCGCCGTCGCGGGCGCGCACGGCAAGACGACGTCGACCGGCATGGTCGTCTGGGCGCTGCACCGGCTGGACGCGGGTGCGAGCTACGTCAACGGCGGCACGATCGCGGGTCTCGGCGGCTCGAGCGGCCACGGGCCGAGCGACCTCTTCGTGCTCGAGGCCGACGAGTCGGATGGCTCGTTCCTGCTCTACGACGTCGCGGTGGCGCTCGTCACGAACGTCGACACCGACCACCTCGACCACTACGGCACCCCCGGCGCCTTTGACGCGGCGTTCGCGCGCTTCGCCGACGCGGCCTCGGAGGCGGTCGTCATCTCGAGCGACGACGCCGGTGCGCGCCGCGTGCGCGACCTCGTCGGCCACGAGCGCGTCGTGACGTTCGGCGAGCACGACGACGCCGACGTGCGCGTGCGCGACGTCGAGACGGGTGCCGGCATCCGCTGCGTCGTGGAGCACGCGGGGGAGCGGCACGCGATCGCGATGGACGTCGTCGGGCACCACAACGCCGTGAACGCCGCGGGTGCGTTCGCCGTGCTGCTGCAGCTCGGCATCGCGCCCGCCGAGGCCGCGGAGGCGCTCTCGGGCTTCGCGGGCACGGGCCGCCGCTTCGAGTCGCACGGCGAGCGCCGCGGCGTGCGCGTGTACGACGACTACGCGCATCACCCCGCCGAGGTCGAGGCCGCGCTCGCCGGGGCGCGCACCGTGCTCGGCGGCGGCAGGCTCATCGCGGTGCACCAGCCGCACCTGTACTCCCGCACGCGCGACATGGCGGGCGAGTTCGCGGCCGCCTACGAGCGCCTCGCGGACCACACGATCGTGCTCGACGTCTACGGCGCACGAGAGGACCCCATCCCGGGCGTGACGGGTGCCCTCGTGTCGGGCGCCTTCGACGACGCCGACCGCGTCGACTTCCTGCCGGACTGGCAGGCGGCGGCCGATCGCGTCGGCGAGATCGCGCGCGACGGCGACCTCGTGATGACGCTGTCGTGCGGCGACGTGTACCGCATCATCCCGCAGCTGCTCGCCTCGCTCGAGGCCACGGACGGCGACGGGTGAGGCGCCCGGAGGGATTCGACGGGCCGCCGCGGCCGCCGCGGCCGCCGCGGCAGCCAGAGCCCCCGCGGGCCGAGGAGCCGGAGGAGCCGCGCGCCGTCGTCGCGCCGCAGCCGGCGGAGGCCGCGGGCGCGACCGAGGAGGCGCCGATCGTCGCGCAGCCGGGCGCTCGTCGACGCAGCGAGTCGCACGCGAGCCGCACGGATCGGCTGCTGCGCGAGGCCGAGCTGCGGCAGCTGCGCATCGACCGCGCGGAGGCGCGTCAGGCGGCGGCGACGGCGCGGCAGGCGGCGAGGGCGAGGCGCCGCGCCGAGCGCGCGGAGGTGCGGAGGTTCACGGCGGCGTCCCGCGGGCGCCTGCGCGGCGCGCTCGTCGCCGCGGGCGTGCTCGTGGGCTCGTTCGCGCTGCTCGTCGGCCTCGTGCACTCGCCGCTCATGGCGGTGCGCACCATCGAGGTGCAGGGCTCGCAGCGCGTCGACGCCGTGGCGATCCAGGCGGCGCTCTCGGGCCATCTCGGGCAGCCGATCGCGACCGTGACCGACGGCGGGGTGCGCGAGGACCTCGAGCGGTTCACGGGCCTCGAGTCGTTCGTGGTCGACGTCGTGCCGCCGGGCGCCATCGTCGTGCGCGTCGTCGAGCGCCAGCCGGTGGTCGTCGTGGAGGCCGACGGGCAGGACGTCATGCTCGATCCCGCGGGCGTCGTGCTGGGCCCGCCGGATGCGACGGTGCTGCCCCGGCTGCAGGACGTCGAGGTCGGGTCGGCCGCGTACGAGGCGGTCGCGGCGTCGCTCGTCGCGATGCCGCGGTCGCTGCGCGACCAGGTCGCGACGATCACGGCGTCGACGAGCGACGACGTGGCGATGACGCTCGTGGCCGGCCAGCAGGTCGTGTGGGGGAGCGCGGAGGACGCGCGGCTCAAGGCCGACGTGCTCTCGGCGCTCGTCGCGGCGGCCGATCCGGCGACGCCCGCGACGTTCGACGTCAGCGCGCCCGAGCATCCCGTCGTGCGTCCCTGACGCGCGCGGCACGATCCTCATCTCGTTCCTCGCAGCCGCGCGGCGTGTCTCGGCCGCGGCGCCGACGCACCGCCGTACCGTCGGATCCGACAACGAACGCTGAGGAAATCTCTAAACCTCTACCTGAGGTTGAAGGTTTCGATCGAGGGGCCGGACCGTGACTTCGAACAACAACTACCTCGCCGTCATCAAGGTGGTCGGCGTCGGCGGCGGCGGCGTGAACGCCGTGAACCGGATGATCGACCTCGGCCTGCGAGGCGTCGAGTTCATCGCCATCAACACCGATGCGCAGGCGCTGCTGCTGAGCGACGCCGACGTCAAGCTCGACGTCGGCCGCGAGCTCACGAAGGGTCTGGGCGCAGGCGCCGACCCCGAGGTGGGGCGACGCGCCGCCGAGGACCACCTCGAGGAGATCGAGGAGGCCCTCGCAGGCTCCGACATGGTCTTCGTCACCGCGGGCGAGGGCGGCGGCACCGGCACGGGCGGCGCGCCCGTCGTCGCGCGCATCGCCAAGAGCCTCGGCGCCCTGACCGTCGGCGTCGTGACGAAGCCGTTCTCGTTCGAGGGCAAGCGCCGCCAGGCGCAGGCCGAGGCCGGCGTCGAGGCGCTGAAGAACGAGGTCGACACGCTCATCGTCGTCCCCAACGACCGACTGCTCGAGATCTCCGACATGGGCATCTCGATGGTCGAGGCCTTCGAGACCGCCGACCAGGTGCTCCTCGCCGGCGTCCAGGGCATCACCGACCTCATCACGACGCCGGGCCTCATCAACGTCGACTTCGCCGACGTCAAGAGCGTCATGCAGGGCGCGGGCTCGGCGCTCATGGGCATCGGCTCGTCGCGCGGCGCGGACCGCGCGATCAAGGCGGCGGAGCTCGCGGTCGCGAGCCCCCTGCTCGAGGCGAAGATCGACGGCGCGCACGGCGTGCTGCTCTCGATCCAGGCGTCGAGCAACCTCGGCATCCACGAGACGTACGACGCCGCGAAGCTCGTGCAGGAGGCCGTGCACCCCGAGGCCAACATCATCTTCGGCACCGTCATCGACGACACCCTCGGCGACGAGGTGCGCGTCACGGTCATCGCCGCGGGCTTCGACGGCGGCGCACCCGTCGCGAAGACCGACGACACGGTGCTGCGCTCGACGCCCGCGCGCGACATGGGCGTCGGCGGCTTCCTCGCCGCAGGCACCGGTGCCGCGGCGAGCGAGTCGGCCGAGGCCGCCGAGCCGCAGGCGCCCGGACGCCACGCGGGGCCCACCCCCGAGGTGCCGCAGCACCTCACGGGCCCCGTGCAGCCGCTGTCGGACAGCGACGAGGACGAGGACGAGTTCCTCCCCGACTTCCTGCGTCAGTAGGAGCGGGGCGGATGTCGACCGCGGCCGAGCGGCTCGCAGCCATCCGCGACGAGATCGCGTCGGCGCCCCACGGCGCCGACGCGACGCTCGTCGTGGTCACGAAGTTCCACCCGGCATCCCTCGTCGCCGAGCTCGCTGCCGCGGGTCAGCGCGACATGGGCGAGTCGAGGCACCCCGAGGCCCGCGACAAGGCGGCCGCCCTCGCGCACCTCGGCCTCACGTGGCACCACGTCGGCCAGCTGCAGCGCAAGAAGGCGCGGCAGGTCGCGCGCTACGCGCACGTGCTCCACTCGGTGGACTCGGCGGCCATCGTCGAGGCGCTCGAGGGCGGCGAGCCCGGCGACGAGCTGCCGGTGCGCGACGCGTTCGTGCAGGTGAACCTCACCGACGATCCCGGTCGCGGCGGCGTCGCGCCGGATGGACTCGAGGCGCTCGCCGAGCGCGTCGAGGCGTCGCCGGCGCTGCGCCTGCTCGGCGTTATGGCGATCGCACCCCTCGGCGAGGAGCCCGCATCGGCCTTCGCGCGCCTCGCGACGTACGCCGATCGGGTGCACCGCATCGCACCGACGGCCCGCTGGCTGTCTGCCGGCATGTCGCAGGACTGGCGCGTGGCGCTCGAGCATGGCGCGACACACCTGCGGATCGGCACGGCAATCACGGGAGAACGGCCCACCACTCCGTAGCCTGGAGTGCAGATCGGGAGGATCGCATGAGCAACGCATTGAAGAAGGCGGCCGTCTACTTCGGCTTCGCCGAGGAGGACGAGCTGACCCAGGAGTCGCCCGCCGTGCGCGCCTCCGAGCCGGAGCAGCGCGAGGAGCGCGCGGAGCGTCGCGCCGACCGCGTGGAGCGCCCGGAACGCCAGGAGTCGAAGCCGCGCGCCGTCGCGCCGCTGCGACCCGCCACCCAGCAGGTCGGAGCCATGCACGAGATCCTCACGGTGCACCCGCGCCAGTACAAGGACGCGCAGGAGATCGCCGGCGCGTTCCGCGACGGCACGCCCGTCATCATCAACCTGTCGCAGATGACCGATGGCGACGCACGTCGTCTCATCGACTTCTCGGCCGGCCTCACGCAGGGCCTGCAGGGCCGCATCGAGCGCGTGACCACCAAGGTCTACCTGCTCACGCCCGAGCACATCGCGGTCGCGGGCGGTCGCATGGAGGTCGGCGAGCCCGACGCCTTCGCGCACTGACGTGCAGATCATCGCCCTCGTCGTCCACTTCGCGGCGTACGTCCTCTTCTACATGCTGTGGGCGAGGTTCATCCTCGACGTCGTGCGGCAGGTGCGGCGGGACTGGAAGCCGAAGGGCTTCTGGCTCGCCGTGTCGGTGGCGATCCTCGCCGTGACGGATCCGCCGCTGCGCCTCGTGCGCCGCTTCGTCAAGCCGCTGCGCGTCGGCGGCGCCGCCGTCGACCTGTCGATGCTGATCCTCATGGCGCTCGTGCTCGTCGTCATCGTCATCGCGGGTGCGTTCGCCTGATCCATCCCTCGCGGCCCGGTAGGCTGGCCCGCGATCCATCCCCCGGAGCCGCGCACGACCGTCGACTCCGATCCACTCGAGGAAAGGCTGCACGATGGCACTGACGCCGGACGACATCGTCGCGAGGACGTTCGAGACGACGCGATTCCGCGACGGCTACGACCAGGACGAGGTCGACAACTTCCTCGACGAGATCGTGGCCGAGTTCCGCGCGCTCACGGCCGAGAAGGAGCGCCTCGAGGCGCGCGTCGCCGAGCTCGAGTCCGGCGCCCCCGCAGCCGCAGCCCCCGCATCGGCGCCCGCTCCCGAGGCCGCAGCCGAGCCCGCGCCCGTCGTCGAGGCGCCGGCGGCCCCGGCACCCGCCGAGCCCGAGGCCTCCTCGAGCGCCGTCTCGCCCGAGGGCCTGCTCGCGCTCGCGCAGCGCGTCCACGACGAGCACGTCGCCGAGGGCCAGCGCCGCAAGGACGAGCTGGTCGCCGAGGGCGAGCGCGAGGCAGCGGAGATCGAGAAGCAGGCAGCGAAGCGCAAGGCCGACCTCGAGCAGGAGTTCGAGCGCACGAAGGCCGACCGCGAGAAGGTCAAGGCCGAGCTCGAGACGAAGATCGACGAGCTGCAGACGTTCGAGCGCGACTACCGCCTCAAGCTCCGCGGCTACATCGAGAGCCAGCTGCGCGACCTCGACCGCACGTCGTTCGCGTTCGGCGGCTCCGCCCCCACCCAGTAGGTGGCGGCCGCGCGCGGCGTCGCCTGGCGCCTGGTCGGACTGCTCGGCGGCATCGCCGTGGCGGTCTGGCTCGTCGACCTCCTCGTGAAGGAGTGGGTGCTGGCGACGCTCGACGAGGGCGAGCGCGTGCAGGTCGTCGGCGAGCTGCTGCAGTGGCATCTCGTGCGCAACCCCGGCGCCGCGTTCTCGCTCGCCGCGGGCTCGACGTGGATCTTCACGATCATCTCCACGGCCGTGGCGCTCTTCATCGTGTGGCAGGCGCGCAGGGTGCGGTCGCTCGCATGGGCGATCGTGCTCGGCGCCCTGCTGGGCGGCGTGGTCGGCAACCTCACCGACCGCATCGTCCGCGAGCCGGGGGGCCTGCAGGGCCACGTCATCGACTACATCCAGGTCTGGGGCTTCCCGGCGATCTTCAACGTCGCCGACATGTTCGTCGTCTGCGCGATGGGCGCGTTCATCGTGCTCGTGCTGCGCGGCGTCGGGCTCGACGGCGTCCGGCGCACCGACGAGCCGGAGCCCGACCCGACGCCGGCGGTCGACCCCGCGCCCACGCGCGCCGAGGACTGATGGAGGAGCGCTCGCTCATCGTGCCGCCCGGCCTCGACGGGCTGCGGGCCGACGCCGGCATCGCACGCGTGCTCGGCCTGTCGCGCACCGCGGTCGCCGACGCCATCGAGGCGGGTGGGGCCGTGCAGGACGGTCGCGTGCTCGGCAAGTCCGACCGGCTGCGCGGCGAGGCCTGGCTCGAGGTGCGCTGGGAGGCGCGGCGCGAGCCCACGATCGAGCCCATCCCCGTTCCGGACCTCGGCATCGTGCACGACGACGACGACCTCGTCGTCGTCGACAAGCCCGCCGGCGTCGCGGCGCACCCCTCGATGGGATGGACGGGGCCGACCGTCGTGGGTGCGCTCGCCGCCGCCGGCTATCGCATCTCGACGTCGGGCGCCGCCGAGCGGCAGGGCGTCGTGCACCGCCTCGACGCGGGCACGAGCGGGCTCATGGTCGTGGCGAAGAGCGAGCGCGCCTACGCGTCGCTCAAGGCGCAGTTCCACGACCGCGAGGTCGAGAAGGTGTACCACGCTGCCGTGCAGGGTCATCCGGATCCGCTGCGCGGCACGATCGACGCGCCGATCGGCAGGCACCCGAGCCACGAGTGGCGCTTCGCGGTCGTGTCGAGCGGCAAGCACGCCGTGACGCACTACGAGACGATCGAGGCCTTCCGAGACGGCAGCCTCGTCGAGGTGCACCTCGAGACGGGTCGCACGCACCAGATCCGCGTGCACATGGCGGCGCAGCGGCGCCCGTGCCTCGGCGACGCGATGTACGGCGCGGATCCGACGCTCTCGGCGCGGCTCGGGCTGGAGCGGCAGTGGCTGCACGCCGTGCGCCTCGGGTTCTCGCACCCCGCGACGGGCGAGTGGCTCGAGACGACGAGCGAGCCGAGCGCCGACCTGCGGCGCGCGCTCGAGGTGCTCGAGGGCTGACGCCCTCGCGCCAGCGCCGCGCGCGACGCCGACCCGGGCGTCGGGTCGTGTCGCGTCGGTGGCCGCTCGTACGATGGAGGCCACATGAGCGATCAGTTCGCGCACCTCCACGTGCACACCGAGTACTCGATGCTCGACGGCGCCGCCCACGTCGGCCCGCTCGTCGAGGCGGCCGTCGAGCACGGCATGCCCGCCATCGCCATGACCGATCACGGCAACGTGTTCGGCGCGTTCGACTTCTGGTCGAAGGCGACGAACGCGGGCATCAAGCCCATCATCGGCATGGAGGCCTACGTCACGCCCGGCACGCACCGCGGCGACCGCACGCGCGTGCGCTGGGGCGACGACGCCGGCGGCGACGACGTCTCGGGCGGCGGCTCGTACACGCACATGACCCTGCTCGCCGAGACGACGGCCGGCATGCACAACCTGTTCCGCATGGCGTCGCGCGCGTCGATGGAGGGCTTCTACTTCAAGCCGCGCCTCGACCGCGAGCTGCTGGCCGAGTACGCGGACGGCATCATCGCCACGACGGGATGCGTCGGCGGCGAGGTGCAGACGAAGCTCCGCCTCGGCCAGTACGACGAGGCGAAGAAGGCTGCGGGCGAGTTCCGCGACATCTTCGGCAAGGACAACTTCTTCGCCGAGATCATGGATCACGGCATCGACGTCGAGCGCCGCACCATGGGCGACCTCCTGCGTCTCGCGAAGGAGCTCGACCTCCCGCTCGTCGCGACGAACGACCTCCACTACACCCACGCCTCCGACGCGACGGCGCACTCGGCGCTGCTGTGCGTGCAGTCGGGCACGACGCTGCACGACCCCAAGCGGTTCAAGTTCGACGGCGAGGGGTACTACCTGAAGTCGGCCGCCGAGATGCGGCACATCTTCAAGGATCGGCCCGAGGCGTGCGACAACACGCTCGTGATCGCCGAGCGATGCGACGTGCAGTTCGACACCAAGGCGAACTACATGCCCCGGTTCCCCGTGCCCGAGGGGCACACGGAGGAGTCCTGGTTCCGCGAGGAGGTCGCGACGGGCCTCCTGCGCCGCTACCCCTCGGGCGTGCCCGAGCGAGTGCAGGCCCAGGCCGACTACGAGATGGGCGTCATCGCCCAGATGGGCTTCCCCGGCTACTTCCTCGTCGTCGCCGACTTCATCAACTGGGCGAAGGAGAACGGCATCCGGGTCGGACCGGGCCGCGGCTCCGGTGCAGGCTCGATGGCGGCGTACGCGCTGCGCATCACCGACCTCGACCCGCTCGAGCACGGCCTGATCTTCGAGCGCTTCCTCAACCCCGATCGCGTCTCGATGCCCGACTTCGACGTCGACTTCGACGACCGGCGCCGCGGCGAGGTCATCCGATACGTCACCGAGAAGTACGGCAGCGAGCGCGTCGCGCAGATCGTCACGTACGGCACCATCAAGTCGAAGCAGGCCCTGAAGGACGCGACACGCGTGCTCGGCCAGCCCTTCGGCCTCGGCGAGCGCCTCACGAAGGCGATGCCCGCGCCGATCATGGCGAAGGACATCCCGCTGTCGGGCATCACGGATCCCGAGCATCCGCGCTTCAAGGAGGCGGGCGACTTCCGCGCCATCCTCGACGCCGACCCCGATGCGCGCACCGTCTACGACACGGCGCTCGGCCTCGAGAACCTGAAGCGCCAGTGGGGCGTGCACGCCGCCGGCGTCATCATGTCGTCGGATCCGCTGCTCGACATCATCCCCGTGATGAAGCGCGAGCAGGACGGCGCGATCATCACGCAGTTCGACTACCCCACGTGCGAGTCGCTCGGCCTCATCAAGATGGACTTCCTGGGGCTGCGCAACCTCACGATCATCTCCGACGCCCTCGACAACATCACGGCCAACCGGGGCGAGACGCTCGACCTCGAGGGGCTGGCGCTCGACGACCGCGGCGCCTACGAGCTGCTGACGCGCGGCGACTCGCTCGGCGTCTTCCAGCTCGACGGCGGGCCGCTGCGCTCGCTCATGCGCCTCATGCGTCCCGACTCCTTCGAGGACATCTCGGCGCTCATCGCCCTGTACCGCCCGGGCCCCATGGGCGCGAACTCGCACACGAACTACGCGCTGCGCAAGAACGGCGCGCAGCCGATCACGCCGATCCACCCCGAGCTCGAGGAGCCGCTCGCCGAGATCCTCGAGGAGTCCTACGGCCTCATCATCTACCAGGAGCAGGTGATGGCGATCGCGCAGAAGGTCGCGGGCTTCACGCTCGGCGAGGCCGACATCCTGCGGCGCGCGATGGGCAAGAAGAAGAAGTCCGAGCTCGACAAGCAGTTCGAGGGCTTCTCGCGGGGCATGGCCGAGCGCGGCTACTCGACGGCCGCGCGCGACAAGCTGTGGGAGATCCTGCTGCCGTTCTCGGACTACGCGTTCAACAAGGCGCACTCCGCGGCCTACGGCGTCATCTCCTACTGGACCGCCTACCTGAAGGCGCACTACGCGCCCGAGTACATGGCCGCGCTGCTGACGAGCGTCGGCGACTCGAAGGACAAGATGGCGCTCTACCTCTCCGAGTGCCGCCGCATGGGCATCACGGTGCTCCCGCCCGACGTCAACGCCTCGTCGCTGCGCTTCACGGCCGTCGGCGACGACATCCGCTTCGGCCTCGGCGCCGTGCGCAACGTCGGCGCGAACGTCGTCGACGCGATCGTCGAGGCGCGTGTCGCCGAGGCGTACGACTCATTCCACGACTACCTGAAGAAGGTGCCGGTCGCCGCGGCGAACAAGCGCACGGTCGAGTCGCTCATCAAGGCGGGCGCCTTCGACTCGATGGGCTCGACGCGGCGCGCGCTGCTCGAGGTGCACGAGGGGGCCGTCGACCAGGCCGTCACCGACAAGAAGCGCGAGGAGTTCGGCGCCGTCGGCTTCGACTTCGACTCGCTGTGGGACGAGCCGGACCACCAGCAGAAGGTGCCGGACCGGCCCGAGTGGGCGAAGCGCGACAAGCTCGCCTTCGAGCGCGAGATGCTCGGCCTCTACGTCTCCGACCATCCGCTCGCGGGCCTCGACCTCGAGCTCGCCAAGCATGCGAGCCACCAGATCCAGACGCTCGTCGACGACTGCGAGGACGGCGACACCGTCACGGTCGCCGGCCTCATCACGACCGCGCAGCACCGCGTCGCGAGGCAGTCCGGCAACCCCTACGGCATCCTCACCATCGAGGACTTCGGCGGCGAGGTCGACGTCATGGTGCTCGGCAAGACGTACACCGCCTTCCAACACGACATGCAGGCCGACCGCATCGCGGTCGTGAAGGGTCGCTTCCGCACGCGCGACGAGGGCTTCACGCTGCACGCCAACCACCTCGAGTTCCCCGACCTCATGCCCGTCGACGAGACGAAGCCCCTCGAGCTGCGGCTCATGGAGCGGCGTGCGACGCTCGCGGTGACGCGCGAGCTGCGTGGCGTGCTCGAGCGGCACGCCGGGCCGACGGAGGTGCGGATGCGGCTCGAGCGGCCGGGCGCCGCCCGGGTGTTCCGTCTGCAGCACCAGGTGCAGATCTCGTCGGCGCTGTTCGGGGAGATCAAGAGCCTGCTGGGGCCGTCGGCGCTCGTGTGACGTCCTGCGCTCCCGCGGCGCAATACCCTGGGAGCATGCTGCGACGCCTCGATCTGTCCGCGCGCGCCGACATCCCGGCGCTGCCTCGCGCCGCCCACGACGTCGACCGCGCCCTCGATGCGGCCCGTGCCCTCGTCGACGCCGTCCGCACCGACGGCGCGGAGGCGCTCGTCGCGCAGGCGGTGCGATTCGACCGCGTGCGGCCGCCGGCGCTGCGGGTGCCGCAGGCCGCCCTCGACGCCGCCCTCGAGGCGCTCGATCCCCGCGTGCGCGACGCGCTCGAGACGGCGATCGGTCGTGTGCGGCTCGCCACGGCCGCCCAGGTGCCGCCGCCCGCGTCGACGATGCTCGCCGCGGGGGCCGTCGTCGAGCAGCGCTGGGTGCCGGTCGCGCGCGCCGGCGTCTACGTGCCCGGCGGCAAGGCCGTCTACCCGTCGAGCGTCGTCATGAACGTCGTCGCCGCGCAGGTCGCGGGCGTCGAGCGCATCGTCCTCGCGACGCCGCCGCAGGCCGACCACGGCGGGCTGCCGCATCCGACGATCCTCGCCGCAGCCGCGATGCTCGGCGTCGACGAGGTGCTCGCCGCAGGCGGCGCCGGCGCGATCGCCGCGCTCGCGTACGGCGTGCCGGGCGTCGTCGACGCCGTCGACGTCGTCACGGGCCCCGGCAACGTGTTCGTCGCCGCGGCGAAGCGCGTGGTCGGCGGGCACGTGCGCGTCGACTCCGAGGCCGGGCCGACCGAGATCCTCGTCATCGCGGACGCGACGGCCGACGCCGACCTCGTGGCCGCCGACCTCGTGAGCCAGGCCGAGCACGACGAGCTCGCCGCCGCCGTGCTCGTGACCGACTCGCCCGCGCTCGCCGACGCCGTCGACGCGGCGCTCGCCATGCGCGTCGCCGCGACCCCGCACGCCGAGCGCGTGCGCACGTCGCTGGGCGCCGAGCAGTCGGCGACGATCCTCGTCGCCGACCTCGAGCAGGCCATCGCGGTCTCGGACGCCTACGCGCCCGAGCACCTCGAGATCGTGACGGCCGACGACGACGCCGTCGTGGCGCGCATCCGCAACGCGGGCGCGATCTTCGTCGGGCCCGCGACGCCCGTGAGCCTCGGCGACTACGCCGCGGGGTCGAACCACGTGCTGCCCACCGGCGGCCAGGCAGCCCGCGTCTCGGGGCTCGGCGCCGCCACCTTCCTGCGCCCGCAGCAGGTCGTGCGCTACGACCTCGAGGGTCTGCGCGGCGTCGCCGACGCGGTCGTCGCGCTCGCCGAGAGCGAGGACCTGCCCGCGCACGCCGAGGCCATCCGAGCGAGGCTCTAGATGCACTGCCCCTTCTGCCGCCACCCCGACTCGCGCGTCGTCGACACGCGGTCGTCCGACGACGGCCTCACCATCCGCCGCCGCAGGCAGTGCCCCCGGTGCGAGCGCCGGTTCACGACCACGGAGTCGGCGAGCCTCCTCGTGGTGAAGCGATCCGGCGTCGTCGAGCCCTTCAGCCGCGACAAGGTCATCGAGGGCGTGCGCAAGGCGTGCCAGGGCCGCCCCGTGACGGATGCGGACCTCGCGACGGTGGCGCAGAGCGTCGAGGAGGCCATCCGTGCGACGGGCGTGAGCCAGATCGACGCGAACGACATCGGCCTCGCCGTGCTGCCGCCGCTGCGCGAGCTCGACGAGGTCGCGTACCTGCGCTTCGCGAGCGTCTACCAGGCGTTCGAGTCGCTCGACGACTTCGAGTCGGCCATCGGGCAGCTGCGGCTCGACCACGCCCGCCAGGAGGCCGACGCATGAGGCTCTACGCGCCCCTGTTCCGGCACGTGCTGCGACGCCTCGATGCCGAGCGGGCCCACCATCTGGGCGCGGCGGTCGTGCGGGCGGCCGGTGCGCTGCGGCCCGGGGTGCGCGCCGACGCGAGGCTGCGGGTGCGCGCGCTCGGGCGCGAGCTGCCGACGCCCTTCGGCCTCGCGGCGGGCTTCGACAAGGACGCGACGATGATCGCGGGCCTCGGGGCACTCGGGTTCGGGCACGTCGAGGTCGGCACGCTCACCGCGCGACCGCAGCCGGGCAACGACCGCCCGCGGCTCTTCCGCCTCGTGGCCGACCGCGCGCTCGTCAACCGCATGGGGTTCAACAACGGGGGAGCGGCGGCGGCCGCCGACCGCATCCGGGCCGCACGCGCGGCGCGCTCGCGCCCCGTGATCGGCGTCAACATCGGCAAGAGCCGCGTCGTCGACGTCGACGACGCCATCGACGACTACCTCGTCTCGACGCGCCTGCTCGCGCCGGTCGCCGACTACCTCGCCGTCAACGTGTCGTCGCCGAACACGCCCGGCCTGCGGGGCCTGCAGGACGAGGAGCGGCTCGCGCCGCTGCTCGAGGCGGTGCGGGATGCGGCAGGCGAGACGCCCGTGCTCGTGAAGATCGCGCCCGACCTCGACGACGACGCCATCGAGGGCGTCGCGGCGCTCGTGCTGCGGCTCGGCCTCGCCGGCGTCATCGCCACGAACACGACGATCGCGCGCGACGGGCTCGTGACCGACGCCGCCGTCGTGGAGCGTGCCGGTGCGGGCGGACTCTCGGGTGCGCCGCTCGCCGCCCGCTCGCTCGCGGTGCTGCGCATCCTCCGCCGCGTGCTGCCCGCCGACGTGTGCGTCATCTCGGTCGGAGGCGTGACGACCGCGGCCGACGTGGCCGAGCGGCTCGCCGCCGGAGCGACGCTCGTGCAGGGCTACTCGGCGTTCGTGTTCGAGGGCCCCGGCTGGGCGGCACGCATCAATCGCGAGCTGCCCGCGCTCCTCGCGGCGCGCTGACGCGGCGAGGCGCTCGGGCCCCGCGCGAGCGCCGGGCCCGAGCCCGCGGCTACGGCGCCGACTCGTCGTCGGCGGTGGCGTCGACCTCGCGCTCGGGGCGCTCGTGCGTCACCGGGTCGTCGTGGATCCACTCGGTGTCGGGCAGCGGCGAGGCCGTCTGCTCGCCCCGGACCATGCGGCCGAACTCGTCGACGGACTTCTCAGTCATGGCGACTCCCTTCACGTCGTCCCCGGACGCTACGCCTGCGCGCCCGTCGGCGGAAGGGGGTGGCGGGGGATCCAGCAGCGCACCAGGTCGCGGTACGAGGCGTAGGACGCGCCGAACCGGGCCAGCAGGTCGGCCTCCTCGACGGGACGCACGACGACGTGCCACACGACGACGCCCGCCGCGGCGTAGGCGACGACCATCCACGATCCGACGACGAGTCCCACCGCGATGCCCTGCGCGATGCCGGCGACGGCCATCGGGTTGCGCACCCAGCGATACGGGCCCGCGACGACGAGGCGGCGCGGCTGCGACGACGGCAGCGGCGTGCCCTCGCCCACGATCGACAGCGATCGCGCCGACCAGATGCCGAGCAGGCTCCCGGCCACGAGCAGCAGGATGCCCGCCGCCTGCACGATGGGCGCCGGCTCGACGCGCAGCTGCCAGCGCGCCTCGACGACCGCGATGATCGCGGGCAGCACCACGAGGAACGTGCCCCAGAAGACGACCGTCTGCCGCGCGGTGCGCGCGACGTGCGTGCGGGCGTCGGCGACGGGTGCGACGGCGAACGCGAACGGGCCGCGCGCGATGAGGTCGCCGGGGATGCGCCCCAGCAGCACGAGGATGGCGGCGCCGATGCTCGCGACGGCCGCGGCGACCATGAGCAGGGCGCCCACCCCCGCCAGCTGCGTCACCGTGGCGTAGCCCGCCATGCCGACGGCGACGAGCGTCGTCCACGCGGTCGCGAGCCACGTCGCCCAGCGCACGCCTGCGGCGGCGACGGCCGAGCCGACGACGAAGAGGGGGAGGTCGAACGCCGCGACCGCGACGGGCGGCAGGCCGCCGAGGGTCGCGTCGCGGACGGCGTCGACGGTGAAGACGCCGATCCACCACGCGGCGCCCGCGAGCGCCTGCACGGCGAAGTAGGCGCGACCGAGGAGACTCAGGCGAGCGCCGGAGGCACGCGATGCGGGGCCGACGCTCATGCTCCCGAGCGTAGCCACGCGACGCTCGACGCTCGCCGGACGCCACGCGGCGCCCGCTCACCGCGTCGGCAGCGGCCGCAGGTCGTCGAGCGACTTGTCGGCACGCAGGCCGCGCCAGACGGGCTGGCGGAAGGCGCCCGCCTCGGTCACCGACGTGAAGCGCACCTCGCCGACGGCGGCGCGCATCCACGTCATGGCGCGTGCGACGTCGGCGGGCACGTCGTCGACGGCGCGGGATGCACGCGACTGATCGGGCAGCCGCTCGCGGATGGCGGCGCGGTCGCGGGCGGAGAAGCCGGTGCCGACCCTCCCGGCGTAGCGCAGCCCGCCGGCCTCGGTCGGCGCGGCGAGCACGAGCGAGCCGAACGTGCGCCCGAGCGATCCCTCGCCGGGCAGCCAGCCGACCACGGCCACCTCGTGCGTGCGCACGTGCACGACCTTGCGCCAGTCGTCGCTGCGCGCGCCCGGCTGGTACGTCGACGCGAGGCGCTTCGCCACGAGCCCCTCGATCCCGAGGCGCTGCGAGGCCTCGACGATCGCCGACGCCGACCCGAGGAGCTGCTCGGTGATGGCGACGCGCTCCGACGGCACGACGACGCGCTCGAGCTCGTCGCGGCGCTCGGACAGCGGCAGCCGCAGCAGCGACCGGCCGTCGACCTCGAGGGCGTCGAAGGCGACGAACGTCACGGGCTCGCCGCGATCCACCGCGCGACCGCGGGCGCGGCGATCGCCGAGCCGCCCCTGCAGCGACGAGAAGTCGCCACCGCCCGCGCCGGCGACGAGCTCGCCGTCGAGGATGGCGCGCTCGGCGGTCACGGCCTGCCGGATGGGTGCGAGGAGCTCGGCGAACCCCTCGGTGAGGGACTGGCCCGATCGGGAGCGCACGCGCACGTCGTCGCCGTCGACGACGACGAGGGCGCGCCAGCCATCCCACTTCGGCTCGAAGACCCAGCCCTCGCCGACGTCGGCGAGCGATCGCGTCGAGGCGAGCATCGGCGTGATGGCGCGCGGCACGGCGGCACCGCGCGAGCGCTCCCTCCGCTCGCCCGCCGCGGTGGGGAGCCGCATGCGATGGCAGAGCCACTGGTCGCCGTCGGTCTGCACGAGCGCGATGCGCACGGGCGCGCCGCCGAGCCCGCCGTCCGATCGCCCGTGCAGCGTCACGGCCTTCAGCGCCGGATCCCAGTCCTTCACGGTGTACTCGCCGGCATCCCAGATGCGGATCTCGCCCGCGCCGTACTCGCCCTTCGGGATGGCGCCCTCGAAGCCGCCGTACTCGAGCGGATGGTCCTCGGTGCGCACCGCGAGCCGATCCCTCTCGCCCGACGTCGGGATGCCCTTGGGGATCGCCCACGACTGCAGCACGCCGTCGTGCTCGAGGCGCAGATCCCAGTGGAGGCTCGACGCGTGGTGCTCGTGGATGACGAACGAGCGACCGTAGGTCGGCTGCGGCGCCTCCTCGGGCACGGGCTCGGGCGTGCGATCGGCGGAGCGCTTCTGCCGGTACGCCGCGAGGCGGTCGACCATCGGCGGGGGAGCGAGCGGTGCGAGCAGGTCGCCGTCGCGCGCGACGCGCTCCAGCACCTCGGCATGCGTCAGCTGCGCGAGGCCGTCCGACTCGATCTCGCTCCACGTGCGCGGCGCCGCGACCGTCGGCTGCGACCGCCCGCGCAGGGAGTACGGGGCGATCGTCGTCTTCGCGCCGGAGTTCTGGCTCCAGTCGACGAGCACCTTGCCGACGCGGCTCGCCTTGCGCTGCGACGACACGACGAGGTCGGGATGCAGCTCCTCGAGCGAGACGGCGATGGCCTTCGCGAGCGCCGAGGCCCGCTCGCCGTCGAGCCCGTCGATGCGGCAGTAGAGGTGGATGCCCTTCGACCCGCTCGTGACGGGGAGCGGTCGCAGCCCCATGTCGCGCAGGAGGTCGCGAGCGACGAGGGCGACCTCCTGGCACTCCGGCAGCCCCGCGCCCTCGCCGGGGTCGAGGTCGAGCACGAGCCGATCCGGGTCGCGTCGCGCGCCGTCGGGCCCGAACCGCCACTGCGGCACGTGCAGCTCGAGCGCCGCCATCTGCGCGAGCCACGCGAGGGTCGCGGCGTCCTCGACGAGCGGGTACTCCTTCGGCCCGTCCTTGTGCTCGATGGGGCGCCTGGGGATCCACGAGGGCGCACCCTGCTCGAGCGCCTTCACGAAGAACACCTCGCCGGGGTCGTCGTCCGTGCCCACGCCGTGCACCCAGCGCTTGCGCGTCACGGGTCGATCCCGCACATGGGGGAGCATGACGGGCGCGACCTCCTGCAGGTAGGCCATGACGTCGGCCTTCGTGGTCCCGGCGTCCGGGTAGAGCACCTTGTCGAGGTTCGACACTCCGAGCGTGCGGCCGCCGACGCGGACGCTCTGCTCGGCCATCCGCGGTCGCCTCAGGCCGACTTCGAGCGCTTCGAGGACGAGCCGGTGCCCGACTCCTTCGCGGCGCCCTTCGACGTGTCCTTCGCGTCGCCCTTCGAGGCACCCTTCGCCGCGCCCCGGCGCCGCTCGACCGAGCGCTGCAGCGCCTCCATGAGGTCGAGCACCTCCGCCTCCTCGGCCTCCTCGCCGAACGTGGCGGCGGTGTCGATCGCGTCGCCCTGCTCGAGCTTCGCCTCCACGAGCTGCCGCAGCTGCACCTGGTAGTCGTCCTGGTACTCGTCGGGCGCGAAGTCGCCCGAGAGCTCCTTCACGATCGCCTTCGCGAGGTCGAGCTCCTTCGCCTGGATGCGCGGCCGCTCGTCGAGGCTCGCGAAGTCGGCGGCGCGGATCTCGTCGTCCCACAGCATCGTCTGCACCATGAGCACGTCGTCGTGCACGCGCAGCACCGCGAGCCGCGAGCGCTGCCGGATCGAGATGCGCACGATCGCCGTGCGCTGGGTCTCGTCGAGCACGCGCCGCAGCAGCGTGTAGGCCTTGAGCGCCGTGCCCGTCGGCTCGAGGTAGTACGACTTCTCGAGCCGGATGGGGTCGACCTGCTTCGAGGGCACGAACTGCACGACCTCGATCTCGCGCGAGCGCTCGACCGGCAGCGCCTTCAGGTCGTCGTCGCGCAGCACGACGGTCTTGCCGTCCTCCTCGTACGCCTTGTCGATGTGCTCGTAGGCGACGACCTCGCCGCACACCTCGCACTTGCGCTGGTACCGGATGCGACCGCCATCCTCGTCGTGCACCTGATGCAGGCGCACGTCGTGGGTCTCGGTCGCCGAGTACAGCTTGACGGGCACGTTGACGAGCCCGAAGGCGATGGAGCCCTTCCACATGGCGCGCATGCAGCCATGCTGCACCGACGAGCAACCTTCGACAAGGCCTTGAGACAGCGGCCGCGAGCGCGGACGATCCGGAATGCGCCGCGACCGCATGCGGTTCGCCCTCACGATGAGCACCCCCAGCGCAGCCCCCGCCGCCGTCGGCCTCCGATCCGAGCGCGGCCCGCTGCTGCTGGCGATGATGCTCTCGACGGGGCTCGTCGCCATCGACGCCACGATCCTGTCGACGGCGGTGCCGTCCATCGTCGACGACCTCGGCGGCTTCGCGTCGTTCCCGTGGCTGTTCTCGATCTACCTGCTCGCGTCCTCCGTCACGACCCCCGTGTACGCGAAGCTCGCCGACACGATCGGCCGCAAGCCCGTGATGCTCTTCGGCATCGCGGCGTTCCTCGTGGGCTCGCTGCTGTGCGGCGTCGCATGGGACATGCCCTCGCTCATCGCATCCCGCGCCGTGCAGGGCATCGGCGCCGGCGCGATCCTGCCGGTGTCGATGACGATCGTCGGCGACGTGTACACGCTCGAGGAGCGCTCGCGCGTGCAGGGCTACCTCGCGAGCGTCTGGGCGATCTCCGCCGTCGTCGGACCGACGCTCGGCGGCGTCTTCGCGCAGCTCGACGCGTGGCGCTGGATCTTCCTCGTGAACGTGCCGCTGTGCATCGTGGCGGGCGTGCTCGTCGCGCGGCGATTCCACGAGCGAGTCGAGCGGCAGACGCATCGGCTCGACTGGCTCGGGGCGCTCCTGCTGACGTCGTCGCTCTCGCTGCTCATCCTCGGCGTGCTCGAGGGCGGCCGCGCGTGGGCGTGGGCGTCGCCCCTCTCGGTCGGCATCCTCGGCGCGGGCGCCGTGCTGCTCGCGCTCTTCGTCGTCGTCGAGCGCCGCGCCGCCGAGCCCATCCTCCCGCCGATGCTGCTGACGCGACGCCTCCTACGCACGACGGCGCTCATGGGCCTCGCGATCGGCGGCGGCCTCATCGGCCTCACGGCGTACGTGCCGACGTACCTCGAGGGTGCGATCGGCCTCGCACCCATCTGGGCGGGGCTCGCCCTCGCGACGCTCACGATCGGCTGGCCCATCGCGGCGTCGCTCTCGGGCCGCCTGTACCTGCGCATCGGCTTCCGGGCGACGACGATCGTCGGCGGCGTCATCCTCGTGCTCGCGGCCGGGGCGCTCGCGGCCCTCGCCGGCTTCCCGTCGCCGTGGATCGTCGCGGTGCTGTGCCTGCTCGTCGGCCTCGGCTTCGGCTTCACGGCGGTGCCGAGCGTCGTCGCGGCGCAGGCGAGCGTCGACTGGTCCGAGCGTGGCGTCGTCACGGGAGCGCAGATGTTCTCCCGCTCGATCGGGCAGGCGATCGGCGCCGCCGTGCTCGGCGCGCTCGCGAACGCCACGGTGGATGCGGCCGGCGGCGACGCGACGGACCCCGCGACGATCGTCGGCGCCTCGCAGGTCGTGTTCGTCGGCACCGCGGTGCTCGCGGTGCTCGTGCTCGCCGCCGCGCTCGCCATGCCGCGCGACCGCGGCGTCCACGCGGCGCAGGAGGCGCGGGAGCCCGCGGCTCGGGGCTGACGGCTGCGCGCGCATGCCAGGATGCCCCTGATGCCCACGACGCGCGCTCCCGCGAGCGATCCGGCGCCATCGGCGCCGCAGCCGCTGCTTCGGGCGCTGCACGACGCGCTCCTCGCCCGCATGGGGCCGCAGGGGTGGTGGCCGGCCGACGACCGCTTCGAGATGATGCTCGGCGCGGTGCTCGTGCAGCACACGCGGTGGGAGAACGCCGTGCTCAGCATCGGGCGACTGCGCGAGGCGGGGCTCCTCGATCCGCCCGCGCTCGCAGCCGAGTCGCCCGAGCGCCTCGTGCCGCTGCTGCGGCGCAGCGGGTTCATGATGGCGAAGGCGCGCGCGTGCATCGCGCTCGCGCGATGGACCGTCCGCGAGGAGGCCGAGCACGGCCTTCTCGACCACCTCGACGACGCTGCGCTGCGGGCATCGCTGCTCGCGGTCACGGGCGTCGGCCCCGAGACGGCGGACGTCATCGCGCTGTACGCGTTCGGACGCGGGGTCCTCATCGCCGACGCGTACGCGTGGCGGCTGCTCGTCGCGCTCGGCCACGACGCACCGCGACCCTACGAGGCGCTGCGCCGCTCCCTCGCGCCGCACGTCGCCGAGGCGGGTCTCACGGTGCCCGAGCTGCAGGAGCTGCACGCGCTCGTCGACGAGTTCGGCAGGCTCGCCGCGCGCGACGCGACGCTCGTGCCTGCCCTGCGCGACGAGCTGGATGCCGTCGGGGTCGCGCCCGCGGCGCGGGGCTAGCCGGCGCGTCGCCGCGCGACGAGGCCGAGAGCCCACATCCCCACGGCGACGAGCGTCGCGAGCGCAGCGGCGACGACCCCGGCGACCACGCCGGCCACGAACGAGAAGACGAAGGCCGCGACGCCCACGACGAGCATCGTGACGACGACGAGCGTCGCGAGCAGGAGGCGGTCGCCCAGCCGCACCGTCGCCTCCTTCACGCGCCTGCCGAACAGCAGCCGGTGCACGGCCACGGGCGCGAGCCCGAGGAGCGTCGCGAGGCCCGCCAGCGCCACGAGCACGAGGTAGTGCACGACGAGCTCGCGCGAGAGGTCCTCGAAGCGGGACTGGAAGGCGACGGCGAGCAGGAAGCCGGAGATGAGCTGCGTGCCCGTGAGGGCGACGCGCAGCTCCTGCAGGATGTCGTTCCAGTTGCGATCGAGCCGCTCGCTCGTTGACTCGTCGCGGTCGTCGCCGCGCGCAGCCTCGGTCATGCGCTCATCCTGCATCGACGCACGCGCCCACGCCAGTGGCGGCTCAGTGGGAGCGGATGCGCTCGATGAGCTGCTGCTTGCGCAGCCCGGAGTACCCCGTGATGCCGAGCTCCTTCGCGCGCGCCCGCAGCTCGGGGACCGTGCGGTCGTCGAGATCCTGCGCCTCGCCGCCGCGCCTGCCGACGGCGCCGCGGCCGTCGCGCGCCGCCGCGTTCGCGATCCGCGCGGCCTTCTCGGCGCTCGCGCCGTCGTCGCGCAGGTCGCGGTAGAGCTTCTCGTCCTTGATGGAGGGGTTCGGCATGGCACCACGGTCGCCGATCGGGCCGTGCGCGAGGAGGGGCTTGACGAGTCAGACGAGCGCGCGCCGGCGCGCGGGGAGGCTCACGAGCACGATGCCGACCGCGACGGCGGCGAGTCCCATCCACGCGAGCGTCGACAGCCGCTCGTGCAGGACGAGCACGGCGAGCATCGTCGCGACGACGGGCTCGGCGAGCGCGAGCGTCGTGGCGGTCGAGGCCGTGAGGGCGCGCAGCGCGAAGCCGAAGAGCAGGTACGACGCGGCCATGGGCACGAGCGCGAGGTACGCGAGCGTGAGCGCACCGTGGGCGGACGCGAGGGGACCGGGCCCCAGCACCAGGAAGAGCGGCACCATCACGACGCTGCCGACGAGGAAGATCGCGGCCATCGAGCCATGCGACGTGCGTCCGCCGGCGATGAGGCGCGCGCCCGCGTAGGAGTAGAGCGCGTAGCCGACCCCCGCCGCGAGGGCGAGCGCGATGCCGAGCGGGGGGTTCGCGCCGGTGGTCGACTCGCCCGAGCCGACGGCGAGCAGCGCGACGCCCGCGGCCGCGACGACGGTGGCGACGCCCCACCGCATCGACGGTCGACGGCGGTCGAGCGCCCATTCGAGCACGGCGGCGAAGATCGGGCCCGAGCCGAGCGCGAGCACGTTGCCGACGGCGACGCCCGCGAGGTCCATCGCCGGGTAGTAGGCCGTCGGATACAGCACGGCGCCCGCGCCGCCCGCGAGCAGCCACGGCCATGCAGCGCGGTCGCGCAGCACGCGCGAGACGGCGCGCCACGAGAGCGCGGCGAGCACGAGACCGCCGACGCCGAACGTCGCCATGCCGATCAGCAGCGGCGACGACCCCTCGGGCGCGAGGTGCGCGACGGTGCCCGTCGTGCCCCACAGCACGGCGGCGGCGAGGACGGCGGCCGTGTGGATGGGACGCGCGTCGCTCACGGTCCCGAGCCTAGGCGGCGCACGGCGGGCGATTCGCCAGCCATCCGCCGGCGCGATCGGGGAGGATGGGCCCGTGCACCGCATCCGAGCCCTCCTGCACGGCATGACCATCCTCGCCGCCGGACTCCGGCTCGGCTGGCGGAGTCCGCGCCTCGCGATCCTCGGCATGGTGCCGCCGCTCGTCGTGGGCCTCGCGTTCGTCGTGGGGCTCGTCGTGCTCGGGCTGCGCGCGAGCGCGATCGTCGACGCGCTCACGCCGTTCGCCGACGCCTGGGCCGATCCGTGGCCCGCGGTGCTGCGCATCGTGCTGGCGATCGCGCTCGTCGTGGGCGCCGCGGCGATCGGCGTCCTCCTCTTCGCCGCCGTGACCCTGCTCGTGGGCGCGCCCTTCTACGAGCGCATCTGGCGCGCGGCGGAGGACGAGCTCGGCGGCATCCCGGACGAGGTCGAGCTCACGGTGCGGCAGTCGATCGCGAAGGGCATCGACGACGGGCTGCGGCTCGCGGGCGTCGGCATCCTCACGGGCATCGTCGTGCTGCTCCTCGGCCTCGTGCCGGTCGTGGGCTCCGCGATCGGATGGATCGGCGGGGCGCTCGTCGGCTCGCGCGCCCTCGCGGTCGAGCTGACGAGCATGGCGTCGGATGCGCGCGGCCTGTCGCTCGACGAGCGTCGTCGCCTGCTCGACACGGCTCCCGACGTCGCGCGCGGCTTCGGCCTCGCCGTCTACCTGCTGTTCCTCGTGCCCGGGGGCGCCGTGCTCGTGACGCCCGCCGCGACCGTCGGCGGCATGCTGCTCGTCCGCGAGCTGCGCGGCGAGCCGACCGCGCCGACCACGCCGTCGCGCGATCCCGGCGCGGACGACGCGCCGCCCGTGCCGCCCGCGCCGTCGATCACCTCGCCGCTCGCGTAGGCTGTCACGGATGTCCGGCTCCTTCCTCGTCCGCACGGCGACCGCAGCCGAGATCGACCGCTGGGACGCGCTCATCGCGCAGAACCCCGACGGTGGGCACATGGTGCAGTCCGCCGCCTTCGCCGACGTCAAGCGCGGCGATGGCCTCGAGCCCCGCTTCCTCGTCCTCGAGGGCGCGCAGACGATCCACGTCCTCGCGCTCGAGGGCCGCGTGTGGCTCGGGCGCTACTGGTACGTGCCGCTCGGCCCCACGGCCGACGACCTCGAGGGCGTCGTCGCCGCGCTGCGCACGTACGCGGCCGCGCAGCCGGGCCTGCTCGTCGTGAAGATCGAGCCGCGCCTCGAGCGCACGCCCGAGCTCGTCGCGCGCCTCGAGGCCGCGGGCCTCGAGCGCAGCCGCGACATGCAGGTGCAGACGCACACGGTCGTGCTCGACCTCGAGCAGGGCGCGGAGGCGCTGCTGGCCTCGTTCTCGCAGTCGACCAGGCGGCACATCCGCAAGGCGGAGCGCGACGGCTACCGCGTCGAGCGCGTCGACGTCACGCCCGAGACGCGCGAGCGCATGCACGCGATGATGCAGACCGTCGCGGGCGGCAAGGGCATGGCCGGCATGCGCGAGCGCGCCTACTACGACCGCTTCTGGCAGGCGTTCGCCGATCGCGGCACCGGCCAGCTCTACCTCGGCTTCGACGACGACGGCGACGTGCCGCAGGCGGGCATCTTCGTGACCTTCGCCGGCCGCACCGCCGTGTACAAGGACGGCGGCTCTCGCCCCGATCGGCGCATCGCGGGCGGTGCGCCGCTGCTGCTGCACACGGCCATGCAGGATGCGATCGAGCGCGGCTGCACGGCGTTCGACCTCGCAGGCACGCCGCCGGCCGACCGCCTGGGCGACGAGACGCATCCGTTCCACGGCCTCGGCCAGTTCAAGACGCGCTTCGGGCCCGTCACGAGCTTCCTGCCGTCGTTCGACCTCGTGCTGCATCCGCTGCGGCACCGACTCTGGGAGCACGGCCTGCGCAGGATCGAGTGGCGGCTGCGGCCCGGACCGGACACGCTGCGATGACGGGGGAGACGGTGCACGAGCTCCGCGAGGCGACCGCGGCCGAGATCGCCGACTGGGACGCCCTCGTCGCGCAGAACCCCGACGGCGGCCAGTTCACGCAGACCCTCGCGTTCGCCGAGGTCAAGCGGTGGGACGGCTTCCGCACCCACCACATGGTGTACGACGGCGCCGAGCCCGTGCGGGCGCTCGTGCTCGAGCGCCACGGCGTCATCGGCCGCTTCTGGTACGTGCCCTCGGGGCCGTGGCATCCGCGCCTCGACTCGATCGTCGCCGCGACGCGCGCGTACGTCGAGCGGCACCGACCCGACCTCGTGTCGGTGAAGCTCGAGCCTCGCCTGCGACGCACCGACGAGCACATGGCGCTGCTGCGCGGCGCCGGGCTCGTCGAGGCCGACGACGTGCAGATCCACACGCACACCGTGATCGCCGACCTCACGCAGGGCCCGGAGGCGCTGCTCGCGAGCTTCTCGAAGGCGGTGCGCAAGAACATCCGCCACGCCGAGCGCGAGGGCTACACGGTCGAGCGCGTCGAGCCGACGCCCGCGCTCATGGATCAGATGTGGGCGCGGATGCAGACGATCTCCGGCGGCAGGGGCCTCAGCGGCATGCGCGGCGAGGAGTACTACCGCACGGTGTGGAAGGCGTTCACCGACCACGGGATGGCCGACTGGTGGGTGGGCGACGACGGCGGCGACGGCCCGCAGACCATCACGTTCACCATCCCGTTCGGTCGCGACGTCATCGACAAGGACGAGGGCTCGCGCCCCGATCGCCGCATCAACGGCGGAGCCCACCTCGGGAGGTGGACGCGGATGCGCCACTACGCCGAGCGCGGGTTCGAGGGCTTCGACATGATGGGCGCGCCGCCGTCGTGGCGGAAGGACGACGAGACGCACTTCATGCACTCGCTCGCGCGCTTCAAGACGCAGTTCGCGCCGATCGCCGACTTCGTGCCGTCGTTCGACCTCGAGCTGCGGCCGGGCAGGCAGCGCGTGTGGGATCGCTACGTGCGGCCCATCGAGTGGCGTGCGAGGCGTCGCCCGACGGGCCTGTGGTGAGGGCCCGCGGTGACGAGCGCGGTGACGAGGACGCGATGGTGACGGAGGGGGCGGACGCGGTGGCGACGCTGAGGACGGCGACGGCGGCGGAGGTCGCACGCTGGGACGCGCTCGTGCAGGCGAACCCGGACGGCGGTCAGTGGGCGCAGGGCGAGGCCTACGCGGCGCTCAAGCAGCACGAGGACGACCTGCACCCCGTGCATCTCGTGCTCGAGGGCGCGCCGGGCGTCGCGGGCGACGTCGCGATGCTCGCGCTCGAGCACCGCTCGATCGTGGGCCGTCAGTGGTACCTCCCGCAGGGGCCGAGCCTGCCCATCGAGGCGGTGCCCGCCTTCACGCAGGCGCTGCGCGCGTTCGCGCGCACCGTGCCGCACCTCTACGCGGTGCGCATCGAGCCCTTCCTCGTCGACGTGCCCGAGGCGCGGCGCACGCTGCAGGACGCGGGGTGGCAGGCCTCCGACCGCATGCAGCAGAACCAGCACACGGTGCTCGTCGACCTCGAGCCGGAGCCCGACGCGATCTTCGCCGCGTTCTCGAAGAACCTGCGCAACCACATCCGCAAGGCCGGTCGCGACGGCTATCGCGTCGAGAAGGTCGAGCCGACCGACGAGAACCTCGAGACGATGTACCGCCTCATGCAGACGGTCTCGGGCGGCAAGGGCGTCGCAGGCATGAAGCCGTACCCGTACTACCGCAGGCTGTGGACCGAGCTGCGCGAGCGCGGCCAGGGCCATCTGTGGTTCGGCTACGACGGGGCGCACGAGGGCCCGCAGGCGTCGTCGTTCATGATCGGCTACGGCCGCTACGCGCTCGCGAAGGACGGCGGCTCGGTGCCCGATCGCGCCATCCGCGGCGGCGCCCACCTCATCCGCTGGACGGCGATGCAGTGGTTCAAGGAGCACGACGGCCGCACGATCTACGACGCGTACGCGACGCCGCCGTCGTGGAAGGCCGACGACCAGAGCGAGCAGCTCTACGGGCCGGGCCGGTTCAAGCTGCTCTTCGGCCCCATCACGGACCACCTCCCGAGCCACCTGCTGCTGCTCGAGCCGCGCCGCTGGCAAGCCTTCGCCCGCGTGGTGCTGCCCATCGAGTGGCGACTGCGCAGGCGCCCCTGGGGCATCTGGTAGCCGCCTGCACGTCGGCTGGACGCGCGGCACGCCGCGGGGGCGGAGCCGACGCTCGGGCGCACCTCGATACGCTGGGCGCATGGCACGCGTCGGAGATCCAGCCGAGCTCGCCCGCATCCTGCGTGGGGAGTGGGCGATCCGCGCGACGACCTTCCCGTACTGGCTCTCGCCGAACCGCCGGAACACGCGCGTGACGATCGAGACCGTCGAGTCGTCGCCGCTCAAGCTGCGCGAGACGTACGAGTACCACCGGCCCGACAAGGGCGATCGCGAGCTCGTCGCCGAGATGCGATGGAAGGGCGACCACTTCGCGTGGAAGGCGCTCGGCGCCACGAAGCTCATCCGCACGGCGTGCGTCGTGAGCGACACGCCCGCCACCGCCGACATCGTGAGCGTGCACTACGGGCGCAGCACCATGGTGCGGCAGCCGGCCGTGACGCTGCTCGCGCGCCCGCACCTCGACCCGGACCACGTGCGGGCGATGGTGTCGCGCGACACGCACTCGTTCGAGCTCTCGGCCGGCGAGTTCTGGCGCCTGCAGTGGCTGCAGGTGCATCCGATCGTGTCGGCGGAGCCCACGCCCTCCTGAGTCGTGTTGGATGGACCCATGCTCGACGACGCGGCCGGCATCCTCAGGCGCCTCGCCGCGAGCACGGGCCGTGAGCTGGTCACCTTCCGGCAGCAGGATCTCGAGCCCGTCTCCGACGGCATCATCCTCGGTTACGCGTGCACGCTGCGCGGCCCGGACGACGCGCTCGAGCGCGTGACGATCTACGTCAACACCTCGCCGGACGCGCCCCTCGGCGAGCAGACGGTGCAGCTCGTCGACCGCGCGACGGGCGACCGCCTCACGGCGTGGACGTACCCGCAGGATCCGTCGCTGCCGTCGCTGCCCGCGGTGTCCTACCCGGAGGCCGCGGGCGTCGTGCTCGCGAAGTTCGGCATCGAGGCCGCCGGCGCGACGCTCACGATGGAGTCGTACCGCCCGGGCAAGCGCGCGGTGCTGCGCGTCGACACGGGCGGCACGCAGCACTTCGCGAAGGTCGTGCAGCCAGCGCTCGCCGCGACGATCCACGACCTGCACGTCGCGCTGCACGCGGCAGGCCTGCCCGTGCCGCGCAGCCTCGGCTACTCGGAGGCCGGCCTCCTGCTGCTCGAGCGCATGCCGGGCGACCCCGCCCTCGAGCACGTCGCCGCCATCGCCGACGACCCGCGCTTCGTGGCGAGCATCGACGGCATCGTCGCGCAGCTCGCCCGCGTGCGCGTCGGCGTCGCCGCTCGCGAGTCGCTCGCGCGACGCGCCGAGTGGTACGCGGCGCGCATGGCCGAGACGGCGCCCGTGCTCGCGCCCCGCGCCTCGGCCATCGTCGAGCGGGTGCGCGCGCTCTACGCGTCGACGGCGGTGCCGATGCCCGTGACGGTCCACGGCGACCTGCACCTGGGGCAGATCCTCGTCGACCGGCACGAGCCGTGGCGCATCACGGGCCTCATCGACATCGACACCGCGGGGCTCGGCGACCCCGCCGACGATGCGGCCGCCCTCGCAGCCCACGTGGTCGTGACGGCGTTCGAGTCGGCGTCGGCCGGGGCGCGCAGCGATGCGGATGCGCTGCGCAGGCTCGCGGGCGCGCTGCGCTCGCGCTGGGCCGACGGCGGCCGCACGGCCGCGATCGCCGCCATCCACCTCACGGGGCACGCCCTCGCCGTCGCGGGCAGGGGCGACGAGCATCTGCCGGTGGCGGCGCGCCTGCTCGACGAGGCCGACCTCGCCCTGGCGACGACGCTGCATCCGCAGGCCTGACGCGCGCTCAGTCGAGCGGGATGCCGTCCTCGCGCAGGCTGCGCTCGAGCCCGCCGCCGTTCGGGGCGAAGTGCCACGGCACCGTCGAGTCCTGCCGCTCGTGCTTGCGGCCGCCCGCGAGCACCGCCTCCTGCGGCGAGAGCTGGCGGATGGCGACCGCGGCGACCGACTCGGGATGCTCGTCGGCGAACGCCGCGTAGATCGACTCGTCGTGCTGGCCGTCGTCGCCGACGAGCAGCCAGCGGATGTCGGGGAAGTCGCGCGCGAGCCTGCGCAGCTGCGCGCGCTTGTGCACCTGGCCCGACCGGAAGAACCGGTCGTGCGTGGGGCCCCAGTCGGTGAGGATGAGCGGCCCCGGCGGGTAGAGGTTGCGCGAGAGGAAGCGGCGCAGCGCCGGGGCGACGTTCCAGGCGCCCGTCGAGAGGTAGATGAACGGCGCGGTCGGGTTGGCGCGACGCACGCGGTCGTACAGCACGGCCATGCCGGGCACGGGCCTGCGCGCGTGCTCGTCGAGCACGAACGCGTTCCAGGCCGCGAGCATGGGGCGGGGGAGCAGCGTGACCATGACGGTGTCGTCGACGTCGGAGACGACGCCCACCCGCGTGGCGGGGTCGACGACGAAGATCGGCGCCTGCACGGGCTCGGAGCCCGGCACCGTGAGCGTGACCTCGCGCCACCCGGGCTCGAGCGACACGGGCACGACGGCGTCGACGACGCCGCCGCGGTCGGCCGTCACGGTCGCGGTCGTGCCGCCGGACGACACCGTGACCTCGGCCGACGAGAGGCTGATCGACGTGAACGTGCGCCAGCCGCGCATGTTCTCGTACATCGCGCGCTGCTCCCGGCCGGGCGTCACGAGCAGCACGCGACACAGCACGCGCACCCATCCGTCGCCGCCGTAGCCGGCGTAGGGGATGACCGCGGGTCGTCGGCCGCCGCGCAGCGCGCGCGCCTCGAGCCGCTCCTGCACCCAGTCCTCGATGCGCGCGGCGCGGTGGAGGATGGGGTCCGGCACATGCGCCAGGGGGTCGAGCTCAGCCACGTCGATGCCTCATCGCCTTCACGCTACCTGCGCCGATGGGGTGCCGTCGTCCGCGCGCGTCACGCGAGCGGTGCGACGAGCCACGGTCCCTCGGCGCGCACGTCGCCGACCTCGCGGCCCACCTCGCGCAGCGACAGCTCGTCGACGTGCTCGGAGGCCGCTGCCACGACGGCCTCGACGAGGTCCTGGTCGCCCTCGGTCTCGGCGTCGAGCCACGTGTCCCACAGCTCGGGTGCGAGCACGACGGGCATGCGGTCGTGCAGGTCGGCGAGCCGGCCCGTGGCGTCGGCGGTGAGGATGGTCGACGAGAGCACCCAGGCGCCCTCGGGGTTGCGCCACCATGCGTACAGCCCGGCGAAGCCCATGGGCTGCTCGCCCTCGGCGTGCACGAGGAAGGGCGTGCGCTCGGGCTTGCGCCACTCGTACCAGCCCGAGGCGGGCACGATCGCGCGGCGCGTCGCGAGCGAGGCGGCGAAGGTGCGCCGCTCGTGCACCGTCTCGCTGCGCGCGTTGATGGCCTTCACGCCGCTCGAGAGATCCTTCGACCACGGCGGCACGAGCCCCCACCGCGCGGCCTCGAGACGTCGCGTCGGCGGCGTGCCGTCGCGCGAGGGCGGCTCGACGACGATGGGCGCGAGGTCGGTCGGCGCCACGTTCCAGGAGCGATCGGGCAGGTCGCCCATCTCGTCGACCTCGAACAGCGCGACGAGATCGCTGGGATCCGCAGCCATGACGTAGCGTCCGCACACCCGGGCATCATGGCACGTCCGCATCCGGTGGGCGCGGCGCACGCGGCGACCGAGCCGACCCGGAGTAGCATCGGGCGAACTGAGCGTCGCTCGAATGTGCATGCGGCGCGCCTGCAGGATGGAGTGAGCGATGCCCATGTCGGTGCACCCGGACGCCGCCTCGGTGGCGGTCCGCAGCGAGCCGGTGCAGCCGCGAGCCGCTGCTCGCATCGAGGCCCTGCTCGACGCCGCGGCCCACTGCGTCGACGACGTCGGCTCCGAGCTGCTCACGACCGCGATGGTCGCGAAGTCGGCGGGCGCGTCGATCGGCACGGTCTACCGCTACTTCCCCGACCGCATCGCCGTGCTCGTCGCGCTCGCCGGTCGCAACCTCGAGCGGCTGCGTGCGCGCTTCGAGCGCACGCTCTCCGACGCCGACCACGTCACGTGGGAGGACGCCGTCACCGCGCTGCTGCGCGACTTCATCGGCGCGTACCGCGAGATCCCGTCGTTCCGCTCCGTGCGCACGGGCGACTGGCTCGACGTCGGCTCCGAGCGGCCGGCCGACTCGACCGAGCTCATCGCGGGCGAGACGCTGTCGGTGCTGTCGGCGCGCTTCGGCACGCCGAACGACGCCGAGGGCGCTGCCGCGCTGCGTCGCGGCTTCCGCGTGGCGGACGCGCTCGTGATGTTCGCCTTCCAGCGCGACCGCTTCGGCGACGAGGAGATCCTCGAGATGGCGCTGGAGCACGGCCTCATGGAGGCCAGGAAGGGCCTGGCCCCGCGATCGTGATCGTCTTCGAGCAGGTCTCCAAGCTCTACGGCGACGCCGTCGCCGTCCGCGCGTGCTCCCTCGAGATCCCGCCGCGCACGTGCACGGTGCTCGTCGGCTCCTCCGGCTCCGGCAAGACCACGCTCATGCGCATGGTCAACCGCATGGTCGACCCGACGTCGGGTCGCGTGACGATCGACGGCGAGGACGTCGCGTCCAAGGATCCCGTGCGCCTGCGCCGCGGCATCGGCTACGTGCTGCAGGCAGCCGGGCTGCTGCCGCATCGCACCGTCTGGCAGAACGTCGCGACGGTGCCGATGCTCGACGGCACGGGCAAGCGGGAGGCGCGCGAGCGCGCCCTCGCCCTGCTCGGCACCGTGGGTCTCGACCCCGAGCTCGCCGACCGCTACCCGCACCAGCTCTCCGGCGGGCAGCAGCAGCGCGTCGGGGTCGCCCGCGCGCTCGCCGCCGACCCGAACATCCTGCTCATGGACGAGCCGTTCGGCGCCGTCGACCCCATCGTGCGCCTCGAGCTGCAGCGCGAGACGCGCAGGCTGCAGCGCGAGCTCGGCAAGACGGTGCTGTTCGTGACGCACGACATCCAGGAGGCCTTCGCCCTCGCCGACCAGGTGGTCGTGCTCGAGAAGGAGGGCGTCATCGCGCAGCGCGGCACGCCCGCCGAGATCGTCGCGCAGCCCGCGAACGACTTCGTGCGCGAGTTCATCGGCGCCCGAGCAGGCGAGCGCTCGCTGCACGTCGAGGAGGTCGACGGGCGCCAGGTCGTCGTCGACCGCGACGGCACGCCGCTCGGCACCCTCGACGCCGCCTGAGGTCATCCCGCCATGGATTGGGTGATCGCCAACTGGGATCAGGTCTGGGACCTGACCGTCAACCACGCGCGCCTGTCGGTCGCGCCGATCGTCGTCGGCTTCCTCGTCGCCGTGCCGCTCGGCTGGCTCGCCGCAGGCAACCGCGTCGCGCGCTTCGTCATCCTCGCGTTCGGCAGCGCCCTCTACGCGATCCCGTCGCTGCCGCTGTTCCTCATCCTGCCGCTGCTGCTCGCGACGCGGACGCTCGACGAGATCAACCTCACGGTCGCCCTCACCCTCTACGCCGTCGCCATCATGGTGCGCAGCGCCACGGATGCGTTCGCCTCGCTGCCGCCCGCGACGATCTCGGCGGCGACGGCCGTCGGCTACGGCCGCGTGGGCAGGTTCCTGCGCGTCGAGCTGCCGCTCGCCGGCCCCGTGCTGCTCGCGGGCCTGCGGGTCATCGCGGTGTCGACCGTCGCGATGGTCACGGTCGGGGCGCTCATCGGCAGCGACAACCTCGGCTACCTCTTCACGAACGGGCGCGCGACGGGCAACCTCGACTCCGTGCTCACTGGCCTCGTGGGCACGCTCGTGCTCGCAGCCCTCTTCGACGCCGTCCTGCAGCTCGCAGGCCGCCTCGCGATGCCCTGGAGGCGCTGATGGAGTTCCTGCTCAGCGCCCTCGCATGGCTCGTCGCGCCCGAGCAGTGGGCCCCGCGCGCGCTGTACCCGGTGGGCACGCGCACGCTCGAGCACCTGTGGATCTCGCTCCTGTGCGTGCTCGTCGCCGCCGTGGTCGCGCTGCCGCTCGGCTGCTGGATCGGGCACACGGGCAAGGGCAGGCAGGCGGTGATCGCCATCACGAGCGCCGCGCGCGCCGCGCCGGCGCTCGGCGTGCTCTTCCTGTTCGTCATGGTGCTGACGGAGCCGCTCGGCACGCGTCCCGCACAGCTCGTCGGCTGCACGATCGCCCTGGCGATCATGGCGATCCCGTCGATCCTCGCCGGTGCGTACGCGGGCATCGAGAGCGTCGATCGCGTCACGATCGACGCCGCGCGAGCCTCGGGCATGACCGAGTGGCAGATCCTCACGAAGGTCGAGCTGCCGCTCGCGGCGCCCGTCATCCTCGGCGGGGTGCGCGCGGCGGTGCTCATGGTGATCGCGACCGCGACCATCGCCTCCTTCGCGGGTCTCAGCGGGCTCGGTCTCATCATCGCCGCCGGCATCAACCTCAACGACTACGACCTCATGCTGGGCGCATCGCTCGTCGTCGCGCTGCTCGCGATCGTCGTCGACCTGCTGCTCGCGATGGTGCAGCGCGCCGCGCAGCGGGCCCGCCACCTCGTCTGACCCAACGCCTGCGATCGCATGTCGCATTCGTAACACCGCGTCAAGGGCCTATCCGGGCGGTGCGGATGTCACCGGCGGATGCTTGCATGGAGATCCCTTCCCCCTTGAGGAGCTCCCATGCAGCGTCCCCTTCGCGCCATCGCGCTCACGCTCGTCGCCGGCGTCGCCCTCGCCGGCTGCGCGACGACCGACCCGACCGACTCCTCCGGAGGCGGCGAGCCCGCCGCCGACGGCGAGCTCGTCATCGGCTCGAACTCCTTCCCCGAGGCCGAGATCCTCGCCGAGCTCTACGCGCAGGCGCTCGAGGACGCGGGCTACGAGGTCGAGCGCAACCTCTCGATCGGCACGCGCCAGCAGACGTTCGCCGCCCTGCAGGACGGCGGCATCACGCTGCAGCCCGAGTACGCGGGCAACCTGCTGACCTTCCTCGACGAGGAGTCGACCGTCACGAGCGAGGACGAGATCGAGGGCGCCCTCGACGACGCGCTCGACGGCACGGGCATCGTCGCGTACGACTTCGCCTCCGCGCAGGATCAGGACGCCTACGTCGTCACGAGCGAGTACGCCGAGGCGAACGGCCTCGAGTCGATCGCCGACCTCGCGAACGTGCAGCCCTTCACGCTCGGCGCCAACCCCGAGTTCGGCGAGCTGTCGTACGGCCTGCCGGGCCTCGCCGACGTGTACGGCGTCACCGACGTCGAGTTCACGCAGTACACCGACTTCGGTGGCCCCGACACCGTGCAGGCGCTCGTCGACGGCACGATCGACGTCGCCAACATCTACACGACGAGCCCGGCCCTCGAGGAGAACGACCTCGTCGTGCTCGACGACCCCGAGCAGATCATCACGGCGCAGAACATCGTGCCGGTCATCGCCGAGACCGTCGCCACCGACGAGATCGAGGAGATCCTGAACGGCGTCTCCGCCGAGCTCACGACCGAGGACCTCATCGCGCTGCGCACGCGCGTCGAGGGCTCGGAGGCGGCGAGCCCCGCGGTCGCTGCGACCGACTGGCTCGTCGAGAAGGGCCTCATCGAGGGCTGATCGCCCGAGCCTCGCAGCGGGGGCTGTGCGTCGCATCGGCGACGCACAGCCCCCGCTTCTGCGTCGCACAGCGCTCGCTACCGTGTCGCACAGATGCGAGGGGGCCGCCTCGGGAGGAAGATCGAGGGAGATCCTGGCCAGACGCGAGGTGGACCTTGGCAGACGAGCTGCTCGACCCCCTGTCCCTTGCGCGTTGGCAGTTCGCGCTCACGACGATCTACCACTTCCTGTTCGTGCCGATCACGCTCGGCACCGTGTGGCTCGTCGCAGGCTTCCAGACCGCATGGCTGAAGACGGGCGAGCTCGCATGGCTGCGCCTCACGCACTGGTTCGGCCGCCTGTTCCTCATCAACTTCGCCATCGGCGTCGCGACGGGCATCGTGCAGGAGTTCCAGTTCGGCATGAACTGGTCCGACTACTCGCGCTTCGTCGGCGACGTGTTCGGCGCGCCCCTCGCCTTCGAGGGCCTCATCGCCTTCGCGTTCGAGGCGACCTTCATCGGCCTGTGGATCTTCGGCTGGGATCGGCTGCCCCCGAAGGTGCATCTCGCGTGCATCTACATGGTGGGCCTCGGCACCGCCGCGTCCGCGTACTTCATCCTCGCCGCGAACGCCTTCATGCAGAACCCCGTCGGCTTCGAGATGAACGACGAGCTGCAGCGCGCGCAGCTCACCGACATCGGCGCCGTGCTCACGAACCCGGTCGCCCTCGCGGCGTTCCCGCACACGCTGTTCGGCGCGTTCATGGTCGCGGGCACGGTCGCCGTCGCGGTCGCGGCCTGGCATCTGAAGCGCGGGCAGCACGTCGACACGATGCGCAAGGCGCTGCGCGTGGGCCTGTGGACGACGCTCGTGTCGACGGCGCTGACGTTCGTCGCCGGCGACGCCGTCTCGCTCGCGATGGTCGAGGCGCAGCCGATGAAGATGGCGGCGGCCGAGGCGCTGTACGACACGGCGAGCGGGGCCGACGCGTCGTTCTCCGTCTTCTCGATCGGCACGCCGGACGGATCGAGCGAGATCTTCTCGTTCCGCATCCCGTACCTCCTCGCCCTGCTCTCGACGCACGATCCGAACGGCACGGTCGAGGGCATCAACGACCTGCAGGCCGAGTACGTCGAGGCGTTCGGCCCCGGCGACTACACGCCGACGATCTGGATCACGTACTGGTCGTTCCGCTGGATGATCGGCCTCGGCGCCGTCACGGGCCTCGTCGCGCTCGTGGGCCTGTGGCTGACGAGGAGGGGCCGCGACGTGCCGCGCTGGGCGTGGACCGTGGCGATCTGGACGCTGCCGCTGCCGCTGCTCGCGATGGTCGTCGGCTGGATCTTCACCGAGATGGGCAGGCAGCCCTGGCTCGTGTTCTCGCTGCTGCCGACGGAGGCGGGCGTCAGCCCGGGCACCACGGGCGGCGAGGTGCTGCTGTCGCTCATCGCGTTCACGGTCGTGTACGGCGTGCTCGGCGTCATCAACGTCTCGCTCATGCGGAAGGCGGCGCAGGCCGGCCCGCCCGAGGCGCCCGCCCTCGACGAGGACGGCCGCCCCGCCCAGCCCGTGACGGTGTACTGATGGATCTGCAGCTGCTCTGGTTCGCCATCGTCGGCGTCATGTTCGTCGCCTACTTCGTGCTCGACGGCTTCGACTTCGGCGTGGGCATGAGCATGCCGCTGCTGTCGAGGGACGACGTCGACCGCCGCCACATGATCAACACGATCGCGCCGGTGTGGGATCTCAACGAGACGTGGCTCATCATCGGCGGCGCCGCGCTCTTCGCCGCGTTCCCCGAGTGGTACGCGACGATGTTCTCGGGCTTCTACGTGCCGCTCCTGCTCATCCTGCTCGCGCTCATCGTGCGCGCCGTGTCGTTCGAGTGGCGGCATCAGCACGACGACACGCGCTGGCGGCGCACGTGGGATGCGTGCATCGTCGCCGGCTCGATCCTCCCGCCGCTGCTGTGGGGCGTCGCGTTCGCGAACCTCGCGCACGGCGTCGCGCTCGAGCCGCACCAGGGCGGTGCGCTCATGACCGACGGCCTGCTGGGGGTGCTGCACCCGTACGCGCTGCTGGGCGGGCTCGCGCTCGTCGCGCTGTGCCTCGCGCACGGCGTCGTCTTCACGGCGCTGAAGACCGACGGCGACCTGCAGCAGCGGGCCATCCGGATGGCGCGGATCGCGCTGCCCGCGGCGATCGTCGTCGGCGGCGCCTTCCTCGCGTGGACGATCGCGATCGTGCCGGCGCCCGGCGTGGTCGCCGCTGCCGCGGTCGCCGCCATCGCGCTCGTGGTGGCGCTGCTCGCGGCGCTGCGCGCGCGCGAGGGCGTCGCGTTCGCGGCGACGGCGATCGCGATCGCCGCGGCGGTCGCGACGATCCTGCTGGCGCTCGCGCTGCGCGACGGCGGGCCGTACGTCATGCCGGCGTCGAACCCCGTCGGCGACTTCGTGGGCCTCACGATCCGCAACGCGTCGAGCTCGACGTACACGCTGCAGGTCATGTCGTGGACGGCGCTCGCCGCGATGCCGCTCATCGCGGGCTACCAGCTCTGGACGTACTGGGTGTTCCGCAAGCGCATCCTGCGGGAGACCATCGCGGCAGCGGCCCACTAGCGGCACCGCGGCGGCCGCGGGCGGCGGAGCGACGACGCCGCCCGATCGTAGGATGAGATCACCGCGCAGCCCCGTCGGGGCGCGCGGCAGCAGGAGACGGAGGGCACGTGCGGCCGCTGGATCCCCGCCTCCTGCAGGTCGCATCCGCCGCTCGTGCGCTGCTCGCGGCGACGGGCGCCATCGCCGTCGTGCAGGCCGTCGCGATCGTCGCGTTCGCGGCGGCGGCGGGGCTCGCGATCGCGATCGTGCTCGGCGGGGCCGAGGGGCAGCCGTGGCAGCCGCTCGTCGTCGCGGCCGCCGCCATCGTGGCCCGCGCCGGGCTCGGCTGGCTCGATCAGGTGCTCGCGACGCGCGGATCGGTGCGCGTGCGCTCGCAGCTGCGTGCGCGGGCGCTCGAGCGCATCGGCGCGGTCGGCGTCGCCGACCCCGTCGCGGCGGCCACGGGGCTCGGTCGCGGCCTCGACGCGCTCGACGGCTACCTCGCGGGCTTCCTGCCGCAGCTGGCGCGCACGATGCTCGCCGTGCCGGTCGTGCTCGTGGCGCTGCTCGTGCAGGATCCGTTCTCGGGCATCGCCGTCGCCGCGTGCCTGCCGCTCATCCCCGTCTTCATGGTGCTCATCGGGCTCGCGACGCAGTCGGTGCAGCGTGCGCAGTGGCGCGAGACCGAGCGGCTCGCCGCCGCCACGCTCGACACCCTCGAGGGCCTCGCGACGCTCAAGCTCTTCCGCCGCGATCGGCGCGCGAGGTCCCTCGTCGAGACGCGCAGCGCCGAGCACGGCGCGCGCACGATGCGCGTGCTGCGGGTGTCGTTCCTCTCGAGCCTCGTGCTGGAGCTCGCGGGGTCGATCGCCATCGCGGTCGTCGCCGTGTCGGTGGGCGTCCGCCTGCTGCAGGGCGACATCCCGCTCGCCACGGCGTTCAGCGTGCTGATCCTCGTGCCCGACGCCTTCGCACCCGTGCGGCTCGTGGGCATGGCGTTCCACGCCTCGACCGAGGGCGTCGAGGCGACGGGGCGCGTGCTCGACATGCTCGAGCGCGAGTCGGCCGCGCGCCCGAGGGCCACGGATGCGCGACCGGAGGCGGGTGGGGGTCTCGTGCTCGTGGACCTCGCTGCGCGGCACGGGGGCGGTGCCGTGACGGCGACCCTCGTGCCCGGGACGCTCGCGTGCCTGCACGGGCCGTCGGGCGTCGGAAAGTCGAGCGTGCTCGCCGCCCTGCTCGGCACCGCGGACGCCGAGGGCTCCGCGAGCCTCGACGGTCGAGCCGTGGCGCGCGCCGATCTCGCGTGGGCGCCGCAGCGCTCGGGCGACGCGCTCGTCTCCGGCACCGTCGGCGAGAACGTCGCGCTCGGCGGCGACGACGCGCACGTGGCCGAGGCGATGGCGCTCGCGGGCGTCGACCTCGATCCGGCGACGTCCGTCGATCCGGCGACGGGCGGCGTGCACGGCGCCTCCGGCGGTCAGGTGCAGCGCGTCGTGCTCGCGCGCGCCATCCGCAGGCACCTCGACGGCGCGCGCGTGCTGCTCGTCGACGAGCCGACGAGCGCCCTCGACGCCGCGCACGAGGCGCACGTCGTCGCAGGGCTGCGGGCGCTCGCCGACGCCGGCGGCATCGTCGTCGTCGCGAGCCACCGGCCCGCGGTGGTCGCCGCGGCCGACGTCGTCGTCGAGCCGGTCGTGCGCGCCTCGCCGCCGGAGGTGCGGGCGTGAGGCCCGTGCGCGAGTGGAGCGTGCGCTCGGCGCGCCTCCTCGGCTACGCCGCGGCCGCCGCCACCGGGCTCGCCTCGATCGCGCTCATGGCGACGGCGGGCTGGCTGCTGGCGTCGGCGTGGCCGCAGCCGCCCATCCTGCACCTGCAGATCGCGATCGTCGGCGTCCGCGCCTTCGCGATCGGCAGGGCGGCGCTGCGCTACCTCGAGCGGCTCGTCTCGCACGAGGCCGCGTTCCGCGACCTCACGCGCGAGCGCGTCGAGCTGTTCGACCGCCTGCGGCCCGCGCTGCCCGCGGGCGCGGGCGCACGGTCGTCGCAGCTGCTCGCACGCGTCGTCGCCGACGTCGACCGCCTGCAGGACCGGCCGCTGCGTGCCGTCGGACCGCTCGTCACGGCCGTCGCATGCGGCGTCGCGACCGTCGCGGTCGTCGCGGCCATCGACCTCGCCGCCGGAGCCATGGTGCTCGTCGCGCTCGCCGCGAGCGGCGCGGTCGCCACGTGGCTCGCCGTCCGCGTCGCCGCGCGTGCCGAGCAGGAGGTCGCACCGCTCGCCGCCGAGCTCGATGCGCGCCTGCTCGAGGCGCTGCGCGCCCGCGACCTGCTCGTCGCCTTCGACGCGTGGGAGGCGGAGGCCGCGCGCATCCTCGCGCTCGAGCGCCGGCTGGGGGAGCGCAGCCGCAGGCTCGCGCTCGCCGCGGGGGCGGGGTCGGCCGTCATCGTCGCCGTCGGCGGCCTCGCGGTCGTCGCGGCACTGGTGCTGCTCGACGGCGCAGCGCTGGCGGGCGGGCTCGTCGCGCTCGTGGCCCTCGTGCCGCTCGCGCTCTTCGAGGTGTGGGGCGCCGTGCCCGCCGCGGCGCTGCAGCTGCGCGAGTCGCGCATCCGCCGCGCCCGCGTCGAGGCGGCGACCGCCGCGGTCGACGTGCCCGCCGAGGTCGGCGACGACGTGCCGCCGCGTGGCACGCTGCGCCTCGCGGGCGTCACCGCGGCGTGGCCGGGGGCGCGACCCGCGTTCGCGCCCGTCGACCTCGTCGCCGAGCCGGGCGACGTCGTCGCCATCCGCGGGGCGTCGGGCGTCGGCAAGTCGACGCTCGCGGCCGCGCTCGTGCGCTTCCTCGACCACGAGGGCTCGGCGACCGTCGGCGGCGTCGACCTGCGCACCCTGCATCCCGATGCCGTGCGCACGTCGATCGTGCTCGTCGAGCAGCTGCCGCACCTGCTGGACACCAGCGTGCGCGAGAACCTGCGGTTCGCGCGCGAGGGCGCGACCGACGACGACCTGTGGGCAGCGCTCGACGACGTCGGGCTCGCCGACTGGGCCCGAGGCCGCGACGGCCTCGACACGATGCCAGGCGATCGCGCGGCGCTCGTCTCCGGCGGCCAGGCGCAGCGCCTCGCGCTCGCGCGAGCCCTGCTCGCCGCACCGCCCATCCTCGTGCTCGACGAGCCGACCGCCAACGTCGACGACGCGGTCGCCATGCCGCTCGTGCGACGCATGCTCGAGGCGGCGCGCGCATCCGGCCGCATCGTGCTCGTCACGAGCCACACGCCGCTGCCCGCAGACCTCGTGACGCGCACCGTGACGCTCGAGGCGGCGACGACGGGCTGAGCGTCAGTCCATGTGGCGCGACTCGCGGCGCAGCAGCCAGCGCTTCGCGAGCCACGCGACCACGAGGAAGGCCGCGATGATCGCGACGAAGAGGTAGCCGGCGCCGTGCAGGCGATCCGAGAGCTCGCGGAACGATCCGGCAGCCAGCCATCCGACGCTCGCGTAGGCGAGCGCCCACACGGCGCAGGCGGGCGCCGTCCACGCCATGAAGCGCCGATAGCGCATGCCGCTCGTGCCCACGACGAGCGGCACGAGCGAGTGGGCGACGGGCAGGAAGCGCGACAGCAGGATCGCGGGCCCGCCGCGCCTGCGCAGGTAGCGCTCGACGCGCGACCATCGCACGGCGGCGCGCGGCCAGCGACGCGCGAGCCAGACGTCGATGCGCGGGCCGAGCCACCGCCCGATGGCGAAGCCGAACGACTCGCCCAGCAGCGCGCCCACGATGCACGCCGCCACGAGCGCGCCCCACTGCGCGGCGTCCTCGATGCCGGTCGCGGCGACGATGACGACGGTGTCGCCCGGCACGACGAGCCCGAGGAGCACGCTCGTCTCGAGCATGATGGCGACGCCCGCGATGAGGGTGCGCAGCCACGGGTCGACCGACTGCACCGTGTCGAGGAACGCGGTGATCCAGGCGTTCACGTCCACGGGCGCCGCAATCGCTCGAGCGCCGCGTGCCAGGCGTCGGCGCGCGTCGGCGCCGCGAGCGGGTGGTGCGTGCCGTCGGCCTCGGCCCATGCGGCGACGCCTCGCACGCCGTGCAGGGCGTTCACGGCCCAGACCTCGGCGTCGACGAGGGATGCGGGCGTCGCGTCCTCCTCGACCACGGGGGTGCCGAGGGCGAGCGCGAGGGTCGTCAGCTGGCCCGCGGTGACGGAGGCGACGCGCTCCCGCTCTCCGGGCGGCATGCGCAGCGTGCCCTCTCGCCACCACGCGAACGCGGTCGTCGCACCGTCGACGACGCGGCCGTCGACGACGATCGCCGCCTCGTCGGCGCCGTGCGCGCGAGCCTCGGCGCGCAGGGCGCCGAGCGCCGTGAGGTCGGGCCCCTTGATCGTCGGCGTCGTGCGCGGGTCGTGGGATGCGGTGCGCACGCGCACGCGGCGGCCGAGCGTCGGCGCGGGTCGCACGTGCAGCACCGGCGCGTCGCGCTCCGCGTCGCGCACCCAGTCGAGACGGGGGAACCACGTGCCCGTCGCGGGCACGGCGTGCGGCACGGCGGCCGCTGCGCGCGCAGCGACCTCCGCGTCGCCGCCCTGCGCCGTCGCCGACGCGACGAAGCGGTCGACGTGCGTCGCCCATCCGACGACGCCGCCGTCGCGCACGAGCCACGAGTCGGCGACGAGCGGGTCGCCCGCGGGCGCCTCGACGGGTGCGAAGCGGTCGCCGTCGAACGCGAGCGCCCAGCCGCCGGCGCGCGTCGTCGCTGCAGCCCCGCTCATAGGATCGAGGGTATGGCACCTGCCCATGGGCTCCTCATGCCCTGGCTCGGGGCGACGTCTGCGATCGACGTGCCGTACGCCGATCCCGCGACGATCGCGACGGCGCTGTGGGCCATGCGCGACGGCGACGCGCCGCGCGACGTCGTGTGGCTCGACTCGGCCTCCGGCGGCAGGCACGTGCTCGGTGTCGGCGATGCGACGCTCGTCGCACGCGACGGGGTCGCGACGCGCGACGGGGTCGTCGTCGCCGGCGACGCGCTCGCCGCGCTCGACGCTGCGGTCGCCGAGGGCGGCGCGTGGATCGGGTGGCTCGGCTACGAGGCGGGCGTGCGGATGCTCGGCGTCGACGCCGACCGCGCGCAGGCGCCCGCACGCCATCCCGATGCCGCGTGGATCCGGCTGTCGACCTGGCTCGTCGTCGACGACGAGACGCAGCGGGCGCAGCTGCAGTCGCGGCTGCCCCAGCCCGAGCGGCTGCCGGCGCCCGCGGCGCCGCCCTGGTACGCCGACGCGGCGCCCGCGAGCGTGCGGTGGCGCGACGAGCCCGCGGCGTACCTCGAGGCGATCGCCGCCTGCCAGCGCAGCATCCGCGACGGCGACTCGTACCTGCTGTGCCTCACGACCGCGCTCGAGACGGGCCCCATCGACGCGCTCGCGACCTACCTCCGGCTGCGCGCGACCGCGCGGGCGCACCACGGCGGCCTGCTGCGCATCGCGGGCACCACGCTCGCCTCCGCGAGCCCCGAGCGCTTCCTGCGCGTGGAGGACGGCCGCGTGACGACGAGCCCCATCAAGGGCACGAGGCGCCGGGGGAGCGGCGGCGACGACGCAGCGCTCGCCGAGGAGCTGCGCACGAGCGAGAAGGAGCGCGCCGAGAACGTCATGATCGTCGACCTGTGCCGCAACGACCTGCAGCGCGTGTGCGAGCCGGGCACCGTCGCGGTCACGAGTCTGCTCGCGATCGAGACGTATCCGACGGTGCACCAGCTGGTCTCGACGATCGCCGGCACCATCCGCGCGGGCACGACGCCCGTCGACGTCGTGCGCGCGACCTTCCCGGCGGGCTCCATGACGGGTGCGCCGAAGCGACGCACCGTCGAGCTGCTGCGCGCGTACGAGTCCGGCCCGCGCGGCGTGTACTCGGGATGCTTCGGCGCGATCGCCGCCGACGCGTGCGATCTCGCCATGGTCATCCGCTCGATCGTCGCCGACGACGACGGCGCCACGATCGGCGTCGGCGGCGGCATCACGGCGCTCTCCGTCCCCGAGGAGGAGGTCGACGAGGTGGCGCTCAAGGCCGAGGCGCTCGTGCGCGCCCTCGTGCCGCGCTGACGCCCGGCGCGGCGGTGCGGCTCAGGCGGCGCGCGACTCGGCGTAGGCGACGAGCTCGTCGAGCTCGACCGTCCATCCCTGCGCGAGCGCGCGCAGCGACGCACGCACCTGCGACTGCGAGCCCTCGAGCTGGAAGCCGCGCTCCTCGAAGTGCACGAGCGTGCCGCCCTCGGTCGGCTTCAGGGCGAACGTCACCTGCGTGGCCCGTGCTCCCAGCACGCCCTCGGACCACTCGAACGACAGCCGCTCGGCCGGCACGGCGTCGAGCACGCGCGCGGCGAGCACGACCTCGCCGGTCCACGCGAAGCGTCCCTGCGCGCCGGCGACGAGCCCCTCGGGGAAGGCGGCGATGTCGCCGAGCCAGTGCGAGAGATGCTCGGGCTGCGTGATGCACGTCCACACCGCATCCGGCGTCGCGTCGACCGTGACGATGCGCGTGACGCGATGGTCATGCAGGTCGATCGTCGCAGGCGGATTGTCGAACCCGGGCACCACGCTCCCTTCCAGCGGCCCAGTCTGCCACCGCATCGCCTCCGGCGCATGCAGCGGGCGAGGTGCGTCGGCCATCGCGGCCGTAGGATCGGATGCGGTGCTCGCGCGCGCTCGCGCGCCGTGCCCGCACGCATGAACCCAGGAGACGACCGGTGAGCGAAGAGTACGACGTCCACGCGATGCAGGAGCGATGGCTGCAGGAGTGGGATCGACTTCGACCGTTCGCGACCGACGACGACGCCGACTCGCGTCCTCGCAGGTACGTGCTCGACATGTTCCCGTACCCGTCGGGCGACCTGCACATGGGCCACGCCGAGTCCTACGCCTACGGCGACGTGCTCGCGCGCTACTGGCGCCAGCAGGGCTTCAACGTGCTGCACCCCATCGGGTGGGACTCGTTCGGCCTGCCCGCCGAGAACGCGGCCATCAGGCGCGGCGCCGACCCGGCCGAGTGGACGAACGAGAACATCGAGCAGCACAAGCGCTCGATGCGCCGCTACGCGACGGCGTTCGACTGGGATCGCATCCTGCACACGTCCGACCCCGGCTACTACAAGTGGAACCAGTGGCTGTTCCTCGAGCTGTTCAAGGCCGGGCTCGCCTACCGCAAGCCCGCGAACGTCAACTGGTGCCCCAACGACCAGACGGTGCTCGCCAACGAGCAGGTCATCGACGGGCACTGCGAGCGCTGCGACGCCCTCGTCGAGAAGAAGCAGCTGACGCAGTGGTTCTTCAAGATCACCGACTACGCCGACCGCCTGCTCGACGACCTCAACCAGCTCGAGGGCCGGTGGCCCGAGAAGGTGCTGCGCATGCAGCGCAACTGGATCGGCCGCTCCGAGGGCGCCGACGTCGACTTCGCCATCGAGGGCCGCGACGAGCCCGTGCGCGTCTTCACGACCCGCCCCGACACGCTCTTCGGCGTGACGTTCATGGTCGTCGCCCCCGACTCCGACCTCGCGTCCGAGCTCGTCGCCGGTGCCGACGAGGCGACGCAGGCCGCGTTCGCCGAGTACCTGCAGCGCACGCAGCGCATGAGCGACATCGATCGCCAGTCGACCGAGCGAGAGAAGACGGGCGTGCCCCTGGGGCGCGAGGCCATCCACCCGTTCACGGGCGAGCGCCTGCCCATCTGGGCCGCCGACTACGTGCTGGCCGACTACGGCCACGGCGCCGTCATGGCCGTGCCCGCGCACGACCAGCGCGACCTCGACTTCGCGCTCGCGTTCGACCTGCCCGTCAAGGTCGTGCTCGACACGAACGCGCCCGTCACGGGCGTCATGCCGATGATCCCCATCGACGACGACGGCAACGCGATCATGCCGGAGGAGGCCGAGCCCGTCGACCCGCGCGTCACGGGCGAGGCGCTCACGGGCTCGGGCCGCATGATCCAGTCCGGCCCGCTCGACGGCCTCTCGAAGCAGAACGCCATCGCCCGTGCGATCGCGATGCTCGAGGAGCGCGGCATCGGCGGCGCCGCGAAGACGTATCGTCTGCGCGACTGGCTCATCTCGCGCCAGCGCTACTGGGGCACGCCCATCCCCATCGTGCACACGGCCGACGGCGAGATGGTGCCCGTGCCGCTCGAGCAGCTGCCCGTGACGCTGCCGGATGCCTCGGGCCTCGACCTCACCCCGAAGGGCACGAGCCCGCTCGGCGGCGCGACGGAGTGGATGCAGGTGCCCTCGCCGGTCGACGGCAGCCCCGCGCAGCGCGACCCCGACACGATGGACACGTTCGTCGACTCGTCGTGGTACTTCCTGCGCTTCCTCTCGCCGAACGACGACACGCAGGCGTTCGACCCGCGCCAGGCCGACCGCTGGGCGCCCGTCGACCGCTACGTCGGCGGCGTCGAGCACGCCATCCTGCACCTGCTGTACGCGCGCTTCATCACGAAGGTGCTCTTCGATCTCGGCCACGTCTCGTTCACCGAGCCGTTCGAGTCGCTGCTCAACCAGGGCATGGTCATCCTCGACGGCGCGAAGATGTCGAAGTCGAAGGGCAACCTCGTCACGCTGTCGGAGGAGCTCGACCGCTTCGGCGTCGACGCCATCCGCGTCACCATGTCGTTCGCGGGTCCGCCGGAGGACGACATCGACTGGAAGGACGTCAGCCCCGCCGGCGCGCAGAAGTTCCTGGCGCGCGCGTGGCGTCTCTCCGGCGAGGTCGCGGCGCCGAGGGGCGCCGACGCGAAGGGCGGCGACGCCGCGCTGCGCCGCGAGACGCATCGCTTCTGGCGCGACGCCCCCGGGCTCATCGAGGCGCTGAAGTTCAACGTCGTCGTCGCCCGCCTCATGGAGCTGACGAACGCGACCCGCAAGGCCGTCGACGGCGCGGCCGGCCCTGCCGACCCCGCGGTGCGCGAGGCCGTCGAGGCCATCGCGCTCGGCCTGTCGCTCTACGCGCCGTACACGGCCGAGGACATGTGGGCGAGGCTCGGCCACGAGCCGTCGATCGCGAACGCCGGCTGGCGCAAGTCCGACGCCACGCTGCTCGTCGAGCAGACGACGACGGCGGTCGTGCAGGTCAACGGCAAGGTGCGCGACCGCATCGAGGTGCCCGCATCGATCGGCGCCGACGAGCTCGAGTCGCTCGCGCGCGAGCTGCCGGGGGTCGTGCGCTCGGTGGGCGACGGGCAGATCGTGAAGGCGATCGTCCGCGCGCCGCAGCTCGTGAACCTCGTGGTGCGCTGACGCCGGACGCTGCAGCCAGCGGAGGCTGGTCGCCGCTGGTCGCCGCTCGTCGTTCGCGTCTCGCAGGCGATCCCGGCAGCGAACGGGTATCTCTTCCCCTCGCTGCCGGGATCGCCTGCGAAGCGCACGTCCACGTGGGCCGCCGTGTGGGTGATGGATGGGTGAGGAGGCCGCCGTGGACGTTCCCGTGATCGGCGTCGCCATCGCGGCGGTGCTGCTCGTCGCGATCGCGCTCGTCGCGCTGACGGGGCGCAGGCGCCGGCCCGCGCGCCATCGGCCGCCGCGTGCGCCGTCCGGCGTCGGCGTCCGCCTCACGACGCACGCGCGCGAGCGCATGGCGCAGCGCGGCGTCGCCATCGCCGACGTCGAGGGCACGGTGCGTGCGCCCGACCGCGCGGAGGACGATGCCGAGGAGGGCAGCGTCCGCCTCGAACGCGACGTCGGCGACGACGTGCTCAAGGTGTGGGTCGTCGCACCCTGGCCGCCGGAGGGCGACGTCGTCGTGAAGTCGACGGCGTGGCAGCGCGTCGCCGTCGGCCGCATCCCGCGCGGCGCGGTCGGCGCGGTCATCGGGCCGCGCGGCGCGACGATCGGCGAGCTGCAGCGGCGCACGGGCGCGAGGATCGCGATCGATCGGTCGACGGGCGTCGTGCGCGCCTCGGCGAGCGATCGGAAGGCCGCGGAGGATGCCGTGCGCCTCGTGGAGGCGCGGGCGCGCACGCGCTGACCGCTCCGGCCGCTCCCGCACAGCCCGCCCGCATCCACAGGCTCGACTCGCGCGCTGGCGCGGCGGGCCGCGGCGCCTAGCGTCGCTCGGCATGGAGCACTCCCTGCGATGGCGGATCGGCGTGGGCGCCGCCGCGGTGCTCGTGGGCGGCGCGGTCGTCGGGGCCGTGGTGACGCAGGCGGCGGTGCCGCAGGTCTCGCCCGCCGTCGTCGAGGATGCCGACGAGGCGTCGGCCGCGACGATCCTCGTCGACGTGGGTGGCGCCGTCGCGCGTCCTGGCGTCTACGCGCTCGTCGAGGGCGCGCGCGTCGTCGACGCGATCGCCAGAGCTGGCGGCACGACGCCCGAGGCCGACGCGTCGACCCTCAACCTCGCGCAGCCCCTCGCCGATGGCGCGCAGGTGCGCGTGCCCGTCGCCGGGGCGTCGCCGGTGGGCGCGGCCGACGCCGCGGGCCTCGTGAGCCTCAACCAGGCGACGGTCGACGAGCTCGACACCCTGCCCCGCATCGGTCCGGCGCTCGCCGCGGCGATCGTGGCGCATCGCGACGAGCAGGGGCCGTTCACGGCGATCTCCGAGCTCGACGACGTGTCCGGCATCGGGCCCGCGCTGCTCGCGCAGCTCGAGCCCCTCGTCACCCTCTGACGCCGTGCGTCGTCTCGGCTCGGTGGATGCGCGCCTCGTCGCACCCGCGGCGATCGCGTGGGCGGCGATGGCCGCGTGGTGGGGCAGCGACGCGCAGCACGTCGCCGCCGCCGTGGCCCTCGTCGTCGCCGTCGGCGGCGTCGTCGCGGCGCACCGCGTCGACCGCATCCGCTCGGTCGCGGCCGTCCTCGCCGTGGGTGCCGGGCTCGCAGGGCTGCTGCTGAGCGCACCCACGATCGGGCACGACCTCGAGCGCTGCGACGTGCTCACCCTCGAGCTCGGTGGCCACGCGGCCCCCATGCCGGCGCGCGTCGTCGAGGCGGCGTGCGGCGACGAATCGGTGCGCGACGCGCGCGTCGTGCTCGTCGAGCTCGACACGACGGGCGACGACGTCGCGCTCGGCGACGTCGTGACCGCGACGTGCGACGCGTGGCCGGGCGACGCGGGTGGGGCGGATGCGTGGCGGCTGGCGTGCACCGATGCGGAGCGCGTCGACCGAGCGTGGTGGTCGGGCTGGTCCGCGGGTGTCCGCGAGGGGCTGCGGCGGGCCACGGCGCATCTGCCGGGCGACGGCGGGGCGCTGCTGCCCGGGCTCGCGATCGGCGACACCTCCCGCGTCTCGCCGGCGCTCGACGCAGCGATGCTGCAGGCGGGCCTCACGCATCTCACGGCGGTGTCCGGCGCGAACTGCGCGATCGTCGTGGCGCTCGCGCTCGGCGCGGCGACGGCAGCGGGTGCCGGTCGTCGACTGCGCATCCTCGTGGCGGGCGGTGCCCTCGCGGCGTTCGTCGTGCTCGTGGGTCCCGAGCCGAGCGTCGTGCGCGCCTCGATCATGGCGGGGCTCGCGCTCGTCGCGCTGCACCGCGGCGTGCGCAGGGTGGGCCTCGCGCTGCTCGCGCTCGCCGTGCTCGTGGCCCTCGCCGTCGATCCGACGCTCGCGCGGTCGGCGGGCTTCGCGCTGTCGGTGCTCGCGACCGCCGGGCTCCTCGTGCACGCGCATCCGCTCGCCGATGCGATGGCGACCTGGATGCCGTTCCCGCTCGCCGCGGCGATCGGGGTGCCGCTCGCAGCCCAGCTGTGGTGCCTGCCCGTCCTCGTCGTGCTCGACCCGCGCGTCGCGCTCGTCGCGGTGCCCGCCAACGTGCTCGCGGCGCCGGCGGCGCCCGTGGCGACGGTGCTCGGGCTCGTCGTCTGCGCGGTGGCCGTGGTCGCGCCGGCCGTCGCCGCCGCGGTCGCGTGGATCGCGTGGCTCCCGTCCGCGTGGATCGCGGGCATCGCGCACGCGTCGGCACTGCTGCCCGCCGGTCCGCCGTGGCCGGCGGGATGGCCAGGGGTGCTGCTCGCGGTCGCGACGCTCGCTGCCGTCGGCGCGGGCGTCGCCGCCGGCCGCATCCGCCGCGGTGCCGTCGCGGCCGCATGCGTCGCGGTGCTCGCGACCGCGTCGGTGCAGGTGCCTGCGCTCGTCGCCCGCGCGACGCTGCCCGACTGGTCGATCGCGCAGTGCGACGTGGGCCAGGGTGCCGCCACGATGCTGCGCGTCGGTGACGCGACGGTGCTCGTCGATGCCGGGCGCGAGCCCGAGCCCCTCGCGGCATGCACGGCGCTGCTGGGAGTCGACCGCGTCGACGTGCTCGTCCTCACGCACTTCGACGCCGACCACGTCGGCGGCGTCGACGCCGTCGCAGGACGCGTCGAGCTCGTGGTGCACGGCCCGCCGGATGACGACGGCCGCCCGCTGCTCGACGACCTCGCCGCGCGCGGCGCGCGGCTGCACGAGGGAGGCGCGGGGGAGCGCATCCGCGTCGGCGATGGCGCGCTCGACCTGCTGTGGCCTCTCGACGCGCGCGTCGAGCCCGGCAACGACGCGAGCCTCGTCGTCGCGACGACGATCGGCGGCGAGCGCGTGCTCGTCCTCGGCGACCTCGGCGCCGACGCGCAGCGCGGCCTGCTCGCGGAGGGCGTGCCCGAGTCGGACGTCGTGGTCGTCGCGCATCACGGGTCGCCCGACCAGCACCTGCCGCTCTACGACGCGATCGGCGCCGCCGTCGCGCTCGTTCCCGTCGGTCCGAACGACTACGGGCACCCCGCGCCGGAGCTCATGGCCGAGCTCGAGCGCCGCGGCATGCGCGTGCTCCGCACCGACGAGCGCGGCACCATCGCGCTCGACGGCACGATCGCGTGGACGCAGCGGTGAGCGGCCGCGTCGCCCGTCGGCCCTACGCTGGAGGCATGCCGAGGCAGATGACGTGGGATGCCGCCGCTCCCGCACCCGTCGTGCTCGTCTCCGGCAAGGAGGAGTACCTCGCGCAGCGCGCGACGCAGCGCATCCGCGCCATCCTCGCGCACGAGGATCCGTCGCTCGAGATCTCGGACATCGAGGCCGACGCGTACGTGCCCGGCACGCTCATCCAGCTCGCGAGCCCGTCGCTCTTCGGCGAGCCGCGCCTCATCCGCGTCACGCGCGTGCAGGCCACGAGCGACGCCTTCCTCGAGGAGGCGCTCGCCTACGTCGCGCAGCCCGTGCCCGACACGACGCTCGTGCTGCGTCACGACGGGTCGAGCGTGCGCGGCAAGCGGCTGCTCGACGCGGTGCGCAAGACGCACGTCGAGGTGCCGTGCCTGCCGATCGCGAAGGACTCCGAGCGCATCGCCTTCGCGCGAGCCGAGATCCAGGGCGAGGGCCGCTCGGTGACGCAGGGCGCGCTGCGAGCGCTCACGGAGGCGTTCGCGAAGGATCTCGGCGAGCTCGCGTCGGCGTGCAGCCAGCTCGTGCAGGACACCCAGGGCGAGATCACCGACGAGACGGTGCGCGAGTACTACTCCGGGCACGTCGAGACGACGGCGTTCGACGTCGCCGACGCCGTCGTCATGGGCGACGCGGCAGGGGCGCTCGTGCGCCTGCGGCACGCTCTCGCGTCGGGAGCCGATCCCGTGCCGGTCGTCGCCGCCTTCGCGATGCGCTTCCGGCAGCTCGCGAAGGTCTCGACGAACCACGGGCCCGAGGGGCAGGCCGCGAAGGCGCTCGGCATGGCGCCGTGGCAGGTGCGCAACGCGCGCCGCGACCTGCAGCGCTACTCCGACGAGCGGCTCGGCCGTGCCATCGCCCTCATCGCCGAGACCGACCACGCGGTGAAGGGCGCCCAGCGCAGCCCGCACCATGCGCTCGAGCGCATGGTGCGCATCCTCGCGTCCTAGCCGCGGCTCACAGCGCGAGGCCGACGAGCAGGCCGAGCACCGCCAGGGCGACGGCCACGAGCCACACGAGGCGCGGATGGCGCTCGACGATGCTCGTGGCCCCCGGGTGCAGCGCCTCGAGCTCACGGGCGGTCGTGGATGCGGGGAGCGTCGCGAGGGGCACGCCGGCGGCCGCGAGCGCGGCACGCGCCGAGCCCGTGCGGCCGCGCCGCTCGGACCAGGTCGCGCGGGCACGGGTGCGGCCGTCGCGGTCGACGAGCAGCAGCCGCACGGCGGGCTCGGGCCCGAGGCGCGAGGGACGCAGCACGATGCCGAGCACCGCACGCGTCACGTCGCCTCGCGCGAGGGATCGAGGCGGCAGGAGCACGCGCGAGATGCGCACCCGCTCGCCGTCGAGCGCGATCGTCGTGGTCCACCGCGGTGCCACGAGCAGCAGCGCGACGAGCGCCGAGCCGCCGAGCACGATGCACACGCTCGCGGGCACCAGCACGGGGTCGTCGCGATCGTCGACGCCGAGCGCGAGCACCGTGCCGACGACGACGGCGATCGTCGACGCGGCGATCAGGGCGCGCAGCAGCCGCACCTCCCACGTGGACAGCGCCACGAGCGTGTCGGGTGCGGTCATGCATCCACCCTGACGCACGCCGCCGGTCAGCGCCTGGGAACGACGAAGGGCCGGTCCGCGACGGACCGGCCCTGCGTGCGATGCCCGCTCGATCAGAGCGCGGCGACCTGCTTCGCGAGCGACGACTTGCGGTTCGCGGCCTGGTTCTCGTGGATGACGCCCTTCGAGACGGCCTTGTCGAGCTTGCGCGTCGCCTGCTTGAGGGCCGACTCGGCAGCGGCCTTGTCGCCGGCCGTGATCGCGGCCTTCGTCGCACGGACGTGCGTGCGCAGCTCGCTCTTGACGGCGCGGTTGCGCTGCGTCGCCTTCTCGTTGGTGAGGATGCGCTTGATCTGCGACTTGATGTTCGCCATGGTGATTCCTTCGTTCGTGATTGCCTGTGGGGCTGGCGGCCGACCGGGTGTGGGACTCGGAGGGCTCGTGGCCCCGGACACGCGATCGCGGAAGAGGGCGCGACGCATGGAAGCCAACAGGGAACTTTACCAGGCAGCCGGATGCGACGCCAACGCATCCGAGGGCGCGTCGCGCGGGCGCGCGTGCTCGCGGCGCGCCCGGTGCCGTGGGTGCTCCATGAGAGGATGGAGGGTCCGCTTCGCCCCCTGATCCACAGGAGCACCGTGCCCCGCTCGTCCATCGCCCTCGAGCCCGCCTCGACCGCACCCGAGCGCATCCGGAACTTCTGCATCATCGCGCACATCGACCACGGCAAGTCGACGCTCGCCGACCGCATGCTGCAGCTCACGGGCGTCGTCGAGGCTCGCGCGATGCGGGCGCAGTACCTCGATCGCATGGACATCGAGCGCGAGCGCGGCATCACGATCAAGTCGCAGGCCGTGCGCATGCCCTGGGACCTCGACGGCGAGACGTTCGCGCTCAACATGATCGACACCCCGGGCCACGTCGACTTCACGTACGAGGTGTCCCGATCGCTCGCCGCGTGCGAGGGCGCGATCCTGCTCGTCGACGCCGCGCAGGGCATCGAGGCGCAGACGCTCGCGAACCTGTACCTCGCGATGTCGAACGACCTCGAGATCATCCCCGTCCTCAACAAGATCGACCTGCCGGCGGCCGACCCCGAGAAGTACGCCGCCGAGATCGCGGGCCTCATCGGCGGCGACCCCGCCGACGTCCTCCGGGTCTCCGGCAAGACGGGCGAGGGCGTCGAGGCGCTGCTCGACCGCGTCGTCCGCACGATCCCCGCGCCGAGGGGCGTCGTCGAGGCTCCGCCGCGCGCGATGATCTTCGACTCGGTCTACGACGCGTACCGCGGCGTCGTGACGTACGTCCGCATGGTCGACGGCACGCTGCACCCTCGCGAGAAGGTGACGATGATGTCGACCGGCTCCACGCACGAGCTGCTCGAGATCGGCGTCTCGAGCCCCGAGCCCGTCGCGTCGAAGGGCCTGTCGGTCGGCGAGGTCGGCTACCTCATCACCGGCGTGAAGGACGTGCGGCAGTCGAAGGTCGGCGACACCGTCACGACGTCGCGGAACGCCGCGACCGAGCCGCTCCAGGGCTACGCCGACCCGAAGCCCATGGTCTTCTCGGGCCTGTACCCGATCGACGGCGGCGACTACCCCGACCTGCGCGAGGCGCTCGACAAGCTGAAGCTGTCGGATGCCGCGCTCGTCTACGAGCCCGAGACGTCCGTCGCGCTCGGCTTCGGCTTCCGCGTCGGCTTCCTCGGCCTCCTGCACCTCGAGATCATCTCCGAGCGCCTGCAGCGCGAGTTCGGCCTCGACCTCATCGCGACCGCTCCGAGCGTCATCTACGAGGTGCGCACGGAGTCGAAGGACGCCGTGGTCGTGACGAACCCGTCGGAGTTCCCCGAGGGCAAGATCGACGCCGTCATCGAGCCGGTGGTGAACGCGACCGTGCTCGCACCCAAGGACTACGTCGGCACGATCATGGACCTGTGCCAGACGCGTCGCGGCACCCTGCAGGGCATGGAGTACCTGTCCGAGGATCGCGTCGAGCTGCGCTACCGGCTGCCGCTCGGCGAGATCGTGTTCGACTTCTTCGACCAGCTGAAGTCGCGCACGCAGGGCTACGCGTCGCTCGACTACGAGGTCGACGGCACGCAGGAGGCCGACCTCGTGAAGGTCGACATCCTGCTGCAGGGCGAGCAGGTCGACGCGTTCAGCGCCATCGTGCACCGCGAGAAGGCGTACGCGTACGGCACGCTCATGGCCGGCAAGCTGCGCGAGCTCATCCCGCGCCAGCAGTTCGAGGTGCCGATCCAGGCGGCGATCGGTGCGCGCATCATCGCCCGCGAGACGATCCGCGCCATCCGCAAGGACGTCCTCGCGAAGTGCTACGGCGGCGACATCACCCGCAAGCGCAAGCTCCTCGAGAAGCAGAAGGAGGGCAAGAAGCGCATGAAGATGGTCGGTCGCGTCGAGGTCCCCCAGGAGGCGTTCATCGCCGCGCTCTCGACCGGCGAGCGCAAGGAGTCGTAGCGCTCAGCCCTCGAGGGCGGCGAGCTGCGCGTCGAGCGCGACCTGCCGCACGTCCTCGCCGAGCTCGGTGGGCACCTGCACGACCGCCACGGCGCCGTCGACGACGCGCCACAGCACGTCGACCTCGGGCGCCGCGGGCACGAGCGGCTGCGTGCTCGTCGAGGTGACGCGGATGCCGCTCCACCCCGGAACGTCGAGCGCCGCGAACGACTGGCCGCCCGTCTCCCACGTCGCCGTCGCACCGGGGCAGCCGGCGGCGATGCCATCGAGCGCGGCGGCGATCGACGCATCCTCGCCCTCGAGGATCGGGGCGGCGAAGAGCGCCGTCCGGTCGAGCGAGAGGTCGGTGCCGATGCGCAGGGGCGAGGAGAGGAGGATGCTGCTCGCGCTGGCGTAGGCGTCGTGCGCGGCGACGCACGCGGGCGACGTCGTGAGCCGCGGCTGGAGGTCGAGAAGCGGCTGCGCGCCCGCGGGCACCCACGGCTGCTGGTCGATCGCGCACAGGTCGGCAGCGCTCGGCGCGCGTCCCTCCTCCGCCGACGACCCGCTCGCGTCGCACGGGTCGCCGGCGACGTCGGCGCGCGGCTCGTCGAGCAGCGCGTCCTGCGCCGCGGTCGCCGTCTCGAGCACGGAGGCCGGTGTGCCGATGGGCACCTCGACGAGCGAGAGCGTCGTGCCGTCGACGCGCCAGTGCTGCTCGACGGCCGGCCCCGATCCCTCGATCCGCAGCCCCGACCAGCCGTCGACCGACGCGATCTCCGCGAGCGCGAAGGCGTTCGACGGTGCGGCCTCGGCACCGCACGCGTCGACGATGCCGTCGAGCGCGGTGCCGATCGCCATCGCGCGCTCGCCCTCGGCGACCCCGATGCGCACGACCGTCGCGCCGTCGTCGCCGCCGGTCGAGAGCAGCGACGAGAGCCTGCCGTCGAGCGATGAGACCAGCTGCTGCGTCTGCTGCGCCGTCGCGCGGCACGGCTCGTCGGCCGACGCATAGGCGGAGACGGGGGAGCCGGCGCCGGCGTCCTGCCAGTCGAGCCCGTCGATCGCGCACAGGTCGGCGGCCGTGACCGCGACGGACGGCGTCGCGACCGTGGCCCCGGGAGAGCCCGGGCAGGGTGCGTCGCTCGCCGCCGCGGAGGGCGTCGACGACGGGGCGGGATCCGCCGAGCAGCCGGCGAGGGCGGTCGCCCAGAGCACGGCGAGGATGGCGATGGGGAGGCGACGAGGCATGGGTCACATCCTCCGCCCACCCCGTGCCGGTCGCCTGGACGGCCTCCGAGCGGATGCCCTGAGCCGGCTGGCGCGCTATCCTCGCTGGGGCCGTCCACCCGGGGCGAGCCGCGAGACGACGTGGGGGACTCGCAAGTGCAGGATCTCGCCGGGCGGCAGGCCAACTACGGCATCATCGGCGCCACCGCCCACTTCGACTTCGACCGCTTCCCGCCGAAGGGCTTCGAGCTCGTCTCGAAGCGCGCGCGCATCGGCCATGGCCGCGCCCGCTACGACGCGGCGGTCGCGGCGCTGCGCACGTGGCGCGTGCAGCGGCTGAGCGGCGTCGAGGTCGACGTGCAGCCCACGGAGGACCGCTCGACGTACCGACCCGTCGGCTTCGACGGCAAGGATCCCGCTCGCGCCGCCCAGACCGAGACGCAGCAGGTCTTCGCTGCCGACGGCGAGCCCTTCCTGCAGCCCGGCGACTCCGCGATGCAGCGCATCCGCATCGGTCTCCTGCAGATCCACGCGCCCGTGCGCGTGATCGCCGTGGAGGACGAGGCCACCACCCACGCCGTGATCTTCGGCACCCTCGAGGGGCATCCGGAGGCGGGCGAGGAGCGCATGCTCATCGAGCTGGCCGACGACGACTCGGTGTACTTCCACCTGCGGGTGCTCTCGCGGCCGCATGCGTGGTGGGCGCGTCTGGGCGGTCCCGTGACGCTGCGCATCCAGCGACGGTTCCACGAGCGCTACCTCGACGCGCTGCGTCGCATCCACGTCGGGTGAGCGCGCTGCGCACGAGGGTCGCCTGATGGGCGCCCTGCCCGACGGCGACGCCGCGCCCGCGAGCGGTGCGCTACCCGCATCGGCCGCGGAGCACGCGGGCGAGCGCGCGTTCGGCGTCTACCTGCACGTGCCGTTCTGTCGCGTGCGATGCGGCTACTGCGACTTCAACACGTACACGTCGACCGAGCTGCGCGGTGCCCGGCAGGACGACTACGCAGACCAGGCGATCGCCGAGATCGCGCTCGCGGGCCGCGTGCTCGCAGAGCTCGCCGAGCACGACGCCGCCGTGCGGCGACCGGTGTCGACGGTCTTCGTCGGCGGCGGCACGCCCACGCTCCTGCCCCCCGGCGATCTCGCGCGCATGCTGGATGCGGTGCGCGAGACGTGGGGGCTCGCCGACGGAGCGGAGGTGACGACGGAGGCGAACCCCGACTCCGTCGACGCCGCCGACCTGCGCACGCTGGCCGACGCGGGCTTCACGCGAGTGAGCGTCGGCATGCAGTCGGTCGTGCCGCACGTGCTGCAGACCCTCGATCGCACGCACGACCCCGAGCGCGTGCCGCAGGTCGTCGCGTGGGCGAGGGATGCGGGGCTCGATGCGAGCGTCGACCTCATCTACGGCACGCCCGGCGAGTCGCTCGACGACTGGCAGCGCTCGCTCGACGCGGCGCTCTCGTACGACGTCGACCACCTCTCGGCGTACGCGCTCATCGTCGAGGAGGGCACGGCGCTCGCCCGTCGCATCCGACGCGGCGAGGTCGCGCCGGTCGACGACGACCTGCACGCCTCGATGTACGAGGCGGCCGACGCCGCGCTCTCGGCCGCGGGCTACGAGTGGTACGAGGTGTCGAACTGGGCGCGCGGCGGCGCCGTCTCGCGCCACAACCTGTCGTACTGGCACGGCGAGGACTGGTGGGGCATCGGCCCCGGTGCGCACAGCCACGTCGGCGGCGTGCGCTGGTGGAACGTCAAGCACCCCGCGGCGTACGCGCAGCGGCTCGCGGCGGGCGACTCGCCGGCGCTCGCTCGGGAGGAGCTCGACGCCGAGACGCGCCGCGTCGAGCGCGTGCTGCTCGAGACGCGCATCCGCGACGGCCTGCCCGTCGACGTGCTCGACGCCGACGGGCGCCTCGCGGTCGCAGGGCTCATCGCCGACGGGCTCGTCGAGGGCGCGGCCGCGCTGCGCGGCCGCATCGTGCCGACGCTCGCCGGCAGGCTCCTCGCCGACGCCGTCGTCCGGCGTCTGACGCCCGGCGTCTGACGCCCGTGCGCATGACGACGGGCACCCCGCGGCGCGGGATGCCCGTCGTGTCGACCGTCGTCGCCTACTTGATGATGCGCCAGTTGAACGGGTAGCGGTACGAGCCGCCCGCGTTGACGCGCACGGCGCCGACGATGGCGAAGATGAGGCCGAGCAGCGGCGGCACCCAGCACACGGCGAGGAACACGAAGCCGATGAGGATGAAGCTCGTGATGCTGCCGACCAGCACGAGGCCGACGAACAGGATCGTCATGAAGAGCTGGAAGTTCAGCGCCTCCTTCGACTCCTGACGCACGAAGGCGCTGCGGTCCTTGTACATGAGGAAGACGATGAGCGGGCCGAGCCAGCCGAGCGAGAGCACCCAGGCGATGCCGCCGAGGTGGCCGAGCATGGCCCACTGCTTCTCGTCCTGCGGCGACATGGGGGCGCCGGCCGGGTACTGCGGCTGGCCGGGAGCGCCGTACTGCGGGGCGCCGTAGGGCTGCTGCGGCGGCACCTGCTGGCCGGGCGCGCCGTACGGGGGAGCCGCGGGCGGCTGCTGGGCGTGCTGCTGGCCGGGTGCCCCGTACGGGGGAGCGGCGGGCGGCTGCTGCCCGTGCTGCCCGGGTGCGCCGAAGGGGGCCTGCGGGGCCTCGGGCGCGTGGTGCGCGGCGCCCGGGGCGGGGCTGGAGAAGGGCTGGGCGGGCTCGCCGGGGGCCGGGGCGGCCTGGGATGCGTCGCCCGCCTGGGGCGCGCCGAACCGGGGAGCCTGGGGCTCCTCGGGGGTCGCGGGGCCGTGGGGGTCGGTCATGGTCGAACCTCTCGATGACGGATGCCGAAGGGGGCTGGCGACCATCTTCCTCGCAGCAGGCTGAGAACGCACCCACCATCGCGGTACGATTGGCAGTCGAGAACGTCGAGTGCCAGACGAGGGGGGACGGACGATGGTGACGGATCGCGGCCTCGAGGTGCTGCGGGCGATCGTGCAGGACTACGTCGCCTCGAGCGAGCCCGTGGGCTCCCGCTCGATCGTCGAGCGCCACTCCTTCGGGGTGAGCGCCGCGACGATCCGCAACGACATGGTGCTGCTCGAGGAGGCCGAGCTCATCGTGGCGCCCCACACGTCGTCCGGCCGCATCCCCACCGACAAGGGCTATCGGGTCTTCGTCGACCGCCTGCAGGGCATGCAGCCCCTGTCCGCGGCGCAGCGCGCGGCGATCGCGCGGTTCCTCGACGAGGCCGACGACCTCGACGACGTCATGGCCCGCACCGTGCGGCTGCTGTCGCAGCTCACGAACCAGGTCGCGCTCGCGCAGTACCCCTCGGTCGCCAAGGCGCGCGTGCGCCGCGTCGAGGTCGTGCAGATCGCCGAGTCGCGCCTGCTGCTCGTCGTCATCCTCGACTCCGGGCGCGTCGAGCAGCGCATGGTCGACGCGGGCCAGCAGATCGGCGCCGACGCGGCGCAGACCATCGGTCGCGCGCTCGACGTCGCGGTCGCGGGCAAGCCCACGGTCGACGCCGAGGAGGCGCTCGTCGCCGTCGTCGACCGCGCTGCCCCCGCCGTCGCACCCGCGACCGAGCGGCTCGTCGCCGTGCTCGGCGAGGTGCTCGCGCCCACGGCGGGCGATCGGCTCGTCATCGCGGGCGCCTCGCATCTCGTGCGCGGCCGCCACGACCTCTCCGGCTCCGTGACGCTCGTCCTCGAGGCCATCGAGGAGCAGGTCACGCTGCTGCGCCTCTTCGGCGAGATGGATGCCGAGGCATCCGCCGTCGCGACGCGCATCGGCCGTGAGATGGCAGACGGGCTCGAGCAGACGTCGATCGTCACGGGCGCCTACGGCGCCGGCGGCCACGAGGCGGGCCGCGTCGGCGTGCTCGGCCCCACCCGCATGGACTACGCATCGAACATGGCAGCCGTCCGCGCCGTCGCGCGGTACCTCACCCGGCTGCTCGACGACGAGGAGCGATGAGCGATCACTACGAGGTCCTGGGCGTGCCCCGCGAGGCCAGCCAGGACGACATCAAGCGCGCATACCGCAAGCTCGCACGGCAGCTGCATCCCGACGTGAACCCCTCGGAGGACGCGGCCGAGCGCTTCAAGGACGTCACGCACGCGTACGACGTGCTCTCCGACCCGCAGTCGCGCGCCGACTACGACCGCGGGCCGCAGGCGCAGGGCTTCGGGCTCGGCGACATCTTCGAGCAGTTCTTCGGCGGGCAGGGCAGGCAGCAGGGGCCGAGGCCGCGCAGGCGGCCGGGCCAGGACTCGCTGCTGCGCATCGACCTCGACCTCCACGACGTCGTGTTCGGCGTGCACCGCGACCTGCGCGTGCAGACCGCGGTGCTGTGCGACACGTGCGACGGTCGCTGCACGGCGCCGGGCACGCGCGAGGAGACCTGCGACATCTGCGGCGGCTCCGGGCACGTGCAGCGTCAGGTGCGCTCGCTGCTCGGCAACATGGTCACGAGCCAGCCGTGCGGCTCGTGCCAGGGCCACGGCACCGTCATCCCGTACCCGTGCCCCACGTGCGCCGGGCACGGTCGCGTGCGCGCCGAGCGCTCCATCCCCGTCGACGTCCCCGCGGGCGTCGACACGGGCCTGCGCATCCAGCTGCCCGGCCAGGGCGAGGTCGGCGAGGCGGGCGGCGAGCCCGGCACGCTCTTCCTCGAGGTGCATGTCACCCACCACGACGTCTTCAGCCGCGAGGGCGACGACCTCCTCGGCACGCTCGAGGTGTCGATGATCGACGCCGCGCTCGGCACGGAGGCGACGGTCGAGTCGATCGACGGCCCCATCACCGTGACGATCGAGCCGGGCACGCAGTCGGCCGACGTGCTCACCGTGACGGGGCGCGGCGTCGGCAGGCTGCGCGGCTCGGGCCGCGGCGACCTGAGGCTCGGCGTGCAGGTGGCGACGCCGACGCGGCTCGACAGGAAGTCGGAGGAGCTCCTCGAGCAGCTGCGCCGACGGACGAAGCCGCCGGCTCCGCGCATGGCGCAGTTCCAGCAGGGGCTCTTCTCGAAGCTGCGCGACCGCTTCCTGCGCTTCTGATGGCCCACTGCTACTACGTCGACGCGCTCGACGTCGGCGTGGGGGAGACGGTGACGCTCGGCACCGAGGATGCGCGCCACGCCGCAACGGTGAGTCGCGCCCGCGTGGGCGAGGCGGTGCTCGTGGGCGACGGCCGCGGCACGATCGCCGAGGCGGCGTTCGTCGAGCTGCGGCCCGAGGTCGTGCTCGAGGTGCGGTCGGTGCGGCACGAGCCTGCGCCGAGCCCGCGCATCGGCCTCGCGCAGGCGCTCGCCAAGGGCGATCGCGACGAGCTCGCGATCCAGGCGGCGACCGAGCTCGGCGTCGACGTCGTCGTGCCGTGGCAGGCGGCGCGCTCGATCGTGACGTGGAAGGGCGAGCGCGGCGCGAAGGCGCTCGGGCGCTGGCGCTCGATCGTGCGCGAGGCGGGCAAGCAGTCCCTGCGGGCACACGTGCCCGAGGTGCAGGACGTCGTCGACACGCGGGGCCTCGCGGCGCTCGCCGAGCGCTTCCGGCTCGTCGTGCTCGAGCCGACGGCGGCGGCATCCCTCGCCGACCTCGAGCCCGACGGCCGCGACCTGCTGCTCGTCGTCGGGCCAGAGGGCGGCATCGCGCCCGACGAGCTCGAGCGGCTCGGCGGCGAGCACGTGCGGATGGGTCCGCACGTCGTGCGCACCTCGACGGCGGGGCCCGCGGCGATCGCCGCGCTCGCCGCCCGCTGGCGCTGGTGACGCGCGAGTACGCTGGGGCCATGGCAGAGCGAACCATCTTCGAGCGCATCGTCGCCCGCGAGATCCCGGCCGAGATCGTGCTGGAGGACGACGAGATCATCGCGTTCGCCGACATCGCGCCCAAGGCCGAGATGCATGTGCTGGTCGTGCCGAAGACGGCGCGCTACCGCGACGTCGTCGAGCTCGCGGCCGGCGACCCCGACCTGCTCGCCGCGATGGTGCGCGCCGCGAAGGCCATCGCGCTCGAGCGCGCGGCCGGCGACTTCCGGCTCGTGTTCAACACCGGCGAGCGCGCCGGCCAGACCGTGTTCCACGTCCACGCCCACGTGCTCGCGGGCGCCGACCTCACCGAGGAGTCCCTTGCCTGACGCACATGCCGAGATCCACGTCGACGGCATCCAGATGGTGCGCCTGCTCGGCCCGCAGGATCGGATGCTGACGCGGCTCGAGCGCGAGTACCCCGACGTCACCGTCGTGGTGCGCGGCAACCAGGTGATGCTCGACGGCGACGCCGAGCAGGTCGAGCAGGCCGAGCGACTCGTGCGCGAGCTCGCCGACCTCGTCGCGAACGGCACCGACCTCGGGCAGTCGGAGGTCGGCGAGGGCGCGCGACTCATCCGCGAGGACTCGCCGATGACGCTCGCCGACGTCACGGGTGACGCCATCCTCACCACGGGGCGCAAGAGCATCCGCGCGAAGACCGAGGGCCAGCGCGCCTACGTCGACGCGATCGGCGAGCACACCATCGTGTTCGGCATCGGGCCGGCGGGCACCGGCAAGACCTACCTCGCGATGGCGAAGGCCGTGCAGGCGCTGCAGCGGCGCGAGGTGCAGCGCATCATCCTCACGCGGCCCGCCGTCGAGGCCGGCGAGCGGCTCGGCTTCCTGCCAGGCACGCTCACCGACAAGATCGACCCGTACCTGCGCCCGCTGTACGACGCGCTCAACGAGATGATGGATCCCGAGCTCGTGCCGAAGCTGCTCGCGACGGGCGTCGTCGAGGTCGCGCCGCTCGCGTACATGCGCGGCCGCACGCTGAACGACGCGTTCGTCGTGCTCGACGAGGCGCAGAACACGACGCCCGAGCAGATGAAGATGTTCCTCACGCGCCTCGGCTTCGGCTCGCGGATGGTCGTCACGGGCGACATCACGCAGATCGACCTGCCCGAGGGCACGAGCGGCCTGCAGGTCGCGAGCCGCGTGCTCGGCGGCATCGACGACATCCACTTCGCGCAGCTCACGAGCGCCGACGTCGTGCGGCACACGCTCGTGGGCCGCATCGTCGACGCCTACACGGCGCACGAGGCGCGCGTCATGGCCCAGGAGGGCGGCACGCGCGAGCAGCGTCGCGAGCACCTGCAGCGGAAGGGGCGGCGATGAGCGTCGACGTGCTGAACGAGTCGGGCGTCGCGATCGACGAGGCGCGGCTCGCGCGACTGGTCGAGTTCGACCTCGAGGCGCTCTTCGTGCACTCGGAGGCCGAGGTGAGCGTCGTGCTCGTCGACGTCGCCGCCATGGAGCAGCTGCACGTGCAGTGGATGGACGAGCCCGGGCCCACCGACGTCCTGTCGTTCCCGATGGACGAGCTGCGGCCGGGCACGGCCGAGCGGCCGACGCCCGCGGGCCTCCTCGGCGACATCGTGCTGTGCCCGCAGGTGGCGGAGGGCCAGGCGCAGGAGGCCGGGCATCCGCTCATGGCCGAGCTCGAGCTGCTCACGACGCACGGCATGCTGCACCTGCTCGGCTTCGACCACGCGGAGCCCGCCGAGCGCGACGAGATGTTCGCGCTGCAGGACGAGCTGCTCGCGCGGTTCCGAGCCGCCGATGCTTGAGCTGGCGCTCTTCGCGATCGCGGCGGTGCTCGTCGTCGTCGGCGCCTGGCTCGCCGCATGCGACGCGGCGCTCGGCGTCACGAGCAGGCGCGACCTGCAGGACATGGCGCAGGAGGCGCGAGGCCGCGGCGCGCTCCAGGGCATCGCCGACGACCTCACGGGCCACGTCATGGTCGTGCAGTTCGGCCGCATCCTGTTCGAGACGACCGCGGCGGTGCTGCTGACGATCGGGCTCACGCGCCTGCTCGAGTGGTGGTGGGCGCTCGTCGTCGCCGTCGCGATCATGGCGGTGACGTCGTTCGTGCTCGTCGGCTCGAGCCCGCGCGCCGTGGGCCGGGCGCACGCACGGCAGCTGCTGCGGCTGTCGGCGGGCCCCATCCGTGCTCTGCGCGTGCTCTTCGGCCCCATCGCGACGCTCGTGCTCGCGGTCGGCGATCGCGTGACGCCAGGCAGGCAGCGCGAGACGGCGTTCACGAGCGAGGAGCAGCTGCTGTCGATGGTCGACGAGGCCACGACGCGAGCGGTGCTCGAGGAGGACGACCGCGAGCTCATCCACTCGATCTTCGAGTTCAACGAGACGTACGTGCGCGAGGTGATGGTGCCCCGCACCGACATGATCGTCGCCGAGTCGGCCATGACGGCGGAGGAGGCGCTGCGCCGGTTCCTCGAGTCGGGGCTGTCGCGCATGCCGGTCGCGGGGGAGTCGCTCGACGAGATCGAGGGCATCCTGTACCTGCGCGACGTCGTGCGCAGCCGCACGATGCGGCCGGACGAGCACGAGACGGCGCGGTCGCTCGCGCGCATCGCGCTCTTCGTGCCCGAGTCGAAGAAGGCCGACGACACGCTCGCCCACATGCAGCTCGAGCGCGTGCACGTCGCGATGGTCGTCGACGAGTACGGCGGCATCGCGGGGCTCGTGACGCTCGAGGACCTCATCGAGGAGCTCATCGGCGACATCCACGACGAGCACGATCGCGCGGGCTCCGAGGCCGTCGCGCTCGCCGACGGCACGTACCTCGTGTCGGCGCGCCTGCAGATCGACGAGCTCGGCGACCTCTACGACCTGCAGCTCGACGACGACGACGTCGACTCGGTCGGCGGGCTGCTGCAGAAGGAGCTCGGCCGCATCGCCGAGGTGGGCGACGTCGTCGAGACGCACGGCCTGCGCCTCGCCGTCGAGCGCGTCGACGGTCGCGGTCGCGAGGCCGGTCGCGTGCGGGTCGAGCGCATCGTGCCCGCGGAGGTGGAGGCGGAATGACGCATCGCAGTGGATTCGTGACGTTCGTGGGTCGCCCGAACGCGGGCAAGTCGACGCTCATGAACGCGCTCGTCGGCGAGAAGGTCGCGATCACGTCGTCGAAGCCGCAGACGACGCGGCGCGCGATCCGCGGCATCGTGCACCTCGACGACGCGCAGATCGTCGTCGTCGACACCCCGGGCATGCACAAGCCGCGCACGCTGCTCGGCAAGCGCCTGAACGCCGTCGTGCAGACGACGCTCGGCGACGTCGACGTCATCTGCCTGTGCGTGCCTGCGAACGAGCGGCTCGGACCTGGTGACCGCTACATCGACCAGCAGCTCGACGGCTTCCCCGGGGCGCGCAAGGTCGCGCTCGTGACGAAGGTCGACGCGGCCTCGAAGGATCGGGTCGCCGAGCAGCTGCTCGAGGTCGCCGCCCTGCGCGAGTGGGATGCCATCATCCCCCTCTCCTCGGTGTCGGGCTCGCAGCTCGACGTGCTGCTCGACGAGCTCGCGCAGCTGCTGCCGGAGTCGCCGCCGCTCTACGACGCGGGGACGTCGACGGAGGAGCGGCTCGACGACCGCATCGCCGAGCTGATCCGCGAGGCGGCCCTCGAGGACGTGCGCGACGAGCTGCCGCACTCGATCATCGTGACGATCGACGACGTCGTCGCCCGCGAGGACAAGCCCATCACCGACGTGTACGCGAACCTCTGGGTCGAGCGCGACAGCCAGAAGGGCATCGTCATCGGCCGCGGCGGCGAGCGTCTGCGCCGCATCGGCAAGGATGCGCGTGCCGAGATCGAGGCGCTCGTCGGGCAGCAGGTGCACCTCGACCTGCGCGTGAAGATCGCGAAGGAATGGCAGGGCGATCCGAAGCAGCTGGGACGCTTCGGGCTCTAGGCGCTCGCCGCGCGATCGCAGGGCGCCGCGACGCGGCGTGCCGTGCGGGTGACACACGACGATCCTTCAGGGAACCGTGAGGTTCGCTCAGCCCGTCTCGCCGCCGTTCCCACCATAGCGACGCGGGCTGGCCGATGGGCCGGGTTCCTCGGTGGCCACGAAGTGCTCCTCGGAAGCCACGGGATCGTGCCCGAGCGGCTGCACCGGTGCGCAGGATCGACGCACCGGCGCTCAGCCGGCAGGCGACGGAAGGACACGATCCCCATGAGACGAAGCATCCAGGCCATCACGACGGCGACCATCGCGGGGGCGATGCTCGCATTCGGCAGCGGCATGGCGGTCGCAGCACCCGCCCCGGCCGACGCCGACGTCGACGCGTTCAGCGTCCCCGCATCCGAGACCGCCGCGGCCGCGTCGGCATGGTCGCCGGAGCGGATGCAGGCCGCCGTCCCCGCCGATGCGCTTGTGAACGACGAGGTCGGCCAGCTCGAGCAGGGCGCGCCCGATGGCGCCGCCGTCACCGCCGAGGGCCAGCGTCCGAGCCTGCTCGCGACGCCCGCGAACCCCGTCGCCCACATCGGCAAGGTCTTCTTCACGCTCGGCGGCGTCGACTACGTCTGCTCGGCGAACTCCGTCGCGTCGGCGAACGGCAGCACCGTCGCGACGGCCGGGCACTGCCTGAACGAGGGCCCTGGCGACTTCGCCTCGGAGTTCATCTTCGTGCCGGCGTACGACGAGGGTGCCGCGCCGTACGGCCAGTGGGCAGCGACGGAGCTCGTCGCGCCGACGCAGTGGACCGCTGGCGGCGACATCAACTACGACACGGGCTTCGCCGTGGTCGACGGACCGGGCAGCGCGACCCTCGCCGCCACCGTCGGCTCGTCGAGCGTGGCCTTCAACCAGTCGACGGGCCTCGGCTACACGCTGTACGGGTACCCGGCGGCGCGGCCGTTCGACGGCGAGACGCTGCAGACCTGCGCGGGCACGTCGTTCGCGGACACCATCGGCGGCACCGACTCGCAGGGCGTGCCCTGCGACATGACCGGCGGCTCGTCCGGCGGCCCCTGGTTCATCGGGTCGGGCTCCGGTGGCACGCAGAACTCGGTGAACAGCTTCGGCTACAACGCGCAGTCGGGCGTCATGTACGGCCCCTACTGGGGATCCGTGATCCAGGGCGCGTATCAGGAGGCGCAGGGCTGATCGACCCGCGACGCGACGGGGCCGGCGACGTGCCGGCCCCGTCGTCGCGTGCGCACGCGACGCCGCAGGTCGTCCGAGCGGATGATTCCCACCGCCGGATGCTGCCCGGCCCTCGCGTGCGCCGTAGCGTGAGGGGGTGGTCCGGCCCCTCACGCGCGTGCAGCTGACGTTCGACGTCGCCGTCGCGATCGGGCTCGGGTTCCTGCTCGGCGCGCCGTCGATCCTCATCGGATCCGGTCCCGAGCTGCCGTGGGTGCTGCTGACGATCCTCGGCCTCGGCAGCCTCGTCGCACTGCGCAGGGTCGCACCGATGGTCACGCTCGGCATCGGGCTGCTCATGGGCGCCGGCTTCCTGCTCGCCGGCCTCACGACGCTCACACCCGTCTGGTTCCAGGTGCTCGTGCTGCTGTACACGGTGGGGCGGTGGTGCGGCGGCCTGCAGCGCGTGCTCGGCGCGGTCGTCGCGCTGCTCGGGGCGACGCTCGTCGCCGTCTGGTTCGTGCGCTTCGGCTACGGCGTGGGCCTGTCGGGCGGCGTCGTCGACGTGCTCTTTCCGTTCGCGCTCGCGTCATTCGGCTTCACGCTGCTGTTCGGGCTCGCGCTCGTCTCCGGCATCCTCGTCGCCGAGATCGTGCGCAGCCAGTCGCTGTCGAGGCAGACGCGCGCCGAGCGGGAGCGCGCAGAGGTCGAGCAGGAGCGCACCGGCATCGCCCGCGACATGCACGACGTCGTCGCGCACTCGCTCGCCGTCGTGATCGCGCAGGCGAACGGGGCGCGCTACGCGGGCTCGGTGGAGGCGAAGGACGAGAGCCTGCAGCAGATCGCCGCGACGGCGTCGGCCGCGCTCGGCGACGTGCGCGGCCTGCTCGAGCGGCTGCGTCACGCGCAGGCCGCCGACCCCGACGCATCCCTCGCGACGCTCCCCGCGCTCGTGCAGCGCGTGCGCGCCGCCGGCCTCGCGGTCGAGGTGCGGGAGCAGGGCGTGCCGATGCCACTGCCGCGCGCAGCCGACATCGCCGCGTACCGCATCGTGCAGGAGGCGCTCACGAACGCCCTGCGCCACGGCGACCGCATGCATCCCGTCCTCGTGTCGCTCGTGCACGGCGAGCAGCTGGAGGTGACGGTGCGCAACGCGATGCGGCAGGCGCCCGGGCACTCGGGACACGGGCTCGTCGGCATGCGCGAGCGTGCGAGGATCGCAGGCGGGCACGTCGACGTCGGGCCCTCCGGCGGCGCCTGGGTCGTCCGGGCCGTGCTGCCGCGCTGGGAGGCCGTCGCATGATCCGCGTGCTGCTCGTCGACGATCAGGCGCTCTTCCGCAGCGGCATGCGGATGCTCGTCGACTCGCAACGCGACCTCGAGGTCGTCGGCGAGGCAGGCGATGGCCGTGAGGCCGTGCGCGAGTGCGCGCGCCTGCAGCCCAACATCGTGCTGATGGACGTGCGCATGCCCGTGCTCGACGGCATCGACGCCACGACCGAGATCGTGGCGTCGGGCAGCGCCGCCCGGGTCGTCGTGCTCACGACCTTCGACCTCGACGAGGCCGTCGCACGAGCGCTGCGGGCCGGCGCGAGCGGCTTCCTGCTGAAGGACGCGCATCCCGAGCTCGTGCTCGCGACGGTGCGCGCCGTGCACGACGGCAGCGAGGTCGTCGCGGCGTCGGCCACGCGGACGCTGCTCGCACGGCACGCCGAGGCACCCGCGCCGCCGCCGCCCGCGCTCGCCACCCTCACGCCGCGCGAGCACGAGATCCTGCTGCAGGTCGCTCGCGGGCTGTCGAACGCCGAGATCGCGCGCAGCGAGTTCGTGAGCGAGACGACCGTGAAGACCCACGTGTCGCGCATGCTGCAGAAGCTGGGGCTGCGCGACCGTGTGCAGGCCGTCGTCCTCGCGCATCAGCACGGCCTCGTCTAGGGCGGCGCTGCCGGCTCATCCGCTCGGATGACGCGATCGGCACGCGCGGACGACGCGGCGGATGCCGGTGCCCGGCTGGGATGGGAGCATGCACGCATCCCCAGCGCTCCGCCTCACCGACGTCACCCGCCGCTACGGCGCGGGAGACGCCTCCGTCGTCGCCCTCGACGGCGTCTCGCTCGCGATCGACCCCGGCGAGTTCGTCGCCATCATGGGCCCGTCGGGCTCGGGCAAGTCGACGCTCATGCACCTCGCTGCCGGCCTCGATGCTCCGACGACGGGCTCCGTCCGCATCGGTGACGCCGAGCTCGTCGGCCTCGACGACGCCGCGCTGACCCGCCTGCGCCGCGACCGCGTCGGCTTCGTCTTCCAGGCGTTCAACCTCGTGCCGACGCTCACGGCCCGCGACAACATCCGCCTGCCGTTCGACCTGGCAGGGCGTCGCGCCGACGACGCGCTCATCGACCTGCTCGTGTCGTGGCTCGGCCTCGCCGGTCGCGTCGACCACCGCCCGGGCGAGCTCTCGGGCGGGCAGCAGCAGCGCGTCGCGATCGCCCGCGCGCTCGCGACGCGGCCCACGATCGTCTTCGCCGACGAGCCGACGGGCAACCTCGACTCGCGCACGGCGGGCGACGTCCTCGCGATCCTGCAGCAGGCTGCGCGCGAGCACGGCCAGGCGATCTGCATGGTCACGCACGACCCCATCGCGGCCGAGGCCGCCGATCGCGTCGTGCTGCTCGCCGACGGGCGCATCCGCGGCGACGAGCGCGGGCTCGACCGCGGCGAGATCGCCGCGCGGATGCTGCGCCTGCAGGAGCGTGCCGCGTGAGCCGCGCCCACGTGCCGACCGTCGCGGTCACGGCCGTCGCCGCGTGCTTCGCCGTGCTGCTCACGAGCGTCACCGAGATGCTCTTCACCCTCGTGCTCGACTCCGAGCTGCTCGCCTCGGGCGCTGCGCCCCTCCTCGCCGCCATCGCCGTCGCATGCATCACCGTCGTCGCGGTGCTCGTGTCGGCGATCGTCGCGCGCACGACGGTGCAGCACGTCGTCGAGGAGCAGCGCGCGGTCATCGCGCTGCGCCGCCTGCTCGGCGCCTCCAGCAGGCAGGAGCGCTCGCGGGTGCTGCGCTCGTCGCTCGTCGCCGGCGTGCTCGGCACGCTCGGCGGCGCCGTCGTCGGCCTCGCCGCCGGCGCCGCGACGCAGCTCGCCGTCGGCGCGACCGGGATGGTGGAGGGCGCCGACGTCGTGCTGCTGCCGCCCACGGCCATCGCACCCGTCGTCGGCATCGCCCTCGCCGTCGCTGCCGTGACGCGCTCGGGCACGCGCGGCGTGCTCGACGTGACGCCGATCGAGGCGCTCGGCGCCTCGGCCGCGCAGCCGAGGCGCGCTCGGCGACCCATCGCATCCCTCGCCGTGCTGGGCGCGGCGCTCGTGGTGCTCGTCGGCGCCGTGGTCGGCGCGCCGTGGAGCCCGCTCGCGATCCTCGTCGCCGTGCTGGGCGGCGTGCTGCTGTCGATCGGCATCATCGGCATCGCACCGGCGGTGCTCGTGCCCGTGCTCGGCGCCGTCGGTCGGGTGCTCGGCTCGTCGGTGCCCGCGCGAGCCGCGGTGCGTTCGGCCCAGGACGCGCGCGAGCGCTCGAGCGGACTCGTGCTCGCGCTCATGGTCGGCATCGCGACGGTCGTGCTGCTCGCGACGGCCGGTGCGACGATGCGCGACGCGCTCATCGCGATCGAGCGCGAGCCGGAGTACGTCGCCGAGATCACCCGCATCGTCGACGGCATCGTGCTGGCGCTCGGCGTCCTCGTCGGATCGACGGCGGTCGTCGCCGTGCTCGGGTTCGTCACGAGCATGCTCACCGCCGTGCGGCAGCGCACGCGCGAGATCGGGCTGCTGCGCGCGCTCGGCATGACGAGCGCGCAGGTGCGGTGGATGGTGACGGCGGAGACCGTGGCGATCGCGTTCGTCGCGCTCGTCGGCGGCGTCGCCCTCGGCGTCTCGCTCGGGTGGGTCGCGGTCTGGACGATGTTCGCGTCGTCGTACGGCGTGGGACCGATCGTGCCGTCGGTGTCGCCGTGGCTGCTCGTCGGCAGCGTCGTCGCCGCGGCGCTCGTCGCGCTCGCCGCCGCCGCTCCTGCGACGGCGAGGGCGCGCCGCATCGCGCCCGTGGAGGCGCTGCGCGTCGCGTGATGGCCGCGCCGCGGCGTGCGCGCGGTGGGCGGCGAGGGGGGTATGGTTGCCCCATGCGCTCCTCGCTGCTCATCCTTCGCCGCCGCGGCGAGGCCTAGACACCGGGCCTCCTCGCCGCGGAGTCCTCGTGCAGCCCGGAGTCGATCCGACCCCAGGAGCATCCAGCATGAAGAGCATGCAGCAGCCGTCGGGCATGCCGGCGCATCGCTACACCCCGTACCACGAGCAGATCCGGGTCGAGCTGCCCGATCGCACGTGGCCCTCGAAGCGCATCGAGCGCGCACCGCTGTGGTGCGCCGTCGACCTGCGCGACGGCAACCAGGCCCTCATCGAGCCCATGACCCCCGAGCGCAAGCGGATCATGTTCCAGCTGCTCGTCGACATGGGCTACAAGGAGATCGAGGTGGGCTTCCCCTCGGCGAGCCAGACCGACTTCGACTTCGTGCGCCAGCTCATCGACGACGGCCTGATCCCCGACGACGTCACGATCCAGGTGCTGACGCAGTGCCGCGACCACCTCATCCGTCGCACGTTCGAGGCGATCGACGGTGCGAAGCAGGCGATCGTGCACATCTACAACTCGACGAGCGTGCTGCAGCGCGACGTCGTCTTCCGCTCGGACCGCGAGGGCGTCAAGCAGATCGCCGTCGACGGCGCGCGGCTCTGCCTCGAGCTCGAGGGCATGCTGCAGCACACGCAGGTGCGCTACGAGTACAGCCCCGAGTCGTACACGGGCACCGAGCTCGACTACGCGCTCGACGTGTGCAACGCCATCATCGAGGTGCTCGACGCGCGACCCGAGCGCCCCGTGATCATCAACCTGCCCGCGACGGTCGAGATGGCGACGCCCAACGTCTACGCCGACTCGATCGAGTGGATGCACCGCAACCTCGCGCGACGCGAGTCGGTCATCCTGTCGCTGCACCCGCACAACGACCGCGGCACGGGCATCGCGGCCGCCGAGCTCGGCTACATGGCGGGCGCCGACCGCATCGAGGGCTGCCTCTTCGGCAACGGCGAGCGCACCGGCAACGTCGATCTCGTGGCGCTGGGCCTCAACCTGCTCACGCAGGGCATCGACCCCGAGATCGACTTCTCGGACCTCGACCACATCCGCCGCACAGCCGAGCACTGCAACCAGCTGCGGGTGCCCGAGCGCTCGCCGTGGGCGGGCGACCTCGTGTACACGGCCTTCTCCGGATCGCATCAGGATGCGATCAAGAAGGGCTTCGAGCGGATGTCCGCCGACGCCGAGGCGGCGGGCAGGAGCGTCGACGAGATGCCGTGGGCCGTGCCGTACCTGCCGATCGACCCGAAGGACGTCGGCCGCTCGTACGAGGCGGTCATCCGCGTGAACTCGCAGTCGGGCAAGGGCGGCGTCGCCTACCTGCTGAAGAGCGACCACGGACTCGACCTGCCGCGACGCCTGCAGATCGAGTTCTCGAACATCGTGCAGGCCCGCACCGACTCGGAGGGCGGCGAGGTGTCGAGCGCCGCGATCTGGGAGATCTTCGGCGACGAGTACCTGCCGAACCCGTCGCGCGAGGCCGAGGACCAGTGGGGCCGCTTCGAGCTGCGCGAGGTCGCGTCGCAGTCGTCGCTCGGCGGCGAGACGCGTCTCACGGTCGTGCTCCGCGACGAGCAGACGCTGCGCGACGCGGAGGCGTCGGGCAACGGCCCGATCGACGCGCTGCTGTCGCTGCTGCGGGCCGAGGGCGTCGAGGTGTCGCTCGTCGACTACGTCGAGCACACCCTCGCGGCCGGGCAGGACGCGCAGGCCGCCTCGTACGTCGAGCTCGAGCTCGGCGGCGAGCGGTTCTGGGGCGTCGGCATCGACCACTCGACGTCGCACGCCTCGTTGCGCGCCATCGTCTCCGCGGTGAACCGCGGGCTGCGCGTGCGCGTCGCCTCGCCTGCCGCGACGGCGTAGGGCGCGCGTGCCGGTCTACCGCGACGAGGGGGTCGTGCTCACGACGCACCACCTCGGCGAGGCCGACCGCATCGTCGTGCTGCTCACGCGCGAGCACGGCAAGGTGCGTGCCGTCGCGAAGGGCGTGCGCCGGACCTCCTCGAGGTTCGGCGCACGGCTCGAGCCCTTCATGGTGGCCGACCTGCAGCTCGCCGTCGGCCGCAGCCTCGACATCGTGACGCAGGCGGAGACCATCGGCGCGTACGCCGACCAGATCATGGTCGACTACCCGCGGTACACCGCTGCGGCCGCGATGGTCGAGACCGCCGACCGGCTCACCGACCACGACGCCTCCGTGCAGCAGTACCTCCTGCTCGTGGGCGCGCTGCGGTCGCTGTCGCGCGGCGAGCACGACCCGGGCCTCACCCTCGACTCGTACCTGCTGCGCTCGATGGCGATCGCCGGATGGGCGCCGACCTTCGGCGACTGCGCCGTGTCGGGGGAGCCAGGGCCGCACTCGGCGTTCGTGCCGCAGCTGGGCGGCATGGTGGCCGACGGGCACGCGCCCCCGGGCGTCGCGCGGCTCGACGCCGAGACCGTCGCGCTGCTCGCCTCCCTCCTCACGGGCGACTGGGTCGTCGCCGATGCGACGGGGGACGGCTCGCGGGCGCGGGCGTCGGGCATCGTCGGCGCGTGGGTGCAGTGGCACCTCGAGCGCGGCCTCCGGTCGCTCGAGCACGTCGACCGCTCGCGCGCGCCCGCCGGTCCTGGCGCGCAGTAGCCTCGATCCGATGAGCGAGCGACGCATCCCGAGGCATCCCGACGCCGTCGCGTCGCGACCGGTCGACTGGACGGGGCAGCAGCCGCCTGCCTACGAGCCCGGCACGGTGCCCGCGCACGTCGCCATCATCATGGACGGCAACGGCCGCTGGGCGAACGGCCGCGGCAAGACGCGCGTCGAGGGCCACCAGGCCGGCGAGGAGGTGCTGCTCGACGTCGTCGCCGGTGCGCTGCAGGCGGGCGTGCGGCACCTGTCGGTGTACGCGTTCTCGACCGAGAACTGGAAGCGCGATCCGAGCGAGGTGCGCTTCCTCATGGGCTTCAACCGCGCGGTGCTGCACCGCCGCCGCGACCAGCTGCACGACTGGGGCGTGCGCATCCGCTGGGCGGGCAGGCGTCCGCGGCTGTGGCGCTCGGTCGTCGACGAGCTGCGCGTCGCCGAGCGGCTCACCGAGGGCAACGACCGCATGACCCTCACGATGTGCATCAACTACGGCGGCAGGCTCGAGATCACGGATGCCGTGCGCTCGATCGCCGAGGACGTCGAGGCGGGGCGGCTCAAGGCGTCGGGCGTGTCGGAGCGGCTCATCCGCAGCCGCATGTACCTGCCGGACGTGCCCGACGTCGACCTCTACGTGCGCTCGTCGGGGGAGCAGCGCATCTCGAACTTCCTGACGTGGCAGGGCGCGTACGCCGAGATGGTCTTCCTCGACACGCTGTGGCCGGACTTCTCGCGACTCGACCTGTGGCGGGCGATCGACGTCTACACCGGTCGCGAGCGCCGCTTCGGCGGGGCGATCGACGCGCCCACGACCTGAGCGACCTCCGCCGTGCTGCGTCGTGCAGACGATCCCGGCAACGGAGGGGCATGCTCCCTCGGCTGCCGGGAGCGCCTGCGAGACGCACTCCGCGAGCGAGCGATCGGCGCAAGCGCCACCCCGCGTCGCGACGCCGCGGGCGAACGGCAGTGGTGTCACCGCCCCGTTCGGGGGACGGTGGCAGAAAATGCGACTCGGCGTGTCGAGTTGGAAGGATCCTCACTTCCCCTAGGTTCTCACTCGTGCCTCGTCTCCTCGCTCCTGCCGCCGTGCTCCTCAGCGCCGCGCTCGTCCTCCTCTCGGCGCCGGCCGTCGCGTCCGCCGCGACGCTCACCGGCTCGGATGCCACGCCCGCCACCGTCGACGGCTCCCAGGTAATCCGCTCGATCCCCATCACGTCGACCGCCACGGTCGAGTCGGTCACGATCGCGCTCGACATGCGCCAGGCGTCGTCGAGCTGCGAGAACGTCAACCTCGGAGGCGGCACCGCCTTCTACGACATGGAGTACATCCTCACGTCGCCGGCCGGGACCGCGGTGACGCTCATCCGCTTCAATGCCGCGGGCGGCGGAGCCGGCGGCTACGGCGTCGGCGGCGAGGTGCCGCGCCAGGTCGTCACGCTCGACGACGCGGCATCGGCGGTCGTCGGATCCACCAACGACGGCGTCCCGGAGGCCGGGACCTTCCGCCCGGCGCAGCCGCTCGCCGCCTTCCAGGGGGAGCCGGCTGGCGGCACGTGGCGTCTCACCGTCGCCGACCGACTCGGTGGGTATCCGAACTGCTACTCCGGGGCCACCCTCACCATCGTGGACTCCGCCCCGACCCTCCCGGGCGGTGCGCTGCCCGCCGGCACGGAGGGCACGCCGTACGCGGAGCAGCTCGTCGCCACCTCGTCGAACCCGCCCGTCGCGTATGCCGTCGTCGATGCCGCAGCGCTCCCGCCGGGCCTCTCGCTCTCGACCTCGGGAGCACTCACGGGCACGCCGACGACCTCCGGCGCCTACGCCTTCGCCGCCACCGCGACGGACCAGGACGGCACGTCCGAGCCCGCGCAGTACACGCTCGTCGTCGAGGGCGCGCCGTCGCTCGCCGGGCCCGCCACCGCGTCGGCGCAGATCGGCGTGCCGTTCTCCTACCAGCCGACGCTCGACGACGGCGAGCGCGCCACGGTCGTCACCGCGACGGGCCTTCCGGACGGCCTCGTGGTCGACGCGGCCACGGGCGCCATCACCGGCACGCCGACCGGCACGCTCGGCGACGCCGTCGTCACGCTCACCGCGTCGAACGGCGTCGCGCCCGATGCGACCCTGACCACGACGATCACGGTCGCGGCGGGGCCCGTCGCCGCGATCTCGCTCACGCCTGCCGAGCAGACCGTCGGCGTCGGTGCCGCGATCGAGTTCGCCGTCGCGGGCGAGGACTCCGAGGGCAACCCCGTGGCCGTGGATGGCGACGTGACGCTCGTCTCGGACGGCGAGGGCGACGTCGTCGACGGCCTCGACGTGACCTTCGGCTCGGTCGGCACGCGCACGGTGACGGCGACGCACGCCGACGGCTCGACGGACACCGCGACCATCACGGTCGTCGCGGCGCCCGTGCTGCCCGCAGGCGAGCTGCCGGGCGGCATCGTGGGCGACGCCTACGCCACGACGCTGCCCGAGGCATCCGGCACGGGCGACGTCACCTACGCCGTCGTCGAAGGCGACTCGCTGCCCGCGGGCATCGCGCTCGCTGAGGACGGGACGCTCTCGGGCACCCCGACGGCGCCCGGCACGTACGCGTTCGACGTCGTCGCGAGCGACGCCTACGGCTCCTCCGAGGCGACGACCTTCACGGTCGTCGTGCAGCAGCGCGCCGCGATCGGCGGACCGGCGACGGCGGATGCCGTGCTCGGCACGCCGTTCGCGTACGCGCCCGAGCTCGAGCCCGGCGACCCGGCCGCGACCGTGACGTCGACGGCGCTGCCCGAGTGGCTCGCCCTCGACGCCGCCACCGGCGTGCTCTCGGGCACCCCGACGGGCGAGCCGGGCGTCGTGACCGTGACGCTCACCGCCGACAACGGCATCGCGCCCGCTGCGACGCTCGACGTGACGATCACGGTGTCGGCAGCGCCCGTGCCGTCGGCACCTGCGCCGTCCGCGCCCGCGCCCTCGACGCCCGCCGTCGCCCCCGGTGCTCCCGGCTCCGGCCTCCCGGTGACCGGTGCCGACGCGCCCGCCGGGCTCGTCGTGCTGGCGGCGATCGTCATGCTCGGCTCGGGTGCGCTCGTGCTCGTGCGACGTCGCACGCAGCAGCGCTGACCCGCCTCGTGCGAGCGGCACGCGCCGCCGCGGCCCCGGCCGCGGCGGCGCTGTCGTGCGCCTCCCGACCTGCGCGATCGGCCTGGTCGAGGCGTCGTGTCGTCATGAACCATCTCAAGCGTCGTATGGCGGCGCGAACGGGGGACAGGAGAAGCATCACCGTGTCTCTCGCTCTCGGGCGTGTCGCGATGGGGTGAGTTATCTTCAGCCACGTGAAGCGATTCCTCGCACCCGTCGCCGCGGCTCTCGGCATCCTGCTCGTCGCCGTCTCGGCGCCTGCCGTCGCGAACGCGGCGACCGTCGGTGCATCCGACGCCTCCTCCTTCAGCGTCGACCAGAGCAGCCGCGACGTCGCACTGCCCGTCGTGTCGACCGCGAACGTCGGTGCGGTGCGCATCGCGATCGACTTCGAGAAGGACGGTCCGCAGTGCGTCGGCTTCGCCGACGACAACCCGTACCACAACGAGACCCAGTTCCAGCTTCGCTCGCCCGCGGGGACGACGGTGACGCTCATCGCATCGGGCACCTACGCCGGGGCCAGCACCCAGCGCGTGCTCGTGACGCTCGACGACGCAGCGCCGGCGCGCGTCGGGGGCGGCGAGCCCGTCCGCGGCACCTTCCGACCCTCGAGCCCGCTCGCGGCGTTCGCGGGCCAGCCCGCCGGCGGCACGTGGGTGCTCACCGTCACCGACACCGTGGGCAGCGACCCGCTGTGCTACTTCGGCTCCACGCTCACGATCGACGAGGCCGCGCCCGTCCTCCCTGCGGGTGCGCTGCCGCGCGGGACCGAGGGCGTCGCCTACTCGGCGCAGCTGCCCGCAGCGACCGCCTCGGGCGCCGTCACCTACGCGGTCGTCGATCCCGCTGCCCTCCCGCCGGGGCTGACGGTCCAGACGAGCGGCGCGGTCGTCGGCACGCCGACCGTCTCGGGCACCTACGTCTTCTCCGTCACCGCGAGCGATGCGATCGGGACGTCGCAGCCCAGGTCGTACACGATCGTCGTCGAGGGGCCGCCGAGCATCTCGGGTGCCGCATCCGCCGCCGCGACGAACGACGTGGCCTTCTCCTACGCTCCCGTCGTCGACGACGGCGAGCGCGCTGCGACCGTCACGGCCGAGGGATTGCCGAGCGGCCTGACCGTCTCGCCCACGACCGGCGTCATCTCGGGCTCGCCGACGGCCCTCGTCGGCCGCTACGGCGTGCTCCTCACGATCGACAACGGCCTCGGCACCGACGAGCACGCGGTGGTCGTCACGGTCGGCGCGGGAGCAGTCGCGTCCCTGACGCTGTCGCCGCTCACGAGCCGCATCGCCGAGAACGCCTCCATCGCCTTCGGCGTCACCGCGCAGGATGCTGGCGCGAACCCCGTGCCGGCCGACGGCGTCACGCTCACGACGGACGGCGCGGACGATGCCGTCGACGGCCTCACCGTCGTCTTCGGCGACCCCGGTCAGCGCACCGTCACCGCCACGCACGGCGCCACCGGCGTCACGACGACCGCGACCGTCTCGGTGCTGCCCGCGCCCGTCGTGCCGCCCGGCACGCTGCCCGTCGCCCGCGTCGGCGAGGCGTACGCGGCGACCCTGCCCGCCGCGATCGCCGAGGGCGACGACGTGACCTACGCGCTCGCAGAGGGCTCGGCCCTCCCGGCGGGCCTCACCCTCTCCGACGACGGCACGATCGCGGGCACGCCGACGACGTTCGGCGCCGCATCCTTCGACGTCACGGCGACGGACGAGTTCGGCACGTCCGAGGCGGAGACGTTCTCGATCGAGGTGCAGGCGCCACCCGCCATCACGGGCGCGGCGACGGCCTCGGCGACGCGCGACGCGCCGTTCTCCTACGAGCCCGCGCTCGTCGCCGGCCAGCCCGCCGCGAGCGTGACGGCGGCGGGCCTGCCCGACGGACTCGTCGTGGATGCCGCATCCGGCGCCATCACGGGCGAGCCCACGGACGCACCCGGCACCTACGCCGTGACGCTGACGGCGACCAACGCGGTCGGTGCCGACGAGCACACGGTCACGATCACGCTCGTCGCAGGTGCGGCGGCGCAGCTCGCGCTGACGCCGTCGGCCACGCAGGTCTCGCAGGGCGGCACGGTCACCTTCGAGGTCACCGCCGTCGACGACGACGGCTACGCGACCGACGCGAGCGACGTGACGCTGTCGACGGGCGTCGAGGGCGACGAGGTCGCCCAGACGCAGGACGCCATCACGTTCGGCGCGCCCGGCACTCGCACCGTCACGGCGACGTCCGCATCCACGAGCGCGACGACGACGGCGACCATCGAGGTCATCGCACCGCCGACGCTGCCCGCGGGCGAGCTGCCGAACGGCATCGTGGGCGATGCATACGCCGCGGCGCTGCCCGCGCCGACGACGACGGGCGACTGGACGATCGAGGCGGTCGACGCCGAGGCGCTGCCCCCGGGCATCGTGCTCGACGAGACCGGCACCCTCGCCGGCACGCCCACCGAGGCCGGCACCTTCACGTTCGCCGCGACCGTCACGGACCGGTTCGGCACGTCGGAGGAGACGACCTTCACGATCGTCGTGCAGCAGCGCGCCGCGATCTCCGGCGAGGCCACGGCCGTCGCGCGGATCGGCGAGCCCTTCGCGTACGCACCCGACCTCGAGCCCGGGGACCCCGCCGCCACGGTCACGACGCCCGAGCAGCTGCCCGCATGGCTGTCGCTCGACGCAGCGACCGGCGAGCTCACCGGCACCCCCACGGGCGCGCTCGGCGAGGTCATCGTGACGCTCGTCGCAGACAACGGCCTCGGCAGCGACAGCCACGTGGTCACGATCGACGTCGTGCCCGGCGTCGTCGCGACGCTCGCCCTCACGCCGGCGGCGACGACGATCGACCAGGGTGGCTCGGTGACGTTCGAGGTCTCCGGCGCCGACGTCGAGGGCAACGCCGTCGACGTGACGGACGAGGTCGCACTGACCTCCGACGTCGCGACCGATGCGATCGACGGGCTGCGCGTGACCTTCCCCACGGCATCGGCGCACACCATCACCGCGACGCACGAGTCGACGGGCGTCACGGCGACGGCCGTCGTCGAGGTCGTGCCCGCGCCCACGGTGACGCAGCCCACGCCCTCGGCACCCGGCGTCACGGCACCGCCGCCCACGCAGGCGGGCACCGACCTGCCGCGCACCGGCGCGGAGCTCGCGGGCACGATGATGCTCGTCGCGCTCGCCGCGATGCTGCTCGTCGCCGGCGTCGTGCTCGGCCTGCGCCGACGCCGCTGACGTCTCGTGCACGCCGGACGGCGGATGCGGCCCCGCGCCGCATCCGCCGTCCGGCGCCCGCCGCGTCCTGGGAGGATCGACGCATGCGCATCCCACGGCTCGTCGCGGTCGCGGCCGCGAGCCTCCTGCTCGCCGGTTGCTCGTCGGCGCCGCAGCCGGCGCAGGTGACGGGTGACGACGTCGAGGCGCGTTGGGAGGCCGCGGTCGTCGGCGCCGTCGACTACCAGCTGGGCGGTGCCGACGAGCCCGCGAGCGGCACGACCGTCGTGGCCCGCGATGCCACCCAGCCGCCCGCGCCCGGCACCTTCTCCATCTGCTACCTGAACGGCTTCCAGACGCAGCCGGACGCAGCGCGGTGGTGGCTCCAGGAGCATGCGGACCTGCTGCTGCGCGACGACGCGGGGGAGCCCATGATCGATCCGGGATGGCCGGACGAGATGGCGCTCGACACGACCACGCCGGAGCGTCGGGAGGCGATCGCCGCCATCGTCGAGCCGTGGGTCGACGGCTGCGCCGAGGCCGGGTACGACGCCGTCGAGTACGACAACCTCGACTCGTGGACGCGCTTCGACGGCCTCACGGTCGAGGGCAACCTCGCGCTCGCCGCGCTGCTCGTCGACGCCGCGCACGCCCACGGGATGTGGGCCGCGCAGAAGAACGCGCTCGATGCGGGCGAGGCGGGGCCGGCCGCAGGCTTCGACCTCGTCGTGAGCGAGGAGTGCGGGCAGTACGACGAGTGCGCGGGCTACGCCGAGCTCTACGGCGACCGGCACCTCGACGTGGAGTACGTCGAGTCGACCGACGAGGACGCGTTCCTCGCGATGTGCGAGGCGGGCGACGTGCCGCGGCTCTCCGTGCTGCGCGACCGGCCGCTCGCGCCTGCAGGCGAGGCCGGCCACGTGCGCATCCCATGCCCGTGACCGCCCCGCACGTGCGTCGGCGTGCACGCCCCCGACACGCGTCGCCGGTAGGATCGAACGTCCCCACGAAGCCCAGCGCGCACTCCGGCGCGCATGATCCAGGAGCATCATGCCCACGAGCCGTCTCGACCAGGTCATCAATCTCGCGAAGCGTCGCGGATTCGTCTTCCAGGCCGGTGAGATCTACGGCGGCTCGCGCTCCGCATGGGACTACGGACCCCTCGGCGTCGCGCTGAAGGAGAACATCAAGCGCCAGTGGTGGAAGACGTTCGTGCAGGGCCGTGACGACATGGTCGGCCTCGACTCGTCGATCATCCTGCCGCAGAAGGTGTGGCACGCCTCCGGCCACGTCGCGACGTTCACCGACCCGCTCGTCGAGTCGCTGCACACCCACAAGCGCTACCGCGCCGACCACCTCATCGAGGCGTACGAGGCCAAGCACGGCCACCCGCCCGAGAACGGCCTCGCCGACATCAAGGACCCCGAGACGGGACAGCCGGGCTCCTGGACGGAGCCCAAGGCGTTCTCCGGCCTCATGAAGACCTACCTCGGCCCCGTCGACGACGAGGAGGGCCTGCACTACCTGCGCCCCGAGACGGCGCAGGGCATCTTCGTGAACTTCAACAACGTCGTGACGACCGCACGTCGCAAGCCGCCGTTCGGCATCGGGCAGATCGGCAAGTCGTTCCGCAACGAGATCACGCCCGGCAACTTCATCTTCCGCACGCGCGAGTTCGAGCAGATGGAGATCGAGTTCTTCGTGCCGCCCGCCGACGCACCCGAGTGGTTCGACCGCTGGGTCGCCGACTGCGAGGCATGGTTCCACGACCTCGGCCTGCGGCCCGAGAACATCCGCCACCTCGACGTGCCCGACGGCGAGCGCGCGCACTACTCGGCGCGCACGATCGACCTCGAGTACCGCTTCGGCTTCCAGGGCAGCGAGTGGGGCGAGCTCATGGGCGTCGCGAACCGCACCGACTACGACCTGCGCACGCACTCCGACCACTCCGGCAAGAAGCTCGAGTACTTCGACCAGGCGGCCAACGAGCGCTACACCCCCTTCGTGATCGAGCCCGCGTTCGGCCTCACCCGCAGCCTCATGGCCTTCCTCATCGAGGCGTACGACGAGGAGGAGGTGCCGAACGCGAAGGGCGGCACCGACACCCGCACGGTGCTGCGCCTCGACCCGCGCCTCGCCCCCGTGAAGGCTGCGGTGCTGCCGCTGTCGCGCAACGAGCAGCTGTCGCCGCTCGCCCGCCAGGTCGCGCAGTCGCTGCGACGCCACTGGTCCATCGAGTTCGACGACGCCGGCGCGATCGGCCGCCGCTACCGCCGTCAGGACGAGGTCGGCACGCCGTTCTGCATCACCGTCGACTTCGACTCGCTCGAGGACCAGGCGGTGACGGTGCGCGAGCGCGACACCATGCAGCAGCAGCGCGTGCCCATCGCCGAGCTCGAGGGCTTCCTGGCGCAGGCGCTCGTCGGAGCCTGATCGTGACCGGCACGCAGACGACGAGCGCGACGCGGGCGCCGGCGCTGCGGATCGGCCCCATCGAGCTCGAGGCCCCCGTGGTGCTCGCCCCCATGGCGGGCATCACGAACACCGCGTTCCGCAGGCTGTGCCGTGAGCACGGCGCCGGGCTCTACGTCGCCGAGATGGTGACGTCTCGCGCGCTCGTCGAGCGCGGCGAGGAGACCTTCCGCCTCCTGTCGCACCACGAGTCCGAGACGCCGCGCTCCGTGCAGCTCTACGGCGTCGACCCCGCGACGGTCGAGCGCGCCGTGCGCATCATCGTCGACGAGGACCGCGCCGACCACATCGACCTGAACTTCGGCTGCCCCGTGCCGAAGGTCACGCGCCGCGGCGGCGGCTCGGCGCTGCCGTGGAAGCACGAGCTGTTCCGGGCGATCGTCGAGCGCGCCGTGCGCGCAGCGGGCGACGTGCCGCTCACCGTCAAGATGCGCAAGGGCATCGACGACGACCACCTCACCTACCTCGAGGCCGGTCGCGCCGCCGAGGCAGCGGGCGTCGCGGCCATCGCGCTGCACGGGCGCACGGCGGCCCAGCACTACTCGGGCACCGCGGACTGGGACGCGATCGCGCGCCTCAAGGAGGCCATCACGTCGGTGCCCGTGCTCGGCAACGGCGACGTCTGGCAGGCGGAGGACGCCCTGCGGATGATGGACGCGACGGGCTGCGACGGCGTCGTCGTCGGTCGCGGCTGCCTCGGGCGCCCGTGGCTCTTCGGCGACCTCGTCGCGGCGTTCGAGGGCCGCGACGAGCGCTTCCGCCCGTCGCTCCTCGAGGTGTTCGCCGTGTTCCGCAGGCACGCCGAGCTGCTCGTCGAGTTCTTCGGCGACGAGGATCGCGCCTGCCGCGACATCCGCAAGCACGTCGCCTGGTACGGCAAGGGCTACCCGATGGGCGGCGACGTGCGCCGTGCGCTCGCCGCGGTCTCGAGCCTCGCCGAGATCGACGAGCTCGTCGCGACGCTCGCCGACGCTCCCTACGACGCCGCGGGCGTCGAGGGGCAGCGCGGCCGCGCCGGCAGCCCGAAGCGGCCCGCGCTGCCCGACGGCTGGCTCGAGAGCCCCGAGCTGAGCCCCGCGCAGCGCGCGGCGCTCATCGAGGACGAGAGCGACACGCGTGGCGGCTGACTACGTCGGCCACGACCGCGAGCGGTGGTGGCCCGAGACCCATTCGACGAGGCGCAGCGACTTCGCACGCGATCGTGCGCGCCTCCTGCACTCGAGCGCGCTGCGACGCCTCGCGCAGAAGACGCAGGTGGTCTCGCCGACGTCGGGCCTCGACTTCGCCCGCAACCGCCTCACGCATTCGCTCGAGGTCGCGCAGGTCGGTCGCGAGCTCGCAGGCGCCCTCGGGCTCGACCCCGACGTCGTCGACACGGCGTGCCTCGCGCACGACATCGGGCATCCGCCGTTCGGGCACAACGGCGAGCGCGCGCTCAACGACTGGGCCGCCGAGATCGGCGGCTTCGAGGGCAACGCGCAGACCCTGCGCGTCATCACGCGCCTCGAGCCGAAGATCGTCGGCGACCGCCCCTACGGGCTGAACCTGACCCGTGCGAGCGTCGACGCGGCGACGAAGTACCCGTGGCCCGCCGACCAGGAGGTGCTCGACGCAGGGTCGGGCCGTGTGAAGTTCGGCTTCTACGCCGTCGACCGCGACGTCTTCGAGTGGGCGAGGGAGGGTGCGCCCGACTCGCGGCGCTGCATCGAGGCCGAGGTCATGGACCTCGCCGACGACATCGCCTACTCGGTGCACGACTTCGAGGATGCCGTCGTGAACGGCTTCATCGACCCGCGCGCGCTCGCGGGACGCGCCGACCACGACGCGCTCGTCGACCGCATGGAGCGCTGGGTGGGCGACGTGCCGCGCGACGAGCTGCTCGCGGCGTTCGACCGGCTCGACGACCTCGACACGTGGCTCGAGTCGTTCGACGGCAGCCGCGGCGACCAGGCTCGGCTGAAGAACCTCACGTCGCGACTCATCGGGCGCTTCGCCACCGCGGCGGCCGGCGCCACCCGTGCCTCGTTCTCGGGGTCGCTCGCTCGCTTCGGCGGATCCGTCGTCGTGCCCCCCGAGGTGCGCGCCGAGATCGCCGTGCTGAAGGGCACCGTCGCGGCCTTCGTCATGGACGTCGAGCACCGGCAGCCGCTCTACGAGCAGCAGCGCGTCGTGCTCGCCGAGCTCGCCGACCGCCTGCTCGAGGTGGGGGAGGGGGCGCTCGACGCGACCTTCGCCGAGGACTGGCGCCACGCATCCGACGACGCCGCCCGCATGCGCGTTGTGGTCGACCAGGTCGCCAACCTGTCGGATCACACCGCCGTCGCCTGGCACGCGCAGCAGGTGGTCTGATGCCGGGCCGCATCCGCAGGGAGGACATCGACGAGGTCCGCAGCCGGATGTCGATCGTCGACGTCGTCTCCGACCACGTGTCGCTGAAGTCGGCGGGCGTGGGCAGCCTCAAGGGGCTGTGCCCGTTCCACGACGAGCGGTCGGCGTCGTTCCACGTGCGGCCGGCCATCAATCGCTACCACTGCTTCGGATGCGGCGAGGACGGCGACGTCATCGGCTTCGTCATGGCGATGGATCACACGTCGTTCACCGAGACGGTCGAGCGCTTCGCCGCGCAGCTCGGCATCACGCTGCGCTACGAGGACGGCGGGGCGCCGCAGATCGAGGCGGGCTCGCGGCTGCGGCTGCTCGAGGCCTCGAAGGCGGCTGCCGAGTTCTTCCAGGCGCAGCTGCTCACGCCCGCCGCCGAGCCCGGCCAGCGCTTCCTGGGCGAGCGCGGCTTCGACCTCGCCGCGGCGCAGCGCTTCGGCGTGGGCTTCGCGCCGCAGTCGTTCGAGGCGCTGCGCACCCACCTGCGAGGGTTGGGCTTCAGCGACGACGAGCAGCTGCGCGCAGGCCTGCTGTCGGAGGGGCAGCGCGGCCCGTACGACCGGTTCCGTGGTCGCCTCGTGTGGCCCATCCGCGACGTCACGGGTGCGACGGTCGGCTTCGGCGCGCGCAAGCTGCTCGACGACGATCCCGGTCCCAAGTACCTGAACACCCCCGAGACCGCGATCTATCACAAGTCGCAGGTGCTGTACGGGCTCGACCTCGCGAAGCGCGACATCTCGCGGCAGCGCGAGGCCGTGATCGTCGAGGGCTACACCGACGTCATGGCCTGCCATCTCGCGGGCGTGGGCACGGCGATCGCGACGTGCGGCACCGCGTTCGGCGTCGACCACATCAAGGTGCTGCGCCGCGTGCTCGGCGACGTGTCGACGTCGGACACGACGGCGCTCGGCCGCGTCGTCTTCACGTTCGACCCCGACGAGGCAGGGCAGAAGGCGGCGAGCCGCGCCTTCGCCGAGGAGCAGCGCTTCGCGGCGCAGACGTTCGTCGCCGTCGCCCCCGACGGACTCGACCCCTGCGACCTGCGGCTGCAGCGCGGCGACGATGCGGTGCGACGACTCATCGAGACGCGGCGACCCATGTTCGAGTTCATGCTGCGGCGGGTGGTGGATGCCTTCGACCTCGAGACCGTCGAGGGCCGCGTGCAGGCGACGCGCGCGGCGGCGCCGGTGCTCGCGACGATCCGCGACCGCGCGCTCGCAGAGGGGTACCAGCGCCAGGTGTCCGGCTGGCTCGGCGTCGAGCCGCGCGACGTGCACCGGGCGCTGCAGGCATGGCGGGCGCAGCAGGGTCGGCAGGAGCAGCAGCGCGCCCAGGGCCGGCCGGGGCAGCCGAGCGCGAGCTCGCAGGGCGGGCCGGGCGCGCAGCAGGAGCGGCAGTCCGAGCCGCAGGTCACGATGCAGCAGCTGCCCAAGGATCCCGCGACGATCCTCGAGCGCGAGGCCATCGTCGCGATGCTGCAGCAGGGTCGGCACGTGCCGGAGTCGCTGCGAGCACGCGGCGCGTCGGCCCACGTCGGCGACGGGTCGCTGCGCATCGTGCGCGACGGCATCCTCGCCGAGCTCGACCGCATCGCCGAGCCTGGATTCTCGGAGCGCGTGGCGGCCGTCGTGCCGCAGCCGCTCGCGCCGCTCGTGCGCGAGCTCGCGATCGCGCCGATGATCGCGGGGCCGCGCGGCGTCGAGTCGAGCGTGCGCGGCGTCGTCGTGTCGCTCGTCCTGCGTGACATCCTGAGGGAGAAGGGCGAGCTGCTCGGCCAGCTGTACCGGCTGCGCGACGGCGATCCGGCGGCCGCGCGTCGGCTCACGACCCGGATCGACGAGCTCGACGCCGAGCGAGCGCGCATGGAGGAGCAGCGATGATCGAGCCGACGCACGCCGCGATCCGGGTGCACGACGCATCGCTCGCCCATGCGGGCGCCTCGGCGCTCGTGGTGCGCGGCGTCTCGTTCGTCGCCGAGCCCGGCGCGCCCGTGACGGTGCTCGGGCCGACGGGCGCCGGCAAGTCGACGCTGCTCGACGCCATCGCGCTGCGCACGCCCAAGGAGGCGGGCGCGGAGGTGCACGGCGGGTCGATCTCGGTGCTCGGCCACGACGTGCGCGGTCTGGGCGCGCGCGCTCGGACGCGGCTGCTCGCATTCGTCGGGCACGCGCCGCAGCGCGGATCCGAGCACCTCGAGGGCACGCTCACGGTGGGCGACGTCGTCGCGAGCCCGATCTTCGACCGCGATCCACGCTTCGACCGCGGCGAGGCGGGCATCGCCGTCGCAGGAGCGCTCGATCGCGTGCGGCTGCCGCTCGGCGTGCTCGATCGGCACGTGTTCGAGCTGTCCCGCGGCCAGCGGCAGCGCGTCGCGCTCGCGCGGGCGCTCGTGCTCGATCCGCGTGCGCTCGTCGTCGACGACCCGATCTCGGGCCTCGACCCCGTCGTCGCCCCTGCGGTGCTCGCGGCGCTGCGCGATCTCGCAGCCTCCCGCGCGCTCGTCGCCGCGGTGCGCACGCCGCGGCACGCCCGAGCGCTCGGCGGCACCTCGGTCGTGCTGCATCGCGGCCGCGTCGTGGGCGTCGGGCCCATCGACGACCTGCTGGCCGACCCGCGGCATCCCTTCGTCGCGGCGCTCGCTCGCACGAAGCACGCGGCCGCCTGACGGTGCGCGGGGTACGGCCGCGTGCCCCTGACGAGGACCACGCCTCGGCCCCGCGCCGTGCGCCAGCGATGCGCGGCCGAGCACCACCGCGGCCCGACCGAGCACCGAGCGGCTCGCGCGGCCCGGGGAACGACGAAGGCCCCACCGCGAACGGTGGGGCCTCCTGCTGCTCCCCGAGATGGACTCGAACCATCAACCTGCCGGTTAACAGCCGGCTGCTCTGCCAATTGAGCTATCGAGGAATGCTGGGAACAGCCCGGCTAGCCTAGCACCGATCCGAGGTGCGCTCGCACCACGGCGTGCGCGCGGCTCACGCCTCGACGTCGTCGACGCCCGGCGTCCACGACAGTCCCGGTCGCCCGAAGCGAGCCTTCTTGATGGCCTTCTCGATCGACTTCCACTCGCGATGGTCGAGCCGGTCGGCGTAGAGGATGCCGTCGAGGTGGTCGAACTCGTGCTGGAAGATGCGGGCGAGCCAGCCGGTCGCCTCGATGCGGAACCGCTCGCCGTCGAGGCCCGTCGCCTCGAGGATGGCCGCGTGGGATCGGATGAGCGGCTCGCGCGGGCCGGGGATCGACAGGCATCCCTCCTCGTCGTCCTCGGTGACGTCGGCGATCGGCAGGGGAGCGATCCACAAGGTGGGGTTGATCGCGACGCCCGACGACTCGACGCCGTCGGCATCGGTCCACGACCACACGAAGAGCCGCAGGCCGACGCCGACCTGCGGCGCCGCGAGCCCGACGCCGGGCGCGGCATGCATGGTCTCGACCATGTCGGCCACGAGCGTGCGCAGCTCGTCGTCGACCTCCGTCACCTCGGAGGCGCGGGCGTGGAGCACCGGCTCGCCGGTGATGCGGATCGGGAGCACGGCCATGTCGCCAAGGCTATCGACGGTTGCGCGCCGGTACTGTCGAGGGGTGCGCCTGGCCGACCTCACCGATCTGACCGAGCAGATCTCGTTGACGCCGCTGCAGGCGCTCGGGATCCCGATCGCGATCGTCGGTGCGGTGGTGCTGTCGCTCGGCACCCAGTTCCAGCACCGCGGCGTCTCGCTCGTCGAGGGGTCGACGGGCCAGTCGGGCGCGACGCTCGACATGCGCCAGCTCGGCCACCTCATCCGTCGCCCGTCGTGGGTCGTCGGCACGGCGATGCTCGGCATCGCCGCGCTCATGCAGCTGTGGGCGCTGTCGCTCGCGCCGCTCATCGTCGTGCAGCCGCTCGGCGCCGTCGCGCTCGTCGTGACCGCGGTGGTCAACGCACGCGTCGCCAGGCACCGCCTCGACTCCCCGACGATCAACTCGATCCTGTTCTGCCTGGTCGGCATCGGCATCTTCGTGTCGGTCGCTGCGGTGTTCGCCGTCGAGCACCCCATCCGCGATCAGCAGCTCCTCACGGTGCTGAGCCTCCTGCTCGTCGTCGGCATCGGCCTCGGCCTCGCGTGGTGGCGCTGGCGCGACCGCGCGAGCGCGATCTTCTACGTCATCGCCGCCGGCGTGCTCTACGGCTTCGTCGTCACGCTCATGAAGATCGTGCTGAACCGCATCACCACCGGCAACTTCGAGTGGCTCACGATCGTGTGCCTCCTCGGCGTCGCGGCGGCGCTCGTGTTCGGCGGGTACTTCGTGCAGCTCGCGCACGCGTCGGGCCCGCCCGACCTCGTGATCGCCGGGCTCACGGTCGTCGACCCGCTCATCGCGGTGCTCATCGGCGTCACGGTGCTCGGCGAGGCCGCGCAGACGCCTCCGTGGGCGCTCATCGTGTTCGTGCTGGCGGGCGGGCTGGCCGTGTTCGGCGTGTTCCAGCTCGCGAGGCACCACCCCCAGCTGCAAGCCAAGACCCTCGTGGAGGACGACGAGTGACGGACCCTCTCCGCATCCTCATCACGGGCGACACGTTCGCCCCCGACGTGAACGGCGCTGCCACGTTCGCCACCCAGCTCGCCGCGGGCCTCGCCCGGCGCGGGCACGAGGTGCACGTCGTCGCGTCGGCCACGGGGCGAGGCAGGCAGGGCACGCGCATCGAGGAGCACGAGGGGGTGCGCTTCACGGTGCACCGCCTGCGCTCGCTGCGCTACCCGGGCCACGAGTGGCTGCGCTTCGCCGAGCCGTGGCGCATCGTGCAGAACGCCGGCTCCCTGCTCGACGCGCTGAAGCCCGACGTCGTGCACTTCCAGTCGCATCTCGTCGTCGGTCGCGGCTTCGCCACGGCGGCACGGGCGCGAGGCATCCGCCTCATCGGCACGAACCACATCATGTTCGAGAACCTCATGGACCACTCGAACATCCCGCGCATGGCGCAGGGCCGCATCACGGGTGCCCTGTGGGCGGATGCGGGGCGCGTCTTCGGGCGCTGCGACGCCGTGACGACGCCGACGCGGCGCAGCGCCGACTACCTCGAGCAGATGGCGGGTCTCGATCACGTGCACGCGGTCTCGTGCGGCCTGCGCGCATCCGACTACACGGTGTCGCCGAAGCGCAACCGCGGGACGATCGTGTTCGTCGGCCGCGTCACGAGCGAGAAGCGCATCGAGACGGCCGTGCGGGCGCTCGTGCGACTGCCGAAGGAGCTGGATGCGCGGCTGCAGATCGTCGGCACGGGCGACCTCGTCGACCATCTGCGAGGGCTCGCCGACGAGCTGGGCGTCGGCGACCGCGTCGAGCTGACGGGCCTCGTGTCCGCCGAGGAGCTGCGAGCGCGGCTCACGGGCGCCGAGGTCTTCGTCATGCCGTCGACGGCCGAGCTGCAGTCGATCTCCACGATGGAGGCGATGGCGTCGGGTCTGCCCGTCGTCGCGGCCGACGCGATGGCGCTGCCGCACCTCGTCGACGGCAACGGCTTCCTCTTCCGCCCCGACGACGACGCGCACCTCGCCGAGCAGCTCGAGCGAGTGCTGCGGGCGAGCGACGAGGAGTGGCTGCGCATGCGCCACCGCTCGCTGGAGATGGTCGCGCCCCACGACATCGAGACGACGCTCGACACGTTCGAGGCGCTGTACCGCGGTGAGGACGTCGCCGATCCCGTCACCGAGCTGCCGCACCTCGAGACCGAGGACGGTCGCGTCACCCTCGGTGGCGAGGTGACCGTGTCGGCCCCCGAGGGCGCGGACACGAACGTCGCCCCGGCGGACGAGTCGCGCTAGCGACCCGATCGATCTGCTGATCGGTCGGCGCCCTCGCTGCTCGGAGCGGTCGCGTCAGCAGGTCGCCCACTCCCACCGTCAAAGGGGAGGTCGTGTCGCATGACGACGACGAGCCCGACGAGCGAGGTGCAGAGGTAGGCCGCGAGCGCCCAGACGGGCGCGGCGTCGAGTCGGAGAGAGGACCCGAGCCAGCTGCCGGCGACGTCACCGAGCGCCGTCGACGCGAATCCCCAACCTACGACGCTCGCGAATCGCCGGCCGTGCGTCGTCATGCTGCGTCCTTCGCTCGCGTGGGATGACGAACGCGCGATGACGCCCGTGCGCCTGGCGGCCGTCCGATCGTCGGGACGCAGCGTAGGCGGGATGCGACGTCGCACTGGGCAGACGGGTGCGAACCGACATCTCCTGGTGACGGCGGCTGCTGTCGACGTCGGAGGTGGCGCTCACGCGCGTCGGTAGGCTCGTCGGCGGGGCGGTAGCTCAGCTGGTCAGAGCAGCGGACTCATAATCCGTCGGTCACGGGTTCAAGTCCCGTCCGCCCTACCAAGCACGCTCAGTCGAGCCTCGACGGTCGCGCCCTTCACGGTCGACTCGGTCGGGACCCACCGGACGTAGCGACCGCTCAGCGAGACTCGGTGCTCAGCATCAGCGCCTGGGCGACGATCACTCGCTCGCCATCGAACGTCGCGGCCGGCGAGCCGTGGAGGACGTACCCCTCGTCGAGGAGCGCGGACACGCGTCGACAGAACAGGGCATCGTCAGGCCCCGTCAGCAGCCGGTACGAGAGCGCGCCGTGGTCGTTCGTCATGGGTGAAGCCTAGGAGCACTGCCGTCCAGCCACGAGGCCGGTCCCGGCAGTCGCGATCGGCCCGGGTGACGAGATCCGTCGAGCAGCGCCTGCGTGATCGTCGTCGAACGCGCCGCACGCGCGCGGTCTTCGTCATGCCTGCATGGAGGCGTCTTGCTGGTGAGGCGATCGGCGCCGGCTCGCCGCATCCTGGCGTGCTCGGCAGCGAGCCGTGCGACCGCTGGGCGCTCGCCGCCCGATCCAAGCATGACGCCGCCGGCCGGGCTGACGCCCGACGCGGCGGCGGATGTCGACGCTAGACGGTGGGGGAGGCCTGCTCCTCCGGCTCCATGCCCGGGTCGTCGTCGGTCGTCGGACCGTCGGACGTCGGCTCCTCCGTCTCGGGATCGGTCGCGAAGTCGGGGTCGGATGCCGTCGGGTCGCCGATGCTGCCGCTGATGGTGTCGCTCATGCCTCGAGGCTCCTCGCCTCGAGCCACCGCCGCCAACCCCTTGCGGTGCTCGTCGTCACCTCGCGTGGACGACCGCAAGCTCGTCCCAGTGCGTCGTCGCGCGCGGCGAGAGCAGCTCGCGCCGCATCGTCCACGTGCGGCGCGCGCGCACGCCGCCGAGGCCGAGCCCGACGCTCTGCGCGCCGAAGCGGTGCACGATGTCGTCGACGACCGCGCTCGTCGTCGGCTTCGACGCGTCGGCGCCCGTGCCGAACAGGTCGAGGGCGGCGTACGCATGCTGGTCGACGAGCTCGTGCAGCGAGACGCCCGCGCGGACGTAGCGCTTGCCCGGCTCGAGCTGCGGCCCGAGGGCGGCGACGGCGGCGCGGTGCAGCACGAGGGCGTCGTCGGTCGGCTCGGGGAACGCGACCGACACGGCGTGGCTCGTGTGACCGCCGGTGCCGAACGGCGACGTCGCCGCGAAGCACGTCATCGCCTGCGCCAGCGAGCCCTGCGCGCGAGCGCGTGCCGCCGCCCGCTGCGTGTAGACCGAGAGGACCTCGACGAGCTCGGCCGTCGTCGTGATGGGCACCGCGAAGGAGCGCGAGTGCTGGATCTGGTCGCGGGTCTCCTCGACGTCCTCGAGAGGCAGGCAGTCGATGCCGCGCAGTTCGTGCACGACGCGCTCCTGCACGACGCTGAAGCGACGGCGGATGAGCGCGGCATCGGCGTCGCGGAGGTCGGCGGCGGTGAAGATGCCGAGCGGGGCGAGCCGCTTCGCCGTGCGGCGGCCGACGCCCCACACGTCGCCGACGTCGATCGAGGCGAGGATGGCGTCCTGCTGCCGCTGATCGTACGCGCCGAGGTGGCACACGCCGTCGAGCGCCGGATTCGACTTCGAGCCGCGGTTGGCGAGCTTCGCGAGCGTCTTGGTGGGGGCGATGCCGACGCTCATGGGCAGCCCGACGAACCTGCGCAGCGCGGCTCGGATGGCGTGCGCCTGCGCGATCGTCTCGGCGACGCTGCCCTCGAGGGTCACGAAGCTCTCGTCGATCGAGTACACCTCCTGGCTCGCGGCGTAGCGCGAGAGGATCTCGGCGGCACGCGCGGACATGTCGCCGTAGAGCTCGTAGTTGCTGGAGCGCGCCACGACGCCGTTCAGCCTCGCGCGATCGGCGACCGTGTGCCACGGCACGCCCATGCCGATGCCCGACGCCTTCGCCTCCTTCGAGCGCGCGACGACGCAGCCGTCGTTGTTCGAGAGGACGACGACGGGGCGCCCCTCGAGGCTCGGATCGAAGACGCGCTCGCACGAGACGTAGAAGTCGTTCGCATCGACGATCGCGACGTGCTGCTCAGACACGGTGCAGGCACCTCGTGACGACGCCCCAGATCACCAGGTCGTCCTCCGGGGTCATGACGATGGGCGGATACGCGGGGTGCTCGGCCTCGAGCGAGGTCGCGCCATCGCGCTGACGCAGCCGCTTGAGCGTGAACTCGCCATTCACGACCGCGACGACGACGGACCCGTCGTGCGCGTCGAGACCGCGGTCGACGAGCACCTCGTCGCCGTCGAAGATGCCCGCTCCCGTCATGGAATCGCCGCTGACGCGCAGCACGAACGTCGTGGTCGGGTCGCGCATGAGGTGGCGATTCAGGTCGACGGGCCCCGAGTAGTAGTCCTGCGCGGGGGAGGGGAAGCCCGCGCGCACCTCGCGCGGCGCACGCCGAACGGCACGCTCGCGGGTGCGACTCGGCTGATGCACGTGCAGACTCCCGTCGATGGATGGCCGCTCGGAAGCGTACGGGGCACCTCCGACATCCGAGCCGCAGGACCACGTCCGTCGCGCCCGAGGCCCCCGGCGACGGACGGTGACCGCGAGCGACGGCGCACCGGGCCGCATGGACGTCCGCGGCGTGACGATCGAGGCGGAGCGCACGCGATCTGGAGAAGGAGGGACGGCGCCAGTCCTCGCCGGCCGTCGAGTTGCATGCGGGCCGCGCGGACGGGAGGGTGGTTCGCGGCGCAGCACGCGTCGACGCCGCGAGGAGGGGGCACGCACCCATCCGACGACGATCGAGGAGCACGTCATGCGCAGGCCCGGACAGCCGTACGAGATCAAGCGTCGCTCGACCTACCTCGAGCCCGCGGCCGACGGCGCGGAAGGCGACGGCGGCCCTCCGACGACCCGCACCGCCGCGCGCCGACGCCGCGCCGTCTACCGTCGACGACGCATCGTCGCCTCGGTCGGCGCCGCCGCGCTCGTCGCATCCGTCGCCGTCGTCGCCTTCGTCGCGAGCACCTCGGTGCGCGTGCTCGACAACATCGGCGAGAACGCCGTCGCCCGTCCTGGCGTTGACCGCGACAAGCTCGACGCGCCGGCGTGGGACGGCGCCGTCGACCTGCTCATCATGGGATCCGACACGCGAGACGGGCAGGTCTCGGGCGACTACGGCGAGGCGAGCGGCGCCCGCTCCGACGTCATGATGCTGCTGCACGTCGCCGCCGACCGCGAGAGCGCGACGCTCGTCAGCATCCCGCGCGACACGATGCTGCCGTCACCGGAGTGCCTCACGGACGGCGGGCGCACGATCGCGGCCAGCGCCGCGGTGCAGGTGAACGGCCTCCTCGAGCACGGCCCCTACTGCTCGCTCGACGCGATGCGCGACTTCACGGGCCTCGATCTCGAGCACTTCCTCGTCGTCGGCTTCGACGGCGTCGTCGGCATCACGGAGGCGATCGGCGGCGTCGAGGTCTGCGTCGCGCACGACGTCGCCGACCCGTACTCGGGGCTGTTCCTCGACGCCGGCACCCACACGCTGGCGGGCGAGCAGGCCCTCGCGTTCCTGCGCACACGGCACGGATTCGCCGACGGCAGCGACCTCGGCCGCATCCAGGCGCAGCAGGCCTTCCTCGGCTCGCTCGCACGGTCGGTGCAGGATGCGGGCACGCTGTCGAACCCGACGGCGCTCTTCCGGCTCGCCGATGCCGCCTCGCAGGCGATCACGGTCGACGAGGCCATCGCCGACCCCGGCAGCCTCGTCGCCCTCGCGAGCACGCTCGCCGACGTCGACCTCGATCGCCTCGTCATGGTGCAGCTGCCGGTCATGCCGTACGCGCCGGACCCGAACCGCGTCGCCCCGCGCAGCGAGGAGGCCGCGGCGCTCTTCGCGGCGCTGCGCGACGACCGCCCGGTGATGCTGACGAGCGAGTCGCCGGAGGCAGCGCCGGAGGCCCATGCGCCGTCCGCTCCCGCGGAGCAGTCGACGGCGGTCCCCGAGCCCGCCGAGCCGACCGGGTCGGCTCCCGAGCCGACGCACGAGCTCGACGGGGCCGGCCAGCGAGCCGACGAGGTGCGCTGCGCCGCCTGAGTCGGGCGGGCCCTCGGGCCGCGGGGCGGCCGGCGACGCGTGCGTCAGCGGCCGCCGCAGCCGATCGTCTCGACGTCGTGCTCGACCTCGTGCGACGCGAGCAGTCGCTCGACGTCGGCGCGCAGCACCTCGGGGTCGACCGCGGGCGAGCAGCCCGCGACGTCGAGGTCGAGCAGCACCGTCATGCGCGGCACGCCGCGCGCACCCGTCGGCTCCACGCGCCATTCGAGGGTCGTGTCGAGCTCGACGTGCACGGCGTCGGGGAAGGGCAGCGCCGTGACGCGCTGGATGAGATCGGCGAGCGCGGCGGGGATCGCGGCAGGTTGCGTCGCCGTGCGCACCAGCATGCCGTCGGGCGTGCGCAGCTCGATGGCCGTCGTGCCGCCGAGCGCCGCCTCGGCGTCGGTCGCGAGCTGCTCGGCCGCCACGAGCAGCTCGAGCCCGCTCGCGGCGTCGACGGGCGCGCCGATCGTGAAGCCGTCGCCGCGGTCGTCGCCGAGCAGGATCCCGAGATGCGGCGGGCCGACCACGTCGAACTGGCCCTGCTCGTGCGATGCCGGCTCGAGATCGAGCCAGGCGCCCTCCGGAAGCCGCAGCGCGAGGCTCGCGACCGACTCGAGCTCGGCGGTCGTGACGACGCGCTCCGGCAGCAGCGGGCTCCAGCCGTCGAAGATGCGGCGCTCGGTCTGCGCCTGCACGTACTCGATCGACACGTCGTGCTCGGCGAGCCGATCGTGCTGCAGGGCGGCGCGCGCGTCGTCGAGGATGCGGGCGAGCGCTGCGGCGTCGACCGATGCGGCGACGGTGACGGTGACGGTCGCCTCGCCGTCGGAGCGATCGGTGTCGGAGACGAGTGCTCGCCGCAGCTGCCTGCGGGAGGGCACGCGCTCCTCGAGCTCCGTGGACACCGCGGCGACGCCCGGCATGGCCTCGATGCGCGTCGCAGCCTCGTCGAGCGCCGCGCGCGGCGAGCCGAGCAGCGCCTGGTGCACCGCGAGCCCGAGGCCCACCGCGACGACGACGCACACGGCGACGGCGCCGAGGATCGGCCCGCTCGGCCTCGACCGCGTCGCCATCGCGGACTCCCTCCGGGCGCGAGCACCCGCGACCCTCGGACGAGGCTACGGGGCGGGCCCGGGCGCAGCCTGAGCGCTCAGCGCGCCGCGAGCACCGCCCGCGCCGCCATGCCGATGATCGCCGAGTAGGTCGGGTACGCGAAGCGCACCTCCGCGAGGGTCTGCACTCGCACCCCGGCCGCCATGGCGGTCGTGAGCGCCTGCACGACCTCCACGGCGCTCTCGCCCGCTGCGTGCGCCCCGAGCACGGTCGAGCGCGAGCGGTCGACGACGAGCTTCAGGAAGCCCGCGTCGCGGTCGTCGATGACGGCGCGGTCGACGGCGTCGTACCGCACGGTGGCGACGACGCACTGCGGATCCCGCTCGCGCGCCTCCGCCTCGGTGAAGCCGACGCCTGCGTAGTCCGGATCCGTGAAGCCGCCCGCGGGCAGCAGCCTGTGGGGTGCGCGCACGGAGGCGCCGAGCACGGCGTTCTCGGCGGCGGCCTCGCCCTCGAACTGGGCGGCCTGCACGAGCATGTCGCGCCCGTTCGCGTCGCCGACCGCGAAGACGTGCGGCACGGAGGTGCGGAGGTACTCGTCGGCGGGGATGGCTCCGCGCTCGACGGCGATGCCTGCGTGCTCGAGCCCGAGGTCGGCGACGTCGGCGGGCCAGCCGGCCGCCATGATGACGCCGTCGACCTCGAGGGTCTCCTCCACGCCGCCGTCGACGAGCACGAGGTCGATCGCGCCGTCGTCGGTCCGCGACAGGCGCGAGACGCCGGCGATGCCACAGCGCACCGTCACGCCGCGCTCGACGAATGCCTGCGTGACCTGCTCGGAGATGTCGGCGTCGGATGCCATGAGGATGCGCGGCGCGAGGTCGAGCAGCGTGACCTGCACGCCGAAGGCGGCGAGCACCGTCGCGAGCTGCGCGCCCGTGTTGCCGCCGCCGATGACGGCGACGCGGTCGGGGAGCGAGGGGAGGGCGAGCACCTCGTCGGGGAGGATCGCGAGCTCCGCGCCGGGGATCGGCAGCCGTCGAGCGTGGCCGCCGACGCACACGAGGATGCTGTCGCCCGCGATGCGCCGGCCGCTGTCGAGCTCGACGGTGTGGGGGTCGACGAAGCGCGCCCGGCCCTCCTGCACGAGGTCGACGCCTGCGGCGGCGAAGCGCTCGGCCTCGCGCTTCATGGCGCGCACCTCGTCGACGCGGGCGTGCACGCGCTCGACGACGCCCGCCCAGTCGACCGTCACGTCGCCGACGAGGATGCCGTGCTCGTGCGCCGAGCGCGCGTCGCGGACGAGTCGCGCGGCCCGTGCGAGCACGCGCGTGGGCACGCATCCCGAGTTCACGCACGTGCCGCCGAGGCGTGCTGCCTCGAGCACGACGACGCGGGCTCCCAGGTCGGCGGCGCGCAGGGCGGCGGCGGTGCCGCCCGGCCCCGCGCCGATGACGACGACGTCGTAGCGGTCGGTCTCGGGCATCGTCGGGCTCCTCGTGGTCGCGATGCCTCCATCCTCGTCGGAGCGTCCGACAGCGGGGAAGGGCTGGCGTCGCGGGTCGCGATCCGCCATGCCCGGGCGCGACCGCGCCGCCGGCCGCTCGTCGAGCGGCGGCACGCGGTGGCTATGCTGACGCGCGATGGCAACGGACGACCGCCCCCGGCGCACGCGCAAGGCGCCCGGGGAGCGCACCGCCGAGATCCTCGCCGCCGCCATCGCGATCGCAGGCGCCGACGGGCTCGGCGCGCTCACGGTGCGCTCCGTCGCCGAGCGGGCGGGCGTGACGCAGGGTCTCGTCGCCCACTACTTCCCGTCGATGCACGAGCTCGTCGCTCGCGCGTACCGCGAGCTCGTGGGGGCGGAGGTCGCCGAGGTGCGCGCGATCGTCGCGGGGCGTCGCGATCACCGGCAGCGCATGCTCGACGTGCTCGCGACCGTGCTCGACGGCTCGCGCGAGGAGGTCACGGTGCTGTGGGTCGAGGGGTGGGCCCTCGGGCGGTCGAACGCCGCGCTGGCGGCCGCGGTGCGCGAGCAGATGGATGCCTGGCACGCGCTGCTCGCCGAGGTGATCGCCGAGGGTGCGACGGCGGGCGAGCTCGTGGTCGACGACGCGGGACGCGCGGCGTGGCAGGTGCTCGCCATCGTCGACGGCGTCAACGCGCACTCGCTCGTGCGCGAGGTCGATCCCACGTCGGCGATGGACGACGCGATGCGGGGCGTGGCGACGCTCCTCGGCCTCGAGGCGTCGTCGCCGAGCGTCGACGCCGAGCATTGACCTCGCGACGCCCACGGCGTAGCGTGCGTCGTTGAGCGCACGACCAACAGCGTTCGTCGCACGGATGGAGGAAGCCATGGCCTGGCGGATGCCCGCGGAGACCGCACCCCACGAGCGCACCTGGATGGCGTTCCCCGTCGAGGGCGTGACCCTCGGCGAGAGCGACGCGGAGCGCGAGGCCGGCTACCGCGCCTGGACCGACGTCGCGCTCGCCGTTGCCGACCTCGAGCCCGTCACGATGGTCGTCGACCCCAGCGAGCTCGCTCGCGCCCGCCGCATGCTCGGCTCGGCCGTCGAGGTCGTCGAGGCGCCGCTCGACGAGTTCTGGATGCGCGACTTCGGCCCGACGTTCGTCGTCGACGACGAGCGCCCCGGGGTGCTGGGCGCCGTCGACTGGATCTTCAACGGCTGGGGATCGCCCGACTGGGCCAACGCGGCCCTGTCGAACGAGATCGCACGGATCGTCGGCGACATGGTGGACGCGGAGATCGTGTCGTCGGTGCTCGTCAACGAGGGCGGCGGCATCCACGTCGACGGCGAGGGCACCGTGCTCGTCACCGAGACCGTGCAGCTGGGCGACGAGCGCAACCCGCACGCCGACGCGGCGCGCGTCGAGGCGGAGCTCGCGCGCACGATCGGCGCGACGCACGCCGTGTGGCTGCCGCGTGGCCTCACGCGCGACTACGACCGCTTCGGCACGAAGGGGCACGTCGACATCGTCGCGACCATCCCGTCGCCCGGCCGGCTCCTCCTGCACCAGCAGCGCGACGCCGCGCATCCCGACCACGTCGTGACCGCCGAGCTGCGCGCGATGCTCGCCGAGCAGACCGACGCCGCCGGCCGTCGCTTCGAGATCGTCGACCTGCCCGCGCCCGAGACGCTGCGCGACGACGAGGGCTTCGTCGACTGGAGCTACGTGAACCACCTGGTGACGAACGACGGCGTCGTCGCCTGCGGCTTCGGCGAGCCGCGGGCCGACGACGAGGCGCGCGCGATCCTCGAGGACGCCTACCCGGGTCGCCGCGTCGTGACGGTCGACGCACGCGAGATCTTCGCGCGCGGCGGCGGCATCCACTGCATCACGCAGCAGCAGCCGGCGGTCGGCCGGTGAGCGTCGACGTCGTCGAGGCGACGATCGCCGAGCTGCGCGGTGCGCTCGAGCGCGGCGAGACGACGGCGGTCGAGCTCGTCGAGGCGTACCTCGCGCGCATCGACGCGTACGACGCGCCCGGCACCGCGACGGCGCTCAACGCCGTCGTCGTGCGCAACCCGGATGCGCTCGCCGAGGCGGAGGCGGCGGATGCGCGACGCGCGGCGGGCGCCGTGCTCGGGCCGCTCGACGGCATCCCGTACACCGCGAAGGACTCCTACCTCGTGCGCGGGCTCACCGCCGCGGCCGGCAGCCCGGCCTTCGCGCACCTCGTCGCGCAGCGCGACGCGTTCACGATCGAGCGGCTGCGGGCGGGCGGCGCCATCTGCCTCGGCCTCACGAACATGCCGCCCATGGCCAACGGCGGCATGCAGCGCGGCCTCTACGGTCGCGCCGAGAGCCCGTACTCGTCCGACTGGCTGCCCGCGCCGTTCGGCTCGGGCTCGTCGAACGGCTCGGGCACGGCGACCGCGGCGAGCATGGCGGCGTTCGGGCTCGGCGAGGAGACGTGGTCGAGCGGCCGCGGGCCGGCGTCGAACGGTGCGCTCTGCGCGTACACGCCGTCGCGGGGCGTCATCTCGACGCGCGGCAACTGGCCGCTCGTGCCCACGATGGACGTCGTCGTGCCGCATGCGCGCACGATGGCCGACCTCCTCGAGGTGCTCGACGTCGTCGTCGCCGACGACCCCGAGACGCGCGGCGACCTGTGGCGCACGCAGCCGTGGGTGCCGATCCCGGCGGCGTCGACGATCCGTCCCGGCTCCTACGTCGCGCTCGCCCGAGACGCGGGCGCGCTCGCAGGGGCGACGATCGGCGTGCCGCGCATGTACGTCGGCACCGACCCCGACGCGGGCTCGAACCCCGATGGCGGCATCGGCGGCGCGACCGGCAGGCCCATCCGCCCGCGGCCGTCGTCGCTCGAGCTGTGGGCCGCGGCGCGCGCCGATCTCGAGGCGGCGGGCGCGACGGTCGTCGAGGTCGACCTCCCGGCGGTCACGAACTACGAGGGCGACCGCGCGGGGGCGCCCACGATCGCGACGCGCGGCCTCGTGAGCCCCGAGTACCTGCGGCGCGAGATCCTCGACCTGTCCGCATGGGCGTGGGAGGACTTCCTCGACGCGAACGGCGACCCCGCGCTGCGCACCCTCGCGGGCGTCGACGGCGCCACCATCTTCCCGCCGCCGCCCGGCGCGCTGCCCGACCGCTACGACGGCTTCGCCGACGACCTGCCGCACTATCCGGCGTGGGTGGCCGCGAACCCGGGTGCCTCGTGGCGCGACATGCCCGAGCTCGAGGGGGGCATGCGAGGGCTCGAGGAGACCCGCCGCATCGACCTCGAGGCGTGGATGGATGCGCTCGGCCTCGACGCCGTCGTCTTCCCCGCCGTCGCCGACGTCGGGCCCGCCGACATGGACGTCGACCCCGCCTCCGCCGATGCGGGCTGGGCGAACGGCGTGTGGGTGGCGAACGGCAACCTCGCCATCCGCCACCTCGGCATCCCGACCGTGACGGTGCCGATGGGCACGATGGCCGACATCGGCATGCCCGTCGGCCTCACGTTCGCGGGTCGCGCCTACGACGACACCGCGCTGCTGAGGCTCGCGGCCGCGTTCGAGGCGACGGGCGACCGGCGCAGCGAGCCGCCGCGCACGCCGCGGCTCTGAGCGGGGCCCGCGCGCCGAGGCTCGGTGCGCACGCCCCGAGCGCGAGCGCGCAACCGCTGGCAGACTCGGGCGCATGACGACGACGTCCATCCGCGGAGCCGTGCTGCACGAGATCGGAGCCGAGCGCCCGTACGCCCTGTCGCGTCCGCTGCGGGTCGAGACGCTCGAGCTCGCCGCACCCGGGCCCACCGAGGTGCTCGTGCGCATCGAGTGCGCTGGCCTGTGCCACTCCGACCTCTCGGTCGTGAACGGCGACCGCGCCAGGCCCGTGCCCATGCTGCTCGGCCACGAGGCCGCCGGCATCGTCGAGGAGGTCGGCGCCTCGGTGCCCGCGCTCGCGGTCGGCGACCGCGTCGTGATGACGTTCCTGCCGCGCTGCGGCGAGTGCAGGGGATGCGCGTCGGGCGGCGCGAGCCCGTGCGAGCGCGGCTCGGCGTCGAACGCGGCGGGCACGCTGCTCTCGGGCGAGCGGCGCCTCGCGATGGGCGGCGAGCCCGTGCACCATCACCTGGGCGTCTCGGGCTTCGCGACCCATGCGGTCGTCGACCACCGCTCCGTCGTGCGCGTCGACGCCGACGTGCCGGCCGACGTCGCCTCGCTCCTCGGCTGCGCCGTGCTCACGGGAGGCGGTGCGGTGCTCAACGCCGCGCGGCCCGAGCCCGGCTCGACGATCGCGGTCGTCGGGCTGGGCGGCGTGGGCATGGCGGCGGTGCTCGTCGCCCTCGGCCTGCCGGACGTCGAGGTCGTCGCCGTCGATCCCGTGCCCGAGAAGCGCGCGCTCGCCGAGCGCCTCGGCGCGCGTGCGGCGACGGCGGACGAGCTCGCCGACGCGACGGAGCGCTTCGCCTGCGTCGTCGAGGCGGCGGGAGCGATCCCGGCGCTCGAGGCCGCCGTCGCGCTCACGGCGCCCGGCGGTCGCACCGTCACGGTGGGCCTGCCGCATCCGGGCGCCCGCCTCTCCCTGTCGCCGACGGCGCTCGTCGGCGAGGGCAGGTCGCTCGTGGGCAGCTACCTCGGCTCGGCGGTGCCGTCGCGCGACATCCCGCGCTATGCCGCGATGTGGCGCGCGGGCGACCTCGACGTCGGCGTGCTCGTGTCGAGCCGCATCGGCCTCGACGACGTCGCGAGCGGCATGGATGCGCTCGCCTCGGGCGCTGCGCTGCGCCAGATCGTCGAGCTCGGCTAGACGACCTCGAGCGCCCCCGCCGCGCCGCGCACGAGCCCGTCGACCAGCTCCTCGAACGGCACGCCCGCATGCGCGAGCATCCGGGGCAGCTGGCTGCGCGCCGTCATCCCGGGCATGGTGTTGACCTCGTTGCAGACGAGGCGCTCGCCGTCGACGAACCAGTCGACGCGCGCGAGGCCTCGGCAGCCGAGCGCTGCGAAGACCCGCACCGACTCGGCCTCGATGCGGGCGCGCACGGCGGGGGAGAGCCGAGCAGGCAGCACGAACGGCGGCTCGCCTCCGTACTTCGCGGCGGCGTCGAACACGCCGCCGGGCTCGCGGACGATCTCGAGCGGCGACCCGACGCGCACGACGCCGCCCAGCTCGACGACGGCGACGTCGACCTCCATGCCGCCCGAGTAGCGCTCGACGAGCCTCGGCCCCGCGGCGCACGCCGCCGCGACCTCCGCGGCCGTCCATGCGACGAGCAGCCCGACGCTCGACCCGTCGGCGAGCGGCTTCACCACGACGGGCGCGCCGAGCGCGGCCATCGCCGCGGCCGCCTCGACCGGGGTCGCGACGACGCGACCGTCGACGGTCGCGACGCCGTACGCCGCGAGCACGGCCTTCGTGACGTCCTTGCGCATGCACACGGCGCTCGCCTCGACGCCGCAGCCGACGTACGGCACCCCGAGCGTCGCGAGGAACCCCTGCAGCGTGCCGTCCTCGCCTCCGACGCCGTGCAGCGCGGGGAAGACGACGTCGACGTCCGCGAGCGCGGCGACGAGCTCGGGATGCGCGTGCACCACGCCGCCGACCGTCCACGACCCGTCCCGACCGATGGTCGCCCGCACGACGTCGTGCCGTGTCGCCAGCGCCTCCGCCACGGCGGCCGCGCTCGCGAGCGACACGTCGTGCTCGTTCGACGCACCTCCGCCCACCACCATCACGCGCATGCCGCACCTCCCGTGAACGACCGCTGCCACCTGGAACCGAGGTGCGTCACGATGTCGTGCGCGATCGTGCCCGACCACGACGCCCAGTCGCCGAGCGTCGGCGCCGCCGGCTCGGTGCCCACGATCGTGACGGGCTCGCCGGGCTCGACCCCCGCGTCGCCGACGTCGACGACCACCTGATCCATCGACACCGCACCGACGACCCGTGCGCGGCGTCCGCGCACGAGCACCTCGGCGCGGCCGGAGGCGACGCGCGGGATGCCGTCGGCGTAGCCGACCGGGATGGTCGCGAGGCGCGTGCGTCGGTCGGCCACCCAGGCGTGGTCGTAGCCGACGCCCGTGCCCGCTGCGACGTCGCGCACGACGACGGCGGGCGCGGCGAGTCCGACGACGGCTGCGAGCGCGTCGCCGCCGGCCGGGTCGATGCCGTAGAGGCCCGCACCGACGCGCACGAGCTCGTACTCGGTGCCGATGCCGCGCAGCGCCGCCGCCGTCGCCGCGACGTGCCGCACCTGCGGCACGAAGCCGCGACGCGACGCCGCGCGCACGGCGTTGTCGAAGAGCATGCGCTGCGTGCGGTTGCGCGGGTCGAGCGGGTGCGCCGCGTGGCTCAGGTGCCCCATGACGCCGACGGGCTCGACGACGCCCATGCGGGCGAGGGCGCCGGCGAACGTCGCGAGCTCGCGCCACGCCTCCCTCGGCGCACCGTCGCGGGCGATGCCGAGGTCGACGTGCAGGTGCACGCGCGCGCGCTTGCCGGTCGCTCGTGCGGCGGCCACGACGGCGCGCAGATGCGCGAGCGATGGCACGGCCACGTCGACGCCGGCCGCGACGGCCGGGTCGAAGTCGGCGGCGGGGGAGGCCAGCCAGGCGAGCGTGCGCGCGCCCGTGCGCCGTCGCAGCGCCACCGCCTCGTCGAGCGACGTCGTGCCGAGCCAGTCCGCGCCGTTGGCGAGCAGGTGCGCGGCGACGTCGCCGTGCCCGAAGGCGTCGGCCTTCACGACGGCGACGAGACCGCGAGCGCCGCGGCGGATGGTGCGGGCGTTGGCGGCGAGGGCGTCGAGGTCGACGCGCAGCTGCGGCGACGCGATGCGGGTGGTGACGGTGGGCATGCTCCCACCCTCCGCCGCTGGCGCATGCGTCGTCGTCGGCCGCGAGGCCGGTCGCCGTCATCCCAGCGGATGATCCACGAGGCTGCACGAGCCGTCCAGGCTCGGCACGTAGCGTCGCGTGCATGACGTCGCAGTGGCTCGCCGACCTGCCCGGATGGGCGCCCTTCACCTTCGCATCGGAGCCGGCGCCCACCGCCGAGATGCTGCCGCAGTGGCCGCGCATGCACGAGCCGTACCCGCTGGTGCACGGCTACTCGCGGCTCGGCCACGTCATCCTCTCCGACGAGGCGCAGCGTCGCTTCGCCGTGCTGTACCCGCTGCAGGGCGGCTCGAAGGGCTACGAGGCGGCGTCGCTCGACGAGTTCCGCCGCACCGTCGTCGACGACGTGGGCTTCCAGTCGTTCGTCTTCCCCAGCCCGCTCGTGCGCGCGGTCGTCGAGCGGCTCGGCCCCATCGATGCGGGGTCGGTCTACTACCCGGTGCCCTACCCGATGCTCGGCGGCTCCGGCGCGCCCGAGACGTACTCGTCGGGCGACGTGTGGGTGTTCCTCGACATCGTCGGGCAGCTGTGGATGCGCACGCCGCCGCAGGGCTGACGGGCGTCCGCCCCGCGCACGGGTAGCGTGGCCGCACACCGCCGAGGGGAGCCGCATGCCATTCGCGACCGACGAGCTCGCAGCCAGACTCGACGCCGTGCGGCAGCGCATGGCCGCCGCCGACCTCGATGCGCTCGTGGTCGCCGATCCGGCGAACATCCACTACCTCGCGGGCTACGACGCCTGGTCGTTCTACATGCCGCAGCTGCTGCTCGTCACCCACGACGAGGAGCCCGTCCTCGCGCTGCGCGCCATGGACGCGAACGGCGCGCACCGCACGGCGCGGCTGGCCGCGTCGCGCATCCTCGGGTATCCGGAGACGTGGGTGCACCAGCCGGACCGCCATCCGTTCTCCTGGATCGTGGATGCGCTGCGCGAGCGGGGCCTCGTGCAGCCGGGTCGCGTCGGCTACGAGGCCGAGGCGCACTTCCTCACGGTGCGATCGTTCCTCGCGCTGCAGGCGGCCGCGCCGGAGTGGACGCTCGTCGACGCCGAGCAGCTCGTCAACTGGGCGCGGCTCGTGAAGAGCCCTGCCGAGCTCGAGCGCATGCGCGCGGCCGGTCGCGTCTGCACCGCGGCGATGCTCGCGGGCTTCGAGGCCGTGAGGCCCGGGATGGGGCAGCACGAGCTCGCGGCCGTCGTCGCGCACGCGCAGGCCACGGGCGTCGACGGCGTCGCGGGCGACTACCCGGCGATCGTGCCGATGCTGCCCACGGGCGAGTCGGCGGACACGCCCCACATGACGTACTCGGGCCGCGTGCTCGAGGCGGGCGAGGCGGTGTCGTTCGAGATCGCGGGCGTCTCCGAGCGCTACCACGCGCCGCTCGCGCGCACCGTGTCGCTCGGGGAGCCGTCTCGCGAGCTGCGCGCCCTCGCATCCGTCACGGCCGACGGCCTCGACCTCGTGCTCGACGCGATGACGCCGGGCCGCACGCTCGCCGAGGTGCACGGCCTCTGGCAGGCCCACCTCGCGCGGGCGGGCTACGAGAAGGCGTCGCGGCTCGGCTACTCGATCGGCATCGGCTACCCGCCCGACTGGGGCGAGCACACGGTGTCGGTGCGCGGCGACGACGAGACGGTGCTGCAGCCGGGGATGACGCTGCACGTCATCGCGGGCATGTGGCTGACGGGATCGGGCTGCGAGCTGTCGGAGTCGGTGGCCGTCACCGAGTCGGGCATCGAGCTGCTCACGCACGTCCCGCGCGAGCTGGTGGTGCGATGACGCGCGACGCCGACGTCGAGCGGGCGCTCGCGCTCGTCGACGAGGCGACGATCGTCGCCGACGCGTCGAGCCTCATCCTCGCGCCGAGCGAGAACCCCGGCGGCACCGAGGCGCGGGCGGCACGCGCGCTCGCCGCCATCGCGTCGCGGCTCGGCGGTCGCGTCGCGCTGGAGGAGGCTGCGCCGGGCCGCCCGAACGCGTCGGTGCGCTTCGGGCCGGACGTCGACGCCTCCGGTTCGGCGGGCCTGCTCTTCCTCGGCCACAGCGACGTGGTGCCCGCAGGCCCCGGGTGGACGCGCGATCCGTTCGCGCCCACGGTCGTCGACGGCACCCTCGTGGGTCGCGGCGCCACCGACATGAAGGGCGGCCTGGCAGCCGTGCTGCAGGCGCTCGCGGCCGTGCACCGCATCCGCCCGGACGTGCCGCTCGAGCTGCTCGTCACGGCGGACGAGGAGGACCTCGCGCTCGGCATGGCGGCGCAGCTGCGGCACCCGCCGCGCCCGTACCTCGCGTGCATCGTCGCCGAGCCCACCGACCTCGCGACCGTCGTCGCGTGCCGCGGCGCGTCGAACCACGAGATCGTCGTGCACGGTCGCGCCGCGCACGCAGGCAGGCCCGAGGACGGCGCGTCGGCGATCGCCGGCGCGGCAGCCGTGGTCGACGCGATCCTCGCCGACCACGCCGCGCTGCGCGCCGGAGCCTCGGGACTGCTCGGATCGGCCTCGTGGAGCGTGGGCCGCATCGACGGCGGCCATGCGACGTCCATCGTGCCCGACCGCTGCACGCTGCTCGTCGACCGGCGGCTGCTGCCGGGCGAGGATGCCGGCACCGTGCTGCAGGCGCTGCTCGCCGAGGTGCGGCCGCGCGTCGAGTCGCTGGGCTGCACCGTCGAGGGCGCCACGCTCATGGCGATGCCCGGCTTCACGACCGATGCGGCGCATCCGCTCGTCGACGCCGCCGTCGCCGCGCTCGCTGCCGAGGGGCGCACGAGTCGCGTGGAGGTGTGGACGGCCGCATGCGAGGGCGGCTTCGTCGCCGAGCATCACGGCTGCCCGACCATCATCCTCGGCCCGGGCGACATCACGGGGCAGGCGCATCAGCCCGACGAGCACGTGCGCATCGCCGACCTCGGCACGGCGGCGCGCGCGTACGTGCGGCTCGCGATGGCGCTCGCCGGCTGAGGTCGTGCGAGCGCCTGTCCACCCCTCCCGCCGCGTCGCCGGCTGCCCGTAGCGTCGGAGCATGGATCGCCACGACGTCATCGTGCTCGGCGCCGGCCTCGCCGGCCTCCGCGCTGCCGTGCGCCTCACCCGCTCGGGGCTCGACGTCGTCGTCCTCGAGGCGTCCGACGCCGTCGGTGGTCGGCAGCGCACCGATGCCGTCGACGGGTTCCTGCTCGACCGCGGCTTCCACGTGCTGAACCCCTCGTACCCGGCGATCGAGCGGTGGGTCGACGTCGACGGCCTCGACCTGCGCCGCTTCCCGGTGGGCGTGCGGGTGCGACGCGAGGGCGGCCTCGCCGAGCTCGCCCATCCGCTGCGCCATCCGTCGAGGATCGGCGCGACGCTCGCGAGCGGCCTGCTCGACCCGCGCGAGCTCGCCGCGCTCGCCGCGTGGGCAGGTCCCGCGATCGTCGACCCGCGAGGCACGATCCGTGCGGCCGCCGCGGGCGACGACGCGACCCTCGCCGAGGCGTGGGAGCGGGGGCACGTGCACGGGCCGCTGCGCCGCGAGGTGCTCGAGCCCTTCCTCGCGAGCGTCGTCGCCGACGGCGCGGGCACGACCTCGGATGCGTTCGTGCGGCTGCTCGTGCGCATGTTCGCGCTCGGCCGCCCCGGGTTGCCCGCTCGCGGCATCCAGGCCCTTCCCGAGCAGCTGTCGGCCGGCGCGCGCGACGACGGCGCCGAGCTGCGCCTCGACCGTCGGGCGGTGCGCGTCGCGCGCGAGGGCGCGGGCGTGCGGGTCGACGTCGCGGGCGGCGACGCCGTGCACGCGGACGCCGTGGTCGTCGCCGTCGGCCCGGAGGCCGTCGCCGGCCTCGTCGACGTGCCCGCGCCCGCGACCCGCGGCCTGCAGACGTGGTGGTTCGACGCACCCGCATCGCCGACGCGCTCGCGCATGCTCCACGTCGACGGCACGCGCTCGGGGCCCGTGCTGCACTCGACGGTCGTCTCGGGCTCGGTGCCGACGTACGCGCCCGCCGGCAGGTTCCTCGTCGAGGCGACGTGCCTGCTCGGCGATGCGGTCGAGTCCGACGTGCGGGCGCAGCTGCGCCGCATCTGGGGCGTGGAGGTGGATGCGTGGCGCCTGCTGCGTCGCGACGACGTGCGTCATACGCTGCCGGCCGAGCTGCCGCCGCTCGCGGTCGCTGCCCCCGCTCGCGTGGCCGACCGCACCTACGTGGCTGGTGACCACCGAGACACCGCGTCGATCCACGGGGCCCTCGTGTCCGGGGATCGGGTCGCTCGGGCGGTGCTGGCCGACCTCGGCGCCTGAGCACCCCGGTCGAGGCCGCCCGCGCGGGTGTCGGCGGTGCGGCCTATGCTCCCACCATGAGCGAGCCCATCCCCGGCGACGCAGCCCCCCGCCCCTCCACGACGAACCCCGAGGTGCCGGCCGACGGCATGCGCCGCTTCGGGCACGTGCTCGTCAACACGCTCGTCGCCAACGTCACGACCAGCTTCCTCTGGTTCGCGCTCACGTTCTGGGTCTACCTCGAGACGCGCTCGGTGCTCGCGACGGGCATCATCGGCGGCGCGTACATGCTCCTCGTGGCGATCTTCGCCATGCTCTTCGGCACGATCGTCGACCGCCATCGGAAGCATCGCGTCATGGTGCTCTCGAGCGTCGTGACGCTCGCGGCGTTCTCCGTGGCGGGCGTGCTCTACCTGCTGTTCCCCGAGGCGGCGCTGCTCGACGTCGGCGGCCCCTGGTTCTGGCTCTTCTCCGGCATCATCCTGTTCGGCGCCGTCGTCGAGAACATGCGCAACATCGCGCTGTCGACCACGGTCACGCTGCTCGTGCCCGAGCAGCGCCGCGTCAACGCCAACGGCCTCGTCGGCACGGTGCAGGGCGTCGCGTTCATGATCACGAGCGTCTTCTCCGGCCTCGCGATCGGCCTCCTCGGCATGGGCATCACGCTCGGCATCGCCATCGTCGCGACGGGCGTGGCGCTCGCGCACCTCGCGTTCGTCCGCATCCCCGAGGCGCAGCCCGAGCACGACGCCGAGGGCGGCGGCGCGGTCGACGTGCGCGGCGCCATCCGGGCGGTGCGCGCCGCGCCCGGCCTGTTCGCGCTCATCGTCTTCTCCACGTTCAACAACCTCATCGGCGGCGTCTACATGGCGCTCATGGATCCCTACGGGCTCGAGCTCTTCCCCGTCGAGCTGTGGGGCGTCGTGCTCGGCGTCGCGTCGACGGGCTTCATCGTCGGCGGTGCCGTCATCGCCAAGACGGGCCTCGGTCGCAATCCCATCCGCACCATGCTGCTCATCGTCGTCGGCATGGGCATCCTCGGCGCCCTCTTCACGATCCGCGAGTGGTGGCTGCTCTACGCCGTCGGCATCTGGATGTGGATGGCCCTCGTGCCCGCCGTCGAGGCCGCCGAGCAGACGGTCATCCAGAAGGTCGTGCCGTTCCAGCGCCAGGGTCGCGTCTTCGGGTTCGCGCAGGCGTTCGAGTCGGCCGCCGCACCCGTGACGTCGTTCCTCATCGCACCCATCGCCGAGTTCGCGATCATCCCGTACATGGAGGGCGCGGCGGGGCGGGCGACGTTCGGCTGGCTGCTCGGCGACGGCTCGGCCCGCGGCATCGCGCTCGTGTTCCTCGTCGCGGGGCTCGCGACGGTGCTGCTCGGCGTCGGCGGGTTCCTCACGCGCTCCTACCGGGTGCTGTCCTCGCAGTACGCGGGGCAGCGGGCCTCGGTCGCGGTCGCCGATGCCGATGGGGTCGAGCCAGCGGCCGAGCAGGTCGACCCGCGCCGCTGACGCGCACCCACGCGCCGCTCGTGCGGGGCGTGCACGCCGCCCGCAGGCCACCTGCGCTCGTGCGACGCGGCCGTGCGCGCCGCGGGTGGCGGGCGGGCATACGATGCGAGACGTGCCCGACGACGTCCAGCACGTCGGCAGGGCACGGCAGCCCCTGCACGAGCGGCTGCGCGACCTGCCGTGGATCGGCATCGCCGGAGCCGTGCTCGTCGCGATCGGTGGCGTGCTGCTCGCCACGGGGGTCCTGCCGCTCGATGCGGCCCTCGGCATCGGCGAGCGCACGTGGCCCGTGCTGCTGTTCGTCGTCGCGGCGACGATCGTCGCCGAGCTCGCGGCCGCGGCGGGCGTCTTCCACGCCATCGCCGAGCGGCTCGGCGCCCTCGGCCTGGGGCGCGCGTGGGTCGTGTGGCTGCTCGTGCTCGCCCTCGCCGCCGTCGCGACGATCCTGCTGTCGCTCGACACGACCGCCGTCCTGCTGACGCCGGTCGTCGTGCTGCTCGCGCGGCACCTGCGCCTCGACCCGCTGCCGTTCGCGCTCACGACCGTGTGGATCGCGAACACGGGCTCGCTGCTGCTGCCCGTGTCGAACCTCACGAACCTCCTCGCGCAGCACTCCCTGGGCCTTCCGCCGGCGGCGTTCGCCGCGCTCATGGCTCCGGCCGCGATCGTCGGCATCGTCGTGCCCGCCGTCGTCGTCGCCATCGCGCATCGGCGCAGCCTCGCCGCCCGGTTCGAACGGCAGCCCGTCGAGCCCGAGCCCGACCGCATCCTCACGGTCGGCGCGGGCGTCGTCGTGGCGCTGCTCGTGCCCGCGCTCGTCAGCGGCGTCGAGGTGTGGATCCCCGCGTCGGTCGCCGCGGCGCTGCTCGTCGTGCTCGTCGCCGTGCGACGCCCGCGTGCGCTGCGACCGAGCCTCGTGCCGTGGCAGATCGTGCTGCTCGCCGTCGGCCTCTTCCTCGTCGTCGAGACCCTGCACGCGCGCGGCCTCGCCTCGCTGCTCGAGCCGATCGTCGGCACGGGCGACGGCCTGGGCGATCTGCTGCGCCTCGCGGGCGCGGGCGCGCTGCTCGCGAACGGCGTCGACAACCTGCCCGCCTACCTGGCGCTCGAGCCGCTCGCGACCGACGCGATCCGCATGGCGTCGCTGCTCGTCGGCGTCAACGCGGGCGCGCTCGTGACGCCATGGGCGTCGCTCGCGATCCTGCTGTGGCACGACCGGCTCGCCGCGATGGGCGTGCGCGTGTCGTGGGCTCGATACATGCTGCTGAGCCTCGTCGTGGCGCCCGCCGCGGTCGCACTCGGCGTCGTCGCGCTCTGGCTCGTGCACGCGCGCTGAGCGCCGGGGGAGCGTGCGCGGACGTCGTCGGCGACGGTCCTAGGGTGGATGCATGAGCTCCGAGCAGGACCACGCAGCCTTCCGGCGCCGTCGTGAGCAGAGCGTGCAGACGGCGCAGGGCGCCCTCGCGCTCGTGACGACGGCATGGATCACCGAGCCCACGACGATCGAGGGCGTGCCGGGCACGTGGGCGCCGACGCCCGCGGGCGACGGCGTCGCCCTCACCGCGTCCGCTGCCGACGACGTCACGGTCGACGGCCGCGTCGTCGACGGCACGGTCGTCGTGCATCCGCACGACGGCATGACGCCGAGCCGCGTGCGCTTCGACGACACCCGCACCGCCTTCGTGCTGACGCGGGCCGAGGGCGTCGGCGTGCGCGTGTGGGATGCGGAGTCCGACGCCATCGCTCGCTTCCAGGGCTTCGCCGCATACGACCACGACCCGGCATGGGTGCTCGAGGGCACCTTCGAGCCTGCCGCCTCCGCGCTCGAGGCGACCGTAGGGCGCAGCCAGGGTGGCGAGCGCGTCGAGCGCATGGCGGGCACCGTGCATCTGCGTCACGACGGACACGACCTCGCGCTGCTGGCGCTGCCGGACGGCGATGCGCTGCAGATCGTCTTCGCCGATGCGACGACGGGCGACGAGACGTACGGCGTCGGCCGCTTCCTCTTCGTGCGCCCGCGCCGCGACGGCTCGGTCGAGCTCGACCTCAACCGCGCCGTCGTGCCGCCGTGCTCCATGAGCGACCAGTTCAACTGCCCGCTGCCGCCTGCGCAGAACCGCCTGCCGTTCGCCGTGCGCGCGGGCGAGCAGCGCCCCGTCTTCGCGGAGTCCTCCGCCACCTGAGCCGCCTCCCGCGATGCGGCCTCGCCGCACCGGCTTGTCCTCCTCGCGCCTCGGGGCGCATACTGATGTCGTCGACTCGTTCGGTCGGAGGGGAAGCCGCATCGAACGGAGGACGACATGAGTGCGCTGCATGCAGACGCTGCGAGTGGCATGGTGTTCATCCATGCTGCCCCGAAGGCGCTGTGCCCCCACATCGAGTGGGCGATCGGGCGCGCCCTCGGCGACCCGTCGCCCATCCGCTGGGAGGACCAGCCGGTGCTGCCCGGCGCTCGTCGCGCCGAGGTGCCGTGGCAGGGCCGCGAGGGATCGGGCGCCGCGATCGCCAGCGCCCTGCGCGGCTGGCCCGACGTGCGCTTCGAGGTCACCGAGGAGGGCGGCGTCGAGGGCTCGCGCTGGATGCACACGCCGAGCCTCGGCATGACGCGCACCACGGTCGACGCGCTCGGCACGGTGCTCGTCTCCGAGCATCGGGTGCGCGCGGCGATCGAGCTCGCGGGGCGCGACGTCGACGCCCTGCAGCGCGAGCTGCGCGGCGCGCTCGGCACCGACTGGGACGACGAGCTCGAGGTGTTCCGGCACGCGAGCGACGCGAGCCCCGTCATCTGGCTGCACAAGGCGGGCTGACCGCCGCAGCCCCACATGCCCCGAGGGCCCCGCCGAGGACGGCGGGGCCCTCGTGTCGCTCGGCGCATCGCGCTGCGGCATGCAGAAGGGCCCCGCCTCGCGGCGGGGCCCTTCGTCGTCGGGTCAGACCGAGCGGAACGCGGCGACCGCGTTGTGGCCGCCGAACCCGAACGAGTTCGAGATCGCGAGCTGCGCGCCGGAGCCCAGCTCGACCGGCGTCGACGAGATCGACAGCGGCGCCTCCGGGTCCTGCTCCTCGACGTTGATCGTCGGGGGAGCGATGCGGTGGTGCAGCGCGAGCACCGTGAACGCAGCCTCGAGCGCGCCCGTGCCGCCCAGGAGGTGCCCGTGGGCGCCCTTCGTGGCGGAGACGGGGATCTCGACGGCCCGATCGCCGAAGACGCGCTGCAGCGCGCGCACCTCGGCGACGTCGCCGACGGGCGTCGACGTCGCGTGCGCGTTGACGTGCGTCACGTCGTCGACCGACGCGCCCGCCTGCTCGAGCGCGGCCAGCACGGCGCGGCTGGCGCCCAGGCCCTCGGGCTCGGGAGCGGTGATGTGGTACGAGTCGGCCGTGACGCCGCCGCCGGCGAGCTCCGCGTAGATGCGGGCACCGCGGGCGAGCGCATGCTCCTCGGTCTCGAGCACGAGCGCTGCGCCACCCTCGCCCATCACGAAGCCGTCGCGGTGCAGGTCGTACGGGCGCGAGGCGTGCGACGGGTCGTCGTTGCGGCGCGACAGCGCCTGCATCGACGCGAACGACGCGATCGTGATCGGGTGGATGGCCGACTCGGAGCCGCCGGCGATGACGACGTCGGCGACGCCCGACTGCAGGTGCTCGTAGGCCATCGCGATCGACTCGGTGCTCGACGCGCACGCCGAGGCGACGGTGCGGGCGAACGCGCGAGCCTCGAAGTGCATCGACACGGCGGCCGACGGCGCGTTGGGCATGAGCATCGGCACGGTCATGGGCAGCACCCGGCGGGGGCCCTTCTCGCGCAGCGTGTCCCACGCGTCCAGCAGCGTCCACACGCCGCCGATGCCCGTGGCCCAGTCGACGCCGAGGCGCTCGGGCGCGACGTCGGGCGAGCCGGCGTCCGCCCAGGCCTCCTTGGCGGCGACGAGGGCGAGCTGGCTGGAGGGGTCGAGGCGCTTCGCGACCGGGCGCTCGAGCACGGTCTCGGGACGCACGGCCACCTCGGCGGCGAACGTCACGGGCAGCTCGAGCTCGGCGACCCAGGGGTGCTCGAGCGAGCGTGCGCCGGATGCGCCGGCGAGCAGCGCATCCCAGGTCTCATGGATGGTCCCGGCGAGCGGCGACGTGCCGCCGATGCCGGTGACGACGATCTTCTTCGTCATGCAGGGCTCTCTCGTGTCTTGCGGCGCGTCATCGCGCCTGCATGGCTGTGGGGCGACCTCGCGGCCGCCCCACGCTCGGCTCAGGCCTGGGCGTTCGTGATGAACGTGACGGCGTCGCCGACGGTCTTGAGGTTCTTGACCTCGTCGTCGGGGATCTTCACGTCGAACTTCTCCTCGGCGTTGACGACGATCGTCATCATCGAGATGGAGTCGATGTCCAGGTCGTCCGTGAACGACTTCTCGAGCTGGACGTTCTCGACCGAGATGCCGGTCTCGTCGTTCACGAGCTCTGCGAGCCCTGCGAGGACCTCATCGTTGGTCAGTGCCATCGTTCTTCTCCTTCAGTGCGGTAGCGGCTATGAGCCTATGGGAGGACGACGACCTGCGCGCCATAGACCAGGCCGGCTCCGAAGCCGATCTGGAGGGCGAGGCCGCCGGACAGCTCGGGGTGCTCCTCGAGCAGGCGGTGGGTCGCGAGCGGGATCGACGCGGCCGACGTGTTGCCGGTCGTCTCGATGTCGCGCGCGATGGCGACGGTGTCGGGCAGGCCGAGCTGCTTGGCGAACTCGTCGATGATGCGCATGTTCGCCTGGTGCGGGATGAAGGCGGCGAGATCCTCGGGCGCGACGCCCGCCTCGTCGAGGGCGCGCTTCGCGACCTTCGCCATCTCCCACACGGCCCAGCGGAACACGGTCTGACCGTCCTGCCGCAGGGTGGGCCAGGGCGCGCCGTGCTCGATCTCCGTGTACGGCGACGTCATGCGGATGGTGTCCCACTTCGAGCCGTCGGAACCCCAGACGCTCTTCGAGATGCCGGGCGTGTCGGACGGGCCGACGATGACGGCGCCCGCGCCGTCGCCGAGCAGGAACGAGATCGAGCGGTCGGTGGGGTCGACGACCTCCGAGAGCTTCTCGGCACCGATGACGAGCACGTAGTCGTTCGTGCCCGATCGCACGAGGGCGTCGGCCTGCGCGATGCCGTACGCGTACCCGGCGCACGCGGCCGAGATGTCGTACGCGGCGGCGGGCGTCGCGCCGAGGCGGTCGGCGAGCAGCGATGCGAGCGACGGCGTCGCGACGTGGTGCGAGATCGTCGAGATGATGACGGCGCCGATCTGCGACGGCTCGATGCCGGAGCGCGCGATGGCCTCCTCGGCGGCCGCCTGCGACAGGTCGAGCAGCGTGACGCCGGCGGAGGCGCGCTTGCGCGACACGATGCCGGTGCGCTGGCGGATCCACTCGTCGGACGAGTCGATGGGGCCGACGAGCTCGGCGTTCATCACCGTCAGGTCGCCGCGCGCGGCGCCGACGGAGAGGATGCGCGAGCCCGCGCGGGTCTCGGGGACGTGCAGCGTGGTCACGGTGCCTCCAGCAGTTCGATCGCGGCGGCCAGGTCGTCGGGCGTCTTCACCGCGACCGTGGGCACGCCCTTCATGCCTCGCCTCGCGAGGCCCACGAGCGCACCGGCGGGGGCGAGCTCGATGACGCCCGTGACGCCGGCGGCGACGAAGGCGTCCATGCACGCGTCCCAGCGCACGGGGTTCGCCACCTGGCCGACGATGAGGTCGAGGTAGTGGCGGCCGTCGACGACCTCGGTGCCGTCGGCGTTGGTCCAGAGGCGGAGGTTCGGCACGGCGGCGTTCGTCGCGTCGGCCTTCGCGCGGAGTCGCTCGACGGCGGGGGCCATGTACGACGTGTGGAAGGCGCCTGCGGTCTGCAGCGGGATGACCCGTGCACCCGCGGGCGGCTCGGCCTTGAGGGCCTCGATGCCCTCGACGGGCCCGGCCACGACGACCTGGCCGCCGCCGTTGAAGTTGGCGGGGGAGAGGCCCGTCTCGGCCAGGCGAGCCTCGAGCGCCTCGGCGTCGCCGCCGAGCACCGCGGCCATGCCGGTCGCGACCTGCGCTGCGGCCTCCGCCATCGCGCGGCCGCGCTCGCCGACGAGCGCCATGGCGTCGAGCGGCATGAGCACGCCCGCGCCGACGGCCGCCGTGATCTCGCCGACGGAGTGGCCGGCGATGCCGCCGACGGCCTCGCGACGCCCGGCCTCGCCGAGCAGGGCGTCGAGCGTGAGGATGCCGGCGGCCACGATGAGCGGCTGCGCCACCTGCGTGTCCTTGATGGTCTCGGCGTCCGACTCGGTGCCGTGCAGCACGAGGTCGACGCCTGCTGCCTCGCCCAGCTGCTCGAGCCGGGTACGGGCGGCGGCATCCTCGATCCACGGGGAGAGGAAGCCGGGGGCCTGTGAGCCTTGTCCTGGAGCCACGACGACGATCACGGAGTCCACCTTCGCATAGAGGGGGTGTCGAGGGATGCATGCCGCGGCGCGTGCGCGCCGCGACCGGGGGTGCCGATCACCGGCGGGGCTCGCCGCCCTGGATCGCGCCGAGGATGAGCGCTGCGTGCAGCATGAACGACTCGCGGGCGCCGGTCGCATCCCAGCCGATGAGCTCGGAGATGCGCTTCAGGCGATAGCGCACGGTGTTGGGATGCACGAAGAGCTCGCGCGCCGTCGCCTCGAGCGAGCGCCCGTTGTCGAGGTACGCCCACAGCGTCGTGAGCAGGTCGCTCGAGTGGTCGAGCAACGGCCGGTAGATCGTGCGCACGAGCTGCTGCCTGGCGATGGGGTCGCCCGCCAGGGCGCGCTCGGGCAGCAGGTCGTCTGCGCGCACCGGCCGAGGCGCGCTGCGCCACGCCTTCGCGACCGCGAAGCCCGCGAGCGCGCTCTTCGCCGACCGCGACGCCTCGACGACGCTGCCCACGAGGTCGCCGAGCACGAGGTGCCCCGCGCCGAACGACGGCTCGAGCGCACCTGCGATGTCGAGGAACGAGTACGGCGACTCCTCGTCGGTGAGCACGCGGCCGATGACGACGACGAGGCGCGCGCCCTGCACGCCCACGAGCACGTCGGCGTCGTGGTGGCGTGCGATGCGACGGATGACGTCGACGTCGACCTGCGGCGGCGCCACGCCGACGAGCACGGCGCAGTCGCCATGGCCCGCCCAGCCGAGGGCCGCGGAGCGCGAGGGCAGCTCCTCGTCGTACTCGCCCGTGAGGATCGAGTCGACGACGAGGGCCTCGAGCCGCGCATCCCACAGGCCGCGCGACTCGGCCGCTCGTGCGTAGACGTCGGCAGCCGCGAACGCGATGTCGCGCGAGTAGAGCAGGATCGGCTCGCGCATCGCCTCGTCCTCGGCGGCGATGCGTCGCTCGTAGACCGCGACGACGACCCGGATGAGCTGCAGCGTCTGCTGCAGGCTCACCGAGCGCAGCAGCTCGCGCGGCGCCGCGCCGAAGACGTCCGCCGCGATCCACGGCTGCGCATCCGGATCCTCGTACCACTCGATGAACGAGGTGATGCCCGACTGCGCGACGAGCCCCACGGCGCTGCGACGCGACGGCGGCATCGTGCCGTACCACGGGAGGGTGTCGTCGAGCTCCTTCAGGACCTGCGACGACAGGTCACCCGCGATGCGGCGCAGCCAGGCGAGCCGCTGCGCCTTCGTGCGATCCAACGCGCCGACTACGACTCGCCACCCGCCGAGCCGGACGTGCCGGCGTTGACGTCGTGGAGCGAGTACCGGTCGATGGCCTGCTGCACGGTGCCGAGGGGCACCTTGCCCTGGCGCGCGAGCCCCTCGAGGGCGCGCACGACGACGGAGTGGCTGTCGATGTGGAAGTGGCGACGGGCGGCCGCGCGCGTGTCGGAGAAGCCGAAGTCGTCGGCACCGAGCGTGAGGTAGTCGCCGGGCACCCACTGGCGGATCTGGTCGGCGACCGCGTGCATGTGGTCGCTCGTGGCGACGAACGGACCCTCGGCCTCGGACAGGCGCGACGTCACGAAGGGCACGCGCGACTCGTCCTGCGGGTGCAGGAAGTTGTGCTCCTCGGCGGCGAGCGCGTCGCGACGCAGCTCGGTCCACGACGTCACCGACCACACGTCGGCGCCCACGCCCCAGTCGTCGGCGAGCATCCGCTGCGCGTCGAGCACCCACGGCAGGCCGACGCCCGACGCGAGCAGCTGCACGCGCAGCTCCTGGTCGCCGCCGGCCGAGACCTTGTGGATGCCGCGCACGATGCCCTCGACGTCGACGCCCTCGGGCTCGGCGGGCTGCACCTGCGGCTCGTTGTACACCGTGAGGTAGTACATGACGTTCTCGGGGCTCGAGCCGTACATGCGCTCGATGCCCGACTGCACGATGTGCGCGATCTCGTAGCCATACGCGGGGTCGTAGGCGACGACCGCGGGGTTCGTGGATGCGAGCAGGTGCGAGTGGCCGTCGGCGTGCTGGAGGCCCTCGCCCGTCAGCGTCGTGCGGCCTGCGGTGGCGCCGATGAGGAAGCCGCGCGCCATCTGGTCGCCCGCCGCCCACATCGCGTCGCCCGTGCGCTGGAACCCGAACATCGAGTAGTACACGTAGATCGGGATGAGCGGCTCGCCGTGCGTCGAGTACGACGTGCCCGCGGCGGTGAACGCCGCCATGGCGCCGGCCTCGTTGATGCCGACGTGCAGGATCTGCCCGTCGGGCGCCTCGCGGTACTTCAGCAGCAGGTCGCGGTCGACCGACGTGTAGTTCTGGCCGTGCGGGTTGTAGATCTTCGCCGACGGGAAGAACGCGTCGATGCCGAACGTGCGCGCCTCGTCGGGGATGATCGGCACGATGCGATTGCCGAAGCCGTCGACGCGCAGCAGATCCTTCAGCAGACGGACGAACGCCATCGTCGTGGCGACCTCCTGCTTGCCGGAGCCCTTCTTCGGCATCTTGTAGACGTCGCCGGCGGGCAGCGGGACCGTCGTCGACGTCGAGCGGCGCTCGGGCAGGTACCCGCCGAGGGCCTTGCGGCGCTCGTGCATGTACTGGATCTCGTCGGAGTCGGCGCCCGGGTGGTAGTACGGCGGGAGGTAGGGGTTCTCCTCGAGCTGCGCGTCGCTGATGGGCAGCTGCAGCTGGTCGCGGAAGCCCTTGAGGTCCTCGAGCGTCATCTTCTTCATCTGGTGGGTCGCGTTGCGGCCCTCGAAGGTCTTGCCGAGCTGGTAGCCCTTGATCGTCTTCGCGAGGATGACGGTGGGCTGGCCCGTGTGCTCGGTCGCCGCCTTGTAGGCCGCGTAGACCTTGCGGTAGTCGTGGCCGCCGCGCTTGAGGTTCCAGATCTCGTCGTCGGACATGTCCTCGACGAGCTGGAGGGTGCGCGGGTCGCGACCGAAGAAGTGCTCGCGCACGAAGGCGCCGTCCTCGGTCTTGTACGTCTGGTAGTCGCCGTCGGGCGTGACGTTCATGAGGTCGCGCAGCGCGCCGTCGTCGTCGCGGTCGAGCAGGCCGTCCCACTCGCGGCCCCAGACGACCTTGATGACGTTCCAGCCGGCTCCGCGGAAGAACGACTCGAGCTCCTGGATGACCTTGCCGTTGCCGCGCACGGGGCCGTCGAGGCGCTGCAGGTTGCAGTTGATGACGAACGTCAGGTTGTCGAGCCCGTCGTTGGCGGCGAGCTGCAGCGCACCGCGCGACTCGACCTCGTCCATCTCGCCGTCGCCGAGGAAGGCCCAGACGCGGCTGTCGGAGCGGTCGAGGATGCCGCGGTTCGTGAGGTACTTGTTCGCCTGCGCCTGGTAGATCGCATTGATCGGGCCGAGGCCCATCGACACGGTCGGGAACTGCCAGAACTCCGGCATGAGGCGCGGGTGCGGGTACGACGAGAGGCCACCACCCGCGTGGCTCTTCTCCTGGCGGAAGCCGTCGAGCTGGTCGGTGCTCAGGCGGCCCTCGAGGTACGCACGCGCGTACATGCCGGGGGAGGCGTGGCCCTGGTAGAAGATCTGGTCGCCGCCGGACTCGTGGTCGCGGCCGCGGAAGAAGTGGTTGTGGCCGACCTCGTAGAGCGAGGCGCTCGACGCGTACGTCGAGATGTGGCCGCCGACGGCGATGCCGGGGCGCTGCGCGCGGTGCACCGTCATGGCCGCGTTCCAGCGGATCCAGCGGCGGTAGCGGCGCTCGACGGCCTCGTCGCCGGGGAACTCCGGCTCGTCCTCGGCGGCGATCGTGTTGATGTAGTCGGTCGTCGGCACCATCGGCACGCCGAGGTGCAGGTCCTTCGACCGCTTGAGGAGGCTCAGCATGATCTCGCGCGCACGCTCGTGACCGTGGGTCTCGACGAGCTGGGTGAGCGACTCCTGCCACTCCGCGGTCTCCTCGGGATCCCGATCCATCGCGTTGACCGAGTAGGGATCCTGGTCGTTCACCGGCACTGCTGACTCCTGCGTGGCTCGTGGACTGCGTCGTCGTTGCGGCCGGGGTCGCCGGTACCGCTGACGCAAGCCACTCTAGCCCGGGGTGGGATGCCGTTCGGCGGTGCTGCGCCGGTGGCGGAATGTGCTGCGTCCGCCATGGCGAGGTGCGGGTTCCATCGCGACGTGCGGTTCGCGTCAGCGAGGTGCGGCTCTCGCCCCGAGGCGCGGTTCCCACCAGCGAGGTGCGGCTCTCGCGTTCCGGTGCGGCGCGCGCTCCACCTGAGCGCGACGACGGCACCTCGCGACGGCGGGACGGCTCACGCGCGAGCGGGTGCCGGGAGCGATGCCAGGATGGGGCCATGGCACCGATCGTGGGCGACATCGCGCCCGACTTCACCCTCGTCGACCACCGGGGCGAGGAGGTCACCCTCTCCGAGCTGCGCGGCACGCCCGTGGCGCTCGTCTTCTTCCCGCTCGCGTTCACCGGCACCTGCACGGGCGAGCTGTGCGAGCTGCGCGACTCGATGGAGCTCTTCGACGACGCCGGCGTCGAGCTCCTCGCGATCTCGGTCGACTCGAAGGCGACGCTCGCACGCTTCGCCGAGGTCGAGGGCTACGCGTTCCGCCTGCTCTCCGACTTCTGGCCGCACGGCGAGATCGCGAGCCGCTACGGGGCGTTCCTGCCCGAGCGGGGCGTCGCGACGCGCGCGACGTACCTCATCGACGCGCAGGGGCTCGTCGCCGGCGCGTTCCGCACCGAGCCGGGCGAGGCCCGCCCGCTCGCCGCGTACCGCGAGGCGCTCGCGAAGCTTGGCTGACGCCGTCGCCGGCGGCGAGCCTGGCGGGGGCGCCACGAGGCGCGAGCGTCTCGCGGTCGTCGCCTCCGGCGTGGGTGGACTGTCGGTGCTCTACGCGACGCAGCCCATCCTCGACGCGCTCGCTCACGACCTCGACGCGTCGGAGGCCGCCGCGGCGTGGACGATCGCGGGCTCCACGCTCGGCGTCGCGCTGTCGGCGCCCGTCGCGGGTGCCGTCTCGGATCGGCTGGGTCGCCGGGCGGTGATCGTCTGGGCGCTCGTCGGCGTGCTGGCGACGACGCTGCTGTGCGCGATCGCGCCCACCCTCTCGGTGCTCGTGGCGGTGCGGATCCTGCAGGGCATGCTCGTGCCGTTCGTCTTCTCGACGTCGATCGCGATGATCCCCGAGGCATGGCCGGGGTCGCACTCGGTGCGGCTCGGCGCGCTGCAGGTCGCGGGCACCGCCCTCGGCGGCTTCCTCGGCCGGCTCGTCGCCGGGCTCGCGGCGCCGCTGGGCTGGCAGTGGTCGTTCGTCGCCGTCGCCGTCGTGGTGGCCGTGGCGCTCGGCGGCGTGGTCGCATGGCTGCCCCAGGACCGCGGGTTCGCGCCGTCCGCGACGGTCGGTGCGGGCGTGCGGGGCATCGGGGCGCATCTGCGCGATGGGCGCATCCTCGCCACCTGCGTCGTCGGGGCGGCGCTGCTCGCGCTGCAGGTCGGGTCGTTCACCTACGGCTCGCTCGCGCTCGTCGCGCCGCCGCACGGGCTCGCGGAGTGGCAGGTGTCGCTCGTGTTCGTCGTGTTCCTGCTCGCGATCGTCGTGACGCCGCGCGTGGGCGCGGTCGTCGCGCGCCTCGGGCTCGTGCCGACGTACGGCATCGCGGTCGCCGTGGGGATCGCGGGCCTCGCGCTCGCCGCGCTCGGCGCCAGCGGCGCGACGTGGGCGATCGTCGCGGGGCTCGCGCTCACGTGCGTCGCCGTGTTCGCCGGCCAGTCGTGCGCGACGGGCTTCGTCGCGCGGCACGCGTCGGTGGCGCGCTCGTCGGCGGTGGGCCTGTACCTCACCGCCTACTACCTGGGCGGTGCCGCTGCCGCGGTCGCCCTCGGCCCGGTGTTCGCCGCCTCGGGGTGGCTCGGATGCGTCGTCGCGCTCGGCATCGTGCTCGCGCTCTCGGCACCCGTCGCCGCCCTCGCATGGCGCGGATCGGCGGCGGGCCGTGCGTCGCATAGGGTCGACGCGGGCCCGTAGCTCAGTCGGTCAGAGCACCGCCTTTACACGGCGGGGGTCAGCGGTTCGAGCCCGCTCGGGCCCACGCGAGTGCGACGTCGTGGCAGGCTGCGTCTGCCGTGCCGGCCGCAGGCTCCGGTGCCGTGCGGCGAATCGAGCGATGAAGGCTCGTGCGGCGCCGACGAGGTCCTCGTCCAGCCGGAGACCCCTGCAGGACCGCGAGCCGCCGCGCCCCCTCGTGGAGCGCGGCGGTTCGTCGTCACGCCCGCAGGTCGACGCCCTTCGTCTCGCGCATCCTCCACACCGCGATCGACGCGGCGACGGCGACGAGCGACACGTAGACGATGAAGAGCCATGACGCGCCGATCGACGACAGCCACAGGTTCACGTACAGCGCCGTGCCGCCGAAGATCGCGACCGAGAGCGAGTTCGCGATGCCGATGCCGCGGGCACGGTGGCGGGTGCGGAACTGCTCGGACAGCAGCGCCGAGTAGATGCCGTTGCCGCCTGCCACGAGCACGAGCGCGACCGACTGCGCGACGAGCAGCGTCCACGGCGCATCCGAGATGAGCAGCGTGAGCGGTGCCGTGAGCACCGCGAACCCGACCGTGAACAGCAGCGCGATCGGGCGCCTGCCCACGCGGTCGGAGAGCATGCCGAGGAACGGCATCACCGCGACGCACACGAGCTGCGCCACGAGGCTCGACGCGAACGCCGCCGTCGGATCCATGCCGTGCTGCGCCGTCGCGAGGGTCGATGCCGACGTGAGCCACGTGTAGAACGCGATCGAGATGAGGGCCACGAAGAAGAAGACCTTCACGCCCGATCGCACCGCCTCGCGGCGATCATCGGCCGACGTGGGCGACTCGGCAGCGGGGCCCACCTCGCCCTCGGCCTGCGCGGTGCGCAGCACGTCCGACTCGATCATCGCGACGCGCAGCACGAGCGCCACGATCGCGAGCGCGGCGCCCACGGCGAACGGGATGCGCCACGCCCACGCGGCGACCGCATCCGCGCCGAGGGTGGCGTTGAGGCCGAAGCCCATCGCGGAGGCGAGGATCGAGCCGACGAGCACGCCCATCGCGAGCGTCGACGACCACAGGCCGCGTCGCCTCCTCGGCGCGATCTCGGCGATGTACGCGTAGCCCGCCGTCGACTCCGCGCCGTGCGCGAGCCCCTGCGCGAGCCGGGCGACGAGCAGCAGCACCGAGGCGACGACGCCCGCCTGCTCGAACGTCGGCAGCACCGCGATGCCGAGCGAGGCGGCGCTCATGGTGAGCATCGTCGCGACCATGACGGTGCGGCGGCCGAAGCGATCGGCGAGCCAGCCCGAGAGGATGCCGCCGAGCGGGCGGAAGAGGAACCCGACGCCCAGCACCGCGAAGAGCGACAGGAGCGCGCTCGTCGGGTCGGAGGGGTCGAACAGCGCGGCGCTCAGGGCGCCCGAGAAGACGACGGCGACGTTCCAGTCGAACCACTCGAGCCCGTTGCCCACCGCCGAGGCCACCATCGACCGCCGCCGCTGCCGCATCGTCGGGCCGCCCGGCGGCACGTCGGCTGCGTCGGCAGGGGAGTCGGGCTGCGCGGGTGCGGTGCTGGACACCCGTCGATCCTACGAGCGTTGCTGCACCGAGTCTCGAAAGTGCGCTGTGCTGCCAGCGGACGTGCGCGCAGCCCGCGCCGTCCGCCGCGGGGTGGGCGGCGGCCCGTCAGTCGCTCGTGCCGACTCGCCGGTCCTCCGCGAGCGCACGCACCATCGACTTCAGCTCCTGCACCTCGTCCATCAGCCGCTGCTCCTTGATCGTCAGCTCGGTCTCCTCCTCCTTCTGGTTCTCGAGCGCCTCGCACGTCACGGCGATGAAGAGGTTCAGGATCACGAAGGTCGAGATGAGTCCGTACCCCATCATGAACGCCCACGCCCAGGGCAGCTCGTCCTGCAGGGGCGGCACGATCTCGCCCCAGCCGTCGCCGTTCAGCAGCCGGAAGAGCGAGACGGTGGATGCGCCGAGGTCGCCGAAGAGGGCGGGCGCGACCTCGCCGAACAGCATCGTGCAGGCCACGACGTAGACGTACATGATGATGACGAGCAGCCCGCCGATCGCCGTGATGCCCGGGATGGCCGAGCCGAGCGCTCCCACGACGCGACGCAGCGACGGCACCTGCGACAGCAGGCGCAGCACCCGAAGGACGCGGAGCACGCGCAGCACCTGCAGCGCGCCGCCCGACGGCACGTAGGAGACGGCGACGACGACGAGGTCGAACAGGTTCCAGCCGTTCGTGAAGAACCGCCAGCCGTAGGCGGCGATCTTCAGCACGACCTCGATCGTGAAGACCGCGAGGATCACCGCGTCGATCGCGTGCAGGATGCCGCCGCCGACGTCGTGCATCCCCGGGTACGTCTCGACGCCGATGAGGATGGCGTTCGCCACGATCAGGGTGATGATCGTGCGCTGGAACCAGCGGTGCTCGACGAGCGCCGTCAGCCGCGCGCGCCAGGCGGGCACGGGCTGCGTCGGGTCGGGCTCCGGCGTCGGGAAGGCCGCGTCGGTCGCGCTGTCGCGCGTGGCGGGGGCGTCGGTCGTCACGGCCCGATCCTGGCCGACGTCGCTGGACGCCGCATCCCGAGCGCGGCGGGTGGGGACGCGGCGGCGGGCGGTGGCGACCTCGTGGGCGGCCCGCTCGAACCCGCGCCGCCCGCGCCTAGACTGGAGCGCATGACGACCGTCGCCGACGTGCAGCACGCGGTCGAGCGCCTCTGGCCCAGCGCGGGCGCCGAGGGCTGGGATGCCGTGGGGCTCGTCGCAGGCGATCCCGCCGACGAGGTGCGCCGCATCCTGCTGGCGGTCGACGCCGTGCTCGACACCGCCGCCGAGGCCGTGGCGACGGGCGCCGACCTGCTGCTCGTGCACCACCCGCTACTGCTGCGCGGCGTCACGTCCGTCGCCGCGACGACGGCGAAGGGTCGCATCGTCACCGACCTCGTGCGCGCTCGCTGCGCGCTGCTCGCGGCGCACACGAACGCCGACGTCGTCGAGCGCGGCACGTCGGGCGAGCTCGCTCGCATCCTCGGCCTCGTCGACCAGCGGCCCATCGTGCCGGCGGCGACGGGCGGGGGCGCTGGGCTCGGCCGCGTGGGCACGCTGCCCGCGCCCACGACGCTCGGCAGGCTCGCCGAGGCGCTCGCCCGCGCGCTGCCGGCGACCGCGAGCGGCATCCGCGTCGCCGGCTCGTTCGACCGCCCCATCCAGCGCGTCGCGCTGTGCGGCGGCGCCGGCGACTCGCTGCTCGAGGTCCCGGCGGTGCTCGGCGCAGACGTCTACGTCACGAGCGACCTCCGGCACCATCCCGCATCCGACGCACGCGAGCGCCACGCGCTCGGACGCGGCCCGGCGCTCGTCGACGTGTCGCACTGGGCGAGCGAGTGGCTGTGGCTCGACGCCGCCGCCGAGCAGCTGCGCGCAGAGCTGCCCGGCGTCGACGTCGCCGTCAGCGACCTGCGCACCGACCCGTGGGACTTCCAGGTGCCGCAGTGACGATCGTCGCCGCGCGCGCCAACCGCAGCATCACCGCATCACGCACCGCGACCCCGGGTCGCGCGAAGGAGGACGCATGGCACTGACCGCCAGCCCCGAGGACCAGCGCAGGCTCCTCGACCTGCAGGACGTCGACACCCGCATCCGCCAGTTCGAGCACAAGGCTCGCGTGCTGCAGGACGACCCCGAGATCGCTGCGTCCGACGACGCGCTCGTCGCGCTCGACCGCGCCGTGCTCGAGCGGCTCGGCACGGTCGACGACCTGCAGGCGGAGGTGCGGCGCATCGAGGCCGACGTCGCGACCGTCGAGGCGCGCGCCACGCGCAACCGCGAGCGGCTGCAGCAGACGTCGGATGCGAAGACCGCCTCGGCGATGGAGCACGAGATCGCGACGCTCGACCGGCGCCGCAGCGACCTCGAGGACATCGAGCTCGAGGTCATGGAGCGGCTCGAGGCCGCCGAGGGCGAGCTCGCCGCCGCCCGCGCGGCGGCCGAGGATGAGCGCGCCCGGCGCGAGCGCCTCGCGAAGGCCCGAGACCAGGGACTGGCAGGCGTGCGCAGCGAGCTCGAGGCGGCGCGCAGCGACCGCGGCGGCGTCGAGGCATCCATCCCCGCCGACCTCCTCGCCCTCTACGAGCGCCAGCGCGCCCGCTACGGGCTCGGCGCGAGCCACCTCACGCGCGGCATCTCCACGGCGAGCGGCGTGCAGCTCACCGCGGCCGAGCTCGCCGAGATCCGTGGCGCCGCGCCCGATGCCGTGCTCCTGTGCCCGTCGTCGTCCGCGATCCTCGTGCGCACCGAGGAGTCCGGCCTGTGACGGCGAGGACGCTCATCGTGGAGGCCGACGGCGGCTCGCGCGGCAACCCGGGCCGCGCAGGCTCGGGTGCCGTCGTCATCGACGCGTCGACGGGCGAGATCCTCGCCGAGGTCGGCACGTTCGTCGGCATCGCCACGAACAACCTCGCCGAGTACCGAGGCATGATCGAGGGCTGCCGCACGGCGCTGGCGATCGACCCGGATGCGACGCTCGACGTGCGCATGGACTCGAAGCTCGTCGTCGAGCAGATGTCGGGCCGGTGGAAGATCAAGCACCCCTCGATGGCCGACCTCGCGCAGGAGGCCAGGCAGCTGCTCTCCGGCGTCGCCGTGCGCTTCACGTGGGTGCCGCGCGCGCAGAACGCGCGCGCCGACCGCGTCGCCAACGAGGCGATGGACGCGGGCGCGTCGTTCGAGCGCAGGCACTGACCCGCGTCCGGGTAGCATCGAGGCGGGACTGGTCGGCCAGGCGGCCGCGTCACCTTCGGGTGCCGAGGAACGTCCGGGCTCCGCAGAGCAAGGTGGTGGATAACGTCCACCCGGGGTGACCCGCGAGCAAGCGCAACAGAGAGCAGGTCCGCCGGCATCACGCCGGTCAGGAGTGAAACGGTGGTGCAAGAGACCACCAGCGTCGTGTGCGAGCACGGCGGCTAGGCAAGCCTCACCTGGAGCAAGACCAGACAGAAGGCCATGGGGCTGCTCGTCCCGCCTTCGGGTAGGTCGCTGGAGGCGTGCGGCAACGTACGTCGTAGAGAGATGGCCGTCCACGACAGAACCCGGCGTATCGGCCGGCCAGTCCCACCACCATCCGCGCACTTGCAGGAGCGCGGCGTAGCGTGTGGCCATGAGCGCAGGATCCATGCCGCAGGAGGTGCGGCAGGTCGTCGCGTACGGCGCGGTCGCGGGTGCGATGCAGCTCGTCGGCGCCGCCGTGCTGGGCCCCGTCCTCGCGCGCGAGACGGAGACGTGGGTCGGCGTCGTGGTCGCGGCGTCGCTCTGCGTGGCCGCTGCCGTCGCGATCGTGAGCACCGTGGCGCTGCAGCGCGGCTCGGAGCGTGCGCGCCGGTTCGTCGCGTGGCCGGCCGACCGCGACGCAGGGCTGCTCGACGTCGGCATCGGCGGCTGGACGCGGCAGCGGCTGCGCTCCCGGGCCGCGGTGCGATGGTTCGCGATGCGCTCGGACGTCCGAGCGCGCGCATCGGGCGGGCCGCAGCAGCGACCCGCCCGATGACGCGACCGCTCAGACCGTCGCGAGCGCCGGCTCCGCGGCCTGGATGGGCGTGCGGCGCGCGAAGCGCTTCAGCACGATGACGGCGAGCGCCGAGACGATGACGCCGGCGACGATCGCGACGAGGAACATCGGCCACGTGCCCTGCATCGCGAACATCACGAACACGCCCCCGTGCGGTGCCTGGCTGATGACGCCCGACCCCATGGCGATCGCACCCGTGGTCGCGGCACCGAGGATCGAGGCGCCGATGACGCGCAGCGGGTCGGCCGCGGCGAAGGGGATCGCGCCCTCCGAGATGAACGCGGCGCCCAGCAGCCAGGCCGCCTTGCCGTTCTCACGCTCGGCCGCCGAGAACAGGCGACGGTCGATGACCGTGGCGAGGGCCATCGCGAGCGGCGGCACCATGCCGGCGGCCATGACCGCACCCATGATCATCCAGGGCGTCGGGTTGTCGGGGGAACCGGTGGCGAGGTTCGCCACCGCGAACGAGTAGGCGACCTTGTTGATGGGGCCGCCGAGGTCGATGGCCATCATGGTGCCGAGGATGAGGCCGAGCAGCACGGCCGCCGTGCCGCCGAGGCCGCCGAGCCAGTCGTTGAGCGCGGTCGACAGCGCGGCGATCGGGCCGCCGAGCACGAGCACCATGAGGCCGGACGCGAAGATCGACGCGAGCAGCGGGATCAGCACGACGGGCATGAGGCCCGCGAGCCAGCGCGGCACGTTCCACGTGCCCATCCACCGCGCGGCGACGCCGGCGAGCAGGCCGCCGACGATGCCACCGAGGAAGCCGGCGCCCATGACGCCCGCGACGGCGCCCGCGACGAAGCCGGGCGCGATGCCGGGCCGGTCGGCGAGGCCGTAGGCGATGTAGCCGGCGAGCGCGGGCACGAGGAAGCCCATGGACGCCTGGCCGATGACGAAGAAGACGGCGCCGAGGTAGTGGAGGAGGCCCTCGGGCGGCAGGTTCCACAGCTGGTACGTGAGCGCGACGTCCTGCGCGTCGAACGCGATCTCGTAGCCGCCGAGGAGGAAGCCGAGCGCGAGCAGCAGCCCGCCGCCGGCGACGAAGGGGATCATGTAGCTGACGCCCGTGAGGAGCACGCGCTTCAGCAGCGCGCCGAACGACTCGTTCGCCGCCGGGCTCGCGGATGCGGTGGCGGCGTCGCCGCCGACGCGCGCGGACGAGGGGTCGTCGGCGGCGGCGAGCGCGCGCACGACGAGCGCGTCTGCCTCGTCGATGCCGCGCTTGACGGGCACCTGCACCACGGGCTTGCCAGCGAACCGGCTCTTGTCGCGCACGTCGACGTCGACGGCGAAGATCACGGCGTCCGCTGCGGCGATGACGGCGGGGTCGAGCGGCTTCGTGCCTGCCGAGCCCTGCGTCTCGACCGTCACGCGCACGCCGGCGCGGTCGCCCGCGGCCTTCAGCGCATCCGCGGCCATGTACGTGTGGGCGATGCCCGTCGGGCAGGCGGTCACGGCGACGAGCGAGCGCGCATCTGCTGCGACGGAGGCCTGCGTCTCGTCGCGGTCGGCGACCGCGGCGTCGACGAGGGCGACGACCTCCTCGGGGGTCGAGGCGGAGCGCAGCGAGGCGGTGAACGCGTCGTCGACGAGCGAGCCCGCGAGCCGCGAGAGCACCTGCAGGTGGGTGTCGGCGGCGCCCTCGGGCGCGAGGATCATGAACAGGATGTCGGCGGGCCCGTCGGGCGCGCCGAAGTCGACGGCGGGTGCGAGGCGCGCGAAGTAGAGCGCCGGCTCGGCGACGGCCGCGGTCTTCGCGTGCGGGATGGCGATGCCGCCACCCATGCCGGTCGCAGTGAGCGCCTCGCGGGCGAGCACGTCGGTGGCGAGGGCGTCGGCGCTCGACGCGCGACCGGCCGCGGCGACCTCGCCCGCGATCGCGCGGATGACGTCGTCCTTCGTGGAGCCGAGGTCGCGATCCAACGCGACGAGCTGGGGGGTGATGACGGGCAACGGTGCTCCTAGGTGGGTGTGCGGATGCGGCGCGGGCGCCTAGACGGTGAGCTCGCGCACGGCGACGCGCGTCGCGTCCGCGAGGTCGGGGGTGGGGATGCCGGTGCCGGGGAGGGCGGCGGCGGCGGAGCCGTGGGCGATGGCCTGCGCGAGCCGCTGCGGCTCGGCGAGACCGTCGCGCTCGGCGTGCAGGTAGCCGGCGAGCGTCGCGTCGCCCGCGCCCACGGTCGAGCGCACGACGGTGGGCGGGGGAGCGGCGCGCCAGATGCCCGCGGCGGTGACGAGCGCTGCGCCGTCGGCGCCGAGCGTCAGCAGCACGGCGCCGACCCGCTCGGCGAGCGTCCGTGCGGCGGCGATCGCGTCCTCCGGGTCGTCGAGCGCGTGCGGGTCGAGACCCAGCAGCTCGGCGAGCTCGGTCTCGTTGGGCTTCACGAGGTCGACGCCCGCGTCGAGCGCGGCGGCGAGCGCGGCGCCGGAGGTGTCGACGGCGATGCGTGCGTCTCCGGCGGTGCGCACGGCTGCGACGACCTCGGCGACGACGGCGGCGTCGGTGCCGGGCGGCAGGCTGCCGGCGAGGACGACCCACCGGGCCGTGCCCGCGAGCTCGTCGACGGCGTCGAGAAGCGCCTCGCGCACGGCTCCCGCGACCGCCGCGCCCGACTCGTTGACCTTCGTCGTCGTGCCGTCGGGGTCGACGATCGCCGTGCTCTGGCGCACGGGGGCGCCTGCGGGGATCGCGCGCACGGGCACGTCGAGGGCCTCGAGCGTCGTGACCAGCCGGTCGTGGGCATCCGCGACGACGATGGCCGTCGACGCCGTGCCGGCCGCGAGCAGCGTGCGGGTGACGTTGACGCCCTTGCCCGCGGGCTCCTCGATGGCGCGCGCCGCCGCGCGGGCCACGCCGCCGACCTCGAGCGGGGCGTCGAGCTCGACGGTGCGGTCGATCGACGGGTGGAGGGTGATCGTGAGGATCATGCGACGTGCACCTCCGCACCGGCGCCGTCGAGCGCAGCGCCCACCGTGGCGTCCGGCTCGGCGTCGGTGACGACGACGTCGAGCTCGCCGAGGCTCGCGAAGCGGCACAGCGTCGACGCGCCGACCTTCGACGCGTCGACGAGGCACGCCACGCGGCGGCCGGCGGCGACGATCGCCGTCTTCACCGCGGCCTCCTCGGGATCGGGGGTCGACAGGCCGTGCTCGTCGAGGCCGTTCGTGCCGAGCACGACGACGTCGGGGCTGAGCGACTGGATCGCGAGGAGCGTCTGAGCGCCGACGGCCGCGCCCGTGAGCTGCCGCAGACGGCCGCCGATGACGTGGACCTCGATCGCGGGATGGCGCGAGAGGATGCCCGCGACGGCAGGGGCGTGGGTCGCGACGACGAGGCGGGCGGCGAAGCGCTGCGGCCACTGCTGGACGAGGGCCTCGGCGAAGGCGGCGGTCGTGGTGCCGGCGTCGATGAGCACGCTCGTCGCGCCGAGGGCGACGAGGCGGCGTGCTGCGAGGTCGGCGATGCGGCGCTTGCCGCCCGGATTGCGCCCGACGCGCTCGTCGACGGCTGCCTCGACGAGGCTGACGCGCTCGGCGCTCACGGCGCCTCCGTGCACGCGGCGCGCGATGCCGGCGAGCTCGAGCGCGTCGAGGTCGCGTCGCACGGTCTCCTGCGTGATGCCGAGGTCGCCCGAGAGCTCGGTCACGAGCACGCGCCCCTCTGCGCGGATGCGCTCGGCGATCGCGTCGCGTCGCTGCACTGCCAGCATCGAGCCTCCTCGGTCGTGAGCACGACGATAGCAGGCGAACGCAGCAAAGCAAAGAGAAACACAGATTCACCGCCGGGCACACGGTGATGCCGCAGGACCCTGCCGCGCATGCCGCACCGCACGGCAGGATGGCCTCACCCCATCCAGGAGGCTGCCCGTGCCCACCTACCGCAACGGCGACATCTCCCACTGGGCGCGCGTCACGCCGCGTCCGCCGCTGCGCACGGCCGCGGCGCTGCCCGACGAGGTCGACCTCGTCGTCGTGGGCGCAGGGCTCACGGGGCTGTGGCTCGCGTACCACGCGCTCCTCGACGACCCGACGAGCCGCGTGCTCGTCGTCGAGGCCGAGCGCATCGGCTACGGCGGATCGGGGCGCAACGGAGGCTGGCTCTCACCCCTCGTCCCCGGCAACCGAGCCGTCTACGAGCGCGCCCGCGGGCTCGACGCGGCCCGCGCCATGCAGCGTGCGATGGTCGACGCGATCGACGAGACCCTCGCGGTCGTCGCCGCGGAGGGCTTCGACGCCGGCGTCGAGCGCGGAGGCCAGCTGCGCGTCGCGACGACGCCGGCGGGCCTGGCGCGCCTCGAGGCCGAGCGCAGCGCGCACCTGCGCTACGGCCTCGACCCCGACGAGGCGGTGCTGCTCGACGAGGCCGAGACGCGCGCGCGCATCGCGGTCGACGGCGCGCTCGGCGGCCTGCTGCTGCCCGCGACGGCGCGCGTGCAGCCCGCCGCGCTCGTCGCCGGGCTCGCGGCGGCGGTCGAGGCGCGCGGCGGATCGATCGTCGAGGGGGTGCGCGTCGAGGCGCTCGAGCCCGGCACCGCGCGCACGAGCCACGGCCCCGTGCGCACCCGGCACGCCATCGCGTGCACCGAGGCGTACTCGGGAGGGCTCGTGGGCGACCGCGCCCTCATCCCCGTGCACTCGTCGATGCTCGTGACGACGCCGCTGGACGATGCCGACTGGGCGCGCATCGGCTGGGATGCGCGCGAGTGCCTCGGCGACGCAGCCCACACCTTCGTCTACGCGCAGCGCACCAGCGATGGCCGCATCGCGATCGGCGGCCGCGGCTCGCCCTACCGCTTCGGCTCGGGGCTGCCGGGCGACGGCGAGATGCCCGTGGCGGTCATCCGTCGGCTGCACGCGAGGCTCCGCACGATGTTCCCCGGCATCCGCATGCCCGTCGCCCACGCATGGCGCGGCGCGATCGGCGTCACGCGCGACTGGTGCGCACGCGTGCACGTCGACGACGCGACGGGCATCGGGCACGCCTACGGGTACGCGGGTCACGGCGTCACGGCCGCGAACCTCGCCGCCCGCACGCTGCTCGACCGCATCCGCGGACGCCGCACGGCCCTCACGGCGCTGCCGTGGAACGACCACGACGGCGGCCGCTGGGAGCCGGAGCCCATCCGGTTCGCCGGCGTGCACGCCATGTACCGCCTGTTCGGCGTCGCAGACGCCTGGGAGGAGCGCACGGGCGCCACTCGCACCGCGCTGCCCGCACGCATCGGCGGCAGGCTCGCGGGGCTCCACGAGTAGGCGCGCGGCGCGCGGCGGCCCCGGCTCAGGCCTTCGGGGGCTCCTGCGGGTCGATGCCGACCGCGAGCGCCGCGGCGCCCATGATGCCGGCGTTGTTGCGCAGCGTCGCGGGCACGATGGGGGTCTGCAGGTCGAGCAGCGGCAGGAACTTGTCGGAGGACTTCGAGACGCCGCCGCCCACGACGAAGAGGTCGGGGGAGAAGATGAACTCGAGGTGCGCGTAGTAGCGCTGCAGCCGCTCGGCCCACTCCGGGTAGGAGAGCTCCTCGCGCTCGCGCGCCTTGTTCGATGCGCGCGACTCGGCGTCGTGGCCGTCGAGCTCGAGGTGGCCGAGCTCGGCGTTCGGCACGAGCACGCCCTTGTAGATGAGCGCGCCGCCGATGCCGGTGCCGAGGGTCGTGAGGATCACGAGGCCGTCGACGTCCTTCGCGGCGCCCCAGTGGTCCTCGGCGATCCCGGCGGCGTCGGCGTCGTTCACGAAGTGGATGGGGCGGCCCAGGTGCTGCTCGAAGAACGACTCGGCCTCGAAGCCGATCCAGCGGTCGGACACGTTCGCGGCGCTGAGCGTGCGCCCGTGCTTGACGATGGCGGGGAACGTGACGCCGATCGGCGTGCGCTTCGATGCGTCGAGCTGCGCGACGAGCTCGACGACGACGCCTGCGATGTCCTCCGGCTCGCCGCCGGCGGGCGTGGGCAGCTTGATGCGGTCGCTCAGCAGCTCGCCGGAGCGCACGTCGACGAGCGCGGCCTTGATGCCGGTGCCGCCGATGTCGACGCCGATGGCCTGCTTCGGCGTCGTGTCCTTCTTGTCCTTGCTCATGGGTCCTGCGTTCCTACGTCGTCGTGGTCGGGAGGGTGAGGATCTCGGCATCGTCGCCGCACGCGACCGACGCGTGCGCCAGATGGCCGATGGCGCTGCGGCGTGCCGTCACGGCCGTGCGTCCGGCGGCTCGTCGCTCGCGGGCGAGCGCGCCGCCGAGCCTCTCGGACCGGGGCCCGGGACACGGGGCACCAGGTGACCGCTCGCGTCGTTGGGCATAGGCTCCAGCATACGGAGAGGGGACGACGATGACCGACTACTGGTACAACCTCGAGACCGGCGCCGTGGAGGAGGGGATGGTCTCTCCCGGCTACGACCGCGCGGGCCCGTTCGCGACGGCGGAGGAGGCGGCGCGAGCCCCCGAGATCATCAAGCAGCGCTCGCGCCAGTGGGCGGCGGAGGACGCAGCCGACGACCGCTGACGCCGGCCTGCGGCGACGACGTCAGCCGGTCGCGACGATGCGACGCAGCGTCCGCAGGTTGCGCGTCGTCGTCGCATCCTTGCCGATGCGCGTGAGCGCTCGACCGAAGGGCGAGTCGATCGTGCGGCCCTTCGGGTTCGACCAGCACAGCGCGCCGCCGACGAGCGCGATCTCCTCGGGCGTCTCGGTCTCGGAGAGCCGTTCGAGCACGCCGGCCTCGAGCCCGAAGACGACGTACGGCGTGTGGTCGTCGTCCTCGACGAACGGGTACGACGCGACGATGCCGTCGAGCTCCGCGACGTCGATGCCGAGCACTCGGATGCGGCGCCCGTAGCGAGCCTGGAGCGCCTGCTCCGCCGTGCGGGCCGCAGCCAAGGCGGAGGCGGCGTCGACGATCGCGTTGCCGCTCGCGAGCACCGACCGCGCGGCGCCGAGGCCCGCGTCGGTCAGCAGCGCGCGCAGGTCGGCCGACCGCACGGTGACGCCGCCGACGTTGACGCCGCGCAGCAGCAGGACGACCCTCGTCATGTCGCGGCTACTCGTACTCGTGCTCCGCCGCCGGGTAGGCGCCCGACTCGACGTCGGCCTTGAACGCCTGCGCGGCATCCGTGAGCGTCTGCGCGAGCTGCGCGTACTGCTTCACGAAGCGCGGCGTGCGGCCGGTGGTGAGGCCGGCCCAGTCGGTCCAGACGAGCAGCTGCCCGTCGCAGTGCGGGCCGGCGCCGACCGACAGGGTCGGGATCTCGAGCGCCGCCGTGACCTTCGCGGCTGCATCCGACGGCACCATCTCGAGCACCACCGCGAACGCGCCGGCCGCCTCGACCGCGAGCGCGTCGCGCAGCAGCTGGTCGGCGCCGTCGTCGCCGCGGCCCTGGATGACGTGGCCTCCGAGGCCGTGCTCGGACTGCGGCGTGAAGCCCACGTGCCCCATGACGGGGATCCCGGCCTCGACGATGCGGCGGATCTTGTCGGCCGAGCGCTCGCCGCCCTCGAGCTTCACGGCGTGCGCGCCCGTCTCCTTCATGAACCGGATCGCCGTGTGCAGCGCCTCCGACGCATCCACCTCGTACGAGCCGAACGGCATGTCGGCGACGACGAGCGCACGCTGGCACGAGCGGGCGACGGCGCGCGTGAGGGGGATGAGCTCGTCGACGGTCACGGGCAGCGTCGTGTCGTAGCCGAGCACGGTGTTGCCGGCGGAGTCGCCGACGAGCAGGAAGTCGATGCCGGCCTTGTCGAAGATCTGGGCCGTGAGGGTGTCGTAGCTCGTGAGGCCCGTGATCTTCACGCCGTCGGCCTTCGCCTGCCGGAAGTGCCGGGTGCGCACGCGCTTGCGCGGGGCGGCGGGCGTGCGCTGCGGTGCGCCCCCGTAGGGGCTCGACTCCTCTGCCATGCGAGCGAGCCTACCCACCGGTGCCAGGGCTCCGATGCGGGGCCTGCGTCTGCGAGGATCGAGCCATGGATGCGTTCCGCAGCGCCTACGCCCACGGATTCGCCCGCGTCGCCGCGTGCACGCTGCCGGTCGCGCTCGCGCAGCCGGCCGTGAACGCCGAGCGCATCGCCGAGCGCGTGCGCGCGCTCGACGCCGAGGGCGTCGCCGTCGCCGTCTTCCCCGAGCTGTCGCTGTCTGGCTACGCGCTCGACGACCTCCACCTGCAGGACGTGCTGCTCGACGCCGTCGACCGCGCCGTCGTCGACCTCGCGGAGGCGACGGCCGACTGCGCGACGATCGTGGCCGTGGGGGCGCCGCTCGCGATGGGGTCGCGCGTCTTCAACTGCGCGGTGCTGCTGCACCGCGGCGTCGTGCTCGGGGTGGTGCCGAAGATGTCGCTGCCGAACTACCGCGAGTTCTACGAGCTGCGGTGGTTCGCCGAGGGCTCGCGTGCGCCTGCGGCGATCCAGCGCCCCCACTGGCCGGGCGCCGACGACGAGGGCGAGCTGCCGTGCGGCCCCGATCTCGTGGTCGTCGCCGACGACGTGCCCGGCCTCGCGATCCACGCCGAGATCTGCGAGGACATGTGGGTGCCCGTGCCGCCGTCGTCGCTCGCGGCGCTCGCCGGCGCGACCGTGCTGCTCAACCTGTCGGCCTCGCCCATCACCGTCGGTCGCGCCGAGGATCGCCACCTCCTCGCGCGGTCCGCGTCGGTTCGCGGCAACGCCGTGTACGCGTACGCCGCGGCGAGCGAGGGGGAGTCGTCGACCGACCTGTCGTGGGACGGCATGACGATGGTCTACGAGCTCGGCGACCTGCTGGGGGAGTCCGAGCGCTTCCCCTCCGGCCCGGCCGAGACGATCGTCGACGTCGATCTCGACCGCCTGCGGCAGGAGCGGATGCGGCAGGGCTCGTTCGACCAGAACGGCGCGATGATCGGCGTGCCGGGCGTGCGCGAGATCCACGTCGAGCTCGAGCCCACCACCGCCGACGTCGGCCTGCGCCGCAGCGTCGACCGCTTCCCGTTCGTGCCCGACGACCCGGCGCGGCTCGCGCTCGACTGCTACGAGGCGTACAACATCCAGGTCTCGGGCCTCGAGCAGCGGCTGCGAGCCCTGTCGACCGACGCGTACCGCCCGCGCATCGTCATCGGGGTCTCCGGCGGCCTCGACTCGACGCATGCGCTCATCGTCGCGGCGAAGGCGCTCGAGCGTCTCGGCCGCCCGGTGACCGACATCCTCGCGTTCACGATGCCCGGCTTCGCGACGAGCGCCGGCACGCGCTCGAACGCCATCGCGCTCATGGAGTCGCTCGGCGTCACGTGGGAGGAGCTCGACATCCGTCCCGTCGCGACGAGCCTGCTGCAGACGATCGGGCATCCGGCGGGCGACGGCGAGCCCGTCTACGACGTGACGTTCGAGAACGTGCAGGCCGGTCTGCGCACCGACCTGCTCTTCCGCATCGCGAACCAGCGCGGCGGCATCGTGCTCGGCACCGGCGACCTGTCCGAGCTCGCGCTCGGCTGGTGCACCTACGGCGTGGGCGACCACATGTCGCACTACGGCGTCAACGGCGGCATCCCGAAGACCCTCATCCAGCACCTCATCCGCTGGGTCGTCGACACCGGCCAGTTCGGCGACGACGTGGGCCGCGTCCTCACCGCGATCGTCGGGCAGGAGATCAGCCCCGAGCTCGTGCCGCAGACGGCCGACGGCGCGATGCAGTCCACCGAGGACGCGATCGGCCCGTACGCGCTGCAGGACTTCACGCTCTTCCACGTGCTGCGCCGCGGCTACCGGCCGTCGAAGATCGCCTTCCTCGCCATGCACGCGTGGGGCGACGCCGCCGCGGGCTCGTGGCCGGCCGGCTACCCCGCCGACCGGCGCGCCGCCTACGACCTGCCGACGATCCGGCACTGGCTCGAGGTCTTCGTCACCCGGTTCTTCCAGCACCAGTTCAAGCGCTCGGCCCTGCCCAACGGCCCCAAGGTCGTCGCAGGCGGCTCGCTGAGCCCGCGCGGCGACTGGCGGATGCCGTCGGACGCGAGCGCGGCGGCATGGCTCGCCGAGCTGGAGGCGGCCCTGCCGTCGACGGCCGCCGAGCGCACGCCCCGATAGCCTGAAGACCTCGCGAGGGAAGGGACCCGATGGACAAGCAGCGTGACTTCGTGCTCCGCACGATCGAGGAGCGCGGCGTCAAGTTCGTGCGCCTGTGGTTCACCGACGTGCTCGGCACCCTGAAGTCGGTCGCGATCGCCCCCGCGGAGGTCGAGAGCGCCTTCGCCGAGGGCCTCGGCATCGACGGCTCGTCGATCGAGGGCCTCACGACGGCCTCCGAGGCCGACGTCATCGCGCGTCCCGACCCGGCGACCTTCCAGGTGCTGCCGTGGCGCGGCGAGGTCGACCCGACCGCTCGCATGTTCTGCGACATCCTCACGCCCGATGGCGAGGGCGCGGCAGCCGACCCGCGCAACGTGCTGAAGCGCGCGCTCGCGAAGGCCGCCGAGCGCGGCTTCTCCTTCTACACGCACCCCGAGTGCGAGTTCTACCTGCTGAAGGACGCCGACGCGTCGAACCCGACGCCCGTCGACCAGGCCGGCTACTTCGACAACGTGCCCGGCGGCACGGCCAACGACTTCCGCCGCGCGAGCGTGCGCATGCTCGAGGATCTGGGCATCTCGGTGGAGTTCAGCCACCACGAGGCTGGTCCCGGTCAGAACGAGATCGACCTGCGGTACGCCGACGCGCTCTCGACCGCCGACAACATCCAGACCTTCCGCACCGTGGTGAAGGAGGTCGCGATCGCGCAGGGCGTGCACGCCACGTTCATGCCGAAGCCGCTGCAGTCGAAGCCGGGCTCCGGCATGCACACGCACATGTCGCTGTTCGAGGGCGAGCAGAACGCGTTCCACGACCCCGCTGGCCAGTACCGCATCTCGAAGACGGGTCGGCAGTTCGTCGCAGGCCTGCTGCGGCACGCTCCCGAGTTCACGGCCGTGACGAACCAGTTCGTGAACTCCTACAAGCGCCTGTGGGCGGGCGACGAGGCCCCGAGCCACATCTCGTGGGGGCACAACAACCGCTCCGCGCTCGTGCGCGTGCCGCTGTCGAACAAGCCGCAGTCGGCGCGCGTCGAGTACCGCGGCATCGATGCGGCCGCGAACCCGTACCTCGCGTTCTCCGTCATGCTCGCCGCGGGGCTGAAGGGCATCGAGGAGGGCTACGAGCTGCCCGAGGAGGCGACGACCGAGGTGTGGAGCCTCACCGACAAGGAGCGCCGAGCCCTCGGCTACGAGCCGCTGCCGTCGAGCCTCGACCGGGCGCTGAGCCTCATGGAGGACTCCGAGCTCGTCGCCGAGACCCTCGGCGAGCAGGTGTTCGAGTTCTTCCTGCAGTCGAAGCGCGAGGACTGGACCCGCTACCGCGCCCAGGTGACGCAGTACGAGCTCGAGGCCAACCTCACGCTGCTGTGACGCTGCGCGACGCCCGGGAGCGCTGACGCCATGCGTGCCGAGACGACGACGTCGCGCCTCGCGCGACTGGGCTTCCGCGCGCCGAGCGAGGCCGCGCAGCTGCTCGAGGAGGTCGAGGGCGTGCTGGGCGCGCGGGTCGACGACCTGCGCCTCGCCGCCGATCCCGATCGCGCGCTGCAGGCCATCGCGCGCCTGCACCGCGCGGGGCTGCCGCTCGCGGCGACCCTCGCCGACGCGGACGCCGGCGCGTCGCTGCTGCGCGTGCTCGGCGCATCCACGGGTCTCGCCTCGAGCATCGAGCGGTTCCCGGCGCTGCTCGACGCGCTCGTGCCGCAGGCGCTGCCGAGCGCCGAGACGCTGCGCGCGAGCCTGCAGGACGCGGTGGCCGACGAGGCGCTGACGCGAGCCGACGCCATCGTCGCCCTGCGTCGCCGCTACCGCTGGCATCTCATCGAGATCGTCGCCTTCGACCTGGCGCAGGCCGATCCCGTCGCGCACGTGCAGGCCGTGAGCGCCGCGCTGGCCGACGCCGCGGCGGCGGCGCTCGAGGCGAGCCTCGCCGTCGCTCGGCGCACCGTCGCCCAGCGCTTCGGCGCCGACGACGTGGCGGCGACGACGTTCGCGGTCATCGGCATGGGCAAGACGGGCGCGCGCGAGCTCAACGTGCTCAGCGACGTCGACGTCATCTGGGTGCACGGCTCGGCGCTCGACGACGAGGGCGCGCCTCGGCTCACCGAGGAGCGTGCGGCGCAGATCGGGCAGGCGCTCGCACGCGAGACGACGGCGGGATGCGTCGAGGCCGCACGCGAGCCCATGCTCTGGGAGGTCGACGCCAACCTCCGACCCGAGGGCAAGGACGGCGTGCTGTCGCGCACGCTCGAGAGCCACGTCGCCTACTACGACCGGTGGGCGAAGTCGTGGGAGTTCCAGGCGCTGCTCAAGGCGCGGCCCATCGCCGGCGACGTCGAGCTCGGCGCCGCCTACGAGGAGGCGGTGCGCTCGAAGGTGTGGCAGTCGTCGTCGCGCGACGGCTTCGTCGAGTCGGTGCAGCGGATGCGCGAGCGCGTGACCGAGCACATCCCCGCTGCCGAGGTCGACTGGCAGCTGAAGCTCGGGCCGGGCGGCCTGCGCGACGTCGAGTTCACGATCCAGCTCCTGCAGCTCGTGCACGGCGCCGAGGACGAGCGCGTGCGGCAGCGCGGCACGCTGGTCGCGATCGACGCGCTGGCCGACGCGGGCATGATCGGCAGGCTCGAGGCCGGCGAGTTCGCCGACGACTACCGGCTGCTGCGCGTGCTCGAGCACCGGGCGCAGCTCGCACGGCTCAGCCGTACGCACCTCATGCCCTCCGATGCCGACGCGCAGCGGTCGCTCGCGCGCGCGGCGGGCTTCGCCGACGCCGACGCCATGCTCGAACGCTGGCAGACGACGAAGCGCGAGGTGCGCAGGCTCCACGAGCGGCTGTTCTACCGCCCGCTGCTCGCGGCGGTCGCGGCGCTGCCCGACGGATCGACGCAGCTCACCTCCGAGGCTGCCCGCGCGCGACTCGAGGCCAGCGGGTTCCGCGACCCGAAGGGTGCCCTCGCGCAGATCGCGGCGCTCACCACGGGCGTCACGCGCCGGTCGCAGATCCAGAAGGTGCTGCTGCCCGTGCTGCTCGCGTGGCTGTCGGAGGGTCCGGATCCCGACATGGGGCTGCTCGCGTTCCGTCGGCTCTCGGAGGCGCTCGGCGAGTCGCCGTGGTACCTGCGGATGCTGCGCGACTCCGAGCTCGCGGCGCAGCGGCTCATGACGGTGCTGTCGTCATCGAGGCTCATCGCGACGCTGCTCGAGCGCATCCCGGAGGCGGCGCACTGGCTCGCCGACGAGGCACGACTGCAGGCCGTGCCGCAGGCGCAGCTCGCCGACGAGGCGCGATCGCTCGTCGAACGGCATCGCGACGACCGCGACGCGGCACAGAAGGCGCTGCGCACCCTGCGTCGGCGCGAGCTGCTGCGCGCCGCGCTCGCGTCGGCGCTCGGCGTCGACGACGTGCTCGAGACGGGGGAGCGGCTCACGCAGATCGCCGCGGTCGCGATCGACGCGGCGCTCGACCTCGTGGGCGGGGGCGTCGCGATCGGCGTCGTCAGCATGGGTCGCACGGGCGGTCGCGAGATCGGCTTCGGCTCGGACGTCGACGTGCTGTGGGTCTGCGGCGACGAGGCCGACCTCGACGCCGCGATGCGCGCGGTGCGACAGGCGAGCGAGGTCGTGCAGGACCCGTCGGTGAAGTTCGAGCTCGACGCCGGGCTGCGGCCCGAGGGTCGGCAGGGTCCGCTCGTGCGCACGCTCGCGTCGTACGCGGCGTACTACGAGCGGTGGGGCGAGGTCTGGGAGCGCCAGGCGCTGCTGCGAGCCGCCCCCTTCGCGGGCGACGCGCGCCTCGCGGACGCGCTGCTCGACATCGCCGCGGTCGAGCGCGAGCGCGCGGGCTTCTCGCAGGCGGATGCGCGGGAGGTGCGACGCATCAAGGCCCGCGTCGAGGCCGAGCGGCTGCCGCAGAACGCCGACAGGACGCGACATCTGAAGCTCGGTCGGGGCTCGCTCAGCGACGTCGAGTGGCTCGTGCAGCTGCTGCAGCTGCAGCAGCCGTCCGACGACGCGCGCGCACGGCACGCGACGACGCTCATGGCGCTGTCCGGGCTCGTCGAGGCGGAGGCGATCACGGCGCGCGACGCCGCGATCCTGCGGCGTGCGTGGCTGCTCGCGTCACGGCTGCGCAACGCGCTCGCGCTCGCACAGGCTCGCACGATCGACCTGCTGCCGACCGATCGCATGCAGCTCGAGACCGTCGCGCGTCTCATGGGCAGGCCGCAGGGCAGCGCGACGGCGATGGAGGAGGAGTACCTGCGGGCGACGAGGCTCGCTCGGAAGGTCTTCGACGAGCGCTTCTGGGGCTGAGTCAGCGCGCGCCGCGCGCGAGGGCGAGCAGGTGCTCGCGCACGGAGTCGTCCCCCGCGAGCGACGCGGCGTGCAGCCACGCGTCGCGCGCCTCGCCCGCCCGATCCGCGTCGGCGAGCAACCGTGCCCGCACGGCCCACCACGCCTGCATCGGGCGCTCGTCGCCGAGGGCGGCGAGGCCGGCGACCGGGCCGTGCCGCCGGCCGACCACCGCGGCGCGTGCGACGACCGCGCCCGCGGTGGGTGCGACGACGAGCACCGCGTCGTAGAGGGTCTCGAGCGCCGCCCAGTCGGTCGCCCCCGTCTCGCGTCGAGCGCAGTGCACGGCCTGGATGGCCGCCTCGAGCTCGAACCGGCCGGGCGGACCGGGCCCCTGCGCGCGTGCGAGCAGGCCTCGGCCCTCGGTGATCAGCGCCGCATCCCAGTCGGCGGGAGCCTGCTCGTCGAGCGGCACGTACGTGGGTGCGCGTCGGGCGAGCGAGAGCGAGATGAGCGCCGCGAGCGCCCACGCCTCCCGCTCGGAGCCGAGCGACCGCGCGACCGCGATCGCCACGTGCCGCGCCTCGCCCGCCATCGACGCCGTGTCCGAGGCGGTGTCTCGCCAGGTCAGGGCTGCGCAGCCGTAGATCGCCTCGAGCACGGCAGGCAGCCGCTCGGGCATCGAGCGTCGATCGGGGATGCGGAAGGGGATGCCCGCATCCCTGATGCGTCGCTTCGCGCGCACGAGCCGCTGCGCCATGGTCGCGGGCGCCACGGCGAAGGCCGCAGCCACCTGCCCGGCCTCGAAGCCGAGCACCGTCTGCAGCATGAGCGGCGCGCGCACGGCCTCGTCGATCGCCGGGTGCGCGCACGCGAACAGCAGCTCGAGCCTGCGATCGCCGATCGCATCCGGGTCGACGGCTGCGAGCGGATCGACGAGCGGCTCGACCGCGATGGGCACGTCGCGTCGCACCGCCGAACCCAGCACGTCGCGCTGCCGGTTCCTCGCCACCGTCATGATCCAGGCCTCCGGACGCTCCGGCACGCCGTCGATCGGCCAACGCCGCAGCGCCTGCTCGAGCGCGCCCTGCAGTGCGTCCTGGGCGAGGGCGACGTCACGCGTCGACGCGGCGAGCAGGCTCACGAGCCTGCCGTACGACGTGCGCGCGACGTGCGCCGCGGCGGCGGCGGCGTCGCTCACGCGCTGGGCACCCAGATCCCGTCGACGACGTGCGTCGCACCGGCACGCACCTCGACGGCGCCCCACGTCGCGTTGGGCGCCTGCGACGCCCAGCCGATCGCGGCATCGAGGTCGTCGACGTCGATGACGACGGTGCCGCCGAGCTGGTCCTTCGAGTCCACGAACGGGCCGTCCTGCACGCGCAGCGCGCCGTCTATCACGCGGACGGTCGTGGACGCATGGCTCTCCTGCAGCACCTCCGCCGTCAGGAGGACGCCGGCGGCGTGCAGCGTCGCGGCATACGAGGCGAAGGCCTCCTGCCCGGCACGCAGCGCCTCCTCGTCGAGCTCGCCCGACATCTCGGGGTAGTGCAGCAGCAGCGTGTAGCGCATCAGGATCCCTCTCGCTCGATCGCGTACTCGGCGATGATGACACCCGTCGTCGTGGGGATGCTGCGCTCGAGCCGGAGATCGGCGCGATCGCCGTCACCGAACAGCCGCGTGCCGCTGCCGAGCACGATCGGGTGGATCTGCAGCACGAAGCGGTCCACGAGCCGCGCGGCGTGCAGCGCCCGCACGAGCTCGCCCGATCCGAGGATCGTGAGCGGCACGTCCGATGCGTCGCGCAGCCGCGCGACGGTCTCGTCCGCGTCGCCGGCGTGCAGGGTGCTGCTCGGGAAGGCGAGCGCCGTGTCCTCTGACCGCGAGACGACGTGCTTCTCGGTGCGGAGCAGCACGTCCGTGAACGGGTTCGGCTCGCCGAGCGAGGTCCAGAAGCCGAGGAGGTCCTCGTACGTCCGTCGCCCGAGGAGCAGCGCGCCCTCCTCGCCCATCCCCTCGGCCGCGTAGGCCATCGAGACGTCGTCCTGGTAGTCGGCGCCCCAGCCGCCGTGGGCGAAGCCGCCCCGCGTGTCCTCGTCGGGGCGTCCGAGCCCCTGCAGCACGCCGTCGAGCGTCACGCTCTCGAATGCGGTGATCATGGCCACGGCCTCGTCCTCTCGTCGTGTCGAGGCGCGGCGTGCGCCTCCACATCCATGACGGACGAGCCGCCTCCCGATCGACACGATCGCTCGGATCCGTCGCGACGAGCCGCTGCGGGCATGGGGAAGGGGCCGGGTCCCCCCAAGGAACCCGGCCCCCGTCTGATGCGGATCGACGGCGTCGATCAGACCCCGAAGTACAGCTCGTACTCGAAGGGGTGCGGACGCAGCGCGGCGGGGAGGATCTCGTTCTCGCGCTTGTACTCGACCCAGGTCTGGATGAGGTCTTCGGTGAACACGTTGCCCTCGAGCAGGAACTGGTGGTCGGCCTCGAGCGCTGCGAGCGCCTCCTCGAGCGACCCCGGCACCTGGGGGATGCTCTTGGCCTCCTCGGGCGGCAGCTCGTAGAGGTCCTTGTCGACGGGCTCGTGCGGCTCGATGCGGTTCTTGATGCCGTCGAGGCCCGCCATGAGCTGCGCCGCGAATGCGAGGTACGGGTTGCCCGAGGCGTCGGGGGCGCGGAACTCGATGCGCTTCGCCTTGGGGTTCGTGCCCGTGATCGGGATGCGGATGGCCGCCGAGCGGTTGCCGGCCGAGTAGACGAGGTTCACGGGAGCCTCGAAGCCCTTCACGAGACGGCGGTACGAGTTCAGCGTGGGGTTCGTGAACGCGAGCAGCGCCGGCGCGTGCGCGAGGATGCCGCCGATGTACCAACGGGCGACGTCCGACAGGCTGCCGTAGCCGTTCGCGTCGTAGAACAGCGGCTCGCCGTCCTTCCACAGCGACTGGTGCGTGTGCATGCCCGAGCCGTTGTCGCCGAACAGCGGCTTCGGCATGAAGGTCGCCGTCTTGCCCCACTCCTCGGCCGTGTTCTTGATGATGTACTTGAACTTCAGGATGTCGTCCGCCGAGCGCACGAGCGTCGAGAACTTGTAGTTGATCTCGGCCTGGCCGCCCGTGCCGACCTCGTGGTGCGAGCGCTCGAGCTCGAGGCCCGCATCGATGAGCTTCAGCGACATGTCGTCACGCAGGTCGGCCTGCTTGTCGACGGGGGAGACGGGGAAGTAGCCGCCCTTGAAGGGCGTCTTGTTGCCGAGGTTGCCACCCTCCTCGACGCGGCCCGTGTTCCACGCGCCCTCCTCGGAGTCGACGGCGTAGAACGACTGGTGCTGCTTGACCTCGTAGCGCACGTCGTCGAAGACGTAGAACTCGGCCTCGGGCGCGAAGAACGCCGTGTCGGCGATGCCGGTCGATGCGAGGTACTGCTCGGCCTTGTGCGCGACCTGGCGCGGGTCGCGGTGGTAGATCTCGCCCGTGCGCGGGTTGTAGATGTCGAAGATCATGATGAGCGTCTTCGACTCGCGGAACGGGTCGAGGTACGCGGTCGTGACGTCGGGGATCAGCTGGAGGTCAGACTCCGCGATGCCCTGGAAGCCGCGGATCGAGGAGCCGTCGAACAGCTGACCCACCGTGAAGAAGTCCTCGTCGACCGTGGAGGCCGGGATGTTGAAGTGCTGCTGCACACCGGGGAGATCCGTGAACCGGATGTCGAGGAACTTGACGTCCTCCTCCGTGATGAACGCGAGAACCTCAGACGAATCCTTGAACATGTCGCTCCTTGCTCCTTGGGGGTGGGCGCGCGACGCGCCGTGGTCACGACGCTATGGCCGCGCCGTTGCCCGGACGTGACGCCATTGTTTCCGGCACGTTACGCGGCGCGTCGAGGTCGACGCGCCGCGGGCGGCGTGCAGGCGCACGCGGGGTCGGACGACGACGCGCCGCCCGCCGACCGGGAGGTCGTCGTGCGGCGCGCGTGCGTCGTCATGCCTCCACCCTGCCGCATCCATCGAGCGAGGTCGAGGCGGCTGGGCGGATGCCGTGGGTCAGCGAGGCCGACCTGCGCGCATGCGGCGGGGGTCGATGCCCTTGGGGATCGGCATCTGCATGCCGCCGAGGCTCGAGAGGCGGTTGCCGACCGCGATGACCTCGGCGCGCGTCAGCGCGTTCTTGAGGCGACGCATCGAGCGCGTCATCTTGCGCAGCTGCAGGTCGGAGTCGGGGCCGATCTGCAGCACGTGGATCGCCACGTTCGGCACGATGCGCTTGATCTTGCGCTGCTCGTCCTGCACGAGGCGCTGCGTGCGGCTCTGCGGGCCCTCGGCGATGAGGACGATGCCCGGGCGGCCGACGGCGCGGTAGACCGCGTCCTGCGTCTTCGTGTTGACGGCGACGGGCATCTCGCTCGTCTGCCACGAGCCACGCAGGCCGCTCGAGAGCACGGCGCCCACGGCGCCAGGCTTGCCCTCGATCTGCGAGAACGCGAGCTTCTCGGCGCGCCACGTCAGCGTGGACAGCACGAGCGTGAAGCCCACGAGCACGCCCATGACGATCCACAGGATGGTGAAGAGCACGTCGCCGCGGGCGACGACGATCGCCAGCACGATGCCGAGCGCGATCGGCAGCAGCGCGGCGCCCGCCATGAGCGGCAGCAGCAGCCGATCCTGCTTGCGGGTCATCTGGAAGATGCGCCACATCGTCCGGAGACGACCCGGCTCCCTTGCGTCCTTCGGCTGCGCCATGTCCTCAGGATATCGCTCGCGGGAGGCCAGGGATGACGCTCCCGAACAGCGTCGCGCCATCCACACGCCGACGTCGGCGTGCTCGCCGATCGGCGGCGAGGGTGCACGGTGTGCCCATGGAGCAGATCGCTGGGCATCGGATCGTGCGCGTCGTCCGCGAGGAGGGTGAGCGGCGCGTGCTCGCGGCGTTCGGCGACGAGGCCGTCGCGCTCCACGTCGCTGACGGCGAGACCGCCATGGGTCTCGCCGCGGAGGCGGAGGCGCTGCTGGCCGTGGCGCATCCGCATCTGCTGCCGGTGCTCGACGTCGCGACGGTCGACGGCGCCGTCGTGCTCGTGCGACCCATGGCGACCGAGACCGCGGCGTCGTGGCTGCTCGGGCGCACGGCGCCGCGCGTCGGCGAGGCCGTCACGATCGCGGTGCCCGTGCTCGACGCCGCGGGCGCGCTCCACGCCGCGGGCGCGATCGCCGGGCGCATCGACCTGCGGTCCATCGTGCTCGACGCCGACGGCGCGCCCGCGCTCGAGGGCGTGGGAGCCCGGCTCGTCACCGATCGCCCGACGCTCGCGTGGCGCGAGGCCGACGCGGGCGTCGCGGCCGACTGCCTGGCGCTCGGCGCGCTCGTCGACGAGCTGCTCGCCGCGTGCGGCGAGGCCGTGCCGCGGGCGGTGGCCAACGCGCTCGGCGCACGCGACGCACGTGCCGCATCGGCCGCGCTGCTGGCCGCGTGGTCGGCGACGCCCATCGAGCACGGAGCAGCCGAGCCGAGCGCCGTGCAGCGCCCGTCGCGCGAGCGGCCGCGCTCCGAGGTTCGAGCGCACGTGCTCGTGCGCTGGGCGCAGCAGGTGCTCGCGCAGCTGGCGCTCGTGCGCCGGCCCGTGTGGATCGCGGCTGGCGCGGGCGCCGCGGCGCTCGTCGTCGCGCTCGCGCTCGGTGGCGCGGGAGCATCGGAGGCCGACGAGTCGGCGTCGCGGCCGAGCGCGTCGCCCGTGCTCGAGGCAGGCGCTGCCGTGCCGGTGGGCATGCCTGCGGCGGCAGAGACCGCGGTCGACGCGGCGGCCGCGCTGCTCGCCGCACGCGAGCGCTGCCTCGGCGAGGGCGACGCCGCGTGCCTGGCCGGCATCCTCGACCCCACGGGCGGCGCGGCGTCGTCGACGTGGCGTCTGCCCGCCGATGCCGCCTACGCCGAGGTCGCGGTGCTCGGCGACGCCGTGCTCGTCGAGGTCGCCAGCAGCAGCGAGCCGGCGTCGGTCCTCGTGGTGAGGACCGACGCCGGCTGGATGCTGCGGGACGCGTGGGCTGCCTAGGCAGCCCGAGGGCTCAGATGCCCAGCTGCCCCTCGAAGTCGCCGCCCTCGAGCCGCTGCTTCACCTGCGTGAGGTAGCGGGCCGCGTCGGCGCCGTCGATGATGCGGTGGTCGTACGACAGCGCGAGGTACACCATCGAGCGCACGGCGATCGAGTCCTGGCCATCGACCGAGACGACGACGGGACGCTTCACGACCGTGCCGACGCCGAGGATCGCACGCTGCGGCTGGAACACCACGGGGGTGTCGAACAGCGCGCCGCGCGAGCCCGTGTTCGTCAGCGTGAACGTGCCGCCCGCGAGCTCGTCTGGGCCGAGCTTGTTGTCGCGCGTGCGCGACGCCAGGTCGGCGATCTGCTCGGCGAAGCCGCGCAGGTCGAGCTTCCCCGCGTCCTTAATGACCGGGGTCAGCAGGCCGCGCTCGGTGTCGACCGCCATCGAGAGGTGCTCGCCCGCGGGGTACGTGATCTCCTCGCCGTCGTCGGTCGCGTTGATGATCGGGTGCGCACGGAGCGCCTCGACCGCCGCGAGCGAGAAGAACGGCAGGAACGACAGCTTCTGGCCGGTCGTCTCGAGGAAGCGACCCTTCACGCGGTCGCGCAGCTGCGCGACCTTCGTGACGTCGACCTCGACGACCGTCGTGAGCTGCGCCGTCGTCTGCATCGACTCGACCGCGCGCTTCGCGACCACCTTGCGCAGGCGCGACATCTTCGCGGTCGTGCCGCGCAGCGGCGAGTCCTCGATCGGGGCGGACGCGGACGCTGCGGCGGGTGCCGACTCGGCGGCTGCGGGAGCCGCCGTCGCGGCGGACAGCACGTCCTCCTTGCGGATGCGACCGCCGACGCCCGTGCCCTGCACCGACGCGAGGTCGACGCCGCGCTCGTGCGCGAGCTTGCGCACGATCGGGGTGACGTACACCGAGGCGCTCGACGTGGCCGGCGCTGCCGGAGCCTGCGCACGCGGCGCCGCCGGGGCCTCCTGCTTCGGAGCCTCCTGCTTCGGAGCCTCCTGCTTCGGAGCCTCCTGCTTCGGAGCCTCCTGCTTCGGAGCCTCCTGCTTCGGAGCCTCGGGCGCCTTCGGCGCGGGCGGGATGTCTTGCACGGGCGCGGGCGCCTGGGCGGGCTCAGCCTCCTGCTTCGGCTCCTCCTGCTCGGGCTCCGCGGCCGGTGCCTCCTCGGCGGGTGCGTCGGACGAGCCCGAGCCTCCTGCCGAGCCACCGACGCGGGCGATGACGGCGCCGACGTCGACGGTGTCGTCCTCGTTCGCGAGGATCTCCGAGATCGTGCCCGCCACGGGGGAGGGCACCTCGGTGTCGACCTTGTCGGTCGAGATCTCGACGAGCGGCTCGTCGACCTCGACCGTGTCGCCGACCTGCTTGAGCCAGCGGGTGATCGTGCCCTCGGTGACCGACTCCCCGAGCGCGGGGAGCGTGATGTCGGTCGCGTCGCCACCGGCGTCGCTCGTGCCGGCCTCGGGCGCGGCAGCCGGCTCGGGGGACTCGGTCGACGGGGCCTCCGGCTCGGAGGTCTCGGCCTCGGAGGTCGTGCCCGACTCGGCGGCCGGGGCCTCCTCCTCGGCGGCGGGCTCCTCGGCGGGAGCGTCGTCGGCGGCCGCGTCGCTCGCGTCGCCGACGCGAGCGATCACGGCGCCGACGTCGACGGTGTCGTCCTCGTCGGCGAGGATCTCGGTGATCGTGCCGGCGATGGGCGAGGGGACCTCGGTGTCGACCTTGTCGGTCGAGATCTCGACGAGCGGCTCGTCGACCTCGACGGTGTCGCCGACCTGCTTGAGCCAGCGGGTGATGGTGCCCTCGGTGACGCTCTCGCCGAGCGCGGGCAGGGTGATGTCAGCCATGCGGTGTCTCCTAGATGGCGTGGAGCGGCTTGCCGGCGAGCTTCAGCATCGTCTCGCCGAGCGACTCGCCCTGGGTGGGGTGGGCGTGGAGCAGCGAGGCGACGTCCTCGGGGTAGGCCTCCCAGTTCACGATGAGCTGGGCCTCGCCAGCGAGCTCGCTGACGCGGCGACCGATCATGTGCATGCCGACGACGGGGCCGTCCTTGACGCGCACGGCCTTGACCGAGCCCGACGTGCCGACGATCTCGCTCTTCGCGTTGCCGGCGAGCGAGTACTCGTACGTCTCGATCGCGTCGGCGCCGAACTGCTCCTTGGCCTTCGCCTCGGTGTAGCCGACCGACGTGATCTCGGGGTCGCTGTAGGTGACCTTGGGGATGTTGACGTCGTCGACCATGCGGGGCTCGAGGCCCGCGATCTCCTCGGCGACGAAGATGCCGTGCTGGTAGCTGCGGTGCGCGAGCTGCAGGCCGGGCGTGATGTCGCCGACGGCGTAGACGCCGGGGACGCTCGTCTGCAGCCGGTCGTCGACCGTGACGAACCCGCGGTCCATGGCGATGCCGACCTCCTCGAACCCGAGGTCCTGCGTCACGGGGCCTCGACCGACGGCGACGAGCATGAGGTCGGCATCGATCGTCTCGCCCGACTCGAGCGAGACGTGCACGCCGGAGTCGTCCTGCGTGACGCCGGAGAAGCGCGCACCGAGCTTGAACTGGATGCCGCGCTTCTTGTACTGGCGCTCGAGCTGCTTCGAGATCGACTCCTCCTCGTTGGGCACGAGGTGGGGGAGGCCCTCGATGATCGTGACCTCGGCGCCGAAGCCGCGCCAGACGCTCGCGAACTCGACGCCGATGACGCCGCCGCCGAGCACGATGACGTGGCGGGGGATCCAGTCGAGCTGCAGGGCCTGCTCGCTCGTGATGACGCGACCCTCGATGGCGAGGCCCGGGAGGGTCTTCGAGAACGAGCCGGTCGCGAGCACGACGTTGCCTGCCTCGATCGTCTGGTCGCCGACCTGCACGGTCGTGGGGGAGGTCAGGCGACCCAGGCCCTCGAAGACCGTGACGCCCTTCGACTTGATGAGGCCCTGCAGGCCCTTGAACTTCTTCGCGACGATCTCCTCGCGGAAGCCCTTCACGGCCTGGATGTCGATGCCCTTGAGCTCGGCCTGCACGCCGGCGTGGCCGGCGTCGCGCACGGCATCGGCGACCTCGGACGAGTGGAGCATCGCCTTCGTGGGGATGCAGCCGCGGTGCAGGCACGTGCCACCGAGCTTGTCCTTCTCGATGATCGCGGCGGTCTTCCCGAGCTGGATGGCTCGCAGCGCGACGGCGTAGCCGGCACTGCCACCCCCCAGCACGACGATGTCGAACTTCTCGGCCACGTGCACGCACTCCTCGATGTCTCGTCGGCAGGCGTCGGCGCGTCGCCTCCGCCGTCTCCCAACCCTACCTGCTGGTGCCTGCCTGCGCGGTCGCACCCGAGAGGGCCGAGAGCGAACGCAGCAGGCCGCGCACCGCGGCACCCGTCGCGCCCGTGGGCACCGTGCCCTTCGGGCCTGCGGCGTTCATCGCCGGACCCGCGATGTCCAGGTGCGCCCAGGGGATGGGCGCGCCGTCGCGCTCGCCGACGAAGGTCGACAGGAACGCGCCGGCGACGAGCATGCCCGCCGCGCGGTTGCCGACCTTCGCGTTCGCGATGTCGGCGATCGGCGACTCGAGCACCTCGAGCAGCTCCTCGGGCAGCGGCATGGGCCACACGTCCTCGTCGACGGCGTCGCAGGCCTCCCGGATGGCGTCGACGAGCGCGTCGTCGTTGCCCATGAGGCCCGCGTGCCGGTTGCCGAGCGCGACGACCTGCGCGCCCGTCAGGGTCGCGACGTCGATGATGACGTCCGCCGAGGTCTCGCTCGCGAGGGCGATCGCATCCGCCATCACGAGACGGCCCTCGGCGTCGGTGTTCGTGACCTCGACGGTGCGTCCCCCACGGATGGTGAGCACGTCGTCGGGGCGGATGGCCGTGCCGGAGGGCATGTTCTCGGCGAGGCACAGGTACGCGGTGACGCGCACGGGCAGCTGCAGCGCCGCGGCGGCCGCGGCGACGGCGTAGACCGTCGCGGCACCCGCCATGTCGAGCTTCATGTGCACCATGGCGTCGGCGGGCTTGAGCGACAGCCCGCCCGTGTCGAACGTGATGCCCTTGCCGACGAGCGCGACGTGGCGCTCGGCGCCCACGGGCGCCCATTCGACGGTGACGAGGCGCGGGGGGCGCGAGGAGCCCTGGCCGACGCCGAGGATGCCTCCGAAGCCCTCCTCGGCGAGCGCGGCCTCGTCGCGCACGGTCACGGCGAGCCCGAGGCCCTCGGCCTCGTCGCGCACGACGTCGGCGAAGATCTCCGGGCTCAGGTCGCGCGGCGGCGTGTTCGACAGGTCGCGCGTGCGGTGCACGGCCTCGGCGACGACGCGCGCCGTGCGGACGACGGCGTCCGTCACGTGCACCTCGCCGACGACGACCGCGACCTCGACGGGCGGCGCGGATGCGGCGTCCGCAGCCTTGTACCGGTCGTAGCGGTAGGCGCCGAGCGCCGCGCCCTCGAGCACCGCCGCGACGTCGGCGGCGTCGGAGACCGGGAAGGCGATCGCGACGGCCGGCGTGCCCGCGAGGGCCCGCGTCGCTGCGGCGGCCGCGTCGCGCATCGCCCGGGTGGTCGCGACGCGACCGAGGCCCACGAACGCGACGGTGCGCCCGTCGACGACGGCGCGCACGACCTGCTCGGCGCGGCCGGTGACGCCGAGGGCGGCGAGCAGCGAGGGGTCGACGCCCGCCGCGACGGGCGCGTCGGCGGCGAGGACGCCGAGCACGAGGACGTCGGCGGTGGCGTCGGCCGGTGCGGCGATGAGCGAGAGCGCGGGGATGGGCATGGCTCCGAGCCTATGGGCGTGACGCTCGGGCGCGGTGGCGCTGGCTACGCTGGAGGCATGGTCAGGCCCGACGATCTCATCGCCTTCACCGACGACGACGCCGTGCCCGAGGGCCTCGACCTCGTGGTCGCGATGCACGGCTTCGCCGACGCCGGCGCCGCCGCCGAGCTCGCCGCCGCGACCATCGTCTCCACGCTGCCGCACCACTCGGTCGTCGAGCTCGACACCGACCTGCTCGTCGACCACCGCTCGCGCAGGCCGCACATCCTCTTCGACGAGGACCACATCGCCGAGTACGTGCCGCACGCGCTCACGATGTCGCTCTGCGAGGACGACGCGGGCAAGCCCTTCCTCCTGCTCTCCGGGCCCGAGCCGGACTGGATGTGGGAGCGGTTCGCCGACGCCGTGCGCTCCGTCGCCGAGCGCCTGCGCGTCGCGCGCACGACGATCGTGCTGTCGATCCCCATGCCCGTGCCCCACACGCGACCGCTCGGCGTCACGGTCTCCGGCAACCGCAAGGACCTCGTCGAGGCGTACTCCGTCTGGAAGCCGACGTCGACGGTGCCCGCCTCGGTCATGCACCTGCTGGAGCATCGCCTCGCCCCCGAGATGCCCGTGGCGTCCTTCGTGGTGCTCGTCCCGCACTACGTGGGCGAGTCCGGCACGGCCGGGCCCGCGCTCGCCGCGCTCGACGGCGTGACGAACGCGACGGGGCTCGTGTTCCGCACGGAGGAGCTGCGTGCGACCGAGCGCGAGTTCCAGTCGCTCGTGAGCCAGCAGATGGAGACGAACGAGGAGCTGCGGCGTCTCGTGTCGACCCTCGAGGCCCGCTACGACGCGTACATGGAGAACGCGGGCGTGCGCTCGCCGCTCACCGACGAGGACGGCTCGCTGCCGACGGCCGACGAGATCGCGGCCGAGCTCGAGCGATACCTCGCCCGCCGCCGCGCCGACCCGCCGCAGCAGTGACGCTCGCGGCGAGCGAGCCCGGGATGCGCGCGTGAACGGCCGGATGGCGTGGGTCACGTGGGCCGTGTGCCTCGTGGCGTACCTCGTGTCGACGCTGCACCGCTCGTCGCTCGGCGCGGCCGCACCCGACGCCATCGAGCGGTTCGACGCGACGGCGGCGCAGCTGTCGAGCCTCGCGGTCGTGCAGCTCGTCGTGTACGCGGCGCTGCAGATCCCCGTGGGGGTGCTCGTCGACCGCTTCGGTCCGCGCACGCTCATCGCCGTGGGCGGCACGCTGATGGCGGCCGGCCAGGCGCTGCTCGCCGTCACCGACCTCGTGCCGGTCGCGATCGTCGCCCGCATCCTCGTCGGCACCGGCGACGCCGCGACCTTCATCTCGGTGCTGCGCCTGCTGCCCACGTGGTTCTCGGGTCCGCGCCTGCCGCAGCTGTCGCAGTGGACGGGCAACATCGGCCAGCTCGGCCAGCTGCTCTCGGCCGTGCCGTTCGTGTGGATGCTGCAGCACGTCGGCTGGACGCCGTCCTTCCTCACGATCGCCGCGGCGGGCGCCGTCGCCGTCGTCGCCGTGCTGCTCGTCGTGCGCAACGCGCCGCCCGGCGTCGAGGCGCCGCGGACCGACAGCATCCAGCTGCCGGCGTCGTGGTGGCGGCGGCTGCGCTCGGCGATCGCGCTGCCCGGCACGCAGCTGGGGTTCTGGGCGCACTTCGCCACGCAGTCGCCCGGCACGGTGTTCGCCCTGCTGTGGGGCTTCCCGATCCTCGTGTCGGGGCTCGGCTACACCCGCGGCGAGGCCTCGGCGCTCGTCGTCGTCATCGTGGCGACGGGCATCGTCAGCGGTCCGCTGCTGGGGCTGCTCACGGCTCGCTTCCCGATGCGCAGGTCGAACCTCGTGCTCGCGATCGTCGCGCACATGGCGCTCGCGTGGGCGGTCGTGCTGCTGTGGCCCGGGCAGCCGCCGACCCCGGTGCTCGTGTGGATGCTCGTCGCGATCGGCATCGGCGGGCCGGGCTCGCTCATCGGGTTCGACTTCGCGCGCACCTTCAACCCCGTGCGCTCGCTCGGCTCGGCGAACGGCTTCGTGAACGTCGGCGGGTTCACGGCGTCGTTCTGCCTCATGGCGCTCATCGGCATCGCGCTCGACGTCATCCACCGCCTGCGGCTCGACGCGGGGGAGCAGGCGGGGCTCTACGACTGGGATGCGTTCCGCATCGCGCTGTCGATCCAGTTCGTCGCCCTCGGGCTCGGCACCGCGATGCTGCTGCACGCCAGGCAGCGCACGCGCAGGCGGATGCAGGAGGATGACGGGGTGACCGTGGCGCCCCTGTGGTCGGCGCTGCTCGCCGCGATCCGACGCCGACGAGGGGGCGCGGGAATGCCGTAGCGCTGCGCGGCGCTATAATGGTACACATCGGCCCGTCGGGCGCAAGAGGCTCTCTCGCACCCGTCGGGCATCCGCATCCTTCCCGCCGACCTCCAGGAGGTTCCATGGCGACCCGCACCAGCACGCGTGCCAAGGCCGACGCAGACGCGACCGAGACGGCCGCGACGACGACGGCTGCAGCGAAGAAGCCGGCAGCCAAGACGGCGGCCGCGAAGACGACCGCTGCGAAGACCACCACCGCGAAGACGACGACCGCCAAGACGGCCGCCGCCAAGACGACCGCCGCCGCCAAGAAGGCGCCCGCGAAGGCCACGGCCACCACGACGCCTCGTGCCAAGACGCGCGGACGCGCCAAGGAGGCCAACCCGGTCGACGAGGCCGCAGCCGCTCCCGACGAGGACCCGGCCGACGCCGAGGGCGACGAGGAGGGCACGCGCCGTCCCGGCCAGAAGTCGGGCGACGCGCAGTACGACGAGAAGCTGCCCACGGGCGCCCTCATCCTCTCCACGAACGAGGACGACGAGGTCCCGGTCTACTCGACGACCATCACGGGCGCGACGGCCGATCCCGTCAAGGACTACCTGAAGCAGATCGGCAAGGTGCCGCTCCTCAACGCCGCCGAGGAGGTCGACCTCGCGATGCGCATCGAGGCGGGCCTGTTCGCCGAGGAGCGGCTGGCGACCGACGAGAAGATGGCGCCGAGGCTCACGCGCGAGCTCAAGGCCATCGCCCGCGACGGCAAGCGCGCGAAGAGCCACCTGCTGGGCGCGAACCTGCGTCTCGTCGTCTCGCTCGCGAAGCGCTACACGGGCCGAGGCATGCAGTTCCTCGACCTCATCCAGGAGGGCAACCTGGGCCTCATCCGTGCCGTCGAGAAGTTCGACTACACGAAGGGCTTCAAGTTCTCGACCTACGCGACGTGGTGGATCCGTCAGGCCATCACCCGCGCCATGGCCGACCAGGCGCGCACCATCCGCATCCCGGTCCACATGGTCGAGGTCATCAACAAGCTCGCCCGCGTGCAGCGCCAGATGCTGCAGGACCTGGGCCGCGAGCCCACGCCCGAGGAGCTGGCGCGCGAGCTCGACATGACGCCCGAGAAGGTCGTCGAGGTGCAGAAGTACGGCCGCGAGCCCATCTCGCTGCACACGCCCCTCGGCGAGGACGGCGACAGCGAGTTCGGCGACCTCATCGAGGACACCGAGGCCGTCGTGCCCGCCGACGCCGTGGGCTTCACGATGCTGCAGCGACAGCTCGAGTCGCTGCTCGACTCCCTCTCCGAGCGCGAGGCCGGCGTCATCAAGATGCGCTTCGGCCTCGGCGACGGCATGCCGAAGACCCTCGACCAGATCGGCGACACGTTCGGCGTCACGCGCGAGCGCATCCGCCAGATCGAGTCGAAGACGATGGCGAAGCTGCGCCACCCGTCGCGGTCGCAGGCGCTGCGCGACTACCTCGAGTAGGCCGTTCGCCTGCAGCGCACGGCAAGGGGCGTCACCCGTCATCGGGTGGCGCCCCTTCGTCGTAGCATTGCCTTCTACCCCCAAGAAGGAACGCTGATACCCATGCCTCTCTCGAAGTCGCTGCGCATCGCAGCCGCCACCGCTGCCGTCGCCTCGCTCGCCCTCGCCGGCTGCTCGTCCTCCTCGGAGCCCGAGGCATCGGAGGAGGCCGGCGGCCTCACGCTCGCAGACGTGCAGGAGGCGGGCGTGCTCGTCGTCGGCACCGAGGGCACGTACTCGCCGTTCTCGTTCCACGCCGATGGCGGCACGGGCGAGCTGACGGGCTACGACGTGGACGTGATCACGGCGATCGCCGACGAGCTCGGCGTCGACGTCGAGTTCGAGGAGACCCAGTGGGACGCGATCTTCGCGGGCCTCGACTCGGGCCGATGGGACGTCATCGCCAACCAGGTCTCGATCAACCCCGAGCGCGAGGAGCGGTACCTCTTCTCGACGCCGTACACCTACTCGCCCGGCGTGCTCATCGTGCCGACCGACAGCGAGATCGCCTCCTTCGACGACCTCGAGGGCGTCACGAGCGCGCAGTCGCTCACGTCGAACTGGGCTGAGGTCGCCACCGAGTCCGGCGCGACGGTCGAGGGCGTCGAGGGCTTCGCGCAGGCCGTCGAGCTGCTGCGCACGGGGCGCGTCGACGCGACGATCAACGACCGCCTGACGTTCCTCGACTACCAGACGGCGCAGGGCGGCGACATCGGCGTCGAGATCGTCGACGAGACCGAGGACGTCTCCGAGTCCGCCGTCACGTTCCGACAGGGCAGCGACGACCTCGTCGCCGCCGTCGACGAGGCGATCGCGACGCTCACGGCCGACGGCACGCTCGCGGAGATCTCGGAGCGCTACTTCGGCGAGGACGTGTCCGTCCCGGAGGCCTGAGACATCTAGGCTCAGCCCATGGACTGGGACCTCGTCCTCACGGCGATCGGGCCGATCGCGCTCGGCGCCATCGAGGCGACGATCCCGCTGACGCTCGCGTCGTTCGCGATCGGGCTCGTGCTGGCCGTGGGCCTCGCGCTCATGCGCATCTCGGGCGTCGCCGCGCTGTCAGGCATCGCGCGCGTCTACATCTCGCTCATCCGAGGGACGCCGCTGCTCGTGCAGCTGTTCCTGGTGTTCTTCGGCCTGCCGTCGATCGGCGTCACGATCGACCCGTGGCCGAGCGCCATCATCGCGCTGTCGCTCAACGTCGGCGGCTACGCGGCCGAGGTCGTGCGCGCGGCGATCCTGTCGATCCCTCGCGGGCAGTGGGAGGCGGCCTCGATGCTCGGCATGTCGCGCGGCCAGGCGCTCGGGCGCATCATCCTGCCGCAGGCGACGCGCGTGTCGGTGCCGCCGCTGTCGAACACCTTCATCTCGCTCGTGAAGGACACGTCGCTGTGCTCGACGATCCTCGTGACCGAGCTGTTCCGGATCGCGCAGCAGATCGCGGCGCCGTCGGGGGAGTTCCTCGCGATCTACGGGGTCGCCGCGGCCGTCTACTGGGTGCTGTGCACGATCCTCGCCTTCGGGCAGGACGTCCTCGAGAGGAGGCTCGAGCGCCATGCCGTCTGATCCCGACATGACCCGACCGCTGCTGTCCGTCCGTGGCCTGCGCAAGTCGTTCGGCGACCTCACCGTGCTGCACGGCATCGACCTCGACCTCTTCCCCGGGCAGGTGCACGCGCTCATCGGTCCGTCGGGCTCCGGCAAGACGACCGTGCTGCGCTCGCTCAACGGGCTCGAGACGGCCGAGGCAGGCACGCTGACGACGCCCGACTGGTCGATCGATCTCGCGGAGGGTCTCGGTCGTCGCGATCGGACGCGGCTCGCGGCGCTGTCGTCGATGGTCTTCCAGCAGCACCACCTGTTCCCGCACCTGTCGGTGCTCGACAACGTGACGGTGGGGCCGACCGTGGTGCAGCGGGTGCCGCGCGTGGAGGCCGAGGAGCAGGCGCGGGCGCTCCTCGCCCGCGTCGGCCTGGCCGAGAAGGCCGACGCGCGCCCCTCCGAGCTCTCCGGTGGGCAGCAGCAGCGCGTCGGCATCGTGCGCGCCATGGCGATGCGACCCCAGATGCTGCTGTTCGACGAGCCGACGAGCGCGCTCGACCCGGAGCTCGTCGGCGAGGTGCTGCGCGTCGTGGGCGAGCTCGCCGACGAGGGCTGGACGATGGCCATCGTCACGCACGAGCTCGCATTCGCCCGCGCGGTCGCCGACGTCGTGACCTTCTTCGACGCGGGCGTCGTCGTCGAGCAAGGCACGCCCGAGCAGCTGTTCGACGCCCCGCGATCGGATCGCCTGCAGCGCTTCCTGCGCCGCCTCACCGACCCGCTCGGCTGAGCCGCGCTCGCGTCTCCGCGTGACGCGCGAAGGGGGCCCGCCGAACGGCGGACCCCCTTCGTCGTCTGCGCTCAGTCCTGCAGCAGACGCTGGCTCTCGTCGTGCCACACCAGGGCGAGCGGCGCGAGCTTCTCGCGGTGCTTCGTCGCGTGGTGGGCGCAGAAGAGGAGGACGCCGGACTCCATGGTCGCTCGCACGTACGCCTGCGCGCCGCAGCTGTCGCAGCGATCGAGACCGGTGAGCGGTGCCGTGGCCGCATCGTCGATGGTCGAGATGGTGTCGTTCACTTCGGTACCTCCTTCTCCTTGCGTCCACCCACTCTGCCACGCGGACGGACGCATCCGCGCGACATCCGGCGTCGTTTCGCGTGGGGCGTACGCCGCGTGCCTGCACCATGGGTTCGTCGCCGCTGCCTAGGCTGGATGCCGCGAGCAGAAGGAGCATCGTTGGCGTCGAACGACTACACCGCCCGGCACCTCTCGGTCCTCGAGGGCCTCGAGGCCGTGCGCAAGCGACCCGGCATGTACATCGGGTCGACGGACTCGCGCGGCCTCATGCACTGCCTCTGGGAGATCATCGACAACTCCGTCGACGAGGCGCTCGCAGGGCACGGCACGCGCATCGAGGTGCGGCTGCACGCCGACGGCTCCGTCGAGGTGCGCGACACCGCTCGCGGCCTGCCGATCGACGTCGAGCCGCGCACGGGCCTCACAGGCGTCGAGGTCATCTTCACGAAGCTCCACGCGGGCGGGAAGTTCGGCGGCGGCGCGTACGCGTCGTCCGGCGGGCTCCACGGCGTGGGGGCATCGGTCGTCAACGCGCTCTCCGAGCGCCTCGACGTCGAGGTCGACCGCGACGGCGCCACGTGGGCGATGAGCTTCCATCGCGGCGAGCCCGGCGAGTTCCTCGACGGCCCCGAGGGGCCGTCGCCGACCTCGACCTTCGTGCCGTTCGTCGACGGGTCGCGCCTGCGCAAGGTCGGCCGCGTCGCGAAGGGCGTCACGGGCACGCGCGTGCGCTACTGGGCGGATCCGCAGATCTTCACGCGCGACGCGGCCTTCCAGCTCGACGGCCTCGTGCGCCGCGCGCGCCAGACGGCCTTCCTCGTGCCCGGGCTCGAGCTCGAGATCGCCGACGACCGCGGCCCGGCGACCGACGCCGAGGGCGACGACGCGACGGACCGCATCCAGACCTTCCGCTACGACGGCGGCATCTCGGAGTTCGTCGACTTCCTCGCGCCCGACGCGGCGCTCACGTCGACGTGGCGCATCACGGGCGAGGGAGGCTTCAGCGAGACGGTGCCCGTGCTCGACGAGCAGTCGGGGCACATGGTCTCGCGCGAGGTGCAGCGCACGTGCGAGGTCGACATCGCGATGCGGTGGGGCACGGGCTACGACACCGTGGTGCAGTCGTACGTCAACATCATCGCGACGCCGAAGGGCGGCACGCATCAGACGGGCTTCGACCAGTCGCTCACGAAGGTGCTGCGCGACCAGGTCGCCGCGAACGCACGACGCCTCAAGGCCGGCACCGACAAGCTCGAGAAGGACGACATCTCCGCCGGCCTCACCGCCGTCGTCACCGTGCGCCTTCCCGAGCCCCAGTTCGAGGGCCAGACGAAGGAGGTGCTCGGCACCCCGGCCGTGCGCCAGGTCGTCGCCAAGGTGCTGGCGCAGGGCCTGCTCGACCGCTTCACGTCGACGCGGCGCGAGGACAAGGCGCAGTCGGCCCTCGTGCTCGAGAAGGTCGTCTCCGAGATGAAGGCGCGTCTGTCGGCACGCCAGCTGAAGGAGACGCAGCGGCGCAAGACGGCGCTCGAGTCGTCGTCGCTGCCTCCGAAGCTCGCCGACTGCCGCTCGTCGGACACGACCCAGAACGAGCTCTTCATCGTCGAGGGCGACTCGGCCCTTGGCACGGCGAAGCCCGCCCGGGACTCCGAGTTCCAGGCGATCCTGCCGATCCGGGGCAAGATCCTCAACGTGCAGAAGGCCTCGATGGCCGACATGCTCGCGAACGCCGAGTGCGCCGCGATCCTGCAGGTGATCGGCGCCGGCTCCGGCCGCACGTTCGAGCTCGAGGCCGCTCGCTACGGCAAGGTCATCATCCTGTCCGACGCCGACGTCGACGGTGCGCACATCCGCACGCTGCTGCTCACGCTGCTGCATCGGTACGCGCGGCCGCTCATCGAGGGCGGTCGCGTGTTCGCGGCCGTGCCCCCGCTGCACCGCACGGTCGTCAAGGCGCAGGGGCGCAGGCCGGGCGAGGTCGTGTACACGTACTCCGACGCCGAGAACACGGCGCTGCAGGCGCGGCTGGCGAAGCAGGGCCGCACGTTCGACAAGCCGCAGCGCTACAAGGGCCTCGGCGAGATGGACGTCGACCAGCTCGCCGAGACCACGATGGATCGCACGAAGCGCACCCTGCGCCGTGTGACCATCACCGACACCGAGCGCGCGAACCAGGTCTTCGAGCTGCTCATGGGCAACGACGTCGCCCCGCGCAAGGAGTTCATCGTCAACGCGCCCGGCTTCGACCGCGAGCGCATCGACGTCTGATCGGATGCCGAGGCCCTCGGCCACCGTCGAGGCACGGTGGACCGAGGGCCTTCGACGATCGGGGCGTCGGGGCGCGGAGCGTCAGGCTCCGAGCGTCGTGCCGATCGCGCCGATCGGCTGCTCGACGGCGATGCCGGACCCCGTGCGCGCCGACGCCTCCGGCAGCGGGCGCTGGCTGCCGTCGGAGCCGACGGCGAGCGGCGCCGTGCCCGCCCAGGCTGCGGCGAGCGTCGTCTCGCCCTTGAGGAAGCGGTGGCCGGCGACGCCGCCGGTCGCGCGCCCCTTCGGCGGGAACTCGTCGATCGCCGACACCTTGACGCGCGCGTCGTCGAGCCCGGCGAGCGTCTCGGCAGCCACCGTGACGGTCACGACCTGTGCGGCATCCGTCGCCACGCCCGCGAAGAGCACCGTCGCGTCGCCACGCAGCGAGATGCCCTTCATGCCCGCGGCGCCCGGGCCCTGCGGGTTGACGTCCTTCGCCTTGAATCGCAGCACCTGCGCGTCGGAGGCGACGAGCACGACCCAGTCGTCGTCGGTCGCGTGCCCGACCCCCACGACGCGATCCTTGGCCTTCAGGGCGATGAGCTCGGCCTCGTCGCGTTCGGGCAGCGCCGAGGGCAGCACGCGCTTGACCGTGCCCTGCGCCGTCGCGACGAGGATGGGCCGAGGGTCGACGAGCGACACGAGCGACACGACCTCCTCGCCGCGCTCGAGCGCCACGAGCTCCTTGACCTTCAGGCCCGCGGTGAGGCCGATGGAGGTCGCCGGCACCGACGGGAGGTCGACCGGCGTCGTGCGCAGCACTCGGCCCGCGCTCGTGACGACGCCGAAGGCACCGCGCGTCGTGGTGCGCACCTCGGCCCGGATCGCGTCGTGCCGCGACCGCCTCGCGGGCGCGGGCAGCGGCTCGGTGGTGTCGACCCGCACGAGCCTGCCGGTCGCCGACAGCACGACGGCGGTCGGCTCGTCGGCGACCTCGAGCTGCGCGGCCTGCGCCTTCGTCGTCGGCTTCGGGCGCGCCTCCGTCAGCAGCGTGCGCCTGGGCGTGCCGAAGCGCTCGGCGACGTCGTCGAGCTCGTCGGCGACGACGCGGCGCAGGAGCCCCGGCTCGGCGAGGATGCGCTGCAGCTCGGCGATGCGGGCGCGCAGCTCGTCGGCCTCCTGCTCGAGCTCGATGCGCGAGAAGCGCGTGAGCCTGCGCAGCCGCAGCTCGAGGATGTACTCGGCCTGCGCCTCCGACAGGTCGAAGACGTCCTGCAGCCGCGTGCGCGCCTGTGCGGAGTCCTCGCTCGATCGGATGACCTGGATGACCTCGTCGATGTCGACGATCGCGATGAGCAGGCCCTCGACGAGGTGCAGGCGATCCTGCGCCTTGCGCAGGCGGAACTCGCTGCGACGGCGCACGACCCGCAGCCGGTGGTCGAGGTAGACGCGCAGCAGGTCGACGAGCCCGAGCGTGCGCGGCGTGCCGTCGACGAGCGCGACGGCGTTGATCGAGAAGCCGTCCTCGAGGGGCGTCACCCGGTACAGCTGCTCGAGCACCGCCTCAGGGCTGAAGCCCGTCTTGACGTCGACGACCAGGCGGAGGCCGTGCTTGCGGTCGGTGAGGTCCTGCACGTCGGAGAGCCCCTGGAGGCGCTTCGACTGCACGCCGTCCTTGATCTTCTCGATGACCCGCTCGGGGCCCACGAGGTAGGGCAGCTCGGTGAAGACGAGCTGCGACCTGCGTCCCGTGCGCTCGATCGACGCCTTCGCGCGCGTCTTGAACGAGCCCTTGCCGGTGGCGTACGCATCTCGCACGCCGTCGAGGCCGGCGATGATGCCGCCTCCGGGCAGGTCGGGGCCCGGCACGAACGCCATGAGGTCGTCGACCGTCGCGTCCGGGTGCTCGAGCAGGTGCTTCGCCGCCTGCACGACCTCGATGAGGTTGTGGGGCGCCATGTTCGTCGCCATGCCGACCGCGATGCCGCTCGCGCCGTTGACGAGCAGGTTCGGGTAGGAGGCAGGCAGCACCTCGGGCTGCTGGAACTCGCCGTCGTAGTTCGGCTGGAAGTCGACGACGTCCTCGTCGAGGCCCGCCGTGAGCGAGAGGCCCGCGGCGTCGAGACGTGCCTCGGTGTAGCGGGGGGCGGCGGGCCCGTCGTCGAGCGAGCCGAAGTTGCCGTGCCCGTCGACGAGCGGCACGCGCAGGGTGAAGTCCTGCGCGAGACGCACGAGCGCGTCGTAGATGGGGGCGTCGCCATGCGGGTGCAGCTTGCCCATCACGTCGCCGACGACGCGCGCCGACTTCACGTGGCCGCGCTCGGGCGTGAGCCCCATCTCGGCCATCTGGAACAGGATGCGTCGCTGGACGGGCTTCAGCCCGTCGCGCGCATCCGGCAGGGCGCGCGTGTAGATGACGGAGTAGGCGTACTCGAGGAAGGAGCCCTGCATCTCGGCGGCGACATCGACATCCTCGATGCGCTCGCCATCGGAGGGTGCGGCGATGTCGGTCATAGGCTGTCCAGATGCTACCTGCGGCAAGCCCAGCCGGCGTGCGCCTCGCCGACGTCCTGCCCTCGCAGATCCTCGCGATGCGCGGGGAGCGCAACCCGCTGGGGCTGCCGCGAGCCCGTCGCAGCGTCGTCGTGGTCGTCGACGGGCTCGGCGTCGCGAACCTCGCCGCGCGCGCCGGGCACGCTCGCACGCTCGCGACGGGACCCCGCAAGGGCATCGTCTCCGGCTTCCCGACGACGACGGCCGCCGCGCTCACGTCGCTCTACACGGGCACGGCGCCCGGCACGGCATCGTCGGCTACGACGCGCTCGTGCCCGGCGCGGGCGTGCGCAACCAGCTGCGGGACTGGGGTGGCGCGATGGATCCCGAGACGTGGCAGCGTGCGGCGCCGCTGCTCGCGACGGTGCCGAGCACCGTCGTGAACGAGCCCCGTTACGCCGACTCGGGCTTCACCCGCGCGACGCTGCGGGGCGCGCGGTACGTGGCCGCCCGCACGATCGACGACCGCGTCGATGCCGCGATCGCGGCTGCGCACGCGGGCGACGGCATCGTCAGCTGCTACGTGCCCGACCTCGATCGCATCGGCCACGAGCAGGGCTGGCAGTCGGATGCCTGGATCGACGCGCTCGAGCGCCTCGACGGTGCCGTCGCGCGGCTCGTCGACCGCATCCCGTCAGGCACCGGCGTGCTCGTCACCGCCGACCACGGGATGGTCGACGTGCCGGAGTCCCGCCACGTCGTCGTGCCGCCCGCCCTGCTCGACGGCGTGGCGCACGTCGCGGGGGAGCCGCGCTGCCTGCAGCTGCATCGCGACCCGTCGTGGGGTGGGTGGGATGCGACCGTCGCCGCATGGCGCGCGGCCTTCGCGGACGTCGCCTGGATCGCGACGCGCGACGAGCTCGTGGCGACCGGATGGCTCGGCGACGTCGACGACGTGGTGCTGCCGCGCATCGGCGACCTCGTGGTCGCGATGCGCGGCAACGGCGCGCTGTACGTGCGCGAGGACGATCCCGCGCGCGGCATGGTCGGACAGCACGGCTCCCTCACGCCGGAGGAGCTGCGCGTGCCGCTCGTGCGGCTCGGCGCCTACGCCGGCTCCTGATCGGGCGGGTCGAACCCCTCGAGCGAGCCGTCGGGCGACGCGAAGCGCGCGACGAGCATGCAGTCGAGCCCGCCGAGCCCGTCGGCCTGCAGGGCGCGCAGCTGCTCGAGCACGAGCCGCGCCGCGGGCACGTGCACGCCCGTGTCGTCGGCGCCCGCGACCGCGAGCGACAGGTCCTTCTCGGCGAGGTCGGTCGAGAAGCCGGGCACGAATCCGCGGTTCGCCGGGCTGGAGTCGATGATGCCGGGCACGGGATACCAGGTGCGCAGCGGCCAGGAGTCGCCGGACGAGACCCGCGCGACGTCCCAGAACGCCTGCGCGTCGAGGCCGAGGTGGCGGGCGAGCTGCGAGCCCTCCGAGACCGCGAGCATGCCGATGCCGAGCATCATGTTGTTGACGAGCTTCGCGGCGATGCCGTGCGTCGCGGGGCCGACGCGGATCGTCGAGCCTGCGAACGGGGCGACGACGCGTGCGGCGTCGGCGACGTCGTCGTCCTCCCCGCCGAGCATGACGGTGAGGGTGCCGGCCTCCGCGCCGCTGACGCCGCCCGAGACGGGCGCGTCGACGAAGCGGTGGCCGCGGGCGCGCGACTCGTCATGGCACCAGCGCGACGTCGCGACGTCGACGGTCGACGTGTCGAGCACGAGGGTGCCGGGCTGCGCGTTGGCCCAGACGCCGTCGTCGCCGTCGAGCACATGCCGCACGTGCTCGCCGCGCGGCAGGCTCAGCACGACGACGTCGGCGACGCGCACGGCGTCGGCGACCGACGTCGCCGCGGCGACGCCGTGCGCAGCGGCCGCCTCGACGAGGGCAGGCACGACGTCGACGCCGCGCACGGCGTCGCCCGCCTCGACGAGGTGGGCCGACATCCGCCCGCCCATGGCGCCGAGCCCGATCCAGGCCACGGTGCTCATGCGGCGCCCCGCTCGGCGATGAGGCGCTGCCTGTCCTCCTCGTCGACGTCGCGCAGCGACGAGCCCTTCGTCTCGCGCAGGGCGAGCACCGCGACGAACGTGACGGCCGCGGCGAACGCGAGGTAGATGGCGATCGGCAGCGAGCTCCCGGTCGCGCCGAGCAGCGCCACGGCGATGATCGGCGCGAGCGAGCCCGCGAGGATCGACGTCACCTGGTAGCCGAACGAGACGCCCGAGTAGCGCATGCGGGTCGGGAACATCTCGGCCATGATCGCCGGCTGCGGCGCGTACATGAACGAGTGGATCACGAGGCCGAGGCACACGGCGGCGATGATGATCGGCGGCTGCTCGGTGTCGAACATCGGGAAGGCGACGAAGCCCCATCCTGCCGCGAGCACGGCGCCGATGCCCGACAGCGGCCGCCTGCCCACGCGATCGGAGAGGTACCCGACGACGGGCACGACCAGCATGTGCAGCACGTGCGCGACGAGCATGAACCGCAGGATGGATGCGGTGTCGTAGCCGTGCTGCGTCGCCAGGTACGTGATGGAGAACGTCACGACGAGGTAGTACATGATGTTCTCGCCGAACCTGAGGCCCATGGCCGTCAGCACGCCGCGGGGGTAGCGGCGCAGCACCTCGAAGACGCCGTACGACTGCGCCGTCGACGCCGCGACCTCCGCCTTGACCTCCTGGAAGATCGGGGCGTCGTCGATGCGCGTGCGGATGTAGTAGCCGATGATCACGATGACCACCGAGAGCCAGAACGCGACGCGCCAGCCCCAGCCGAGGAACTGCTCCTCGGGCAGGGTGCTGGAGAGGATGAGCAGCACGATCGTCGCGAGCAGGTTGCCGATCGGCACGGCCGCCTGCGGGAAGCTCGACCAGAAGCCGCGCTGCCGGTCGGGGGAGTGCTCGGCGACGAGCAGCACGCCGCCGCCCCACTCGCCGCCCACGGCGAACCCCTGCACGAAGCGCAGCAGCACGAGCAGCGCCGGCGCCCAGAAGCCGATCTGGTCGAACGTCGGCAGGCAGCCCATGAGGAAGGTCGCCGCGCCGACCATGAGGATCGCGAGCTGCAGGAGGCGCTTGCGGCCGTACCTGTCGCCGAAGTGGCCGAAGACGATGCCGCCGAGCGGTCGCGCGACGAAGCCGACGGAGTACGTCGCGAACGCGGAGAGGATGGGCACGAGCGGGTCGTCGCTCTGCGGGAAGAAGATGAGGTTGAACACGAGCGTCGCAGCGCTCGCGTAGAGGAAGAACTCGTACCACTCGACGACGGTGCCCGCCATCGACGCGGTCACCACCCGTCGCAGTCCGCCCTGCCTCGTCGTCGACGACGCGGTCATGCCTACCTCCTCGTAGGTGCCATCGCTGGTCTCAGCCACCGTAGCCGACGCGTCCCCGTCTCGCGGGAGCGCTCGCCGGACGCGACGATGCCCGCCGCATCGCGCGGCGGGCATCGTCTCAGGAGCGGATGCGGTGCGTCAGGCGGGATCGTCGTCGCCGCGCGCACCGAAGACGATCTCGTCCCAGCTCGGCATGGACTGACGGCTGCCGCGTCGGGGTCGCGTGCCGGAGAGCGGGCTCGTGTGGTGCACGCCGGGCTGCTCGTCGTCGGCTGCCTCGGCGCCGAAGAGGGCGTCCTGCTGCGCACCGGGCCTCGGCAGGTCGGGGACGGTGCCGGTCTCGGCCTGCTGCAGCGCCGCCTCGCGCTCGCCGCGACGACGGCGGAGCGCCTCGAGGAGGTCGGCGGTGTGGTTGGGCGCCTGCGCGGGCCGCGCGGTCGTGACGGCGGCCTCGACGACGGCTGCGGGCTGCCCCTGCGCCGCGTCGCGGAGCACGGGGTTCGGGGTCACGGGCTTCGACGGCGACTGCGTGCCGACGCGGAACGCGCCCGAGTCGAACCGCTGGCCCTCGACGCGCGGCTGCGGCGCGGTCGGCTGCGGCGTCTCGGTCGCGGCGGGCGCGGCGGGCGCGGCGGTGGGCGCGGCTGCCTGGGCCTGATCCTGCTGCTGCTGGTGGTCGACGGCGCGCAGCCGCGGCATCAGCACGGTCGAGGCGTCGCCGCGCGTGCTCAGCGCGGTCGACTCCTTGTCACGCGGCGTGAGCGCGGCCTTGCGCGGCTCGAACGTCCAGGTGGCGACGTGGTCGATGCCCTGCGCGTGGAAGCGCAGCCGCACGACCCACTCGCCCGCGCCCTCGCGCCAGGCGAACCACGACTCGTCGCTCGCGCCGAGGTCGCGCAGGCGACCCTCGAGCGCCTCACCGAACGTCGCCTCCTTCGCGAGCGGGTCGATGTCGCCGGAGGCGACCGCGACGCGCAGCGCCTGGTCGAGCACGTGGTCGCGCTCGGCGACGACGGGACCCTCGAACCGGCGCACGAACTCGAGGTCCTCGCCCGTCTCGGTCGCGACCTCCTCGGCGGTCTGGCCGGCGCGCAGCGCCGTCTGGATCTCGCGCGGCGAGGCCTTGCGCTGCGACGTCGCGGTCTTCGCGCGCGGCAGCTCCGGCAGCGCCGCGACGTCGATCGCGAAGCGCCTGCCGTCGGCGGCCTCCACGACGAGCAGGTCGTCCTCGACCCCGATCACACTGAGCTTGTCCATGCGCCTCACGTCCCGGTTCGGATGGTCGACATCAGCATGTCATCGGCCCTCGACCGGGTGCGGGAATGACCGTGGCGTGCCGCGAGTTGCATTCGCAGGATCGAGCGTGCAGACTGTGCGCCGAATCCCCCCCGAATCCACGCCGAAGGAACGCTGAGAACGCAATGGCAACCGACTACGACGCCCCGCGCAAGAACGACGACGACGCGGAGTCGATCGAGGCGCTCAAGGAGCGGGTGCCCGCGGGCACGCAGACGGCGACGGACGACGACGCCGACAACCCGGGCAGCTTCGACCTGTCGGCCGCGGACCTGTCGGACGTCGAGCTCGAGACGATCGTGCTGCCCCCGCAGGAGGACGAGTTCACGTGCGTGAGCTGCTTCCTCGTGAAGCACCGCCTGCAGTTCGACCACGAGTCGAAGCTCGGACCCATCTGCAAGGAGTGCTCGTAGCCTCGAGCACCTCCTCGCCGGCGCCTTCAGGCGCCTTCGACGCCCTCGCCACGGATCGCCGCGGCGAGGGCGTCCGGCTTCCTGGTCGACATGATCCAGGCGGTCGTCGGATCGGCCTGGTCGACGACGGGCACGCGCACCATGAGCCGCGTCCAGGGCACCGTCGTGTGGAACGCCCTGGCATCCCATCCCGTGTGCAGCGCGACGTGCGCGGCCGCCGCGTCGAGCGACTCGGGTGCGCCGAGAGCGGACAGCGGGATGCGGGCGCGGCCGGCGCGCAGCGTCGTGGCGTCGACCTCGACGACGGGGGCGGCGGCGACGAGCGCCACCACGATGCCCGCGTAGAGCACGACGGCGACGATCCAGCCCCACGTGGGGGAGATCGGCAGGAAGACCAGCACGGCCGACGGCACGATCAGCAGGCAGACGGCGAACAGCCAGATCGGGGGGAGGAGTCGCTCACGATGACGCACCCCTCCATCCTGCCCGCTAGCCTTGGTCCCCGTGGACGAGGTCGAGGTGCTCATCGTCGGCGACGCGCCGACCTACGCGCATCCTGGCGACGCGGGCGCCGACCTGCACGCCGCGGAGGCGCGCACGTTGCAGCCCGGTGAGCGAGCGATGATCGGCACGGGCGTGCGCATCGCGCTGCCCGCTGGACACGTGGCGTTCGTGGTGCCCCGCAGCGGCCTCGCCGCGAAGCACGGCATCACGATCGTGAACGCCCCCGGCACCGTCGACGCGGGCTACCGCGGCGAGATCAAGGTGATCCTGCTCAACACGGGCAGCGAGCCGCACGCCATCGCCGTCGGCGATCGCATCGCGCAGGTCGTCGTGCAGCGCGTCGAGCGCGCGCGCTTCGTGCGCGTCGACGAGCTGCCGGGTTCGGACCGCGGCGAGGGCGGCTTCGGCTCGAGCGGATTCGGAAGGACGAAGGAGACCCATGGCTGACGAGACTCCCGAGGACGACTTCGAGGTCGACGCGTTCGAGAAGAGCGCGCCGGAGGACCGTGCGGAGGCAGGGCCGCTCGACGAGTCCGAGGCGCCCGTGCGCCCGTACATCGACCTGGGCGGGCTGCGGATCGTGCCGCGGCAGGGGCTGCAGATGCGCCTCGAGGTCGAGGAGGCCACGAAGCGCGTCGTCGCCGTGACGCTCGAGCACGCGGGCTCCACGGTGCAGCTGCAGCCGTTCGCGGCGCCGCGCTCGGAGGGCATCTGGGGTTCGGTGCGTGCCGTGGTGTCCGCGCAGCTCGTGCGCCAGGGCGCCTCGGTCGAGGAGGCCGACGGCCCGCTCGGCCCCGAGCTGCGCTGCACGCTGCAGTCGGGCCCCGACGGTCAGCCGCGCGCGGTGCGCGTGGTGGGGGTCGATGGCCCGCGCTGGATGCTGCAGGGCATCATCGGCGGCGCGGCCGCCACCGACGACGAGGCCGTCGCGGGCATCGTCGAGATCTACCGCTCGACGGTGGTCGTGCGTGGCGAGACGCCCATGCCGCCTCGCGAGCTCATCCCGCTCAACGCACCGAAGCCCGCATGACCGACGAGCAGCGACCCGCGGCGGACGCCGAGCGCGATCGCGCCGACGAGGCGATCGCGAGCGCCGTGCGATCGTCGCGGCTCGGCCACATCGCACCGGGGGAGCGCCCGAGCGGCGGCGCCATCCTGCAGGCGATGGGCGGCGTGCGCGGCATCGTGGAGTCGCTGCTGCCCGGCATCCTCTTCCTCGTCCTCTACACGGTCACGCAGGACGTGTGGATCTCGGTGCTCGTGCCCCTCGGCGTCTCGATCCTCGCGGTGCTGCTGCGGGTCGTGACGAAGGGCCAGCCCGTGCTCGCGTTCGCGGGGCTCGTCGGCGTCGGCATCTCCGCGGCCGTCGCGCTGCTGACGGGCAACGCGAACGACAACTTCCTCTGGGGCTTCATCGTCAACACCGTGGGCGTCATCGCGCTCGTCGTGTCGCTCATCGCCCGCAGGCCGCTCGTGGGACTCCTCGCCGGTGGCCTCACGGGCACGCCCTACGCATGGCGCACGGAGCCCGCCCGCAAGGCCGTCGCCGTGCGGGCGACGATCCTCTGGGTCTGCGTGCTCGGCGCTCGGCTCGCGGTGCAGGTGCCGCTCTACCTCGCGGAGGCGACGCAGGCCCTCGCGACGACGAAGCTGCTCATGGGCGTGCCGCTCTACGGCGCAGCCCTCTGGGTCACGTGGCTCATGGTGCGCGCCGTGCCCGAGCCCGAGCAGCCCCGCGACACGCCCGCGACGACCTGACCTGCGTGCCTGCGCCGGGCGATCGGCGTAGGATGTCTTGACGTCAAGATACTTTCGGCCGCAGCCTCGAGCCCGCGGCTATGCTCGGACGCGCACAGCGTCAGGACGATCGTGTGAGGAGTCACCGTGTCGGCAGTCGACAGCTTCGGAGCCCGCACCACCCTCGAGGTGGGCGGCCAGGACTACGAGATCTTCAGGATCGACCAGGTCGAGGGGCACGAGTCGCTGCCGTTCTCGCTCAAGGTCCTCCTCGAGAACCTCCTCCGCACGGAGGACGGCGCCAACGTCACCAAGGCGCAGATCGAGGCGCTCGGCGCGTGGAGGGCGGACGCCGACCCCGACACCGAGATCCAGTTCACGCCCGCGCGCGTCGTGATGCAGGACTTCACCGGCGTGCCCTGCATCGTCGACCTCGCGACCATGCGCGAGGCCGTCACCGAGCTCGGCGGCGACCCCGACCGCATCAACCCGCTCTCGCCGGCCGAGATGGTCATCGACCACTCGGTGATCGCCGACCTCTTCGGCTCCGAGAACGCGCTCGAGCGCAACGTCGAGATCGAGTACGAGCGCAACGGCGAGCGCTACCAGTTCCTCCGCTGGGGCCAGACGGCCTTCCAGGACTTCAAGGTCGTGCCTCCCGGCACCGGCATCGTGCACCAGGTGAACATCGAGCACCTCGCGAAGGTGGTCTACGACCGCACCGTCGACGGCGTCCTGCGCGCCTACCCCGACACGTGCGTCGGCACCGACTCGCACACGACGATGGTCAACGGCCTCGGCGTGCTCGGCTGGGGCGTCGGCGGCATCGAGGCCGAGGCGGCCATGCTCGGCCAGTCCGTCTCGATGCTCATCCCGCGCGTCGTGGGCTTCCGCCTCACGGGCGAGATCCCCGCCGGCGTCACGGCCACCGACGTGGTGCTCACGATCACCGACATGCTGCGCCAGCACGGCGTCGTCGGCAAGTTCGTCGAGTTCTACGGCGAGGGCGTCGCCTCCGTGCCCCTCGCGAACCGCGCGACCATCGGCAACATGAGCCCCGAGTTCGGCTCGACGGCGGCGATGTTCCCGATCGACGACGTCACGCTCGAGTACCTCCGCCTCACGGGCCGCGACGAGCAGACCGTGGCGCTCGTCGAGGCGTACGCCAAGGAGCAGAAGCTCTGGCACGACCCGTCGCGCGAGCTGCGGTTCTCGGAGTACATGGAGCTCGACCTGTCGACGGTCGTGCCCTCGATCGCCGGCCCGAAGCGCCCGCAGGACCGCATCCTGCTGTCGGAGTCGAAGGCGCAGTTCGAGCGCGACGTGCTGAACTACGTCGCGGCGGGCGGCTCGACGGGCGAGACGACGACCGACGTCGTCGACTCGGCCTCCATGGACTCGTTCCCCGCCTCCGACCCGGGCAGCGTGCCCGGCGAGGAGCACGAGCACCACGAGCACGCGACCTCGAAGGTCGCCGTGCTGCAGTCGGGCTCGTTCCAGGGCGCCTCGACCCCCGCGAACGTCACGACCCCGGACGGCGAGGAGTACGTCCTCGACAACGGCGCCGTCACGCTCGCCGCCATCACGTCGTGCACGAACACGTCGAACCCGTCGGTCATGATCGCCGCGGGCCTGCTCGCCCGCAAGGCACGCGAGAAGGGCCTCACGCGCAAGCCGTGGGTCAAGACGACCCTCGGCCCCGGCTCGAAGGTCGTCACCGACTACTACGAGAAGTCGGGTCTGAACCACGACCTCGAGCACGTCGGCTTCTACACCGTCGGCTACGGCTGCACGATCTGCATCGGCAACTCGGGCCCCATGATCGAGGAGGTGTCGGAGGCGATCAACGCCAACGACCTCGCGGTCGCCGCGGTGCTCTCCGGCAACCGCAACTTCGAGGGCCGCATCAGCCCCGACGTGAAGATGAACTACCTCGCGTCGCCGCCGCTCGTCGTGGCGTACGCACTCGCCGGCTCGATGCACTTCGACTTCGAGACCGACGCGCTCGGCATCGACCAGGATGGCGACGAGGTGTTCCTGAAGGACATCTGGCCGTCGTCCGACGAGGTGCAGGCGATCATCGACTCGTCGATCTCGCGCGAGCAGTTCATCACGCAGTACGCCACCGTCTTCGACGGCGACGAGCGCTGGAAGAGCCTGCCGACGCCCGAGGGCCCCGTCTTCGAGTGGGACGAGGAGTCGACCTACGTGCGCAAGGCGCCGTACTTCGACGGCATGACGATGGAGCTGACGCCCGTCGCCGACATCCATGGCGCGCGCGTCATGGCGACGCTCGGCGACTCGGTCACGACCGACCACATCAGCCCCGCCGGCAACATCAAGGCGGGCACGCCCGCCGCGCAGTACCTCACGGAGCACGGCGTCGGCCAGCGCGACTTCAACTCCTACGGCTCGCGCCGCGGCAACCACGAGGTCATGATCCGCGGCACGTTCGCGAACATCCGCCTGAAGAACCAGCTCGTCGCGGCCGTCAACGACGGCAAGGTCGTCGAGGGAGGCTACACGCGCGACTTCACGAAGCCCGAGGGCCCGCAGTCGTACATCTACGACGCATGCCAGGCGTACGCCGAGCAGGAGACCCCGCTCGTCGTGTTCGGCGGCAAGGAGTACGGCTCGGGCTCGAGCCGCGACTGGGCGGCGAAGGGCACGCGCCTGCTGGGCGTGAAGGCCGTCATCACCGAGTCGTTCGAGCGCATCCACCGCTCGAACCTCATCGGCATGGGCGTCGTGCCGCTGCAGTTCCCCGCCGGGCAGTCGTGGGAGTCGCTCGGCCTCGACGGCACCGAGGTGGTGTCGATCACGGGCCTCGAGCAGCTGAACGAGGGCGTCACGCCGAAGACGGTCACCGTCACGGCCGAGCCGAGCGAGCACTCCGCGCCCGGCAAGGAGACGATCGAGTTCGAGGCGGTCGTGCGCATCGACACCCCCGGCGAGGCGGACTACTACCGCAACGGCGGCATCCTGCAGTACGTGCTGCGCTCGCTCGTCTGATCCCACCGCACCGAGCGACGAGGACCCCCGCAGGCATCGCGCCTGCGGGGGTCCTCGCGTCGCGTGCGCATCTGCGGGTGCCGTAGCGTCGACGACGGGAGGTCCGGGATGGATGCGTTCAGCCGTGCGTCGGCCGCGGCGCTGCTGCGCGCGCCGACCGCGACCGACGACAAGTACGCTCGCGGCGTCGTGGGGCTCGTGACCGGGTCGCACGCCTACCCGGGCGCCGCGGTGCTCGGCGTCGAGGCGGCGCATCGCGCGGGGGCGGGCATGGTGCGGCACGTCGGGCCGCGGCGCGTCGCCGACCTCGTGCTCGCGCGGCGGCCGGAGACGGTCGTGCAGGGCGGGCGCGTGCAGTCGTGGGTGCTCGGCTCCGGCACGGACCCGACGGTGCGGTCGACGTCGCTGCGCGCCGTGCTGCACGACGCGCTCGCCGCAGGCGTGCCGGTGGTGCTCGACGCGGGCGCGCTCGACCTCGCTCGCCTCGGCGACGCGCCGAGGCTGCTCACGCCGCACGCGGGCGAGCTGCGCACGCTGCTCGGCGCCGTCGGGGTCGATGTCGACCGTGAGGACGTCGAGGCGGAGCCCGAGCGCTGGGCGCGCGAGGCGGCGGCGCGCACGGGGGCGACGGTGCTGCTAAAGGGTGCCCGGACCATCGTGACCGACGGTCGTCGCGCGCTCGTCGTGGAGGCGCCGACGCATTGGCTCGCGACCGCGGGCACGGGCGACGTGCTGGCCGGGCTTGCCGGCGCGCTGCTCGCCGCGCATGCCGACGCGGTCGCCGACGAGGCCGGGATGCTCGTCGACCTGGGCGCGGCGGCCGCCTGGCTGCACGGTGAGGCGGCCGCGCGCGCATCCGGCGGGGGCCCGCTCGTGGCGCTCGAGGTCGCCGAGCGCGTCGCGGGCGTCGTCCGCGACCTGCTCGCCGAGCGTCAGGGTGCCGCGGCGCCCGCCTCTGCGAGGTAGCCGCGCGTCCACAGCTCGCGGACCGCGGGCAGGGCCTCGCGTGCGAGGGCGCCGGCGTCGACGTCGAGCAGCGACGCGATCGCGTCGAGGATGGCGCCGACCGACAGCTCGCCGTCGCATGCGCCCACGAGCGCCGCCACGGCCGTGTCGACCCGGGTCGTGCGCCCCAGCGCACCACCCTGCGTCAGCTCGATGACCGTGGGGCCCGAGGCGCCGGGGCGGAGGTGCCGCAGCTCGGTGACGTCGGGCTGCGTCACGAGGTGCACGTCGCGCAGCGCCCGATCGTCGAGCGCGTCGAGACGGGCCTGCACGTCGAGGGACGCGGCGAGGTGCGCACCGGCATGGTCGAGGGCGAGCGGGTGGCCCACGTGCTCGACCCGGATGCGCGGCGAGGCGGCGTCGCTCGCCGCGTGCGCCGCGACCCATCCGAGGCCGACGCTCCGCACCTCTCTCGCGGCGAAGTCGTCGAGCCACGCCGTGAGCAGGGGAGCGTGGTCGTCGTCGCCGGGACGCGTGCCGCCATCTCGCAGCCACAGCTCGGCGTACCGCGCGACGTCGAGCGACTCGCGCTCGAGCACCCAGCCGTCGACCCCTCCCGCACGCAGCCACGCCCGGACGCGGTCGAGGCCCGTCGCGCCGGCGAGCGACTCCCAGTTGCCGAGCAGCCGCGCGGTGCCGCCGGGCGCGAGATGCGCGCCGAGGCCCTCGACCACGTCCTGCATGAGCGCGTCGCCCGTGCGTCCGCCGTCGCGGTACTCGTACGCGGGCACGCCGTCGACGCGGGGTGTGATGACGAACGGCGGATTCGAGGCGATGAGGTCGAAGCGCTCGCCGGCGACGGGCTCCCACAGGTCGCCAGGACGGGTCTCGACGTGCCGGGCGCCGTTCAGCGCGCACGTGAGGCGCGTCATGGCGAGCGCGCGCTCGGACAGGTCCGTCGCGACGACGCGCTCGGCGAGTCGCGACAGGTGCATCGTCACGATGCCGCAGCCCGAGCCGAGGTCGAGCGCCGACACTGCGAGCACCGGCGGCAGGATGGCGGCGAGGGTGCGGGCGGCGCCGCCCACCCCGAGCACGTGGTCGGGTCGCAGCGGATGCACGCCGGAGAGCTCGTCGAGGTCGCTCGCGATCCACCACGAGCCGGCGCCGTGCGCGTCGACGAACGCGTACGGGCGGATCGTCAGGAGGGGCGCTGCCGACGCACCACGACGTTCGACGATGCCGAGCGACCCGGCGCCGTCGAGGCCCAGCGTCGGCAGCGCAGCGGCGAGCGCTTCGAGGGGCACGGCGTCGCCGAGCCACAGCGCCCGCACGAGGATCGCGAGGGGATCGGCGGCGTCGCCGAGCGCGAGGCGGGCGGGCGTCGCGACGGAGCGAGCGAGCGCATCCATCGCCGGCGCACCCACCCGCGTGGCGACGCCCTCGCTCGCGTACCCGGCGGCTGCCAGGTCGCGGGCGAGGGCGCCGGCGAGGTCGTGCCGCACCTAGGCGGCCGGCCCCGCGACGCGCGGCTCGTGGAACGCGCCGCCGAAGGCGCGCTCCGAGGCGCCGACCCGGTCGAGGTACGGCGTGACGCCGCCCATCTGGAACGGCCATCCCGCGCCGAGGATCATGCAGAGGTCGATGTCCTCGGCTCCCACGACGACCTCGTCCTCGAGCATGCGGTGGATCTCGTCGGCCAGCCCGACCTCGAGCCGCTCGCGCAGCTGCTCGGCCGTGTACGGCGTCGCACCCTTCGGGGTGTGGCGCTTGACGATCGCGACGGCGCGCTTGTCGATGCCCTTCACCTCGCCCTTGCGGTCCTTCTCGAGCAGCACGCCGGCCTCGGCGAGCTCGTGCAGGGCCTGCGACTCGAAGAAGCGCTCGGGGAAGGCGCCGTGATGGGTGTCGAGCACGTGGGCGCCGACCTTGAGCCCGACGAGGTCGAGCAGCACGAACGGGTCCATCGGCAGCCCGAAGGGCTGCTGCGCCGCGACGACCGTCTCGAAGGGCGTGCCCTGCTCGACGGCGTGCATCGCCTCGCCGAGCAGCTTCGCGAGCACGCGGTTCACGACGAAGCCGGGGGTGTCGCGCGTGATGACGGCGGTCTTCCTCAGGTCCTTCGCGACCCGCATCGCGGTGGCGAGCGCCGCGTCGGCGGTGTGCGGCGTGCGCACGACCTCGATGAGCGGCATGACGGCCACGGGGTTGAAGAAGTGGAAGCCGACGAGGCGCTCGGGGTGCGCGAGGCGGGCCCCGATCTGCTCGACCGACAGGCTCGACGTGTTCGTGGCGATGATCGCCTCGGGGCTCAGGTGCGGCTCGACCTCCGCGAAGACCTGCTGCTTGACGCCGAGCTCCTCGAAGACCGCCTCGATGACCCAGTCGCAGTCGGCGAAGTCCGCCTTGTCGACGGTGCCCGACACGAGATGCGAGAGCCGGTTGGCGGTGTCGCCGTCGAGCCGGCCCTTCTCGCGCAGGCCCTCGATCTCGGAGCGGATGCCGGCGAGCGCCGCATCGACGCGACCCTGGTCGAGGTCGGTGATGACGACGGGCACCTGCAGGCGACGCAGGAAGAGCAGCGCGAACTGGCTCGCCATGAGGCCGGCGCCGATGATGCCGACCTTCGTGACGGGGCGCGCGAGCTCCCTGTCGGGTGCGCCGGCCGGTCGCTTCGCGCGCTTCTGGACGAGGTCGAAGGCGTAGATCGACGCGTGGAACTGGTCGGATGCGATGAGCTCGGTGAGCGCCGCGTCCTCGGCGGCGAACGCCTCGGCGCGCGTCGCCCGCTTGGCGCCCTGCAGCAGCTCGAGCGCCTTGTAGGGCGCGAGGGCGACGGTGCCGATCCTCGACTCGAGCGACTTGCGCGCGATGCCGATCGCGACGTCCCACTTCACGGCGCGCTCGAGACGGCCGGGCACGTTGGGTCGCTCGACCTTGGCGCCGCCGAGCACGCCGTCAGCCCACGCGAGCGACTGCTCGAGGAACGACGCCGGCCCGAACATCGCGTCGGCGATGCCGAGCTCGAGCACCTGCTGCGGCTTCAGCACGCGGTTCTGCTTCAGCGGGTTCTCGATGACGACCTTGAGCGCGTGCTCGATGCCGATGAGGTTTGGCAGCAGGTACGCGCCGCCCCAGCCGGGGATGAGGCCGAGGAAGACCTCGGGCAGCGCGACGGCGGGCGCGGTGGCGTTGATGGTGCGGTAGTCGGCGTTGAGCCCGATCTCGAGCCCGCCGCCGAGCGCGAGGCCGTTGATGAAGACGAACGTCGGCACGCCCGCGTCGTGCAGCATGCCGAGCACGCGGTGGCCGAGTCGGCCGAGCTCGGCGCCGGTCTCCCGGTCGGGGAGCAGGCCCACGTTCGACAGGTCGGCACCCGCGGCGAGGAAGTAGGGCTTGCCCGTGATCGCGATCGCGTCGATCCGACCGGACGCCGCGCGTCCGCGCTGCGCCTCGAGCACGTCGCCGAGCTCGAAGAGCGTCGCGGGGCCGAGGGTCGACGGGCGCGTGTGGTCGCGACCGTTGTCGAGCGTCACGAGCGCGATGGTGCGGCCTGAGGCCATGGTGACGTCGCGCACGTGCGAGTGCGTGACGACCTCGTCGAACTGCGCGGCTGCGAGGCGCGGGAACTCGTCGGCGATGCTCACTTGCGCTTCCTTCCGGTGAAGTGCGGGTTCTCCCAGATCACGGTGCCGCCCTGGCCGAGGCCCACGCACATCGCGGTGAGGCCGTAGCGCACCTCGGGGTGCTGCTCGAACTGGCGGGCGAGCTGCAGCATGAGCCGCACGCCGCTCGACGCGAGCGGGTGGCCGATCGCGATGGCGCCGCCGTACGGGTTGATGCGCGGATCCTCGTCGTCGATGCCGAAGTGGTCCGTGAAGGCGAGCACCTGCACCGCGAAGGCCTCGTTGAGCTCGAACAGGCCGATGTCGTCGATCGACATGCCGGCCTTGCGCAGCGCCTTCTCCGTGCTCGGCACGGGACCGATGCCCATGATCTCGGGGTCGACGCCCGCGAAGCCGAACGAGACCATCCGCATCTTCGTCGTCAGACCGAGCTCCTTGGCCGCGTCGGCCGAGGCGATGAGCGACATCGTCGCGCCGTCGTTGAGGCCGGACGCGTTGCCTGCGGTGACGCGGCCGAACTCGCGGAACGGGGTCTTGAGGCCGCCGAGGCCCTCCATCGTCGTCTCGGGGCGCGGCGCCTCGTCGGCGGTCGCGAGACCCCAGCCCTCGGCGGTCTGCAGCGCCACCGGCACGAGGTCGGGCGAGATGTCGCCCGCGGCGAGCGCCGAGGCGTACTTCTGCTGGCTGCGCATCGCGTAGCGGTCGGCGCGCTCCTTCGTGAGGTGCGGGAAGCGGTCGTGGATGCGCTCGGCCGTCTTGCCCATGTTGAGGGCGTCGGCCGACACCATGCGCTCTGCGACGAAGCGCGGGTTCGGGTCGGCGTCGAGCCCCATCGGGTGCCGGCCCATGTGCTCGACGCCGCCGGCGACGGCGACGTCGTACGCGCCGAAGGCGATGCCGCCCGCGACGGCCGTCACGGCCGTCATGGCGCCGGCGCACATGCGGTCGAGCGCGTAGCCGGGCACCGACTTCGGCAGGCCTGCGAGCATGCCGACCGTGCGGCCGAGCGTGAGCCCCTGGTCGCCGGTCTGCGTGGTCGCGGCGATGGCGACCTCGTCGATGCGCTCGGTGGGCAGCGACGGGTTGCGCTCGAGGAGCCCGACCAGCGCCTTCACGGCGAGGTCGTCGGCCCTCGTCCGCCAGTACATGCCCTTCTCGCCCGCACGCCCGAACGGGGTGCGGACGCCGTCGACGAACACGACGTCGTGTGCCACTGAAGCCTCCTGCATGGGTGGATGCACGTCACGGTGCACCTCGAGCCTATGGACGCCGTGCGCGTGGCGAGGGGCGGTTGCGGATTCCCTACGACTCGTCGTCGGACGGCTCGGCCGGCGTTTGGTCGGCCTCTACAAACGCGAGGGCGATCCGTTGTGCAGTCGCGTCAACCTGCCAGGGTCGCGCACCCAGGTCGGCGAGCCCGGAGGCGACGGCCTCGGCCGTCGGCTCGGCACGGAGGTCCCAGGTGAGCCTGCGCAGCGTGTCGGGCGTCAGCAGCTGCTCGTTCGGCATCGACAGCTCCTCGGCGATCGCCTGCACCGCCGCGCGCGCGCGCTGCAGGCGAGCGGCGGCCTCGGGCCGCTTCTGCCTCCAGAAGCGCGGCGGCGGCGGTCCCTCGGCAGGCGTGCGCAGCACGGGCAGATCCTCGGCCGCTCGCCCCTCCTCGAGTGCGGCGATCCAGCGATCGAGCTGCGAGCGCGACGCGCGGCCGTGGAAGCCGCTCGTCGACGCCAGCTGCGCCTTCGTGCGCGCTCCGCTCGTCGCCGCGGCCATGAGCGCGGAGTCGGGGATGAGGCGGCCCGGTGCGCCATCGACCTCCCGTGCATACGCGTCCCGCGCCATCCACAGCGCGCGCGCGATCGCGAGGGTGCGACGATCCTTCACCTGGTGCAGGCCCGAGAGCCTGCGCCACGGCTCGGCCGCGGGCGGCTTCGGCAGGCGCGTGCGGGCAGCCTCGAACTCCTGCCTCGCGATCTCGGCCTTGCCCTGCGCCTCGAGGTCGGCGGCCATCGCGTCGCGCAGGTCGACGATGAGCTCGACGTCGAGCGCCGCGTACGCGAGCAGCGCAGGCTCGATGGGGCGCCGCGACCAGTCGGACGCCGCGTGCTCCTTCGCGAGCCGGATGCCGAGCAGACGCTCGACGACCGCCGCGAGGCCCACGCGCTCGTAGCCCGCGAGGCGCGCGCCGAGCTCGGTGTCGAACAGCGATCCGGGCTCGAGGCCCAGCTCGCGCAGGCAGGGGAGATCCTGCGACGCGGCGTGCAGGATCCACTCCTCGTCGCCGATGGCGTCCTGCAGCTCGGACCAGGCCGTGATGCCGATCGGGTCGAGCAGCACGGTGCCCGAGCCGCGTCGGTAGAGCTGCACCAGGTAGGCGCGCGACGAGTAGCGGAAGCCGTTCGCGCGCTCGGCGTCGACGCCGATGGGGCCCGTGCCCGCGACGAGCCGCGCGATCGCGGCGCGCAGCCCCTCGTCGTCGACGACGGTCTCGAGCGGCCCGACGGGCACGGCGTCGACGAGGTCCGGCTGCGGAGCGGGCACGGGGGAGTCGATGGTCGCGTCGGTCACCGCTGGAGCCTCCTGGCATCGAGGCTGATCGCTCCGGGCTGGAGCGGCAGGCCCGCCACGGCGCAGACGAGGTCGCACCAGGCGGCGAGGTGCCTGTCGATGTCGTGGCCGGTCGGCGTCCACGAGGCGCGCAGCTCGAGCTGGGCGCCCTCGCCCTGCTCGGCGAGCTCGCCGAACCCGGTCGACAGCACGCGCGTCGCCGTGCCCGAGGCCGCGTGGTACCCGGCGTCGCGCTGATCGAGGGACTCGAGCAGCCACGACCACGTCACCTCGGGGAGCATGGGGTCGGGCGCGATGTCGAGATCCTGCGTCGCCTGCGTGAAGGTGACGACGCGGAAGGACCCGCCCCACGACTCGGGCTCCTCCGGGTCGTGCATGAGGATGAACCGGCCCGTGCCGCGCTCGCTGTCGCGGCCGTGCTCCGGCGAGCCGACGTCGGCTGCGACCGCGTACGACCACGGCGCGATGCGCCCCGGAGCGGGGATCTCGCGCACCGAGAGCTCACTGCGCGTGTCGGCGCCGCGCATCCGCTCGACCGCGGCGAGGAAGATCGCCGGCGCCTCAGCCGGCTCCGAGCCTGTGTCCACGTCGAAAGACTAGGCTGACGCCGTGAGCAGGTCAGCGAGGCGCGCCGCAGCCCTCGCCGCCGCCGGGCTCACCGTCGGCGCAGGTCTCGTGACCGGCCTGTCGGTCGTGCTGGCCCGCACGCTCATCACCCCGCCGAGGCACCGCGACGACGTCGAGATCGTCTCCATCGGTCCCGAGGGCATCCGGCTCGTGCGCACGCCCGACACCGAGCTGCCCGGCCGCTACGCCCTCTGGATCGGCGATCGCCTCGTGCGGATCGGCGAGATCGTCGACGAGGACGACGCGACGGTGCTGCGCGAGATCACCGACAAGGGGCGCGTGCGCGTCGGCGGCCGCGCGAGCGCGCGGTTCTCGGGCTACCACCTCTACCGGCCGCGCGACCTCGACCTGCCGTTCCGCTCGGTGATCGTCGACACCGAGCTGGGTCCGGCGCCCGCGTGGATCATCGGCGACGAGTCGTCGCCGACCTGGTGCATCCAGGTGCACGGCCGCGGCGTCAACCGGCGCGAGCCGCTGCGTGCCGTGCCGATCCTCGCCGAGCGAGGCATCCCGTCGATGTGCGTCGCGTACCGCAACGACGGCGAGGCGCCGCGCTCGGTCGACGGCACGTACCGGCTCGGGCTCGACGAGTGGCGCGACGTCGACGCCGCGATCGACGTCGCGGTCGCAGCCGGCGCCCAGCGCATCCTGCTCATGGGCTGGTCGATGGGTGGCCAGGTCGTGCTGCAGCTCGCGCGCCGATCGCGGCATCGCCGGCGCATCGTCGGCATCCTGCTCGACTCGCCCGTCGTGTCGTGGGGGCCGACGCTGCTGTTCCACACGCGCATCGCCCGCGTGCCCGCCGCGTTCGTGCACACGGCGACCGCGCTGCTCGAGTCGCCCGCCGCGCGGCTCGCGGGCGGCGACGCCCTCGACTTCGGCGAGCTCGACGGCGTCGCCTACGCCGACTCGTACGCCGTGCCGATCCTGCTGCAGCACTCCGCCGACGACGGCTTCGTGCCGCCCGACGCGTCGCGCGCGTTCGCCGAGGCGAGGCCCGACGTCGTCGAGTACCACGAGTGGCACGGCGCGAAGCACTGCAAGCTGTGGAACCTCGACGAGCAGCGCTACCGCGAGATCGTGCACGGATGGCTCGACCGCACGGGGCTCGCCGCCCGCTGACGCTACGCCGCGGTGCGCTCGCGGATCTGGCGTTGGATGCGGCCGAGCATGCCCGACATGCCTCGCAGCCGCAGCGGCGACACGGCACGCTCGAGCCCGAGCATCGACGACAGGTCGGCCGGCACCTCGAGCGCGGCTGCGACGCTGGCGCCGTCGAGGCCGCGGACGAGGATCGACGCGAAGCCCCTCGTGGTCGGCGCCTCCTCCGGCGCGGTCGCGTGCACGTGCACGACGCCGTCGTCGACCTCGACGAAGAGGAAGACGGGCGACTGGCACTCGAGCACGCGCTCGAGCAGGTCGGGGTGGTCGGCGTAGCGCGCCGGCAGCTCGGGCAGCGCGTCGGCGTGGTCGAGGAGCAGCATGAGCCGCTCCTGCTCGCCGACGGCGGCGAAGTCGTCGACGACGTCCTGCAGCGCGGGCGTGAGCGTCATCGCCCAGCCACGGTCCCCGGCTCGGCGCCGATCGCGATGGGCACCCGCACGAGCGAGCCCCACTCCGTCCACGACCCGTCGTAGTTGCGCACGCTCGGGTAGCCGAGCAGGTGGGTGAGCACGAACCAGGTGTGGCTCGAGCGCTCGCCGATGCGGCAGTACGCGATCACGTCGTCGGCGTCGCCGAGGCCAGCGTCGTCGCGGTAGATCGCCTCCAGCTCGGCACGGGGGCGGAACGTGCCGTCCTCGCGCACCGCCTTGCCCCAGGGCACGTTCGCGGCCGTGGGGATGTGGCCCGCGCGCAGCGCACCCTCCTCCGGATACGCCGGGGCGGTGGTGCGCAGGCCCGTGTACTCCTCGGGGCTGCGCACGTCGACGAGCGGCTTGCCCAGGTGCGCGAGCACGTCGTCGCGGAAGGCGCGCAGCGTCGTGTCGTCGCGCTCGACGAGGGGGTAGTCGGTGCGCTCGCGCACCGTCGCGTCGCGCGTGAGCTCGCGCCCCTCGGCGACCCACAGGTCGCGGCCGCCGTCGAGGATGCGCGTGTCGTGGTGGCCGTAGAGCGCGAGCACCCAGAGCGCGTACGTCGCCCACCAGTTCGACTTGTCGCCGTAGAGCACGATCGTGTCGTCGCGGCCGATGCCCTTCGCGCGCATGAGCTCGGCGAACGCCTCGGGGGAGAGGTAGTCGCGCGTCACGGGGTCGTTGAGGTCGGTGTGCCAGTCGAGCTTCACGGCGCCCGGGACGTGACCGGTCTCGTAGAGCAGCACGTCCTCGTCGGACTCCACGACCACGATGCCGGGGTCGCTGCGGTGCTCGGCGAGCCACGCGGTCGTCACGACGCGCTCGGGGTGCGCGTACTCGGCGATGCGTGCTTCGGTGCTCTCGGTCATCGTGTGCTCCTCCATCCGGCCCCCGGGCAGCGTGCCCGCGGGCCTGCGTCTACGCTGGAACGCGGCGACCACGCCGATTCTTCCACGCAGCCGCCCGCCCGGGGTGGCGCCCCAGACCGTCCGGAGCAACCCGACGTGCCCACGCTCACGCGCATCGCAGACCGTCAGCCCACGACCGACGCCGCGCGGATCGTCGCGCATCTCACGCCGCCGCGGCAGTTCGAGACGGCGACGTTCGAGTCGTACGTGCCCGATGCCGCGCACCCGTCGCAGGCGCACGCCGTCGAGCGCATGCAGGAGCTCACGTCGATCTGGCGCGGTGGCGGGCGCAAGGGCCTCTTCCGCAAGGCGCCGCAGGTGAAGCCGGGCATCTACCTCGACGGCGGCTTCGGCGTCGGCAAGACCCACCTGCTCGCCGCGCTGTGGAAGACGAAGCCGGGCGTGAAGCACTTCGGCACGTTCATCGAGTACACGGCGCTCGTGGGTGCGCTCGGCTACAAGGAGGCGGTCGCGGCGCTCGCCGGCGCCTCGATCGTGTGCATCGACGAGTTCGAGCTCGACGACCCGGGCGACACCATGGTGATGACGCGCCTGCTCGGCGAGCTCGTCGCCCAGGGCACGAAGATCGCCGCGACGAGCAACACGCCGCCGAACGCGCTCGGCGACGGGCGGTTCGCGGCGAAGGACTTCCTGCGGGAGATCCAGGCGATCTCGGACCGCTTCGAGATCCTCCGCATCGACGGCGACGACTACCGTCAGCGCGACGTGTCGGGCGAGGCGCCCGTGCTCGCCGACGACGCCGTGGAGCCAGCGCTCGCCGAGCGCGGGGAGTCGGTCGCGCTCGACGACTTCGACGAGCTCGTCGGCCACCTCTCGAGCGTGCACCCCTCGCGCTACGTCGACCTCGTCAGCGGTCTCGACGCCGTCGGCTGGCGGGGCGTGCGCACCCTCACCGACCAGAACGACGCGCTGCGCCTCGTCGCGCTCGTCGACCGGCTGTACGACGCGCAGGTGGCGATCGTCGCGTCGGGCACGCCGCTCAACCACGTCTTCTCCGACGAGATGCTCGGTGGCGGCTACCGCAAGAAGTACCTGCGCGCGATGTCGCGCCTCATCGCGCTGACCACCGGCCAGGCCTAGGGGTCATTCGCCGTCGGTGCGGCGGCGCTCCTCCGCGTCGTCGGCGGCGCGCCGTGCCGCGGCGTCGACGGGGGCGAGCCGGGCGCTGCGGATGGCGGCGAGCGTGCCGCCGAGGACGACGGCGACGAGCGAGCCGAGCAGGACGCCGAGGGTGCCGTCGACGACGAGCTCCTCGGAGCCGCGGTGCGCGAGCTCGTTCATCAGCAGCGCGACGGTGAAGCCGATGCCTCCGAGCAGCGCGACCGTCACGAGGTCGCCGAGCGGCAGGCGCTCGGCGCGCGGCGTCCGCAGCGCCACCTGCCCGAGCCATCCGGCTGCGGTGATGCCGACGAGCTTGCCGAGCGGCAGCGCGACCGCGATGGCGAGGAACACGGGGCTCAGCTCGCCGAGCGGCACGCGGGGGATGGCGACGCTCGCGGCGACGAAGGCGAACACCGGCAGGATCAGGCCGTTGACGAACGGCTCGAGGCGGTGCCGCGCCGACTCGGCCGGCGCTGGGGCGAGCACGAGCCCGGCGGCGACGCCCGCGATCGTCGCGTGCACGCCCGACTGCAGCACGAGCCACCAGAGCGCGACGCACGCGATCGCGATCGCGACGCGCAGCGGCCACGAGCCGCGTCGCGATCGGTAGGCGCACCCGAGCGCCCATACGACGACGACCATCGCCGCGGCGCCCACGAGGGCGAGCACCTGGAGGTCGGCGGTGAAGAGCACGGCGATGAGCGCGATCGCGATGAGGTCGTCGATGACCGCGAGCGCGAGCAGCAGCGCGCGCACCGCGACGGGAAGGCGTCTGCCTGCGATCGCGAGCACCCCGAGCGCGAAGGCGATGTCGGTGGCGGTCGGGATGGGCCAGCCGGTCGCGAGCTCGGCGGGCACGAGCGCGACGAAGAGCAGCGCGGGCGCGGCGACGCCGCCGACGGCGGCGATGGCGGGCACGGCAGCGCGACGTCGATCGGCGAGCTCGCCCTGCGTGAGCTCGTAGCGCAGCTCGATGGCCGCGACGAAGAAGAACACGGCGAGGAGGCCGTCCGTCACCCAGTGCGCGAGCGACAGGTCGACGCCGGCGAAGGGGGTGAGGTGGAGGGCCTTCAGATCCTGCAGGCCGGGCCCGAGCGGCGTGTTCGCGATGCCGAGGCCTGCGACGGCTGCGACGAGCAGCAGGGCGGCGGCGAGCTGGGGGTTCCGGATCCACGACACGGCTCCATCCAACCAGCGCCGTGCGCGACCGCCGGTCGCACGCGAAACGCCTGCGAAACATCCGCGGCGGTTTCGTTACGCGTCGGAAACACGGCGCGCGGGCAGGCGAAACGAGGTTCGCTCAGGCTGAGGACGATCCCTGACCGGAACACCCCAAGGAGCCCCTCCCATGGATGCAGGAAGCATCGCCTTCGGCGTCGCAGCGACGGCCCTCGTGCTGTTCATGACGCCCGGCCTCGCGTTCTTCTACGGCGGCCTCGTCCGCGCGAAGAGCGTCATCAGCATGATGATGATGTCGTTCGGATCCCTCGGCCTCATCGGCGTGCTGTGGATCCTCTACGGCTACAACATGTCGGCCGTCGACAGCCCGTTCGCCTTCGCAGGCAACCCGTTCTCCGACTTCGGCCTCGGAGGCCTCGCCGCCGGCGACACCGCCAACACCGACTTCGTGGGCGTCGCCTACGGCTCGACGTTCGCGATCATCACGGTCGCGCTCATCTCGGGTGCGATCGCCGACCGTGCGAAGTTCGGCGCCTGGATGCTCTTCGCCGGCGTCTTCGCGACGCTCGGCTACTTCCCGATCGCGGCGTGGGTCTGGGGCGGCGGCTGGATCTACAGCCTGGGCGACCTCATGGGCCTCCCGTCGGTCATCGACTACGCGGGCGGCACGGCCGTGCACATCAACGCCGGTGCCGCGGCGCTCGCGCTCACGTTCGTGCTCGGCAAGCGCGTCGGCTTCGCCAAGGGCTCGCACAAGCCGCACAACGTGCCGTTCGTGCTGCTCGGCGCCGCGATCCTGTGGTTCGGCTGGTTCGGCTTCAACGTGGGCGCGGAGTGGCTGAACGAGATGGGCAACGCCGGCCTCATCACGATCAACACGATCGGCGCGACCGCGGCCGCCGTGCTCGCGTGGCTCGTCGTCGAGAAGATCAAGGACGGCAAGCCGACGGCGGTCGGCGCCGCATCGGGTGCCGTGTCGGGTCTCGTCGCCATCACGCCGGCCTGCGCGAACCTCACGCCCGGCTGGGCGCTCGTGCTCGGCGTCGTCGCGGGTGCCGTGTGCGCCATCGCGATCGAGCTGAAGTTCAAGCTCGGCTTCGACGACTCGCTCGACGTCGTCGGCATCCACCTCGTCGGCGGCCTCATCGGCACGCTGTACCTCGGCCTCTTCGCGACGGGCACGGGCCTGCTCGTGGGCGGCGACGCCGGCCAGCTCGTCGTGCAGCTCATCGCAGCGGTGGGCGCCATGGTCTACGCGTTCGTCGTGGCGCTCGTGGTCGGCTTCGCCATCGAGAAGACCATCGGGTTCCGGGTGCGGAACGAGGACGAGCTCGCGGGCGTCGACTCGATCGTGCACGGCGAGGAGGCGTACGCGTACGAGATCGAGAAGGTCTGATCCGAGCATCGAGCGCGCACGCACGAGGGCCCGCATCCGAGAGGATGCGGGCCCTCCGCGCGTGCGTGCGACCTCAGCGGTCGGCGTCGAGGTCGAGCGCGAGCGCCCGCAGCTGGTCGCGCAGCTCGGCGAGGCGGTCGTCGTGCCCGTCGTCGGCGAGCGCGGGGGAGCCGCGGAGGCTGTGCAGCACCGAGCCGAACATGTCCTCCATCGCCGCGCGCCGCGCGGCGCGCACGAGCTCGCGCACCGTCTGCTCGTCGGCGACCGTGGCCTCCAGGCGCTCGACGAGCAGCGCGGCGATGCGCTCGCGCCGTTCGAGGGGTGCGACGTCGCCGCGACGGAAGTCGGCGCTGTGCAGCGCGTGCCCGTGCCGGTTCGCCGCACGGGCCCGGATGCGCTGAAGGCGTGCGACGATCGCGCGCTGCTCGGCGACGATCGCCTCGGCGTCCGAGCGCACGCCTGCGACGACGACGTCCTCGTCGTAGTCGGCGCGCTCGCGCATGGCGTCGAGCACGATGCGGTTGCGCGTCGACAGGCGCAGCCCCGTCATGACGATGAGCAGGCCCTCGTCGACCTGGTCGGCGAGCTCCTCGTCGGTCGGCGGGCTCGGCGGCGTCCTGCGCGCTCGCTCCCACGGCCACCGCACGGCGACACCTCCCGCATCCGCGGGGCACGGACGGCCCCGTTCGAGCCTACGACCGGGCGTCCGCCCGTCGCAGGAGACGACGAAGGCCCCGATCCGTGCGGATCGGGGCCTGTGTCGTGGTGGGCGATACCAGACTCGAACTGATGACCTCTTCCGTGTGAAGGAAGCGCGCTACCAACTGCGCCAATCGCCCTCGACCGCTCCATCCTGCCACACGCGCGAGGTGTCCCGTGACCATCCGGCACATCGATCACCGTCGGGAGGCCGGCGAACGGGAGGTGAATGACACGCGTGTGACCTCATGGCGGCGTCGATTTGGCAGAGCGCGAAGCGTGGGCTACTGTTGGTGAAGTCCGAGGGGCGAGCAGCCCGGAAGACGATGCGGATGTGGCGCAGTGGTAGCGCATCACCTTGCCAAGGTGAGGGTCGCGAGTTCGAATCTCGTCATCCGCTCGAGGAAACTCTCGTGGTCGAGCAGGGCATGCCCAGCTCGACCGACGTGGTGGGGTGGCCGAGTGGTCAGGCAGCGGCCTGCAAAGCCGTCTACGCGGGTTCGAATCCCGTCTCCACCTCGCATCTGGGCGATTGGCGCAGCGGTAGCGCGCTTCCCTGACACGGAAGAGGTCACTGGTTCGATCCCAGTATCGCCCACCAGATCCGAAGCCCCGGTCCAGCAAGACCGGGGCTTCGTCGTGTCGCGGCGAGCAGCGACCGGCGCGCATCGGGCCGAGCGATCGCCCCTCAGCGCCCGGCCGGATGCCGCGCGAGCAGCTTCGACGCGACCATCATCGCGCCACCGAGCACCGCGGGGATGCCGCCGCCGGGGTGCACGGACGCGCCGACGCGCCACAGCCACGGCCTGCGCAGGTCGTGGTGCGCCGGGCGATGCAGGGGGCCGCTCAGGAAGAGCGGGCGCGTCGCACCGTAGAGCGCACCGTGCGGCTCGCCGAACGTGCCGAAGTGGCGCGGATCGAGCACGGTGCGTTCGACCATCGCGTCGGTCAGGGGAGCGTCGAGCCCCATCTGCGACGAGATGCGCTCGACCTCGCGGCGCACGAACGGATGGTCCGCGCCGTACTCGCGGCCGTCCGCAGGGCTCGTGAGCAGGATCGCGAGCGTGCTGCGGTCGTTCGGGTACACCTCGCCTGCGCGGTAGTGGTTCACGAACGCCATGGTCTCGGCGGGCTCGTCGCCGGCGGCGAGGCTGCGGTGCAGCGCCGCGGGGTCGCGGGGCAGCACGACGCTGTGCGCCGCGTACGTCTCCGGCAGCGGCTCGCGCAGCACCCCGTAGAGCGCGACGGCCGAGCACGACAGGCCGCTCGGACGCCGGCGTGCAGCCTCGCCGCCCAGCAGGGCGTCACCGCGATCCGCGTCGAGCGCGCTCACGACGACGTCCGCCGCGTGCACGGTCTGGGTCGTGCGCACCCTGCCGCGCTCGATGCGCGTGACGGCCTCGCCCGTGCGCACCTCGACCCCCGCGGCCTCCGCGAGCCGGCGCAGGGCGAGCGCGATCTCGAACACGCCGCCGCGCGGCACCCACACGCCGGTCTCGGCCATGATCGCGGGCATGCTCGCGTACAGCGCCGGGGTGCGAGCGGGGGAGACGCCCGCGTTGAGCGTGTGGATCGCGATGATCTCGCGCAGGCCATCCGGCATCCAGGGCAGGCCGTCGAGGTAGGCGCGCGTGCTCAGCCGTCGGCCGTAGACGCCGAGCATGCGCCGGAGCGCTGGCAGCGACGCCCTGTCGAGCGGGTCCGCGACGAGCAGGCGGGTGACGTCGTCGGCGAGCGGGGCGTGCAGCGCGCTGAATCGCTGCCATGCGGCGTGCCAGGGGTGGCCGGGCGCGACCGGCAGCGTCGTCTCCTCGCCGTCGAAGTAGTAGCGGCCCACCTCGGGCAGGCGCATGAGGTCGAGCGCGCCGACGTCGGCGACGCCGCGCGGGCCGGCGTCGAGTCGCCGCAGCAGCGCCTCCCACACGCCCGGGAAGGTCACGAGCGACGGACCGGTGTCGATGCGGGCGCCGCCCAGCTCGATGCGGTGGCTCTTGCCGCCGACGACGTCCGCGGCCTCGAGCAGCGTGACTCGATGCCCGGCGTGCGCGAGGAGCGCGGAGGCCGCGAGCCCGCCGAGACCCGCGCCGACGACGACGATGCGGCTCACGGGTACGTCCCGAGGACGATGGCGACGAGGACGAGCACGCTCGCGACGCAGCCGGCGAGGTAGGGGAACGCCACCGAGAGCCGATAGAGGCGGTGGGCGGTCTCGGGCGTCGGGCGTCGCAGCAGCAGGAGCACGAGCGTGCCCGCGATGATGGCGTTCACGATCGCGACGGGCACGCTCACGAGCGCGAACAGCACGGTGGAGGCGGCCCACCAGGCAGCGCTCCAGATCGCGGTGCCGCGCGGGCCGAGCAGCACCGCCGTCGTCGTGATGCCGGCTCGGCGATCCTCGTCGATGTCCTGCACCGCGTCGAAGGCGTGCTTCGCGACGCTCCAGACGAGGAGGCCCGCGACGGCCGGCCACACGGGGGCCGCGTCGAGCGCGAGGGGCACGATGAGCAGCGGCAGGCCGTACGCGGCGTTGCTCAGCGAGTCGAGGAACGGGCGTCGCTTGAAGTGCAGCGGGGGCGCCGAGTACCAGACGAACACGGCGGCGTACACGGCGATCGCGGCGAGGGCCAGCGGCGGCAGCGTGACGACGAACCACGCGAGGAAGGGCACGTTCGTCAGCACGACGCCCCACGTGATGGCACGCACCTCGCGCGCCTCGATGCGCGCGCCCTCGATCGAGCCCTTCCTGGGGTTCAGGGCGTCGGTGTCCTGGTCGAAGATGTCGTTCACGCCGTAGATCAGCAGGTTGAACGGCAGCGTGAGCCACAGGATGAGCGGGATCGCGGCCACGTCGAGCAGCTGGCCCGTGAGCCACATGCCGAGCACGCCGGTGCCGACGGCGTTGATCCACAGGACGGGACGCGAGATGTGGACGAGGCGACGCAGCGTCGCCCATGAACCCGCTCGATCGGCGACGGCGGTCATCGCGACCCGCGCGACGCGGTGGTGAGGCGATCGTCGATGACGGGGCTCCTCGGGGATCGTGGCGACACGGCGTGCGACCGTCTCGATCGTACCGCCGGCGCCGTGCGTCGCGCCGCGACCCGGGCGCCGCACGGCGCCTCGTGCACGTCGTCCGAGGTGCCGCCGTCGACGCGCGGCGCGCCTAGGATCGAGTGGTGACCACCGGCTTCGATCTCTTCACCGACCGTGCCGTCGTCGCCATGCGCGTCGACGGCGAGCTCCAGGACCTCGCTCGCGAGGTGACCGACACGCAGACGGTCGAGCCCGTGACGATCGACTCGGAGGACGGCCTCGCCATCCTGCGCCACTCGGCTGCGCACGTGCTGGCGCAGGCGGTGCAGCGCATCGACCCGCAGGCTCGTCTCGGCATCGGCCCGCCCATCCACGACGGCTTCTACTACGACTTCGACGTCGCCGAGCCCTTCACCCCCGAGGCGCTGAAGGCGATCTCGAAGGAGATGGATCGCATCGTCCGCGAGGGGCAGCGCTTCACGCGCCGCGTCGTCACCGAGGACGAGGCGCGCGCCGAGCTCGCGAACGAGCCCTACAAGCTCGAGCTCATCGGGCTGAAGGGCCCGAACGACGAGGCGGCCGTCGAGGTCGGCGGCGGCGAGCTGACCATCTACGACAACGTCGACCGCGAGGGCCAGACGGTCTGGAAGGACCTGTGCCGCGGACCGCACCTGCCCTCGACGCGCATGGTCGGCAACGGCGCCGCGCTCATGCGCGTCGCCGCCGCCTACTGGCGCGGCAAGGAGTCGAACCCGCAGCTGCAGCGCATCTACGGCACCGCGTGGCCCACGAAGGACGAGCTGCGCGCCTACCAGGCCCGGCTCGAGGAGGCAGCGAAGCGCGACCACCGCCGGCTCGGCAAGGAGCTCGACCTCTTCTCGTTCCCCGAGGAGGTGGGCTCGGGCCTGTCGGTGTGGCACCCGCGCGGCGGCATCGTGCGCCAGGAGATGGAGCAGCACGCGCGCAGGCGCCACCTCGAGGGCGGCTACTCGTACGTCTACACGCCGCACATCTCGAAGGCCGACCTGTTCTCGGTCTCCGGGCACCTGCAGACGTACGCCGAGGGCATCTGGCCCCCCATCCACATGGACGAGGTGCGCGACGCCGACGGCGAGATCGTCAAGCAGGGCGCCGACTACTACCTGAAGCCCATGAACTGCCCGATGCACATCCTCATCTACAAGGAGCGTGCTCGGTCGTACCGCGACCTGCCCATGCGGCTCGCCGAGAACGGCACGGTCTACCGCAACGAGCTCTCGGGCGCGCTCCACGGCCTGACGCGCGTGCGCGGCTTCACGCAGGACGACGCGCACCTCTTCGTCACGCCCGACCAGCTCGAGGCCGAGTGCGGCAAGGTGCTCGAGTTCGTGCTGTCGCTGCTGCGCGACTTCGGCCTCACCGACTTCGCGCTCGAGCTGTCGATGCGCGACGACGAGAAGTCGAAGTGGATCGGCGACGAGGAGCACTGGGCGGAGGCGACGGATGCGCTGCGCCGCGTCGCGCAGGCGAGCGGGCTCCAGCTCACCGAGGTGCCAGGCGAGGCTGCGTTCTACGGTCCGAAGATCGACCTGAAGACCAAGGACGCCATCGGGCGCACGTGGCAGCTCTCGACGGTGCAGATCGACTTCAACCTGCCCGAGCGCTTCGACCTGGAGTTCACCGGTCGCGACGGATCGAAGCAGCGCCCGATCATGATCCACCGGGCCCTGTTCGGCTCGATCGAGCGCTTCTTCGCCATCCTGCTCGAGCACTACGCCGGCGCCTTCCCCGCGTGGCTCGCGCCCGTGCAGGTCGTCGGCATCCCCGTCGCCGCCGACTACGCCGACTACCTCGACCAGATCGCGGCGCGCCTTCGCGCGAAGGGCGTGCGCATCGACGTCGACCACTCCGACGAGCGCATGCAGAAGAAGATCCGCACGCACACGCTCGCGAAGGTGCCCTTCCAGCTCATCGCGGGCGGGAAGGACGCCGAGGCCGGCAGCGTCTCGTTCCGCTTCCTCGACGGCACGCAGGAGAACGGCGTGCCCGTCGACGACGCGATCGCCCGCATCGTCGAGGCGATCGAGTCGCGCCAGACCGAGCTGGTGGCCTGATGCCGAGCGCCGACGGTCGCGGTCCCGAGGACTTCCCTCTGCCGGACGACCCGACGCGCGAGGCGGGTGCGCCCACGTGGATGTCGTCGGAGCTGCCGGGCGTGCCCGACGAGTTCCAGCGGCTGTGGACGCCGTATCGGATGGCGTACATCCAGCAGGGGCAGCAGCCCGAGCGCGACGCGTGCCCGTTCTGCATCGCGCCGACGCTCGCCGACCCGGACGGGCTCGTCGTGCATCGCGGCGAGCACGCCTTCGTGCTGATGAACCTCTTCCCGTACAACACGGGCCACGTCATGGTGTGCCCGTACCGGCACGTCGCGACCTACGACCTCGCGACGGCGGAGGAGGTCGCCGAGATCGGCCTGCTCACGCAGCAGGCGATGCGCACGATCGCGCACGTGAGCGGCAACGACGGCTTCAACATCGGCATGAACCAGGGCCGTGTCGCAGGCGCCGGCATCGCCGACCACCTGCACCAGCACATCGTGCCGCGGTGGGCGCTCGACTCGAACTTCTTCCCGATCATCGCGAAGACGAAGGCGCTGCCTCGCCTCATCGAGGAGGTCCGCGCCGAGCTGCAGGAGGCGTGGCTCGACTGAGCCGGACTGCCGCGATCAGCAGGGCGTGCTGAGCGCGACCGTCACGGTCGCGCCCGTCAGGTCGAGCGCCGCGAACTCCGTCGAGAAGGTCCCGCCCTCGTAGGTGGCCGGCGCCGTCTCGTCGCGCTGGACGTAGGACGAGTCGCCGTCGTTCAGCAGCATGCCGGTGGCCTGCCACGACCCCGACTCGTCGGAGCCCGTGCCGAACATCGATCCGGTGTCGTCGCTCGACGAGAGCAGCGCCGTGCCGCCGAACACCGAGCACTCGACGATCGCGCCCCAGGAGCCGGTGGGCTGACCGTCGATCGTCACGGTCGAGCCCGTGGGCGCAGCGGGCGCCGAGCTCGACGGCGGATCGGCGGGCTCGCTCGTCGCCGGCGCCGACGAGGCGGGGGTGGAGGGCGCGGGCGGCTGCGTCGCGGGCTCGGTCGTCGCCGGCGCGCCGGGAGCCGGCGCGGGCGGCGAGAGCACGCACCCCGAGAGCGCGAGCGTGCCGAGCGCGACGACGGCGGCGGCGAGGATGCGACGAGAGGTCATGCGCCGATGGTGGCAGCGTCGGCTGGACGAGCGCCGACGATAGCCTCGGCGCCATGCAGCTCTACTCGGCCAGGCCCGACCGTCTCGCCTGGCAGGTCCTGGGCGACCTCGCCGCGGTCGGCGCGCTCGTCGCGGCGATCTGGCTCGCCGGGGAGGTCACGCGCGCGATCGACTCGCTCGCGCGGTTCGGCGTGCAGATGCAGGACGCGGGCTCGCAGCTCTCGGACACCCTGCTGGGCGCGGCGGACGGGCTCGAGGACATCCCGCTCGTCGGCTCGGGTCTCGGCCAGCCGTTCGTCGATGCCGCCGGCGCCGCCGACGAGCTGACGACGGCCGGGCGCACGCTCGAGGCAGCGATCCACGCGCTCGCCACCGGCGTCGGGGCGGCGGTGTGGATCGTCACCGCGCTCGTGCTCGTCGTCGTCTGGCTCGTGCCCCGGCTGCGCTTCGCGCTGCGCTCCGCCGAGACCGCCAGGGTCGCCGCCACGCCCGCCGGACGCGACCTGCTCGCCCTGCGCGCGCTCGTCGCCCGACCGCTCGGCGAGCTGCAGGCCGTCGCACCCGATCCGCTGCGCGCCATCCGCGACGGCGACGACGCGGTGCTCGACGCGCTCGCAGGGCTCGAGCTCTCGGCATCCGGCGTGCGCCGTCGCAGGGACGTCGCGACGTCCTGATCGGGCCGGGCGGGCCGTGCGACGCGGGCGCCGCCGGTAGACTGATGCGTCGACCGACCGGGAGGGCACGTGTCCGGACATTCCAAGTGGGCGACGACCAAGCACAAGAAGGCCGTCATCGACCAGCGCCGCGCGAAGTCGTTCGCGAAGCTCATCAAGAACATCGAGGTCGCGGCCAAGCTCGGCGGCGCCGACCTCGCAGGCAACCCGACGCTGTACGACGCGGTGCAGAAGGCGAAGAAGACGTCGGTGCCCAACGACAACATCGATCGCGCCATCAAGCGCGGTGCGGGCATCTCGGGCGACGCCGTCGAGTACACGACGATCATGTACGAGGGCTACGCGGGCGGCGGCGTCGCGCTCATGATCGAGTGCCTCACCGACAACAAGAACCGCGCGGCCGCCGAGGTGCGCACCGCCATGAGCCGCAACGGCGGCACGATGGCCGACCCCGGCTCGGTCGCCTACAACTTCCACCGCAAGGGCGTCGTGTCGGTCACGAAGACCGACGACGTCACGGAGGACGACATCCTGCTCGTCGTGCTCGACGCCGGCGCGGAGGACGTCGTCGACCAGGGCGGCGGGTTCGAGATCGTCTCCGAGCCGAACGACCTCGTCGCCGTGCGCTCGGCGCTCGTCGACGCCGGCATCGACTACGACTCCGCCGAGGCGGAGTTCGTGGCCGACCTCAAGGTCGAGGTCGATGCCGAGACCGCGCGCAAGGTCATGCGCCTCATCGACGCCCTCGAGGACTCCGACGACGTGCAGAACGTGTTCACGAACCACGCGCTCACGCCCGAGGCGCAGGCCGCGCTCGACGCCGAGGACGAGGACTAGCGGGCTCGGGCGGTCGTCGCCGTGCGCATCCTGGGCATCGACCCGGGCCTGACGCGCTGCGGCGTCGGGGTCGTCGACGCCGCAGGGCGCTCGGTGCGCCTCGTGACGGTCGACGTGCTTCGCTCGGCCGCCGACGAGGCGCTCGAGCAGCGGCTGCATCGCATCGCCACGGGCATCGAGGCGGCGATCGCCGAGCACCGGCCGGACGCCATCGCCATCGAGCGCGTCTTCGCGCAGCACAACGTGCGCAGCGTCATGGGCGTCGCGCAGATCTCGGGACTCGTGCTGCGCGCCGCCGCGGCGGGCGGCATCCCCGTCGAGCTGCACACGCCGAGCGAGGTGAAGGCCGCCGTCACCGGGTACGGGCAGGCCGACAAGCGGCAGGTGGGCACGATGGTGCAGCGCATCCTCGGCCTCGACGCCGCGCCCCGACCGGCGGACGCCGCCGACGCCCTCGCGATCGCGATCTGCCATGCATGGAGCGCGCGATCGGTCGCCCCCACCGCGGGCCTCACGCCTGCGCAGCTCGCGTGGCAGGCGGCGGAGCGCGCCACCCGCAGGTGAGCGACGGCGCGGCGACCGGACGCCGTCACCCGTCGAACCTAGGCTGGAGCCCATGATCGCGAGGCTCGACGGCACGGTGCTGGGCGCTGCAGGCAACCGCATCGTCGTGGGCGTCGGCGGCGTCGGGCTCGCGGTGTCGGTGACGCCGCAGCAGTCGCTCGTCGCCTCCGTCGGCTCGACCATCGCGCTCCACACGACCCTCATCGTCCGCGAGGACGACCTGTCGCTCTACGGCTTCGGCTCGCAGGCCGAGCTCGACGCCTTCGACCTGCTGCGCGGCGTCTCGGGCGTCGGCCCGAAGTCGGCGCTCGGCGTGCTGAGCCACATGACGCCCGACCAGCTCGCCGACGCCGTCGAGCGCGAGGACGAGCGGGCCTTCAAGGCCGTCAGCGGCATCGGTCCGAAGACCGCGCGCCTCATCATCGTGCAGCTCGCAGGCAAGCTGCACGCGTCCGCACCCGCACCCGCCGCCGTCGGCGACGCCGGTGCCGACGTGCTCGTGGCGCTCACGGGCCTCGGATGGCCCGAGCGGCAGGCGCGCGCCGCGCTCGACGCGGTGGGCGCGCAGCCCGACGCAGGCTCGCTGCTGCGCGCCGCGCTCGCCGAGCTGGGGCCGCGCAGGTGACCGACGAGCTCACGCAGCCGGAGGCGACGGGCGACGAGATCGCGTTCGAGGGCGCGCTGCGACCCGGCTCCCTCGCCGAGTTCGTCGGGCAGCCGAAGGTGCGCGGCCAGCTCGAGGTGCTCCTGCGCGCGGCCGCGCTGCAGGATCGCAGCCCCGACCACATCCTCCTCGCAGGCCCTCCCGGGCTCGGCAAGACGACGCTCGCGATGATCATCGGCGCCGAGACGGGACGCGCCGTGCGGCTGTCGTCGGGGCCCGCCATCCAGCACGCCGGCGACCTCGCCGCCGTGCTGAGCGCCCTCACGCCCGGCGACGTGCTCTTCGTCGACGAGATCCACCGCATGGCGCGCTCCGCCGAGGAGATGCTGTACCTCGCGATGGAGGACTTCCGCATCGACATCATGGTCGGCAAGGGAGCGGGTGCCACCTCGATCCCGCTCGAGCTCGCTCCGTTCACGCTCGTCGCGGCGACGACGAGGTCCGGCATGCTGCCGAGCCCGCTGCGCGACCGCTTCGGCTTCACGGCCCACCTCGAGTTCTACGACCCCGCCGACCTCGAGCGCGTGCTGCGCCGCTCGGCCTCGCTGCTCGGCGTCCCGCTGCCCGACGAGGCCGTCGCCGAGCTGGCGCGTCGCAGCCGCGGCACGCCCCGCATCGCCAACCGCCTGCTGCGCCGCGTGCGCGACTGGCTGCTCGTGCACGCCGGCAGCGACGGCATCGAGGCCGTGCGGGCGGCGCTGCGTCTCTACGACGTCGACGAGGCGGGGCTCGACCGCCTCGACCGCGCCGTGCTGCACACGATCGCGCACCGCTTCCGCGGCGGGCCCGTCGGCCTGTCGACGCTCGCGGCCTCGGTCGGCGAGGAGGCCGACACGATCGAGTCGGTCGTCGAGCCGTACCTCGTGCGCGAGGGGCTCCTCGCCCGCACGCCGCGCGGCCGCGTCGCGACGCCGGAGGGCCTCGTCCACGCCGGTGTGGTCGTGCACCCCACGCTGGACGATCGACTATGATCATCGGGTCCGTGCCCGCGCGCACGCATGCCCCGAGCCGGACCCATCCGCACTTCGACTGAAGCGACTTCCACATGCATCTCCTCCCTCAGACCGCGAACGACAACGCCCAGGGCGGCTTCGTCTTCGACCCGCTGACGATCGGCATGCTGCTGGTCCTCGCGGTGCTCATCTTCTTCATGTTCCGCAACAGCCGGAAGCGCAAGGCGCAGCAGGAGGAGCTGCAGACGAAGATGCGTCCGGGCGCCCAGGTCATGACGAACTTCGGCCTCTTCGGCCTGCTCGTGGCGATCGACGACGAGAGCAACGAGGCCCTCATCGAGGTCGCGCCGGGCACGACGCTGCGCGTGCACCGCCAGACGCTCGCCCGCGTCGTCGAGGACGACGCTCCCGCCGACGCGACGCCGGTCGACGACGCCGAGACCAGCGGCGACGGCACCACCACCGAGCGCCCGTAGTGGCGCGGGCGCGGGCGCGCACCGGGCGCGCACTCATCTGGCTCGTCGTCATCGGGGCGCTCTTCGCGGCGCTCAACTGGGCGAGCGTCGCAGGAGGCGACGGCGCCTGGACGCCGCGGCTCGCGCTCGACCTCGAGGGTGGCACGCAGGTGATCCTCGAGCCGCAGCTGCGCGAAGGCCAGGAGGTCACCGACGAGCAGCTCGACCAGGCGGTCGAGATCATCCGCGACCGCGTCGACGCCTCCGGCGTCTCCGAGGCCGAGATCACGACGCAGGGTGGGCGCAACATCGTCGTCGCCATCCCCGGCGAGGTCGACGACGCGACGATGGATCGCCTCCGTGCGAGCGCGCTCATGGAGTTCCGGCCCGTGCTCGTCGTCGCCGCGGCGCTGTCGCCCGCCGAGATCGAGACGAACCAGGCCGCGCAGGAGCAGACGCCGCCCGCCGACGACCCCGCAGCCGCCGAGCCCGCCGACGCCTCCGACCTCGCGTGGATCACGCCGACGCTGCAGGCCGAGTTCGACACGTTCGACTGCGCGTCGCTCGAGGACCCCGAGCGGGGCGAGCAGCCGACCGACGAGCCGCTCATCACGTGCAGCGAGGACGGCACGGCCCGCTACATCCTCGGTCCGACCGAGGTCGAGGGCTCCGACATCGCCGACGCGACGGCCGGCCAGGCCCTCACGTCGACGGGTGCCGCGACGAACGAGTGGGAGGTCCGCCTGCAGCTCGACGGCGCGGGCACCGAGGCGTTCGACGAGGTCACGACCCGCATCACGAGCCTCGAGAGCCCCCGCAACCAGTTCGCGGTCGTGCTCGACGGCGCCGTCATCATCGCCCCGCAGTCGAACGCCGTCATCACGAACGGCGAGGCCTCCATCACGGGCGGCTTCGACCAGGAGTCGGCGCAGTCGCTCGCCGACCAGCTGAAGTTCGGCTCGCTGCCCATCGGCTTCGAGGTGCAGTCGGAGGAGACCATCGCGGCGACGCTCGGCGAGAGCCAGCTGCAGGCGGGCATCATCGCCGGCCTCATCGGCCTCATCCTCGTCGTCGGATACTCGATCTTCCAGTACCGCGCCCTCGCGGTCGTGACGATCGCGTCGCTGCTCATCGCGGGTGGCCTGACGTACCTCATCATCACGTGGCTGTCGTCGGCCGAGGGCTACCGCCTCTCGCTCGCCGGCGTGACGGGCCTCATCATCTCGATCGGCCTCATCGCCGACTCGTTCATCGTGTACTTCGAGCGCGTCCGCGACGAGCTGCGCGACGGGCGAGCCCTCACGAGCGCCGTCGAGGCCGGATGGCGGCGAGCGTTCCGCACGATCCTCGCCTCGAAGGCCCTCAACCTGCTCGCGGCGGTCGTGCTGTACCTCGTCGCGGTCGGCAACGTGCGCGGCTTCGCATTCACGATCGGCATCACGGCGATCATCGACCTCATCGTCGTGGCGCTGTTCACGCACCCGATGCTGCAGCTCGTCGCCCGCACGCGATTCTTCTCCGGCGGGCACCCGATGTCGGGCCTCGACCCCAAGGCTCTCGGCGCCGTCTACCGCGGCAGGGCGCAGTTCCGCGACCCCGTCGCAGCCGGCAGGGGCGCGACGAGCTCGCGCGAGGCCCAGCGTCGCCAGTCGATCGCCGAGCGCAAGGCATCCGCCTCGGCAGAGCAGGAGCGGTGATGGCATCCCTCACCCAGTTCGGCAACCGCCTCTACACGGGCGAGTCGTCGTTCCCGTTCGTCGCGAAGCGGCGGACGTGGTTCCTCGTCGCGCTCGCCGTCATCGCGGTGTGCATCATCGGCCCGCTCGTGCGTGGCGGCTTCGAGTTCGGCATCGAGTTCCGTGGCGGCAGCGAGTTCCGCGTCTCGGGCGTCGAGCAGGTCGACGAGCAGGTCGCGGCCGACGCGGTGACCGACGTGCTCGGCGCATCGGCCGTGCCGAACGTGGCGCAGATCGGGCAGGACGGCCTGCGCGTGCAGACCGAGCAGCTCTCCGACTCCGACACCGTCGAGATCCGCGACGCCCTCGCCGAGGCGCTCGACGTGTCGGCCGACGACATCACGTCGTCGTTCGTCGGTCCGTCGTGGGGTCAGGACATCACGAGGCAGGCGATCGTGGGCCTCCTCGTGTTCGTCGTGCTGGCGGCGGTCGTCATGGCGTTCTACTTCCGCACCTGGAAGATGTCGGTGGCCGCGCTCGCGTCGCTGTTCTTCACGCTCATCGTGACGATCGGCGTGTACGGCACGGTCGGCTTCGAGATCACCCCGGCGGCGGTCATCGGATTCCTGACGATCCTCGCCTACTCGCTGTACGACACGGTCGTGGTGTTCGACAAGATCCGCGAGAACACCGCACCGGGCGTCTCGGGCACCTACGCCGACAACATCAACCTCGCCGTCAACCAGACGCTCGTGCGCTCGATCAACACCTCGGTGATCGCCGCGCTGCCGACGGCCGCGATCCTCTTCATCGGGTCGTTCCTGCTCGGCGCGGGCACGCTGCGCGACATCTCGCTCGCGCTCCTCATCGGCACGCTCGTGGGCGCGTGGGCGACGCTGTTCGTCGCCGCGCCCCTCTACGCGCAGATGCGCAGCAACGATCGCATCGGCGAGGCCAGGGCCAAGCGCCCGTCCGAGCGCGGCGCAGTCGTCTGACGGCACGTCCGCGAGAGCAGGATGGACGCATGAGCGAGACGCAGACCACCGGCGCGTTTCGCACCCTGCTGCCCTTCCTGTTCTCGCGGTCGAGCCGTGCGGGTGCGGTCGACGACCTCATCCGCACGGTCAAGGGGCACCATCCGAAGGCCGACGTCGGACTGATCCAGCGCGCGTACGTCGTCGCCGAGCGCGCGCACCAGGGGCAGTTCCGCAAGTCGGGCGAGCCCTACATCACGCATCCCGTCGCGGTCGCGCAGATCCTCGCCGACCTCGGCATCGGTCCCGTGACGATCGCGGCTGCGCTGCTGCACGACACCGTCGAGGACACCGAGTACACCCTCGACCAGTGCCGGGCCGACTTCGGCGACGAGGTCGCGATGCTCGTCGACGGCGTGACGAAGCTCGACAAGCTGCAGTACGGCGAGGCCGCGCAGGCCGAGACGATGCGCAAGATGGTCGTGGCCATGGCGAAGGACATCCGCGTCCTCGTCATCAAGCTCGCCGACCGCCTGCACAACGCGCGCACCTGGGGCTTCGTCGCCAGCGAGTCCGCGCAGCGCAAGGCGCGGGAGACCATCGAGATCTACGCGCCCCTCGCGCACCGCCTCGGCATCCAGGCGATGAAGACCGAGCTCGAGGACCTCTCGTTCGCGGTGCTGAACCCCAAGGTGTACGTCGAGATCAAGAACCTCGTGGAGGGGCGCGCGCCCGAGCGCGACCGCTACATGGAGGAGGTCGTGCAGGTGCTCGTCGACGACATGCGCGGCGCCCGCATCAAGGGCCGCGTGACGGGCAGGCCGAAGCAGTACTACTCGATCTACAACAAGATGCAGGTGCGCGGCCACGAGTTCGCCGACATCTACGACCTCGTGGGCGTGCGGGTCATCGTGCCGAGCGTGCGCGACTGCTACGCGGTGCTCGGGCAGATCCACGCGCGATGGAAGCCCATGCCCGGTCGCATGAAGGACTACATCGCGACGCCGAAGTTCAACCTGTACCAGTCGCTGCACACGACGGTCGTCGGCCCCGAGGGTCGCCACGTCGAGATCCAGATCCGCACCGAGGAGATGCACCGGCGCGCCGAGTACGGCGTCGCCGCCCACTGGAAGTACAAGCAGGGCGGTGGCCGCGCCGTCACGGGCGAGGACATGGCGTGGCTCGCGCACCTGAACGACTGGCAGGCCGACACGCAGGATCCCGGCGAGTTCCTCGACTCGCTGCGCTTCGAGATCGGCGCGAAGGAGGTCTACGTCTTCACGCCGAAGGGCAAGGTCATCGGCCTGCCCGCCGGCGCGACGCCCGTCGACTTCGCGTACGCCGTGCACACCGAGGTCGGGCACCGCACGATGGGCTCGAAGGTCAACGGGCGTCTCGTGCCGCTCGACACCCGCGTGCAGACGGGCGACGTCGTCGAGGTCTTCACCTCGAAGAATCCCGATGCCGGGCCCAGCCAGGACTGGCTCTCATTCGTGCAGAGCGCTCGCGCACGCAACAAGATCCGTCAGTGGTTCACGCGCGAGCGCCGCGACGAGGCGATCGAGCAGGGCCGCGACGCGATCGCGAAGGCCATGCGGCGGCACAACCTGCCCCTGCAGCAGCTCATGAGCCGCGAGTCCTTCGTCGAGGTCGCCTCGTCGATGGGCTACGACGACGTCAACGGCCTCTACGCCGCGGTCGGCGAGGGCCACGTGTCCACGCAGTCGGTGCTCGAGAAGGTCGTGGCGGGCCTGCAGGGCACCGTCGACGAGGACGAGATCATCCCCGTCAGCCCCTCGCGCGTGCAGCCGCGCGCGTCGGGCTCGGGCGTGCTCGTGCGCGGCGCCGACGACATCCTCGTGAAGCTGTCGAAGTGCTGCACGCCCGTGCCGGGCGACGACATCGTCGGCTTCGTGACGCGCGGCCAGGGCGTGAGCGTGCATCAGCGCACGTGCCCCAACGTGCAGGGGCTGCTCGCCGAACCCGAGCGCATGATCGACGTGTCGTGGGCCGACAACGTCAAGAGCATCTTCCTCGTGCACATCCAGGTCGAGGCGCTCGATCGCTCGGGGCTGCTCTCCGACGTGACGCGGGTGCTGAGCGAGCACCACGTCAACATCCTCTCGGCGTCGGTGCAGACCGGCACCGACCGTCTGGCCATCCGGCCACCTTGCCGGCGTCCTTCGACGCCCGCGCGGCCTCGAGTGCCGCCTCGAGCTGCTCGATCGACTCCTCGAGCTGACCTGCGAGGCCCTCGGAGCGCGCCTTGCGCTCGGGGTTCGAGCGCTGCCAGTGGTCGTCGTCGAGCTTGCGGACGTGGGCCTCGACGCGGCGCATGCCGTCCTCGACCTCGCGCACGGCGTCGCGGGGCACGCGGCCGATCTCGTCCCAGCGGCGCTGCAGGCCCGTGAGGATCTCGCGCGCCTTGGCGCGGTCGGTCTCCTGCAGGAGCGGCTGGGCCTCCTCGAGGATGGCGCGCTTCGCGGCGAGGTTCTCGCCCTGCTCACCCTCGACGACGGCGGATGCCTCGGACTTCGCCTGGAAGAGGAGGTCGCCCGCGGCCTTGAAGTCGGCCCAGAGCGCGTCGTCGACCTTGCGGCCCGCACGGCCAGCAGCCTTCCACTCGTCGAGGAGCGATCGGTACGCGGGGATGCCGTCGGCGCCCTGCGGTGCGAGCGCCTGCGCGCGCTCCACGAGCGCCTGCTTGCGGGTGCGGGCATCCTTGTGCTGCGAGTCGAGCTCGGAGAAGAACGCGCGGCGACCCTGCTCGACGGTCTGACGCGCGTCGCGGAACCGCTTCCACAGCGCGTCGGCCACCGACTTCGGGATGCGCGGGCCGTCCTTCTGCGCGGTCTGCCAACGCTGGAAGAGCTCGTCGAGCTCGGCGCTGGCCCGCTTCCACTGCACCTGCTTCGGGTCGCGGGCCGCGAGCTCCTCCGCGGCGGCCACGATGGCCTCGCGGTCGGCGATCGCGACCTGCGCCTGCTGCTCGGCCTCGGCCCTCTGCTCGGCGCTCAGCTCCTCGAGCTTGCCTGCGAGGGCGTCGAGCCGCGTGAGCAGGGCCTCGAGATCGCCGACGGCGTTGGCCCCGACGACCGACTCGCGCAGATGCCTCGCGGCCTTCTGCACGTCGTTCGCCGAGGCGCCGGCACGCTGCCGCTGCTCGAGCAGGCGCACCTGCCCCTCGAGGTCTGCGTACTTGCGCTGGAAGTAGGCGAGCGCCTCATCGGGGCTCGCGTCGGGGTACTGGCCGACCTCACGCCACTGCTCGCCCTCACGGACGGAGACGGTGCCATGCTCGTCGACGCGGCCCCACGGGTTCGCGTCCATGGCCCCAGGCTACTTCACGCGCGGGCCGTCATTCGACGGTCGCGGCATCGATCGTCACGGGCTCGGCGGGCTCGCCGTCCTGCGGCGCCGTGCCGGTGGCCTCGTCGGGCTTCGTGCCGGCCGAGATGACGTCGCCGACGAGCTGGTCGAGGCCGCTCGTGACGGTGCCGATCACCGTGTACCCGCCTGCTGCGTCCGACGGGATGTCGGTGTCGCCGTAGACGATGAAGAACTGGTGCCCGTTGGAGTTCGCGTCGCCGCCGGCGCGCGCCATGGCGATGGTGCCAGCGGGGTACACGTCGTCCTCGGGGGCGTTCTCGATCGGGCCGTACTGGTACTCGGGGTCGCCTGCGCCCGTGCCGTCGATCGAGCCGCACTGCAGCACCTCGAAGCGCTCGGCGGTCGTGAGGCGGTGGCAGGTCTTGCCGGGGTAGTAGCCCGTCTGGATGTCGTTGACGACGGCCGAGACGGCCTGCGGCGCGGCGGCGCCGTCGAGCTCGATGCCGAGGTCGATGCCGTTGATCGTGAGCGTGCCCGTCCAGGTGCGCTCCTCGGCGAGCGAGGGATCGGGCACGGCCTCGGATGCGCTCGCCTCGTCGGTCGTAGAGGGCGAGGGCGACTCCGAGGCGGCGGCGTCCTGCGCGGGGTTCGCGTCGGCGTACCACCACTGGCCGAGGCCCGCGAGCGCGCCGACGACCACGACCGCGGCGACGGCGATGACGTTGTCGCGGCGCAGCCTGCGCTGCTTGCGCTCGTGCACCGTACGGCGTGCGCGGTAGTCGCGGACGCGCCGCTGCTGCTCCTTGGTGCTCGTCACCGATGATCTCCCGTCTGGATCGCTCGGACGAGCGTAGCGGCTGCGACTGTGCCGGGACGCCGGTGGTCGGTGGCCGACCCTACGATGGTCGGCATGGCGAACGCGGGGCTCGGATCGTCGACCGCGCCGCTCGCGGTCCGCATGCGGCCGCGCTCGCTCGACGAGGTCGTCGGGCAGCGTCATCTGCTGCGCGACGGGTCGCCCCTGCGGCGCCTCGCGACGCCGGGTGCGCGCACCGGGCAGTCGGTCATCCTGTGGGGTCCGCCGGGCACCGGCAAGACGACGATCGCGCAGGCGATCGCGGCCTCGAGCGACCGGCGCTTCGTCGAGCTGAGCGCCGTGACGGCCGGCGTGAAGGACGTACGGCAGGTCATGGAGGAGGCGCTGTCGACGCGCGACCTCTACGACACGCAGACCGTGCTCTTCCTCGACGAGATCCACCGCTTCACGAAGGCGCAGCAGGATGCGCTGCTGCCCGGCGTCGAGAACGGCTGGGTCACGCTCATCGCGGCGACGACGGAGAACCCGTCGTTCAGCGTCATCAGTCCGTTGCTGTCGCGCTCGCTGCTGCTCACGCTCGAGCAGCTGCCCGACGACGAGCTCGCAGGGCTCCTCGACCGCGCGGTCGTCGATCCGCGCGGCTTCGGCGACCGCATCCGGCTCGACGACGCCGCGCGCGCCGCGATCGTGCGGCTCGCCTCCGGCGATGCGCGGCGCGCGCTCACGGTGCTCGAGGCAGCGGGCTCGCACGTGCTCTCGCTGGTCGAGACGAGGGCGGTCGACGACGAGGACGACGACGACGAGGACGACGACGACCACGGCGACGCGGACGACGCCGTGCAGCCGCTCGTCACCGACGAGATCGTGGCCGAGAGCGTCGACGCGGCGCTGCTGCGCTACGACCGCCAGGGCGACGAGCACTACGACGTCATCAGCGCCTTCATCAAGTCGGTGCGGGGCTCCGACCCCGACGGCGCGCTGCACTGGCTCGCGCGCATGATCGAGGCGGGCGAGGACGCCCGCTTCATCGGGCGGCGGCTCATCATCCTCGCCTCGGAGGACGTCGGCATGGCCGATCCGCAGGGGCTCGTCATCGCGACGGCCGCCGCGCAGGCCGTGCAGCTCATCGGCATGCCGGAGGGGCGCATCCCGCTCGCGGAGGCGACGGTGTACCTGGCGACCGCCCCGAAGTCGAACCGCTCGTACCGCGGCGTCGACGCCGCCATCGCCGACGTGCGCCGCGGCGCCTTCGGTCGCGTGCCGACGCATCTGCGCGACGCGCACTACCCGGGGGCGAAGCGGCTCGGCCACGGCAAGGGCTACCGCTACGCGCACGATGCGCCGCACGGCGTCGCCACGCAGCAGTACCTGCCCGACGAGCTCGTCGGCACCGTCTACTACGAGCCGGGCGCGCACGGCTTCGAGCGCGAGGTCGGCGCTCGGCTCGAGCGCATCCGCGCGATCCTGCGCGGCGACTGACGTCGCGCCGCGGCTGGCGGCGGCCGGTCTGGTAGCCTGGACGACGGCCCATTCGGGTCACCACCCATCCTTGAGCCGGGAGACCGGCTGGCCGCTCGCGCGGCCGCGATGCGAAGGAAGCAACGCATGACCACCAAGACCAGCATCACGCGCAAGTCGCGTGCGCTCGGCGTCGCCCTCACCCCGAAGGCCGCCAAGTACCTCGAGAAGCGCCCCTACGGCCCCGGCCAGCACGGACGCACGAAGCGCAAGGCCGACAGCGACTACGCCGTCCGTCTGCGCGAGAAGCAGCGTCTGCGGGCCCAGTACGGCATCCGCGAGAAGCAGCTGCGCCTCACGTTCAACGAGGCTCGTCGCCAGGCGGGCCTGACCGGTGAGAACCTCGTCGAGCTGCTCGAGATGCGTCTCGACGCCCTCGTCGTCCGCGCCGGCTTCGCCCGCTCGACGGCGCAGGCCCGCCAGCTCGTCGTGCACCGCCACATCACCGTCGACGGCCAGCGCGTCGACCGCCCCTCGTTCCGCGTGAAGGAGGGCCAGGTCATCGGCGTGCACGAGCGCTCGGAGGGCATGGAGCCCTTCCAGGTCGCGGCCGCGGGCGGCCACGCACAGGTGCTGCCCCCCGTCCCGGGCTACCTCGACGTGACGCTCGACCGCCTCCAGGCGCGCCTCGTGCGCCGCCCGAAGCGCGCAGAGGTCCCCATCGTCTGCGACGTCCAGCTCGTCGTCGAGTACTACGCAGCCCGCTGACCCAGGGCAGCGAACGAGGGCCGTCCGGGAATCCCGGGCGGCCCTCGCCCGTCTGCGCCGACCGCGCGGATAGACTGGCCGTCCACGTCCCACGAGGAGATCAGCCATGAGGACCATCGCCCTGCTCGCCCTCGGTGCCGTCGTCGGCGCCGTGGCCGTCACGCGCATGCAGCAGACGCCGAAGGGCAGGGAGATCCTCGGCGGCGCCGACGCGCGGGTGCGCGAGTTCACCGACGCCGTGAAGGACGGGTACTCGAGCCGCGACCGCGAGCTGCGCGGCGAGTAGTCGCCGCACGCCACGAACGACCGATCGCGGCCCTCCCCAGGAGGCCGCGGCGCCCGCATGGGCGCGAGAGATGCGAGCCGAGAGCACGATGCAGACCGCCGAGATCCATGACCGCTTCCTGCGCTTCTTCGAGCGCAAGGACCACACGATCGTGCCGTCGGCATCGCTCGTGAGCGACGACCCGACGATCATGTTCACGATCGCCGGCATGGTGCCGTTCATCCCGTACCTCACGGGGCAGGAGCCCGCGCCGTACCCGCGCGCCGCCGACGTGCAGAAGTGCATCCGCACCAACGACATCGAGGAGGTCGGCCGTACGCCGCGGCACGGCACCTTCTTCCAGATGACCGGCAACTGGTCGTTCGGCGACTACTTCAAGCGCGAGGCGATCGCGTACGCCTGGGAGTTCCTCACCGGCGCCGAGGACGACGGCAACCTCGGCTTCTCGCCCGACGACCTGTGGGTCACGGTCTTCGAGACCGACGACGAGGCCGTCGCGCTGTGGCGCGAGATCGCGGGCCTGCCCGAGGAGCGCATCCAGCGGCTCGGCCGCGACACGAACTACTGGTCGACCGGGCAGCCCGGCCCTGCCGGCCCGTGCTCGGAGATCTTCTTCGACCGCGGCCCGGCGTACGGCGCGGACGGCGGCCCCGCGACCGACGACGACCGCTACGTCGAGATCTGGAACCTCGTCTTCATGCAGGACCAGATCGCCGACGTGCGGTCGAAGACCGACTTCCGCATCGTGGGCGAGCTGCCCGCGAGGAACATCGACACCGGCATGGGTCTCGAGCGCATCGCGTTCCTCAAGCAGGGCGTCGAGAACATGTACGAGATCGACCAGGTGCGCCCCGTGCTCGATCTCGCGGCCGAGCTCTCGGGCCGCCCCTACGGCGCCGACCACGAGGACGACGTGCGGATGCGGGTCGTGGCCGACCACGTGCGCTCGTCGCTCATGCTGCTCTCCGACGGCGTGACGCCCGGCAACGAGGGTCGCGGCTACATCCTGCGCCGCCTCATGCGCCGGGCCATCCGCGCCATGCGGCTCCTCGGCGTCGACGAGCCGACCTTCCCGACGCTGTTCGCGGCGTCGCGCGACGCCATGCAGGACGCCTATCCCGAGCTCGCGACCGACTGGTCGCGCCTGTCGCGCTTCGCGTTCGCCGAGGAGGAGACCTTCCTGAAGACGCTCGAGGCCGGCTCGACGGTGCTCGACGGGGCGGTCGCCTCGACGAAGGGCGATGGTCGCGTGCAGCTCGCTGGCGACACGGCCTTCCTGCTGCACGACACGTACGGCTTCCCGATCGACCTCACGCTCGAGATCGCCGAGGAGCAGGGGCTCACGGTCGACCGCGCCGCGTTCGATCGGCTCATGGGCGAGCAGCGCTCGCGCGCGAAGGCCGACGCGAAGGCGAAGCGCGGTGCGCTCGCCGACCGCTCGGTGTACGGCGAGTTCCGCGCGGCCGGCGAGACGACGTTCCTCGGCTACGAGGAGCTCGAGGCCGACGGCGAGGTCGTCGGCATCCTCAAGGACGGCGCCAGCGTGCAGCGGGCGGCGGCGGGCGAGACGGTCGAGCTCATCCTCACGGCGACGGCGCTCTACGCGGAGTCCGGCGGCCAGGACTCCGACGAGGGTCGACTCGTGGGCGACGCGTTCGAGGCCGACGTCGTCGACGTGCAGCGGCCCGTGCCGGGGCTCACGAGCCACACCGTCACCATCGCCTCCGGCGAGGTCGGCGTCGGCGACCGTGCGCACTCGATCGTGGACGCCGCCTACCGTCGCGGTGCCACGCAGGCGCACTCGGCGACCCACGTCATCCACGCGGCGCTGCGCCAGGTGCTCGGTCAGGACGCCCACCAGTCGGGCTCCTACAACAAGGCCGGCTACATGCGCCTCGACTTCTCCTGGTCGAACCCGCTGAGCGCCGACACGCGCTCGGAGCTCGAGGAGATCGCATCGACGGCCATCGCCGACGACCTCGAGGTCGCGACGCGCGTCATGCCGCTCGACGAGGCCCGCGAGGCGGGCGCCATGGCGCTCTTCGGCGAGAAGTACGGCGACACCGTGCGCATGGTCGACATCGGCGGACCGTGGTCGCGCGAGCTCTGCGCGGGCACGCACGTCTCGTCGTCCGGGCAGATCGGCCTCGTCGCGATCACGGGGGAGTCCAGCGTCGGGGCGACGAACCGTCGCATCGAGGCCATCGTCGGGCAGGACGCCTTCCGCGAGCTCGCGGCCGAGCGCGCGCTCGTGCAGTCGATCTCGCAGAGCCTCCGCACGCCGAAGGACCAGCTGCCGCAGCGCATCGACGACCTCGTCGCATCCCTGCGGGCAGCCGAGCGCAAGGTCGCGGAGTTCGAGTCGCAGCGCCTCGCGCTGCGCGTGCCCGAGCTGGCGCAGACCGCGTCGCGCGAGGGCCGCTCGCGGCTCGTCGCGGCCGACCTCGGCACGCTCGGCTCCGCCGACGACGTTCGCTCGCTCGCGATCCAGGTGCGCGAGCGCCTCGGCGCGGAGCCCGCGACGGTCGCGCTCGGCGCGACCGTGGGCGACAAGCCCGTCGTCGTGGTCGCGACGAACCAGGCTGCGCGCGACGCCGGGGTGCAGGCCGGCCCGCTCGCGAAGGCGGCGGCCTCGGTGCTCGGCGGAGGCGGCGGCGGCAAGCCCGACCTCGCGCAGGGCGGCGGCACGGACGCCGCGCGGATGCCGGAGGCGCTCCGCGCGATCGTCGAGGGCCTCGCCTGATGCGCCAGGGCGTGCGGCTCGGCATCGACGTGGGCAGGGTCCGCGTCGGGGTCGCTCGCTCCGATCGCGACGGCCTGCTGGCGACGCCTGTCGAGACCATCCAGCGCGATGGCGTCGACGGCGTCGTGCAGCGACTCGCGGCGCTCGTCGACGAGCTCGACGTCGTCGAGCTCGTCGTCGGGCTGCCGCTCTCGCTCTCCGGTGGCGACACCGCGAGCACGCAGGACGCGCGCGACGTCGCCGCAGCCCTCGTCGCCGTCGCCCCCGTGCGCCTCGTCGACGAGCGCCTGTCGACCGTGACGGCGCAGGCGGGGATGCGTCAGGCAGGGCGATCGACGCGGCAGCAGCGCGCGGTGATCGACCAGGCAGCGGCCGTCGTCATCCTGCAGCACGCGCTCGACGCAGAGCGGTCCGGTCGCCTGCCGGGCATGATGGTGGACCACGAGGAGGACTGATGGGACGTCGGGGGAGACCGCCGGGCATGCCCGAGCACGGCCAGGAGCCCGAGCTGCCGGGGCAGCCCGAGCAGTCGCAGCGGCCCGAGGAGCCGCGGGAGCCCGTGGGGCAGCCCGCGCAGCCGGCCGAGCCGGCTGAGCCCGCGGAGCCGACCTTCGAGGACATCTTCGGCAGCCCGAGCGCTGGCGAGCCTGCGCGCGCGTCGCAGGAGCCGGCCACTCGACGCTCGGCTGAGCCCGCCGCCTCCGCGCAGGCCGACGCATCCGAGCCCGCGGGCGTCGAGGCCATCGCCGATGCGCTCGCCACGCCGACGTCGCAGACGCCCTGGGCGACCACGACGGCCGCCTCCACGCCGGCCGCCACGCCGCGTGCGCCAGTGGCTCGCGGCCGCGGCGAGCGACCGACGAAGGCCGCGAAGCCCGCGAGGCGTCGCAGCGGCAGGCGCGGCGGCATCGTGATCCTCGTGGCGCTCGTCGCCATCGTCGCCGCCGTGCTCGGTGGCGGATGGGCGCTGTTCGGACCCGCCATCACGGATCGCTTCGCCGAGCCCGAGGACTTCTCGGGCGCGGGATCCGGCGAGGTCGTCGTGCGCATCGAGTCCGGCTGGACCGGTGCGCAGGTCGCGACGATGCTCGAGGAGGAGGGCGTCATCGCCGACCAGGAGTCGTTCTACGATCTGCTCGTCGCCGACCCGAGCATCTCCTTCCAGCCCGGCTCGTACCGGCTCGCGAGCGAGATGTCGTCGCAGGCCGCGCTCGACGCGCTCCGCGACGAGGCGAACCGCGTCGTGCTGCAGATCGCGATCCCCGAGGGCTTCGTGATCCAGCAGGTGTACGCGCGGCTCGCCGAGCAGTCCGGCATCCCGGAGGCCGACTTCGTGCAGGCGGGCGCCGATCCCGCCGCCTACGGCGTGCCGGGCACCTCGCTCGAGGGCTGGCTCTTCCCCGCGACGTACACGTTCGACGGCGGCCAGACCGCGGCCGAGATGCTGCAGACGATGGTCGACCGCATGGAGCAGGCCCTGCAGGAGCGCGGCGTGCCGCAGGAGCAGTGGCAGTCGGTCGTGACGATGGCGTCGCTCGTCGAGCGCGAGGGCGGCCCCATCGAGAACTTCCCGCAGGTCGCGCGCGTGTTCCAGAACCGCCTCGACATCGGCATGCTCATGCAGTCCGACGCCACCGTGCACTACGGCATCGGCGACTTCGGCGTCATCACGACGACCGACGTGGAGCGCGCGGACGGCAACAACCCGTACAACACGTACGTGCATCCCGGCCCGCCGATCGGCCCGATCGGAGCGCCTGGCGATGCGGCGCTCGACGCGTGGCTCTCGCCCGCGGAGGGCGACTGGCTGTACTTCGTCACCGTCGACCCGTCGACGGGCGAGACCGTCTTCTCGGAGACGCTCGCCCAGCACGACCAGGCGGTGCTGCGATTCCAGGAGTGGCTGCGGGCGAACCCCGAGTACGGCAGCTGATGCGCAGGCTGGCGGTGCTCGGCGATCCGGTCGAGCACTCCCGGTCGCCGCGCATCCACGCCGCCGCCTACGAGGCGCTCGGGCTCGACTGGTCGTACGGGCGGGAGCGGCTCGGGGCGGATGCGCTCGCGGGGTTCGTCGACGCGCTCGGTCCCGAGTGGCTCGGGCTGTCGGTGACGGCACCGCTCAAGGAGGCGGCGGCGGCGTGGGCCACCGACCGCGACGCGCTCGTCGAGCGCACGGGCGCGGCGAACACGCTGCGGGTCGACCTCGGAGCCGCGTGGAACACCGACGTCGCGGGCATCGTCGGCGCGTTCGCGGAGGCGGGCGTCGCCGGCATCGAGCGCGGCGCGATCGTCGGCGGGGGAGCGACCGCTGCGTCGGCGGTGTGCGCGCTCGCCGAGATGGGCGCGGGCCGCGTCGACGCGTGGCTGCGCACGCCCGCGAAGGGCGAGCGGCTCGTGGCGCTCGGCGCGCGGCTCGGCGTCGACGTGCGCCTCGTCGGACCCGGCGCCTCGCCGCTCGCGGGCGACGTCGTCGTGAGCACGTTGCCCGCATCCGCAGACGCCGCACCCGCGCTCGTGGGCCCGCTCGCCATCCTCGACGCCGACTACGCGTCGGGCGCGAGCAGGTACGAGGGCGTCGCGCCGCTCGTGCCCGGCCTCGCGATGCTGCTGCACCAGGCGCTGCGGCAGGTGCGCATCTTCGTGCACGCCGACCCCGAGGCGCCCGTCGACCGCGAGGCCGAGGCGTGGGCGGCGATGGTGGCCGCGGCCTGAGCGCCCTGCATCGCCTTCGTGCGCGTCGACACGTGCACGGGATGGAAGGATGGATGCCATGCTTCGATGGCTGACCGCAGGCGAGAGCCATGGCCCCGAGCTCCTCGCGATCCTCGAGGGACTCCCCGCCGACGTGCCCGTGACGGCCGAGGCCATCCAGGCCGACCTGCAGCGGCGCAAGCTCGGCGCCGGCCGGGGGGCGCGCATGAGGTTCGAGCAGGATGCGCTGTCGATCTCCGGCGGCGTGCGCCACGGCCGCTCGATGGGGTCGCCGGTCGCGCTGCGCATCGGCAACACCGAGTGGCCGAAGTGGACGGACGTCATGAACCCGGCCGTGCCCGACGAGGCGCCCAGCGGCGCTCGTGCGGCAGCGCTCACGCGCCCGAGGCCCGGCCACGCCGACCTCGTCGGCATGCAGAAGTACGGCTTCGACGAGGCCCGACCCGTGCTGGAGCGTGCGAGCGCACGCGAGACCGCCGCTCGCGTGGCGCTCGGCGCCGTCGCCAAGGCGTTCCTCGGCGAGCTGGGCGTGCGACTCGTGAGCCACACGCTCGCGATCGGGCCCGTGCGCGTGCCGGATGGCTCGCCCATCCCCACGCCGGACGACGTCGACGCGCTCGACGCCGACCCGCTGCGCTGCCACCACGCCGAGACGTCGGCGGCGATGCTCGCCGAGGTCGAGGATGCGAAGTCGTCCGGCGACACGCTCGGTGGCGTCGTCGAGGTCTGCGCCTACGGCCTGCCGCCGGGGCTCGGCTCGTACGTGCACTGGGACCGCCGGCTCGACGCCCGCCTCGCGGGTGCGCTCATGGGCATCCAGGCGATCAAGGGCGTGGAGGTCGGCGACGGGTTCGAGACCACGAGGCGCCGCGGCTCCGTCGCGCACGACGAGCTCGTGCCCGGCGACGGCGGCATCGAGCGCGTCACCGACCGCGCGGGCGGCACCGAGGGCGGCATGACGACCGGCACGGTGCTGCGCGTGCGTGCGGGCATGAAGCCGATCGCGACGGTGCCGCGGGCGCTGCGCACGATCGACACGACGACCGGCGAGGCCGCCGCGGCGCATCACCAGCGCTCCGACGTGTGCGCCGTGCCCGCATCGGGCGTCGTGGCGGAGGCGATGGTCGCCCTCGTGCTCGCCGACGCCATGCTCGAGAAGCTGGGCGGCGACTCGGTCGCCGAGGTGCGCCGCAACCTCGACGCCTACCTCGCCGCGATCCCCGAGACGCTGGTCACGGACGCGTGAGACCCGTCGCGCTCATCGGGCCGATGGCTGCCGGCAAGTCGAGCGTCGGCCGGAAGCTCGCGAGCAGCATCGGCGCGAGGTTCGTCGACACCGACCGCGAGATCGTGCGCGAGCACGGCGCGATCGCCGACCTCTTCGCGTCGCGCGGCGAGCCCGAGTTCCGGCGCATCGAGGCGGAGGTCGTCGCGGCGTCGCTCGTCGATGGCGCCGTCGTGTCGCTCGGCGGCGGGGCACCGCTCGCCACGGCGACGCAGGAGCGGCTCACGGGCGCCCGCGTCGTGCTGCTCATGATCGACGACCGGCAGGCCGAGCGACGCATCGCGGGGTCGGCGCGGCCGCTGCTCGCGTCGGACGGCATCGACGCCTGGCGCCGCATCCTCGCCGAGCGCGAGCCCACGTACCGCGCGATCGCCGACCTCGAGGTCGACGCGTCGCGCCGCAAGATGAGCGACATCGTCGCCGAGATCGCCACCTGGCTGGAGGCCAACCCGTGACCACGATCACCGTCCGCACCGAGCGCCCCTACGACGTCGTCGTCGGCCGCGACATCCTGCTGCCGCAGCTGACGGACGCGCTCGCGGGGGCCGCGCAGGTGCTCGTCGTGCATCAGCCGGCCATGGCGAGGCAGGCGGATGCGCTGAAGGCGGCGCTCGGCGATCACGTGCTCCTCGCCGAGGTGCCCGACGCCGAGGCGGCGAAGCGCATCGAGGTCGCGCAGTTCCTGTGGCAGATCATGGGCCAGGCCGACTTCACGCGGACCGACATGGTCGTGGGGCTCGGAGGCGGCGCCGTCACCGATCTCGCGGGCTTCGTGGCGGCGACGTGGCTGCGCGGCGTCGGCATCGTGCTCGCCCCGTCGAGCGTGCTCGGCATGGTGGATGCTGCCGTCGGCGGCAAGACGGGCATCAACACCGAGCAGGGCAAGAACCTCGTCGGCGCCTTCCACCACCCGACGCGCGTGGTCTGCGACGTCGCGCTGCTCGACACCCTGCCGCGCAACGAGCTGCTGACGGGCTTCGCCGAGATCGTGAAGGCGGGCTTCATCGCCGACCCGGCGATCCTCGACCTCCTCGAGCAGCGGCTCGACGCGGCCACCGACCCGACGACGCCCGAGTTCGCCGAGATCGTCGCCCGCGCCATCCAGGTGAAGGCCGACGTCGTGGCGGAGGACTTCACCGAGCAGGGTCTGCGCGAGATCCTGAACTACGGGCACACGCTCGGCCACGCGATCGAGCACACCGAGCGCTACCGCTGGCGCCACGGGGCGGCCGTCGCGATCGGGCTCATGTTCGCCGCCGAGCTGGGTCGCCTCGCCGGACGCCTGCCCGAGTCGGTCGTCGATCGGCACCGCGCGATCCTCGAGTCGCTCGAGCTGCCGACGACGTACCCGATGGGGCGCTGGCAGACGCTCCTCGCGACGATGCGCCGCGACAAGAAGGCGCGTGGGGCGATGCTGCGCTTCATCGTGCTCGACGACGTCGCGCGCCCGCGCGTGCTCGAGGGACCGGACGACTCGATGCTCTTCACGGCGTACCAGTCGCTCGCGGACTGACGACCCGGCGTCGCGCCGCGCCGTCGAGGGCGCACCGTAGGCTCGTGCCCATGCGCATCCTCGTGCTCAACGGCCCGAACCTCGGTCGCCTCGGCTCCCGCGAGCCCGACGTCTACGGCTCCGCCGGCCTCGACGACGTCGAGCGCGTCGTCTCGTCGACGGGCGTCGAGGTCGACCTCCGGCAGACCGACTCCGAGGCCGAGCTCGTGCGCTGGATCCACGAGGCCGTCGACACCCGCACGCCCGTCGTGCTGAACCCCGCCGCGTTCACGCACTACTCGTACGCGCTGCGCGATGCGTGCGCCATGGTGACGACGGCCGGCATCGCCCTCGTCGAGGTGCACATCACGAATCCGCATGCGCGCGAGTCCTTCCGTCACACCTCGACGATCTCGGGCGTCGCGACGGGCGTGATCGCCGGCTTCGGGATCGACGGCTACCGTCTCGCGACGCTCGCGATCCTCGCCCGTCTGGCCTGAGCCTCCCCGGGGCCTCGGGGCCCGTCGGCTAGGATGCTTCGTCGGCCCCTCACGGGCCGCGACGACTTCTCACACGAGGGACACATGGCGACGACGAACGACATCAAGAACGGCGCGGTGCTGAGCATCGACGGGCAGCTCTGGAGCGTGATCGAGTTCCAGCACGTCAAGCCCGGCAAGGGTGGCGCGTTCGTGCGCACCAAGCTCCGCAACGTGCGCAGCCTCAAGGTCGTCGACAAGACGTTCAACGCGGGCACGAAGATGGACTTCGCGACGGTCGACCGCCGCGACTACCAGTTCCTGTACAACGACGGCACCGACTTCGTGTTCATGGACAACGACACGTACGAGCAGTTCCAGGTGAGCCCCGAGATCGTGGGCGACGCGGCGAAGTTCCTGCTCGACGGCGCGACGGCCCAGATCACGATGCACGAGTCGGAGGCGCTCCAGGTCGAGCTGCCCGCATCCGTCGTGCTCGAGGTCACGTACACCGAGCCCGGCCTGCAGGGCGACCGCTCGAACGCCGGCACGAAGCCCGCGACGGTCGAGACGGGCGCCGAGATCCAGGTGCCGCTCTTCGTCGAGCAGGGCACGCGCGTGAAGATCAACACGACCGACGGCTCGTACCTCGGTCGCGTCACCGACTGACGTGACGCAGCAGTACCCCTCGCGTCGCAAGGCGCGCAAGCACGCGGTCGAGATCGGCTACAGCGCCATCGTGCGCGACGCCGACCCGATCGAGCTCCTGCGCGTCACGACCCTCGACCAGGGCTGGTCGAAGCACCCGTGGTTCGCCTACTGCGAGGAGCTCGTCACGGGCGTCGCCCATCACGACCGCGAGCTCGACGAGCTGCTCGAGCAGTCGAGCGAGCACTGGTCGCTCGAGCGGATGGCGCGCATCGACCTCGCCATCCTGCGGGTCGGCGCATGGGAGCTCGCGCACAACCCGGCGGTGCCGAACGAGGTCGCGATCTCGGAGGCGGTGCATCTCGCAGGCGAGCTCTCGACCGAGCGCTCGAGCACGTTCGTGAACGGCGTGCTCGCCCAGGTCGCGGGCCAGGTCGGCTGAGCGGTCGGAGCGCAGGCAGCGCGCACGCAGCGCGGCACGCGGCGCCGGAGCGGGGGGACACCCTCGCGCCGGCGCCGCGTTCGCGCGTGGCCGGCTCGCGCGTTCGATAGGATGGGCGCACCGACAACCTTCGAGTCCGTCCAGAGAGGCGGCTGCGACGCCCAGAGAGGCAGGAAGGGGGTCTGCATGCCTGCGCGCACCGTGCTGCAGGAGGCGGACATCGCCCGCGCGCTCACGCGCATCGCCCACGAGATCCTCGAGGCGAACCGAGGCGAGGAGTCCCTCGTCATCCTCGGCATCCCGACCCGCGGGGCCGCGCTCGCCGAGCGCCTCGCCGCTCGGCTCGGCGACATCACGGGGATCGACTTCGCCGCCCGCACCGGCACCCTCGACGTCACGATGCACCGCGACGACCTCGCCCGCACCGGCGCGCGTCCCACGCATCCCACGCGCATCCCCGCCTCGGGGATCGACGGCCAGACGGTCGTGCTCGTCGACGACGTGCTCTACTCGGGCCGCACGATCCGCGCCGCCCTCGACGCGCTCGCCGATCTGGGGCGCCCCGCGGCGGTGCGGCTCGCCGTGCTCGTCGACCGCGGCCATCGGCAGCTGCCGATCCGCGCGGACTTCGTCGGGAAGAACCTGCCGAGCGCGGCGAGCGAGCACGTCTCGATCCTGCTGACCGAGGTCGACGGGCAGGATGCCGTGACCATCCAGGAGGGCAGCGCGCGATGAGGAGCCTGCTCACGGCTGCGCTGCCGCGCGACGAGGCGATCGAGCTGCTCGACATCGCCGAGGACATGGACCAGATCCACGACCGCGACCAGAAGAAGCTGCCCGCGCTGCGCGGTCGCACGGTCGTCAACCTCTTCTTCGAGGACTCGACGCGCACGCGCTCGTCGTTCGAGATCGCAGGCAAGTGGCTCTCCGCCGACGTCGTCAACGTGTCCGGCAAGGGCTCGAGCGTCTCGAAGGGCGAGGATCTGCGCGACACGGTCACCACGATCTCGGCCATGGGCGTCGACGGCGTCGTCATGCGGCACGGCTCCTCCGGCGCCGCCGACCTCGTCGCGTCGTGGATCCCGCAGGTCGTCGTCAACGCGGGCGACGGCACGCACGAGCACCCCACGCAGGCCCTGCTCGACGCGTTCGCGCTGCGGCGGCGCATCCACGGCGAGGCCTCGCGCGGCAAGGGCCTCGACGGGGTGCGCGTCGCGATCGCCGGCGATGTGCTGCACAGCCGCGTCGCGCGCTCGAACGCGCTGCTGCTGCCCGCCCTCGGCGCCGAGGTGACGATCGTCGGCCCGCCGTCGATGCTGCCGCCGGGCATCGCGACATGGGATGCCGAGCACACCACCGACCTCGACGCCGTCGTCGACGCCCGGCCCGATGCGCTCATGATGCTGCGCGTGCAGCTCGAGCGCCAGACGGGCGCGTTCGTGCCGAGCGCCGCCGAGTACGTCGGCGGATGGTCGCTGACGCCCGAGCGCTTCGCGCGACTCGGCGGCGAGACGCTCGTCATGCATCCCGGCCCGATGAACCGAGGGCTCGAGATCTCGTCGGTCGCCGCCGACGCCGCCGCCTCGCTCGTGCTCGAGCAGGTCCGTGCGGGCGTCTCGGTGCGCATGGCCGTGCTCTACCGACTCCTGGCAGGAAGGACCGACTCGTGACCCTCATCGTCCGCGGCGCCCGCATCCTCGGCGGCGAGCGCGCCGACCTCACGATCGAGCACGGCACCATCACGGCGATCGGCTCGGCGTCGGCGTCCGCCGGCGCGACGGAGGTGGACGCCGACGGCCTCGTCGCGCTGCCCGGCCTCGTCGACCTGCACACGCATCTGCGCGAGCCCGGCTTCGAGCAGTCCGAGACGGTCGCGACCGGCGTGCGCGCCGCAGCGGCGGGCGGGTACGCCGCCGTGTTCGCGATGGCGAACACCCGGCCGGTCGCCGACACCGTCGCGGTCGTCGAGCAGGTCGCCGAGCTCGGTCGCCGCGCGGGCCTCGCGCACGTGCAGCCCATCGGCGCCGTCACGGTGGGACTCGCGGGCGAGCGCCTCGCCGACATGGGGATGATGGCGCGCTCGGCCGCGAAGGTGCGCGTCTTCTCGGACGACGGGCACTGCGTGCACGACGCGCAGCTCATGCGCCGCGCGCTCGAGTACGTCGCGCCCTTCGACGGCGTCATCGCGCAGCATGCGCAGGAGCCGACGCTCACCGTCGGCGCGCAGATGCACGAGTCGCCCCTCGCGGGCGAGCTCGGGCTCGGCGGCTGGCCGTCGGTCGCCGAGTCGTCGATCGTCGCACGCGACGTGCTGCTCGCGGAGGCGACGGGCGCCAGGCTGCACGTCTGCCACGTCTCGACGGCCGAGACGGTCGACGTGCTGCGCTGGGCGAAGGCGAGGGGCATCCGCGTCACCGCCGAGGTCACGCCGCACCACCTCGTGCTCACCGAGCAGGAGGTGCGCGGCTACGACGCGCGGTTCAAGGTCAACCCTCCGCTGCGCGCCGCCGCCGACGTCGAGGCGCTGCGCGCCGCGCTCGCCGACGGCACGATCGACGTCGTCGCCACCGACCACGCCCCGCATCCCGTCGAGGCGAAGCAGGCGGCGTGGGCGGACGCGGCGATGGGCATGGTCGGCCTCGAGACGGCGCTCTCGGTGGTGCAGCAGGCCATGGTCGACACCGGGGCGCTCGACTGGTCCGGCGTGGCCCGCGTCATGTCCTCGGCGCCCGCGCGCATCGGACGCCTCGACGGCTTCGGCGGTGCGATCGAGGTCGGCGCGCCCGCGCACCTCGCGCTCGTCGACCCGGCTGCGTCGACGCCCATCGGCACGCAGCACCTGCACGGCCGGTCGACGAACTCCCCGTTCCTCGGCCGTTCGCTGCCCGGTCGCGTCGTGCACACGATCCTCGCGGGTCGTCAGACGGTGTTGGATGGGGTGGTCGCATGAGCTACGAGACCTTCATCCTGCTGAGCGCCGTGCTCGTCGCGGTGCTGCTGACGGCAGGCGTCCTCGGCTGGCGGTCGCGCCGCCGGCGCCACCGCGACCTCGTGGCGCCGCAGGTGCCCGACCGGTTCGAGGCCGTGCTCGACGCCCCCATCCTCTACGTGGCGACGACCGTCGCCGGCGACCCGTACGACCGCGTCGCCGTGCACGGCCTCGGCTTCCGGGCGCGCGGCCGCGTCGCCGTCGGCCCGTCCGGCGTCGTCCTCGACCTGCCGGGCTCCGCCGTGCTCCTGCCGATCGCCGACCTCGACGGCGTCGAGCGCGCGACGTGGACGATCGACCGCGTCGTCGAGCCCGGCGGCCTCCTCCGCATCGCCTGGCGACTGGGGGAGCGGCCGCTCGAGACCTACCTGCGCGTGACCGGCGACGACGAGCCGGTGCTCGCCGCCATCCGCGACATCCAGCAGCATCCGACCTCTTCAGGAGCAGCAGCATGACCATCGCCCACCTCGTGCTGGAGGACGGCACCATCTATCGCGGCCGCGCCTACGGCGCCACCGGCCGCACCCTCGGCGAGGCAGTCTTCGCCACCGGCATGACCGGCTACCAGGAGACGATCACCGACCCGTCGTACGCCGGCCAGATCGTGGTGCAGACGGCACCGCAGATCGGCAACACCGGCGTCAACGACGAGGACCCGGAGTCGCGTCGCATCTGGGTCGCCGGCTACGCCGTGCGCCAGGCGAGCCGCGTCGTGTCGAGCTGGCGCGCCACCGAGTCGCTCGAGGCGCGCTTCGAGCGCGACGGCGTCGTGGGCATCCAGGGCATCGACACGCGAGCGCTCACGCGACGCCTGCGGGATGCGGGCAGCATGCGCGCAGGCATCTTCTCGGGCGACGCCGTGGCCACCGAGGCCGACATGCTCGACCAGGTGCGGCAGAGCCCGCGCATGGAGGGCCAGCGCCTCGCCGACGTCGTCTCGACGCCCGAGGCGTACGCGCTGCCCGCGACGGGCGAGCGGATCGGCCATCTCGCCGTCCTCGACCTCGGCATCAAGTCCTCGACGCTGCGCTACCTGCAGGAGCAGGGCTTCGACCTCACGGTGCTGCCGCACTCGGCGACCGCCGAGGAGGTGCTCGCGCTCGAGCCCGATGCCGCGTTCTACTCGAACGGCCCCGGCGACCCCGCCGCCTCCGACCAGTACGTCGAGCTGCTGCAGGCGCTGCTCCGCGCGGGCCTGCCGTTCTTCGGCATCTGCTTCGGCAACCAGCTGCTCGGCCGTGCCCTCGGGTTCGGCACGTACAAGCTGCCGTTCGGCCACCGAGGCATCAACCAGCCCGTGCTCGACGTCGCGACCGGCAGGGTCGAGATCACGAGCCAGAACCACGGCTTCGCGGTCGACGCGCCCATCGGCGAGGTCGTCGAGAGCCCTGCGGGCTTCGGCCGCGTCGAGGTGAGCCACTACTCGCTCAACGACCACGTCGTCGAGGGCCTGCGCGCCCTCGACCTGCCCGCCTTCAGCGTGCAGTACCACCCCGAGGCCGCAGCCGGCCCCCACGACTCCATGTACCTCTTCGATCGGTTCGCGGCATTCGTGCGCGAGCGGAAGGACGCCTGATGCCCAAGCGCGACGACATCTCGTCCGTCCTCGTGATCGGCTCCGGGCCGATCGTCATCGGCCAGGCGGCCGAGTTCGACTACTCCGGCACCCAGGCGTGCCGCGTGCTGCGCGAGGACGGCATCCGCGTCATCCTCGTGAACTCCAACCCGGCGACGATCATGACCGATCCGGACTTCGCCGATGCGACGTACATCGAGCCCATCACGCCGGAGGTGCTCGAGACGATCATCGTGAAGGAGCGCCCCGACGCCATCCTGCCGACGCTCGGCGGCCAGACGGCGCTGAACGCGGCCATCGCGCTGCACGACCAGGGCATCCTCGAGCGGCACGGCGTCGAGCTCATCGGCGCGAAGGTCGATGCGATCCACCGTGCCGAGGATCGCCAGCTGTTCAAGCAGCTCGTGCTCGACGCGGGCGCCGACGTCGCCTCGTCGGCGATCGCGAAGACGGTCGACGAGGCGCTCGCGTTCGCCGACGAGTACGGCTACCCCGTGGTCGTGCGCCCGTCGTTCACGATGGGCGGCCTCGGCTCGGGCTTCGCGCACGACGAGGTCGAGCTGCGCCGCTTCGTCGCCGACGGCCTCCACTCGTCGACGATCGGCGAGGTGCTGCTCGAGGAGTCGATCCTCGGGTGGAAGGAGTACGAGCTCGAGCTCATGCGCGACCAGGCCGACAACACGGTCGTGATCTGCTCGATCGAGAACGTCGACCCCGTGGGCGTGCACACGGGCGACTCGATCACCGTCGCACCCGCCCTGACGCTCACCGACCGCGAGTACCAGGTGCTGCGCGACATCGGGATCCGCATCATCCGCGACGTCGGCGTCGACACGGGCGGCTGCAACGTGCAGTTCGCGGTCGACCCTGCGACGGGCCGCGTCATCGTCATCGAGATGAACCCGCGCGTCTCGCGCTCGAGCGCGCTCGCCTCGAAGGCGACGGGATTCCCGATCGCGAAGATCGCTGCGAAGCTGGCGATCGGCTACCGCCTCGACGAGATCCCGAACGACATCACCCGGGTGACGCCCGCCTCGTTCGAGCCGACGCTCGACTACGTCGTCGTGAAGGTGCCGCGCTTCACGTTCGAGAAGTTCCCCGCCGCCGACCCCACGCTCACGACGACCATGAAGTCCGTCGGCGAGGCGATGGCGATGGGACGCACGTACACGCAGGCGCTGCAGAAGGCGCTGCGCTCGATGGAGCGCCGCGGCTCGTCGTTCCACTGGTCGGGCGAGGCGGGCGACAAGGCCGCGCTGCTCGAGGCGTCGCGCACGCCCACCGACGGTCGCCTCGTGACGCTCCAGCAGGCCATCCGCGCCGGCGCGACCGTCGAGGAGGCGTTCGAGGCCACCGCGATCGACCCGTGGTTCATCGACCAGCTCGTGCTCATCGAGGAGGTCGCCGCCGAGATCCGCGAGGCGGACGCCCTCGGCGAGGAGATCCTGCGGCACGCGAAGGAGCACGGCTTCTCGGATGCGCAGATCGCCGAGCTGCGCGGGCTCGACGAGACGAGCGTGCGCGAGGCGCGCTGGGCGCTCGGCCTGCGGCCCGTCTTCAAGACCGTCGACACGTGCGCGGGCGAGTTCCCCGCCGAGACGCCGTACCACTACTCGTCGTACGACCAGGAGACCGAGGTCGCGCCCTCCGACCGCCGCAAGGTCGTCATCCTCGGCTCGGGCCCGAACCGCATCGGCCAGGGCATCGAGTTCGACTACTCGTGCGTGCACGCGTCGTTCGCGCTGCGCGACGCCGGGTTCGAGACGATCATGGTCAACTGCAACCCCGAGACGGTCTCGACCGACTACGACACGAGCGACCGGCTGTACTTCGAGCCGCTGACGCTCGAGGACGTGCTCGAGGTCATCCACGCCGAGTCGCAGTCGGGCGAGCTCGTCGGCGTCATCGTGCAGCTCGGCGGCCAGACGCCGCTCGGTCTCGCGCGCGGTCTCGAGGCGGCGGGCATCCCGATCCTCGGCACGCAGCCCGACGCGATCGACCGCGCCGAGGAGCGCGGGCTGTTCCAGGAGATCCTCGACGCCGCGGGCCTCGTCGCGCCGCGCAACGGCACGGCCACGACGGAGGAGGCGGCGCTCGAGGTCGCCGAGCGCATCGGGTACCCGGTGCTCGTGCGCCCCTCGTTCGTGCTCGGCGGCCGGGGCATGGAGATCGTCTACGACCGCGAGAGCCTGCACGGCTACTTCGAGCGCATGGCTGACACCGCCATCATCGGGCCGGGCAGGCCGCTGCTCGTCGACCACTTCCTCGACGACGCCGTGGAGATCGACGTCGACGCGATCTACGACGGCACCGACCTCTACGTCGGCGGCATCCTCGAGCACATCGAGGAGGCCGGCATCCACTCGGGCGACTCGTCGTGCACGCTGCCGCCCATCGGGCTCGGGCGCTCGCAGATCGACGAGGTGCGCGACGCGACCCTCGCGATCGCCCGCGGCCTCGACGTGCGCGGACCACTCAACGTGCAGTTCGCGATCTCGGCAGGCAGACTCCACGTCATCGAGGCGAATCCGCGCGCGAGCCGCACGGTGCCGTTCGTCGCGAAGGCGCTCGGCTCGCCCATCGCGAAGGCGAACGCCCTCGTCATGGCAGGCCGCACGATCGCGGAGCTGCTCGCCGAGGGCTTCCTGCCCGCGCAGGACGGCTCGCGCCTGCCGCTCGACGCGCCGATCGCCGTGAAGGAGGCCGTGCTGCCCTTCCGCCGCTTCCGCACCCGCGAGGGCGAGCTGGTCGACAGCCTCCTCGGCCCCGAGATGCGCTCGACCGGCGAGGTCATGGGCATCGACCGCGACTTCCCGCGCGCGTTCGCGAAGAGCCAGGTCGCGGCGTACGGCGGGCTGCCGACGTCGGGCACGGTCTTCGTGTCCGTGTCGGATCGCGACAAGCGCCAGGCCGTGCTGCCCATCCATCGCCTGCGCCAGCTGGGCTTCCGGGTGCTCGCGACCGAGGGCACGGCCGAGATCCTCGTGCGCAACGGCATCGAGGTCGAGACGATCGCGAAGCACAACGAGGTCGGCGTCGAGGCGTCGATCGTCGGCGCGATCCACCGCGGCGAGATCGACATCGTCATCAACACGCCCACGGGCCCCGCTGCCCGCCTCGACGGCTACGAGATCCGGGCCGCGACCGTCGGCGCCGACAAGGCGCTGTTCACGACGGTGTCGCAGCTCGGTGCCGCCGTCGCCGCGATCGAGGCCGCGCGGGCGCCCTTCGAGGTCACGAGCCTGCAGGAGTACCACGCGAGGAGGACGGCGTGAGCTTCGGCGCGTCGCTCGCGGCCGCGGTCGCGGCGCGCGGACCCGTGTGCGTGGGCATCGACCCGCATCCGCATCTCCTGGAGGCGTGGGGGCTGCCCGCGTCGGCGGCGGGCGTCGAGGCGTTCGGCCTCGAGTTCGTCGCGGCGTCGGCGGGCCGCGTCGGCGTCGTGAAGCCGCAGGTGGCGTTCTTCGAGCGCCACGGATCCGCGGGTCTCGTCGCGCTCGAGCGCGTCGTCGACGCGGCGCGCGACGCAGGGCTCCTCGTCGTGGCCGATGCGAAGCGCGGCGACCTCGGGTCGACGATGCAGGCGTACGCGGAGGCGTGGCTCACGCCGGGATCGCCGCTCGAGGTCGACGCCGTGACGGCGTCGCCGTACCTGGGCCTCGGTGCGCTCGAGCCGGCGCTCGCGCTCGCACAGCAGCACGGCAAGGGCGTGTTCGTGCTGTGCGCGACGTCGAATCCCGAGGGCGCGGGACTGCAGTCGCGCGTCGACGCGGCGGGGGAGTCGGTCGCCGCGTCGATCGCCCGCGGGGTCGATGCCTGGAACGCCGAGCACGCGCGCGGTGGTTCGGGCTCGATCGGCCTCGTCGTCGGCGCGACGGTCGCCGCCGCCGACCTGGGGGTCACGCTCACGCCCGCGACGCCGATCCTCGCGCCCGGCTTCGGCCACCAGGGCGCGTCGCTCGCCGACCTGCGCTCGCTCTACCCGGAGGGGTCCGTCGTGCTCGCGAACGTCTCGCGCAGCGTGAGCGGCAGCCGCGACGGCGTCGCCGCCGCGATCGCGGCCGCCGTGGAGGAGGCGCGATGACGCTCGACCCCGCGGCGGGGGCCGAGGCGGCGCTGCGCGCCCGTCGAGCCCGCGCAGAGGTCAAGCGGGCGGTGCATGCTCGCGAGCGCACGGCGCTGCAGGTCGCCGAGCACGCGTGGGAGCATCCCGACTCCGTCGAGGCGGGGATCCGCGTGCCCGAGCTGCTCGACGCCATCCCCGGCATCGGCAAGCACCGTGCGGAGCGTGCGCTCGAACGGCTCGAGATCTCGCCGCGCAAGCGCGTCGGCGGGCTCGGCTCGCGGCAGCGCGAGCGGCTGCGGGCGTGGCTCGACGTCGACCCGGCGCCCGCACGTCTCATCGTGCTCGCCGGCCCCACGGCGGTCGGCAAGGGCACGGTGGCGCAGCACGTGCGCGACCACTACCCGTGGATCCGGCACTCGGTGTCGTGGACGACGCGCGCGGCGCGCCCGGGCGAGATCGACGGCGTGCACTACACGTTCGTCTCCGACGCCGAGTTCGACGAGGGCCTCGCCGAGGACGCGTTCCTCGAGTGGGCGAGGGTGCACAACTCGCATCGCTACGGCACGCCGCGCGCGCAGGTGCAGTCGGTGCTCGACACCGGCGACTCCGTGCTGCTCGAGATCGACCTGCAGGGCGCTCGCCAGATCCGGGAGCGCATGCCCGAGGCGCTGCTCGTCTTCCTCGCGCCGCCGTCGTGGGAGGAGCTCGTGCGCAGGCTCGTGGGCCGCGGCACGGAGGACGAGGAGGAGCGCACGCGCCGCCTCGCGACCGCCGAGGTCGAGCTCGCGAGCCAGGACGAGTTCGACGCCGTCGTCATCAACCGCGACGTGGCCGAGGCCGCTGCCGAGGTCGTCGCCCTCATCGGGCGCTAGACTGTTCCACTGCGCCGCCTCCTCGTGAGGCTCGAGCGCGTCCACGCATGTCCTAGAGGAGGACCCATGGCCGACAAGGGCATCATCAACCCGCCGATCGACGACCTGCTGGCGAAGGTCGACTCGAAGTACCAGCTCGTGATCTTCGCGTCGAAGCGCGCGCGTCAGATCAACGACTACTACACGGACCTCCACGAGGGCAGCATGTTCGACAACGTGGGGCCGCTCGTCGACTCGACGCTCGAGGACAAGCCGCTGTCGGTCGCGCTGCACGAGATCCACGAGGACAAGCTCCTCCTGAAGCCCGCGCAGCCCTCGGCGTAGTGCGCGTCGTCGTCGGCGTCGCCGGCGGGATCGCGGCCTACAAGGCCGCGCACGCCATCCGGCGGCTCGTGAAGGACGGGCACGACGTCCACGTCGTGCCCACCGCCTCCGCCGTGCGATTCGTCGGCATCCCGACCTTCGAGGCCCTCAGCCGCAACCCGGTGACGACCGATCTGTTCGACGACGTCGCCGAGGTGCGCCACGTGGCGCTCGGGCAGTCCGCCGACCTCATGATCGTGCTGCCCGCGACGGCGTCGACGCTCGCGCGCATCGCGCACGGCATCTCCGACGACCTGCTCGGCACCACGATCCTCGCCTCGGAGGCCCCGCTCGTCGTCGCACCCGCGATGCACACCGAGATGTGGCGCAACGCGGCGACGCAGGCGAACGTGCGGACGCTGCGCGACCGCGGCGTCACGATCGTCGGCCCCGCCGACGGCCAGCTCACCGGCACCGACTCGGGCCCCGGTCGCATGGTCGAGCCCGACGACGTCGTCGAGGCCGCGTACGCCGTCGTCGCACCTGCGCGCGACCTCGAGGGGATGCGCATCGCGATCTCCGCGGGCGGCACCCGCGAGCCCATCGACCCGGTGCGCTTCCTCGGCAACCGCTCGTCGGGCGCCCACGGCGTCGCCCTCGCGGCACGCGCCGCCGCGCGCGGCGCCGACGTCACCCTCGTCGCGGCCAACCTCCAGGTGCCCGCGCCAGGCGGCGTGCGCCTTGTCGAGGTGTCGACGACGGCCGAGCTGCGCGACGCGATGCTGCTCGCGAGCCGCGACGCGCACGCGACGATCATGGCCGCCGCAGTCGCCGACTACCGCGTCGCCGACGTGAGCGACGCCAAGTTGAAGAAGGACGCCTGGGGCTCGTCGCCGACCCTGCGTCTCACCGAGAACCCCGACGTCCTCGCCGAGCTCTCCGCTCGCGCGCCCCGCGGCGTCGTCGTGGGCTTCGCCGCCGAGACCGAGCCCGATGCCGACGCCCGCCGCGCGATCGCGGCCGCGAAGCTCGCGAGGAAGGGCTGCGACCTCCTCGTGCTGAACCAGGTCGGCGTGGACCTGGGGTTCGGCGACGTCGACACCGTCGTCGAGATCCTCGACGCCTCGGGCGTCGTCGCGACGGCGGCCGGCGCGAAGCCGTCGGTGGCCGATGCCATCCTCGACTCCGTCCGATCCACCTTGCAGGAGCACGCATGACCTCCCGGCTGTTCACGTCCGAGTCCGTCACCGAGGGCCACCCCGACAAGATCTGCGACCAGATCTCCGACCGCATCCTCGACGCGATGCTCGCGCAGGACGCGCAGTCGCGCGTCGCGGTCGAGACGCTCGTGACGACGGGCCTCGTGCACGTCGCGGGCGAGGTGCGCACCGAGGGCTACGTCGAGATCCCGAAGCTCGTGCGAGACACGATCGTCGCGATCGGCTACGACTCGTCGGCGGTGTCGTTCGACGGCAACTCGTGCGGCGTGACGGTGTCGATCGGCGAGCAGTCGATCGAGATCGCGACGGGCGTCGACACGGGCCTCGAGGCGCGCGGAGGCGAGACGGATGCGCTGTCGCAGCTCGGTGCGGGCGACCAGGGCATCATGTTCGGCTACGCCACCGACGAGACGCCGACGCTCATGCCTGCGACGGCCTGGGCCGCGCACCGGCTCGCCGAGCGCCTCACGGCCGTGCGTCGCGACGGCACGATCCCGTACCTGCGGCCCGACGGCAAGACGCAGGTGACGATCGAGTACGTCGACCACGAGCCCGTGCGCGTCGACGCCGTCGTCGTGTCGACGCAGCACGCGGAGGACGTCGACCAGGAGGTGCTGCGCGCCGACGTCGAGCGGCACGTCATCGCCCCCGTGCTCGCGCAGCTGGGCCTGCCGCACGACGACGTCACGACGTTCGTGAACCCCTCGGGGTCGTTCGTCGTCGGCGGTCCGAAGGGCGACGCGGGCCTCACGGGTCGCAAGATCATCGTCGACACCTACGGCGGCGCGGCGCGGCACGGCGGTGGCGCCTTCAGCGGCAAGGACCCGTCGAAGGTCGACCGCTCGGCGGCGTACGCGCTGCGCTGGGTGGCGAAGCACGTCGTCGCCGCGGGCCTCGCGCGGCGCGTCGAGGTGCAGGTCGCCTACGCCATCGGCCGCGCGACGCCCGTCGGCGTGTACGTCGACTCGTTCGGCACGGGGACGGTCGACGACGCGACGCTCACCGAGGCGATCCTCGCGACGTTCGACCTGCGCCCCGAGGCCATCATCCGCGACCTCGACCTGCGTCGGCCGATCTACGCGCAGACGGCCGCGTACGGCCACTTCGGCCGCGAGCTGCCCGACTTCACATGGGAGCAGACGCCCCGCGTCGACGCGCTGCGCGAGGCCGCCGGCGTGGCATGAGGGTCGCCCGCGTCGTCGTCGAGTCGCGACTGCCGCAGCTCGACCGACGCTTCGACTTCCTGAGCGACGACGCCCAGCCGGGCGTTCGCGTCCGCGTGCCCTTCGGGGGCCGCATGCTGCCCGGCTACGTCGTCGACGTGGTCGACGAGAGCGAGTTCGGCGGCGAGCTGCACCGCGTGGAGCGCGTGCTGTCGCAGGTGCCGGTGCTGCAGCCCGAGGTGTGGGAGCTCGTGCGCGCCGTGGCCGACCGCGCCGTCGGCACGGCGGCGGACGTCCTGCGCGTCGCGATCCCCGGCAGGCAGGCGAGGCCGGAGACGGCGTGGCTGAAGGCCGAGCGCGTGCAGCCGACGCCACCGGACGCGGGCGAGAGCGTCCTGCCGCGGCTCGTCGCCGAGCGGGGTCGCGTCGCGCTGCGCTGCGCCCCCGGCGTCGAGGCGGTGGCGACCGCCGCGGGCGAGACGTGGGTCGGGCGCTGGGCCGTCGAGCTCGCGGGCCTCGCTCGCGACGCGCTCGCACGCGGGGAGCAGGCCATCCTCGTCGTGCCGGACCACCGCGAGCAGCGCCAGCTGGTCGCGGCGCTCGAGGCTGCCGTCGGCGACCGCGTCGTCGAGCTCGACGCCCGGCAGTCGAACCCCGAGCGCTACCGCGCGTTCCTGCGCGCGATCGACGGTGGCCCGCTGGCGATCGTCGGGCCGCGCAGCGCCGTCTACGCGCCCGCCTCGAACCTGGGGCTGCTCGCGGTGTGGGAGGACGGCGACCCGCTGCACGACGAGCCGCTCGCTCCGTACGCGACGACGCGCGACGTCGCGCTCGTGCGGCAGCAGCAGTCGGGCTGCGCGCTCGTGCTCGCCGGCCATGCGCGTTCGACCGAGGCGCAGCGGCTCGTCGAGCTCGGGTTCCTCGAGGCGGTGGTGCGCGGGCGTCCGCAGCGCACGCTGCCCGCCGCGCTCGCCGCCGGCGCGGCCGCCGACGGGCAGCCGCAGCGCATCCCGGCGATGGCGTTCCAGGTCGCGAAGGAGGCGATCGCGCACGGTCCCGTGCTCGTGCAGGTCGCGCGGCCGGGTCACGCCCCGGCGCTCGCGTGCGCGCGATGCGGCGAGCGCGCCCGCTGCCGACGCTGCTCGGGACCGCTGCGGCGCGCGCGGGCGGGCGCATCGCCGTCGTGCGCATGGTGCGGCGCCGTGCACGCCGCCTGGACGTGCGCGACGTGCGGGGGTCACGGCATCGCCGAGATCGGGCGGGGCTCGCTGCGTACGGCGGACGAGCTCGGCCGCGCGTTCCCCGGCGTCCCCGTCGTCGTCGCCGACGGCCAGCACGAGCGCCTCGAGGTCGACGAGCGGCCACGGCTCGTCGTCGCGACGCGCGGTGCCGAGCCTGTCGCGGCGGGCGGATACCGGGCCGTGCTGCTGCTCGACGGCGAGCGCCTGCTCGCTCGCGAGAGCCTGCGCGTCGCCGAGGACGCCGTGCGGGCCTGGTCGGGTGCGCGCGCGCTCGCACGCGACGATGCGACGATCGTCGTCACGGGCGCGGTCGGGCGCGTCGCGACGGCGATGACGGCCCGCGATCCCGCGGGCTTCGCGGCGGCGGAGCTCGCCGACCGGCGCGCGCTGCGCTTCCCGCCCGCCGTGCGGGTCGCCTCGATCGTCGGCGGCCCCGACGAGGTGGAGCGCGTCGTCGCCGCCGTGCGGGGGATCGGTGCGACCGACGCGCTCGGACCCGTCGACGTGGGCGAGGGCGCGGTACGGTCGATCGTCCGCTTCGACTACGGAGCGGGCGTCGACGTCGCGCAGGCGCTGCGCGCCGAGGTCGTGCGCGCGGCGACGCAGTCGCGGTCGCGCGTCGCGAAGGGCGCGCCCGTGCGCGTGCACGTCGACGATCACGAGCCGTTCGAGGGGATCTGATGCGCATCGTCTTCGCTGGCAGCCCGGAGGCCGCCGTGCCGAGCCTCGAGGCGCTCGCGCGTCGCCACGAGGTCGCGCTCGTCGTCACGCGCGCCGCCTCGCCGCAGGGGCGCAGGCGCGTGGTGACGCCGACGCCCGTCGCCGCTGCCGCCGAGCGCCTCGGCCTGCCGGTGCTCGAGGCGAACCGCCTCGACGCGGCGGCGACCGAGCGCATCGCGGAGGTCGGCGCCTCCCTCGCCGTGGTCGTGGCGTACGGCGGCCTCGTGCGCGAGCCGCTGCTGTCGATGCCCGAGCACGGGTGGATCAACCTGCACTTCTCGGTGCTGCCCGCCTACCGCGGCGCCGCGCCCGTGCAGCGGGCGCTCGTCGACGGCGTCCACGAGACGGGCGTGAGCGTCTTCCGCCTCGTCCCCGAGCTCGACGCCGGACCCCTCCTCGCGGTCGTCCCGTCGCCCGTGCCGCCGCTCGCGACGGCGGGCGACCTGCTCGCGCAGCTCGCGGCATCCGGCGCGGAGGTGCTCGTCGACGCGGTCGATGCGATCGAGGCCGGCACCGCGACGCTCACGGAGCAGGTGGGCGAGCCGTCGTTCGCGCCGAAGCTCGAGCTCGCCGACGGCAGGCTGCGGCTCGACGAGCCCGCGCCGCGCATCCTCGACCGGTTCCGAGGCGTCACGCCCGAGCCGGGTGCCCACGTGCTGCTGGGCGGCGAGCGCGTGAAGGTGCTGGGCCTCGCGCGCAGCGGCGCCGAGCCGCTGCCCGCGGGCACCGCGAGGCTCGTCGGCAGGGATGCCCTGCTCGGCACGGGCACGTCGGCGCTGGCGCTCGGCGAGGTGCAGCCCGCGGGGAGGAAGCCCATGGCGGCCGCCGACTGGCTGCGCGGTCGTGGGGGAGAGGTCGTGCTCGATGCCTGATCGCAGGCCGGCGCGTGGCGCCCGTCCACCGCAGCGACGCGCAGCATCCGAGCGCCCGTCGGCGCGCCGCGTCGCGCAGGAGGTCGTGCGCGACGTGGCCGTCGACGACGCGTACGCCAACCTGCTGCTGCCCGCGCGCATCCGAGACGCGGGGCTCGACCCGCAGGACGCCGCGTTCGCGACGGAGGTCGCCTATGGCACGCTGCGGTGGCAGGGCCAGCTCGACGTCGTCATCGAGGAGGCGGCGGGCCGGGCGATCGACGACGTCGACCCGACGACGCTGTCGGTGCTGCGCATCGCGACGTACCAGCTCGCGAGGATGCGCGTGCCCGCGCACGCCGCCGTCCACGCGTCGATCGAGCTGCTCGGCGAGCATCGCGGGCGACGCGGCTTCGCCAACGCCGTGCTGCGCCGGATCGCGTCGACGCCCGTCGACGAGCAGGTCGCGGCCATCGCGTCCGGCATGGGCGACGACGACGCGCTCGGCCTGCGCACGGCGCACCCCACCTGGGTCGTGCGGGCGCTGCGGCGCGCGCTCGACGCCGAGGGAGCCGCCGACGAGCTCGAGACGCTGCTCGCCGCCGACAACGACGCACCGCGCGTGCAGCTCGTCGCGCTGCCTGGGCTCGCGGAGCCCGACGAGCTCGGCGCCGAGGCGACGGCGTCGCCCGTCGGCCGGCTCGCTCCCGCGGGCGATCCCATGCGGGTGCCCGCGGTGCGCGAGGGCCGTGCACGCGTGCAGGATGCGGGCAGCCAGCTCGCGGCGCTCGCCCTGACGCGCGCAGCGCCGGTCGCCGCAGGCGAGCGGTGGCTCGACCTCTGCGCGGGCCCGGGCGGCAAGGCCGCGCTCCTCGCCGCGGAGGCACGGGCGGGCGGTGCGCGCCTCGAGGCCAACGAGCTCGTGCCTGCGCGCGCAGGTCTCGTGCGGCAGGCGCTCGCCGCGGTCGACCCCGACGTGCGCGTCGCGGTGGGCGACGGCCGACGCTACGCCGACGTCGACGGCGTGTACGACCGCGTCCTGCTGGACGCGCCCTGCACGGGCCTCGGCGCGCTGCGGCGCCGACCAGAGGCGCGGTGGCGCAAGCAGCCCGCCGACGTGCCCGAGCTGGCGCGTCTGCAGGCCGAGCTGCTGCGCGCGGCGATGCGTGCCGTACGGCCCGGCGGTCTCGTGGCCTACGTCACGTGCTCGCCGCACCTCGCCGAGACCCGTGCGATCGTGCAGGGCGCCGTCGCCGAGGGCGCCGAGCGCGTCGACACGCGTGCGGTGCTCGCGCGCGTCGCCCCGGACGCCGTGCTGGGCGGCTCGGGCGAGGCCGTGCAGCTGTGGCCGCACCGCACGGGCACCGACGCGATGTTCATGCAGCTGCTGCGCCGGCCGCTGCGCGCAGACGCCGCCGCCGAGCCTCGGTAGCCTCGACTCCGTGCGCATCCACCCGAGCATCCTGTCGGCCGACTTCGCGAACCTCGAGCGCGAGCTGCATGCGATCGCGACGGCCGACGCCGTGCACGTCGACGTCATGGATGGCCACTTCGTGCCGAACCTGACGCTCGGGCTGCCGGTCGTCGAGCGCCTGGGCCAGGTGTCGCCCGTGCCGCTCGACGTGCACCTCATGATCGACGACGTCGACCGCTGGGCGCCGCGGTACGCGCTGCCGGGCGTGGCGAGCGTCACGTTCCACGCCGAGGCGAGCGACGACCCGGTCGCGCTCGCGCGCGTGCTGCGGGATGCGGGCGTCGGTGCGGCGGTGGCGATCAAGCCCGGCACCGACGCGGGCCCGATCGCCGAGCGCATCGACGCCTTCGACATGGTGCTCGTCATGACGGTGGAGCCGGGGTTCGGCGGCCAGTCGTTCATGCCGGAGGTGCTGCCGAAGCTCGGCGTGCTGCGCCGGGCCGCAGCCGACGCGGGCGTCGAGGTGCGCCTCCAGGTCGACGGCGGCATCGCGCTCGACACGATCGGCGAGGCCGCGGCCGCCGGAGCCGACACGTTCGTCGCGGGCAGCGCGGTCTACGGCGATGGCGAGCCGGCCGAGCGCATCCGCTCGCTGCGCGACGCGCTCGCGCAGGCGACTACCCTGGGATCGTGAAGACCTTCGACACCCTGTTCGCCGATCTCGAGCAGGCGGTGACCGAGCGCCGCGAGGGCAACACCCTCTCTCGCGTCGAGGGCGGCGTGCACGCCATCGGCAAGAAGATCGTCGAGGAGGCCGCCGAGGTGTGGATGGCCGCCGAGCACGAGGGCGACGAGGCGACCGCGCTCGAGATCTCGCAGCTGCTGTACCACCTGCAGGTGCTCATGCTCGCGAAGGGCCTGAGCCTGCAGGACGTCTACCGACATCTGTAGGCCCCGCGCTCGCATCCTTCGCCCGCAGACCCTCGAGGTCGCAGCACACACCGAGAGAACCCCATGCTGAAGATCGCCGTGCCCAACAAGGGCGCGCTGTCCGAGACCGCCACCGAGATGCTCGCCGAGGCCGGCTACCACGGCCGCCGCGACGGCAAGGAGCTCATCGTCTCCGACCCGTCGAACGACGTCGAGTTCTTCTACCTCCGCCCCCGCGACATCGCGACGTACGTCGGCTCGGGCGTCATCGACGCCGGCATCACGGGCCGCGACCTGCTGCTCGACTCGGGCTCGCCCGCCGTCGAGGTGCACGGGCTCGGCTTCGGTCGCTCCACCTTCCGCTTCGCGGGGCCCGTGGGCGCCTTCTCGTCGGTCGAGCAGCTCGCGGGCGTGCGGATCGCGTCGAGCTACACGGGTCTCGTGCGCTCGTGGCTCGACGCGCGCGGCCTCGACGCGACGCTCGTGCACCTCGACGGCGCCGTCGAGTCGGCCGTGCGCCTCGGCGTCGCGGATGCGATCGCCGACGTCGTCGAGACGGGTGCGACGCTGCGCAAGCAGGGTCTCGAGACGTTCGGCGAGCCCATCCTCTCGTCGGAGGCGGTGCTCATCTCGTCAGGCACCGCGAACGACGGCCTGCACACGCTGCGCCGACGCCTCGAGGGCGTCCTCGTCGCCCGCCGCTACGTCATGGTCGACTACGACGTGCGCCGCGACGACCTCGACGCCGCCGTGCGCGTGTGCCCCGGCAAGGAGTCGGCGACGATCTCGCCGCTGCGCGACGACGACTGGGTCGCCGTGCGGGTCATGACCGAGACGCACGACGTCAACCGCATCATGGACGCCCTCGAGGCGGCCGGCGCGAAGGCGATCATCGTCACGCGCATCCACGCGGCGAGGGTCTGATGCTCACGACGCGCGTCATCCCCTGCCTCGACGTGGCCGGTGGCCGCGTCGTGAAGGGCGTGCGGTTCCAGGACCTCGCCGACCAGGGCGACCCCGTCGAGCTCGCGGCGCGCTACGCGAGCCAGGGCGCCGACGAGCTGACGTTCCTCGACGTCACGGCGACGGTCGAGGGCGCCGACACGATCCTCGAGGTCGTCGAGCGCTGCGCCGAGCAGGTGTTCATCCCGCTCACGGTCGGGGGCGGGGTGCGCACGGTCGCCGACGTCTCGCGGCTGCTGGCGCACGGCGCCGACAAGGTGGGCGTCAACTCCGCGGCGATCGCGCGGCCGGAGGTCGTCGACGAGATCTCGGGCGCGTTCGGCGCGCAGGTGCTCGTCGTGTCGCTCGACGTGCTGCGCTCGGCCGAGACGCCGAGCGGCTTCGAGGTGACGACCCACGGTGGCCGTCGCCGCACGGGCATCGACGCCATCGCGTGGGCGGCCGAGGTCGACCGGCGCGGTGCGGGCGAGCTGCTCGTGAACTCGATCGACGCCGACGGCACGAAGGAGGGCTTCGACCTCGGCCTCATCGCGGCGGTGCGCGAGGCGACGAGCGTGCCCGTGGTCGCGAGCGGGGGAGCGGGCGGCCCCGAGCACTTCGCACCCGCGGTGGGGGCCGGTGCCGACGCCGTGCTCGCCGCGAGCATCTTCCACTCGCAGCAGTCGACGATCGACGACGTGAAGCGCGCGATGCGCGCCGCGGGGGTGACGGTGCGATGATCCCGCAGCTGAAGACCGACGAGCACGGACTCGTGCCCGCGATCATCCAGGACGACGCCACGGGCGACGTGCTCATGCTCGGCTACATGGACGAGGAGGCGCTGCGGCGCACCTCGACGGAGGGCCGCGTGACGTTCTGGTCGCGGTCGCGGCAGGAGTACTGGCGCAAGGGCGACACCTCGGGCAACGTGCAGGTGCCGGTGTCGATCGCGATCGACTGCGACGCCGACACCCTGCTCGTGCGCGTGCAGCAGACGGGCCCCGCATGCCACACGGGCAGCCGCACGTGCTTCTTCACGCCCATCGAGGTGACGTCGTGACGACGACGACGCGCGAGCAGTTCGACGCGCTGCTGCCGACCCATCGCGTCGTGCCCGTCGTGCGCGAGCTCCTCGCCGACACGGAGACGCCCGTGGGCGTCTACCGCAAGCTCGCGGTCGACCGCCCAGGCTCGTTCCTGCTCGAGTCGGCCGAGCAGGGCGTGTGGAACCGGTTCTCGTTCGTGGGCGTCTCGTCGTTCGGCCAGCTGACGGCCGACGAGGGCGCGGTCACGTGGCGCAGCCACGGCCTGAGCCTCGAGCGCCTGCTGGGCGACGACGTCGAGCGCTCGCCGCTCGAGACGGTCGCGCACGTGCTCGAGCGCTGGCGCACGCCACGCGTCCCCGGCCTGCCGCGGCTCACGGGCGGCCTCGTCGGCCACGTCGGCTGGGAGGCCGTGCGCGAGCTCGAGCACCTGCCGAACGCGCCTCGGCGCGAGGTCGACGTGCCCGCGATCGGCCTGTCGTTCGTCTCCGAGCTCGTCGTGCTCGACCACCGCACCGGCACGGCGCTGCTCATCGCGACGGCGCTCGCCGACGGCGTCGACGACGCCGACGACCTCTGGGCGCAGGCGCAGGGCAGGCTCGACGACCTGCAGGCGCTGCTCGCCGAGGATGCGCCCGCCTGGCTCGCCGAGCCGCTCGCCGACGTCGAGCCCTCGCCCACGGCATCCGTGACGCCGGACGGCTTCGCCGCCATGGTCGAGCGCGCGAAGGAGCACATCGTCGACGGCGACGTCTTCCAGGTCGTGCTCTCGAGCCGCTTCGACGTGCCGCTCGATGCCCATCCGCTCGACGTGTACCGCGTGCTGCGGCTGCTGAACCCGTCGCCGTACCTGTACCTGCTGACGCTCGAGGACGCCTCCGGGAAGCCGTACCAGGTGGTCGGCTCGAGCCCGGAGGCGCTCGTGACGGTGCACGAGGGCACGGCGACGATGCATCCCATCGCGGGCTCGCGGCCGCGCGGCTCCGACGCGGCCGCCGACAACGCCCTCGCCGACGAGCTGCTCGCCGACCCGAAGGAGCGCTCTGAGCACGTCATGCTCGTCGATCTCGCGCGCAACGACCTCGCCAAGGTCTGCGCCGCGGGCTCGGTGGCCGTGACGGAGTTCATGGTCGTCGAGCGCTTCAGCCACATCATGCACATCGTCTCGACCGTCGAGGGGCGGATGCGCGACGATGCCTCCGCCGTCGACGCCTTCCGGGCGACGTTCCCAGCCGGCACGCTCTCGGGCGCGCCGAAGCCGCGCGCGCTCGAGATCATCGATGCGCTCGAGCCCGCCCAGCGCGGCGTGTACGGCGGCGTCGTCGGGTACTTCGACTTCGCCGGCGACGCCGACCTCGCGATCGCCATCCGCACCGTGACGATCGTCGACGGCGTCGCGCACGTGCAGGCGGGCGCGGGGCTCGTCGCCGACAGCGTCCCTGCGACCGAGCACGCCGAGGTGCGCAGCAAGGCGGCCGCGCCGCTGCGGGCCACCGTGCGCGCGGATGCGATGCGCAGGATCCAGCGGTGAGGGCGCGCGCGCGCGTCGTGGCGGTGCTCGTGCTGCTCGCGAGCGGCGCGGCGATCCTCGCGGGCTCCGTCGTGACGTGGGCGACGGTGTCGCCGGAGGGCGCGCCCGTCGTCGAGCTCGACGGCACGACGGTCGCTCCGGCGCTCGCGCCCGTCGCGCTGGCGCTCGGCGCCCTGGGGCTCGCGCTGACGCTCGCGTCGCCGATCGTCGCGCGCATCCTCGCGATCGTCGGCCTCGCGATCGTCGGGGTGGGCGGCACGCACCTCGCCCAGCGGGTGTCGACGCTCGACGCGACCATCGCCGACGCGGCGAGCGCCGCGACCGGCGTGACGACGCTCGACGCGCCCGCGACGACCACTGCGGCCCCCGTGCTCGCCGTCGTGGGCCTCGTGCTCGCGACCGCGGCGTGCATCTGGGCGTTCGCGACCGCCGGGTCGTGGAGGCGCAGGCAGGCTGCGCAGCGCTTCGAGCGTGCCGAGTCCGGGCTCGCGTGGGACGCGCTCGACGACGGCGACGACCCGACGGCGCGAGCCGACGCACCCGGCCCGGCTGCCGACGAGCCCGGCGACGACGCGTCGTCGAGCCACGGCGCAGCCGACCGGTAGACTCGACGTACCCATGGATCCGAGGAGCATCGTGACCGAGCAGACCGCCATCGAAGAGCACGTCGAGCCTGGCGAGGGCCACTCGCCGGCCGCCTGGACGGCTGTGATCATCATGCTCGTCGCGATCGCTGCCGGCACGCTGTTCTTCTGGTTCGACATGCCCGTGCTCGTCTGGATCTCGGCGGCGTTCGTGCCGATCGGCGCGCTCGTGGGCTGGGGCCTGTCGAAGGCCGGCTACGGCGTGCAGGGACCGAAGTACACCCCCAAGGAGCACTGATGCTCGACGCCCTCACCGCTGGGGCGCTCGAGGATGCCGAGGCTCGGCGCGGCGACCTGCCGTACGACGAGCTCGAGGCGATCGCGCGCGCATCCCGCCAGCCCATCGACGTCGTCGCGCTGCTGTCGCAGCCGATCGACGGCATCCACGTCATCGCCGAGGTGAAGCGCGCGAGCCCGTCGAAGGGCCGCATCGCCGACATCCCCGAGCCCGCCTCGCTCGCCACCGCCTACGCGGCCGGCGGTGCCTCCGTCATCTCGGTGCTCACCGAGGGCCGTCGGTTCCTCGGCACGCTCGACGATCTGCGCGCCGTGCGCGCCGCCGTCGACGTGGCCGTGCTGCGCAAGGACTTCCTCGCGAGCCGCTACCAGCTGCTCGAGGCGCGCGCCGCCGGCGCCGACCTCGTGCTGCTCATCGTCGCCGCGCTCGACGACGAGACGCTCGCCGACCTCCACGCCTACGCGCTGGAGCTCGGCCTGTCGGTGCTCGTCGAGGTGCACGACGCCGACGAGGTGCGCAGAGCCCTCGCGGTCGGCGCGCGCATCGTGGGCGTCAACACCCGCGACCTGCAGACCTTCGCGATGCACCCCGAGCGCTTCGCGGAGCTCCGACCCCTCATCCCGGATGGCGTCGTCGCCGTCGCCGAGTCCGGCGTGCGGTCGGTCGACGACGTCGCCGCGTTCCGCGCGGCCGGCGCGCACGCGGTGCTCGTCGGCGAGGCGCTCGTGCGCGACGGCGCTCCCGCCGAGCGCGTCGCGGCGTTCCGGAGCGCATCGTGAGCCTGCGCGACGTCCGCGGCCCCGACTTCGGGCCGTTCGGCGGCATCCACATGCCCGAGCCGCTCATGGCCGCGATCGACGAGCTCGCCGCCGCCTACGAGGAGGCCAGAGAGGATCCCGCGTTCGGCGAGGAGCTCGCCCGCCTCGGCCGCGAGTACACGGGTCGACCCTCGTTGCTCACGGAGGCGCCTCGGCTGTCGGCCTCGGTGGGAGGCGCGCGCATCCTGCTGAAGCGCGAGGACCTCAACCACACGGGCAGCCACAAGATCAACAACGTGCTGGGGCAGGCGCTGCTCGCGAAGCGCCTCGGCAAGACGCGCCTCGTCGCCGAGACGGGCGCGGGGCAGCACGGCGTCGCGACCGCGACGGCCGCCGCGCTGTTCGGCATGGAGTGCACGATCTACATGGGCGAGGTCGACACCGAGCGTCAGGCGCTCAACGTCGCCCGCATGCGCCTGCTCGGGGCGACGGTCGTGCCCGTCACGACGGGTGCGCGCACCCTGAAGGACGCCATCAACGAGGGCATGCGCGACTGGGTGCGCACGGTCGACTCGAGCCACTACCTCATGGGCACGGTCGCAGGACCCCACCCCTACCCGGTCATGGTGCGCGACTTCCACGCGCAGATCGGCGAGGAGGCGCGGGCCCAGATGCTCGCGCAGGTCGGCAGGCTCCCGGATGCGGTGCTCGCGTGCGTCGGCGGAGGCTCGAACGCCATGGGCATCTTCCACGCCTTCCTCGACGACGCCGACGTGCGCCTCATCGGGCTCGAGGCCGCTGGCGACGGTGCCGACACCGAGCGTCACGCGGTGACGATCGGCCGCGGCAGCCCGGGCGTGCTGCACGGCTCGCTCTCGTACATGCTGCAGGACGCCGACGGCCAGACGCTCGACTCGCACTCGATCTCGGCCGGCCTCGACTACCCGGGCGTCGGCCCGGAGCACGCGTGGCTGCACGACATCGGTCGCGCCGAGTACCAGCCGGTCACCGACGCCGAGGCGATGCACGCGTTCCGCGAGCTCACGCGGCTCGAGGGCATCATGCCCGCGATCGAGTCGGCGCACGCCATCGCCGGCGCGCTGCGCCTCGCCCCCCAGCTCGGCCCCGACGCCGTGCTGCTCGTCTCGCTCTCCGGGCGCGGCGACAAGGACGTCGCGACCGCTGCGCAGTGGTTCGACGTGCTCGACGAGGGGGCGACGCAGGCATGAGCGCGGTGCAGTCGGCGATCGACGCCTCCGGCGGTCGCGCCGTCATCGGCTACCTGCCCGCGGGCTGGCCGGATCAGGCCTCGTGCGTCGAGGCGTGCGTGACGCTCGCCGACGCCGGCTTCACGGCCATCGAGCTCGGCCTGCCGTACTCGGATCCGAGCCTCGACGGCCCGGCGATCCAGGCGGCGACGCAGGCGACCCTCGATCGCGGCTTTCGCATCGAGGAGGCGTTCGAGACGATCGCCGAGGTCACGAGCCGCACGGGCATCCCCGTCGTCATCATGACGTACTGGAACCCCGTGCTGCGCTGGGGCGTCGACCGCTTCGCCGCACGCCTCGCGGAGTCCGGGGGAGCAGGGCTCATCACGCCCGACCTCGTGCCGCAGAACGGGCGGGACTGGATCGCGGCGGCCGAGCATCATGACCTCGACCGCATCTTCCTCGCGGCCCCGTCGTCGTCGGATGCGCGCATCGACGCCGTGCTGCGCGCATCGCGCGGCTTCGTGTACACCGTCTCCACCATGGGCACGACGGGTGCGCGCGGCTCGATGGACGACGCGGCGCGCACGCTGGCCGCGCGCATCGAGCAGCGGCGCTCGGCGCTCGACCTCGATCTGCCGCGCTGCGTGGGCCTCGGCATCTCGACCGGCGCCCAGGTCGCCGACGTGCTGACCTACGCGGAGGGCGCGATCTCGGGATCCGCCCTCGTCAACGCGCTGCGCGACGGCGGCCTCGAGGGGCTGCGCACGGTCGCGGCCGACCTCGCGTCCGGCACTACACTCGTCCAGTCCCACTGACCACGGAGGATCCGTGCTCCAGAGCATCCCCAGCCCCTCGCCCGACCTGCAGGGCGTGCCCATCGGGCAGTGGCTGACCACGATCCTGCCGTTCCTGGGGAACGACGTCACGATCGGCGGCTTCACCTTCAACGTCGCCGACTTCTCGATCCGCACCTACGCGATCTGCATCCTCGTCGGCATCCTGCTCGCGTCGTGGCTCACGGCCCGTCGCCTGCGCCAGCGCCACGTCGACGGCAGCATGGTCATCGACATCGCGGTGCCCGCCGTGATCCTCGGCATCATCGGCGCTCGGCTGTTCCACGTGCTGACGTACCCGGACGAGTACCTCGGCGATCGCTTCGACCTCTGGAACGTGCTCGCGATCCAGAACGGCGGTGTCGCGATCTTCGGCGCGATCATCGGCGGCGCGATCGGCATCTGGATCGGCTGCCGCGTCACCGGCCTGCGCTTCACGACGTTCGTCGACGCGCTCGCGCCGGGCATGCTCATCGCGCAGGCGGCGGGCCGCATGGGCAACTACTTCAACCACGAGCTGTTCGGCGGTCCGACCGACCTGCCGTGGGGCCTGCAGATCGAGGCGTCGAACCCGGCGTTCCCCGTCGGCCTGCCCGAGGGCACGCTCTTCCACCCGACGTTCCTCTACGAGATCCTCTGGAACCTCCTCGGCGCCGCCGTCATCCTCTGGCTCGACCGTCACCGCGACATCCAGTGGGGCAAGGCCGCCGCGCTGTACTTCATCTGGTACGGCGTGGGTCGCGCGATGTGGGAGACCATCCGCATCAACCCCTCCGAGGTCATCTTCGGCATCCGCGTCAACGTGTGGGCCGCGCTGCTCGCCGTGGCGCTCGGCGTCGTGATCTGGCTCGTCCAGAGCCGCAGGCACCCGGGGCTCGAGCCCTCGCCGTGGCAGCCTGGTCGGGAGCCGGAGGACGAGGCAGTAGACTCCGACGTGTACTCCGAGCTCGATGAGGCCGACACAACGGCCGAGCCGGCGGTGGCCGCGGGAACCGCGAAGCCCACCACCTGATCCGCCACACGGGCCGACGACGCTCCGTGCCGCCCTCTCGAATCGGAGGTCCGACATGGCACCCATGCTCCGCCACCTCGGTGGCCACCCCGAAGCCGGGATGTACGACCCTCGCCTCGACCGCGACTCGTGCGGCCTGGCGATGGTCGCGACGCTGCGCCGCAGCGCCGGCCACGACATCGTCGTCAACGCGCTCGACGCGCTGCGCAACCTCGAGCACCGCGGTGCCGTGGGCTCCGACGCCGGCACCGGCGACGGTGCGGGCATCCTCACGCAGATGCCCGACGAGTTCCTGCGCGCCGTCGTCGACTTCCCGCTGCCGGAGGAGGGCGCGTACGCCGCGGGCCTGACCTTCCTGCCCGTCGACGCCGCGCTCCGCGGCGACGCGAAGCGCGCCATCGAGCGCATCGCGGGCGAGGAGCGGCTCACGGTGCTCGGCTGGCGCGAGGTGCCGGTGCGTCCCGAGGTGCTCGGCGAGCTCGCGCGCGCCGCGATGCCCGCCATCGAGCAGCTGTTCGTCGCGTCCGCGGGGGCGCCGGCGTCCGGCATCCACCTCGACCGCCTCACGTTCCGTCTCCGCAAGCGCATCGAGCGCGAGGTCGGCGACTACCTGCCGTCGCTGTCGGCCCGCACCATCACCTACAAGGGCATGGTCACGACGCTGCAGCTCGAGCCGTTCTACCCCGACCTGTCGGACGAGCGCTTCGCGACGCGGCTCGCGATCGTGCACTCGCGCTACTCGACGAACACCTTCCCGTCGTGGCCGCTCGCGCAGCCGCTGCGCATGATCGCGCACAACGGCGAGATCAACACGGTCGAGGGCAACCGCAACTGGATGCGCGCGCGCCAGTCGCAGCTGCGCAGCGAGCTGCTCGGCGACCTGAAGCCGCTCTTCCCGATCGTGACGCCCGGCATCTCCGACTCCGGCTCGTTCGACGAGGTGCTCGAGCTGCTGACCCTCTCGGGCCGCAGCCTGCCGCACGCGATGATGATGATGGTCCCGGAGGCGTGGGAGAACGCGACCGACCTGCCCGTCGAGCTGCGCGAGTTCTACGAGTACCACTCGCTGCTGCTCGAGCCGTGGGACGGCCCGGCTGCCATCTCGTTCACCGACGGCACGCTCGTCGGCGCGACGCTCGACCGCAACGGCCTGCGACCCGGTCGCTGGCTCGTCACCGACGACGGCCTCGTCGTGGTCGCCTCCGAGACGGGCGTGCTGCCCATCGACCCCGCACGCGTCGTGCAGCGAGGCCGCCTGCAGCCCGGGCGCCTCTTCCTCGTCGACACCGACGAGGGCCGGGTGCTCGACGCCTTCCAGACGAAGATGGAGCTCGCGCGCTCGAAGCCGTGGGGGGAGTGGCTCGAGTCGAGCCGCATCCACCTGTCCGAGCTGCCCGATCGCGAGCACGTCATCCACACGCCCGCGTCGGTCACGCGTCGTCAGCGCACCTTCGGCTACACGGAGGAGGAGGTGCGCATCCTGCTCACCCCCATGGCGGCGACGGGTGCCGAGCCGCTCGGCGCCATGGGCTCGGACACGCCGATCGCGGTGCTGTCCGAGCGCCCGCGCCTGCTCTTCGACTACTTCGCGCAGGCGTTCGCGCAGGTGACGAACCCGCCGCTCGACTCCATCCGCGAGTCGGTCGTGACGTCGATGCGCCTCGGGCTCGGCCCCGTGCGCAACCTGCTCACGGCGTCGGCTGCGCACGCGAGCCAGGTCATCCTCGACTTCCCGGTCATCGACAACGACGAGCTCGCGAAGATCCGCCACATCGATCGCACGCCCGGCTCGCGCCGCACCGTGACGATCTCGGCGCTCTACCCCGTCGAGGGTGGGGAGGCCGCGATGGTCGCGCGCCTCGACGCCATGTGCGCCGAGGTCGACGAGGCGATCGCCGAGGGTGCGCAGTACGTCGTCATCTCCGACCGCGACTCGAACGAGCAGCTGGCGCCCATCCCGAGCCTCCTCGCGGTCTCGGCCGTGCACCACCACCTCATCGACGCCGAGACGCGCATGCGGGTCGGCCTCGTCGCCGAGACGGGCGACGTCCGCGAGGTGCACCACGTCGCGCTCCTCATCGGCTACGGCGCCTCGGCGATCAACCCGTACCTCGCGATGGAGACGGCCGAGCAGCTCGCGATCACCGGTCGCATCCCGGGCATCAGCCCCGAGGACGCCGTGCACAACGTGATCAAGGCGCTCGGCAAGGGCGTGACGAAGATCATGTCGAAGATGGGCATCTCGACGGTCGGGTCGTACGCGGGCGCGCAGGCGTTCGAGGCGGTCGGCCTCTCCGAGCAGCTCGTCGAGCGCTACTTCGAGGGCACCCCGACGCGGCTCGGCGGCGTCGGCGTCGGCGTGCTCGCATCCGAGTCGGCGCAGCGCCACGCGCTGGCGTACCCGCCCGAGAAGGCGCCCTTCGCCCATGAGGGCCTGCCCTCGGGCGGCGAGTACCAGTGGCGTCGCGACGGCTCGCCGCACCTGTTCAACCCCGAGACGGTCTTCCGGCTGCAGCACTCCACCCGCACGCGGCAGTACGACGTGTTCCGCGAGTACTCGTCGGCGGTCGACGAGCAGGCACGCGAGCTGAAGACCCTGCGCGGCATGTTCCGGCTGCGCACCGAGGACGTCACGCCCATCCCGATCGACGAGGTCGAGCCGATCTCCGAGATCGTGAAGCGCTTCTCCACCGGTGCCATGTCGTACGGCTCGATCTCGCGCGAGGCCCACGAGACCCTCGCGATCGCGATGAACCGCCTCGGCGCGAAGTCGAACACGGGCGAGGGCGGGGAGGACGTCGACCGACTGCTCGACCCCGAGCGCCGCTCGTCGATCAAGCAGGTGGCCTCCGGCCGCTTCGGCGTCACGTCGATGTACCTGACGCACGCCGACGACATCCAGATCAAGATGGCGCAGGGCGCGAAGCCCGGCGAGGGCGGCCAGCTGCCTCCCGCGAAGGTGTACCCGTGGGTCGCTCGCACGCGGCACGCGACGAGCGGCGTGGGCCTCATCTCGCCGCCCCCGCACCACGACATCTACTCGATCGAGGATCTCAAGCAGCTGATCTTCGACCTCAAGCGCGCGAACCGCGAGGCGCGCATCCACGTGAAGCTCGTCTCGCAGTCCGGCATCGGCGCGGTCGCGGCGGGCGTCGCGAAGGCGAAGGCCGACGTCGTGCTCGTCTCGGGCCACGACGGCGGCACGGGCGCGAGCCCGCTCAACTCGCTGAAGCACGCGGGCACGCCGTGGGAGATCGGCCTCGCCGAGGCGCAGCACACCCTCATGGTCAACGGCCTGCGCGAGCGCGTGGTCGTGCAGGTCGACGGGCAGCTGAAGACGGGCCGCGACGTGCTCGTCGGCGCGCTGCTCGGCGCCGAGGAGTACGGCTTCGCGACGGCGCCGCTCGTCGTGTCCGGCTGCATCATGATGCGCGTCTGCCACCTCGACACGTGCCCCGTGGGCGTCGCGACGCAGAACCCGACGCTGCGCGAGCGCTTCACCGGCAAGCCCGAGTTCGTCGTGACGTTCTTCGAGTACGTCGCCCAGGAGGTGCGCGAGCTGCTCGCCTCGCTCGGGCTGCGCTCGATCGACGAGGCGATCGGCCGCTCCGAGCTGCTCGACGTCGACGACGCGATCACCCACTGGAAGGCCGACGGCCTCGATCTGCGCAAGGTGCTCGACGTGCCGGTCGCGGCGGGCGAGCGGCGCAACATGACGACGCAGGATCACGAGCTCGACGAGCAGCTCGACATGCGCCTGCTCGACGAGGTGCTGCGTGCGCACGAGTCCGGCGAGACCGTGCGACTCGACATCCCCGTCGCGAACACCGACCGCGCCGTGGGCACGATGCTCGGCAACGAGGTCACGAAGCGCCACGGCGAGGCGGGCATGCCGCCCGACTCGATCGACATCACGCTGCGCGGCTCCGCAGGCCAGTCGTTCGGCGCCTTCATCCCGCGCGGCATCACGTTGCGGCTCGTGGGCGACGCCAACGACTACGTCGGCAAGGGCCTCTCCGGCGGTCTCATCACCGTGCAGCCCGATCCGTCGGCTCCGTTCGTCGCCGAGCGCAACGTCATCGCGGGCAACGTCATCGGCTACGGCGCGACCTCCGGCTCGCTGCACGTGCGCGGCATCGTGGGCGAGCGGTTCCTGGTGCGCAACTCGGGTGCGACCGCCGTGTGCGAGGGCACGGGCGACCACGCGCTCGAGTACATGACGGGCGGCATCGCCGTCGTGCTCGGGCAGACGGGCCGCAACCTCGGCGCCGGCATGTCGGGAGGCGTCGCCTACGTGCTCGACCTCGATGCGGCTCGCATCAACCGCGAGGCGCTCCACGCGGGCGAGCTGCTGCTCGAGCGCCTGCGCGAGGAGGACGAGATCGAGCTGCGTGCGATCCTCGAGCGCCACGTCGAGCTCACGGGCTCGTCGGTCGCGGCGCGCCTGCTCGACGGCCGTGGCGGGCTCGCGGGGTTCACGAAGATCGTGCCTCGCGACTGGGCCGCCGTGCGGGACATCCGCAAGCAGGCGGAGGACGCGGGGATCGACCCCGACTCCGACCAGATCTGGACGCGCATCCTGGAGGTGACCGGTGGCTGATCCCCGCGGATTCCTGAAGACGACGCAGCGCGAGCTCGCGCCGAAGCGGCCCGTGGCGGTGCGCATCATGGACTGGAAGGAGATCGGCGAGCTCGGCGACAAGGCCGTGCTGCGCCGGCAGGCCGGGCGGTGCATGGACTGCGGCGTGCCGTTCTGCCACCAGGGCTGCCCGCTCGGCAACCTGATCCCCGAGTTCAACGACCTCACCTGGCGCGGCGAGGGTCGCGCCGCGAGCGACCGGCTGCACGCGACGAACAACTTCCCGGAGCTCACGGGCCGCCTGTGCCCTGCGCCGTGCGAGTCGTCGTGCGTGCTCGGCATCAACCAGCCCGCCGTCACGATCAAGCAGGTCGAGCAGGCGATCGCCGCCGACGCGTTCCAGCACGGCTGGATCGAGCCGCACCCGCCGGCACGTCTCACGGGCAAGACCGTCGCGGTCGTCGGCTCGGGGCCCGCGGGGCTCGCGGCGGCGCAGCAGCTGACCCGCGCCGGCCACACCGTCGCGGTGTACGAGCGCGACGACCGCATCGGCGGCCTCCTGCGCTACGGCATCCCCGACTTCAAGCTCGAGAAGCGCACGATCGACCAGCGTCTCGCGCAGATGCAGGCCGAGGGCACCCGCTTCCGGGCGGGCGTCGACATCGGGCGCGACATCACGTGGGATGCGCTGCGACAGCGCTTCGACGCCATCGTGGTCGCGACGGGCGCGATGGTGCCCCGCGACCTGGCGATCCCGGGTCGCGACCTCGCGGGCGTCCACCACGCCATGGAGTACCTGACCCAGCAGAACCGCACGGTCGCCGGCACGGCGGTCTCGAGCCAGATCACGGCCGAGGGCAAGCACGTCGTCGTCCTCGGCGGCGGCGACACCGGCGCCGACTGCATCGGCACGGCGCACCGGCAGGGTGCGCTCTCGGTCACGAACCTCGCGATCGGCGTGCAGCCTCCCTCCGAGCGGCCCGACCACCAGCCGTGGCCGACGCATCCGGCGATCTTCGAGGTGCAGTCGAGCCACGAGGAGGGCGGCGAGCGCACGTTCCTCGCCTCGACGATCGAGTTCGTCGCGAACGAGGTCGGCGAGGTCCGCGCCCTGAAGGTGGCCGAGACCGAGATCGTCGACGGCGTGCGTCGCGCGAAGGCCGGCACGGAGCGCGAGATCCCCGCGGACCTCGTGCTGCTGGCGCTCGGCTTCACCGGTGCGGAGCAGGAGACCCTCGCAGGGCAGCTCGGCACGGAGTTCACCCGCGGCGCGGTCACGCGCGACGCGGACTACGCGACCTCGACGGAAGGCGTCTTCGTGGCTGGCGACGCCGGTCGAGGTGCATCGCTCATCGTGTGGGCGATCGCAGAGGGACGCGCTGCGGCGGCGGCGGTGGACCGGTACCTGGAGGGGTCGACGACCCTGCCGGCTCCGGTGCGCGCGACCGACCTCCCCATCCGCGTCTAGAGGGTGCAAGACTCGTCGGCGGCGCAGGATGCCGCCGGCGAGACCGATGTGAGAGAGAGCACATGAGACGAGCGAAGATCGTCGCGACCTTCGGGCCGGCGCTGTCGGGCTACGAGCAGACGAAGGCCGCCATCGCGGCCGGCGTCAACGTGGCCCGCCTGAACCTGAGCCATGGCGCATACCCCGTGCACGAGGCCGTGTACGAGGACATCCGCCGGGCATCCGACGAGCTGGGGATGCCCGTGGGCATCCTCGTCGACCTGCAGGGGCCGAAGATCCGCCTCGGCAAGATCGCAGCGGGCCCGCAGGTGCTCGCCGACGGCGACACCTTCACGATCACGATCGAGGACGTCCCCGGCGACAAGGACCTCGTGTCCACGACGTTCAAGGGCCTGCCCGCCGACGTGAAGCCCGGCGACCCGCTGCTCATCGACGACGGTCGCATCGCGCTCGAGGTCGTCTCGACCGACGGCGTGCGCGTCGTGACGAAGGTCGTCGTCGGCGGCAAGGTCAGCGACAACAAGGGCATCAACCTGCCGGGCGTCGCGGTCAACGTGCCCGCGCTGTCCGAGAAGGACGAGGCCGACCTGCGCTGGGCGCTGCAGCTCGGCGCCGACATCATCGCGCTGTCGTTCGTGCGCGACGCCTCCGACATCCAGCGCGTGCACGAGATCATGGACGAGGAGGGCCGTCGCCTGCCCGTCGTCGCCAAGGTCGAGAAGCCGCAGGCCGTCGACAACCTCGCCGAGATCATCGACGCGTTCGACGCCATCATGGTCGCCCGCGGCGACCTCGGCGTCGAGCTGCCGCTCGAGCAGGTGCCGCTCGTGCAGAAGCGCGCCGTCGAGCTGTCGCGACGCTGGGCGAAGCCCGTCATCGTCGCGACGCAGGTGCTCGAGTCGATGATCGAGGCGCCGCGTCCGACGCGAGCCGAGGCGAGCGACTGCGCGAACGCGATCCTCGACGGTGCCGACGCCGTCATGCTCTCCGGCGAGACGAGCGTGGGCGCGTACCCGATCGTCACGATCGAGACGATGGCCCGCATCATCGAGTCGACCGAGGCGCACGGCATCACGCGCATCCCGCCGCTCGGCACGAAGCCGCGCACGCAGGGTGGTGCGATCACGCTCGCCGCACGCGAGGTCGCCGAGTTCGTCGGCGCGAAGGCCATCGTGGTCTTCACGGAGTCCGGCGACTCCGCACGTCGCATGTCGCGGCTGCGCTCGTCGATCCCGACGCTCGCGCTGACGCCCGACCCTGAGATCGAGTCGCGCATGCAGCTCATCTGGGGCATGCAGACGTTCCTCGTCGACCGCGTGACCCACACCGACGAGATGATGGGCCTCGCCGACGACATCCTCATCGGCCGCGGCCTCGTGCCGATGGGCGAGAAGGTCGTCGTGATCTCCGGCTCGCCTCCCGGCATCTCGGGCTCGACGAACGACCTCCGCGTCCACGTCGTCGGCGACGTGCACAACGAGGCGGCGCAGGCCTACCACGGCATCAGCCGCATCGAGGTGCCGACCGTCGCGCAGGAGCGCGCGCGCGCCGCGTCGACGCCCGCGGCGTCCTGACGAGCCGCACCGCGTCGTGACGGACGCCCCCATCCGGATCGGATGGGGGCGTTCGTGCGTGTGCTCGCCGACGACGAGTGCCGGCACAGGGACTCGAACCCTGACTCCGTGAGGAAGCGCAGTTTGAGTGCGCCGCGTCTGCCAATTCCGCCATGCCGGCGCGGGCGGGGTGCCGCACGCGCATCCCATAGGCTAGTCGCATGACCGATGCCACGTTCCTCGAGCCGGAGCTCCCCGAGCCGGAGGCGGCCACGAGCAGCACCCGGCGCCGCGTCGTCGTCGCGGAGGACGAGTCGCTCATCCGTCTCGACATCGTCGAGACCCTGCAGGACAACGGCTTCGAGGTCGTGGGCGAGGCCGGCGACGGCGAGCGTGCCGTCGAGCTCGCCACCGAGCTGCGGCCCGACCTCGTGGTCATGGACGTGAAGATGCCGAAGATGGACGGCATCTCGGCGGCCGAGCGGCTGTCGGAGGGCAAGATCGCCCCCGTGGTGCTGCTCACGGCCTTCTCGCAGAAGGAGCTCGTCGAGCGCGCGTCGGAGGCGGGTGCGCTCGCCTACGTCGTGAAGCCGTTCACCCCGAACGACCTGCTGCCCGCGATCGAGATCGCGCTCGCGCGCTACGAGCAGATCCAGGCGCTCGAGTCGGAGGTCGCCGACTTCGCGGAGCGCTTCGAGACGCGCAAGCTCGTCGATCGCGCGAAGGGCCTGCTGGGACAGCGCATGGGCCTGTCGGAGCCCGAGGCCTTCCGCTGGGTGCAGAAGGCGTCGATGGATCGTCGTCTCACGATGGGCGAGGTCGCGCGAGCCGTCATCGAGCAGCTCGGCGAGGGCAAGAAGGGCTGACGCCCCGCCGAGGCCCGTGCGGCGACCGGTCGACCCGTGCGGCGACCCATGGTCTCGTGCGGTGGTCGGTCGTCCCGTGCGAAGCCCCCGTTCGCGCCTCAGCGCTGGTCGCGGAGCAGGTTCGTGATGCGTGCCGTCGAGATGCGGGCACCCGACTCGTCGGTGACGACGATCTCGTGCACCGTCATCGTCGAGCCGAGGTGCACCGCGGTGCACGTGCCCGTCACGGTGCCGGATCGCACCGAGCGCGTGTGCGTCGCGTTGATGTCGATGCCCACGGCGTAGCGGCCGAGGGTGATGGCGTGCGCGTTCGCCGACATCGACCCGAGCGACTCGGCGAGGACGCAGTAGGCGCCGCCGTGGATGAGCCCGATCGGCTGCCGATTGCCCTCCGCGGGCATCGTCGCCACGGAGCGCTCGGCCGAGAGCTCGGTGAACTCGATGCCCATGCGCTCCGCGAGCTCGCCGCGGCCGCGTTCGCCCAGCAGGTGCGACGCGCCCGGGCTCGCGGCGACCGAGGCGGCGATCGGATGCGGGGGAGTCGCAGGCGCGGACGCGTCGGGCAAGGGTCCTCCAGAGGCGGTGTCGCAGGTCCTGGCTAGGCTTGCTGCCGTGCCGGACACGAAGCCTACCCTCATGGTCATCGACGGCCACTCGCTGGCGTTCCGCGCGTTCTTCGCGCTGCCGCTCGACAACTTCGTCAACAGCGAGGGGCAGCATACGAACGCCATCCACGGGTTCATCTCGATGCTGCTGCTCATCCTCAAGAACGAGCGGCCGACCCATCTCGCCGTCGCCTTCGACATCTCGCGGTTCTCCTTCCGCACGCGGGAGTACGCCGAGTACAAGGGCACGCGTGCCGAGACCCCGCCCGAGTTCAAGGGGCAGATCCCCCTCCTCGAGGAGGCGCTGCACGCCATGGGCATCCGCACCATCTCGAAGGAGGACTTCGAGGCCGACGACATCCTCGCGACGATGGCGAGGAAGGGCGTCGCCGAGGGCATGCAGGTGCTCGTCGTCTCGGGCGACCGCGACACGATCCAACTCGTCAACGACGACGTGACGCTGCTCTACCCCTCGGCTCGCGGCGTGTCCGAGCTGAAGCGCTACACGCCCGAGACCGTGCGCGAGCGGTACGGCATCGAGCCGCACCAGTACCCCGAGATCGCGGCGCTCGTCGGCGAGACGAGCGACAACCTGCAGGGCATCGACAAGGTCGGCGAGAAGACGGCCGTCAAGTGGGTGCAGCAGTGGGGCACCGTCGACGAGATCCTGCGGCACGCGGACGAGATCAAGGGCGTCGTCGGCAACAACCTTCGCGAGCAGCAGGAGCGCGCGGTGCGCAACCGCAGGCTCAACCGCCTGATCGACGACGTCGAGTTGCCGATCGGCCCCACCGACGTCGCGCGCCAGCCGATCGACGAGGGCAAGGTGCGCGAGATGTTCTCGCAGCGCCTGCAGTTCCGCACGCTGCTCGACCGCGTGCTGACGCAGGAGGGCGGCGGTGCGAGCGGCGAGGCGGCTCCGAGCGCCAACGGTCCCGACGCACCCGCGGTGCACACCATGGTCGACGAGGAGCTCGCGACGTGGCTCGAGCGTCAGACCGGCGAGGTCGCCGTGCATCTCGACCGCACGGGCGACGCGCTCACGGGCATCGGGCTGTCGACCGAGTCCTCGAGCGTCCACGTGCCCTACCAGGCGGGCACGGGCGACTACGTCGCGCTCGCCGAGTGGCTCGCGAGCGACCACCCGAAGGTGCTGCACGACGCGAAGCTGCAGCGGCGCTGGCTCTGGGCCGAGGGCCTCGACCTCGGCGGCGTCGCGCTCGACACGCGCATCACGGCGTGGCTCGCAGCACCGACGGCGCTCGCCAAGACCTACGAGCTCGACCACCAGGTCTTCACGATCCTCGGCGAGACGATGCCGAAGCCCGATCCGCGGCAGCTCGTGCCCGACGTCGAGCCGAGCGCGATCGGCACCGTCGCCTGGTACGTCAGCCGCATCGCCGGCCCGCTCCGCGCGAGCATCGACGAGGGCACGCAGGGCGTCGAGGCCGACATCGAGCTGCCGCTGCAGCCCGTGCTCACGCGCATGGAGAACGCGGGCGTCACGATCGACGCCTCCGTGCTCGAGCGCATCCACTCGACGATGCGCGAGAAGGCCGACGGCCATGCGCAGGATGCCTTCGCCGAGATCGGGCACGAGGTGAACCTCGGCAGCCCGAAGCAGCTGCAGACGGTCCTGTTCGACGAGCTGGGCATGCCGAGGACTCGAGCGACGAAGACGGGCTACTCGACCGACGCGCAGTCGCTCGCCGACCTGCAGGAGTCGAGCCCGCACCCGTTCCTCGGGCTGCTGCTGCAGCATCGCGAGGCGACGAAGCTCATGCAGATCATCGAGACGCTGCAGAAGGGCATCCGGTCCGACACCCGCATCCACACGACGTACGACCAGACGGGGTCGAACACGGGGCGCCTGTCGTCGAACGACCCGAACCTGCAGAACATCCCCATCCGCACCGACGTGAGCCGCGAGATCCGCACGGCGTTCGTGCACGGCGAGGGCTTCGAGACGCTGCTCACGGCCGACTACTCGCAGATCGAGATGCGCATCATGGCGCACCTGTCGGAGGACGCGGGTCTCATCGAGGCGTTCCACTCGGGCGAGGATCTCCACCGCTTCGTCGGCTCGCGGGTCTTCGGCGTCGACCCCGCCGACGTCACGCCGCTCATGCGCACGAAGGTCAAGGCGATGTCGTACGGCCTCGCGTACGGCCTCAGCGCCTTCGGCCTCTCGAAGCAGCTGCGCATCCCGCAGTCCGAGGCGAAGCAGCTCATGCTCGAGTACTTCTCGCGCTTCGGCGGCGTGCGCGACTACCTGCGCGGCGTCGTGATGCAGGCGAAGGACGACGGCTACACGACGACGATCTTCGGCCGCCGCCGCCCGTTCCCCGACCTGCACTCGGCGAACCGCGTGCTGCGCGAGAACGCCGAGCGCCAGGCGCTCAACTCGCCGATCCAGGGCTCCGCCGCCGACATCATCAAGCGCGCGATGCTCGCGATCGACGCGAGGATCCTCGACGAGGGCCTGGGGTCGCGCATGCTGCTGCAGGTGCACGACGAGCTCGTCTTCGAGGTCGCGCCGGGCGAGCTCGAGCGCATGACCGAGATCGTGCGCGAGGGCATGGGCGGCGCCGCCGACCTGTCGGTGCCGCTCGACGTCGCGGTCGGCGTCGGTCGGGACTGGGATGCCGCGGGCCACTGACCACCGCGCCATGGCGTCGCTAGGCTGCCGGGCATGACGCTCCGCACCGGACTCTTCATCCCGCAGGGCTGGCGCCTCGACCTCGTCGGCGTCGAGCCGGCCGACCAGTGGCGCACGATGCTCGACGTCGCGCGGCGCGCGGACGCCGGCTCCTGGGAGTCGGTGTGGGTGTACGACCACTTCCACACGACGCCGCATCCCACGCACGAGGCGACGCACGAGGCCTGGACGCTCATGGCGGCGCTCGCCGCGGCGACCGAGCGGGTACGCCTCGGCCAGATGTGCACGTGCATCGGCTATCGCGAGCCCGCGTACCTCGCGAAGGTCGCGGCGACGGTCGACGCGATCTCCGGCGGTCGCGTCGAGATGGGCATCGGCGCGGGGTGGTACGAGCACGAATGGCGTGCCTACGGCTACGGGTTCCCCGGCACGGGCGAGCGCATCGGCAGGCTCCGCGACGGCGTGCAGATCATGCAGCGGCTCTGGCACGACGGCGAGGCGACGCTCGAGGGCGAGTGGTACTCGGTCGACGGCGCCATCTGCCGCCCGCAGCCGCTGCAGCGGCGAGCAGACGGCACGCCGCACATCCCGACCTGGATCGCGGGCGGCGGCGAGCAGCGCACGCTGCGGTACGCGGCGAAGTGGGGCGACGCGTCGAACTTCGGCGGCACGCCGGAGCAGTTCGCGCGCAAGCGCGACATCCTCCACCGGCACTGCGACGACGCCGGGCGCGACCCGGGCACCATCGTCAACTCGACGAACCTGAACGTCGTCGTGCGGGCGACGGAGGCCGAGGCCCGCCGCGTGGTCGACGAGGTGCACGCGCGCACCGACGCCGTGCTCCCCGCCGACCAGGCCGGCGCCGCGTTCAACGTCGACTCGGCCGTCGTCGGCACGCCCGAGCAGGTCGCCGAGCGCATCCGCGCGATGCAGGCGGCGGGCTGCGACTACCTCGTGGTCTACATGCCCGACGTGGCCTACGGGCTCGAGGGCGTGGACGCCTTCGACGAGGCGGTCAGGCCCCTGCTGGCCTGAGTCGCCGCGAGTAGGGTCGGAGCATGACGGAGACCCCGCAGGAACGCACCCCCACGCCCATCGACGCGATCGCCGAGGCGGTCGTGCAGAAGGAGATCGAGCTCGAGCCCCGCACGCGCGTGTGGCTCGGTGCCGACGGAGACCAGACCCAGTACGGCGACCTGTCCCGCGAGGGGGTGCAGCCCCGCATCGACGCGGCGCGCGGCACGCTCGCGGCCCTCGCCGCCGAGGAGCCCGTCGACGACGTCGACTGGGTCACGAAGACCGACCTGACGCGGGAGCTCGAGCTCGAGGTCGAGACGCTCGAGTCCGGCTGGTGGCAGCGCGACCTCAACAACATCGCATCCGAGGCGCAGGGCATCCGCGACGTCTTCGACATGATGCCCACGGCCACCGAGGAGCACTGGAGCGACATCTCGGGCCGCATGCGCACGGTGCGCGGGGCGATCGACGGCTACGTCGACTCGCTGCGGGCCGGCATCGAGGCGGGCAACACGCCTGCGCGTCGACAGGTCGAGCAGGTGATCGAGCAGCTCGACGACCTGCGCGACGGCTCGGGGTTCTTCCACGACCTCGCGAACGAGGCGAAGGCCGACGACGCCGACCTGAGCCAGGGTCTCCGCAGCGACCTGCAGGGCGGCGCGCAGTCGGCGACGCTCGCGTACGGGGTGCTGCGCGACTTCCTGCGCGACGAGCTGTTGCCGGCCGCGCGCGAGGAGGATGCGGTGGGCCGCGAGTTCTACCAGCTCATGTCGCGCCGCTTCCTCGGTGCGAGCGTCGATCTCGACGAGACGTACGAGTGGGGCATCGAGGAGCTCGCCCGCATGCGCGACGAGCAGGAGCGCATCGCGAACGAGATCCTCCCCGGCGCGTCCGTGCAGGAGGCGATCGCGCACCTCGACGGCGACGCGTCGCGCAAGCTGCACGGCACCGACGCGCTGAAGGCGTGGATGCAGGAGACGAGCGACGCGGCGATCGCCGAGCTCGGGAGGACGCACTTCGACATCGCGGAGCCCATCACGGCGCTCGAGTGCATGATCGCGCCGACGCAGACGGGCGGCATCTACTACACGGGGCCCGCCGACGACTTCTCGCGTCCCGGCCGCATGTGGTGGTCGGTGCCGAAGGGCGTCACCGAGTTCGACACCTGGCGCGAGCTGACGACCGTGTACCACGAGGGCGTGCCGGGCCATCACCTGCAGATCGCGCAGGCGACGTACAACCGTGCGCAGCTGAACACGTGGCGCAGGCTCGCAGGCACGTCTGGCCACGCCGAGGGCTGGGCGCTCTACGCGGAGCGCCTCATGGAGTCGCTCGGCTACCTCGACGACCCGGCCGACCGGCTCGGCATGCTCGACGGTCAGCGCATGCGCGCGGCGCGCGTCGTGCTCGACATCGGCGTGCACCTCGGCAAGCCGCGTCTCGACGGCACGGGCACGTGGGACTTCGACTACGCGTTCGACTTCCTGCGGCAGAACGTCAACATGAACGAGCCGTTCGTGCGCTTCGAGGTCAACCGGTACTTCGGGTGGCCGGGCCAGGCGCCGTCGTACAAGATCGGCCAGCGCATCTTCGAGCAGATCCGCGACGAGGCGAAGGCCGCCGAGGGCGACGCGTTCGATCTGAAGGACTTCCACATGCGCGTGCTGAACATCGGCGGCGTCGGACTCGACACGCTGAAGGGTGCCGTGCTGCGGGGGCGTTGAGGCTGCGCGCAGGGCGCACGACGACGGCCGCGGCGATGGGGGAGCACCCCGTCGCCGCGGCCGTCGCCGTTCCCGGGGTCTGCTGCTTCGTCGGGAGTGAACTTTCCTCGCCCGCATCTGTACCCCGACGGCATGTCGCACTTGTTGACGAATGCTCGGATCTGTAGCGTCGTGCGTCGAGGGTCCGCGCGTTCGCGACGGTCCGGTCCGCCGCAGCGACCGACCGGCCCTCCACCTCACCCCCTCAGAGCACGGAGCCTCGCCATGTCCACGACCACGCCCACGCGCCGCCTGCCCCGCAAGAAGCTGATCGCCGGCGTCGCCGCGCTCTTCATGCTCGTCGGTGCCGGCGCTGCCGTCGCCTACTGGACCACGACGGGCTCGGGCACCGGCTCGGCCGCGACGGGCTCGTCGCAGCCGGTCGTCGTCGTGCAGACCTCGAACGTCACGAACCTGCGCCCCGGCGCCGCCGCGCAGACGCTCTCGGGCACGTTCAACAACCCCTCGGGTGGCTCGCAGTACGTGCGCACGGTCACGGCGTCCATCTCGAGCGTCACGGTCGCAGCCGGCGTCACCGGCACCTGCACGGCTGCCGACTACACGCTCGCCGGCGCGACGATGACCGTGAACCAGAACGTGGCCGCCGGCACCGGGCAGGGCACGTGGACGGGTGCGACGATCGCCTTCGCGAACGACAACGCGCGCAACCAGGACGCCTGCCAGGGCGCGACGGTCAACCTGAGCTACACGTCGAACTGACCCGGATCCGGGAGGCTCCGCGAGAGCCTCCCGGCCCCGCCGACACGACGCACGAGCCCTGGAGCACCCCATGACGACCGACGCCCGCACCGGACGCCGCCGAGCCTTCCTGCTGGGCGCCGCCGTCATGCTCGTGCTCTGGACGGGCACGGTCGTGGCATGGGCCGCGATCGACGCGAACCGGTCGGACGTGCTCGTCGTCGGGGGCGGCTCCAACCAGCATTCGATGCTCGACGACGCCGGCGGGCTCGAGATCTCCGGCTCCCTCGCCGTGCCCCTCGTGCCCGGCTCGGGGGAGCGCCTGGACCTCGTGCTCGACAACGCGACGCGCGATCGGCTCGCGATCACGGGGCTCACCGTCCGGATCGCGGAGGTCGTCGCGCCCAACGCGACCGCCGAGCTCGCCTGCGGCGTCGACGACTTCGCCATCGAGCAGACGCGCTTCGCGCTCGAGCTCGACGCGTCGAGCGCGTCGTCGCTGACGGACGCGGGCGCGGACGTCGACCAGCTGCCGCTCGTGACGATGCGAGACACCGCCGTCGACCAGGCCGGATGCATGGGTGCGACGCTCGCGCTCGAGTACGCGGCGCTCGGCACGCCGGCATGACCCCCGCGAAGCGCGCCTGGCTCGTCGCGACCGTCGCCATGGTCGCGATCCTCGGCATCGGCGGCACGGCGCACGCCGTCTGGACCACGAGCGGCGCGGGTGCCGGCGCGTCCGGCACGGGCTCCGCCGCCTCCGCCGTCACGCTCGCGGCGGGCACGGCGACCGACGCCCTGCGCCCGGGCGGCACCGCGGAGGTGCGCACGACGGCCACGAACCCGAACGCCGCGCCCGTGCGCCTCGGCGCGCTCGCGCTCGACACCACGCGCGGCACGAGCGGCATCCTCGTCGCCGGCGCCTCGGGCACGTGCCCGGCGTCGGCCTTCTCGTTCACGCCCAGCGCGGCCGGGTGGACGGTGCCTGCGAACGGCTCGTCCGCCATCGTGCTGCCGGGCGCCGTCGGCATGGCGGCCAACGCGCCCACCGGCTGCCAGGGTGCGACCGTCACCGTGTACCTGCGAGCGGGCGCATGAGCCGCGCGAGCGTGCGCGCACCGTTCGTGGTGGCGGCGCTGGTCGTCGCGCTCGTCGTCGCCGTCGGCATGCCCGCGCCCGGCACCTGGGCCTTCTGGACCGCGCCCGTGCAGGGCGAGCGGTCGAGCGCCGCGCAGGCGTCGACGGTGCCGCGCGTCGGCACGCCGACCGCCTCGGTCGCCGCGCAGCACGACGTCACGGTCGACTGGCCGGACGCCACGCTCTCCGACGGCACCCCCGTCTCCGGCTACGTCGTGACGCGGACGAGCACGACGGGTGCGACCGCGTCGGCGACAGGCGGGTGCGCGGGCGTCGTCACGGCGTCGGCCTGCGTCGAGAACGACGTGCCGGACGGCCGATGGACGTACTCCGTCGTCGCACGGTACGCGGAGGCCTGGGTGGGCCCCGCGAGCGCGGCGAGCGCCGCCGTCGTCGCCGACACGGTCGCGCCGACCAATGCGCTGTCCGTGACCGCGACGAGCGGCAGCGCCGCGCTCGTCGGCACGACCGTGTTCTACCGCGGCGCCGCCGCGGGCTCCATCACGATCGCGAACGCCGTCTCCGACGGGCTCTCGGGGCCGGGTGGCAGCGCCACCGGCCAGATCTCCGGCGGCGGGACGCGCTTCACGCACGTCGCGTCGCGCGTCAACGCTCCCGCAGGCGGCCCGTACGTCTCGAACCCCATCTCCTGGAGCGCGGGCACGACCTCGAGCCCCGTCCTCGGCATCGACGGATTCGACGTCGCAGGCAACAACGCCGCCGCGACCCTGACGTTCGTCGACGACAGCACGGCGCCCACGGGCGGCTCGATCGGGTACGCGACGACGACGCGACGCGCGGCCGGCACCACGAGCGTCGCGATCGCCGTGAGCCTCGGCACCGCGACGGACGGCGCGACGGGCTCGGGCATCCCCGCAGCGGGACGCGTGCTCGAGCGGGCAGTCGCGACCCTCGTCGGCGACGCCTGCGGCGCCTACGGCGCCTGGGCTCCCGTGCAGGCCTTCGCACAGGATCCCGGCTCCGCGACCGTCGGCGCAGCCGTCGGCACCTGCGTGCAGCTGCGCTACGTCGTGACGGATGCGGTCGGCAACGCCGCGATCGCGACGGGCGGCACCGTCAAGGTGAAGCCGCCGTACGCATCCGTGGTCGGCACGAACGGGCTCGTCGACCAGTTCCGGTTCGAGGGCAACGTGCTCGCCAACTCGCGGGGCACCACCGGCACCACCGCGTCGGCGGCGACGACCCCCACGACGACGACGGGTGCCATCGCCGGCGACGGAGGCACTGCCGCGTCGTTCGACGGCAGCAACGACTACATCCGCATGAACCGGTCGATCGGCGGCGACTTCTCGATCGAGCTGTGGTTCCGCTCGACGCAGGGGATCGGCACCGGCACCCAGTGGTACAACGGCGCGGGGCTCGTCGACGCCGAGGTCTCCGGGGCGACGAGCGACTTCGGCATCTCGCTCGCGAGCGACGGCAGGGTCATGGCGGGCGTGGGAAGCCCCGACGTCACGATCTCCTCGCGCTCCGGCCTCAACGACGGCGCGTGGCACCACGTCGTCATGACGCGCACCCAGTCGAGCGGCATCGTCGAGCTGTGGATCGACGGGGTGAGCGCGGGCACCGTGCGGGGAGGCACGCAGGCGCTCACCGCTCCCGCGAGCATCGACATCGGTCGCCTGCAGACCGGGATCCAGTACTTCCGCGGCAGCATCGACGAGGTCGCGATCTTCTCCCGCGTGCTCACGGGCGACGAGATCCGCGCCCACCACGCCAACGCGCTCTGAGCGACGGCATCGTCGGCGCCGCGCCGCGCGGTGCCGCGTGTCGTGCGACGACACGCCGGATGCGATAGCCTGGACCGTCGCTTCTGCGACCTCACTTCCGCATGCTCGCGGCTGCATCCGACACCAGGATCCCTCCGCGGGCCCGACTCTGTCCGAACCGAAGGCAACCAACACCACATGACCACTGCAACGACCAAGGCTCCGAAGCAGGTCGCCGTGAACGACATCGGCAGCGCCGAGGACTTCATGGCCGCCGTCGAGAAGACCCTGAAGTTCTTCAACGATGGCGACCTGATCGAGGGCACCGTCGTCAAGATCGACCGCGACGAGGTCCTTCTCGACGTGGGCTACAAGACCGAGGGCGTCATCCCCTCGCGAGAGCTCTCCATCAAGCACGACGTCGACCCCACCGAGGTCGTCGAGGTCGGCGACGCCGTCGAGGCGCTCGTCCTCCAGAAGGAGGACAAGGAGGGTCGACTGATCCTCTCCAAGAAGCGCGCCCAGTACGAGCGTGCATGGGGCGACGTCGAGAAGATCAAGGAGACCGACGGCGTCGTCACCGGCTCCGTCATCGAGGTCGTCAAGGGCGGCCTCATCGTCGACATCGGCCTCCGCGGCTTCCTCCCGGCATCGCTCATCGAGCTGCGCCGCGTCCGCGATCTCACGCCGTACCTCGGCCAGGAGATCGAGGCGAAGATCCTCGAGCTCGACAAGAACCGCAACAACGTGGTGCTCTCGCGCCGCGCGCTGCTCGAGCAGACGCAGTCGGAGTCGCGCACGCAGTTCCTCGACGGCCTGCAGAAGGGCCAGATCCGCAAGGGCGTCGTCTCGTCGATCGTCAACTTCGGCGCATTCGTCGACCTCGGCGGCGTCGACGGCCTCGTGCACGTCTCGGAGCTCTCGTGGAAGCACATCGAGCACGCATCCGAGGTCGTCGAGGTCGGCCAGGAGGTCACCGTCGAGGTCCTCACCGTCGAGCGCGACCGCGAGCGCGTCTCGCTGTCGCTCAAGGCGACGCAGGAGGACCCGTGGCAGGTCTTCGCCCGCACCCACGCGATCGGTCAGCTCGCGCCGGGCAAGGTCACGAAGCTCGTCACGTTCGGTGCGTTCGTCCGCGTGGCAGACGGCATCGAGGGTCTCGTGCACATCTCGGAGCTCTCCGAGAAGCACGTCGAGACGGCCGACCAGGTCGTGTCGGTCAACGACGAGGTCTTCGTGAAGATCATCGACATCGACCTCGAGCGTCGCCGCATCTCGCTGTCGCTCAAGCAGGCGAACTTCGACGTCGACCCCGAGGCGACCGAGTTCGACCCGGCGCTCTACGGCATGCTCGCCGAGTACGACGACCAGGGCAACTACAAGTTCCCCGAGGGCTTCGACGCCGAGACGAACGAGTGGCGCGAGGGCTTCGACGCCCAGCGCGAGGCATGGGAGGCCGAGTACGCGGCTGCCCAGGCTCGTTGGGAGTCGCACAAGGAGCAGGTCAAGAACGCTCGCGAGGTCGAGGCCGCAGACGTGGCCGCCGGCGCGTCGACGGGCTCGAGCTACTCCTCCGAGTCGAACGGCGGCGGCACGCTCGCCGACGACGAGGCGCTCGCAGCGCTCCGCGAGAAGCTCACGGGCCGCGCCGACTGAGTCGACGCATCCCGCGAGCATCCGCTCACGCACGAGGGCCGCATCCCCGATGGGGGTGCGGCCCTCGTCGCGTGCGCGGGGTGGCTAGGGGGCGCTCGAGCCGGCAGGCACGCCCGGACCGCGCCTCCCGCGGCGCACGATCGCGATCACGATCCACACGAGCACGGCGAAGCCGACGACGACGAGCACCGGCATGACGAAGGCGAGCACGGTCATGCCGACGGCGCCGACGTCCTCGAACGTCGAGATCACGGGCGCCGCGGCGCCCCCGGTGGCGACGTTCGCGACGGGGCGCACCGCCATCTTCGTGCCGTGCACGGCGAGGGCGATCACGGCCCCCACGGCGATGGGCACCCACTGGTTCGAGGAGAAGAAGGCTGCCGGGTCGGTGACGGCGAGCGTCGACGCCGTCGACGACGAGCCGAAGACGAGGCCGCCGGCCGTCGGCCGCACGACGGTCTGCAGCACGTCGTTCACCGTGTCGACGGCGGGGATCTTGTCGGCGACGACCTCCACGACGAGCAGCACGGCCACGATGCCGAGCACCCACTCGTTCGACAGCCACTGCCAGCCCTCCGGCAGCTGCATGAGCTGAGGCAGGAAGCGGTTGGCGACGCCCACGGCGAGCAGGGGGACGTAGGCGTTCATCCCGGCGGCCGCGGCGAGACCGGATCCGGTCAGGAGCTCGAGCATGCTGCCTCCAGCGCGGGGGCGCGTCCCCCTCGGCGCCGATGGTAGCCCCGCGTCCCCGCGCCGACCTGGGATGATGGGTCGATGCGTCTCATCGGCCTCACCGGCGGCATCGCAGCCGGCAAGTCCACCGTCGCCGCGCGCCTCGCGGAGCGCGGCGCCGTCGTGCTCGACGCCGACCGCGTCGCGAGGGAGGTCGTCGAGCCCGGCGAGCCCGCCCTCGACGCGATCGTCGAGCGCTTCGGTGCCCACGTCGTCGTCGACGGCGCGCTCGATCGGCCCGCACTCGGGGCCATCGTCTTCGCCGACCCCGAGGCGAGACGCGATCTCGAGCGCATCACGCATCCGGCGATCCAGGCGCGCGTCGCCGAGCGGATCGCGGTGCACGCCGACGACGCCGATGCGGTCGTCGTCTACGACGTGCCGTTGCTCGTGGAGGCTCGCGTGCCGCACGACTTCGACGCGGTGGTCGTCGCGCACGCCCCAGCCGAGCTGCGCATCCGACGGCTCGTCGAGCTGCGCGGCGTCGCGCAGGAGGAGGCCGAGCGGCGCGTGCGCTCGCAGGCAACCGACGAGGAGCGGCTCGCGGTCGCGGACGTCGTGGTCGACACCTCGGGGACGATGGAGCACACGATCGCGCAGACCGACGCGCTCTGGTCGGCGATCGAGGAGGGGACGGCATGGTGAAGGAGTCCGACGCGTCGGTCGCGGCGCGCAGCGCGCTCGACTACCTCGTGAGCTGGATCGAGTACCGCGTCTGGCGCAGCAGGGTGCCCGGGGCGCAGGTCGCGGTCTGGTTCGGCGGCGGCCTGCGCATGTCGAAGGCGTTCGGCGTCGCCGACGTCACGACGGGGGAGCGGCTGACGGCGACGCATCAGTTCCGCGTCGCGAGCCACTCCAAGATGCTCGCCGCGACCGTCGTGCTGCAGCTCGTCGAGCAGGGCAGGCTGCGGCTCGACGACCTGGCGAGCGAGCACGTGCCGCAGCTGGTCGGCACGGGTGCCGAGCACGTGACGGTGCGCGAGCTGCTCAGCCACGGCTCCGGCATCACGCGCGACTCCGCCGACACCACGTTCTGGTCGCTGCAGCGGCCGTTCCCCGACGCGGCCGAGCTCGACGCGATCCTCGCCGAGCCGCTCGACGTGCTGCCGAGCGCGACGACGTTCAAGTACTCGAACATCGGCTTCGGCATCCTCGGCCTCGTCGTCGAGGCGGTGACGGGGCATCGCTACGAGGATGCGCTGCGCGAGTCGGTCGTGAAGCCCCTCGGGCTCTCGCGCACGGTGCCGGACGTCGACGCGCGCAAGAGCGCGCGACTCGTCGCCTCGCACTCGGGCATCCACACGTCGATGCAGCGCACGGTCCTCGAGAGCCCGACGTCCGGCTCGCTCGCCGCCGCGACGGGCCTGACGTCGACGGCGGCCGAGCTCGTGCGATTCGCCGCCGCCCACTTCCTCGGCTCGGGCGAGCTCCTCGACGATCGGTCGAAGCGGCGCATGGCGCAGCAGCAGTGGTCGACGGTCGAGCGCGACGGGGTCCCGGCCGGCTACGGGCTCGGCATGCAGCTGCGCGAGATCGCCGGGCGCACGTGGCTCGGCCACGGCGGCGGGTGGCCGGGGCAGATCACGCGCACCCTCTTCGAGCCGCGGCTCGGCATCGCGGTGAGCGTGCTGACGAACGCGATCGACGGGCCTGCCGCCGAGATCGCGGAGGGCATCGTCGAGATCCTGATGGCGACGCAGCGGCGCGACACCGGCGGGCTGGCCATGTCGTCGGGGCACGAGGTCGCCGAGCACGGGTCGGCGTCGATGGAGCCGGTGCGCGGAGCGCGTCGCGTCGACCTCATGCGCTTCACGGGGAGGTTCCAGAGCCCGTGGCAGCTGCTCGACGTCGTGCGCCTGGGCGACGCCCTCTACGCGATCCCGCCAGGGGCGCCTGCACCCATGGCGGCTGCCCAGCGGCTCACGGTGCTCGACGAGGCCACGCTGCGCGCGGACGACGCGGGGGGCTACGGGTCGGTGGGCGAGCCCATCCGCTACGAGTTCGACGCCCGAGGATCCGTGCGGCGCATCACGGGCGGCTGGCGCCTCGAGCCGGCACGATCGCTCGAGGCGTACCGCCAGGATGCGGGCGGCGTCGGAGGTCGCTCGTAGGCTCGAGGGCATGGAACCCACACGCGCCGTCCGGCCGTTCGAGGTCATCTCCGAGTACCAGCCCTCCGGCGACCAGCCGAAGGCGATCGCCGAGCTCGCGGCGGCGGTGAACCGAGGCGAGACCGACATCGTGCTGCTCGGCGCGACCGGCACGGGCAAGTCCGCGACGACCGCGTGGCTCGTCGAGCAGGTGCAGCGGCCCACCCTCGTGCTCGCGCACAACAAGACGCTCGCCGCGCAGCTCGCGAACGAGTTCCGCGAGCTGCTGCCGAACAACGCCGTCGAGTACTTCGTCTCGTACTACGACTACTACCAGCCCGAGGCCTACGTGCCGCAGACCGACACCTTCATCGAGAAGGACTCGTCGCTGAACGCCGAGGTCGAGCGCCTGCGCCACTCGGCCACGAACGCCCTGCTGTCCCGCCGCGACGTCGTCGTGGTGTCGACGGTCTCGTGCATCTACGGCCTCGGCTCGCCCGCCGAGTACCTCGAGGCGATGATCGCGCTGCAGGTGGGCATGCGCATCGATCGGCAGGAGCTGCTGCGCCGGTTCGTGAGCATGCAGTACCAGCGCAACGACGTCGCGTTCCAGCGCGGCACGTTCCGAGTGCGCGGCGACACGATCGAGATCATCCCGATGTACGAGGAGCACGCGATCCGCATCGAGCTCTTCGGCGACGAGATCGAGTCGCTCTCGACGCTGCACCCGCTCACGGGCGAGGTCATCCGCAGGCTCGACGCCGTCTCGGTCTTCCCGGGCAGCCACTACGTCTCGGGCACCGAGCGCATGCACCGCGCCATGGAGCGCATCCGTGCCGAGCTCGACGACCGGCTCGCCGAGCTCGAGCGGCAGGGCAGGCTGCTCGAGGCGCAGCGCCTGCGCATGCGCACGACGTTCGACCTCGAGATGATGGAGCAGATCGGCTTCTGCTCGGGCATCGAGAACTACTCCCGGCACATCGACGGGCGCGAGGCGGGCGAGGCGCCGGACTGCCTGCTCGACTACTTCCCGGAGGACTTCCTCGTCGTCATCGACGAGAGCCACGTCACCGTGCCGCAGATCGGCGCGATGTACGAGGGCGACGCGAGCCGCAAGCGCACCCTCGTCGAGCACGGCTTCCGCCTGCCGTCGGCGCTCGACAACCGACCGCTGAAGTTCGACGAGTTCCTCGATCGCGTCGGCCAGACCGTGTACCTGTCCGCGACGCCGGCGCGCTACGAGCGCGAGCGCGCCGACACGATCGTCGAGCAGATCATCCGTCCCACGGGCCTCGTCGATCCCAAGCTCGTCGTCAAGCCCGTCGAGGGCCAGATCGACGATCTCCTCGAGGAGATCCGGGTCCGCGCCGAGCGCGACGAGCGCGTGCTCGTCACGACGCTCACGAAGCGCATGGCCGAGGAGCTCACCGAGTACCTCACCGACGCGGGGGTGCGCGTGCGCTACCTCCACTCCGACGTCGACACCCTCAGGCGCGTCGAGCTGCTCACGCAGCTGCGCGCCGGCGTGTTCGACGTGCTCGTCGGCATCAACCTGCTGCGCGAGGGCCTCGACCTGCCGGAGGTGTCGCTCGTGGCGATCCTCGACGCCGACAAGGAGGGCTTCCTGCGCTCGTCGACGTCGCTCATCCAGACGATCGGTCGCGCGGCGCGCAACGTCTCCGGCGAGGTGCACATGTACGCCTCGACCATCACCGACTCCATGCGCATGGCGATGGACGAGACCGAGCGTCGCCGAGAGATCCAGCAGGCGTACAACGCCGAGCGCGGCATCGACCCGCAGCCGTTGCGCAAGCGCATCGGCGACATCACGGCGATGCTCGCTCGCGAGGAGGCCGACACGGCCGAGCTGCTCTCCGGCACGAGGCGCGGCGCCCCGACGCCGCGGCTCGCGAACGACCGCTCGGCGCTCGACGGCCCCGCGCAGCTCGAGCAGATCATCGCCGATCTCTCGGCGCAGATGTCGGAGGCGGCGGGCGAGCTCAAGTTCGAGCTCGCGGCACGCATCCGCGACGAGCTGCACGACCTGAAGCGCGACCTGCGCCAGCTGCGCGAGGCCAGCTGAGGCGAGTGCCGGGCGACGCCGTTCGTCAAGGCCGCGCGGAAGAGGGCGCCCTCTGGTTGCGTTGGATGCGACGAGAGAGAAGGAGCACATCCATGACGAAGGTCACCAGCTCGAAGCTCGACGAGGCCGCCTACACGGTCCCCGGGCTCTCGCTCAGCGAGGGTCACGAGGCCGCTCGCATCCTGCAGGAGCGGCTGCACGCCCTCAACGACCTGCAGCTCACGCTGAAGCACGCCCATTGGAACGTCGTGGGTCCGCAGTTCATCGCGGTGCACGAGATGCTCGACCCGCAGATCGAGCTCGTGCGCGGCTGGGTCGACGACCTGGCCGAGCGCATCGCGACGCTCGGGCTCGCCCCGAACGGCCTGCCCGGCGCCATCGTGGCCGAGCGCACGTGGGATGACTACTCGGTGCACCGCGCGCCGACGCAGGCGCACATCGCGGCGCTCAACCTCGTGTACGACGGCATCATCGGCGACTACCGCACCGCGCAGGCACGGCTCTCCGAGATCGACGCGATGTCCGAGGACATCGCCGTCGAGCAGATCCGTGGTCTCGAGCAGTTCCAGTGGTTCCTGCGGGCGCACCTCGAGGACGCCTCGGGCACGATCGCAGCCGAGTCCGGCACCACCGAGATCGAGGCGGCGGAGGCGGCCGAGGCCGCGTCCTGACGCGTCGCACTCCATCGCACGACGAGACCCGGCTGCCGCGAGGCAGCCGGGTCTCGTCGTGGTCCGCGGCGTGGGCTCAGCCGAGGCGGCGACGACCGAGCAGCCAGGCGCCGAGCACGGTCAGCAGCGTCGCGACCGCGATGCCGATGGCGCCGAGCGCGGGCGTGCCGGTCTCCGGCAGTCGCGACGGCAGGAGCGAGGATGCGTCGCCGGGCCCGGCACCGTCGTTCCCGCCGGCCGTCGGTCCCTGCTCCACGGTCACGGCGATGACCGCCGCGCCGGGCTGCCCGCCCGCGGTCACGATGTGGTAGGTCATGAGCGCTCGTCCGACGAAGCCCTCGCTGGGCGTGAAGCGCACCTGCCCGTCGACGATCTCGGCGGTGCCCTGGGCGTCGTCCGCCTGGACCGACACGATGCTCGGCGTCCCGCCCGACGGGTCCTCGTCGTTCGCGAGCGCGTCGACGGTGACGGCCGTGCCGTACGGGGTCGACACGTGGTCGTCGCGCATGGTCGGGGAGGGGGAGTAGACCTCGATGGCACCGAATCCGACGAAGCGCCCGCCCTGCGGGGTCGCTGCGACGTAGCGGAAGCCCAGCACCCCCACGAAGCCGGGGGCGGGGGTGAAGACGAGCACGTCGTCCGCCGCGTCGGCCGGGGTGCCGCCGTCGTCGAGGTCGAGTCGGCCGTACGTGAGCTCGTCGACGCCGAACGAGTCGTAGGAGAGCGTCCGCCCGAGCGGATCGACGTCGTTGCCGAGCGCGTCGACGACGACCGGCACGCCGATGGGCGTGCGGACGACGTCGTACTCGAGCACGGGGTCGGGGCCGCCGACCGTGACCGCGACGACGGCCGTGGCGGTGGTGCCTCGAGCGTCGGTCACCTCGTACGTCACGGACGCGAGGCCGACGAACGTCGTGGCCGGCGAGAAGACCACCACGTCGTCGGAGGGGTCCGCGGTGCCGGCGTCGTCGACCACGACCCGCCCCTGCTCGGGCGCGACCGAGGTCGCGGTGATGGCGAGCGCGTCGCCGTTCGGGTCGGCGTCGTTCGCGAGCACGTCGATCGCGATGGGCTCCGTCGCGGTCACGGCCTCGTCGTCGCCGAGCACGGGCGCGGCGTTCGTGATCGTGACGCGCACGGTCGCGTCCGCGGTCCCGCCCTCGGCATCGGTCGCGGTGTACGCGAAGACGGCGTCGCCGTAGAACGTCGAGGGGTAGGTGAGCTCGAGCGTCGACCCGACGATCGCGACGCTGCCGACGGCGGGCTGCGTCACCGCGGCGACGGCGACGGCGTCGAGGTCGTTCTCGAGCACCGCGATCGCGACGACGCCGCTCGGGTCGGCAGCCTGCGTGAGGGCGTCGTCGGCGACGGTCGCGGCATGCGCGACGGTCGCGCCACCGGCGACGAGCGCGACGCTCGCGGTCGCGGTCGCGAGCGATGCGGCGAGCAGGCGGGTCGCGCGCCGGCGGTGCGGATGGATCATCGGGTGTCCTCTCGAGCACGGGGAGTCGTCCACGCGGTCCTCCGCGCGAGCATTGAGCACATCGTCCCGCGGCACGACGTCGCAAGCCTGGACGCCGGTCGTGCATGTGCTGCGAGGCCGTCGGCGCGGGCACGGCTCGCGCGCGTGCGCTCGGCGCGAACCCGGCGATCCGTGTCGGTGGTCGGTCGTAGGCTCGTCAGGTGACCCTCGACATCGCCTCCCACCGCGCCGTCGCGTCCTCGCTCGACCCGGACGCGCCGCAGCTGAGCGTCAAGGGCGCACGCGTCCACAACCTCAAGGACGTCGACCTCGCGATCCCGCGCGACGCGCTCGTGGTGTTCACCGGGCTCTCGGGATCCGGCAAGTCGTCGCTCGCGTTCGACACGATCTTCGCCGAGGGGCAGCGGCGCTACGTCGAGTCCCTCTCCGCGTACGCGCGTCAGTTCCTCGGGCAGGTCGATCGCCCCGACGTCGACTTCATCGAGGGTCTCAGCCCCGCCGTCTCGATCGACCAGAAGTCGACGAACCGCAACCCGCGCTCCACCGTCGGCACCATCACCGAGGTGTACGACTACATGCGCCTGCTCTGGGCGCGCATCGGCATCCCCCACTGCGCGGTCTGCGGCGAGCGCATCCAACGGCAGACGGTGCAGCAGATCGCCGACGAGCTCATGGAGCTCCCCGAGCGCACCCGCTACCAGCTGCTCGCGCCCGTGGTGCAGCAGAAGAAGGGCGAGTTCGCCGACCTCATCCGCAACCTCGTCGCCACCGGCTACTCGCGCGCCGTCATCGACGGCGAGGTCGTGCAGCTCGCCGAGGCGCCCGCGCTGAAGAAGCAGGTCAAGCACGACATCGCGGTCGTCGTCGACCGCCTCGTGTCGGGCCCCGACATCCTCACGCGCCTCACCGATTCGCTCGAGACGGCGCTGCGCCTCGCCGACGGCCTCGTGACCATCGACTTCGTCGACGACGACTCCGACGCCGGCACTCGGACGTTCAGCGAGCGGCTCTCCTGCCCGAACCGCCACCCCGTCACGCTCACCGAGATCGAGCCGCGCACGTTCTCCTTCAACGCGCCCTTCGGCTCCTGCAAGACCTGCGACGGCCTCGGCACGAAGATGGCCGTCGACGAGGAGCTCGTGCTCGGCGACCCCGCGCTGTCGATCGCCGAGGGCGTGCTGCTGCCGTGGACGCAGACGGGCAAGGGGCTCTACACCTACTTCGAGCGGCTGATGAAGGGCCTCGCGAAGGAGCTCGACTTCTCGCTCGACACCCCGTGGGGCGAGCTCGGCGACGACGTGCGCGAGGTGGTGCTGCGCGGCACCGAGGGCAACGTCACCGTCAAGTGGCGCAACCGATACGGCCGCACGCTCTCGTACAACTCGGGCTACGAGGGTCTGATGCCCTACGTGCACCGCAAGTTCATGGAGGCCGACAGCGACTGGTCGCGCTCGAAGCACGGCGAGTACCTGCGTGAGGTGCCATGCCCCGACTGCGGTGGCGCCCGCCTCATGCCCGAGGTGCTCTCGGTGCTCGTGCACGGCCACTCGATCTCGTCGGTGACCGACATGAGCCTCGCCGATGCGTCAGAGTTCATGGACACGCTCGACCTCACGCAGCGCGAGGCGAAGATCGCCGCGGCGGTGCTGCGCGAGATCCGAGCGCGCCTGTCGTTCCTCATCCAGGTCGGCCTGCAGTACCTGTCGCTCGCGCGCGCCGCGGGCACCCTCTCCGGTGGCGAGGCCCAGCGCATCCGACTCGCGACGCAGATCGGCTCCGGGCTCACGGGCGTGCTGTACGTGCTCGACGAGCCCTCCATCGGCCTGCACCAGCGCGACAACCGTCGGCTCATCGAGTCGCTCGTCAACCTTCGCGACCTCGGCAACACCCTCATCGTCGTCGAGCACGACGAGGACACGATCCGCACCGCCGACTGGATCGTCGACGTCGGTCCGCGCGCCGGCGAGCACGGCGGCGAGATCGTGCACTCGGGCACCTACGACGAGCTGCTCGCGAACCCCGCATCCATCACGGGCGACTTCCTCGCGGGCCGCGAGGCGATCGCCGTGCCCGCGAGGCGTCGGCCCGTCGACCCCGATCGCATGCTGCGCATCGAGGGAGCCCGCGCCAACAACCTGCAGGGCATCGACGTCGACGTGCCGCTCGGCCTCTTCGTCGCCGTCACGGGCGTCTCGGGATCCGGCAAGTCGTCGCTCATCAACGACATCCTCTACAAGGTGCTCGCCAACGGCCTCAACGGGGCGAAGCAGGTCCCGGCGCGGCACCGCCGCGTCACCGGGCTGCACCACCTCGACAAGGTCGTGCACGTCGACCAGGCTCCCATCGGCCGCACGCCGCGCTCCAACCCCGCCACGTACACGGGCGTCTTCGACAAGATCCGCGTGCTGTTCTCCGAGACGACCGAGGCGAAGACGCGCGGCTACCTGCCCGGGCGCTTCTCGTTCAACGTCAAGGGCGGCCGCTGCGAGCACTGCCAGGGCGACGGCACCATCAAGATCGAGATGAACTTCCTGCCCGACGTCTACGTCGCGTGCGAGGTCTGCGAGGGCGCGCGCTACAACCGCGACACGCTGTCGGTGCACTACAAGGGAAAGTCGATCGCCGAGGTGCTCGACATGCCCATCGAGGAGGCCGCCGACTTCTTCGAGGCGATCTCGTCGATCCACCGGTACCTCAAGACGCTCGTCGACGTCGGCCTGGGCTACGTGCGCCTCGGGCAGTCGGCGACGACCCTCTCGGGTGGCGAGGCGCAGCGCGTCAAGCTCGCCACCGAGCTGCAGAAGCGCTCGAACGGGCGCTCGATCTACGTGCTCGACGAGCCGACGACGGGTCTGCACTTCGAGGACGTCCGCAAGCTGCTCGCCGTGCTCGAGAGCCTCGTCGAGAAGGGCAACACCGTGCTGACGATCGAGCACTCGCTCGACGTCATCAAGTCGGCCGACTGGCTCATCGACCTCGGCCCGGAGGGCGGCTCGGGCGGTGGCACGCTCGTCGGCCAGGGCACGCCCGAGCACCTCGCGACGATCGAGGCGAGCCACACGGGCAGGTTCCTGGCAGAGATCCTCTAGATGGCAGACACCGTCCCGTACAAGCCGCGGCCGGGCGAGATCCCCACCCGGCCCGGCGTGTACCGGTTCCGCGACGAGCACGAGCGCGTGCTGTACGTCGGCAAGGCGAAGAACCTCCGGCAGCGCCTGTCGAACTACTTCCAGCCGCTGCGGTCGCTGCACGAGCGCACGAGGCGCATGGTGCTGTCGGCTGCGCGCGTCGAGTGGACGATCGTGGGCTCCGAGCTCGAGGCGCTCGAGCTCGAGTACACCTGGATCAAGGAGTACGAGCCTCCCTTCAACGTCCAGTTCCGCGACGACAAGTCGTACCCGTACCTCGCGGTCACGTTCGGCGACGAGGTGCCGCGCGCGATGGTCACCCGCAACCACGACATCCGCGGCGCCCGCTACTTCGGGCCGTACGCGAAGACGTGGGCGATCCGCGAGACGCTCGACGTGCTGCTGAAGGCCTTCCCGATGCGCACGTGCTCGCAGGCCGTGTACCGCAAGGCCGAGCGCTCGAACCGGCCGTGCCTGCTCGGCGACATCGGCAAGTGCTCGGCACCGTGCGTCGCACGGGTCTCGAAGCCCGAGCACCGCGAGATCGCCGAGTCGCTCGCCGACTTCATGGGCGGTGGCGACCAGCGCGTCGTCGATGACGTGCGGCAGCGGATGCAGCGGGCGAGCGCCCGCGAGGAGTTCGAGCGGGCCGCGAGCCTCCGCGACCAGATGCTCGCCCTCGAGAACGTGCTGTCGAAGACGTCGGTCGTGCTCTCCGACGGCATCGACGCCGACGTGTTCGGCTACGTGCAGGACGAGCTCTCGGCTGCGGTGCACCTCTTCGCGGTGCGCGGCGGCCGCATCCGCGGCACGCGCTCGTGGGTCGTCGACACCGAGCTCGACATGACGCCAGCCGAGCTGTCGAGCCAGATGCTCCGCGTCGCGTACCAGTCCGACGACCCGCCGCCGCGCGACGTGCTCGTGCCGACCCTGCCCGAGAGCGCCGTCGAGGTCGAGGCGTGGCTCGCCGAGCGGCGCGAGGCGCACGGCCTTCGCGGCGCCGTGCACCTGCGCGTGCCGCAGCGCGGCGATCGCAAGCAGCTCGCCGACTCGGCGACGGCGAACGCCGCGCACGCGCTGCAGGTCGCGAAGACCCGCCGCACGAGCGACTACGGCGCGCGGTCGTCGGCGCTCGCCGACCTGCAGGAGGCGATCGGCACCGACGAGGCGCCGCTGCGCATCGAGTGCTTCGACGTCTCGCACCTCGGCGGCACGGGCATCGTCGCGTCGATGGTCGTCTTCGAGGACGGCCTGCCGCGCAAGGACCAGTACCGCAAGTTCAAGATCGCCCAGGCGGCCGACGACACCGACGCCATGCACCAGGTGCTCACGCGCAGGCTGCGCTACCTCGTCGATGGCGACCCCGAGGAGGGCGAGGGGCGCAGCCGCTTCGCGTACCCGCCGCAGCTCCTGCTCGTCGACGGCGGTCAGCCGCAGGTCGCCGCCGCCGCCCGCGCCGTGCGCGAGGCCGGCCTGTCGATCGCGATCGCCGGCATCGCGAAGCGCCTCGAGGAGCTCTGGCTGCCCGGCGACGACCATCCGGTGATCCTGCCGCGCACGAGCGAGGCCCTGTACCTCGTGCAGCGCCTCCGCGACGAGGCGCACCGGTTCGCGATCACGTTCCAGCGCCAGCAGCGCTCGAGCGCGATCCAGAGCGAGCTGTCGGCGATCCCAGGGCTCGGCGAGGAGCGGGTGCGCAGGCTGCTCAAGCACTTCGGCTCCGCCAAGCGCGTGCGAGCGGCGACGCCCGAGCAGATCGCGGAGGTCAAGGGCATCGGCCCGAGGCTCGCGGAGCACGTCTTCGCCTCGCTGAGAACCGATACGGTTGACGACGAAGGACGAGGGGGATCGTGACTGCGCGCGAGGTGCTCATCATCACCGGGATGTCCGGTGCTGGTCGCTCCACCGTCGCGAACGCACTCGAGGATCTCGGCTACTACGTCGTCGACAACCTGCCCCCGGCCATGCTGCGTCAGCTCGTCGACCTCGTGCCCGCGGCGTCCGAGCAGCTGCAGCGGCTCGCGATCGTCGTCGACGTGCGCGGAGGCGTGCTGTTCGACGACGCGATGCGCCTCATCGAGACGCTGCGCACCGAGACCCCGATCGCGGTCGTGTACCTCGAGGCGAGCGACCAGACGCTCGTGCGCCGCTTCGAGGCCGTGCGTCGGCCGCACCCGCTGCAGGGCGACGGCACGATCCTCGACGGCATCCGCACCGAGCGCGTTCGCCTGTCGGGCATCCGCGACGTCGCCGACGTGCTGCTCGACACGAGCGACATCAACGTGCACGAGCTCACGAACCGCGTCCGCGATCGCTTCTCCGGCGAGCGCGAGGACGAGGTGCGGCTGACGGTGCTCTCCTTCGGGTTCAAGTACGGCACCCCGCCGGACGCCGATCTCATCGCCGACATGCGCTTCCTGCCGAATCCGTTCTGGCAGCCGGAGCTCAAGGCGCACACGGGCCTCGACGAGGCGGTCCGCGACTACGTGCTCGCGCAGCAGGGGGCGGCGGAGTTCGCCGACGCCTACCTCGCCATGCTCGAGCCGGTGCTCGCGGGGTATGCCCGCGAGAACAAGCGATACGCCGTGCTCGGCATCGGCTGCACGGGCGGCAAGCACCGCTCCGTCGCGATGTCCGAGCATCTGGCCGCACGGCTCGCCCAGCAGGGCGTGTCCGTGACGGTCCAGCACCGAGACCTGGGAAGGGAGTGACGTGACCCTGACGCACGACGTCAAGGAGGAGCTCGCGCGCGTGCGCGTGCAGCGACCGCAGGCGCGGGCAGCGGAGGTGGCCTCGCTGCTGCGGTTCTCGGGCGGGCTCCACGTCATCTCCGGCCGCGTCGCGGTCGAGAGCGAGGTCGAGTCCGCGGCGATCGCACGCCGACTGGGTCGCGACCTGCTCGACCTCTACGGGGTGCGCGCCGAGATCGCGGTGATCTCCGGAGGCTCGCGGCAGCGCGCGTACCTCGTCCGCGTGGTCGCGCAGGGCGAGACGCTCGCGCGGCAGACGGGCCTCCTCGACGCGCGCCGGCGACCGGTGCGCGGCCTGCCGAACCGGCTCACGACGGGCTCGCTCGAGGACCTCGCGGCCATCTGGCGCGGGGCGTTCCTCGCCACCGGCTCGCTGACCGATCCCGGCCGCTCCGCCGCGCTCGAGATCGCATCCCCTGGCAACGAGGCGGCGATGGCGATCGTCGGCGCCGCGCAACGCCTCGGCGTGCCCGCGAAGTCGCGCGAGGTGCGCGGCGTGCACCGGGTGGTCGTGCGCGACACCGAGCCGATCTCGCGACTCCTCGGCGCGATGGGAGCGACCGAGACGGTCGAGTCGTGGATGCAGCTGCGGCAGCAGCGCGAGGTGCGTGCGAACGCGAACCGGCTCGTGAACTTCGACGACGCGAACCTGCGGCGCAGCGCCCAGGCAGCCGTCGCCGCATGCGCGCGCGTCGAGCGCGCGCTCGAGATCCTCGGCGACGAGGTGCCGGAGCACCTCGCGTACGCGGGTCGCCTGCGCCTCGACCACCGCGACGCGTCGCTCGACGACCTCGGCCGTCGAGCCGATCCGCCGATGACGAAGGATGCCGTCGCAGGCCGCATCCGCCGTCTGCTCGCGCTGGCCGACAAGACCGCGGAGGATCAGGGCATCCCGGACACCGAGGCGAGCGTCCCCGAGCTCGACTGAGAGGCCTGCAACCCCGTGGGTGGGAACATCCCGCCGACTAGGATCGCTGTACGAGACGTACGCGAAGCCATCGTTCGATCGAAGGAGACACGCATGACCGTCTACACCCTGCCCGAGCTGCCGTACGACTACGCAGCGCTCGAGCCGCACATCAGCGCCAAGATCATGGAGCTGCACCACGACAAGCACCACAAGACGTACGTCGACGGTGCCAACACGGCGCTCGAGCAGCTCGCCGCAGCGCGCGACGCCGGCGAGTTCGGTGCGATCACGAAGCTCGAGAAGGACCTCGCGTTCCACCTCGGCGGCCACACGAACCACACCATCTTCTGGAACAACCTGTCGGGCGACGGCGGCGGCGAGCCCGAGGGCGAGCTGGCGGCGGCGATCGCCGAGTTCTTCGGCGACCACGCCAAGTTCCAGTCGCACTTCTCGGCGAACGCCACGGCCATCCAGGGCTCCGGCTGGTCGGTGCTCGCGTGGGACTCGATCGCCGAGCGACTCAACATCTTCCAGCTGTTCGACCAGCAGGGCAACGTCCCGGTCGGCACGCAGCCCATCCTCATGCTCGACATGTGGGAGCACGCGTTCTACCTCGACTACCTCAACGTGAAGGCCGACTACGTCAAGGCGTTCTGGAACATCGTGAACTGGCAGGACGCGCAGGCGCGCTTCGAGGCCGCCCGCACGAAGACCCAGGGCCTCATCACCCTCTGAACCACCCCCGCGGGAGGCTCGAGAACGAGAGAGCCCGAGCCTCCCGCATCACCCCACCCCACCACCAGGGAGCAGGAATGACCACGAAGGTTGGCATCAACGGCTTCGGCCGCATCGGTCGCAACTTCCTCCGCGCGGCGCTCGAGCAGGGCGCCGACATCGAGATCGTCGGCGTGAACGACCTCACCGACAACGCCACGCTCGCCCACCTCCTCAAGTACGACTCCGTCGGCGGCGTCCTCGACGTCCCCGTCCACAGCGACGGCTCGTCGATCACGGTCGGCGACCAGACGTTCCGCGCGCTCGCCGAGCGCGACCCGAAGGCCCTGCCGTGGGGCGACCTCGGCGCCGACGTCGTCATCGAGTCGACGGGCATCTTCACGAAGACCGCCGCCGCGGCCCAGCACATCGAGGCCGGCGCGAAGAAGGTCATCATCTCGGCGCCCGCCTCGGACCCGGCTCCCACGTTCGTCATGGGCATCAACGAGGGCGACTACGACCCCGAGAACGACCACGTCATCTCGAACGCGTCGTGCACGACGAACTGCCTCGCGCCGCTCGCCGGCGTGTTCCACCAGGCGTTCGGCATCGAGCGCGGCTTCATGATGACGGCCCACGCGTACACGGCCGACCAGAACCTGCAGGACGGCCCGCACAAGGATCTCCGTCGTGCGCGCGGCGCCGCGATCAACATCGTGCCCACGTCGACGGGTGCCGCGAAGGCCATCGGCCTCGTGCTGCCCGAGCTGAACGGTCGCCTCGACGGCTCGTCGTACCGCGTGCCCGTGCCGACGGGCTCGATCGTCGATCTGACGCTCGTGACGCGCGACGGCCTCACGGTCGACGAGATCAACGACGCCTACCGCGCAGCCGCCGAGTCGGGCCCGCTCTCGTCGGTCCTGCAGTACTCGGACGAGCCGCTCGTCTCGAGCGACATCCAGGGCAACCCGCACTCGTCGATCTTCGACTCGGGCCTGACGTCGGTCATCGGCAACCTCGTGAAGGTCTCGGCCTGGTACGACAACGAGTGGGGCTACTCGAACCGTCTCGTCGACCTGACGAGCTACGTGGGCGCGAAGCTCTGATGCCGGTCCGGACGCTCGAGTCCCTCGGCGACCTCGCGGGCCGCACCGTCCTGGTGCGGTGCGATCTCAACGTGCCGCTGAAGGATGGCGTCATCGGCGACGAGGGCCGCATCGCCGCCTCCGTCCCGACGCTGCGCCACCTGCTGGAGGCGGGTGCGAAGGTCGTGGCGATGTCGCACCTCGGGCGTCCGGACGGCGCACCCGACGCGGCGTACTCGCTCGCGCCCGTCGCCGAGCGGCTCGGCGAGCTGCTGGGCACCGACGTCGCGTTCGCGACCGACACCGTGGGGGAGGACGCCAGCGCGAAGCGCTCGGCCCTCGTCGACGGCGGCATCGTGCTGCTCGAGAACCTCCGGTTCGACGCGCGCGAGACGAGCAAGGACGCCGGCGAGCGCGAGGCGTTCGCCGCGCAGCTCGTCGAGGGTGCCGACGCGTTCGTGTCGGATGGCTTCGGGGTCGTGCACCGCAAGCAGGCGAGCGTGTACGAGGTCGCGAGCCTCGTGCCGAGCGCCGCCGGTCTGCTCGTCGCCGCGGAGCTCGACGTGCTCTCGCGACTCACCGACTCGCCCGAGCACCCGTACATCGTGGTGCTCGGCGGCTCGAAGGTGTCCGACAAGCTCGGCGTCATCGAGCACCTGCTGCCTCGCGTCGACCAGGTGCTCGTCGGCGGCGGCATGCTCTTCACGTTCCTCGCGGCGAACGGCCACGGCGTCGGCAAGAGCCTGCTCGAGGCCGACCAGCTCGAGACGGTGCGGGGCTACCTGCATCAGGCCGAGGCGTCCGGCGTCGAGATCGTGCTGCCCACCGACGTCGTCGTGGCCGAGGCGTTCGACGCCGACGCCGCGCACGAGACGGTCGCCGCCGACGCCATCGAGTCGAGCGCGTTCGGCGCCGACGGCATCGGCCTCGACATCGGACCGGACACGGCGAAGGACTTCGCCGCGCGCATCGCGGGCTCGCGGACGGTCTTCTGGAACGGGCCCATGGGCGTGTTCGAGATGGAGGCGTTCGCGGCCGGCACGAAGGCCGTCGCGCAGGCGCTCACCGAGGTCGACGGCCTCGGCGTGGTCGGTGGCGGCGACTCCGCAGCCGCCGTGCGCAGGCTCGGCTTCGCCGACGCCGACTTCGACCACATCTCGACCGGTGGCGGTGCGAGCCTCGAGTTCCTCGAGGGCAAGCGGCTGCCAGGACTGGAGGCACTCGGATGGTGACCCGTACCCCGCTCATCGCAGGCAACTGGAAGATGAACCTCGACCACCTGGATGCGATCCGGGTGGTGCAGAAGCTCGCATGGACCCTGCAGGACGCCAAGCACGACGTGAAGGACGCCGAGGTCGCGGTCTTCCCGCCGTTCACCGACCTGCGCAGCGTGCAGTCGCTCGTCGCAGCCGAGCGCTTCGACATCGCGTACGGCGGCCAGGACGTCTCGGAGCACGACTCCGGTGCCTACACCGGTGAGGTCAGCCCCGTGTTCCTCGCCCGCCTCGACTGCGCCTACGTCATCGTGGGGCACTCCGAGCGTCGCCAGATCCACGGCGAGAGCGACGAGCTCATCGGGCGCAAGTCGGCAGCGGCGCTGCGTCATGGCGTGACGCCGGTCATCTGCATCGGCGAGACCGCCGACGACCTCGAGCAGCACGGCGCCGCCGCGGTGCCCGTGCAGCAGATCCGCACGATCCTCGAGGGCCTGCCCGCCGGCGACATCGTCGTGGCGTACGAGCCCGTGTGGGCCATCGGCTCCGGGCAGGCGGCGACCGCCGAGCAGGCGCAGGAGGTGTGCGCCGCGATCCGCGCCGCGATCGCCGACGTGCGCGGGGCCGAGGCGGCCGAGGCGACGCGCATCCTCTACGGCGGATCCGTGAAGTCGGCGAACATCGCGGGCTTCATGCGGCAGCCCGACGTCGATGGTGCGCTCGTGGGCGGTGCGAGCCTCGATCCGGTCGAGTTCGCCGCCATCAGCCGCTTCACGCACCACGTCGGCACGTGACGTTCGCCGCGGCGCCGGGGGGGACCTCGGCGCTGCGGTAGACTGATCGATCGACCAGACTTCCCACGAGAGGTGAACGTGGAGATCCTCCAGATCATCATGCAGGTGATCCTCGGCATCACGTCGGTGCTGCTGACGCTGCTCATCCTGCTGCACAAGGGCCGCGGCGGTGGCCTGTCCGACATGTTCGGAGGCGGCATCTCGTCGTCGATGGGCTCGTCGGGCGTCGCCGAGCGCAACCTGAACATCCTGACGGTCGTCTTCGTGCTGACGTGGATCACGTCGATCACGGTGCTCGGCGTCATCACCCGCTTCAACGGAGCCGGCTGATGGCCTCCGGCGGCAGCGCCATCCGCGGCTCGCGCGTCGGCGCGGGCCCCATGGGCGAGCAGGACCGTGGCTTCCACGCCGAGCGCGTCGCGATCTCCTACTGGGATGCGGCGGGCAACGAGACGGTGCGGTACTTCGCAGCCGATCTCCCTGAGGACGAGATCCCCGAGGTGATCGACTCGCCGTCGACGGGTCTGCCCGCCGGCCGCGACAAGGACGCACCTCCGCAGGTCTCGAAGGCCGAGCCGTACAAGACGCACCTCGCGTACGTGAAGGAGCGCCGCACGCCCGAGGAGGCGGAGCAGCTGCTCGAGGAGGCGCTGCAGAAGCTTCGCGCCCGCCGCGGTCAGGCCTCCTGACCGAGGCGCCACGCAGACGCTCGAAGGCCCCGCATCCATCGGATGCGGGGCCTTCGAGCGTCTGCGCTCAGCCGAGCATGCCGTCGGGCAGCAGCGAGGTCGCGGAGCGGTCGACGAGGTAGCGGGTCTCGATCGTGCCGTGCACGCCCGCAGCGGGCACCTCGTGCCGATCGGCGGTCGACATCGCGAGGGCGAGGGCCGACGCCTTGTCGTCGCCGGCGACCACGAGCCACACGCGCGCCGCGCGGTTGAGCGAGCCGAAGGTGAGGCTCAGTCGCTCGGGCGGCGGCTTGGGGGAGTGGCGCACGGCGATGACGCCCGTCTCCTCGACGTCGGTGCCGTCGTAGCCGGGGAACAGCGACGCGACGTGCGCGTCGGGGCCCATGCCGAGCAGCACGAGGTCGAGCGCACGATCGCCGAGGTCCGACGTCGCTGCCGCTGCCGCCGCGTCGAGGTCGAGTCCTGCGTCGGACGCCGGCATCTCGTGCACGTTCGACGAGGGGATGTCGACGTGGTCGAGCAGCGCCTCACGTGCCTGCAGGGCGTTCCGCTCGCCGTCGGTCGCCGGCACGAAGCGCTCGTCGCCCCACCAGCAGTGCACGCGCGACCAGTCGAGCGAGCGGCCGCGCAGGGCTCCCAGCAGCTCGATCCCCACCGATCCGCCCGTGAGCGCGACGTGGCACTCGCCGCGCTCGGCGAGCACGGCGTCGACCGTCGTGACGAACCGATCGGCCGTCTCGGCGACGAGTGCCGCACGATCCGCGTGGACCACGAGCTCACGGCTCATCGTGCGCCTCCCTCGGGTGCGGGCACGCTCGTGCCTGCCGTGCCCCACGACCGGATGGCCTCAAGCACCTGGTGGTACATCTCGTCGGGGTCGAGCCTGCGCAGCTCCTCCGCGAGCTGGTCGCGCAGCTGCCGATGCGACAGCGCGACCTCGTGGTCGGGCTGGCCGGGGATCTGCAGCAGACCCGTCGACGGTCGGATGCGCGTGAGCGTCGCGTCGCCGGAGGCGCGCGTCAGCGTGACCGACGACAGACCGCTCGAGCCGAGCGGGCCGTCGGCGCGCGACGACACGGCGACCTCGACGCCGAGCCGCAGCCGCAGCCACGACGCCATGAGGTGCACCGACGGGCTGCGGAGCGCGCCCGAGACCCGCGCGTGCAGCACGGGCTCGTACGGCGGCTGGTCGAGCACGGCGGCGAGCTGGGCGCGCCAGTTCGTGATGCGCGTCCATGCGAGGTCGGTGTCGCCGGGCTCGTAGCCCTCGGCGAGGCCGCGCAGCACCGACCGCGGATCCTCCTGCCGCGCGGAGTCGGTGATGCGGCGCTGCGCGAGCGCGCCGAGCTGCGCGGACGCGGGATGCTCGGGCATGCGGTCGGGCCACCAGGCGACGACGGGCGCATCGGGCAGCAGGAGGCCCTGCACGACGCCGATGAGGTGCGCGCCGACCTCGCCGTAGCACTGGAGCAGGACGACCTCGCTCGCGCCCGCGTCGCCGCCGACGCGGATCTCCGCATCGAGGCGCGGCTCCTCGGTCGCGGCGATCTCGTCGATCGACCGCGACACCACGAGCACGCGCATGGGGTGCTCGCGGCTCGCCTCGTTGGCGGCCGCGATCGCGTCCTCCTCCTCGCCGAGGTGGGTGTGGATGACGAGCGTGAGGACGCGGCCGAGCGCCAGCACGCCGCCCTCCTCGCGGATCTCGACGAGTCGGCGCTGGATCGCGCTCGTCGTCGTGCCCTCGAGCGTGACGATCATGGGCGCCTCCAATGCCGGTCGGTGCGCCGCAGCATGGCGTCGGCGCTCGCAGGGCCCCACGAGCCCGGTGCGTACTGCTCGAGCGGACCGCCTGCGGCAGCCCAGTGCTCCTCGACGGGGTCGAGGATCGCCCACGACAGCTCGACCTCGCGCGCCTGGGGGAAGAGGGGCGGATCGCCGAGCAGCACGTCGAGGATGAGGCGCTCGTAGGCCTCGGGCGACTCCTCGGTGAACGCGTGGCCGTAGCCGAAGTCCATCGTGACGTCACGCACGTGCATGCCGGGGCCAGGCACCTTCGAGCCGAAGCGCATCGAGGTGCCCTCGTCGGGCTGCACGCGGATGACGAGCGCGTTCTGGCCCATCGACTGCGTGGCGGTCTCGGGGAAGAGGTACTGCGAGGCGCGCTTGAACACGATCGCGATCTCGGTGACGCGGCGGCCGAGGCGCTTGCCTGCCCGCAGGTAGAAGGGCACGCCAGACCAGCGGCGGTTGTCGACCTCGAGGGTGATGGCCGCGTACGTCTCGGTGCCGGAGTCGGGCGCCATGCCGTCCTCGTCGAGGAAGCCCGTCACCTGCTCGCCGCCCTGCCATCCGCCCGCGTACTGACCGCGGGCGGTCGACGCGTCGAGGTCGCCGGGGATCCGTGCGGCCGAGAGCACCTTCTCCTTCTCGGTGCGCAGGTCGACGGCGTCGAACGACACCGGCTCCTCCATCGCCGTGAGGGCGAAGAGCTGCAGCAGGTGGTTCTGGATGACGTCGCGTGCGGCGCCGATGCCGTCGTAGTAGCCGGCGCGACCGCCGACGCCGATGTCCTCGGCCATCGTGATCTGCACGTGGTCGATGTAGTTGGCGTTCCAGATCGGCTCCCACAGGTTGTTGGCGAACCTGAGGGCCAGGATGTTCTGGACCGTCTCCTTGCCGAGGTAGTGGTCGATGCGGAAGACGCTGTCCGGCGGGAACACCGAGTCGACGACGGCCGCGAGGTCCTTCGCGGAGGCGAGGTCGTGCCCGAAGGGCTTCTCGATGACCACGCGGCGCCACGACTCGTCGCTCGTGGCGACGCCCGACCGCTTCAGCTGCTGCGTCACGACGGGGAACTGCCCGGGCGGGATCGACAGGTAGAAGGCGTAGTTGCCCATCGTGCCGCGCGCCTCGTCGAGCTCGCGCAGCGTGTCGGCGAGCCGGTCGAACGCCTCGTCGTCGTCGAAGTCGCCGCGCACGAATCGGAGGCCCTCGGCGAGCTGCGCGAAGACGTCCTCGCGGAAGGGCGTGCGCGCGTGGCGGCGCACCGCCTCCTCGACGACCCCTCGGAAGGCCTCGTCGCTCCAGTCGCGTCGGCCGTAGCCGACGAGCGAGAAGCCGGGAGGCAGCAGCCCGCGGTTCGCGAGGTCGTAGATCGCCGGCAGCAGCTTCTTCTGCGCGAGGTCGCCCGTGACGCCGAAGAGCACGAGCGCGTTCGGCTCGGGGATGCGCGTCAGGCGCATGTCCGAGGCGTCGCGCAGCGGGTTCGACCAGCTCGCCGAGGCGCTCATGCGGCGGCTGCGGCGGCCAGGCGGCGGTACCCGTCGTCGAGGTCGGTCAGCGTCAGGGTGAGCACGGGCCGGTCGTGGCCTGCGAGCACCGCGGCGTCGCCGCCGGCCTGCGCCTGGAGCAGCTGGCCGAACGAGAACGGTCGCTCCGGGATCTCGAGGTCCTCGGCGGGCGTGCCGAGGATCTGCAGGAAGACGCCGGAGGGCTTGCCGCCCTTGTGGAACTGACCGGTCGAGTGCAGGAAGCGCGGACCCCACCCGAACGTCACGGGGCGCTGCACGCGCGCCGCGAGGATGTCGCGCAGGGTCGCGAAGCGCTCCTCGCCGAGGCGATCGAGGTACGTGTGCACCGCGAGGTAGCCGTCGGCGGGCACTGCAGCCAGCAGCGCGTCGAGGGAGGACTCGAGCGTGTCGCCCGTGACGGAGCCGCGCAGCTCGATCGAGCCGTCGACGACGGATGCGGGCGCCGGGGGAGCGAGATCCTCGAGGAGGCCGCGGGCGGCGTCCTTCGCGGACTCGACGTCGGGCTGGTCGAACGGGTCGATGCCGAGCAGGCGGCCGGCGACGGCCGTCGCGAACTCCCACACGAGCAGCTGGGCGCCGAGCGTGCCTGCGACCTCGACCTCGCCTGCCGCGACGTCGCGGGCCTCGTCGCGCGAGCCGACGACGCGGATGACCTGCAGGTCCGCGAGCCCCTCGGAGAGCTCGGGGGCGTCGACGTCGAGCACGACGGGCAGCACGCCCGTGCCCTGCTTGCCCGTCGACTCGGCGATGAGCTGCTCGGCCCAGTCGGCGAAGCCCACGATGTGCGTGCCGTCGGCGACGATCCCGACGTAGTCCTTGAGCGGCTTCGTGCCCGCGAGCACGGCACCGAGCTGCAGGCCCGGGTTCGACTCCGCGTCCTCGGAGACGAGCGGCAGTGCCGCCTCGGCCTCGTCGAGCAGCTCGGCCACGTCGACGCCGGCGAGCGCCGACGGCACGATGCCGAACGCGGTGAGCGCCGAGTAGCGGCCGCCGACGTTGGGGTCGGCGTTGAAGACGCGGAAGCCGGCCTCGCGAGCCGACCGGTCGAGCGGGCTGCCCGGGTCGGTGACGACGATGATGCGCTCGGTCGGGTCGATGCCCGCGTCGCGGTACCACTGCTCGAACACGCGCTTGGCGGAGTCGGTCTCGAGCGTCGAGCCCGACTTCGAGGACACGACGATCGCGGTGCGCGCGAGCTCGTCGCGCAGCGCCGTGAGCACCTGGCCGGGCTCGGTCGAGTCGAGCACCGTGAGGTGCACGCCGAAGGTGCGCGTGATGACCTCGGGGGCGAGCGACGAGCCGCCCATGCCCGCGAGCGCGAAGCGGTCGACGCCCTTCGCGGCGAGGTCGGCCTTGAGCTCGAGCACGTCGTCGACGATGCCGCGCGTGTTCGAGGCCGCGTCGATCCAGCCGAGGCGCTTCGACGCCTCGGCCTCGGCGGCCTCGCCCCACAGGGTCGAGTCCTTCGCTGCGATGCGGCCCGCGATGCCGTCGGCGACGAGCTGCGGCACGACGCGGTCGATGGCGTCCTGCGCGGCGCCGGTCGCGTGGAGGATGAAGGTCATCGGTCGCCTCCCGCCTGCGCGAGCTGGCCGCGCACGGTCTCGACGAGCTCGTCCCACGAGGCGATGAACTTGTCGACGCCCTCGCGCTCGAGCAGGTCGGTCACCTCGACGTACGACACGCCCTGCGCCTCGACGGCGTCGAGCACGCCCTGAGCGGCCTCGACGTTCGCCGAGATCTCGTCGCCCGTGACGACGCCGTGGTCGGCGAGCGCCTCGAGGGTCTTCTCCGGCATGGTGTTGACGGTCTCGGGCGCGGCGAGCTCGGTGACGTAGAGCGTGTCGGGCAGCGACGGGTCCTTGACGCCCGTCGAGGCCCACAGCGGACGCTGCGAGTTGGCGCCGGCCGCGAGCAGCGTCTGCGCGCGCTCGGAGGAGAACGCCTCCTGCCACACGCCGTAGGCGAGGCGCGCGTTCGCGATGCCAGCCTTCGACTTCAGCGCCGTCGCCTCCTCGGTGCCGACGGCGTCGAGGCGCTTGTCGATCTCGGTGTCGACGCGCGACACGAAGAACGACGCCACGGAGTGGATGGTCGACAGGTCGAGGCCCGCCTGCTGTGCGCGCTCGAGGCCCGTGAGGTAGGCGTTGATGACGTCGCGGTAGCGGTCGAGCGAGAAGATGAGCGTGACGTTGACGCTGATGCCGGCGCCGATGGTGGCGGCGATGGCCTCGAGCCCCTCCTTCGTGGCGGGGATCTTGATGAGCACGTTCTCGCGATCGACGCGCTCGTGCAGCGCCTTCGCCTCGTCGACGGTGCCCGCGGTGTCGAAGGCGAGGCCGGGGGAGACCTCGATCGAGACGCGGCCGTCGATGCCGCTCGTGGCGGCGTAGATCGGCTGGAAGATGTCGCAGGCAGCCGCGACGTCCTCGGTCGTGAGGGTGCGGATGACCTCGTGGACGTCTGCGCCGTTCGCCTTGAGCTCGGACAGCCGCGACTCGTAGCGCTCGCCGTTGGCGAGCGCCGAGGCGAAGATCGACGGGTTCGTCGTGACGCCGACGACGTCGCGCGTCTCGATGAGCTCCTGCAGGTTGCCGGTCTCGATGCGCTCGCGCGACAGGTCGTCGAGCCAGATGCTGACGCCGACGTCGCTGAGGGCCTTCGTGGAATCGGTCATGGGGTTCACGCCTCCTTGACGGCGGAGAGCGACTCGCGCGCGGCGGCCACGACGGCCTCGTGCGTGAGACCGAACTCGCGGAACAGGGTCTGGTAGTCGGCGCTGGCGCCGAAGTGGTCGATGCCGACGGAGCGGCCGGCGTCGCCGACGATGCCCGCCCACGTCAGGGTGGAGCCGGCCTCGACCGACACGCGGGCCTTCACCGCCTTCGGCAGCACGGACTCGCGGTGCTCGGCCGACTGCTCGGCGAACCACTCGAGGCTCGGGGCGGCCACGACGCGCGTGCCGACGCCCTCGGCCTCGAGCACCTCGCGAGCGGCCACGGCGATCTGCACCTCCGAGCCCGTGGCGATGAGGATGACCTCGGGCGTCTCGGTGGATGCGTCGACGAGCGTGTAGGCGCCCTTCGCGACGTTCGACGCCGCTGCGAAGGTCTCGGCGGTCGCCGCGCCCTCGCCGCGCTCGAAGGTGGGGATGGGCTGCCTGGTCAGCGCGATGCCGACCGGCTTGCCCGTGCGCTCGAGGATCGTCTTCCACGCCCACGCGGTCTCGTTGGCGTCCGACGGGCGGACGACCTCGAAGCCGGGGATGGCGCGGAGCGTCGCGAGCTGCTCGATCGGCTGGTGCGTCGGGCCGTCCTCGCCGAGGGCGACCGAGTCGTGCGTCCAGACGTGGACGGGGTGCACGCCCATGAGCGCCGCGAGCCGCAGCGCCGGGCGCTGGTAGTCGCTGAAGATGAGGAACGTGCCGCCGTAGGGGCGCGTGGGGCCGTGCAGCACGATGCCGTTGAGGATCGCCGCCATCGCGTGCTCGCGGATGCCGAAGTGCATGGTGCGACCGCCGAACGACGCGTCGGGGAAGACCTTCGTGCCGCTGCCCGACGGCAGGAACGAGCCCTGGCCCTCGAGCGTCGTGTTGTTGGACTCGGCGAGGTCGGCGGAGCCGCCCCACAGCTCGGGGATGACGCCGGCGAGCGCGTTCAGCACCTTGCCGGATGCGGCACGCGTCGCGAGGTCGGTGCCCGACTCGAACACGGGCAGCGCCTCCTCGACGCCCTCGGGCAGCTCGCCCGTCTGCAGGCGGTCGAGCAGCGCCTTGCGCTCGGGGTTCGCCGACGCCCATGCGTCGAAGCGCTCCTGCCACGCGGCGCGCGCCGTCGCAGCGCGCTCCGCGGCGTTGCCGCGTGCGTGCTCGAGCACGCCGTCGGGCAGCGCGAAGTGCTCCTCGGGGTCGAAGCCGAGCAGCTCCTTCGTCGCGGCGAGCTCCTCGGTGCCGAGCTTCGAGCCGTGGACCTTGCCCGTGTTGCGCTTCGTGGGTGCGGGCCAGCCGATGATCGTGCGCAGCACGATGATCGACGGCTTGCGGGTCTCGGCCTTCGCCGCCTCGATCGCCGCGTGCAGCGCCGGGAGGTCCTCGTGGTAGTCGGCATCGTCGGCGGGGTCGCCCGAGCGCCAGTCGACCTCGAGCACCTGCCAGCCGTAGGCCTCGTAGCGCGCCTTGACGTCCTCGGTGAAGGCGACGTCGGTGTCGTCCTCGATCGAGATCTGGTTCGAGTCGTAGATGGCGATGAGGCGGCCGAGCTCCTGCCGGCCCGCGAGGGATCCGGCCTCGCTCGTCACGCCCTCCTGCAGGTCGCCGTCGCCGGCGATCACGTACGTGAAGTGGTCGAACGGGCTCTCGCCCTCTGCGGCGTCGGGGTCGAGCAGCGCGCGCTCGAAGCGCTGCGCGTACGCGAAGCCGACGGCGGAGGCGAGGCCCTGGCCGAGCGGACCCGTCGTGATCTCGACGCCGTCGGTGTGCCCGAACTCGGGGTGGCCGGGGGTCTTCGAGCCCCACGTGCGCAGCGCCTGCAGGTCGGCGAGCTCGAGGCCGTCGCCGGCGAGGAACAGCTGCACGTACTGCGTGATCGACGAATGGCCCGCCGAGAGGATGAAGCGGTCGCGACCGAGCCAGTGGTGATCGGCGGGGTCGCGCTGCAGCACCTTCTGGAACAGCAGGTACGCGGCCGGCGCGAGGCTCATCGCGGTGCCGGGGTGGCCGTGTCCGGCCTTCTCCACGGCATCCGCTGCGAGCAGTCGGGCCGTGTCCACGGCCTTCGCGTCGGTCTCAGTCCATTCGAGCGTCAAGGCGGGCCCTTCCATGCGGGATCGGCCCCGCGGCGTGGCAGGGCCGATGCAGAGGTGGTGCGACGTCTCCCAGCATAGTGATGGCGCCATGCGCCGGACGGGCCCTTGCCAAGCGGTAGACTCGAAGCGTCACACCACCGCCTGCGTCGTCTTCTCGAGGGTCATGACCGCCACCGCCCACCGCTCCGATCGAGCGCGTCTCGTCGACCGCGCGAAGGCCTACCTGGCGCTGACGAAGCCCCGTGTGATCGAGCTGCTGCTCGTCACGGCGCTGCCGACGATGTTCCTCGCAGCAGACGGCATCCCGCAGCCGGTCGCGCTCGTCGCGACGCTCATCGGCGGGTTCCTGTCCGCGGGTGCGGCGAACGCGTTCAACATGATCATCGACCGCGACATCGACGCCGTCATGGAGCGCACCCAGGGTCGCCCGCTCGTGACGGGCGCGCTGACGCCGCGGCAGGCGACGGTGTTCGCATGGACGCTCGTCGTCGTGTCGACCGCGGTGCTCGCGCTCTTCGCGCACTGGCTCGCCGCCGTGCTGTCGCTCGCGGCCATCGGCTTCTACGTCTTCGTCTACACGCTGCTGCTGAAGCGCCGCACCGAGCAGAACATCGTGTGGGGCGGCATCGCCGGGTGCTTCCCCGTGCTCATCGGCTGGGCGGGCGTCACGGGCACGCTCGACTGGCCCGCGTGGATCCTCTTCACGCTCATCTTCCTCTGGACGCCTGCGCACTACTGGCCGCTGTCGATGAAGTACCGCAAGGACTACGCCGCCGCCGACGTGCCGATGCTCGCCGTCGTCCGCGGCCGTGCCACGGTCGGCATCCAGGTCGTGCTCTACGCGTGGGCCTCGCTCGCGTGCACGCTGCTGCTCATCCCCGTCGCGGGCATGGGCGTCGTGTACGCGATCGTCGCGCTCGCCGCGGGCATCTGGTTCGTCGCCGAGGCGCACGGGCTGCACTCCCGGGCCGTCCGCGGCGCCGAGGCGCGCGCGATGCGCGTGTTCCACGCGTCGAACACGTACCTGACGCTCGTGTTCCTCGCGGTGGGCATCGACCCGCTGCTGCCCTTCTAGCGACTCACAGCCGGTCGAGGTGACGCAGCAGGCGGCCCTCGCGCAGCGCCCACGGCGACACGTCGAGCTCGCGCACGCCGAAGGCGCGCATCGCCTCCGAGAGCACGATGCCGCCCGCGACGATCTGGAAGGTGCGGTCCGGCGTGATGCCGGGCAGCGCGTGTCGCGAGTCGGCATCCATGCGCGCGATGCGCGGCACCCAGTCGTCGAGGTCCTTGCGGCGCAGCACGACTCGATCGTCGCCGCCGAGACCGGGCACGACGCTGCCCGCGAGGCGGGCGAGCGAGCGGATGGTCTTCGACGAGCCGACGACGTGGTCGGGCCTGCCCGCGGCGCGCACCGTGCCGACGACGTCGTCGAGCACGGCCTTCGCGTAGGTGCGCAGCGCACGCTGCTGCGCGGCCGACGGGGGATCGTCGGCGAGGAAGGTCACGGTCGAGCGACCCGCGCCGAGGGGCACCGACAGCGCGACCTCGGGCTCCTCGTCGGCGCCCACGGCGATCTCGAGCGACCCGCCGCCGATGTCGAGCAGCAGGATGCGCCCGGCCGCCCAGCCGAACCATCGCCGCACGGCGAGGAACGTGAGACGTGCCTCGTCGTCGCCGGAGAGGATGTCGAGCTCGACGCCCGTCTCGGCCTCGATGCGCGCGATGACGGCCTCGCCGTTCTCGGCCTCTCGCACCGCGCTCGTCGCGACGACGAGCAGCCGCTCGAGCCCGACCGACTCGGCGACGTCGACGCACTCCTGGATCGCCGCGACGAGGGCGCGCTGCCCCTCGTCGCTGATGGCGCCGTCGACGAGGTAGCGCATGAGGCGCATCGTCACCTTGTGCGACTGGTGGGGGATGGGCCGGCCGCCGGGTGCGGCGTCGACGACGAGCAGATGGACCGTGTTGGAGCCGACGTCGAGGACGCCCAGGCGCATGCTCATGGGCACGATCCTGCCCGACGCCGGCGTCAGGCGGCGACGGGCTCGCGCGGGACGTCCGCCTCGAGCGGCTCGCGCACCTCGACCCGCAGCGACAGCGCGGCGACCACGGTGCACGCGACGATCATCACCGAGATGACCATGTGCGCGCCGACGAGCGCGATCGGCAGACCCAGGTTCGACTGCACGACGCCGACGAGCGCCTGCGTCACGATGAGCGCGAGCAGCGTGCCCGCCCAGATGCCGAACGGACGCCGCCGCCAGCCGACGAGCACGAGCGCGACCGCGAGGGCGAGCAGGAGGTAGGCGGGCAGGGCGTGCACGTGCTGCATCACGGCCGGGTCGAGACCGTTGCGCGCTGCCCCGCCGTCGCCGGCGTGCGGGCCCGACCCCGTCGTGAGGATGCCGACGTACACGACGACGGGCACCATGACGGCGGTGGCGAGCATGAGCGCCCGCTGCGCGAGCGTGCCGCCGAATCGCGTGGCCCGGCCGCGGAAGACGCGCCACGCCATCCACGCCGCGACGCCCACGAGGATCGCCGAGAGCGAGAAGTGGATGCCGACGGTGTCGGGTCGCAGGTGCAGGAAGACGACGATGGCGCCGATGAGCGCCTGGGCGACGGTGCCGACGACGAGCACGATCGCCAGGGGGAGGACGCCGGGATGCCGGCGTCGGTGCAGGATCGCGAGCACGAGCATGATCGCCGCGACGAGCAGCACGACGCCGCCCATGACGCGGTTGGCGAACTCGATGACGCCGTGGATGCCCTGCTCGGGCACGGGCACGAACGACTCGGGCGTGCAGTAGGGCCATGTCGTGCAGCCGAGGCCGGAGCCCGTGAGGCGCACGGCGCCTCCCGTGCCCACGATGACGATCTGGGTCGCGAGGGTCGCGAGGCTTGCGATGCGGATGCCGCGGGTCACGGTGCTCTCTTCCAGCGCAATGAGGTTCCGCTGCGCGTGGGCGGGTCACGGTAGGCTGGTGGTCCGGATGAGGCCCGTGTCGGGCTACGACCATCAGCCCCTCCATTCTGCCACCGCATGACGGTGTCCACGGAATGGCATGGCTGGCCCATCCATTTGCAGACTTCGAGAGGTGAGGGGGAGCGATGGCCGACGTGCTGATCGACCGACCGGAGCTGGAGGGACTCGGCCAGTACGAGTTCGGCTGGCACGACTCCGACGAGGCGGGTGCCATCGCCAAGCGCGGCATCAACCCGCAGGTCGTCGAGGAGATCTCCGGCCTCAAGAGCGAGCCCGAGTGGATGCGCGACCGCAGGCTGAAGGCGCTGCAGCTCTTCGAGCGCAAGCCCATGCCCACGTGGGGCGCCGACCTGTCGGGCATCGACTTCGACAACATCAAGTACTTCGTGCGCTCGAGCGAGAAGCAGGCGCAGACGTGGGAGGACCTCCCCGAGGACATCCGCACCACGTACGACCGCCTCGGCATCCCCGAGGCCGAGCGCGCGCGCCTCGTCGCCGGCGTCGCCGCGCAGTACGAGTCCGAGGTCGTCTACCACTCCATCCAGAAGGAGCTCGAGGACCAGGGCGTCATCTTCATGGACACCGACACGGCGCTCAAGGAGCACCCGGAGTTCTTCGAGGAGTACTTCGGCTCGGTCATCCCCTCCGGCGACAACAAGTTCGCGGCCCTGAACACCGCGGTGTGGTCGGGCGGCTCGTTCGTGTACGTGCCCAAGGGCGTCCACGTCGAGATCCCGCTGCAGGCCTACTTCCGGATCAACACCGAGAACATGGGCCAGTTCGAGCGCACGCTCATCATCGCCGACGAGGGCTCGTACGTGCACTACATCGAGGGCTGCACGGCCCCGATCTACTCGTCCGACTCGCTGCACTCGGCCGTGGTCGAGATCATCGTGAAGAAGGACGCCCGCGTCCGCTACACGACGATCCAGAACTGGTCGAACAACGTCTACAACCTCGTCACGAAGCGCGCGATCGCGCACGAGGGCGCGACGATGGAGTGGATCGACGGCAACATCGGCTCCAAGGTCACGATGAAGTACCCGTCGATCTACCTGGCGGGCGAGCGCGCGAAGGGCGAGACCCTGTCGGTCGCCTTCGCGGGCCCCGGCCAGCACCAGGACGCCGGCGCGAAGATGATCCACATGGCGCCGCACACGACGTCGTCGATCGTCTCGAAGTCCATCGCGCGAGGCGGCGGCCGTGCCGGCTACCGCGGCGAGGTCCGGGTCGATGCGAACGCGCACCACTCGGCGAACACCGTGCGGTGCGACGCGCTGCTCGTCGACACGATCTCGCGCTCCGACACCTACCCCGCCATCGACATCCGCGTCGACGACGTGGTGCTCGGGCACGAGGCGACGGTGTCGAAGGTGTCCGAGGAGCAGCTGTTCTACCTCATGAGCCGCGGCATGCCCGAGGACGAGGCCATGGCCATGATCGTGCGCGGGTTCATCGAGCCCATCGCCCGCGAGCTGCCCATGGAGTACGCGCTCGAGCTCAACAAGCTCATCGAGATGAGCATGGAAGGATCCGTCGGCTGATGACCGTGGTGGAGAGCACCCCCTTCGTCCCCATCCAGACCCGCTCCGAGCGGCCCACGTCGTTCGAGCCCGCCGACTTCGGCACGCCGACCGGCCGCGAGGTCAACTGGAAGCTGTCGGACGTCCGGCGTCTCGCGCCGCTCCTCGTCGACGACGAGACGCCCGCCGAGCAGGATGCCGTCGCCTACGACCTCGCGAGCCTCGAGGCCTACGTCGTCCCGTCCTCGGGCCACGACGCGGCGCCGCGCGGCGAGATCTTCCGCCCGGAGGACGTCGCGTCCGCCATCGCGTGGAAGCGCAGCCCCGACGCCCTGCACATCCGCGTGCCCGAGGGCGAGACGGTCGCCGAGCCGCTCGTCGCCCGCATCCAGGGCCTCGGCGAGGGGCGTCGTGCGACGTCGCAGGTCGTCGTCGAGGCGATGCCGGGCAGCGTCGCGACCGTCGTGCTCGAGCACTCCGGCTCGGCTGCGTACGCGCAGAACGTCGAGATCCTCGTGCGCGACGGCGCCCGCCTCACGGTCGTCTCCGTGCAGGAGTGGGACGACACGGCCGTGCACGCCGCAGCCCACCAGGCCGTCGTCGGCGCAGGCGCGTACCTCAAGCACGTCGTCGTGACCTTTGGTGGCGGCGCCGTGCGGGTGAACCCGTCGATGCGCCTCGCGGGCGAGGGATCCGAGGGCGACATGCTCGGCCTCGCGTTCGCCGACGCCGGGCAGCACCTCGAGTCGCAGGTCTACATGCACCACGAGGGCGTCTCCACGAAGGGCGACGTGCTCTACAAGGGCGCGCTGCAGGGCACGGGCGCGCGCACGGTCTGGATCGGCGACGTGCTCATCGGCCAGGGCGCCACGGGCACCGACTCGTACGAGAAGAACCAGAACCTCGTGCTCACCGACGGCACGCGCGCCGACTCGATCCCGAACCTCGAGATCGAGACGGGCGACATCGCGGGCGCCGGCCACGCGTCGGCGACCGGTCGCTTCGACGACGAGCAGCTGTTCTACCTGCAGGCGCGCGGCATCCCCGAGGAGCAGGCGCGACGCCTCGTCGTCGTCGGCTTCCTCATGGAGATCGTCCAGCGCATCGGCATCCCCGAGCTCGAGGAGCGTCTCGCGGCCGACATCGAGGCCGAGATCGCACGCGGTGCCGGCCTGGCACCCGCGTCGCGGGCGGGGGCATGAGCGCGACCCGCGCGTGCGGAGTCTCCGAGGTCTCCGTCTCCGAGCCGCGCAAGGTCGAGGTCGGCGGCATCGCCGTCTCGATCGTGCGTGACTCCGCAGGCGCGATCCACGCGCTCGGCGACCGCTGCACCCACGGCGACATCTCGCTCTCGGAGGGCTTCGTCGAGGACGACACCCTCGAGTGCTGGGCCCACGGCTCGCGGTTCTCGCTGCGCACGGGCCACCCCCTGAACCTCCCGGCCTACGAGCCGGTGCCGGTCTATCCGGTGACGATCGACGGCGACGACGTGCTCGTCGACGTGACGAACCCCATCGACGTGTCCGGCCTCGCGGCCGACGGAAGGAGCTGACGTGAGCACCCTGGAGATCAAGGACCTGCAGGTCTCGATCGAGACCGAGCAGGGTTCGAAGCCCATCCTGAAGGGCGTCGACCTGACGATCCGCTCGGGCGAGATCCACGCGGTCATGGGGCCGAACGGCTCCGGCAAGTCGACGCTCGCGTACACGATCGCCGGCCACCCGCGCTACCAGGTCGACGGTGGCTCGATCACGTTCGACGGCCAGGACGTGCTCGCGATGAGCGTCGACGAGCGCGCTCGCGCCGGCGTCTTCCTCGCCATGCAGTACCCGGTCGAGATCCCCGGCGTCACGGTGTCGAACTTCCTGCGCACCGCGAAGACCGCGATCGCCGGCGAGGCGCCGCAGCTGCGCCCGTGGATCTCGTCGGTGCGCGAGGCGATGAGCGACCTCCGCATGGACTCGTCGTTCTCCGAGCGCAACGTCAACGAGGGCTTCTCGGGCGGCGAGAAGAAGCGCCACGAGATCCTGCAGCTCGAGCTGCTGCAGCCGAGGCTGGCCGTGCTCGACGAGACCGACTCGGGCCTCGACGTCGACGCGCTGCGCATCGTCAGCGAGGGCGTGAACCGCGTCAAGGACAAGACCGGCATGGGCGTGCTGCTCATCACGCACTACACGCGCATCCTCCGCTACATCCAGCCCGACTTCGTGCACGTCTTCGTCGACGGCAAGGTCGCCGAGCAGGGCGGCAAGGAGCTCGCGGAGCGTCTGGAGGACGAGGGCTACGATCGGTTCCTGAAGGCAGGAGTCTGATGGCAGTCACCGAGCTCGCACCCGAGCTGTTCGACGAGGCGACGGAGGCCCTGAAGGGCGTCGTCGACCCCGAGCTCGACGTCAACATCGTCGACCTCGGCCTGATCTACGACCTCGCGTGGGACGACGAGCAGGATGCCCTCGTCATCTCGATGACGCTGACGTCGGCGGGCTGCCCGCTGACCGACGTCATCGAGACCGAGATCGCCGACAAGCTCGACGGCATCGTCGCGCGCTTCCGCATCAACTGGGTGTGGATGCCGCCGTGGGGCCCGGAGCGCATCACCGAGGACGGTCGCGAGATGATGCGGGCGCTCGGCTTCACGATCTGACCGCACCGAGCGAAGCGAGGGATCTCGGCCTCACCATCGAGGAGATCCCCGCGAGGACGGCGCAGCACCTCCGGGTGCTGCGCCGTTCCGCGCGTGGGGGGAGCGCAGTCAGCGGCCGATGCGCCGGATGCGCGGCGCCCACGTGCGCACCGACTCCGCCTCGGACAGCATCGACCACACGGTGGTGGCGAGCGGCGGGTAGTCGGCGGCGATGCGGCGCAGCACGACGTCGCTGACGTCCTCGTCCGGGCGGACGGCACCCGGCGGCAGGATGCGCTCGCTGCGCAGCAGCAGGACGACGAGCTCGTCGACGCTCGGCAGGTCGGCCATGAAGTCCCACGGGTCCTCGCCGGCGCGCAGCCGCTCCTCGACGAGCACGGAGCGCTCGTCGGCCGCCTCGGCCCGCAGCACCTCGAGGCTCGCGCGTCGCTGCGGCGACGGATGCGGAGCGGGTTGCTGGGTCACCGATCCAGCCTACGCGGAGGGTCGGACGGCGCTCGGCGTGTCCGCCGTCCGCGAATCGCGCGCGTGTCCGGACACGCGCCGCGTCGATGCCAAGATGGCGTCCGTGAGCTCGCAGTCGACGACGCACCGCAATCGCGCGGCGGTGCTGCAGGCTGCGCGCGAGGCGCACGGCGCCTCCCGCGCCGAGCTCGCTGCGCGCACGGGGCTCAGCGTCGCCACGGTGTCCCGTGCGGTGGCAGCGCTCCTGGAGGCCGGCCTGCTGCTCGAGGAGAGCGCGGTCGGACCCGCGGGCGGGCGGCCGCTCGGCCGCGTGCAGGTCGACGATCGTGCCGCGAGCGTGCTGGCGGTCGACGTCGCCGACCGGCACACGACGCTGGCGCTCGTCGACCTGGGCGGTGCCGTGCGCGAGTCGCGCCGCATCGAGGCGCCCCCGCTCGACCCCGAGGCGCGCCTGCAGCACACGCTCGATGCCGTCGAGGAGGCGTGGCACGCCGCGGAGCGCCGCCCGATCGCCGTCGGCGTCGCGATCCCGGGTCCCGTGCAGCCCGACGGAGCGATCGACTTCGCGCCGGCGCTGCGGTGGCGCGGCATCCGCATCGGCGACCTGCTGCGCGAGCGCATCCAAGTGCCGGTCGCGGTCGCGAACGACGCCAACCTCATCGCGCTCGCCGAGTCGCGATGGGGTGCGCACCGCGACGCGTCGAGCCTCGTCGCGCTCGCGGTGTTCGAGGGCATCGGCTCGGGCATCGTCGAGGCGGGCCGCGTCGTGGAGGGCTCGCGCGGCTTCGCGGGGCAGATCGGGCGCATGCTGCTCGACGCGCGACCCATGGAGCACCTCGATGACGACTTCGGCGACCTCGAGGCGCAGCTGGGCGCCGTCGGCATCGAGCGCCGCGCGCGGCTCGACGGGATCGCGCTCGCCGGCGACGATCCGTTCGCCGCCCTGTTCGCGAGGCTCGACGCCGAGGACGATGCCGCGCTGCTCGCGCACCGCGTGCTCGACGAGTTCGCGGTCGCCATCGCGAACCTGTGCGCGGTGCTCGATCCGGACGTCGTGGTGCTGGCCGGGCGATTCGCGCCGCTGGCTCAGGCGATCGTGCCGCAGCTCGAGCAGCGCCTGCGCGGGCGCGTCCTCCACGTGCCGCGGCTCGTGCCGCCGTCGACCGCGACCGATGGCGCGGTGCTGGGCGCCGCGGCCGTCGCGATCGATGCCTTCGGGCCGCTGGAGCGCCTCATCGCATCCTGATCGGGTCACGATCCGGTCACGGCTCTGGCCGAGCGAGGAATCCTCGTGCCAGACTGACGACATCATTTCTCGCAGTCTGCGCAAAAGTGCGGACCGCTGATGCAAGGAGGCATCGAATGCGCATGCGTGCTCTCGGGGTCGCGGCCCTGGCGGCGACGGCCCTCGTCGCGACCGGCTGCTCCACCGTCTCGAACGAGCCGGCATCGTCCGGCGGGGACGGCGAGTCGACCGGACCCTTCACGATCGGCATCTCCAACGGCTTCGTCGGCTCCGAGTACCGGACCCAGATGATCGCCGACATCGAGGACGCCGCGTCCGACTACCAGGACGAGGGGGTGCTCGAGGACCTCGTGCTCGAGAACGCCGACACCGACGTCAACGGACAGATCCAGCAGGTCCGCAACCTCATCAACGCCGGCGTCGACGCGATCATCGTCGACCCCAACTCCGGCTCGGCCCTCGACCAGGTCTTCCAGGAGGCCACCGACCAGGGCATCCTCGTCTTCGCGATCGACCAGGCCGTCACGGCCGAGTCGGTCATCAACGTGGGCATCGACCAGGCCGAGTGGGCGGCGACGAGCGCCGAGTGGCTCGCGGAGCAGGTGGGCGAGGGCGGTCAGATCGTCGCCGTCAACGGCATCTCGGGCCACCCCGCGAACGAGGCGCGCTACGGCGCCGCCCAGGAGGTCTTCGAGGAGGCCGGCGTCGAGGTGCTCACGACCGCCGACGGCGGCTGGGACCAGGCGACGGGCCAGCAGCAGATGGGCAACCTGCTCGCCACCTACCCCGAGATCGACGGGGTGTGGACGCAGGACGGCATGGCCCTCGGCGTGCTGCAGGCCGTCATCGCCGCGGACCGCGTCGACGAGATCGTCGTCACGGGCGAGGCCCGCAACGGCTTCCTGCAGCTGTGGAACGAGCAGTCGGACGACTTCGAGTCGATCGGCGTCACGAACCCGCCCGGCACGGGCGCCACGGCGCTGCACCTCGCCATGGCGATGCTGCAGGGTGCCGAGATCGACGAGTCGCAGCTCGTCGACGGCAACACGCTCGTGCTCGACCTCGAGGAGCCCGTCACGAACGAGAACCTCGACGCCGTCTGGGCGGAGACCGAGGAGGAGGGCGAGTCCTACGTGCTCGACTCGATCCTCTCGGCCGACGACGTCCAGCAGTACCTCGTGCAGGACTGATCCGATGACCGGGACCTCGCCGCTCGTGCGGCTGCAGGGCGTGCGCAAGCGCTACGGCGGCGTGCAGGCCCTTCGCGACGCGAGCCTCACGGCCGCGGGCGGCGAGGTCCACGGCCTCCTCGGCCCCAATGGCTCCGGCAAGTCGACACTCGGCAAGGTGCTCGCGGGCTCCGTGCGACCCGATGCCGCCGAGATCGCCCTCGCGGGCGAGCCGGTGCGCATCGGGTCGCCGCGAGCCGCCGCACGGCTGGGCATCGCCGCCGTGTACCAGCAGCTGAGCCTCGTGCCCGACCTCACGGTCGCGCAGAACCTCGTGCTCGGCTCGGAGCCGAGCAGGATCGGCTTCCTCTCCGACCGCGCCGCCGAGAGGCGCGTCGCGCCCATCCTCGAGCGGCTCGGTCCGGCGCTCGGCGACGTGCGCGCCGACGACGCCGTCCGCGACCTCGCACCCGGGCAGCAGCAGCTCGTCGAGATCGGCAAGGCGCTGCTGCGCGACCCCCGCATCCTCATCCTCGACGAGGCGACGGCGTCGCTGCACCGCGACCAGGTCGCCCTCGTGTTCGACGTCGTGCGCGAGCTGCGCGACGGCGGCGCCGCGATCCTCTTCGTGTCGCACCGTCTCGACGAGATCACCGAGCTGTGCGATCGCGCGACCATCCTGCGCTCCGGCGAGACCGTGGCAGCCACGAGCGTGCCCGACACGACGCCAGACGAGCTCGTGCGCCTCATGGTCGGCGACGTGCAGGCCGTCGAGCGCGAGCACGCCGACGTCGCGGACGGCGCCGTGCGCCTCAGCGTGCGCGGCCTCGCAGGCGGTGCCCTGCACGGCATCGACCTCGACGCGCGCGCCGGTGAGATCGTCGGGCTCGGCGGCCTCCAGGGCCAGGGGCAGTCGGAGCTGCTGCTCGCCCTGTTCGGCGCCACCCCGGCCACGGGCGACGTCGAGGTCGACGGCGAGCCCGTGCGACTCTCGTCGCCCCGCACCGCCGCCGGCCGCGGCATCGCGCTCGTGCCCGGCGACCGGGGCACGCAGGGCACCCTGCCGGCACGCCCCATCCAGGAGAACCTCGCCATCGCGAGCATCGCGGGCCGCTCGCGCGTCGGCGTGCTGTCTGCGCGACGCGAGCGCGAGGCGGCGCAGTCGATGGTCGAGGCGCTCGCCATCAAGATCGGCGGTCTCGCCGACCCCATCTCCAGCCTCTCCGGCGGCAACGCGCAGAAGGTCGTCTTCGGCAAGTGGCTGCTCACCGAGCCCACCGTCGTGCTGCTCGACGACCCGACGAAGGGCGTCGACGTCGGCGCCAAGGCCGAGATCTACCGGATCGTGCGATCGCTCGCCGCGCGCGGTGCGACCGTGCTCATCAACTCGAGCGAGGATCGCGAGCTCGTCACGGTCTGCGACCGGGTGCTCGTGCTCTACGAGGGGCAGGTGCGCGCGACGCTCGTCGGCGACGAGATCACCGAGGAGCGGCTCGTGCAGGCCGCGCTGCGCATCGGCGAGGGCGAGCACGGCGAGGCGAAGGAGGAGGACGCAGCATGACCGACACCGCCACCCGGCCGTCGCCCCCGTCGTCGACGGCGTCGTTCGTCGACCGCGTCCGCGGCGTCCGCGTCGCCTCGTGGGCGACCGCCGGACTGCTCGTCATCGCCGTCGTCGTCGCCATCGCGCTGCAGCCGAACCTGCTGAGCTCCTACGGCATCGCGTCGACCTTCGCGACGTTCCTGCCGCTCGTGCTCGTCGCGGTCGCGCAGGCCATCGTCGTCATCGGCGGCGGCCTCGACCTCTCGGCGGGCGCCATCGTGGCGCTCTCGAGCGTCGTCGCCGTGCAGGTCATGCGCGGCGAGGACGGCATGGCCGCCGTCGGCCTCGTCGCGGCCGTCGGCACCGGGCTCGCCTGCGGGCTCGTGAACGGCCTCATCGTGTCGCGCCTGCGGCTGCAGCCCCTCATCGCGACGTTCGCCTCCGCCTCGATCTTCTCGGGCCTCGCACTGCTCGTGCTGCCGACGCCCGGAGGCACCGTGCCCGCCGTGCTCACCGGCACGTTCCGGCAGGCGATCGCGACCGTGCCGATGTCGGTGCTGCTCGTCGTCGCCGTCGCGCTCGGCTGGCTCGTGCTGCGACGCACGCGCATCATGCGGCACATCCGTGCGACGGGCGGCGACCCCGCCGCGGCGTACGCGTCGCTCGTGCCCGTGCAGACGAGCCAGCTCGCGTCCTACGCGCTCTCCGGCGCCATCTGCGGCCTCGCCGCCCTCGCCGTGCTCGGCAACGCCGGCTCGGGCGACCCGTTCATCGGCGGCGACCTGGCGCTCAACAGCGTCGCGGCCGTCGTCGTGGGCGGCATCGCCCTGCGCGGCGGCATCGGCTCGCCGCTCGGCGCCATCGCAGGCGCCATCATCCTCTCGCTGTCGTCGACGATCCTCTTCGCGATCGGGCTGCCCACGTCGTGGCGCGCCCTCGCGGCGGGCGTCGTCGTCATCCTCGCCCTCGCGCTCAGCGCGCTCGGAGCCCCCAGGAGGCGTCGATGAGCCGCGCCGTGCGCGTCCTCAAGGACCCCATCGTCATCGCAGCGCTCATCGCGGTGCTGCTCGTCGTCGTCGGCGGCATCCTGCGACCGGGATTCGCCGCGCCCGCGCAGATCGTCGACATGCTGCGCGTGGCCTCGTTCCTCGGCATCATCGCGATCGGCCAGACCATCGTCGTGCTCTCCGGCGGCGAGGGCATCGACCTCTCCGTCGGCACCGTCGCGACCCTCGGCGCCATCCTCGCGAGCCGCACCATGGCGGGCGACGACGCGATGATCGTGCCCGCCGTGCTCCTCGCCCTCGGCGTCGCAGCCGTCATCGGCCTCGTGAACGGCCTCGGCATCGTGCTGCTGCGCATCCCGCCGTTCGTCATGACCCTCGGCATGCTCGGCGTCGTCGGCGGGCTCATCCTCGTCGTCACCGGCGGACGTGCCGACGGCCGTGCGGCGCCCGCGCTCGTCTCGCTCGTGAACGGACGCGACGTGCTCGGACTGCCCGGCATCCTCGTCGTCTGGCTCGTGCTCGGCATCGCCGTCACCCTCGTGCTGCGCCGCACCGTCTTCGGTGCCCGCCTCTACGCGATCGGCACGAGCAGGGAGGCCGCTCGGCTCTCCGGCGTGCCCGTGCGCCGCACGACCGTCAGCGCCTACGTGCTGTCGTCGCTCTTCGCGGCCCTCGGCGGCATCGCGATGGTCGGCTACTCGCAGCAGGTGTTCCTGAACCTCGCCGACGACCTCACGCTGCCCTCCATCGCCGCGGTCGTCATCGGCGGCACGCTCGTCGCGGGCGGCGTCGGCGGCTACCTCGGCAGCGCGATCGGCGCGATCGTCCTCACCGTCCTCACGAGCCTGCTCACGACCCTCGCGATGCCCGAGTGGGCGCGCACGGTCGTGCAGGGCGTCGTGCTCATCGCGCTCCTCGCCGTGTACGGCCGGCAGCGCAGGCTTCGCGCCTGAACGAAGGGAACCCCATGGCAGAACGCTCCGTCCTCGGCGTCGGCATCGTCGGCGCAGGCTTCATCGGCGAGTTCCACGTGCGCTCCTGGACCGGCGTGCGCGACGCGGACGTCGTCGCGGTCGCGTCCCGCACGCGCGAGAGCGCGAGCCGCGTCGCGGCGCTCGCCGAGGAGCTCGCGGTCGGCTCCGACGTCGCGGTGCACGACGACGTGCGCGCGCTCGTGCGCGATCCGCGCGTCGACGCCGTCTGGGTGCTCACCCCGAACGACACCCGCCTGGACGTCATCCGCGCCATCTGCGACGAGGTGCGGGACGGCGCGACGCTTCGTGGCATCGCGATCGAGAAGCCGCTCGGCCGCACCGTCGCGGAGGCGCAGGCGATCCTCGACCTCGTCGAGGGCGCCGGGCTGCTGCACGCCTACCTCGAGAACCAGGTCTACTCGCCGGCCATCACGCGCGCCCACGAGCTCGTGTGGCGCCGCGGCGCGTCCGAGTCGGGCTCGCCATACCTCGCGCGCTGCGCCGAGGAGCACTCGGGACCGCACAAGGCGTGGTTCTGGGACGGCGCCCGCCAGGGCGGCGGCGTGCTGTCGGACATGATGTGCCACTCGGTCGAGGCCGGGCGCTACCTCCTGACGCCTCCCGGCGTCGACCCGGCCGACTGGCTGCGACCCGTCTCGGTGAGCGCGAGCATTCAGTCGCTCAAGTGGGGGAGGCCCGAGTACGCCGAGCGCCTGCTCGAGCTCTACCCCGGCGCACCCGACTACCGCGAGCGTCCCAGCGAGGACTACGCCCGCGCGGCGTGGGAGTTCGTCAACGGCGACGGCGAGATCGTCATCGCCGAGGGCACGACGTCCTGGAGCCACGTGGGCGCCGGCCTCAAGCTCGCCTTCGAGCTGCTGGGCCCCGAGTACTCGATGCAGTCGGACACGCTGCAGACCGAGTCGCGCGTCTTCCTCTCGCGCGAGCTCGGCCAGCACCAGGGCGAGGACATGCTCGAGAAGCAGAACGCCGAGCAGGGCCTCATGCCGGTCGTCGCCGACGAGGCGGCCACCTACGGCTACACGGGCGAGAACCGCCACGTGGCCGCATGCTTCCTGCGCGGCGAGCAGCCCGCGGAGTCGCTGCGCAACGGCGTCGCCGTCGCCGAGCTGCTCATGGCCGCATACCTGTCCGCCCAGACGGGCGAGACCGTGCGCTGGCCGGTCGACCTCACGGACTTCGTGCCGGACGTCGCGAAGGGCACCTGGAACCCGCGCCGCCCCTGAGGGCGGCGCGGGCCCGCGTCAGTCGCGGCGGTGCCGCGGCTTGCGGTCCTCGCGGTCGTCGCGGCGCGGTCGGTCGGAGCCGCCCCGGTCGTCGCGACGCGGACGGTCGAATCGGTCGTCGCGATCGCGACGCGGGCCGCGATCGGCACGGCCACCGGTGTCCGGGCGGATGTCGATCGGCTTGCCGAGGATGCGGGTCTCGGCGAGACGGCCGAGCTGGTCGTCGGAGAGCTGCGGCAGCTCGACGAGCGTGAAGTCGAACCGGATCTGGATGCGGCCGAAGTCGTCGCGGCCGAGCCCGCCCTCGTTCGCGAGGGCGCCGACGATCTGACGCGGCTCGACGCGGTTGCGCGAGCCGACGGCGAGACGGTACGTCGTCGCATCCGACGGGCTGCGACGCTCGCGGCGCGGACCGCGGTCGTCGCCCTCGTGCGGGGCACGCGCGTCGTCGCGATCGCGCGCGCGCTTGGGGGGCCGGGACGCGACGTCGTCCTGCTCGTCGAGCAGCATGGGCACGGGCCCCTGCGCGACGACGGCGAGGGCGGCGGCGACGTCGACGTGCGGGACGTCGTGGTGCTCGACGTAGTGCGCGACGATGTCGCGGAAGCGATCGATGCGCGCCGTCTCGCCGAGCGCTGCCGAGATCGCGTCGTCGAACTTCGACAGGCGCGACGCGTTGACCTCGCCTGCCGACGGCATCGGGATCTCCTCGACCGTGCCGCCCGTCGTGCGCTCGATCGCGCCCAGCATGCGACGCTCGCGCGGGGTCACGAAGCTGATGGCGTCGCCGGTGCGGCCCGCGCGCCCCGTGCGACCGATGCGGTGCACGTAGGACTCGGTGTCGATGGGGAGGTCGTAGTTGACGACGTGGCTGATGCGCTCGACGTCGAGGCCTCGCGCCGCGACGTCGGTGGCGACGAGCACGTCGAGCGAGCCGTCGCGCAGCTGCTCGATCGTGCGCTCGCGCTGCGCCTGGGCGACGTCGCCCGAGATCGCGGCCGCCGTGTAGCCGCGCGCCCGCAGGCGCTCGGCGACCGTCTCGGTCTCGGAGCGCGTGCGCACGAACACGATGGCGCCGTCGAACGGCTCGACCTCGAGCACGCGCGTGAGCGCCTCGAGCTTCTGCTGGTACGACACGAGGATGGCGCGCTGGCGGATGCTCGCCGACGTCTTCGCCCCGCCCTGCACCGAGATCTCCTCGGGGTCGCGCAGGTGCTGCTGCGAGATCGCCCGGATCTGCCTCGGCATCGTCGCCGAGAAGAGGGCGACCTGCTTGTCCTCCGGCGTCGACGCGAGGATCTGGTCGACGTCCTCGGCGAAGCCCATCCGCAGCATCTCGTCGGCCTCGTCGAGCACGACGTGCGTCAGCCTCGACAGGTCGAGGGTGCCCTTGTCGAGGTGATCCATGATGCGACCCGGCGTGCCGACGACGACGTGGACGCCGCGACGCAGCGCCGACAGCTGCACGCCGTAGGCCTGACCGCCGTAGATCGGCAGCACGTGCACGCCGCCGAGGTGCGCCGCGTAGCGCTCGAACGCCTCGCAGACCTGCACGGCGAGCTCGCGCGTCGGCGTGAGCACGAGCGCCTGCACGTGCTTCGACGCGACGTCAACGCCCGCGAGCACGGGCAGCGCGAACGCCGCCGTCTTGCCGGTGCCGGTCTGCGCGAGGCCGATGATGTCGCGCCCCTGCAGCAGGGTGGGGATCGTCGCCGCCTGGATGCTCGAGGGGGTCTCGTAGCCGACGTCGGCGAGCGCCTGGAGGATCGCGGGCGGCAGGCCCAGGTCGGCGAACGTCGAGCGCTCTGCGTCGGTCGCCTCGGCGGGCGCGGTGTCGGTCATGACGTCAACGGTACGCGGCCTGGGGGCTCGCGCGCGCCACATGCCCGCGGTGCGTCGTCAGAGGCGGGCGGGCCCCTGCAGCGACACCTCGAGGAACGCGAGCACCGTGTCGCGCACGTCGGGCTCCGTGAGGAGGCCGATCGAGTGGTGCTGCGAGGGCACCACGGCGAGCTGCACGGGCACGTCGTGGCGCTCGAGCACCGACGCGAACGCCTCCGCCTGCGCGAGCGGGATCATCTCGTCGTCGCCGTGCACCACGAGGAACGGGGGATCGGTGGGGTCGACGAACGTCGCCGGGCTCGCGAGCCCGGCGGCGGGGCAGTCGGCCAGCTCGTCGCACGCGAGGTAGGCGAGCTGTCGCTCGACGAAGTCGTCGCGCACGTCGACGCCGGAGAGGTCGAGCGGTGCCGACATCGACACGACGGCGGCGACGCGGTCGACCGCATCCCAGTCGCCGGAGCCCGCCGTCGCGAGCAGCGACGCGAGGTTGCCGCCCGCCGAGCCGCCGAAGGCACCGATGCGGTCGGCGTCGATGCGGTACGTCGCGAGCGTCTCGGGGGAGCGCAGCCATGCGAGCGCGGCCGTCACGTCGTCGATCCCGGCGGGGAAGGGATGCTCGGGTGCGAGGCGGTAGTCGACGTTGGCGACGACGTAGCCGGCCGACGCCAGCCACGTGCACGTGTCGCGCCACAGCGGATCCGTGCGGCTGCCGCGCGCCCACGACCCGCCGTGCACGAGCAGGATCGCGGCACGCTCGGTCGTGGTCTCGCCGCGCGGCAGGCAGACGTCGATGCGCTGCGCGGGGTCGGCGCCGTAGGGGATGGCCTCGACGACCGCGATGCCGGTGCGGTCGCGCGCGGGCGTCGACGGCCGCTCCGCGTGCACGCCCGGCACGACGCCGGGCGCGACCACGGCGCCGACGAGCACGAGCACGCCGAGCGCACCCGCGCCCGCGAGCGCGAGCGCACGCCGCATCCCCACCGTCGGACGCCGAGCCGATGCCGAGGCGCTACTGGCCGCGACGCGCGTCGAGCGCGCGCACGCCCCGCCACGCGATCGGCAGGATCGCGGCAGCGAGCAGCGCCTTCACGATGCCGCCCGGGATGAAGGGCACGAGGCCCCACGCGAGGATCTGCTCGAGCGAGCCGCCCGTCGCCACGGCGAGCCACGTCATGCCGAACGCGAACGTCACGAGCGTGCCGGCCGTCATGGCGACGACGGCGCCGAGGAACCGCCGGTCCCAGCGGCGCTCGGCGAGCCAGCCCGTCAGCGCCGCCGCGGCGATGAAGCCGAGGATGTAGCCGCCCGTCGTGCCCATGAGCACGCCGAGGCCGCTCGCGCCGTCGGAGAAGATCGGCAGGCCGACGACGCCGAGCACCGCGTAGAGCGCGAGCGAGGCCGCGCCGCGAGCGGCACCGAGCGAGGCGCCGACCACGAGCACCGCGAGCGTCTGGCCCGTGATGGGCACGGGCCACAGCGGGATCGCGACCTGCGCGAGCAGCGCGGTGAGCGCGGCGCCTCCCGTGACGAGCGCCACGTCGGTCGCGACGGACCGGTGGGCGACGAGACGGTCGGCGAGCACGGCGGGGGCGGCGATCGAGGTCATGCGAGACTCCTGGGTCGTCGAGCGATTGCCCCGAGCATAGGGCGACGCGCGCGAGCGCGTCGGCACATGACGACGAGCGGGCCTCGCACGCCTGCGGACGTGCCAGCATGATCGCGTGGATCCCATCGCCTGGCTCGTCGGCGCCTACACGGCGCAGATCGAGCTGCCCGGCGGCCAGTCGCTCCTCCTGCGCGAGGTCGTGGGCAACGTCTTCGGCCTCGCGAGCGCCCTCGGCGGCATGGCCAGGCGCGCATGGGCGTGGCCCGTGGGCATCGTCGGCAACCTCCTGCTGCTCAGCGTCTTCCTCGTCGCGATCGTCGACCCCGACCACGGCCTGCCCGGGCTGCTCGGCCAGGCGGGTCGACAGGTCATGTTCATCGCCGTCGCCGTCTACGGCTGGGTGCGGTGGCGACAGGCGCGCGACGGCCACGGGCAGATCCGGCCGCGGTGGGCGAGCGGGCGCGAACGCGTCGGCATCGTGCTCGCGCTCCTCGTCGGCACCGTGGCGCTCACGCCCGTCTTCACGGCGCTCGGCTCGTTCGAGCCGCAGTGGGCGGATGCGTGGACGTTCGTCGGCTCGCTCGTCGCCACCTACGGCATGGCCCGCGGATGGACGGAGTTCTGGCTGGTGTGGATCGCGGTCGACGTCGTGGGTGTGCCGCTGCTCGTCGCCGCCGGCTACTACGCGACCGCCGCGATGTACGTGTTCTACGGCGCCTTCACCGCCGTCGGCTTCGTCGTGTGGTGGCGTGCGCAGGGGCGCAAGCCCGCGGTCGAGACGCTGCTGCCCGACCCGCGCATCCACGACTGACGCGCGCCGGCGTCACCCGACGAGCGTCAGAGCAGACCGAGCTCGAGCGCCTTCGTCACCGCGCGCGTGCGATCCGAGACGCCCAGCTTGTCGAACACGCGCGCGAGGTACGTCTTGACCGTGGCCTCGCCCACGTAGAGCCGAGCGCCGACCTCGCGGTTCGTCAGCCCCGCTGCGACGAGCGCCAGCACCTCGGCCTCGCGCGGCGACAGCGCGACCGCCGACGCCTCCGGCTCCCGGGCCGCCCGCACGAGCGCGCGGGCCACCGACGGCGCGAGCGCCGTCTCGCCGGCGGCCACCGAGCGGATGCCCGCGACGACCTCCGCCGCCGGCGCCGCCTTCAGCAGGTAGCCGGAGGCGCCCGCGGCGATCGCCGCCAGGATGTCGTCGTCGGTCTCGTACGTCGTGAGCACGAGCACGCGCGCCGCCGCGTCCGCATCGACGATGCGACGCGTCGCCTCCACCCCGCCGAGGCCGGGCATGCGCAGATCCATGAGGATGACGTCGGGCTCGTGCGCTGCGACGCGAGCGATCGCCGCCTCGCCATCGTCGGCCTCGCCGACGACCTCGATGCCGTCCGCAGCGGCGAGCAGCGCGACGATGCCCGCGCGCACGACCTCGTGGTCGTCGACCACCAGCACGCGGATGGGGGCGGTCACGAGCGCTCCTCGCGTGCGACGGGCACGCGCACGACCACGCGCGTGCCGCCGAGCGGCGACGCGCTCGTCGACGCGGAGCCGCCGGCGAGCGCCGCGCGGCGCGCCATCGCCTCGAGCCCGAAGCCGCGCGCCGATGGCGGCGACGACGGCATCCCGACGCCGTCGTCGTCGACCGTGAGCACGGCGTCGTCGCCACCGACGAGCGCCACGCGCACGGCACCGGCGCGAGCGTGCCTGCGCACGTTCGACAGCGCCTCCTGCAGGCAGCGCACGAGCACCACCTGCGCCTCGCGGTCGATCGCGACGGCGTCGAGCCTCGCGTCGACGTCGACGCCGTGCTCGCGCGCGAAGCGCTCGGCGACGTCGCGCAGCGACGCCGCGAGACCACGGCCCTCGACGTCGATCGCGATCTCGCCCGCGACGAGCGCGCGCGCGTCCGCGAGCGAGCGGCGCGCAGCCTGCTCGGCGCGCTCGAGCGCCGCCGGCGCCGCGTCGCTCGAGGCCCGCGCACCCTCGAGCAGCATGACGACGCCCGCGAGGTCCTGCGCGATCGTGTCGTGGATCTCGCGCGCGATCCGGTCGCGCTCCTGCATCGCGCCCTGCTCGGACGCGAGCGCGGCGACCTCGTCGCGCGAGGCCTGCAGCGCCTCCACGAGGCGTCGGCGCTCCTCGCTCAGCCGATCGATGGAGCCGATCCACAGCCCGAACCACGTGGAGAACGCCCACGACCCCGCCTGCGTCGCCAGCGCCGCTCCCCAGTCCTCCGGCGAGTGCAGGATCCATCCCGCAGCCGCCGAGGCGGCGACGAGGCCGGAGGCGACGACGCCGAACCTGCGGCGGTCGGCGCCGATCCACGCGAGCGGATGCAGCACCGCCTGCACGATCGCGAGCCACGGGGCCGCGAGCGTGCAGGCGAGGGCGATGGCGCACAACGCGACGACGCGCCACGCAGGCGCCGTGCCCGTCGCGGCCAGCGAGCGTCGCAGCACGAGCCACAGCGCCGCGAGAGCGACCATCGCGGCCACCACGAGCGCGACGCTCGCCGCGCCGCCCGGTGCGATCGCGACGAGGGTCACGGCGGCGACGACGACCGAGACGACCGCGACGTCCGCCCACCGCAGCGTCCGCGCCTCGTCGTCGCGGATCGGGGTCGGGACGTGCACCCCGCCATCCTGACGCACCTCGGTCGGCGTCGACGCTCGCAGCGTCACGATCGACGGATCCATCGGAACGTGAGCCGCACGAGCACGAGCCCCACGACGACCCACGCACCCAGCACGAGCGCCACGCCCTCGAGGTTCCACGACCCGCCGAGCTCGAGCACCGCATGCTCGGCGGGCAGGAGCGCGGCACGCATGCCGAGCGCCATCCACGCGACGGGCAGCGCCTGCGCCGCCTGCTGCATCCACTCCGGCAGCACCGAGAACTGGATGAAGATCCCCGACGCGAACTGCACGACGAGCACGATGGGGATGATGACCGCCGTCGCGCTGCGACCCGATCGCGGGATGCGCGACAGCGCGATGCCGAGCAGGGCGCTCGCGAGGGTGCCGAGCACGAAGACCCAGGCGAACGTCGCCCAGGCACCCGCATCGGTCGGCAGCGCGACCCCGAACACGAGGGCGCCGACGCCGAGCAGCACGACCGCCTGCGCGGCGCCCGTGACCGCAGCCTGGCCGAGCTTGCCTGCGATGTAGGCGATCGGCGGCATCGGCGTGCCGGCGAGCCGCTTGAGCGTGCCGTTCGTGCGGGCGACCGCCACGTCGACCCCGAGGTTCTGCACCCCGGAGAGCAGGATGCCGGACGCGAGCATCGCGGGCAGGTAGTACTCGGCCGCTGGCAGCTCGGTGGTGCCGCCGCGACCGTCGGGGAACGTCATGGTGTCGAACACCGACGCGAAGATGCCGAGCATCAGCACGGGGAACAGGAACGTGAAGAAGACCTGATCGAGCTGGCGGAAGTACATCCGCACCTCGTAGCCGACGCGGCCCGCGGCGATGCGGGCCGTGCGCGCGATGCCGACGGGCGACAGCGGCGACGGGATGCCGTTCGTGCTCGTGGCCTGCGCGACGCTCATGCCGCCACCTCCTCGCGGTCGGCGCGGACGATGCCCAGGTAGACGTCCTCGAGGCTCGGGCGCACGACCTCGAGCCCGTCGGGCTCGCCGAGGCGCGCGACCAGCGATGCGACGACGGCTCCTGGCTCGACGGATCGGTGCTCGCGCATCGCTCCGCCCTCCCGCCAGCGCACGAGGGGCACGCGCGCCTCCGCACCGCCGATCGTCGAGGGCGGGCCCTCCGCGGCGACGCGGCGGTCGGCGATGACGACGATGCGGTCGGCGAGCTGCGCGGCCTCCTCGAGGTAGTGCGTCGTCAGCAGGATCGTCGTGCCATCGGCCTGCAGCGAGCGGATGAGCGCCCAGAACTCGCGCCTCGCCTCGGCGTCGAACCCCGTGGTCGGCTCGTCGAGGAACAGCAGCCTCGGCCTGCCGACGATGCCCATCGCCACGTCGACGCGGCGCTGCTGGCCGCCCGAGAGCGAGGCGATGCGCCGATCCGCATGCTCGGAGAGCCCCACCGCCTCGATCACGTCGTCGACGGCGCGGGCTCGCGGGTGCAGGGCGGCGAGCCCGCGCAGCTCCTCTCGGACCGTCGCGACCGACGCCTCGCCGGTCGACTGCAGCACGATGCCGAGCCCTGCCCGCCAGGCGACGCCCGCGCGCTGCGGATCCTCGCCGAGCACGCGCACGTCGCCACCCGAACGCACGCGGTAGCCCTCGAGGATCTCGATCGTCGTCGACTTGCCCGCACCGTTCGGGCCGAGGAGGGCGAGCGTCTCGCCCTCGTCGACGTGGAGGGTCACGTCGTCGAGCGCGACGCGGTCGCCGTAGGACTTCCGGAGGTGCTGCACCTCGACCAGTCGATTCGTCATGCCCACAGCCTGCTCCCGCCGCGACGCGCCCGCGAGGGGCGGGCGGAGGACCCGGCGTCCACCGGATGGCGGACACAGGGACCGTGGAAGGGCGCGTCAGTCGGCGGCGACCCTCGTGGCTGCCGCGTCGTCATCGGCGAGCGACGGCGGAGCACCTGCGCGACCGGCGCCCGGCCGCGCGAAGCACAGCGCCGCCACGACCCCGAGCGCCGTCACGGCAGCGGGCAGCAGCAGCGACTGCCCGAGCGCGGCGGCGAAGGGCCCCGCGACCTGCTCGGGCAGCGCACCGCCCGCCGATGCGCCGGAGACCCGATCGCTCGCGCCCGCACCGAGCTCGGCGTCGATGCGCCACGACATCGCCGCCGCGATCGCCGCGGAGCCGACGACCGCACCGATCTGCCGCACGGTGTTGTAGACGCCCGAGCCCGCCCCCGCGAGCCGCGGATCGAGGTTGCGGGTCGCGACGATGCCGAGCGGACCCCACACGAACGCGCTCGACACGCCCATGAGCGCGCCAGGCAGCAGGAGCAGCCAGACGTCGGCCTGCTGCTGCACCCACGTGCCGTACCACGCGACCGCACCGCCCATCCCGAGGATGCCCGCCGCGACGAACAGCCGCGGGTCGCGCGCCTGCAGGAAGCGGCTCGTGAAGGGCGACAGGAAGCCGGCGCCGAGCGCCATGGGCACCATGAGCAGGGCCGACTGCGTGGGGGAGAGGCCGCGCACGCCCTGCGCGTAGAGGAAGATCGGCACGGCCATCGCCGTGACGAGGAAGCCGATCGTCGCGATCGCGAGGCTCGCGAGCGCGAAGTTGCGGTCGCGGAAGATGCCGAGCGGCACGAGCGGCTCGCGACGGTTGCGCCACTGCCACACGACGAACGCGACCATGAGGACGACGCCGGCGAGGATGACGCCGACGATGGGCACGTCGACGCCGAGGACGGGCATGGCACCCCAGTCGTACGTCTCGCCCTCCTGGATGCCGAGCACGAGCAGGAACATGCCGGCTGCGCTGAGCACGACGCCGAGCCAGTCGAACGAGTGCGCGTGCAGCGGCAGGCTGGGCACGAGGCGCATGACGAGCACGAAGCCGACGATGCCCACGGGCACGTTGATGAAGAAGATCCACGCCCAGCCGAGGCCGTCGACGAGCGCGCCGCCCAGCAGCGGGCCCACGAGCATCGCGAGGCCGGCGACGCCGCCCCACAGCCCCATGGCGGCGCCGCGCGAGTCCGGCGCGAACGTGCGCATGATGACGGCCATCGTCTGCGGCGTCATGAGCGCGGCGCCGAGGCCCTGCACGACGCGGGCGAGGATCAGCATCTCGATCGAGTCGGCGAGTCCGCACCACAGCGACGCGAGCGTGAAGACGACGAGGCCCGCGAGGTAGACCGGCTTCGGACCGAAGCGGTCGCCGAGGCGGCCGGTGATCAGCAGCGGCACGGCGTAGGCGAGCAGGTAGGCGCTCGTCACCCAGATGACCTCGTTGATGCCGGCGTCGAGCCCAGCCATGATGTGCGGGATCGCGACCGACACGATCGTCGAGTCGACGAGGATCATGAAGAACCCGATGACGAGCGCCCAGAGCGCGGGCCACGGGGACCGGGTGGTGGGGGTGTCGGACATGCGTGCTCCCTGGTGAGGATCGTGGCTCGATCGACGAGCGCGCCGGCCACCGGTCGACTGCTCCGCGTGGAGCAGTGTGGCACGCACGTCGGACATCGGCGACCGCGCCGCCCCCGCGCGCCTCGCGAGCACGGTAGGCTGGGCGGCTGGCCATCGTCGGCCACTCCCCACCCCTCGAAGAAGCCCTAGGCAGCGCCATGATCTCCGTCACCGACCTCGACCTGTCCGTCGGCGCACGCACCCTCATGTCCGGCGTCACCTTCCGCGTGGAGAAGGGCGACAAGATCGGCCTCGTCGGCCGCAACGGCGCGGGCAAGACCACGATGACGAAGGTGCTCGCCGGCGTCTCCGACGACCGCGACGGCCATGACTTCGCAGGCACGATCGAGCGCTCGGGCGAGATCGGGTACCTCCCGCAGGATCCGCGCTCCGGCGACCCGAAGCAGACGGCTCGCACGCGCATCCTCGACGCTCGCGGCATCGGCACGGTGCTCGAGGAGATGCGCAGCGCGACCGAGCGCATGGCGCTCGGCGGCGCCGAGGGCGAGCGCGCCATGCGGGCCTACTCGCGCGCCGAGGACGCCTTCCTCGGCCTCGGCGGCTACGCGGCGGAGGCCGAGGGTGCGGCGATCGCGTCGAACCTGCAGCTGCCCGAGCGCATCCTCGACCAGCCCCTCGAGACGCTCTCCGGCGGCCAGCGGCGACGCATCGAGCTCGCGCGCATCCTGTTCTCCGGCGCCGAGACCATGATCCTCGACGAGCCGACGAACCACCTCGACGCCGACTCCGTCGTGTGGCTGCGGGAGTTCCTCAAGGGCTACGCGGGTGGGCTCATCGTCATCAGCCACGACGTCGTGCTCGTGGAGGAGACCGTGAACCGCGTCTTCTACCTCGACGCCAACCGCCAGGTCATCGACATCTACAACATGGGCTGGAAGCACTACCTGCGCCAGCGCGAGGCCGACGCCGAGCGCCGCAAGCGCGAGCGCACGAACGCCGAGCGCCAGGCAGGCGTGCTGCAGATGCAGGCGGCGAAGATGGGTGCGCGCGCCTCCGGCGCCGTCGCGGCCAAGCAGATGGCGAAGCGCGCCGATCGCCTGCTCTCCGGCCTCGAGGCCGTGCGCATGGACGACAAGGTCGCCAGGTTGCGATTCCCGAAGCCCGCCCCGTGCGGCAAGACGCCGCTGCAGGCGCACGACCTGTCGAAGTCGTACGGCTCGCTCGAGATCTTCTCAGCCGTCGACCTCGCGATCGACCGCGGCACCAAGGTCGTCGCGCTCGGCCTGAACGGTGCTGGCAAGACGACGCTGCTGCGCATCCTCGCGGGCGTCTCGGAGTCGGACACCGGCGTGATCGAGCGCGGGCACGGCCTCCGCATCGGCTACTACGCGCAGGAGCACGAGACCCTCGACGTCGACCGCACCGTGCTGCAGAACATGGTCTCCTCCGCGCCCGACATCGGCGAGGTCGAGGCACGGCGCGTGCTCGGGTCGTTCCTGTTCACGGGAGACGACGTGCACAAGCCCGCGCGCGTGCTCTCGGGCGGCGAGAAGACGCGCCTCAGCCTCGCGACGCTCGTCGTCTCGGCGGCCAACGTGCTGCTGCTCGACGAGCCCACGAACAACCTCGACCCCGCGAGCCGCGAGGAGATCCTCGGCGCGCTCGACTCCTTCGAGGGCGCCGTCGTGCTCGTGAGCCACGACCCGGGCGCCGTCGAGGCGCTGCACCCCGACCGCGTGCTCATCATGCCCGACGGCACCGAGGATCACTGGAACCCCGAGTACCTCGAGCTCATCGAGCTCGCGTAGCCCGCGACCCAGGGGCGAGGCATGCTCGACGACTGGCTCGGCACCGTGCACACGGCCCTCGTGGGCCTCGGCGTGCTCGCGTTCGCGATCTCGGGTGCGCAGCTCGCCGCCGAGAAGCGCATGGACGTCGTCGGCATGGCCTTCCTCGCCGTCGTGACGTCCACGGGAGGCGGCATGCTGCGCGACCTGCTGGTGGGCCGCACGCCCGTGGTGCTCGTCGACGTGTGGATGGTCGGCGTCGCCGTCGCCGGGGCAGCGGTGGTCTTCGCCCTGCACCGTTGGATCGCGCATCTCGCGCGCCCCGTGCTGGTGTTCGACGCCATCGGCCTCGGCGTCTTCTGCGTCGAGGGCACGATCGTCGCGATCGAGGCGGGCATCGGACCGGTGGGCGCCGCGATCGTCGGCATGCTGACGGGCGTCGGCGGCGGCATCCTGCGCGACGTGCTCGCGAACGACATCCCCACCGTCATGCGACGCGAGTCGCGCCTCTATCTGCTGCCCGCGCTGTCCGGCGCGGCGCTCACCGCGCTGCTCGTCGAGCTCGGCATCGCTTCGACGTGGGTGCTCGTGGGCGTCGGCGCGGCCGTCATCGCCTTCCGGCTGCTCGCGGAGCGGTTCCGGTGGCGCGTGCCCGCGCTGTCGACGACCGTGCTGCCGGTCGTGCGCGGGGACGACGCGGACGCGCGCTGAGCGTCAGCGCGTCGAGCGGTCGAGGATCGCGTCCTCGACGTCGGCGTCGCTCGGGCGCCGCGTGCGTCGCGTCGGCCGCTCGACCTCGTCGAGCTCGGCGTCGCCGCGCGCCTCGCGGCGCAGGGCCCACACGTAGCCGATGCCGCCCATCGCCGCGAACACGAACCACTGCAGCGTGTACGACAGGTGCGGCCCCTCGTCGAGCACGGGCCGCGTGAAGGATCCGATGCCGTCGGCGACCTCGCCGTCCTCCGTCGCGAGCAGGCCGTAGGCGCCCGTGTAGGCGTCGGCGTCGAGGGTCGATGCGATCGCCTCGAGGTCGATGCTCGCGACCTGGCCCTCCGGCGCGTCGCGACCCTGGATGGCCCCCTGATCCTCCCGCAGCCGCACGACGATGGTCGTCTCGCCCTCGGGCGCGGCGGGCACCGCGTCGGGTGCCGCCGAGCTGCTGCCGGGCGGCAGCCAGCCGCGATCGACGAGGAGGATGCGGCCGTCGGTCGTCTGGAACGGCACGAGCACCTCGAAGCCGACCTGCGTGTCGCGCACGCGGCCGCGCCACAGCAGCGTCTCGTCGGCGAGGTACTCGCCCGTCGCCTCGACGACCGTCCACTGCTGGTCGATCGCGAACTCGTCGAGGGCGGGCAGCTCGTCGGCGAGCGGCACCGCCGGCTCGTCGTAGTTCGCGTCGAGGCGGGCGATGGCGGCGAGCGCCTCCTCCCGACGATGCCACTGCCACATGCCGAGCGCGACGCACACCGTCGCGAAGACGAGCACGAGCGCGAGGTAGCCGAGCCACCGCCGCGTGCGGAGGAGCGCGAGCATCAGCCCACCCGTTCCACGGTCTCGCCGAACGGCGTCACCACGACGGGGAAGTCACGGCTCGCGAGCCAGTCGCGCAGGTGGTCGCGGTGCGCGTCGCACGCCGCCCACTCCTTCACGCGCGAGGCGTCGTGGATGCGCGGGTTGCGCCACGAGACCGTCCATGCCGCAGCGTCACGGCATCCGGACGACGAGCACTCGGTGGCGGCGGAGTCGCCGCCGAGATCCCACAGGCTCACGACTCGATCTCGCGGCGCACGACGCGGTCGGCCCTCGTGCCGAGCTGGCTCGACGCGTTCGCGACGACGACGGCCACCCAGGGGATCACGATGGCGACGATGGCCGGCGCCACCTTCCACCAGTCGGGAAGGACGATGAAGAGGACGATGCAGAGGAGGCGGATGCCCATCATGATGAGGTACGTCCTCGTGCGCCTGCGTCGATCCTCGGTCGGCGACACAGGCAGGTCGGTGATGGACGGCTCGTCGTGGCTCATGGGTTCCCTTCGACCAAGGGTACGCCTGGCTAGGCTTGCCGCGGGCGCCCGCGCACGGGTGCCGTTGCGCTTCGAGAGGAATCCATGTCCCGCACCGTGCTCGTGACCGGCGGCAACCGCGGCATCGGCCGCGCCATCGCCACCGCCTTCGTCGACGCCGGACACCGCGTCGCCGTGACGGCCCGCTCGGGCGAGGGCCCCGAGGGCACGCTGACGGTGCGCGCCGACGTCACCGACGCCGCATCCATCGACGCGGCGTTCACGCAGGTGGAGGCCGAGCTCGGGCCCGTCGAGATCGTGGTCGCGAACGCGGGCATCACGCGCGACACCCTGCTCATGCGCATGAGCGAGCAGGACTTCTCCGACGTGATCGACACGAACCTCACCGGCTCGTTCCGCGTCGTGCAGCGTGCGTCGAAGGGCATGGTGCGGGCGAGGTTCGGGCGCATCGTGCTCGTGTCGTCCGTCGTCGGGCTCCTCGGCGGCGCCGGCCAGGTCAACTACGCCGCGTCGAAGGCCGGTCTCGTGGGCCTCGCGCGCTCGATCACCCGCGAGCTCGGCTCGCGCGGCATCACGGCGAACGTGGTGGCGCCCGGGTTCATCGAGACCGACATGACCGATGCGCTGCCCGCCGAGCAGCAGGCGCAGTACAGGTCGCAGATCCCGGCGGGCCGCTTCGCGAGCGCCGAGGAGGTCGCGAAGGTCATCACGTGGCTCGCGTCCGACGACGCCGCGTACGTGTCCGGCGCCGTCATCCCCGTGGATGGCGGCCTCGGGATGGGGCACTAGACGGCCGCGTCCCCGACGCGTCGCGCGTCGGAGGGCGCCGCGTCGCGCGGCTCATGGGCGACGCCCGTCGCCGCGGGGCTCGTGTCGGCGCTCGTCGCCTTCACGTCGGCGTTCGTCGTCGTCCTCCAAGGGCTGTCCGCCGTCGGCGCCTCCCGTGAGGAGGCGGCCTCCGGGCTGCTCGCCGTCACCGTGACGATGGGGCTCGCGAGCATCGCCCTCGCCGTCTCCACGCGGATGCCCGTCACCGTCGCGTGGTCGACGCCGGGTGCTGCGCTCCTCGTCGGCACGGGCGTGGTCGACGGGGGCTGGCCGGCCGCGGTCGGCGCCTTCCTCGTGACGGGCGTGCTCGTGCTGCTCACGGGCCTCGTGCCGTGGCTCGGACGGCTCATCGCCGCCATCCCGACGTCGATCGCGCAGGCGATGCTCGCCGGCGTGCTGCTGCAGCTGTGCCTCGGCGTCGTCACGGGGCTCGCGGCCAACCCGCTCGCCGTCGCACCCGTCGTCGTCGTGTGGATCGTCGCGCTGCGGCTCGCACCGCGCTTCGCAGCCCCGCTCGCGTTCGTCGCCGCCGCGATCGTCGTGACCGTGCACCTCGTCGCCTCGGGCGCCGCACCCGCCGCGTCGTCGCTCGCACCCGCCGTCGCGCTCACGGCGCCGACGCTCACCGTCGCGGGCGTCGTCGGCATCGCGCTGCCGCTGTTCCTCGTCACCATGGCGTCGCAGAACGTGCCGGGCGTCGCCGTGATGCGCGGCCTCGGCTACGACGTGCCGTGGCGGCGCTCGATGCTCGTCACGGGGGTCGGCACCGTGATCGGCGCCCCGCTCGGCGGCCACGCCATCAACCTCGCCGCCATCTCCGCGGCGCTCGCCGCTGGGCCGGATGCGGGCGCCGATCGATCGCGCCGATGGCTGGCATCGGTGTCGTCCGGCACCCTGCTCGTCCTGCTCGGCGTCGGCTCGAGCGCGCTCGCGGCGCTCGTCGCGCTCGCACCGGCAGGCGTCGTGGCCGCCGTCGCAGGGCTCGCGCTCCTCGGCACGCTCGCCGCGTCGCTGCACGCCGCGCTCGACGACGCGAGCGACCGCATCCCGGCCGTGGCCGCCTTCGTCGTCGCCGCATCCGGCATCGCGATCGCGGGCGTGAGCGCCGCCTTCTGGGCGCTCGTGGTCGGCATCCTCCTGCGGCTCGTGCTGCGCGGCTGGCGTCGCGAGGGCTGAGCGCTCCGCGCGCTAGGCCGTGCGCAGCAGCGCGAGCACCTCGCGGAAGTCGGGCACGTCGACGTGCGCCCGGATGCGCTCGCGCACGATGGGCTTCGCGCAGAACGCGACGCCGAGCCCGGCGTCCTCGAGCATCAGCAGGTCGTTGGCGCCGTCGCCGATCGCGACGGTCGACGACAGCGGCACGTCGTGCTCGGCCGCCCACCGGTGCAGCGCGTCGCGCTTCGCGGCGGCGTCGACGATCGGCCCGACCGTGCGCCCCGTGAGCACCCCGTCCGATGCCTCGAGGCGGTTCGCGAGGGCGCGATCGAGGCCCAGTCGCTCGGCGAGGGGGTCGAGCACCTCGTGGAACCCGCCGGACACGGCGCAGACGATGCCACCGGCTGCGTGCACGGCGTCCACGAGCTCCTCGACGCCGTCGGTGACCCGCACCGAGCGGGCGACGTCGTCGAGCACCGACACGGGCACGCCCTCGAGCATGCGCACGCGCTCGACGAGCGACGCGGCGAAGTCGAGCTCGCCGCGCATCGCCCGCTCGGTCACGGCCTCGACGTGGGCGCGCGCGTCGGGCCCGACGGCATCGGCGATGCGCTCGATGACCTCGTCGCGGATGAGGGTGGAGTCGACGTCGGTGACGACGACTCGCCTCACGCCATCACCCGCAGACCCTTCGGCACCGTCACGATCCCCGTGTCCGACACCGCGAACCCGCGGGCGCGGTCGTGGTCGTGGTCGACGCCGATCTGCACGCCGGGGCCGACGACGACCTCCTTGTCGAGGATCGCGCGACGCACGACGGCGCCCGCGTGCACGTGCACCTGGTCGAAGAGCACGGCATCCGACACCGACGCGCCCGAGTCGACGCGGTTCCACGGCGAGAGCACGCTGCGCACGACCGAGGCGCCCTGGATGACCGAGCCGGACGACACGATCGACTCGACGACCTCCGCGGGGCGGCCCTGCTCGTCCCGCGTGAACTTCGCGGGCGGCTCGTTGTACTGCGCCGAGTAGATCGGCCAGCGACGGTTGTAGAGGTTGAAGATCGGCAGGGCCGCGATGAGGTCCATGTGCGCGTCGAAGAACGACTCGATGGTGCCGACGTCGCGCCAGTAGTACTTGTCGCGGTCGGTCATGCCCGGCACGGTGTTCGACTGCAGGTCGTAGAAGTACGCCTCGCCGCGGTCGACGAAGTACGGCACGATGTCGCCGCCCATGTCGTGGTTCGACTCGTCGAGGTCGCCGTCGGCCTTCACGGCCTCCACGAGCGCGTCGGCGTCGAACACGTAGTTGCCCATCGAGGCGAGCACCTCGTCGGGGGAGTCGTTGAGCGGCTTCGGGTCGCTCGGCTTCTCGCGGAACGCGTCGATCTTGCCCGAGCCGTCGGACGACTCCTCGATGACGCCGAACTGGTCGGCGAGCGCGATGGGCTGGCGGATGCCCGCGACCGTCATGCGCGCGCCGGAGGCGACGTGCGCCTCGATCATGTCGCGGAAGTCCATGCGGTAGACGTGGTCGGCGCCGACGACGACCACGATGTCGGGCTTCTCGTCCTTGATGAGGTTGAGCGACTGCAGGATGGCGTCGGCCGAGCCCTGGAACCACCGCTTGCCGAGCCGCTGCTGCGCCGGCACCGACGCGACGTACGACCCGAGCTGCGGCGCCATGCGCCACATCTGCGAGACGTGGCGGTCGAGCGAGTGCGACTTGTACTGCGTCAGCACCACGATCTGGCGCATCCCCGAGTTCACGAGGTTCGACAGCGCGAAGTCGATGAGGCGGTACGTGCCACCGAAGGGCACCGCGGGCTTCGCCCGGTCCTCGGTCAGGGGCATGAGCCGCTTCCCCTCGCCACCGGCGAGGACGATCCCGAAGACCTTCTTGTCCATGGCACGAACCTATCGGGCGAGCACGCCGCCGCGCAGGGCCGTCGCACGTCTGGTATCCGCCGCGTACGCTGACGGCATGCGCGTCGACGTCGTCACCAAGGAGTATCCGCCTGCCATCTACGGAGGCGCCGGCGTGCACGTCACCGAGCTCGTGCGCGCGCTGCGGCGCGACACCGAGGTGCAGGTGCGCTGCTTCGGCGCTCAGCGCGACGAGGCCGACGTCACGGCGTACGACGTCCCCGCCGAGCTCGCCGACGCGAACGCCGCCCTGCAGACGCTCGCGGTCGACCTGCAGATCGCGGATGCGGTGGCGGGCGCCGACGTCGTGCACTCGCACACCTGGTACGCCAACGAGGCGGGCAGGCTCGCCCAGGAGCTGCACGGCATCCCGCACGTCGTCACCGCGCACTCGCTCGAGCCCCTGCGGCCCTGGAAGGCCGAGCAGCTCGCGGGCGGCTATCGCATCTCGAGCGACGTCGAGCGCCGTGCCTACGAGGCCGCCGACCGCGTCATCGCCGTGAGCGACGGCATGCGCGCCGACATCCTCCGCTCGTATCCGAGCCTCGACCCCGAGCGGGTCGTCACGATCACGAACGGCATCGACCTCGACGCATGGCAGCGCGTCGACGACCCGGACCGCGCGCGCGAGCTCGGCCTCGACCCCGAGCGGCCGTCGGTCGTGTTCGTCGGACGCATCACGCGGCAGAAGGGCCTGCCGTACCTGCTGCGCGCCGCCCGCGCCCTCTCGGAGGAGGTGCAGCTCGTGCTGTGCGCCGGCGCGCCCGACACGCAGGAGATCCTCGCCGAGGTGCGCGCGCTCGTCGACGAGCTGCGCGAGACGCGCGACGGGGTCGTGTGGATCGACGAGCACCTGCCGCGCGCCGACATGCAGGTGCTGCTGAGCCACGCGACGACGTTCGTGTGCCCGAGCGTGTACGAGCCGCTCGGCATCGTGAACCTCGAGGCGATGGCATGCGGTGCCGCCGTCGTCGGCTCGGCGACCGGCGGCATCCCCGAGGTCATCGACGACGGCGTCACGGGCGTGCTCGTGCCCATCGACCAGGTGCAGGACGGCACGGGCACGCCCACCGACCCCGATCGCTTCGTCGCCGACCTCGCCGACGCCCTCGCTCGCGTCGTCGCCGACCCCGAGGCGGCGCGGCGGATGGGCGAGGCGGGCCGGGAGCGGGCACGGACGCACTTCGACTGGGGCCGCATCGCGCGGGAGACGCGCGCGCTGTACGAGACCGTCGTCGCCGAGCGTCGCTGACCGGCGGCGCCCGAGCGCGCGGCTAGGCTCGACGACATGACGCGTGTCCTCGACCTCGACGACGTCACCGTCGTCCGGAACGGCAACCGCATCCTCGACTCGGTGCGCTGGAGCGTCGACTCGAGCGAGCGCTGGGTGATCCTCGGGCCCAACGGCGCCGGCAAGTCGACCATCCTGCAGCTGGCCTCGGCGGCGATGCACCCCTCGTCCGGCACCGTGGAGGTGCTGGGGGAGCGGCTCGGGCGCGTCGACGTGTTCGAGCTGCGCACGCGCATCGGCATCGCCGCGACGAGCCTCGGCCGCCGGATCCCGCCGCAGGAGACCGTCGGCGACGCCGTGCTCACCGCGGCGTACGCCGTCACGGGCCGCTGGCACGAGCGGTACGACTCGGTCGACCTCGAGCGGGCCGCCCACGTCATGGAGGACTGGGAGCTGACGCGCCTGTCGAAGCGCTCCTACGGCACCCTGAGCGACGGGGAGCAGAAGCGCGTGCAGATCGCGCGCGCCGTCATGACCGACCCCGAGCTCATGCTGCTCGACGAGCCCGCCGGCAGCCTCGACCTCGGCGCGCGCGAGGGTCTCGTGCGTTCGCTCGCCGAGTACGCCGCGAGCCCGCTCGCGCCGGGCCTCGTCATGGTCACCCACCACGTCGAGGAGATCCCCCCGGGCTTCACCCACGTGCTGCTGCTCGCGGGTGGCACGGTCTCGGCGGCCGGCCCGATCGACGAGGTGCTCACCGACGCGCGCCTCACCGAGGCCTTCGGCACGCCGCTGCGCGTCACGCGCGACGGCGACCGCTACACGGCCCGCGCAGCCTGACGCGCCGGGCGGAGCCGCTCCCGCGTCGCGGGCGCGGACTCTGCTAGAGTCATTCGCTGGTGCGCATCGCGCCGACGACTTCCATCCACATCCCGAGGTATCACCATGAGAACCGGCATCCACCCCGAGTACCGCGACATCGTCTTCCGCGACCTCGCATCGGGCGAGACGTTCCTCACCCGCTCGACGACGACGTCCGACAAGACGATCGAGCTCGACGGCGTCGAGTACCCGGTCATCGACGTCGAAATCTCCAGCGCCTCGCACCCGTTCTACACGGGCAAGCAGCGCATCATGGACTCGGCCGGCCGCGTCGAGAAGTTCAACAAGCGCTTCAAGGGCTTCGGCGCCTGAGCGCTCCCTGAGCCACCCGGAGGCGGGCACCCATCGGGTGCCCGCCTTCGTCGTGCGTGGAGGGCTCGGCGCCGCGGGTGCGCGCCAAGGGCGCGCGCCTGGCGGCGCGTCAGCCCGTGACGACGAGCAGGTCGGCGACGTCGCGGGGCCGGAACCGTGCGCCGAACTCGGCGTCGTTCGGCACCCATACGTCGCGCCACAGCGCATCGTGATCGTGGCCGGCCGCGCGGTCGCGGGCGATGCCGCGCTCTGCGGCGACGGCGGGGTCGACGTCGCACCACACCGTGAGGTCGAGCGCGTCCAGCGCGTCGGGATGCAGCAGGCCGACGAGGTCGACGACGAGCACGTCTGCGCTCGGCACGGCCTCGGGCTCGCCGAGCGCGCCCGCATGCCAGTCCCAGCGGCGGAAGGTGGATGCGCGCCGCTCGCGGAACGGCAGCAGCACCTCGCGCACGAGCCGCTCGCGCTCGACGCCATCCCAGTCGCTCGAGCGACGATGCGAGCGCTCGGGGGAGAGGAAGTCGTCGCCGCGCATGCGCACGGCGCCCTCGATGCGTCCGACGAGCGACCGGGCGAGCGTCGACTTGCCTGCGCCGCCCACGCCCGAGATGCCGACGACGACGGGCCTGTCGACCTCGCGCGCGCGACGCGTGACGCGCTCGGCGAGACCGTCGAGGTCGACGATGCGCGCGTCGCTCACGCCGAGCGAGCCTGCCGGATGGGCCAGCCGCGGTCGGCGACGAACGAGGGGTCGCGCTGCTGCATGTAGCGCGCGAACGACTCGGCCTGCTGCGTCGCCCAGTCGACGGTCGAGGCGTGCAGCTCGTCGGCCGGCACCTGCAGCTGCGGGAAGAGCTCGTGCATGGCCTGCGCGAGACGGCCGGCGGCGATGGCGTCGGCGGAGGCGTCGTGCCAGGCGTCGAGCGCGATGCCGTAGTGCGCGCACGTGACGCCGAGGGTGCGCTTGCCCTTGCGGTAGCGGTCGACGTGCTTGTCGAGCACGAGCGGGTCGATGACGGGAGCCGGCGTCTCGACCGGTGCGATGCCGTGGCGCAGGGCCTCGTGGTGCAGGACGGTGAAGTCGTAGGCCGCGTTGTACGCCACGACGGGCGTGCCCGCGCGCAGCAGGTTCGACAGCTCGGCGACGAGGGCCGCGACGACCTCGAACGCCGGCGCACCCTCGGCCCGGGCGCGCTCGGTCGTGATGCCGTGGATGGCCGCCGCGCCCTCGGGGATCTCGACGCCGGGGTCGGCGAGCCACGCGTGCTGCTCGACGAGGGCGCCGTGCTCGTCGAGCACGCCGAGGAAGGCGGTGACGATGCGCGCGGTCGACGTGTCGACGCCCGTCGTCTCGAGGTCGAAGACGGCGATGCGCGACGCCCACGCGGCGGGCAGCGCGGCCACCACGGCGTCGTCCGGCGAGGCGACGATCACCGGCGCAGGCCGCTGCGCTGCCTCCTGCAGCGCGAGGGCCTGGGTCACGAGGTCGTCGATCGCTCCGGCGTCGCCCGGCCGCGGGCTCTGGAGGTCGATCATGGCGCCACGCTAGCCGGGGCGGCCGACACGACCGGACAGGCGCGCCCCGTAGGCTCGGATGCATGGTCGACTCGCCCTTCCAGAAGCTGCTGGATGCGACGCCCGTCGCCCGCTTCGAGCACGTGGTCGACGGCATCCGCACGGCGTGGTTCGCCTACGGCGACCCCGCGGCGCCGCCCATCGTGCTCGTGCACGGCTACCGTGGCGACCACCACGGGCTCGAGACCATCGCCGCACACCTCACGGGCATGCGCGCGATCGTGCCCGACCTGCCGGGCTTCGGCGACTCGGCGGCCTCCGACGACACCTCGATCGACGGGTACGCCTCGTGGCTGCGGTCCTTCGTCGCGGCGCACGCCCCCGGCGCGCCCGTGCTCGGGCACTCGTTCGGGTCGATCGTCGTCGCCGCCGCGGCGGCCGCGGGCCTCGACGCGAGCCGCATCGTGCTCGTGAACCCCATCGCGCAGCCGGCGCTCGCCGGTCCGCAGCGCACGCTGTCGCGGCTCACGCTCGGCTGGTACCGCGTCGCGGCGGCGGCACCGGAGGCCGTCGGCCACGCGATGCTCTCGAGCCCCGTGATCGTGCGCGGCATGAGCCTCGTCATGACGAAGAGCCGCGACCGTGCCATGCGCCGCTGGATCCACGACCAGCACGACCGCTACTTCTCGGCGTTCGCATCGCGCGCATCGGTCGTCGGCGGCTTCGAGACGTCGATCAGCACGAACGTGGGCCACTACGCCGAGCGCATCCTCCAGCCCGTGCTGCTCGTCGTCGCCGACCGCGACGACATCACGCCGCTCGCGGCGCAGCGCGCCCTTCGCGCACGCTTCCCCGACGCATCGATCGCCGAGCTGCACGGCACGGGCCACCTCGTGCACTACGAGCAGCCCGACCAGGTCGCCGCGCGCGTGCGCCGATTCCTCGCGGCAGGCCGGGCATGAGGGTGCTCTTCGACTGCCGCTACGTGCGCACCGAGCGGCACGACGGCATCTCGCGCTTCTCGGCCGAGCTCGTCACGCGACTCGGCGCACGAGCCGACGTGACGATGCTCGTGCACGACCCCGCGCAGCTGCGCATGCTGCCGGACCTGCCCCACGTGCTCGGTCCGAGCCCGACGGGCGCGCTCGAGCCGCTCGCGACCTGGCGGATGCGGCACGTCGACGCCGACGTCGTCTACTCGCCGATGCAGACCATCGGCTCGCTCGGCAGGCGCACGGCGCTCGTGACGACGGTGCACGATCTCATCTACTACCGGCACCCCATGCCGCCGCGCGACCTGCCGGCGCCCGTGCGGGCGCTCTGGCGGCTCTACCACCTGTCCTACGCGCCGCAGCGGCTGCTGCTGCGCGGCGCCGACGCGACGGTCGTCGTCTCCGAGACCACCGCGCGGCTCGTGCGCGAGCACCGCCTCACGACGCGGCCCGTCCACGTCGTGCGCAACGCGGCCGACGCGCTCGGCGAGCCCGTGTCGCACGCCGCACCTCCCACGCGTCGCCTCGTCTACATGGGCTCCTTCATGCCCTACAAGGGCGTCGACACCCTCGTGCGCGCCGCCGCGCTGCTGCCGGAGCACGAGCTGCACCTGCTCAGCAGGATGCCGGCGGGGGAGGAGGCGCGCCTGCGCGCCATCGCGCCCGACGCGCGCATCGTCGTCCACGACGGCGTGACCGACGCCGAGTACGCCGAGCTGCTGCGCAGCGCCACCGCCCTCGTCCACGCGAGCCACGACGAGGGCTTCGGCATCCCGCTGCTCGAGTCGATGATGCTCGGCGTGCCCGTGGTGGTCTCGGACATCCCGATCTTCCGCGAGGTCGCGGGCGACGCGGGACTCTACGCGCCCGTCGCCGACCCGCAGGGGTTCGCGGACGCCGTGCGCGCGCTCGAGCGCGAGGGCGAGTGGGCTGCACGCTCGGCCGCCGCACGGGCGCAGGCCGCGACGTTCGGCTGGGATGCGTCCGCCGACGCGCTGCTCGCCGCGCTCGAGGCGACGGTCGCCGCCCGGCGCGCGCGCCGCTGAGGACGAGCCGGCCCGTCGGGCTCAGGCAGCGGAGGGCGTCGGCACGAGCGCCTCGGCGATCTCGCCGAGCGACTCCGACAGCCCCGCGTCGATGCGCACGCTCGCGCGTCGATCCCACTTCGTCGGGCCGCGGTTGATGATGACGATCGGCAGGTCGCGCCGCCGCGCGACCTCGAGCAGCCGCACCGCGGTGTTCACGACGAGCGACGAGCCGGCGACGAGCACGACGCTCGCGGCGCGCACCGCCATGTCGGCCTCGTGGAAGACGTGGCTCGGCACGAGCTCGCCGAAGAAGACCACGTCGGGCTTCAGCATGCCGCCGCACACGAAGCACACGGGCACGACGAAGTCCTGGTCGCCCTCGAGCGACACGTCGCCGTCGGGGTTCATGCGCACCGCCTCGGGCACCGTGATCCATGGGTTCTCCTCGGCGATGCGGTCGGCGACGACCTGCCTGGGGAAGCGGGATGAGCACTGCAGGCACGTGACCGTGGCGTTGGCGCCGTGCAGGTGCACGACGTCGCGGCTGCCCGCCTTCTCGTGCAGGTCGTCGACGTTCTGCGTCACGACGCCCGTCAGCAGGCCGGCTGCGCCCATCCGTGCGATCGCCAGGTGCCCGTCGTTCGGCTGCGTCGACGAGAACGTGCGCCACCCGAGGTGGCTGCCCGCCCAGTAGCGACGCCGCGCGTGCTCGGAGGCGAGGAAGCGGTCGAGCTGCATGGGGTTCCGCGGCGGGGCGCCGGCGCCGCGGTAGTCGGGGATGCCGGAGTCGGTCGAGATGCCCGCGCCCGTGATGACGGCGATGGGTCCGAGCCGGAGTCTGTCGATCGCAGTGTCGAGCACGCTCCGATCCTACGAGCCGACGTACCCTTGTCCGGCACGGAAGGGGCCCCATGGACATCGTCCGCATCGCATCGCTCGACGATCCGAGGCTGACCGACTACGTCGGTCTCACCGACGTGCAGCTGCGCATGCGCACCGAGCCTGAGCGCGGCCTCTACATCGCCGAGTCGCAGACCGTGCTGGGCCGTGCGCTGCGCGCCGGGCACGCGCCGCGATCGATCCTCGTCAGCGAGCGCTGGCTGCCCGACGTCGAGGCGATCGCCGGTGGCCTCGACGTGCCGGTGTTCGTCGGCGACGAGGCGCAGCTCGAGCGCATCACCGGCTTCCACCTGCACCGCGGCGCCCTCGCGGCCATGCAGCGCCCCGCGCTGCCGGATCCCGCCGACGTGCTGCGCGACGCGCGCACCGTCGTGGTGCTCGACGGGCTCGTCGACCACACGAACGTCGGCGCGGCCTTCCGCTCCGTCGCGGGCCTCGGAGCCGACGCCGTGCTCGTGACGCCCACGTGCGCCGACCCGCTGTACCGGCGCAGCGTGCGCGTCAGCATGGGCACGGTGCTGCAGGTGCCGTGGACGCGGATCCCCGCGTGGCACGAGGCGGGTCCCATGCTGCGAGCGGCCGGCTTCGAGACCGCGGCCCTCGCGCTCGCCGACGATGCCGTCGACCTCGCGCACTGGCGCCGCGAGCGAGCCGAGCGCGTCGCCATCGTGCTCGGCAGCGAGGGGCACGGCCTCGGACCCGATGCCCTCGCAGCGGCCGACGTCGTCGTGCGCATCCCCATGCACCACGGCGTCGACTCGCTGAACGTCGCCGCCACGAGCGCGGTGGTGCTGTGGGCGGTGCTGCACGCATGAGCCACTACGTCACGGCAGCGACGCAGGCCCGCACGCCCGCGTGGGTGCATCTCGTGCGCGCGCTCGTCGTGCTGCTGCTCGTGGCCGTCGTCGGCGGCGCCGCATGGCTGACGTTCGCGCCGCTGCCTGCGGTCGCGAGCGACGAGCGCACCCTCGACGCGCCACCTGCGGGCGAGGCGCAGATCGCCTGGCCCGGGTACGGCGCCGCGGCGTTCGCCATCGACGGCGTGGAGGGCGCGGCAGGCACGACGGGCGACGCGGCGGTGCCGATGGCGAGCATCACGAAGCTCGCGACGGTGCTCGTGGTGCTCGACGCGCACCCGATCGACGCCGACGAGGGCGCCGAGATCACGCTCGACGACGAGGACGTCGCGTTCATGCAGGCGGCGTTCGACGACGCCGCGCCGTACTACCCCGTGCGCGCCGGCCAGGTCGTGACGCAGGCCGACCTCGTCGACGCCTCCGTCGTCGCCTCCTCCGCCAACGCGGCCATGACGCTCGCACGGTGGGGCTTCGGCTCGATCGACGGCTTCGTCGCCGCGGCTGCCGACTGGGCGCAGGCCAACGGCCTGCCGACCATGGTGGTCGCCGACGCCGCCGGGCTCTCGCTCGAGTCGGTCGCGTCGCCCGCCGACATGGTGCGGCTCGGGCAGCTGGCGATGGCGGAGCCGCTCGTGGCCGAGGCGATGGGTGCCTCGTCGGTGCAGGTCCCGGGCCTCGGGGTGCAGCCGAACACGAACGGGCTGCTCGGCGAGGCGGGGATCGACGCAGGCAAGACCGGCGCGCTGTTCGTCTCGGGTCGCAACCTGCTCGTGTCGGCGACCGCCGTCGTCGAGGGCCGCGAGCTGCGCGCCGTCGCCGTCGTGCTCGGCCAGGTGACGGAGGACGATCGCGACGCGGCGACGATCGCCCTCGTCGAGAGCCTCTGGCAGAACGTGCAGCAGCGCGAGGTCGTCGCCGCGGGCGCCGTCGTGGCGACGAGCACCTCCGCCTGGGGTGCGACGTCGGAGGCGACGACCGAGGAGGCGCTCTCGACCCTCGCGTGGGTGACGCAGCCCATCGCGGTCGAGGTCGACGTCGAGCCCGTGTCCACCGGCGTCGGCTCGATGGAGGTCGGCTCGGCCGCGATCCCAGGCTCCGAGCTCGCCACCACGGTCGTCGCCCCGCGCATCCCCGAGCCCGACCTCCTGTGGCGCCTGACGAACCCGCTCGTGCTGCTGGGGCTCGCCGAGGGCTGACGTCCCTACGCGCCGTCGAGGTGGGGGAGGACGGGCTCCGCGAGCGGACGCTTCGGTCGCACGAGATCGCCGGACGAGCGACCCGTCAGCCGACGCACGACCCAGGGGCCGAGGTGCTCGCGCGCCCAGAGCATGTCGTCGCCCGCCGCCTGACGCCACGTCCGGCGGGGCAGCGGCTCGGGATGCTGCGGGTGCAGCCGGTGCTCGACCCCGAGCGCGTCGAGCACGACCATCGCGATGCGGTGGTGGCCGAGGGCCGAGAAGTGCAGGCGGTCGGGCGCCCACATCCGTGCATCCTGCAGCTCGGTCGCGGCCCACATGTCCGCGACGATCGCGTCGTGCCTGCGGGCGAGCGCCGCGAGGTTGCAGTTGTAGATCGCGACGCGTCCGCGGATGGAGCGCAGGACGGGCGTCATGCCGATGTCGGGGCCGTTGAAGAGCACGACCGTCGCGCCGTCGACCGAGAGCCGCTCGACGGCGCGTTCGAGGCGCGCGGCGACGCGATCGGGGTCGGCGCCCGGTCGCAGCAGGTCGTTGCCGCCTGCCGAGATCGAGATGAGGTCGGGGGAGAGTGCGAGGGCGGCGTCGATCTGCTCGTCCGCGATCTGGTCGAGCAGGCGGCCTCGGATGGCGAGGTTCGCGTAGGCCATGTCGGGGTTCGAGCGGGCGAGCTCCTCCGCGACGCGGTCGGCCCAGCCGCGCACGCCGTTCGGGAGGCTCGGCTCGTCGTCGCCGACTCCCTCGGTGAAGGAGTCCCCGATGGCGACGTAGCGGGTCCACGGGTGCTGCATGCATCCCATGCTGGCATCGCCACCCGGGCACGACATCCACCCTTGGTCGGAGATCGCGGGGCGCCGACGCGGGTGTCGGCGGGTGCTGCGACGATGGAGCCGTGAGCAAGCAGGACGGCTCGAACCGCATGGTGTCGAGCCCCGACGTCGACGACTCGTCGGCGACGATCCTGCACGTCGACCTCGATGCGTTCTTCGCCACGGCCTCCCTCATCGCGAGGCCCGACCTGCGGGGGCTGCCCGTCGTCATCGGGCACGACTCGTCGCGCTCCGTCGTCACCGCGGCCACGTACGAGGCTCGCCGCTACGGCGTGCACTCGGCGATGCCGATGGGCCGCGCCCTGCAGCTGTGCCCGAACGCCGTCATCCTCGAGCCCGACTTCGCGCTGTACCAGCGGCTGTCGCACCAGACGATGGCCATCCTCGACGACTTCTCGCCCTCGGTCGAGCGGCTCGGCATCGACGAGGCCTTCGTCGACGTCGCGGGCGCGCGGCGGCTGCTCGGCGGCGCCGTCGCGATCGGCACCCGCATCCGCGAGCGCGTGCAGGCCGAGACGGGCCTCGTCGCGTCGGTCGGGGCGTCGTCGACGAAGTTCATCGCGAAGCTCGCATCCGGTCGCGCGAAGCCGGACGGCCTGCTCGTCGTCCCCGCCGACGAGGTGGTGGCGTTCCTGCATCCGCAGCCCGTCGGAGCCCTGTGGGGCGTCGGCGAGCGCACCCAGGAGCGGCTGGAGCGCTATGGGCTGCGCACCGTCGCCGACGTGGCGCACACGGCCGAGCAGACGCTCGTGGAGTGGTTCGGGCAGGCCACGGGGCGACATCTGCATGCGCTGGCGTGGGCGCGCGACGTGCGCGCCGTGCACGAGCGGCCGCGCGAGCGCTCCATGGGGCACAACCACACGTTCGGCCGCGACGTCACCGACCGCGACGACCTCCGCAGCGAGATCCTGCGGCTCGGCACGGGGGTCGGCAGACGGCTGCGCGCCGCGGGTGCCGTGGGGCGCACCGTGACCCTGCGCGTGCGCTTCCACGACTTCCGCACCATCACGCGCTCGCGCACCCTGCCCGACCCGACCGACGTCACGCGCGTCGTCGTCGAGACGGCGTGGGCGCTGCTCGACGAGCTCGACGACCCCACGCCCGTGCGGCTCCTCGGCGTGCAGATGTCGCAGCTCTCCGACCCGTCCGACGCAGGGCTCCTGTGGGACGACAGCGAGGACTGGGGCAGCGCGGAGCGCGCCGTCGACGCGGTGCACGACCGCTTCGGCTCGCTCGCGGTGACGCCCGCGTCGATGCTGCGGCGCGAACGCAAGCGCGAGGACACCGGCGGCTAGGCCGCCCGCGCCCCGCGCCGCACGACTCAGCCGGGGTTCGCGGCGAACCAGTCGCGCATCGGCACGAGGTTCGCGAGCGGCGTGAACGCACCCGTGGTGCCCTGGTCGAGCAGCAGCCCGTGGACGCCGCCCTGCTCGTACGACGCGGCCCACTCGATCGCGGCGGGCAGCGGCACGGCGAGGAGCCTGCCGACCTCCTCCTGCGCCAGCCCGACCGAGAGCCCTCCCACGCGCGCCCGCTCGGCCGTGGTGAACGCCAGCAGCATCGGCCCCTGCGTGAACGTCGCCAGGAAGGGCGTCGGCTGATCGTCCGAGCCGCGGGCGATGCAGATCCAACGGTCGAGCCCGAGCACCGCACGCCAGAGCGCCGCCGCAGCCGCGGGATCGCCCGGGGCGTCGCGCGACGCCGCGGCGAGCCCGTCGATGCGGCCGACGACCGCGGGCGGCGGGTCGAGCGAGGGGATGCGGTCGCCGGGCTGGGGGGATGCGTCGCTCACGAGCCCATCCTCGCGCGCGGCGCCTCCGAGGACGCTCCGTGCCCTCAGCCGGCGAGCAGCGCGTCGATGGTCGTGACCGTCGCGAACCGGCCGTGCAGCGCGGACGCCGTCGCGCGCTGGATGTCGGCGGGAGCGATGGTGCCGCCGTCCCATGCCGCATGCGGATGCGTCGCCGTCGCGTCGAGCACGAAGGTCACGCGGTAGCCGAGGTCGCTCGCGACGCGCGCCGTCGTCTCGCAGCACTGCTCGGTGCGGATGCCCGTGACGACGACCTCGTCGACGCCGAGCGCGCGCAGTCGCGCATCGAGGTCGGTCCCCGTGAACGCATTGTGCACGCGCTTCGCGACGTGCACGTCGTCGTCGCGCGCGTCGAGGCCGTCCTGCAGCCGCACGTGGCCGAGCGCCGGGTCGAACGCGCCCGACGTGCCGGGCTCCTCGTGCAGCACCCACGCGACGACGTCGCCGCGGTCGCGGCCGTGGTCGACGACGCGTTGCACGCGCGCGACGATGTCGGGCGCGGACACCTCGGCCCACTCGGCCGCGCGGGCGCGGAAGGACTCCTGGACGTCGATGGCGAGGATGGCGCGCATGCGACCATCCCAGCGCATGCGACGACGGCCGACCAGCGGATGCCGGTCGACCGTCGTCGAGATGCCGCTAGGCTGGGCGGCGGAGCGTGCAGCTGCGTCAGCGGCGTCCGAGCCAGCGGGCGACGGGGATCGAGCCGTCCTGCCAGGGGGTCAGCGCCCAGGCGACCGCGTACGCGACCCAGCCGAGCACGGGCAGCAGGAACGACAGCAGCACGACGAGGCGCACGAGCCACACGTTCCAGCCGACGCTCCTCGCGATGCCGCCCGCGAGGCCGCCGAGGATGCGCTGCGGGCCGCGGCGGAAGCCGGTCTTGCGGATGGAGTCGAAGATGCTCATGGCGACGACGCTATGCGGCGCGCCTGTGCCGTCGCCCTGACGCGGGTTCGACGGCGCTGCGGGCGACGATGGGCCCCTGAGCATGGCGCGCACGCCGCACGCGGAGACGAAGAAGGCCCGGAGCCATGGGCTCCGGGCCGTTCGTGCGCGAGGGGGGACTTGAACCCCCACGCCCTAATACGGGCACTAGCACCTCAAGCTAGCGCGTCTGCCATTTCCGCCACCCGCGCAGGTGTCGAATCCTCTGCAGGACCGAGGAAGACACTAGCACGCATCGCGGGGCCCGGATGACCACCGCCGCGCCCCGCGCGCCGCTGCGCCGATGACGATCGACGTCCGTGGCCGCGACTAGCCTTGACCGGTGACCCACGCGCTCTCGCCGACGGCATCCATCGCCCGCGACCTCATCCGGTTCGACACCCAGAACTACGGCGAGGGCCGCTCGAACGGCGAGGCCGACGCCGCCGCGTACGTGAGCGCGTTCCTCGCCGACCTCGGCATCGCGAGCCGCACCTTCGAGGCGGCGCCCGGCAGGCACAGCGTGATCGCCGAGCTCGAGGGCTCCGATCCGAGCCTGCCCGCGCTCGTGCTGCACGGCCACCTCGACGTCGTGCCCGCCGACGCGTCGCAGTGGAGCGTCGACCCGTTCGAGGGCGTCGTGCAGGACGGCATGCTGTGGGGTCGCGGCGCCGTCGACATGAAGGACATGGTCGCGATGATGCTGCAGGCCGTGCGGCAGCTCGTCGAGTCCGGGGCGAGGCCGCGTCGCCGCATCATCCTGGGCTTCTTCGCCGACGAGGAGGACGGCGGGGCCTACGGCGCCCACTGGCTCGTCGAGCACCACCCCGAGGTCTTCGCGGGTGCGTCGATGGCGATCAGCGAGGTCGGCGGGTTCTCGGTGACCCTCGACGGTCGCCGCGCCTACCTCCTGCAGACGGCCGAGAAGTCGCTGCTGTGGATCCGCCTGCGCGCGACGGGCACCGCGGCGCACGGCTCGCAGGTCATGCGCGACAACGCGGTGACGAAGCTCGCCCGCGCCGTGGCCGCGCTCGGCGCCCACGACTTCCCCGTCGAGCTCACCGACACGACGCGGCAGCTCGTCGACCAGGTCGCGGGCATCCTCGGCATCGACGTCGAGGAGGTCGGCCCCGACGAGGTCGCGCTGCGCACCGGCGGCATGTCGCGCTTCCTGCGCGCGAGCCTGCGCACGACCGCCAACCCGACGATGCTCGACGCCGGCTACAAGCACAACGTCATCCCCGGCACGGCCGAGGCCCGCATCGACATGCGCACGCTGCCCGGCCGCGAGGAGGAGGCGCTCGAGACGGCGCGCCGCATCGTGGCCGAGGCGGCCGACGACGTCGAGCTCGACATCGTGCGGCAGGACGTGGGCCTCGAGGTGCCGTTCGCCGGCGAGGCCGTCGAGGCGATGGTCGCCGCGCTGCAGCGGCACGATCCCGACGCCCCCGTGCTGCCGTACATGCTCTCCGGCGGCACAGACAACAAGGCGCTGTCGCTGCTCGGCATCGCCGGCTACGGCTTCGCACCGCTGCGGCTCACCCCCGACCTCGACTTCGCCGCGATGTTCCACGGGGTCGACGAGCGCGTGCCGCTCGACGCCCTCGACTTCGGCACCGCCGTGCTCGCCGACCTGCTGCGGGAGCTGTAGATGCAGTGGCTCGAGGCCGTGCTGCTCGGCATCCTGCAGGGCGCGACCGAGTTCCTCCCCATCTCGTCGAGCGCGCATCTGCGCATCGCGGGCATCTTCCTCCCCGGCGCCGAGGATCCTGGCGCGACGTTCACCGCGATCACGCAGATCGGCACCGAGCTCGCGGTCGTGCTCTTCTTCTGGCGCGACATCGTGCGCATCCTCCAGCGCTGGTTCGGCGCCCTGCGTGGCACGGTGCCGAAGGACGACCCCGACGTGCGGATGGGCTGGCTCGTCATCATCGGCACGGTGCCGATCGTCGTCGCGGGCGTGCTCTTCCAGAGCCTCATCCGCGACCAGCTGCGCTCGCTGTGGATCACCGCGACCGTGCTCATCGTCTTCGGCGTCATCCTCGGCGCGGCCGACCTGCTGGGCCGGCGCGACAAGGGCCTGCGCGAGATCACGTACCGCGACGGCATCCTCGTCGGGTTCGCGCAGGTGCTCTCGCTCATCCCCGGCGTCTCGCGCTCGGGAGCGACGACCACGATGGGTCGCGCCCTCGGCTACGAGCGGCCCGCCGCGGCGAAGTACGCCTTCCTGCTGGCGATCCCCGCGGTGTTCGGGGCTGGTCTGTACGAGACGTACCAGGCGCTCACCGAGCCGTCCGAGGTCGGCTACGGCTGGGGCCCGACGATCCTCGCGACGATCGTCGCGTTCGGCGTCGGCCTCGCGGTCATCCGCTTCCTCATGGCGTACATCTCGAAGCGCTCGTTCCTGCCGTTCGTCGTGTACCGCGTCGCGCTCGGCACGGCGCTGCTCGTGGCGCTCGGCGCAGGCTGGATCGCCGCGTGAGGGCGTGGGAGCGGGCCGAGACCCCGCGACTGCCCGGCCGCGGCGAGCGCCCTGCGCTGCACGACGCGAAGACCGACGCCCCGCTCGTCGTGCCCTCGGGCGACGACGCCTCGCTCTACACGTGCGGCATCACGCCGTACGACGCGACGCACATCGGCCACGCGGCGACGTACCTCGCGAGCGACACGCTGACGCGCGTGTGGCTCGACGCGGGCGTCGACGTGCGCACGGCCATGAACTCGACCGACGTCGACGACCCGCTGCTCGAGCGCGCCGCGCGCGACGGCGTCGACTGGCGCGAGCTCGCCGAGCGCGAGCAGGAGGTGTTCCGCGCCGACATGGCGGCGCTGCGCATCCTGCCGCCCGACTCGTGGATCGCGGTGACCGAGCGCATCGACGCGATCGCCGAGGCCGTGGCCCGGCTCGTCGACTCCGGCGACGCCTACCGCGTCGACGACGACGTGTACTTCGACACGACGCGGCAGCGGGCGTACCCGCTGGGCCTCGGCAGCCGCACGGACCGCGAGGCGATGCTGCACCTCGCGCGCGAGCACGGCGGCGACCCGGATCGCGCAGGCAAGCGCGACCCGCTCGATCCGCTGCTGTGGCGTGCCGAGCGGCCGGGGGAGCCCGCGTGGGAGTCGCCCGTCGGCCGGGGCAGGCCGGGCTGGCACATCGAGTGCGCCGTCATCGCGATGGCCGAGCTCGGCGCGCCCTTCACGGTCGCAGCGGGTGGCACCGACCTGCGCTTCCCCCATCAGGAGATGCAGGCGCACCACGCCCTCGCGCTCGGCGCGTCGCTCTTCAGCGTCGCGCGGGCGAACGCAGGGCTCGTCGCGTACCAGGGCTCGAAGATGTCGAAGTCGCTCGGCAACCTCGTGAAGGTGCGCGCCCTGCTCGACGAGGGCGTGCGTCCCGCCGCCATCCGGCTCGCGCTGCTCGACCACCACTGGCGCAGCGACTGGGAGTGGACCGACGCCGACCTCGAGGTCGCGAACGAGCGCCTCGACCGCTGGACGTCGTGGGCGCAGGTGCTGCCCGACGACCCGTCGCTCGAGGACTCGGTGCTCGACTGGCTGCGGTACACGTTGCACCACGACCTCGACACCCCGGCTGCCCTGCAGGCGGTCGACGCGTTCGTCGCCCGCGCGCCCGCCGACGACGTCTCGATCGACGCGATCGACGCGCTCCTGGGCGTCCGGCTGCGCTGAGGAGCCGCCGCATGGCGAAGGAGCCGAAGCGCGAGAAGGCGTGCGCGCAGTGCGGGCGCCCGTTCACCGACCGCAAGCGCTGGAGCGGGCGCGATCAGTGGGATGCGGTGCTGTACTGCTCGCGCCGCTGCCGCAGCGAGGCGGCCGCGGCCAGGCGACGCACGCGCGGCGACGCCTGACGCACGCCTCGCCGCGCAGGCGGGTCGGCGACGGCCGTCATCGTCGTCGCCCGGGTGCGCGGCGATGATTCCTGCTGCGACGCCACGCGACGGCACGCGCTCGCCGGGCTGCGCGTCGCGCCCGCTCGGGCGCGAGGATCCGGCGGCAACGGAGGACGAAGGTCGCGAGGAGCGCGACGAGCACGCCGAGGCCGGCGCTCGCTGCCTGCACCTGCGCGGTCGAGAAGCCCCGATCGTCGTCGGCGCCCACGACGAGACGCCAGAGCAGGAAGCCCGTCAGCAGCAGCCCGACGACGATCGCGACGACCTGCCCGGCCTGCGCGGCGGCGACTCGATGCCTGGCGGGCACGGGCACCGCCACGATCACGGCGAGCAGCACGACTGCCGTGATCCAGGCCGGCACGCCGAACGACCACGCCGTGTCGGCCGAGATGGCGTCGTTGCGTCGGGACGGGGGAGCGACGGCGACCCCCGCGACGAGCGCGGCCGTGATGCCCATGGTCGTCGCCGTCGTCCATGCCGCATGTGCGAGCCTGCCGCGCCCGGGGGCGGCCGAGGGTGCTGCCATCGCGGTCGCGAGCGATCAGACGGGCGGTGGGGGAGCGGGACGGTCGTCGCCGTCCTCGTCGCCGTCGCCCTCCGCCTCGTCGTCGGGGTGCTGCGTCTCGAGGAAGCGCTGGAACTCCTGCGCGAGCGCCTCGCCGGACGCCTCGGGGCTCTCGACGGTGTCGCGCTGCTGCTCGAGGTGGCCGATGTACGCGCGCATGTCGTCGTCGCGGTCGGCGAGCTCGTCGACGCCCGTCTCCCACTCGCCCGCCTGAGCAGGCAGGTCGCCGAGCGGCACGGTGATGTCGAGCAGCTCGGTGAGCCGGTCGAGCAGCGCGATCGTGGCCTTCGGCACGTGCGTCGCGTGCACGTAGTGCGGCACCGACGCCCACACGCTCGCCGTCTGGATGCCCACCTGCTCGGCAGCCATCGCGATGACGCTCATGATACCCGTGGGGCCCTCGTACTCGCTCTGCTGCACCCCGAGCCGATGGCGGAGCGACGCGGACTCGCTCGTGATCGTCGTGGGCGTGGGGCGCGTGTGCGGCACGTCGGCGAGCATCGCGCCGACGAACACGATGGCGTCGACCTCGCACTGGCGCGCGATGTCGACGGCCTGCTCGGCGAAGTCCTGCCAGCCTCGGCTCGGCTCGGCGCCGAGGAGCGCGAAGAGCTCGCCGTCGGCACCCGTCGACACCGACATGCCCGCGTCCTCGACGATCGCCTCGCGGGCGCTCGACCTCGTCGGCGCATAGGCGATCGTCGCGGGCCACGAGAGCGCACGCGTACCGTCCTCGAGACGCCGGATCACGGGGCGCGCGAACGTGAAGTCGATGAAGTCGTCCGGCTCGATCTCGTCGAAGGGCTCGAGCTCGCATGCCTCGATGACGCGTCGCACGGCGCTCGAGGCCGCCTCGCCCGCATCGTTCCACCCCTCGAACGCGACGAGCATGATGCGCCCGACGATGGGTCCCGTGCTCACGAACGACGTCCTCTCATCAGGCGACCACCCTACGCCCGCGCCGCGCGGTCGACCGGTCGGTGCACCCAGCGGCGGAACGTAGGATGGTGCGGTGAGCGATCTGGATGCCGTGCTGTGGGATCTCGACGGCACCCTCATCGACAGCGAGTCCTACTGGCGCGTCGCCGAACGCAGCCTCGTGGCCGAGTTCGACGTGGCGTGGACGCGCGAGGACGAGCGTGCCCTCGTGGGCGTCGACCTGTGGGACGGCGCCCGGTACATGATCGGCAGGGGCGTCGCGATGGATCCCGACGCCATCGTCGCTCGGCTCGAGCGCGAGGTGCTGGCGCAGCTGCGCGAGCACGTGCCGTTCCGGCCTGGCGCTGCCGAGCTGCTGACGTCGCTGCGCGAGGCGCAGGTGCCGCTCGCGCTCGTCACGATGTCGACGCGGGCGCTCGCCGACCTCGTGCTGTCGACGAGCGAGGCGCAGCTGGGTGCGCAGCCGTTCACGGTGTCCGTGACGGGCGACGAGGTGACGCGCGGCAAGCCCTTCCCCGACCCGTACCTGCAGGCGCTCGACGCGCTCGGCGCGCGCGCCGCCGCCTCCGTCGCCTTCGAGGACTCGATCCCCGGCACCGCCTCGGCGGTGCGCGCGGGCCTCGTGACGGTCGGCGTCCCGCATGAGGCCGACATCTCGGCCGTCGAGGGCATCACGCTCTGGCCGACGCTCGCCGGGCGCTCGGTCGACGACGTGCGCGCGCTCGTGGGCGTGAGCGCATGACGCCCCGCACCGGCCCGCTCCGCCTCGGCGACCCCGTGCAGCTCACGGGCCCGAAGCAGCGCCTGCACACCATCGTCCTCACCGAGGGCGCCACCTTCCACACGCAGCACGGCGCCCTCGCGCACGAGGAGATCGTCGGGCACCCCGACGGCTCGATCGTGCACGTGGGCGAGCACGCCTACCTCGCGGTACGGCCGCTGCTGCACGACTACGTCATGTCGATGCCGCGCGGCGCGGCCATCGTCTATCCCAAGGACGCCGGCCACATCCTCGCCTACGCCGACATCCAGCCGGGCCTCACGGTCGTCGAGGCCGGCGTGGGCTCGGGTGCGCTGTCGCTGTGGCTGCTGCGCGCGCTCGCCGGCCAGGGCGAGCTCGTCTCGTTCGAGCGGCGCCAGGAGTTCCTCGACATCGCCGAGGCGAACGTCGCCGGATGGTTCGGCGAGCGGCCCGCCAACTGGCGCACGGCCGTCGGCGACCTCGCCGAGACCCTCGGCGACCACGTGCCCGAGCAGACCGCCGATCGCGTCGTGCTCGACATGCTCGCTCCGTGGGAGTGCGTCGACGCGTCGGCGACGGCGCTGCAGCCCGGCGGCATCCTGCTCGCGTACGTCGCGACCGTGACGCAGCTGTCGCGCACGGTCGAGGCCGTGCGCGAGGACGGCCGCTTCGCGGAGCCGCACTCGCAGGAGACGCTCATCCGCTCGTGGCACGTCGACGGCCTCGCCGTGCGACCCGACCACCGCATGGTGGCCCACACGGGCTTCCTCATGACGGCGCGCCGCGTGGCCGACGACCTCGAGATCCCCTCGTTCAAGCGCCGCTCGAACAAGGCCTCTTACACCGACGCCGACGTGGAGGCGTGGACGCCCGGCGCCGTCGGCGATCGGGAGAAGAGCGACAAGCGCCTGCGCCGTGCCCTGCGCGACGCGAGGAGGCAGTCCGACCGACTCGCCGCCGGTACCATCGACCCGACTCCCTCCACGAAGGAAGACGCGTGACCAAGTCCCTCCGTCGGCCGCTCACCGCGGTCGCCACCCTGCTCGTCGTCGGCTCCGCGCTCACGGCGTGCCACGTCATCCCGTCGGAGGTGTCCATCGCAGGGTGCACGCCGTCCATCCAGCCGGGTGGCGCCTCGAACGGCGTGCGCGCCACGTCCGACGCGACGCCGACCGACGTGCCGTTCGACACGCCGCTCGCGAGCGACGAGACGCAGGCGAGCATCTCGGGTGCGACCGATGACCCGGCGGCTCCCGGCGACGTCGTCGTCGCCGACTACACGCTGTACGACGGCACGACCGGCGAGGTGCTCGAGTCGACCGACCAGACGCTGCTGCGCGCGCTCGCCGACGACAGCGGCGACGAGATGCGTCCGGCCTCCGCGCAGCTCACGCTGCGCACGGGTGGCGAGACCGTGCTGTCGCAGGGCCTCGAGTGCGCGACGGCCGACTCGACCGTCGCGCTCGTGGCGCCGTTCGCCGACCTCTTCGGCGAGTCGGTCGCGCAGTCCGGCATCGACCCGGCGTCGACCGCCGTGCTCCTGCTCGACGTGGAGGACACGTTCGCCGGCCGCGCCGAAGGCTTCCCGCAGCCCGCGGTGGGCGGCATCCCCGCCATCGCGATCGCACCGGACGGCACGCCGGGGCTCACGTTCCCGAGCACCGCGGCACCCACCGAGCTCACGGTCGCCACGACCATCCAGGGCGACGGCGCCGAGGTCGGCGAGAGCGACGAGGTCGTCGTGCAGTACACGCTCGCCGAGTGGGGCGCCGACGAGGTGACCGAGACCACGTGGGGCTCCGCGCCGGCGCGGTTCACGCTCGACGAGCTCATCCCCGGCTTCCAGCAGGCCGTGACCGGTCAGGACGTCGGCAGCCAGGTCGTCGCCGTCGTGCCGCCGGAGCTCGGCTACCAGGACGGCCGCACGCTCGTCTTCGTCATCGACATCCTGGACGCCGAGGCTCCGTGACGCAGGTCAGCGTCGAGGAGCGCCAGTTCTCACTGATGCTGGCGCTCCTCCACGCTGCGCACGGCGCCACGAAGCGCGAGCTGTTCGAGCGCGTCGCCGGCTACCAGGGCCGCCCGATCGACGCAGCCCTCGAGCGGCAGTTCGAGCGCGACAAGGACGACCTGCGCGAGCAGGGCTTCGTCATCCACGTCTTCACGCCGCCCACCGAGCACGACAACAACCAGGAGTCGCGCTACCGGCTGCTCGACGAGGCCGTGGGCGCGCCCGAGGACCTCGCGTTCTCGGATGCGGAGCGCACGCTCATCGACCTCGCGCTCCGCGTGTGGCGCGACGGTGGCCTCACCGAGGAGTCGCAGCTCGCGACGACGAAGCTGCGCGCCGACCCGCGATACCGCGCGGGCCTCGCGCACGCGGTGCTGCCGAGGCAGGCGGCCGTCGACCGCGCCTTCCAGGCGCTGAAGCGCGCGACGGAGCGCGGTCACGTCGTGCAGTTCGCCTACCTGAAGCCCGGCGAGCGCGCGGCGACGCGGCGCACGGTGCAGCCGTGGTGCGTGCTGCTGTTCCGCGGTCGGTGGATGCTGCACGGCTTCGACGTCGACCGCGGCGCGACCCGCACCTTCCTGATGCGCCGCGTCGTGAGCGACGTCGCGAGCCGTAGGCCGGCCGAGCCGTTCGGGGTGCCGGAGGGCGCCGCCGACGCGGCGCTCGCCGACCTCGAGCGCATCTGGTCGAGCGCGACGGCGACCGTCCGCGTGCTGCCGGGGTCGGATGCCGAGGTGCGCCTCGCGCGCCGGCGCGACACCGTCGTCGATGGCGACGTCCTCACGCTGCACCACGCCGACTCGAACCTGCTCGCCGACGAGCTCGCCGGCTACGGCGCCGAGGTCGTGGTGCTCGAGCCCGCCGACCTGGCCGCGCTCGTGCGTGCACGGCTCGAGCGCATCCGCGACGCGCACGGAGAGGACGCCTGATGGCGAAGGCGAAGGGTCCGAGGCAGTCGATCGCGCTGCTCGTCGCCCTCATCCCGTACCTGACGGCCGAGCGCAGCGTCACCGTCGAGGAGGCCGCCGCGCACTTCGAGGTGCCCGAGCAGCGCATCCGCGACGCCGTCGACCTCATCTTCATGTCGGGCGTGCCCGACGGCCTCGGCGACTTCGAGCGCTTCGACGTCAACTACGACGCCTACGAGCAGCACGGCGTCATCGAGCTGAGCCACCGCCCGGCGCTCGACGGCGACGTCATCCGCCTCGCGCCGCGGGAGATGGGCGCGATCCTCGCCGGCCTGCGACTGATCCAGGGCGTGCAGGGGGTCGACGACGCAGCCGTCGCGGCCCTCGTGCGACGCCTCGCGCGGGCTGCGGTGCCCGCCGCCGCGACGATCGGCGTCGACGCGCCCGTGGCCGATCAGACGGCACGCGCGGTGCGCGACGCGATCGAGCATCGCGTCGTCGTGCACCTCGACTACCGCAAGCCCGGCGCGCCCACCGAGCGCCGGACGGTGGCACCGACGGCCCTCGAGCTGCGCGACGGGCAGGCGTACGTGCGCGGCTTCGACCTCGATCGGGGCGCGGAGCGCCGCTTCCGCGTCGATCGCACCGAGTCGGTCGCGCACGCCGACGTCCCGTTCCCGGATGCGGCGCTCGCGCCCGCACGGGAGCGCATCGACCCCGACGAGACGATCGTCGTCCGCGCCACGCCCGCAGCGGCTGCGATGCTCTCCGACTACGCCGACGGGCCCTCGCGCCCCGATGGCGAGCACGAGATCGTCGACATCCGGGTGTGGAACGCCGACGCGGTGCTCCGCCAGGTCGCATCGCTCGGCGGGGACGCCGTAGTGCTGCGCCCCGCATCCGCGCGGGCCGCCATGCGCCGCTTCGCCGAGGACGCGCTGCGCGCAGGCGAGGGCGACGGCGCGGCGTAGCGCTCGACGCATAGCCCTCGCACAGCGGATCGACGCGCCACGCTGCGTCATCGGGGCGCGATCGCGGTACCCTGGGGGAGACGACAGGAGACATCATGGGCGGATTCGGCGCCAACCTGGCCTCCCACTGGTGGGTCATCCTCATCATCGTGGTGCTCATCTTCGGTGCGACGCGACTGCCGATGCTCGCGAAGGGCGTCGGGGAGTCGATCAACATCTTCAAGCGCGAGGTGAAGAAGGACGCACCCGCCGACGATGCGGAGACGACCACGACGACGACGTCGGGCGACGCGCGCGACTCGAAGTAGCGCATGGCCGTGACGGCCGGAGCCGCGAGGCGCGGTGCCTCGAATCCCGAGGGACGCATGCGGCTCGTGGAGCACCTGCGCGAGCTGCGCAGGCGCTTCGTCATCTCGTTCGCCGCGATCGCCGGACTCGGCATCGGCGGCTTCTTCCTCTCCGACCTCGTGCTCGAGCTGCTGTCGGCGCCCCTCGTGGCGTTGCAGCAGGAGGGCCGGCTCGTCGAGCTGAACATCACGTACATCACGCAGGCCTTCGACATCAAGATGCGCATCGGCCTGCTGGTCGGCCTCATCGCGGCGAGCCCCGTGTGGCTCTACCACCTGCTCGCATTCCTGCTGCCGGGCCTGCACCGCAACGAGCGGCGCTACGTGTGGGGCTTCCTCGTCGCCTCCGTGCCGCTCTTCCTCGGCGGCTGCGCCATGGGCTGGTTCCTGCTCCCGCGCATCATCCAGCTCTTCGTCGGCTTCGCGCCCGAGTCGCTCACGTCGTTCCTGTCGGCGCAGGAGTACTTCGACTTCTCGTTCAAGCTCGTCGTCGCGATCGGGCTCGGCTTCGTCGTGCCCGTGCTCGTGGTGTTCCTGAACCTCGCGGGCGCCGTATCCGGCACGGCGATCCTGCAGGGCTGGCGTTGGGCGGTGCTCGGCATCGCGCTGTTCGCCGCATGCGTGACGCCCGCGGGCGAGCTGCTGTCGATGTTCCTCATCGCAGGCCCCATCGTCGTGCTGTACTTCGGCGCGGCGGGCATCGCCGTGCTCAACGACCGCCGACGCGCGAAGCGCCTCGCGGCCGACGCCGCCGTCGGGCAGCCCGCGTGACGGGCATCGCCACCGAGGCCTTCGGCGCTGCGCTGCCGTTCGGCCTCGATCCATTCCAGCGCGAGGCGTGCGAGCTCGTCGAGCAGGGGCGCAGCGTGCTCGTCGCGGCGCCGACGGGCGCCGGCAAGACGATCGTCGCCGAGTTCGCCATCCACCTCACGATGGCCGCGCCGACGGGTCGCGTGTTCTACACGACGCCGATGAAGGCGCTGTCGAACCAGAAGTTCCGCGAGCTGCAAGCGGTGTACGGCGACGACGCGGGCCTGCTCACCGGCGACACGTCGATCCGCGGCGACGCGCGCGTCGTCGTCATGACCACCGAGGTGCTGCGCAACATGCTCTACGAGGGGCGCGACCTCTCGGATCTCGAGCACGTCGTGATGGACGAGGTCCACTACCTCGCCGATCGCTTCCGCGGCGCCGTGTGGGAGGAGGTCATCATCCACCTCCCGAGGCACGTGCGGATGGTGTCGCTCTCCGCCACGGTCTCGAACGCCGAGGAGTTCGGCGCCTGGCTGCAGGCGGTGCGCGGCGACACGAGCGTCGTGCTCAGCGAGCACCGGCCCGTGCCCCTCGACGGGCACGTGCTCGTGCGCGGCTCGCTCGTCGACCTGTTCGACTCGCGCGGCGACGCCGAGAGCCATCGCCCCAGCCGCGAGCTCGTCGAGCGCACGCGCGGCAGCGACGGCTCCGCGGCGCACGGCCACCGCGATCGTGGCGGCCACAACCGGCACGTGCGCCGCGGGCAGCAGGGCCGCAAGGGCATGCGCCGCGGCGCGGTCGTGCGCGACTCGTCCACGTGGCGCGGCGAGAGCCAGCAGCGCAGGGTCGATCGCGTCGCGCTCGTCGAGCTGCTCGACGACGCGACGATGCTCCCGGCGATCTGCTTCATCTTCTCGAGGAAGGGATGCGACGCGGCCGTCGAGCAGGTGGTGCGCGGTGGCGTCGCGCTCACGAGCGCCGACGAGCGCGCCGAGATCCGCGCGATCGTCGAGGAGCGCACGCGGCGGCTCGACGAGTCCGATCTCGCGGTGCTCGGCTACTGGGAGTGGGTCGACGGGCTCGAGCGCGGCGTCGCAGCGCACCACGCCGGACTCCTGCCCGTGTTCAAGGAGATCGTCGAGGAGCTCTTCCAGCGTCGCCTGCTGCGCGTCGTCTTCGCCACCGAGACGCTCGCGCTCGGCATCAACATGCCCGCGCGGACGGTGGTGCTCGAGAGGCTCGACAAGTTCAACGGCGAGGCCCGCGTGCGCATCACGCCCGGGGAGTACACGCAGCTCACGGGGCGCGCCGGGCGTCGCGGCATCGACACCGAGGGACATGCGGTGATCGTCTGGACGGGAGAGCAGACCCCGCAGGAGATCGCGAACCTCGCGTCGCGCCGCTCGTACCCGCTGCAGTCGAGCTTCCGCCCGACGTACAACATGGCGGTCAACCTCATCGATCGCTTCGGCGTCGACCGGACGCGCGGCGTGCTCGAGACGTCGTTCGCGCAGTTCCAGGCCGATCGATCGGTCGTGGCCCTCGCGCGGAAGGTCGTCGACCAGCGTGCGAGCCTCGAGGGCTACGCCGAGTCGATGACGTGCCACCTCGGCGACTTCGCCGAGTACGCGCGGCTGCGCCGAGAGTCGAGCGACCTCGAGCGCGACGCCGCGCGGAACGGGCTGAGCCACGCCGAGCGCGACGCGGTGCAGCAGCGCCTGCGCGACCTGCGCGCGCTCATGCGCTCGCATCCCTGCCACGCGTGCCCGGATCGCGAGAGCCACGCGCGCTGGGGCGAGCGCTACTGGCGCCTGAGGCGCGACGTCGACCAGACGGACCGGCAGATCTCGCGTCGCACCGGCGAGGTCGCCGAGCGGTTCGATCGCATCTGCGACGTGCTGCGCACGCTCGACTACGTCACCACGGGCGACGACGGCGCCGAGGTCGTGACGGCGGCGGGAGAGACGCTGCGCCGCATCTACGGCGAGCGCGACCTGCTCGTGTCGGAGTCGCTGCGCCGCGGCCTGTGGACGCGGCTCGACGCCGCCGATCTCGCGGCGCTCGTCTGCGCGCTCGTGTTCGAGCCTCGCCGCGGCGAGCAGGCATCCGAGCGCCACCTGCCCGGCGGCCCGTTCCGCGACGCCCTCGCCGCCACGACGACGCTCTGGGCCGAGCTCGACGACCTCGAACGCGGCCGCAGGCTGCCCGGCAGCGAGCCGCCGCAGACCGGGCTGTCGGTCGCGATGCATCGATGGGCGCGCGGCGCGCACCTCGACGCCGTGCTGCGAGACACCGACCTCGCCGCCGGCGACTTCGTGCGCTGGGTGCGGCAGACGGTCGACGTGCTCGAGCAGCTGCAGGACGTCGGCTCCGCCCGCATCCGCCGCACCGCGCGCGACGCCGTCGAGCGCATCCGCCGCGGCGTCGCCGACCTCGGCCAGGAGGCCTCCGCATGAGGCCGCTGCGGCTGCGGGCGCCGATGCCCGCCTGGGGCTCCGTGCTCGCCGGCATCGGCGGCGCGGCGCTGCTCGTGCTGTCGTTCCAGCCCTTCGACTGGTGGCCGCTCGTGCTGCCGGGCGCCGCCCTCGCGATCGTCGCGCAGCGCGGTCGGCGCATGTCGGCGGCATTCGGCGTCGGCACGCTCACGGGCGGCGTCTTCTTCCTCGTGCACATCCAGTGGATCACGGTGTACCTCGGGCCGGTGCCCCTCGTCGGGCTCTCGGGCCTCATGGCCGTGTGGTGGGGGCTCGGCGGCATGCTGCTGACGCTCGCGTGGCGGCTCGGTGAGCGCCTGCGCGGCTCCTGGGCGCGACTCGTCGCGCTGCCTGCGCTGCTCGCAGGCGTGTGGATGCTGCGGGAGTCGCTGTCGTCGACCGTGCCGTGGGGCGGGTTCTCGTGGGGCCGCCTCGCGTACTCGCAGGCATCGAGCCCCATCGGCGACGCCGCATCGTGGGTGGGCGCCTCGGGCCTGACGTTCCTCATCGCCTTCGTCGCGGCCCTCGGCGCGTGCCTCACGCTCGCACGCGGCATGCTCGTGCGGCGCCGGGCCGTCGTCGCGGCGGCTGCGGCCGTCGCGCTCGTCGCGATCCCCGCCTTCCCCGTCGAGCAGACGGGCGAGGTGCGGGTGGGGGCCGTGCAGGGCGACAGCGAGGCCGGCCTGCTCGCTCCGTACACGGCGGGCGAGATCATCGCGCAGCACGCGGAGGCGACCGAGCTGCTGGAGGGCGAGCAGATGGACCTGCTCGTGTGGCCCGAGAACGCGGGGGAGTACCAGCCGCAGGAGGATCCGGCGCGCATCGCGCTGCTCGACCGCGTGCAGGAGCAGGTCGGTGCACCTCTCGTGCTCGGCGCCGTGACCGCGGAGGGCGACGACACGTACAACGCGTTGCTGCTGTGGGACGAGGGCGTGCAGGCCGACTACCGCAAGCGCCACCCGGTGCCGTTCGCCGAGTATCTGCCGGAGCGCGACTTCTTCGGCCCCATCCTCGACGCCCTCGGCTTCCTCGACCTCATCCCGCGCGACTACTCGCTCGACCCGACGAGCGAGAACGCCTTCGACGTCGACGGCGTCGCCTACGGCCTGGCGATCTGCTTCGACATCATCGACGACGGCCTCGTGCGCGAGATGGTCGCCGAGCACGGCGCCCAGATCATCCTCGCGCCCACGAACAACGCCGACTTCGGCGAGGGCTCGTGGGAGAACGTGCAGCAGCTCGCGATCGCGCAGCTGCGCGCGCAGGAGGCGGGCCGCGCGCTCGTCAACGTGTCGACCGTGGGCACGAGCGCCATGGTGCTGCCCGACGGCACGATGGTCGATAGGCTGCCGCAGTACGAGCCTGGAGCCATGATCGAGACCTTGCCGCTCAGCGACACCGTGACGCCCGCGATGGCCGCCGGTGCTGCGATCGAGCGTGCGATCGTCATCGCGTCGATCGGTGCGCTCGTGGGGCTCGCCCTCGTGCGGAGACGGCGTGCCTAGCGCGCTCGTCGTCGTGCCGACGTACGACGAGGCCGAGAGCCTCGAGCGCACGATCGGTCGACTGCGGCAGACCGTGCCGCACGCACGCGTGCTCGTCGTCGACGACGAGAGCCCCGACGGCACCGGCGAGCTCGCCGACCGACTCGCCCTCGAGGACGCCGGCGTCGAGGTGCTGCACCGCACCGAGCGCGGCTACGGCTCCGCGGTGCGCGAGGGCTTCCGTCGCGCGCTCGACGCGGGCGTCGACGCCGTCGCGGTGATCGACGCCGACGGCTCGTACGACGTCACGCTCCTCGGCGAGATGCTCGATGCCATCGACGAGGACGTCGACCTCGTCATCGCCTCGCGATGGGTGCCAGGCGGCGACGTGCGCGCGATGGCGGGGCGCAGGCGCGCGCTCTCGCGCATCGGCAACGGCTACGCTCGCTCGCTGCTCGGCACCGACGTGCAGGATCTCACCTCCGGGTTCCGGGTCTACTCGACGCGCGTGCTGCGACGCATGCCCCTCGACCGGATGCGCACCGACTCGGTCGCGTTCCAGATCGAGCTCGCGGTGCGCGTGGCGCAGTCGGGCGGCCGCATCGTCGAGATGCCGGTGCAGTTCACCGAGCGAGCGGTCGGCGTCTCGAAGACCGACGTGGGGATGGTGCTCGACACGCTGCGCCGCGTGACGCTGTGGGGGGCGCGCGGCATCCGCGCGCGTCCGCGTCGCTCGATGGAGTGACGAGCGGGCGAAGGCTCAGTCGAGGCAGTACTCGTTGCCCTCGGGATCGTGCATGACGATGAAGCCGAGGGAGAGCGGCGGCTCGGGCTCGTGCCTGCGCACACGCGTCGCACCCGCCGCGACGTGGCGCGCGCACACCGCCTCGAGCGCCTGCATGCGCTCCTCGGGTGCCACGTCGGCCGCGGCGCGGAGGTCGAGGTGCACGCGGTTCTTCGCGGTCTTGCCCTCGGGCACCCGCTGGAAGAACAGGCGCGGGCGTCTGCCCTCGGGGTCGACGAGGGCGGACGAGTCGTTGCGACGTTCGCTCGGCACCTGCATGCGCTCGAGGAAGGCATCCCATGCCTCGAGCGGATCGTCGCCCGGTGCGAGGTCGACGCCCGGCGGCGGTGGATGCACGTAGCCGAGCGCGTCGCGCCAGAACGCGGAGAGGGCCTCGGGGTCGTGCGCGTCGAACGTGACCTGGAAGTCGATGGGCATCGTGCGCCTCCTCGCGTCGATGCCCGCGAGGCTACCGCGCCCCTCGGACACCCTCGCCCTCAGCGCAGCGTCGCCATCGCGACGTCGGCGCGGTCGGTGACGATGCCGTCGACGCCGAGCGCGACGAGCCTGCGCATGGCCGCCGGCTCGTCGACCGTCCACACGTGCACCTCGACCCCCGCGGCGTGGAACGCGGCGACCGAGCGCTCGTCGACGATGCGGATGCGTCCGGCACGCTCGGGGACCTGCACGGCGTCGACGCGCTCGAGCGCCCGGGACGTCGTGCCGCGCAGCCCGAGCCGCACCGCAGCCAGCGCGCGCACCATGATGGCGCGCGACGCGCTCGTGGCGACGCCGGGGAGGGCTGCGACGGCCTCGGCGCGCGTGCGCTCGTCGAACGACGTCACGAGCACGCGACGCACGGCGTCGGCCTCGCGGATCGCGCGCACGGCGGGCGCCACGGCCGTCGGCACCTTGAGGTCGAGGTTCCATCGCACGTGCGGCAGCGCCTCGAGCGCGTCGGCGAGCGCGGGCACGCCGTGGCCGCCACCGAGGTCGATGGCCTGCAGCTCGGCGAACGTCGCATCCTCGACGCGCACGGACGAGCCCGCGACGCGCTCGAGGGACGCGTCGTGGTGGAGCACGGCGACGCCGTCGGCGCTCACGCGCACGTCGGACTCGACGTGGGTGGCGCCGACGGCGTCGGCTGCTCGGAATGCGGCGAGCGTGTTCTCGGGAGCCTCGGTCGCGAGCCCGCGGTGGGCGAGGATGCGCGGCCGAGGCCCCTCGAGGAACCTCACTGCTGCGGCGGCTGCTGCGGCGGGTAGGGCGGCTGCTGCGGGGGAGCCGGCGGCTGCGGCGCCGAGCGGCGACCGGGCTCGGATGCCTGACCGGGCACCTCCTGCTCGGCCTCGCGCACGGAGTCGAGGGCATCCTCGAGCCCCACGCCCGGCGTCTCGTCGGCGATCGACGTCGACGACGAGATGCTCGTCGCCTCGCCGGCGCCCTTGGGGTCGATGCCCGAGTCCTTGAGGGTCTCGGCGATCGAGGGCACGGCGACGTCGCTCACCGAGTCGGGCTCGAAGGTCTCGTCGAGGATCGACGGCCCCTGGCCGTCGGTGAAGGTCCTCGTCGCCTGGAAGGGCACCTCGGCCTTGCCCTGGAAGAAGCCCTTGCCGATCTCCTGCAGCGCGTCGGTGAGCTCGGACGGGATGATCCACAGCTTGTTCGCGTCGCCCTCGGCGAGCTTCGGCAGGGTCTGCAGGTACTGGTAGGCCAGCAGCTTGTTGTCGGCGTCGCCGGCGTGGATGGCTGCGAAGACCCGCTCGATGGCCTCGGACTCACCCTTGGCGAGCACGACCTGCGCCTCGGCGTCACCCTTGGCGCGCAGCACCTGCGACTTCGCGTCACCCTCTGCGCGGAGGATCGTCGACTGGCGCTGACCCTCGGCCTCGAGGATCTGCGACTGCTTGAGGCCCTCGGCGGTGAGGATGGAAGCACGACGCTCGCGCTCGGCGCGCATCTGCTTCTCCATGGGCTCGAGGATCGACTGCGGCGGGTCGATCGACTTCAGCTCGACGCGCGTGACCTTGATGCCCCACTTGCCGGTGGCCTGGTCGAGCACGGCGCGCAGCTGCGAGTTGATGACGTCGCGGCTCGTGAGCGCCTCCTCGAGGTTCATCGAGCCGACGACGTTGCGGAGCGTCGTCGCCGTGAGCTGCTCGACGGCCGAGAGGTAGTCGGCGATCTCGTACGTCGCCGAGCGCGGGTCGTTGACCTGGAAGTACACGACGGTGTCCATCGCGACGTTCAGGTTGTCCTCGGTGATGACCGACAGCGGCGGGAAGGTGCGCACCTGCTCGCGCATGTCGACGCTGTACGCGAGCCGGTCGATGACCGGCACGAGGATGTTCAGGCCGGGGCCGAGCACGCGGTGGAAGCGGCCGAGGCGCTCCACGATGCCGGTGAATCCCTGCTTGATGATGCGGATCGACCTGGCGATGATCACGACGACGACGATCAGGACGATCGCGACGATGATCAGCAGCAGGACTGGGCCGAAGAGGTCCATGTCGAGCGTCTCCTAGCGGTTCGGGTACGGGGTGTCTTGGGGTCAGCGCTCGGCGGGGACGACGACGGCCGTCGCGCCCTCGATGGCGGTGACGACGACGCGCTCGCCGACGTCGAGGTCGCGAGGGCGCGTGACGGGGGAGAGGCGGGCGGACCACGTCTCGCCGTTCGCGAGCGTCACCTCGCCTGCGAGACGGACGAACTGCTTCGTCACCTCGCCGCCGATGCCGACGATGGCGTCGACGTTCGTGCGAGCGCTCTGGCCGGAGCGATGGATGCGGTTGAGGAGCGACGGCCGCACGAGGAAGAGGAACAGCGCGGCTGCGACGGCCGCGATGATGACCTGCGCCCAGATGGGCAGCCCGGTGAGGCTCGACACGAGCCCCACGAGGGAGCCGAGCCCCAGCATGAGGAACGTCAGCTCGAGCGTGATGAGCTCGATGACGAGGCAGATCAGCGCGATGGCCAGCCACCCGACCCACGCCCACATCCAGATGTCCATCCACCCCTCCTGGCGGCCACCCTATCGAGCGCGTCCGCACGCACCCTGGGTGTCGCGCGGCCCGGGCGCCTCCGCCGCGCGACCGCACCCGAAAGGTAGGGTCGAGGGTCGAGAAGAAGGAGCACTCGTGGAGAACCCGCTGCAGCCTGCGTCGCTCGCAGGCAAGGCCGCGCTCGTGACCGGCTCGAGCCGTGGCATCGGCGCCGCGACCGTCGGCCTGTTGGCCGGCGCAGGTGCCGACGTCGTCGTGAACTACCGCAACAAGGCGCCGCGCGCCGAGAAGGTGGCCGCCGCCGCGCGCGAGACGGGCGTCCAGGCGCTCGTCGTGCAGGCCGACCTCACCGACGCCGGCAGCGTCGCGGCCATGTTCCAGGCTGCGAAGGACGCGTACGGCGGTCTCGACGTGCTCGTCATGAACGCCTCGGGCGGCATGGAGGCCGGCCTCGGCGACGACTATGCGATGCGGCTCAACCGCGACGCGCAGGTCGCGCTGCTCGATGCCGCGATCCCGGTGCTGCGCCCCGGTGCGCGCGTCGTGTTCGTCACGAGCCACCAGGCTCACTTCATCCGCACCGTGCCGACCATGCCCGAGTACGAGGCGGTCGCGCTGTCGAAGCGGGCGGGCGAGGATGCGCTGCGCGAGCGCATCGTCGAGCTCGAGGCGCGAGGCATCGACCTCGTCGTCGTCTCCGGCGACATGATCGAGGGCACGATCACCGCGACGCTGCTCGAGCGCGCGAACCCGGGCGCCATCGCCGGCCGCCGCGAGGATGCAGGGCGCCTGTACGACGTCGACGAGTTCGCCGCCGAGGTGGCGCAGGCCGTCGTCGACCCCGTGCCGCACGACCACACGCGTCTCGTCGGCGACGTGTCCGGCTTCCAGGCGCAGGCCTGATGCGCGCCGCCGACATCGAGCTCCTCGTCGAGCTGTCGCGGCCGGCCGTCCATCCCGACGCGGGATGGGCGGTCGTCGCCGCCTCCCGGCCGTCGATCGCCGCGAACCGCGGCGTCGGCCAGCTGTGGCGCGTCTCGCTCGCCGACGGCTCGCGCACGCGGCTGACGCAGGGCGTGTCCGATGCAGCGCCGCAGCTGACGCCGGACGGCTCGCGCATCCTCTTCCTGCGCGGCGACGCGAAGGATCGACCGCAGGTGTGGGTCATGCCCGCCGACGGCGGCGAGCCCGTGCAGACGACGGACGTCGCGGGCGGCGTCACGGGCTTCCGGATCTCGCCGGACGGCGCGCGCCTCGCGCTCACGGTGCGCGACGTCGAGCCCGGCCGCGCAGGCACCGTCGAGGGCCTGACGCCGGAGGCGCAGTCGCCGCGGCGCATCCTCGACCTGCACGCGCAGCGCAACGGGGTCGGCTACCGCATCGACGCGCACAGCCGCGTGGCCGTCGCATCCGTCGTCGACGCGGCCGCCGAGCCCGACTACGACCGAGCGCCGTCGCCCGCCGACGCGGGCGACGCCGAGCGGCAGGAGCCCGCATCGCGCATCCCCGAGTCGCGCACCCTCACGTCGGGCGACGTCGACCACGTCGGCGCGGTGTGGAGCGCCGACGGCACGGAGGTGCTCGCCATCCGCGTCGACCACGGCGCGCGCACCGACCTGCGGAACGCGATCGTCGCGATCCCCGCCGACGGCGGCGAGGAGCGCGAGCTGCTCGGCACCGGCCACGACCTGTCGATCGCGGAGGTCGCCGCGGATGCGGATGGCCTCTGGGTCGTCGCGCAGCACGTGGGCGAGCGCGGCATCGACTTCGTCGCCCGCAACGCCGCGCTCTACCGGGTCGTCGGCGACTCGGTCGAGCTGCGCACCGACCCCGAGACGGTCGACCTCGCGGAGGGCCATCTCACCCTCGTCGACGACGGCGTGCTCGTGCAGGACCGCACCCGCGGCCGCGTGCAGGTGCTGCACGTCGGCGCCGAGGGCGTCGCACGGCTCACCGCCGACGCGACGGAGGCGACGGGCGTCGCAGCCGCGGCGGGCACGATCGTCGCGACCGTGCAGACGCCGACCTCGTTCGGCGAGCTCGGCGTCGTCGAGCAGGGCGCCGTGCGCATCCTCACCGACTTCGGCGCTGCCCTGCAGGCAGCGGGCATCGTCGAGCCCGTGGAGCACGACCTCGTCGTGCGCGACGGCGAGCGCGTGCACGGCTGGGTGTGGCTGCCCGAGGGCGAGGGACCGCACCCCGTGCTGCTCAACATCCACGGCGGCCCGTTCGCGCAGTACGGCGTCCACGTGTTCGACGAGGCGCAGGTCGCGGTCGCCGCAGGCTACGCCGTCGTGCAGTGCAACCCGCGCGGCTCGGCCGGCTACGGCCAGGCGCACGGGCGCTCGATCCGGCAGCGCATGGGCACGGTCGACCTCCACGACGTGCTCGACTTCCTCGACGGCGCCCTCGCCGCGCATCCGCGGCTCGACGCCGACCGCGTCGGCATCATGGGCGGCTCGTACGGCGGCTACCTCACGGCGTGGACGATCGCGCACGAGCAGCGCTTCCGCGCCGCGATCGTCGAGCGCGGCTTCCTCGACCCCGACGCGTTCGTCGGCACCAGCGACATCGGGTCGTTCTTCGGCGACGAGTACGTCGGCACCGACCCCGCGCTCGTCGCGTCGCAGAGCCCGATGGCCGTCGTCTCGCAGGTGACGACGCCCACGCTCGTCGTGCACTCCGAGCGCGACCTGCGCTGCCCGCTCGAGCAGGCGCAGCGGTACTTCGCCGCCCTGCACCGCCAGGGCACCGACGCCGAGCTGCTCGTCTTCCCCGGCGAGGACCACGAGCTCACGCGCTCCGGGCAGCCGCGCCATCGCGTCGAGCGGTTCGAGGCCGTGCTCGACTGGTTCGGCAGGCACATCACCGCCTGAGCCGCCGGGCACGCGACGAGGCCCCGCACGCCATCGCGTGCGGGGCCTCGACGCATCCGGGCGCTCAGCCCCGTCGCGCGCCGGCCCGCTGGCGCATCCCCGCCTCGTCGTCGAGCCAGTTGGTGCCCTTGTTCCTGAGGAACACGACGTAGACGACGAGCGAGCCGGCGATCGCGATCGTTACGTAGCCGATGAACAGCGGCACCTGACCCGCGCCGTTCGCGGCGGCGTAGAGCAGGGGAGCGGTGCCGCCGAACATCGAGTTGGCGAGCGCGTAGCCGAAGCCGACGCCCAGCGCGCGCACGTGCGTCGGGAAGAGCTCGGCCTTCACGACCGCGTTGATCGACGTGTAGCCCGTGAGGATGACGAAGCCGCCGACCAGGATCGCGAACGCCGCGACGGGGCTCGTCTGCTGCGGGAGCCACGTGAGGAGGAACCACGTGTAGAGCACGCCGCCGATGCCGAAGAAGACGAGCAGCGTCTTGCGGCCGACGATGTCGGAGAGCCAGCCGCCGAGCGGCTGCAGCAGCATGAGGATCGTCAGCGCGATGAGGTTGATGACGGTGCCCGTGACGACGTCGTCGCCCGCGAACGCGCCCTTCACGATGCTCGGGCCGTTGACGGAGTACGTGTAGAACGCGACCGTGCCGCCCATCGTCACGAGGAAGCACAGCAGCAGCGGTCGCCACTGGTGCACGAGCAGCTCGCGCATCGAGCCCGCCTGCCGCGACTCGCCGCTGCGCGCCGCCTCGATCGCCTCGGTCGTGAGCGACTCGTCCATCGTGCGGCGCAGCCAGAAGACCACGAGCGCCGCGACGCCGCCGATGCCGAACGCGACGCGCCAGCCCCACTCGGAGATCGCGGTCGCGTCGACCGTGAGCACCATGACGAGCAGCGTCGCCTGCGCGAGCACGTGCCCGCCGACGAGCGTGACGTAGTGGAAGGACGAGAGGAAGCCGCGGCGGCCGGGCACGGCCGCCTCCGACATGTACGTGGCCGACGTGCCGTACTCGCCACCCGTCGCGAAGCCCTGGGCGAGCCTGCACAGGATGAGGATGATGGCGGCACCCGCGCCGATGACGGCCGCCGTGGGCGTGATGGCGATGACGAACGAGCACGCCGCCATGAGCGACACCGACACCGACAGCGCGAGGCGGCGACCGTGCCGGTCTGCGAAGCGGCCGAAGAACCACGAGCCCAGCGGGCGCATGAGGAAGGTGACGGCGAAGATCGCCCACACGTAGATCGTCGAGTTCTGGTCGTCCTCCGCGAAGAACTGCGACTCGAAGTAGGAGGCGAAGACGGAGTAGACGTAGACGTCGTACCACTCGACGAGGTTGCCCGCCGAGCCCTTCAACGTGTTGGAGACGGATCTGCGGAGGCTCACCGGAGCGTGGGTCGTCGTCGACATGCGACCCATCCTGGGGTCGCCGACGCGCATCCGGCGCCGTGCGGCCCGCATCTTTACGTCGCCTTGACGTTGCGGTGGCGAGCACGGACCGCCGCGCGTGCCTACCATGCAGGGTGCGGGTGCTCATCGCGGAGGACGACGCCTCGGTCGCCGGGGCGCTCGTCGCCGTGCTCGAGCGCGCCGGCCACGAGGCGGCTGCCGTGGCACGAGGCGGCGACGTGCTGCTGCGGCACCGGGATGCCGATGCGGTGCTGCTCGACCTCGGCCTCGAGGACATGGATGGGCTCGAGGCGCTGCGCCGGCTGCGGCAGGTGAGCGACGTGCCCGCCATCGTCGTGACGGCGCGCGGCGACGAGCGGTCGACCGTGCGCGCGCTGCGCCTTGGCGCCGACGACTACCTCGTGAAGCCCGTGCGCATGCACGAGCTGCTCGCCCGGATCGACGCCGTCTCGCGGCGCAGGGGTGCCGCCGCCGAGCGGCGCGACGCCGTCGTCGCCATCGGCGACGTGCGCATCGACCTCGCAGCGCGGCGCGTGACGGCTGCCGGTGCCGAGGTGGCGCTCACGCCCACCGAGCTCGCGCTCCTCGCGGTGCTCGCCCGCGACGTCGGTCGCGCGGTGAGCAGGCAGCAGATCCTCGACGAGGTGTGGGGCGACGCGTACGCCGCGACCTCCCGCTCCTACGACGTGCACCTCGCGCAGGTGCGCGCGAAGCTGCCCGCTCTCGCGATCACGACGATCCGCGGATTCGGATGCAGGCTCGAGGAGGTCGGGCGCGCGTGAGGCTGCGCGTGCTGCTGCCGCTCATGCTGCTGGGGCTGCTCGCCGTGTGCGCCGTCGTCGTCCCCGCCGCCGAGGGCATCGCCGTGTCGCGCACGCAGCAGCTGACGCTGCAGCGCTCGACGACCATGGATCAGATCGTGCAGCGGGCCGAGTCGGCGGTGCGCGACGACGACCCCGCCGCCCTCGCGCGGTACCTCGATCGTCTGCACGCGACGTACGGCGAGTCGGTGCTCGTCGTCGACGCCGCGGGCGACGTCATCGCGTCGGCGGGTGCGCTCGAGCGCGACGGCGACGTCGAGCGCCTCGCGCTCACGGCATCCCGTGCCGTGCCCCAGTGGTCGCTCGCGACCGTCGTGCCCTGGAGCGGCGAGACGGCGCTCGTCGCCGAGCCGGTGCTGGCCGACGCGAGCGTCCCCGTCGCGGCCGTCGTGCTCGAGGTCGACGTGACGGCGGCGCGCGCCGACGTCGTGCGGTGGTGGGTCGTCGTCGCCGTCGCCGGCGCGCTCGTGCTCGCGACCCTGCTCGCCGCGTCGCTGCAGTGGACGCGGTGGGTGCTGCGGCCCGTGCGCGCGCTCGATGCCGCCGCGTCGGCGCTCGCCGAGCTGCGCGAGCCCGAGCCGACGCCGCTCACGGGGCCGCCGGAGCTGCGCCGCCTGCAGTCGACGTTCGAGCGCATGGCGTTGAGCGTCGAGGACGCCCTCGAGCAGCAGCGCGGCTTCGTGGCCGACGCATCCCACCAGCTGCGCAATCCGCTCGCGGCGATCCGCCTGCGGCTCGACGCCGCGCGCCGCGACGAGCCCGACCCCGAGATGCTCGCCGCCATCGACGTCGACCTCGCGAGGCTCGAGCGCACCGTCGAGCGCATGCTCGACCTCGCCGACGCCGAGCATCGAGCCACCGCGGAGGCGAGCGGGCGTCGCACGGGCTTCGCCGACGCGTCGCCGCGCGAGCACGTGACGTCGGCCGCGGCGCTCGCCGAGCCCTGGGTGCAGCCGCTCGCCGCCGCCGAGATGCGGCTCGTGGCATCCGGCGAGGGCGACGTCGCGGTGGCGTGCCGCCGCAGCGACCTCGAGGAGATGGTCGAGATCGTGCTCGACAACGCCCGCAAGTACGCGGGGGAGGGTGCCACCGTGGCGCTGCGCGTCGAGCGCGACGAGCACGGCGTCGTGGTCTCCGTCGTCGACGACGGCCCGGGCCTCGCCGCCGACGACCTCGCGAGGGCGGGCACGCGCTTCTGGCGTGCGTCGGCGCACGGGGCGCTGCCCGGCTCAGGGCTCGGGCTCGCCATCCTGCACGAGCTCGCCCGCGCGAACGACGGACGCGCGACCATCGCGTCCGGCGCGGGCGGCGGGCTCGCCGTGACGATCGTGCTGCGGAGCGCCGCGTGAGCGTCACGCGTCGCGCCGTCCTCGCCGCGGGCGGCGCGCTCGTCGCGGGCTCGCTCGCGAGCGCCCTCGCGGGCTGCGGCATCGGAGCCACCCCTCCGAGGCTCACGATGGCGTGCGGCGAGCGCGGCGGCACCTACGTGCAGTTCGGCGACCTGCTCGCGGCGGCGCTCGCAGACCGCGGCGCCGCCGACCTCCGCGTGCGCGAGTCGCAGGGCAGCGTCGACAACCTCGCGCTGCTCGGCAGCGGCGACGCCGACCTCGCCATCGCGCTCGCGGATGCCGTGGCAGAGGCGCAGGCGGCCGACACCGAGCTCGTCGCGATCGGTCGCGTGTACCAGAACTACCTGCAGTGCGTCGTGCGCGCCGACGGCACCGTGCGCACCCTCGACGCGCTCGCCGGCGCCCGCGCGTCGATCGGCGCGCCCGGATCGGGTGCTGCGCTCACCGCGCAGCGCGTGCTCGAGGCCGTCGACCTGTGGGATGGGCCGCGTGCGGTCGAGCGCTCCGCGCTGCAGCTGACCGAGGCGGTCGACGCGCTCCGCGACGGCGCGATCGACGCCTTCTTCTGGTCGGGCGGCGTGCCGATCCCCGAGGTCGAGCGGCTGCGCTCCACGACGCGCGTGACGCTCGTCGACTGCACGCCCGCGCTGCCTGCGCTCGACGCCGCGCATCCCGGCCTCTACGCGTCGACGGCCGTGCCGGCCGGCGTCGTCGACGCCGCGCGGCCCATCCCGGCGATCGGCGTCTCGAACCTGCTCGTCGCACGCCCCGACCTCGCCGCTGCCATCGCCGCGACGCTCGTCGACGCGCTCGTCGACGACGCCGAGCGCCTCGTGCCCGACGACTCCGTGGGCGTGCAGTACCTCACGGCGTCGAACCTCATCGACACGGCGCCCGCGTCGCTGCACCCCGCCGCCCGAGCGCGCTATCGCGAGCGGTACGGCTGACGCGCGGCGCGCCCGGGACGCCGCTCGACGCGATCCGCGCCCCATCGCGACGCGTAGGATCGTGCCGTGGACCAGCTTCCCGTGACCGCCACCGAGATCGCCTCCTGGGCCATCGCCGCCATCGCGATCGCGATCGTCGTCGTGGGGGGCGTCATGCTGCTCGTCTCGCGCCGCCGCAAGGCAGCCCAGACGCCCGCGCAGCCCGCCGAGGCCACCGAGCCCGGCCCCGACGACGCACGGGACGCCTGATCGCCGCTCGCGCCGACGCACGCGGGGTGCGTCGCACCGCGCGCGTGCTGTGCGTCGATCCGACGGGTGCCGCGCTGCTCTTGCGCACGCGGTGGGACGCCGACGTCGCGCCGCCCCGATGGCTGACGCCCGGCGGGGGCATCGAGGGTGACGAGACCGAGCTCGAGGCCGCCGTGCGCGAGCTGTTCGAGGAGACGGGGCAGCGGGTCGACCCGGCAGCCCTCGTCGGACCCATCGGCCACGCTCGCGTGCCGCATCCCGACGGCCACCCGTACGCCGCGACCGACGCGACGACGTACCTGTGGCGATGCGAGCGCTTCACGCCGCTCGACGAGCACCGCATGGACGACGAGCTCGACGACATCCTCGCCCACCGCTGGTGGACCGCCGACGAGATCCGAGCCTCGGGCGACGAGTTCAGCGCGGAGGACGTGCTCGCGAGCCTCGATCGCCTCGCGGGCGGCGCGCCTCAGCCCGGCGATGCGGTGCGCGTCGAGGGTGCGAAGTGGAACGGCAAGCCCCACTGGCGCTACGACGCGACGGTGCTCGGCACCGACGAGCACGGCCTCTGGATCGGGGTGAGCGCCGGCACCACCGTGCAGAAGGGGTGGCGCAAGGAGTACCTCTCGGGGCACGCGTTCGTGCGCCTCGTGCCGCCGACCACCGAGGCCTGGCCGGACGGCACGTGGATGCTGCCCGGATGGTGGGACCGCGCCGACGTCGACGCCTACGTCGACGTGTCGACGCCGCCGACGGTGCGCCGCGACGAGACGGGGGAGGGTTGGATCGTCGAGTACGTCGACCTCGACCTCGACCTCGTGGTGCCGGCGAGCGGCCTCGCGCCGTGGCTCGACGACGAGGACGAGTTCGCGGCCCGCTCCGTGAGCCACGGCTGGCCGTCGTGGCTCGTCGAGCGCGCCCGCGCGACCGCCGACGACCTGCTCGTGCGCTCCACGAGCGCGCCCGCCGTCGCCATGGAGGCGGGCCACGCCTGGCTCGCGCAGCTGCTCGCGAGCGAGCCCGACAGCGTCTGAGCCGCGGGCCTCAGCCCTGCACCTCGCGCTCTGCGGTGGCGACGAGCTCGTCGCGGTGCCCCTCGCGGACGCCCTCGCCGTCGAGCCCCTCGAGCACGGCGGCGTGCACGCGCTCGACCCCCGCCTCCGACACGAGCCCGAGCCCCGCGGCGATGCGCGCCGCACCCGAGTAGGTCGAGAACGTCGAGACGCCCTGCTGCGCCCAGCGGGCCCGACGCTCCTGCGGCACGCCCGTGACGTCGTGGATCAGCACGCGCGCCATGAACTCCGGGTCGCGCGCGACCATCGCCTGTCCGACCTGCGGATCCGCCTGCCCGGAGTCGCCCACGAACACGTAGCGGCACTCGGGGAAGAGCTGGCGCTCGTGGTCGAAGTTCTGCAGCTTGCGCGCAGCGATCGACGCCTTCGTGGCGATGTTGAGGAACGACCCGCCGAGCACGGTGTGCGGCGGCAGTCCGAGCGGCGCGAGCGCGTCGCGCGTGTACTGCTCGATGAGAGCCCTCGGCCCCTCGGGCCTCGCCGTGACGAACGTCAGGTCGCCGGGGCGGCCCGCCTCCGCGGCGGCGCCGTCGTCGAGCTCGCGCAGCAGCTGCACGACGCCCGGGTACACGGTGCCCCGCGCGAACCGGCGGTCGTGCAGCATCGACTTCACGGTGTCGTCGATGTCGCAGAGGATGCGCAGCTCGTGGTGGTCGAGGCCGCGCGCCTCGTCGCGGATGCGCTGCAGCACGTGATGCCGGTCGACGAGCGTGAGCCGCTCGAAGACGACGTGCTCGAGGTCGTGCCGGTCGCCGGTGGCGTTGAGCCGGTACTTGAAGTCGCGGAACTCCTCGCCGGAGAGCGCGTCGAAGACCCCGCGGATGGCGCCCGAGAACGTGCCGCGATTGCGCAGCGAGCGCATGGCGTGCACGACCTCGGCGAGCACCGACGCCGACAGGTCGCGCGCTCGGTCCAGGCACAGCAGCACCGCGAGCTCCGCGCGGCGGTCGCGCGCGAGCAGGGGTCCATCGAACGCGCGCATGAGGCGGTCGACGTCGAAGCCCGCGAGCACGGCGTCGAGGTCGTCGGCCGTGGCGAGCGTCGCGAGGATGCGGGTGCGGGCGTCGGTCATCGGGCTCCTCCAGGTCGGCGCACGAGCAGCACGCCGGGGTCGATCCATGCGTCGAGGCGCGTGATGCGGCCGTGCGCATCGCCGTCGATCTGCACGGGGATGCGGTCGGCGTCGAGCCGCACGCGGCGGCCCGTGCGATGCGAGAGCACGCCCTCGGCGCGCGCGAGCCCCATGCCGGCCGCGGCGATGCGGCCCCAGTGGGCGACGCGTCGTGGCGACACCGCAGCGAGGTGCAGCAGGCCGTCGTCGGGGCGCGTGTCCGGCACGACGCGCAGCCCGAGCGTGATGCGGGCCGTGTTGTGCACGAGCACGGTCCACGCCTGCGTGCGCACGGTCGGCTCGTCGTCCAGCCGCGCACGCACCTCGAGCAGGGGATGCGCGAAGCGGCGCACGCCTGCGACGACGTACGCACCCCATCCGAGCCGCTGCTTGCGAGCGAGCGACGCGGCCTCGACCGCCGTGGCGTCGTGGCCGACGCCGACGACGACGAGGAACGCGCGCGGTGCGTCGACGCGGTCGCCGACGTGCAGCACGACGCGCCCGAGGTCGGTGGGCAGGGGAGCGGCGGTGAGGGCGATGCGCGCCGCGCGTGCCACGTCGCGCACCGGCAGATCGAGGTTGCGGGCGAAGAGGTTGGCCGTGCCTGCCGGGACGATGCCCATGGGCACGCCCGTGCCAGCGAGCACGTCGGCGACGTCGCGGATCGTGCCGTCGCCGCCGACCGCGACGACGGCATCCGCGCCCTCGGCGAGCGCGCGGCGGGCGAGGGCGTCCGCGCGCTCGTCGCCCGTCCAGCGCACGTCGACGTGGGCGGCGGCCTCGAGCGCCCGGACGCCGCGCAGCGAGGCGCGCGCGATGGGGTTCGCGATGACGACCGGCACGCAGGCGAGGCTAGCCCGTGCAGGCTGGGGGTCGGTGGGGGCTGGCGCTCGAGCGGTCCGCGCGACATCGTGTGGATGCCCGCCCGGGCGCGCGACAGCACGTAGCGTGGTCGCGTGACCCACGCGAGCAAGCACCCCGCCACCATCGCCGTCACGGCAGGCCGCCCGCCCGCCGAGTCGGATCAGCCGCTCAACGCGCCGATCACGCTCGCGTCGTCGTACATCGCGGGCGGCGACCTCGAGTACGCCCGCTTCCAGAACCCCACGTGGACGGCGCTCGAGGATGCCATCGGGCAGCTCGAGGGCGGCCGCGCGCTCGCGTTCGCCTCGGGCATGGCCGCCGTCGCCGCCGTGCTCGACCAGGTGCCCGTCGGCGGGCGCGTCGTCGTGCCGCGCCACGCGTACCAGGGCTCGCTCGGCCTGCTCGAGCAGCACCGGGCCGCCGGGCGCATCGAGCCGCAGCTCGTCGACGTCGAGGACGCCGACGCCGTGATCGCCGCCATCGACGGCGCAGCGCTCGTGTGGCTCGAGACGCCCACGAACCCGGCGCTCGAGGTCGCCGACGTCGCGCGCATCGTCGCGGCGGCCAAGGAGGCCGGCGTGCCGGTCGCCGTCGACAACACGTTCGCCACGCCCCTGCTGCAGCGTCCGCTGGAGGACGGCGCCGACATCGTCGTGCACTCGGCGACGAAGCTCCTCTCGGGCCACTCCGACGTCATCATGGGCGCCATCGTCACCCGCGACGACGACTGGTTCGCGCGCCTGCACGGCAACCGCTCGCTGCACGGCGCGATCCCCGGACCGTTCGAGGCGTTCCTCGTGCTGCGCGGGATGCGCACGCTCGACGTGCGGCTCGAGCGCGCGCAGGCGACCGCGAAGGCGGTCGTGACGGCGCTCGAGGCGCACCCGGCCGTCTCGCGCGTGCGCTACCCGGGCTACTCGACCGTCGTCTCCTTCGAGGTCGAGTCCGCCGAGCGCGCCGACCGCGTCGTCGCCGCGGTGCGTCTCGCGCGGCACGCGACGAGCCTCGGCGGCGTCGAGACCACGCTCGAGCGCCGACGACGCTGGGCGAGCGAGTCGAAGAGCATCCCCGAGGGTCTCATCCGCGTGTCGATCGGCATCGAGCACGCCGACGACGTCGTCGCCGACCTGCTGCAGGCGCTCGACGCGTAGCGGTCGCGCAGGCACGGCGTCACCCCGCCGAGCCATCCGTCGGGGGTCGGTCCTAGAGTGATCGTCGCGCCGCCCAGCACGCGGCGAGACGCCTCGACCGACGGAGCACGATGAGCGCGAGCCAGCATCCCGCCGACCGCCACGACCTCATCCGCGTGCAGGGCGCACGCGAGAACAACCTGAAGGACGTCTCGCTCGACATCCCCAAGCGCCGGCTCACGGTCTTCACGGGCGTGTCCGGCTCGGGCAAGTCGTCGCTCGTGTTCGGCACGATCGCGGCCGAGTCGAAGCGCATGATCGACGAGACCTACCCCGCCTTCGTGCAGGGCTTCATGCCCTCGCTCGCGCGCCCCGAGGTCGACCGTCTCGAAGGCCTCACGACGGCGATCATCGTCGACCAGGAGCGCCTCGGCGCCAACCCCCGGTCGACGGTCGGCACGGCGACCGACGTCAACGCCATGCTGCGCATCCTCTTCTCCCGACTCGGGTCGCCCCACATCGGCTCGCCGAACGCCTTCTCGTTCAACGTGCCGAGCGTGCGCGTGCAGGGCTCGATGACGGTCGACAAGGGCAGCGGCAGCATCGCGGTCGAGCAGGATCACACGATGCTCGGCGGCATGTGCCCGCGCTGCGAGGGCCTCGGCCGCGTCAACGACATCGACCTCGCGCAGCTCTTCGACGACTCGCGCTCGCTCCTCGAGGGTGCGATCACGGTGCCGGGCTACACCGCCGACGGCTGGCTCGTGCGGATCTTCGTCGCATCGGGCTTCGTGCCCGGCGACGTGCCGATCCGCGAGCTCACCGAGCAGCAGCGCGCCGACTTCCTCTACAAGGAGGCCACCAAGGTCAAGGTCGACACGATGAACATGACGTACGAGGGTCTCGTGCCGAAGATCACGAAGTCGCTCCTGTCGAAGGACAAGGAGTCGATGCAGCCGCACATCCGCGCCTTCGTCGATCGCGCCGTCACGTTCCAGCCCTGTCCCGAGTGCGAGGGCACGCGCCTCGCAGCACCGGCGCGGTCGTCGACGATCGCCGGCATCTCGATCGCGGATGCGTGCAGCATGCAGATCTCGGATCTCGTCGCGTGGGCCCGCGGCATCGACGAGCCGAAGGTGGCGCCGCTGCTCGAGTCGCTCGTGCAGACGCTCGAGTCGTTCGTGTCCATCGGCCTCGGCTACCTGTCGCTCGACCGACCCTCCGGCACGCTCAGCGGGGGAGAGGCGCAGCGCACGAAGCTCATCCGACACCTCGGCTCGGCCCTGACCGACGTCACCTACGTCTTCGACGAGCCGACGATCGGCCTGCACCCGCACGACATCCAGCGCATGAACGACCTGCTGCAGCAGCTGCGCGACAAGGGCAACACCGTGCTCGTCGTCGAGCACAAGCCCGAGACGATCGCGATCGCCGACCACGTCGTCGACCTCGGTCCTCGCGCAGGCACGCACGGTGGCGAGATCCAGTTCGAGGGCACGGTCGACGGGCTGCGTGCCAGCGGCACCCTCACGGGCAGGCACCTCGACGATCGTGCGTCGCTCAAGCCGAGCGTGCGGAAGCCCACGGGCGTGCTCGAGGTGCGCGGCGCGTCCACGCACAACCTCAAGCACGTCGACGTCGACGTGCCGCTCGGCATCCTCACGGTCGTCACGGGCGTCGCTGGCTCCGGCAAGTCGTCGCTCATCCACGGCTCGATCGCGAGCCGCGAGGGCGTCGTGTCGATCGACCAGACCGCGATCCGCGGCTCGCGTCGCTCGAACCCCGCGACCTACACGGGTCTGCTCGAGCCGGTTCGCAAGGCCTTCGCCAAGGCGAACGGCGTGAAGCCGGCGCTCTTCAGCGCCAACTCCGAGGGCGCGTGCCCCACGTGCAACGGCGCGGGCGTCATCTTCACCGACCTCGGTCCGATGTCCACCGTGTCGACGACGTGCGAGGACTGCGGCGGCAAGCGCTTCATGGCCTCGGTGCTCGAGTACACCCTCGGGGGCAAGGACGTCAGCGAGGTGCTGGCCATGTCGATCGCCGAGGCGCACGCGTACTTCGCCGAGGGCGAGGCGCGCACGCCCGCCGCCGTCGCCATCCTGTCGCGGCTCGAAGACGTCGGGCTCGGCTACGTCACGCTCGGGCAGCCGCTCACGACGCTGTCGGGCGGCGAGCGCCAGCGCCTCAAGCTCGCCGTGCAGATGGCCGAGAAGGACGGCGGCGTCTACGTGCTCGACGAGCCGACCACGGGCCTGCACCTGGCCGACGTCGCGCAGCTGCTCGGCCTGCTCGACCGTCTCGTCGACTCCGGCAAGACCGTCATCGTCATCGAGCACCATCAGGCCGTCATGGCGCACGCCGACTGGATCGTCGACGTCGGACCTGGCGCCGGTCACGACGGCGGCACGATCGTGTTCGAGGGCACGCCGGCCGATCTCGTGGCAGCCCGAGCCACCATCACGGGCCAGCACCTCGCCGACTACGTGGGTGCCTGAGATGCTGCGCGGGGCGAACGCGGCCTTCCTGCCACTGGCGATCACGTTCGGCGTGCTGGCGCTGCTGTTCCTCGCGATGGGGGAGTCGATCTGGGTCGTGTTCCTGCCCCTCGCCATCACGTTCGGCGTGCTGACGTTCACCGGCGCATCCGACGATGACGAGCCGGACGCGTCGACCACGCACGACGGCCCAGCCTGATGCTCTCAGGATTCTCACAGGTTCGGGGGAGTCGTCGGCGACTCGAGCGCCGCGTGCAGCGTGACGCTCGTGGGCTGCAGCCCTCGGTCGAGCTGCCGTGGAGCCCGCCGTGGAGCGTCGACCTCGGCGAGGCGCTCGTCGACCTGCTGGCAGACGTCTCGGTGCTGCAGGCGGACGTCGCGAGCGCCGCGACATGGCTCGACGACGAGGACGCACGACGGCGCCGATCCGCGGCGATCGACGCCGCGGTCGCGCTGCGCGCACGATGCGCGACCCACGGATTCACCGCGACGGCTCATGCACTGCACGAGATCGCCTCGTCGCTGCGTGCGTGGGAGGCGCTCGGCGCGTGACCCGCCCCGCTCGCCGCCGCCCGCACGAACGCCGATAATGCACATTATGTCCGAATGAAAGAGGGATGGAGTGTGCACGAGTTCGCCCCGGTCATTCGAAGCGGCTTCCTCGTGGCATCGCTCCCCGACGTCCTCGACCACGGTGACTCCCCTATCGGAGCCGACGCGCTCGATCAGCGAAACATCCTCGTTCCCCGATCCGGCGGGGTCGTCTGCACCGCGGCCCGTACCTGGCGACGCTGCAGAGCGCGAGGATCGCGATCGAGAGCTCGAGCACCGAGACGCTGCTCGGCCTCGCCGAGCATGGGGAGGCGTCGCCCTCGTCCCGACCCTCGTCGTGACCCCCGACGACCGGCTCCGCTTCCCGCGCCTGCGGATGTCTCCGCTGGCGTCGGGACCTCCCGACATCTCGCTCGGCATCGCCATGCGCGCGGGCGGACAGTCGGAGGAGAGCCGTGACATCGCTCCGCTCGTTCGAGATCCCCTGCACGAGACGCTGTGGCGAATCGGCGCGCTGACGGGGAGGTAGGCCGTCCGGGCCGGTCGCTGCGTCGAAGGCGGCCAGCGGACGGGTGATCGGCGCCGCGCTCACGACCGAGGCCGACATCCCCGAGACCCAGCCGAAGGCAGGACGAGGCCCGTGCGAACCCCTCGGCGCGCCCCCGGGTTCCGCGACGCTTCCCGAGCATCCGTCGCAGATCGGCGAGCGAGCGTCGCACGGACAGGTCGATGCGACCACAGCGGTGCCGATCGGCCGGCGATGCGCGAAGCGCACGCGCGTCGCTCGGCCTACGCTCGCCGGATGAGCCCGTTCCTTCCTGTGTCGCGTGGCACGCAAGCCTGCCCGAACTGCGGCGCCCAGGTCGCCCAGTCGGACCGGTACCCCGAGTACCTGTGCCACGGATGCGAGGCTCGCGCAGTCGATGCGAACGGCGCACGCGTGGCCGGATCGAACGCATCGTTCGGCGGTGGGTTCGTGCTGCACTGGCCGGACGGCGAGCACGAACCGCTCCCCTGCATCTCGGCGCGGGTGTGGGTCGATGGACGCGAGTGGGACTACCGGGAGGCACGATTCGGCGGAGTGCTGATCACGCCACCGCGCGAGCGCTGACCGCCGAAGCACGCACGGACCGATGGCGCGCCTCCCCACGACGGTGCTCGGTCAGGTGCGCGACGGTCCTCGGCCGCGGGTTCGACGACTCGGCAGCGATCACCAGATGTCGCTCGCCGACGACGCGGCCAGGCCACCCGTGCGTCGCGTCAGTCGCCATCGGCGGCACGCGCGGCGTGCCGTCCGACGACCGCGGCCCGCAGCGCGAGCACGATCATGCCGGTCGTGCCGAGCAGCACGACGGCGATGACGACCGACATCGGAAGCGGCACGAGCGCGGTGGCGCCGGCGCCGATCGAGCACCATCCTGCTGCACGGGTCAGGCCATCGGCGCGGCGATGGGCGGCACGCCACGCCGCGTCGCTCGCGAGCGTCGCCCGCGTGCGGATGCCGGCGATCGGATCGCGCCCGAGGCGGCCGGATGCTGCGGCACCCGCCATCCAGCGCAGCAGGAGCCCCGATGCGAGCACCACGGCGAGCACGCCGCGTCCGATCGGCTCCTCTCGAGACCCCGGAGAGCACGAGCGGGGCTCCACCGAGCCGACCCAGTCATCCCCCGAGCGCTCGACCGCACTGCCTACCGATGGTAACCTACGAGAAGTAGGTACGAGAGGAGGGCAGCCATGCACACGCAGGTTGCACCCACGGGGTCTCGCCGACGGCTGCCCCGAGCCGAGCGTCACGCGCAGCTGATCGCCACGGCGCGCGCGCTCATCCAGGCCGCGGGCAGCGACGAGTTCACGCTGGGTCGGCTCGCCACGGCGGCCGGCGTCGCCAAGCCGGTCGTGTACGACCACTTCGGCGACCGCGCCGGCGTCTTCGTCGAGCTGTACGAGGAGTTCGAGGCGCGCCAGCGCGAGACGCTGCGCGCGTCGCTCGACGGCGCCGTCGACGACCTCGAGCTCGTCTGCGAGCTCGTCGCGAGCGCATACGTCGACTGCTGGCTCGCCGAGGGCCGCGAGATGTCGAGCGTCGTCGCTGCGCTCGCCGGCTCCCCCGAGCTGGAACGCCTCCGCGATGACGCCGAGCGCGGCTACATCACCATCTGCCAGGACGCGCTCGAGCCGATGGTCGGACGGCTCGACGACGCTCGCATGCGAGCCGTCGTCGGCGCTGGTGACGCGCTCGCTCGCGACGTGCTGACGGGCACGATCGAGGCGGATCGAGCCCGGCACGTGCTCGCCGCCGTCGCCGTCGCGATGGCGACGGGCCCGTCGGCGAGCTCCGAGGAGGTGCGATCGTGACCACCGCCCGCACGGCCGCTCCGCATCCGGATGCCGCGCTGTGGGTGCACGCGCATCCTCGACGCGGATCGCTGAATGCGCGACTCTTCCGCGAAGGCGTCGACGCGCTCCGCGAGACCCATCGGGTCGCCACCTCCGACCTCTACGCCGACGGCTTCGATCCGGTCCTCCGCGCGAGCGACCTCGGCACGCTCGCCGAGACGCGCGGCAACATCGCCGAGCAGCTCGGCGACGCGTACGCCGCGGGTCAGCTGGCTGCCGAGGTGCGCGAGGAGCAGGGCAAGATCGCCGACGCAGAGCTGCTCGTGCTGCAGTTCCCGCTCTGGTGGTACGGCGTGCCGGCGATGCTGAAGGGGTGGTTCGATCGGGTCTTCACCGCAGGCTTCGCGCTCGGGGACCTGGATCCCGAGCTCGGGGTCCCGCGTCGGTACGGCGACGGCGGGCTCACCGGACGAAAGGCGCTCATCATCGTGACCGCGGGCGAGGATGCGCGGTCGATCGGCCCGCGAGGCATCAGCGGCGATCTCGACTCGCTCCTCTTTCCCGTGACCCACGGCGTGCTGTGGTACGTCGGCATCGAGAGCTACGACCTGCACGTCATCCACGACGCGGACGCGCTCGACGAGGCGGCAGTCGAGCACGAGGTCGAGCGTCTTCGAGCCAGACTCGCGTCGCTCGGCACCGAGCCGACGCGAGGCTTCAGGCGCCTGCGTGACGGCGACTATCGCGGCACCCGCGCCCTCCGGGACGATCTGGCACCCGGCCGGCTGGACCTGCACATCCACCGCCGCGACGACGACGCAGCACTCGAGCGCGAGGCATCCTGACCTGCCGGTCGAGTGCCGATGCATGGACGGCAGCGAGGAGGGGTGACGGCAGCGCCGTCACCCCTCCCCTGCCGTCGGCTCAGTGCTCGTCGTAGTGGCCCTCGTGCTCGGCGTGCCTGTGGCCGTCGTGCACGTAGTCGACGTGGTCGCCGTGGTCGACGACCTCGTGACCGCAGCCCTGGCCGTGCTGGTGATCGGCGACCGCATGCTCGGCGACGGACTCGTGCTCGTCGTAGTGATCGCCGTGCTCGGCGTGACGGTGCGTGCCGTGCAGGTAGTCGACGTGGTCGCCGTGCTGCACGGCGTCGTGGCCGCACTGCTCGCCGTGCTGGTGCTCGTCGACGGAGTGCTCCGCGTGCGTCTCGGTGGTGGTCATGGTCGCTCCCTCAGTCGTGGTCGTCATGCGATTCGTGGGCGTGGGCGACGGCGTCGACCACGATGTGCAGCACGTGCTCGTCGGCGACCGCGTAGCGCACCTCGGAGCCGGAGCGCGTCGCGGCCACGAGATCGGCCTGCCGCAGCGTGCGCAGATGCTGCGACACCATCGGCTGACGAAGTCCGCTGCGCTCGGCGAGCTGAGTCACCGACAGCGGCCCCTCCCCCAGCAGGCGGACGAGGTCGAGCCTCGAGGGATTGCCGAGCACCTTGAAGACCTCGGCTGCCGCCTCCACGTCGCGTCGTCGCTCCATGGCACGAGCGTAGCGCAACATCGCGATATCGCAATGTCACCACGCACGGGGTCGCCGTCGCCATCCTCGGACATCGGCCGAGGACCGCGAGCAGCGTCCTGGCGGCCACCAGCCGTCGCATCCGCGACTCCCAGGTTCGCGACTCGTGGTCGCATAGCGTCGAGCCATGACGCTCGACACCGCCACCTGGACCCGCCGCCTCGACATGCGCCAGCCGGTGCGCGATCGCACGGGATACATCGCACGGCGCACGGTCGTGTCGATCGTGTTCGGCGTGCTCACGCTGATCGGTGCCGGCATCCTCATCGCGGGCGTCGTCGAGGGCCTGGCCGCGATGGGCGTGTTCATCGTGCTCATCGTGACCTTCTTCACCTCCCTCATCGCCCTCATCCAGCGCAACAACGCCGCTGGCATCGCTCGGCTGCGTGGAGACGACCTCGTCGTCGCGGTGGTGCTCGACGAGGGCATCGTCGTGCAGGGTGGCCTGCCGATCGCGTGGAGCGAGGTCACGAAGGTGCGCATCGGCCGGGTGCGACGAGGCGGGCGCGGCGTCGCCGGGGCCGCGACGCGCGCCATGATGCGCGCCGATGGCGTGTCGGACGTGTGGACCACCGTGACCCTCGAGCTGCGCGACTGGCCGGCGATCGAGGCGCGTGCCACGACGAAGGCCATGGCCACCACCCTCACGCGGCCGCTGGCGGGCCTGTCGGCGGCGGCTCTCGTCAACCTCGGCACGCTGCCCGAGACCGACGTGCAGCAGGTGCTCGCCGCGATCGGCCAGCAGGCGCAGCGGCACGGCATCCCCATCGACGCCCTCTGAGCACGCCGCACGCCGCGCGCCGGGCGGCGCGACCACCCGCGGCGCCGAGGCCCTACGCGTGGACGCTCGTGAGCAGCAGCACGCCGCCGATGCCGACGAGCGCGGTGCCGGAGGCGGCGTCGATGGCGATGAGCGCCCGGCGACGCCGCAGGATGGCGCGGAAGTGCGAGACCGCCAGCACGAACGCCGCCCACCATGCCGCGCTGAGGACGAGACCCAGTGCGCCGAGCACGGCGAGCTGCGGCACCACCGGCGCCGACGTGGTGAGGAACTGCGGCAGGACCGCGACGAAGAACAGCACGGCCTTCGGGTTCAGCACGTTCGCGGCGAAGGCCGACGCCCAGCTCGTCGCGACCGGCTCGTCGATCGCCTCGGTCTCGGCCGGCACGGCCTCGTCGCGGGCGCGCCAGCGCCGGACCGCGGCGATCAGCGCTCGGACGCCGAGGACGCCGAGGCAGATCGCGCCGGCGATCTTCACGACCATGAACGCCTCCGCGCTCGCGACGAGGATCGCCGAGACGCCGAGGCCCGCCGCGAGCAGATGGAGCGTGAGGCCGCACAGCAGCCCCAGCGCGCTCCACATGCCGTTGCGGCGCGAGCGCGCCGCCGAGCGCAGGACGATAAACCAGTCCGGCCCGGGGATCGCGAGGGCGATGGCGGCGGCGGCCAGGAATCCCAGCACGAGCAGCACGTCCACGATGACCTCCCGAATCGGACGCTCGATCCTATGCCAGCAGCGCGGCCGCCATCCGGTCCGCGCGGCGCGCCTGTGAGCGCCGGGCGCACGGCCTGAGCATCGCCGCGATCCGCAGCCTCCCACTTGCGTTCAGCATCGACCGGTGTCAATATAGACGCATGTCGATGCAGGAGTGCTCTCGACGCCTCGATGCCCCCGAGCGCGTCGAGACGCGGCCGTGACCGTCGTGCACGCCTCCGCTGCCACCGCCGCGATGGGCGAGACCGCGGCCGCCGCGCTCGCGGTCACGCTGCGGTCGCTCGCGGATCCGCTGCGGCTGCGGATGCTGTCGGCCATCGCCGCCGACGCCCGCGGCGAGTCATGCGTGTGCGACCTCGCGGGGCTCGCCGACGTCTCCCAGCCGACGGTGTCCCACCATCTGAAGGTGCTGCGCGACGCCGGCGTGCTCACGTCGGAGCGCCGCGGCACCTGGGTCTGGTACCGGATCGACCCCGCGCTGCGGCCTGCGGTCACGGCGCTGCTCGCGTCGTTCGCGCCCGCGGCGATCGACGCATCCCAGGGGCACGATGGCTCGCACGACGTCGACCGCACCGGCGACGGCGTCGACGAGGCGCTCGACCGCCTCGCGATCGAGCTCGCGGTCGCCCATCCCACCGCGCCCGACGCCACCGTGCTCTCGCTCGTGCGCGAGTCGCACGCCGCACTCACCCGCACCGCGGGCAGGCGCACGCACCTGCTGCCCCTCACGGAGCGGTTCGCGCACCAGCGGCTCGTCGACCTCGCGCGCGACCGCGCGACCTCGGTGCCGCAGGTGCTGTTCGTGTGCGTCGCGAACGCCGGCCGGTCGCAGCTGGCAGCCGCGCTCGTCGACGCGCGCGCCGGCGGCCGCGTCGTCGCGCGCTCCGCAGGATCCGACCCCGCAGGCGCCGTGCACGCCGCGGTGCGCCCGGCCCTCGACGCGATCGACCCGAAGGCCGCCGCCGCTGCGTTCCCGAAGCCGCTCACCGACGACGCGGTGCGCGCCGCCGACGTCGTCGTCACGATGGGCTGCGGCGACGTCTGCCCCGTCCTCCCCGGCGTGCGATACCAGGACTGGGCCATCGGCGACCCGGCCCTCGCCTCCCCCGACGGCGTCGCCGCCATCCGCGACGACATCGCAGCCCGCGTCGATCGGCTGCTCGCCGACCTCCTGCCCACTCGCTGAACGGAACGAGACCATGCCAGACGCCACGCCCTCCGTCCTCTTCGTCTGCGTGCACAACGCAGGCCGCTCGCAGATGGCCGCCGGCTACCTGCGAGCCCTCGCAGGCGATCGCGTCGAGGTGCGCTCGGCCGGCTCGATGCCCGCCGACCGCATCAATCCCGTCGCCATCGCAGCCATGGCCGAGGAGGGGATCGACATCGCAGCCGAGCAGCCGAAGGTGCTCACCACGGAGGCGGTGCGGGAGTCGGACGTCGTCATCACGATGGGGTGCGGCGACGCGTGCCCCATCTTCCCGGGCAAGCGCTACGAGGACTGGACGCTCGACGACCCCGCGGGGCAGGGCATCGACGCGGTGCGCCCCATCCGCGACGACATCCGTGCGAGGATCGCCGCGCTCGTCGAGGAGATCGCGCCCGCGCCGCGCTGACGGCTGCGAGATCCGCCGACCGACGGGCTAGTGCCCGCCGCCGAGGGTGCCCGCGAGGCGCGCACGCATCTCGGCGCTCGCCGCGTCGAGGCCGCGGAGCTCGACCGTCTTCCCGTGGTCGCGGTAGCGCGTCTCGATCGCGTCGAGCGCGGCGACGGTCGAGGCGTCCCAGATGTGCGAGCGCGACAGGTCGACGACGACGCGCCGCGGATCGTCGACGTACGCGAACTGCGTCGTGAGGTCGTCGCTCGAGGCGAAGAAGAGCTGGCCCTCGACCCGGTAGTGCGCGACCGGATCGCCATCGACGTCGCGCACGCTGCGGGTGACGGTCGCGAGGCGCGCCACCCGCCGGGCGAAGGCGACCATCGCGGTCACGACGCCGACGATGACGCCGATCGCGAGGTTGTGCGTCGCCACCACCACCGCGACGGTCACGACCATCACGATCGTCTCGCTCCACGGTATCCGCCGCAGGGTCGCGGGCCGGATGCTGTGCCAGTCGAACGTCGCGACCGACACCATGACCATGACGGCCACGAGCGCCGCCATGGGGATGATCGCGACCACGTCGCCGAGGCCGACGACGAGGGTGAGCAGGAAGACGCCCGCCAGGAAGGTCGAGACGCGCGAGCGCGCACCCGAGGCCTTGACGTTGATCATGGTCTGGCCGATCATCGCGCAGCCGCCCATGCCGCCGAGCAGGCCCGAGAGCACGTTCGCGACGCCCTGGCCCCACGACTCGCGAGTCCTGCTCGAGCGCGTGTCGGTGATCTCGTCGACGAGCTTCGCGGTCATGAGCGACTCGAGGAGGCCCACGAGCGCCATCGCGAGGGCGTACGGGGCGATGATCGCGAGGGTCTCGAACGTCAGCGGGACGTTCGGGATGAAGAGCTCGGGCAGGCTGCGGGGCAGCTCACCCTGGTCGCCGACGGTCGGCACGGCGATGCCGAGGGCGACGACGGCCGCGGTGAGCAGCACGATCGCGACGAGCGGCGCGGGCACGACCCGCGTGAGACGCGGCATGCCGACGAGGATCGCGATGCCGACGGCGACGAGCGGGTAGACGAGCCACGGCACGCCCAGCAGGTGGGGCACCTGCGCGACGAAGATGAGGATCGCCAGCGCGTTGACGAAGCCCACCATGACGCTGCGCGGGATGAAGCGCATGAGCCGCGCGACGCCCAGCACGCCCATGAGCACCTGCAGGAGGCCGGCGAGGATGACGGTGGCGATCAGGTGGTCCATGCCGTGGTCGCGCGCGACGGGTGCGATGACGAGCGCCACCGCGCCCGTCGCGGCGGTGATCATCGCCGGGCGCCCGCCGAGGAACGCGATCGACACCGCCATGACGAACGACGAGAACAGCCCGACCCGCGGATCCACGCCGGCGATGATCGAGAAGGAGATCGCCTCGGGGATCAGCGCGAGGGCGACGACGAGCCCTGCGAGCGCCTCCCTCGTGAGCAGACGCGGCGTGCGGAGCACGGTGAGCACCGAGGGATCGTCGCGATGGCGCGAGCGCTCGGACGCGGACGTGGTGGTGGTGGTGGCGATGGGGTGCCTCCAGGGGCGGGGATGCGCGCGAGGCCCGCATCGAGGGAGAGGGCGAGGGTGCGCGGCGTCGCGCGGCGCTCGAGCCGATCGAGGGATGCGACGATGGCTGAGCACGAGGGTCGGAGGCCGACCCCGACGACACTACTCTGACGTGAGGGTAGAGATGGGATGCGGCGTGGCGAGCGACGGCATGATGCACATCGGCGAGCTGGCCGACCGCACCGGCCTGTCGCTGCGCACGCTCCGACACTGGGACGAGGTCGGGCTCGTGCCGCCGTCCGGCCGCTCCGAGGGCGGCTTCCGCCTCTACTCCCCGACCGACGAGCAGCGCGTCATCCTCATCCGGCGCATGAAGCCGCTCGGCTTCAGCCTCGAGGAGATGGCCGAGCTGCTGCGCGCGATGGATGCCTCCCCGAGCGACCCGATGGCCGGCCTCCCCGCCGATCGCGCGGAGCACTTCCGCCGCGAGGGCAGGGAGCGCCGCGAGCGGATCGCCCGCACGCTGGCCGGGGCCGACGAGTTCCTCGAGCTCATCGCGCCGAGGCCGTAGTCGGCGGCACGACGGGCCACGAGGCCGTGCGCCTCGCGCCGTCCGTTTGCGGACGAGGCGCCCCGCCCGTCGGATGGGCGGAGCGCCTGGCCGCCTCGCGAGCGGCCGCGCGATCAGGCCATGGTGCGCAGCGGCACGTTCGGGAAGTCGACGGGCACGCCGAGCGCGACGTTCACCGTGTTCGTGAAGACGTTCAGCGCGACCTGGCCGATGGTCTCGACGATCTCCTCGTCGCTCCAGCCATGCGCCCGCAGCGCCTCGACCTCGTCGGGTGCGACGTGCCCGTGCGCGTCGACGAGCCGGATCGCGAACTGCAGCAGCGCCGCGACGCGCGGGTCGTCGGAGTCGCCGAGCTGCGCGGCGCGCAGCGCCTCGCGCGAGACGCCTGCGCCCCGCCCGAGCACGGTGTGCGCCGCGAGGCAGTACTCGCACGCGTTGCGGTTGGCGACGGCCACGGCGATCTGCTCGCCGAGCGCGGCGCCGAGCGCTCCTGCGCCGAAGGCCCCGAACGAGCCCCACATGCTGCGCAGCGCGGCGGGCGAGTTGGCGACGACGCGGAACATCGCGGGCACGGCGCCGAACGCGGCGTGGATCTCGTCGAGGTGGGCGCGCACCTCGCCGGTGGCGGACTCGCGGTCGATGGCGGGGACGATGGACATGGATGCTCCTGACGATGCCGTTCGCGGCGCCGGGCGGCGCCGCACCTCCATGCTCGCGAGTCACGTCGGACGCTGCGTACCGAATCCTCCGTGATTCGTGACGCATCGTCCTAGGATCGGGGCATGCCCGCAGTCGACCGCCTCACGCCGCTGCTCGAGCGCTTCCGCGTCGAGACGCGCCTCTTCCACGCCGGCGCGCTCTGCGGCGTCACGACGTTCCCCGCGAAGCCGGGCCGCGGCTTCCTGCACGTCCTCCGCTCCGGCACGCTCACGGCGACGTATCGCGACGCCGGAGGGGTCGTGCGGCGCCTCGCGGTCGAGCGCCCCTCGGTCATCCTCTCCCCCGGCTCGGTCGAGCACGCCTTCCACACCGATGCGCGCGACGGCTCCGACTTCACGTGCGCCTCGCTCGACGTCGTCGGCGGCGCCGCGCATCCGCTGCTGCGCACGCTGCCGCCGATGCTCGTCGTGCCGCTCGACGAGCTCGGCAGCGCCGAGCACGTGCTGCAGGTGCTCTTCGACGAGGTCGACGACGTGCGCTGCGGCCGTCGCCTCGTGGCCGATCGGCTGTTCGAGGTCGTGCTCATCCAGGTGCTGCGGTGGATCCTCGATCACGTCGACGAGCTCGGGGTGCCCGCCGGCCTGCTCACGGGTCTCGCCGACGAGCGGCTCGCGCCCGCGCTCGCCGCCGTGCACGCGAGCCCCGGTGCCGGCTGGTCGCTCGACGCCATGGCGCGCGAGGCGCGGATGTCGCGCAGCGCCTTCGCAGCACGCTTCCGCGACGTGGTCGGCGCGACCCCGGGCGATCACCTCACGCGATGGCGCCTCACCGTGGCGCAGGAGCGGCTGCGCGCGGGCACGTCGATCGCCGATGCCGCGGCGGAGGTCGGCTACGGCAGCGCGTCGGCGCTCTCGCGGGCCTTCTCGCAGCATCTCGGCCGCTCCCCGCGCGCGTGGCTCGGCGACCTCGATGGGCTCGCGACGTCCTGATCGCGCAGCGTGCCCCCGCGGAGCCCGACACGATCGGCGGCGGAGCGCTATCCTGAATCTGGCTCATCTTTCAGGAGGACTCCATGCGCATCCGCCCCGCGACGATCGACGAGGCGCGGTGGTGCGCCGGGGTCGTCGCCGCGGCGCTGCTGGACGACCCGGTCGGCAGACGAGCCGTGCGCACGAGGCATGACCGCCTGCGGCGCATGACAGGGCTCTACGAGGCCGAGCTCCGCCTCGGCGCCTTCGCGCACGGGCACGTCGACGTCGCCGTCGAGGACGATGGCGAGTCGATCCTCGGAGTCGCGGCGTGGGTGCGCCCCGATGCCTGCAGCGACCTGGCGGCCACGGTGCGGCAGGCACCGCGGTACGTGCACGCGATCGGCATCGCGCACGCCGTGAGCGCCATCCGCGCGCTGCTCCGGCGCCGGCGCGCACGACCGGATGCGGCGCACTGGCTGCTCGCCGACGTCGCGGTGGTCGAGCACGCGCGAGGGCGCGGCATCGGAGCCGCGCTCCTGCAGCACGGCCTCGAACGGTGCGACGGCGCCGTCTACCTCGAGGCCACCACCCCCGGCAGCCAGCGGCTGTACGAACGGCACGGCTTCGTCGTGCATCGACGCATCGGCCTCGTCGACGGCGGCTTCCCCCTCGGGATGTGGCGCGAGCGCGACGCGGCGCTCGCCACGCGCTGACGCACGCCGACGGGAGGCGGCCCCGGGCCGCGAGGCATCGACCACGATGGGCGCGGGGGCTCGGACGCGTCGCTCGGGTCGCGACGGCTCAGACGCGTCGCTCGGGGCGCGGGCCGGGCGTGCGGCGCGGCGCCCGCCTGGGCCCGCTCGCGGCACCCGCCGCGTAGACGAGGCGCGTGACGCGATAGCGATGGCCGCGCCACGGCTCGAGGTACGCGAGCAGCTCGGCGTCGTCGAACGCACGGCCGACGAGCGTCATGCCCACGTCGCGCGGCAGGTGCACGTCGCCGACGGACACCGCATCGGGGTCGCCCAGCACGCGCTGCCGGACCTCGGCCGACGTCCACACGCCGATGCCGGGCAGCGCCCGCAGCGCACGATCGACCGCGTCGAGCGGGCTCGCGTCGTCGACGAGCCGCTGCAGGCTGCGCTCGCGCGCGGCCACCCAGCGGATGGCGGCGGCACGCCGCAGGTCGACGCCGACGGCCCGCCAGTCGCCCTCGCCGATCGTGTGCCACGCCGCACCCGCCGGGAAGATCCGCATGCCCGTCGGCACCGGCCCGGGCGCCGGCTCCCCCAGCCTCCCGACGAGCTGCGACCACGACCGCATCGCGGCGACGTACTCGACCCGCTGCTCGAGGATGGCGCCGACGAGCCCGTGGAGCATGTCGCCCGAGCCCGCGATGCGCAGGCCCGCATGGCGACGGTGCGCGAGCTCGAGGAGCGGATGCGCGGCGACGAATCCCGTCGGGTCGTCGTCGCCCCCCGCCAGCCACGGTGCGCGCGCGACGACGTGCTCGGCGCCGGCTCCCCACGCCTCGCAGCGCAGCTCGGCGCCCGACTGCGTGAAGCGCGCGGACGCCGGACCGGACGGGGTGCGGATGGTGCGCCACACCGCGCCGTCGTGCGTGCGACGCTGCGTCGGATCCCAGGCTCCGAGCTGCCCCCGCCGCAGGGTGCGCACGAGGTCGGTCGCGTGGCGCGGCACCCACGTCGTGACCGCGTCTGGCGGAGCAGGCGCGGGGCTCACCTCGTGCAGGGCGGGATCCGACATCGCCTCGAGGCTACGACCCACCACCGTCGAGGCCGACGGTCGCGTGCGGGATGCGTCCGTCACCGCGCAGGCACGGGTCAGGCGGGCGCGACCGTGCCGAGGAAGCGGTCGACCGCGATCTCGATCACGATGCGCTCGGGGTTCTCGCGCGGCGCACGGTAGCGGCGCGCGTAGCGCTCGACGGCCTCGGCGACGCGCGACGGGTCGTCGGACACCGTCGCGACGCCCTCGACCGTGCTCCACCAGCGCCCCTCGACCTGCGAGAGCGCGACGCGCGTGCCGGGGCGCGCACGCAGCATCCTGGCCTTGACGCTCGATCCGGACGCGATGACCCGCACGAGCCCGGTCGTGGCATCCCATGTCGCACCGACGGGCACCAGATGGATCGAGCCGTCGCGACGGGGGGATGCGAGCGTGCAGAGCCTGCGCTCCGCCCAGAACTCCTCGAACGCGGGGGCATGCTCCATGTGCTCCATCGTGGCAGCGATCGCCACGGCGCTGCGCACCTCGCCGACTCGCCCGCGGCGACCGCGGGCGCCCGCCGTCCGGCGTCGAGGGGGGCAGGATGGGTGCATGCCGCTGCCCGAGCCCCTCGCGTCCGCGCGACGCGTCTGCGTCGCACCGATGGCAGGCGGGCCCACGACGCCCGCGCTCGTCGCGGCAGCCGAGTCGCACGGTGCGTTCGCGCAGCTCGCAGCGGGATACCTCGGCGCCGACGCGCTGCGGCAGCGCATCGCCGAGACCCGCGCGCTCGGCGCGGTGCGCTTCGGCGTCAACCTCTTCGTGCCGAACCCGCATCCCATCGACGAGCACGACTACGAGGCGTACTGGCGCGCGATCGAGCCCGACGCCCGCTCGCTCCTCCCCGACGCCGCGATGGTGCCGCGCACCGAGGACGACGACGCGTGGGAGGCGAAGCTCGCCGTCGTCGTCGCCGAGCGCGTGCCGCTCGTGAGCCTGACGTTCGGGCTGCCGAGCGCCCACGACCTGCGCACGCTCGCCGCCGCGGGCATCGCGACCATGCAGACGGTGACGTCGATCGAGGAGGCCCGGGCAGCCGCAGCCGCGGGCGTCGACGCGCTCGTCGTGCAGGGCGTCGGGGCAGGCGGGCACTCCGGCGTGTGGGCGCAGGATGCCGTGCCCGCCGACGTGCCGCTCGAGACCCTCGTGCGCGGCGTCGCCGCAGCCGTCGACCTCCCGATCGTCGCGGCGGGTGGCATCGCCGATCGTGGGGCCGTGCGCGCTGCGCTCGACGCCGGCGCCGAGGCGGTCGCCGTCGGCACCGCCGTGCTGCTCGCCGACGAGGCGGGCACGTCGGCGACGCACCGCGCTGCCCTCGTCGACGACGCGTACGAGCGGACGGCGCTGACCCGCGCGTTCACCGGTCGGCCGGCACGCGCCCTCGCGACGGCCTTCGTCGACGCGCATGCCGACGCGCCCTCCGGCTACCCCGCTCTGCACCACCTCACGCGCCCGATGCGCTCGGCCGCCGCGGCGGCCGGAGACCCGGCCCTGCTGCACGTGTGGGCGGGCACGGGGTGGCGCATGGCCCGGGCCGAGCCCCTCGCCGCGGTGCTCGATCGCCTCGACCCCGAGTCGGGGGCCCGCTGATGCGCTACGTGTTCGACGCGGAGCTCTACCGCTGGTCGGCGCGCCGCGAGCTGTGGACCTTCGTCGACGTGCCTGCGGAGGCCGGCGCCGAGATCCGCGAGGTCGTCGGCGAACAGGCAGGCGGTTGGGGCTCCGTGCGCGTCGACGCGCGCATCGGCGCGACGAGCTTCCGCACCTCGATCTTCCCCGGGGATGCGTCGACGTACGTGCTGCCCGTGAAGCGCGCCGTGCGCGAGGCCGAGGGCCTCGAGCTCGGCACGCTCATCACGGGCGTCGAGATCGACCTGATCGACTTCTGACGACGCACGCGCGACCCCGCGGGTCGCGCGATGGCATCACTCGCCGTGGTTGATGAGCCCGAGCCACTGCCCGAACGGTGCCTCGACGACTTCGTCGGGCCACCGTGCCTGCGTGTCGCCATCGCTGTCGCGATCTGCCATGGGTCGCTCCCCTCATGCTGCCGCGTGCGCCCGGTTCCTCGGATGCCGCGGATCGCGCTGCTGGTCGACGGTCGTCGTCCGTGCTCTCAGCATGCGCCTGCGCGGCCTGCACGCGCTGCCCATCACGCAGGAAAGATACGGGAATCTTGCGCTCCAGAGCGAGGAGCAGCGTCCCTCTCGCCCGCGAGCACCCTGCCGCGTCGACGACTTGTCGCCGGACGGCGCGTCGCTGGTCGATTCCGAGGCCGTGCCCGAGCCCTCGTCTCGCTCATCCCTGGCATCGACATTGATACCCCAGGGGGGTATGATGGGGCGCGGACATACCCCCTTGGGGTATCGGGAGGGACACATGACGCAGCACGACGCCCGCCAGCACGCGGGCAACGCGGAGCACACGGGGCACGCGGAGGACGGCGGCTCCGCGATGCACGCGGACCACGGCGGCCATGCAGGCCACGCAGACCACGGCGGCCATGCAGGCCACGGCGGCCATGGCGATCACGTCGCGCAGTTCCGATCGCGATTCTGGATCGTGCTGGCGCTCGCGGTGCCGACGGTCGCGCTCTCCGGCATGTTCGCGTCGATCGTCGGCTACGCCCTGCCCGAGGTGCCAGGCGTCGCATGGGTCTCCCCCGTGCTCGGCACGGTCGTCTACGCCTGGGGTGGCTGGCCGTTCCTGCGGGGCGCCGCCGACGAGCTGCGCGCGCGGCAGCCGGGCATGATGCTGCTGGTCGCGCTCGCCATCACCGTGGCATTCGTCGCATCCTGGCTCGCATCGCTCGGCATCGCGGCGCATCACCTCGACTTCTGGTGGGAGCTCGCGCTCCTCGTCGTCGTCATGCTCCTCGGCCACTGGATCGAGATGCGCTCGCTCGCGCAGACGACCTCGGCGCTCGACGCGCTCGCATCGCTGCTGCCCGACGAGGCCGAGCGCGTGACCGCGACGGGGCTCGAGCTGGTCGCCCCCGCCGACCTCCTCGTCGGCGACGTCGTCGTCGTGCGTCCCGGCGCGGCCGTGCCCGCCGATGGGCGCGTCGTCGACGGCTCCGCCGCGCTCGACGAGTCGATGGTGACGGGCGAGTCACGCACCGTGACGCGCGGCATCGGCGACGCCGTCACCGCAGGCACGGTCGCGACCGACTCGAGCCTGCGCGTCGAGGTCGTCGCGACGGGCGACGACACGGCGCTCGCCGGCATCCGCAGGCTCGTCGCCGACGCGCAGGCGTCGTCGTCGCGTGCGCAGCGGCTCGCGGATCGCGCTGCGGCGCTGCTGTTCTGGTTCGCCCTCGGCGCCGCCGTCGCGACGGCGGTCGCATGGATGCTGCTCGGCACGCCGGAGGAGGCCGTCATCCGCACGGTCACGGTGCTCGTCATCGCGTGCCCGCACGCCCTCGGCCTCGCGATCCCGCTCGTCGTCGCCATCGCGACCGAGCGCGCCGCCCGAGGCGGCGTGCTCGTGAAGGATCGACTGGCGCTCGAGCGCATGCGCACCGTCGACGCCGTCGTGCTCGACAAGACGGGCACGCTCACGCGCGGCGAGCCCGCCGTCACCGCGATCGTGCCGCTCTCGGGCCTCGACGCCGATGCGGTGCTCGCGCTCGCCGCGGCCGCGGAGGCCGACAGCGAGCATCCGCTCGCCCGCGCGATCGTGCGCGCGGCCGAGGACGCACGCGTGATCGTTCCGCACGCGGTCGACGTGACCTCGTCGCCCGCCGTGGGCGTCGCCGCGACGATCGGCCACGCCCGCGTGCTCGTGGGCGGCCCGCGCATGCTGCGAGACGCTCGGCTCGAGCCCGCGGCACCCGCGGCCGACTGGGCGATCGAGGGCGCGACGGCGTTGCACGTCGTGCGCGACGGCGTCGTCGTCGGGGCGCTGCGCCTCGCCGACGACATCCGCCCCGAGTCCGCCGACGCGGTCCGGGCCATGCAGGCCCTCGGGATCGAGGTCGTCATGCTCACGGGCGATGCCGCACCCGTCGCGCGCTCGGTCGCCGCCCAGCTCGGCATCGACCGCGTCGTCGCAGACGTGCGCCCCGAGGAGAAGGCGCAGCACGTCGCGACGCTGCAGGCCGAGGGCCGCACGGTCGCGATGGTCGGCGACGGCGTGAACGACGCGCCCGCGCTCGCGCGCGCCGACGTCGGCATCGCGATCGGCGCGGGCACCGACGTCGCGATCGCCTCGGCCGGGGTCGTCCTCGCGGGCTCCGACCCGCGCTCCGTGGTCTCCGTCATCGAGCTCTCGCGCGCCGGCTACCGCACGATGCGTCAGAACCTGTGGTGGGCGGCGGGCTACAACCTCCTGTCCGTGCCGCTGGCCGCGGGGGTGCTCGCGCCCATCGGATTCGTGCTGCCGATGTCGGTCGGCGCCGTGCTCATGTCGCTGTCGACCATCGTCGTCGCCGCGAACGCCCAGCTGCTGCGCAGGCTCGACCTCCGCCCCGAGCGCAGCGTCGCCGCCGTGCTCGGCGCGCGATGACCCATCCCCTGCGGATCGGCTCCGGCCCGATCCGCACGCCCGAGAGGAACCCCGTGCCCCATCGTCCGCGCGCCACGCTCGCGACCCTCGCACTCGTCGCCGTCGCGCTCATGGGCTGCGCCTCCGCCGGAGCACCAGCCGACGGGCACGGCGACGCTCACGGGGGCCACGGCGCACCCGCCTCGAGCGCGGAGGCGTCGACGGCGTCGGACGCCGACGTGGCGTTCGCGGCCATGATGATCCCCCACCATGAGCAAGCGGTCGAGATGGCCGGCATCGTGCTCGCCACGCCGGACCTCGATCCGCGCGTCGCCGACCTGGCCGTGCGCATCCGCGATGCGCAGGTGCCCGAGATCGAGCAGATGCGGGGCTGGCTCGAGGCGTGGGGCGTCGACGCGGATGCGCACGACGGCATGGAGCACGGCGACGACGGCATGCTCTCGGACGACGAGCTCGCCGACCTCGAGGCAGCCGACGGCGCCGCCGCGTCGCGGCTGTTCCTGGAGGGCATGATCGCCCACCACGAGGGAGCCGTCGCGATGGCGCGGACGCAGCTCGACGACGGCGCCGATCCCGACGCCCTCGCGCTCGCCACGACGATCGCCGCGACGCAGCAGGCCGAGGTCGACGAGATGCAGGAGCTGCTCGAGGCCCTCTGAGCCACGGGCCGCCTTCGTCCTGCGGCGCCGCTCCGTCAGCCGATCCGCAGGCGCACGGCGACGCGGTCGCCGAGCGCCACGCCCTCGGCGCGACGCACGGCATCCTTCAGCGGCACCAGGTAGCCGCCCTCGCGCGGGAAGAGCGAGGTCGTGAACGTCGTGTCGCCGAGGTGCCCGCGCACGGGGATCACGCCCCAGCCGTAGGAGACCATCGCCGCGAGGTCGCGGATCGCCTCCGCCTCGGCATCGGGCACGCGCACGAAGTGGAAGGGCGCGGGCCCCCGCCACTCGATGACGTCGCCCTCGATCGTCACGTCCATGCCGCCTCCTCGCTCGGCGGCATCCTCGCACGCACCGGCGACACGGGCGACGCCGGCCTGCGTCAGTCGGCGAGCGCCGCCTCGATGGCGTCGTCGATGTCGGAGAGCTGCTGCAGCTCGAGCGGCTCGCCGTCGACGAAGATGCTCGGGGTGGACTCGACGCCGAGCGCGACGCCCGCGTCGTAGTCGGCCTGCACGCGGTCGCCCGTCGCCGGGTCGGCGACGGCGGCGTCGTAGGCGTCCATGTCGAGCCCGAGCTCCTCGGCGAAGCCGCGGAACGTCTCCGCGGCGCCGTCGGTGCCCGCCCAGTCGGTGTGGGTCTCGAACAGACGCTGGTACATGGCCTCGAACTCGCCCTGCTGGGCGGCGGCCTCCGCCGCGATCGCGGCGGGGAAGGCGTTCTGGTGGACGCCGAGCGGGAAGTAGCGCACCGCGAAGGTCACGTCGCCCTCGTGCTCGGCGCGCAGGTCCTCCATCGTGGGATGGATGAGGGCGCACGACGGGCACTCGAAGTCGAGGAACTCGACGACGACGGGGGCGCCCTCGCCGGCGTCGTCGAGGATGTGCGTGTCCTCCGCGAGCGTGTCGGCGGCCGTGACCTCGCCCTCGGGCGCCGCTGCGGTGGACGCCTCCCACGGTCGCGTCACGAGCAGCACCGCGACCACGACGATCACGAGCGCGGCAGCGACGATGCCGAGGATGTTCCAGGTCTTCGCGGTCATGACGGCAGCCTCGTTCGTTCCACGGTGGGCAAGGGGATGCGTCGAGCCTATGCGCCGCTCCTATGGGGCGCCGATGCTGCGGAACGCGGCGACGGCGACGCGCCCGGTCCTCGGCGCGTGCGCCGTGTCGGTGCCCGCTCGTATGGTCGGTGGCATGCACGGCATCGTCCCTCCGTTCCTGCTCGAGCGACTCGGCGATCACGCCGACGCCGAGGTCGCGCGGCACGCGCAGCGCACCCTCACCCTCGACGAGGCGGTGCGCACGGCGCGCCGCTCGTCCCAGCCCGAGTCGTCGCCGGCCGCTCCGAGCCTGCGCGCCGACACGTCCGCCGCCGCGCCGCAGCGCACGATCGCCGACGCGCAGGGCACGATGCGGCTGCCGGGCACGACGGCGCGGAGGGAGGGCGACGAGCCCGCTGGCGACGTCGCGGTCGACGAGGCGTACGACGGCCTCGGCATCACGTGGACGCTGCTGCACGAGGCCTTCGGGCGCGACTCGCTCGATGGCGCTGGCATGCCGCTGCTCGCGACCGTGCACTACGGCGAGGCGTACGACAACGCGTTCTGGAACGGCGAGCGCATGGTCTTCGGCGACGGCGACGGCCGGGTCTTCCTCGGCTTCACCGGCGCGGTCGACGTCATCGGCCACGAGCTCGCGCACGGCCTCGTGCAGGCGACGACCGATCTCGTCTACCAAGGGCAGTCGGGCGCGCTGAACGAGTCGGTGGCCGACGTCATCGGCTCGCTCGCCAAGCAGCACGCGCTCGGGCAGACGACCGACGAGGCCGACTGGCTCGTCGGCGCGGGCCTCTTCGCCGAGGGCGTGCAGGGCATCGCCCTGCGCTCGCTGCGGGCGCCGGGCACCGCGTACGACGACCCGGCGCTCGGCAGGGATCCGCAGCCCGCGACGATGGCCGACTACGTCGAGACGTCGAGCGACAACGGCGGGGTGCACATCAACTCGGGCATCCCGAACCACGCCTTCTACCTGGCGGCGACGGCCATCGGCGGTCGCGCGTGGGAGCACGCGGGCCTCGTGTGGCTCGACGTGCTCACGAACGGCTCGATCGACGTGCGCGCCGACTTCGCCTCGTTCGCCGCAGCGACCGTGGCCGCGGCCGAGGCCCGATTCGGTGCCGACTCGCGCGAGCGCGGCGCGATCGCAGCCGCGTGGGATGCCGTGGGCGTCACGGGCGGGTCGCGCGGCTCGAGCCCGAGCACGGTCGACGACGCCGAGACGGTGCGCGTCGCACGCTCGGGAGGGCTCCTCGGGCGCGAGCGCGTCGGCGAGCTGCCGGAGTCCGCCCTGCCCAGCCGCGACCAGCGGGCCCTCGAGGCGCTCGTCGAGTCCGGCGAGCTCGTGGGGCTCGCGGCCGACGACGACGATCGCCTGCGCGACGCCTACGTCTGGCGCGTGACGATCGAGACGCGCATCGACGTCACGCTCGTCGAGCCCGCCCTGCCCGACGACGTGCTCGTCCTGCTGCACCGCATCCTCGAGCTCGGCGAGCGCCGCTGAGGCCTCGCCGCTAGCGCGCGCCAGCCTCCATCGGCGCTCGCACGACCGCGGCGATGGCGTCGGCGACGGCTTCGATCGCGGGCACGCGGTCGGCACCCGGGCGATGGCGGATGCTGAGCGCCCTGCCCGAGCCGTCGGCGAGCGGCTTCGCCACGACGTCGGAGCGGGTGTGCGCCGCGACGCCCATCGCGGGCAGCAGCGCCACGGCGCCCGTGCAGGCGACGAACGACTGGGCGGCGACGAGGTCGTCGGTCGAGTGCTGGATGTCGGGCGTGAAGCCGGCGCGGCCCGCGAGCGCCTCGAGGTGCGTGCGGCAGCGCGGGCACCCCGCGACCCAGCGGTCGGCTGCGAGGTCGGCGAGCGCGATGGCGTCGGCACCTGCGAGGCGGTGCTCGCGCGGCACGACGACGAGGCTCGGATCGTCGCCGAGGGCGATGCGCTCGAGCCCGACATCGTCGTGCGACTCGGCGTACTCGAACACCACGGCCAGGTCGACGTCGTTCGCGGCGACGGCGGCGAGCGCCTCGGGGGGCTCCGCCTCGACGACGCGCACCTGCACCTGCGGCGCCTCCGCGAGGAGGCGTGCGATCGCACGCGGCACGATGTCGGCCATCGCAGACGGGAATGCCGCGAGCGTCACGGTGCCGCCGCCCGCGGCGAGCTCGGCGAGCTCGGCCTCCGCCTGCCGCAGCGCGGCCTCGATCGCGTCGGCGCGCGCGAGCAGTCGTTCCCCCGCCTCGGTGAGCGTGACGCCCGTGGGACTGCGCAGCAGCAGCGCGGTGCCGAGCTCGGCCTCGAGGGTGCGGAGGTGCTGGCTGACGGCCGGCTGCGTCCACCCGAGGGTGCGGGCGCCGCCCGAGACGGAGCCCGCGCGAGCGACGGCGCGGAAGATCAGCACGCGGCGCGGGTCGATGTCCATGCCATAAGCATACGTGATGCATGCGTGAAGAGAGAGAAGACTAGCCAATGGCTCGGGTGGCTGCTGCGATGGGAGCATGCACGCGACCACCGCATCCACCGAGACCCTCGGCCTCATCGGCGGCATGAGCTGGCACTCGACCGTCGACTACTACCGTGCCATCAACGCGCGCGTGGCGGAAGCGCTCGGGGGCCACCACTCCGCACGCATCCTGCTCTCGAGTGTCGACTTCGCCGAGGTGCGCGACCAGCAGGTGCGCGAGGACTGGGATGCCGCGGCCGCGATGCTCGCAGGCGAGGCGCGCAGGCTCGAGGCCGCCGGGGCCGACCGCATCGCGATCTGCACGAACCTCATGCACAAGGTGGCGCCGCAGGTGGAGGCGGCGATCACCGTGCCCCTCGAGCACATCGGCGACGCCGTCGCTCGCAGCGCCGCCGTGCTCGGCGCCGCACGCGTGGGCGTGCTCGGCACCGACTGGGTCATGCGCGAGCCGTTCTACCGCGATCGTCTCGCCCGCCACGGCGTCGACGCGATCGCCCCGGGCGCGGCCGACCGGGCGGTGGTCGACGGCATCGTGTGGAGCGAGCTGACGCAGGGCATCGTGCGCGACGAGTCGCGCGAGGCGTACCGCGCGGTCGTCGACCGCCTCGTCGACGCGGGGGCGGAGGCCATCGTGCTCGCCTGCACCGAGATCCAGCTGCTCGTCGGGCCGGGCGACGCACCCGTGCCCGTCATCGACTCGATGGCCGCGCACGCCGACGCCCTCGCCCGTGCGGCGCTCGCGCCCGCACGCGCTCGAGGCGACCTGGCGTGTCGCGATGCGGGCGCACGTAGGGTGTCCGCATGAGCGCCTCGATCGAGATCGTCGACGCCGCCGAGCGGGGCCGCTTCGAGCTGCACGTCGACGGTGCCCTCGCCAGCTTCGTCGACTACGTCGACCACGACGGCCGCCGCGCCTACCCGCACACGCAGACCCTGCCCGAGGTCGGCGGCCGCGGGTACGGCACGCAGGTCGTGCGCGCGGCGCTCGACGAGGCGGTCGCCTCGGGCCGCAGCATCGTGCCGTCGTGCCCCTTCGTCCGCGCCATCGTGCAGCAGCATCCCGACGAGTACGGCGGCCTCGTCGCCTGACGCGCCCCCGCGGGCCGGGCTCAGCGCGCGAGCACGCCCTCGCGCACGACCGGTCGACCGCCCGCCGCCAGACGGTCGGCGAGCGCGCGCCGCAGCGCCGTGTCGCGCGGCAGGGCCGAGCGTGCCGGCCAGGGCGGCCGCCTCCCCCACACGAACCACAGCGCATCGTCGGCACCGTCGTCGTCGGACGTCGCCGGCAGCCGATCCCACCGGGCCGCGAACGCCGCGAGGCGCGTGCCGGGCAGCGCCTCGACGAGCCAGGGGTCGAGCATCCACGACGCGCAGTGCACCAGCTGCGTCGCACGCTCGGGGAACGCCTCGGCACCGACGCGTGCGGCCTCCGCGAGCGAGGCGTCGACGGCGGCGCGGTCGAGCGCTGCCCCGCCCGGGATGTGCACGGAGCGCACCCAGCCGAGCTTCGGGTGCCTGCCGTGCGCGACCTGCAGGGCACCGTGCCGCAGCAGCGCGCCCGACCACGGCGTCGCGAGCCAGCCGGCGGTGTCGAGCCCGCCGACCCCGGTCGCAGCGCGATGCACCCGCAGCTGCTGGCCGAGGTCGGCGACGCCCGACGTCGCGGTCGCCGCGTCGACGCCGTTGCCCCGATGCCATGCGACGACGTCGCCCGCGGTGGCGACGAGCGCGAGCATCGGCAGCGCGCCTGCCGGCCGCCCCGCACGATCGGCGAGGCGCGCGTCGCCGGCGAACGGATCCGGTGCCGACGCAGCCTCGGCGCCGATGCCGTCGAGCAGCGAGGATGCCGCGCGCGCGACGACGTGCGCGTCGGCGTCCGTCAGCCGCGCGATCGCGTCGTCGACGAGCGTGCGGTCGTCGCGGTCGAGACCGAGTGCGTCGAGCGGCGCCTCGGCTAGCCGCCGCCGCACGTCGTCGGCCGTGAGGGTCACGCCTCGTCGAAGCCGCGCTCGACGAGCGCAGCCACCGCGTCGACCGCCTCCTGCGCCTGCGACCCCGTCGCCGACACCGTGACCGTGTCGCCGCGGTCGAGCCCGAGGGCGAGGATGCGCAGCATGCTGCGCGCATCGACGCCGTCGACGAGCACGCGGGCGTCGAAGGTGGCGGCGAGCTGCACGAGATCGGCGGCGGGCCGCGCGTGCAGGCCGGACGCGTTCACGAGCCGGAGCGTGCGCGAGGGTGCGTCGCCATCGGCGACCGCGGGCTGCTCGGGCGCTGCCTCGGCGGGCGCGGCCGCGCCGTTCGCCGAGCGTGCGGCGGCGAGCACGTCGGCGAGCGAGTCGCCCGCCTGGGCGGCGACGGCTGCGGCGACGGCGCCCTCGACGATCGGCGCGTCGGCGATGGCGACGCGCTCCCGGGCGTCGTCGTCGAGCAGGTCGAGCGCGGTCTCGGCCGTGAGCACCGCCGAGCCCAGGTCGCACAGCACGACGACGCCGTCGCCGGAGTCGGCCTCGCCGAGCGCCGCCATCACGCGGTCGAAGCTCGTGCCGATCCCGCCGTCGTCGGTGCCCCCCGCGGCGACGATCGCGACGTCGCCCGCCATCTGGCCCGCGAGCTCGACGATGCCCTCCGCGATGCGCGCCGCGTGCGAGACGACGACGAGGCCGACGCTCACGCGTCGGCCGCCGCGCGCAGGATGAGGGCCGTGGACTCGCTGCCGGGGTCGCGGTGCCCGATGGCCCGCTCGCCGAGGTACGAGGCGCGGCCCTTGCGCGCGACGAGCGGCTCGGTGGCCGCTGCCCCCGCCTCGGCGGCGTCCGCGGCGGCGGCGAGCGCCGCCTCGGGGTCGGTGGCGGCTGCGGCGGCGTCGACGGCCGGCGTCCACGCGTCGACCATGGTCTTGTCGCCGGGCTCGGCCTTGCCGCGCGCGACGATGCCGTCGCGCGCGGCGCGCAGCACGTCGACGAGCACGTCGTCGAGCGTCGCGGCGTCGCCCGCCGCCATCGACGCCTTGAGGAAGGCGGTGCCGTACAGCGGGCCGCTCGCACCACCGACCGTCGAGATGAGGGTCGTCGCGACGAGCCTGAGGATGGCCCCGGGCGTCGCGTCGTCGCCCAGGTCGTCGAGCCGCGTGCGCACGGCCGTGAAGCCGCGGTCGAGGTTCTCGCCGTGGTCGCCGTCGCCGATGTCGCGATCGAGGTGCGTCAGCTCGGCCTTCCGCTCGGCGATGCGATCTGCGACGAGGCCGATCCAGCGCCGCGTCCACGCGCCGTCGAGCGTCATCAGCGGCCCCATCGCAGCGCGGGCGACTGCACGGGTGCGTCCCACAGCTCGGTGAGCGCGTCGTCGAGGCGCAGCACCGAGATGGAGGCGCCCTGCATCTCGAGGCTCGTGACGTAGCTGCCGACGAGCGATCGGGTCACCTCGATGCCGCGCGATGCGAGCACCTCCGCGGCGCGGCGGAACACGACGTAGAGCTCGACGAGCGGCGTGCCGCCCATGCCGTTCACGAAGAGCAGCACGCGGTCGCCGGATGCGAACGGCAGGTCGTCGAGGATGGGCTCGAGCAGGCGGTCGACGATGGCGTCGGCGGGCTCGAGCGCGATGCGCTCGCGGCCGGGCTCGCCGTGGATGCCGATGCCGATCTCGATCTCGTCGTCGCCGAGCTCGAACGACGGCTCGCCCGCGTGCGGCACGGTGCAGGGCGACAGCGCCATGCCCATCGTGCGCACGCTCGCGTTCACCGTGCGAGCGATCTCGGCGACCTCGGCGAGCGCGTCGCCGCGCTCGGCCGCGGCCCCGGCGATCTTCTCGACGAGCAGCGTGCCCGCGACGCCGCGCCGGCCCGCCGTGTACAGCGAGTCCTTCACGGCGACGTCGTCGTCGGTCACGACGGTCTCGACCTCGATGCCCTCGGCGAGCGCGAGCTCGGCAGCGGTCTCGAAGTTCAGCACGTCGCCCGTGTAGTTCTTCACGATGTGCAGCACGCCTCGGCCGGCGTCGACGGCCTTCGTCGCCGCGAGGATGGGGTCGGGCGTCGGCGACGTGAACATCGGGCCCGGCACGGCCGCGTCGAGCATGCCGTGGCCCACGAACCCGCCGTGCAGCGGCTCGTGCCCGGAGCCGCCACCCGACACGAGCGCGACCTTGCCATGCACGGGTGCGTCGGCGCGGGCGATGACGTACGGCGGATCCTGGATGACGCGCAGCTCGGGGTGGGCTGCGGCGATGCCTGCGACCGCCTCGTCCACGACCTTCGACGGGTCGTTGATGAGCTTCTTCATGGTGTCCTGCCTCCATCGTCGGATGCGTCGTCGCAGCCAACCTACGCCTCAGCGACGAGCGGCGGCAGCGGTGCGCGGCGGCGTGCCCCGGGCGGGACCACGACGCTCGACGTGTCGCCGCTGTCCAAGCCCATGGCCGAGGCATAGGCTGACGCTGCCCCTCGCCGACGAGGGGCCGGGCGCAGCCCGTCTGCAGCGGAGAGCAGGTACCAGTTGGACAATCTCGGTTTGGTCTTCCTGTCGGAGACCGTGGGCACGGCGATGCTGCTGCTCCTCGGCACCGGCGTCGTGGCGAACGTCGTGCTCGCGAAGACGAAGGGCTTCGGCGGCGGCTTCCTCATGATCAACTTCGGCTGGGGCCTCGCGGTCTTCGCCGGCGTGCTCGTCTCGGGCTACTCGGGAGCGCAGCTGAACCCGGCCGTCACGATCGGCCTCGTCATGAACGACCTCGCCACCGGCAACGAGGTGCGCTGGGGCTTCTACGCCATCTCGGTCGTCGGTCAGTTCGTCGGCGCGTTCATCGGCGCCGTGCTCGCGTGGGCGTCGTACAAGCAGCACTTCGACGCCGAGGAGGACGCGGGCGCGAAGCTCGGCACGTTCTCGACGGGTCCCGGCATCCGCTCGAGCGGCTGGAACCTCGTCACCGAGATCATCGCGACCTTCGTGCTCGTGTTCGTCATCCTCTCGTTCGGCCTGAACGGCGGCGGCGGCGACGCGAACGTCGTCGGCCCGCTGGGTGCGCTCGCGGTGGCGTTCACGGTCGTGGCGATCGGCGCGTCGCTCGGTGGTCCGACCGGCTACGCCATCAACCCCGCCCGTGACCTCGCGCCTCGCATCGCGCACGCGGTGCTGCCCATCCGCGGCAAGGGCGACAGCGACTGGGGCTACGCATGGGTGCCGGTCGTCGGCCCGCTGATCGGTGGCGCGCTCGCCGGTCTCCTCGCACCGGTGCTGCTCGCCGGCAACCTGGCCTGATGCGGCGGCGGAGGGGGATGCGTCCCCCTCCGCCCTGCCGCCCATGGTCCGCGCACAGCGGTCCCACCTAGCCTCGAACCCCCACCCACCACGAAGGAGTGACAATGGCCGACGACTACGTCATCGCGATCGATCAGGGCACCACCTCGACGCGAGCCATCCTGTTCGACCACGCCGGGAGCATCGTCTCGACCGGTCAGCTCGAGCACGAGCAGATCTTCCCCCAGGCCGGATGGGTCGAGCACGACCCGAAGGAGATCTGGAACAACACGCGCGAGGTCATCGGCCAGGCGCTCTCGAAGGCCAACGTCACCCGCCACAACGTGAAGGCCATCGGCATCACGAACCAGCGCGAGACCGCGGTCGTCTGGGACAGGACGACGGGCGAGCCCGTCTACAACGCCATCGTGTGGCAGGACACGCGCACGCAGAAGATCGTCGACCGGCTCGCCGACGGCGACGTCGAGCGCTACAAGGCCAAGGTGGGTCTGCCGCTCGCGACGTACTTCTCCGGCACGAAGATCGTCTGGATCCTCGAGAACGTCGAGGGTGCGCGCGAGCGGGCCGAGGCGGGCGACCTGCTCTTCGGCACGACCGACTCCTGGGTGCTGTGGAACCTCACGGGCGGCGTCGACGGCGGCGTCCACGCGACCGACGTGACGAACGCCTCGCGCACGCTCTTCATGGATCTCGAGACCCTCACGTGGGACGAGTCGATCCTCGCCGACTTCGGCGTGCCGGCCTCGATGCTCCCCGAGATCCGGTCGTCGTCCGGCGACTTCGGCATCGCGAGCGACGCGAGCCTGCTGCGCGAGACGCCCATCACCGGCATCCTCGGCGACCAGCAGGCCGCGACCTTCGGCCAGGCCGCGTTCGACAAGGGCGAGGCGAAGAACACCTACGGCACGGGCAACTTCCTGATCTTCAACACGGGCGAGGAGATCGTCCACTCGAAGAACGGGCTGCTCACGACCGTCGGCTACAAGATCGGCGACGAGCCCACGCACTACGCGCTCGAGGGCTCGATCGCCGTCACGGGCTCGCTCATCCAGTGGCTGCGCGACAACCTCGGCATCATCCCGAGCGCGCCGGCGGTCGAGGAGCTCGCGACCAGCGTCGACGACAACGGCGGCGCGTACTTCGTGCCGGCGTTCTCCGGCCTGTTCGCCCCGTACTGGCGCCCGGATGCGCGCGGCGCACTCGTGGGCCTCACGCGCTTCGTCAACAAGGGCCACATCGCGCGCGCGGCCCTCGAGTCGACGGCGTACCAGACCGCCGAGGTCGTGGATGCGGTGAACGCCGACTCCGGCGTCGACCTCACGGAGCTGAAGGTCGACGGCGGCATGGTCGCCAACGACCTGCTCATGCAGTTCCAGGCCGACATCCTGCGCGTCGCGGTCGTGCGTCCCGTCGTCGCCGAGACGACGGCGCTCGGTGCCGCCTACGCGGCCGGCCTCGCGGTGGGCTTCTGGGCGAACCTCGACGAGCTCCGCGCCAACTGGCAGGAGGACAGGCGCTGGGAGCCGCAGCTCGACGAGGCCGAGCGCGATCGCACCTACCGGCTGTGGAAGAAGGCCGTGCAGAAGACGCTCGACTGGGTCGACGACGACGTGCGCTGAGCGCACGCACGAGGCACGAGAGGGGGTCGGCGGTCGCCGGCCCCCTCTCCGCGTCCGTGGACGCCGTCAGCGCCAGGTCGGGTCGAGCAGCCAGATCGCGACGGTCGTCACGGCGATCCAGCACACGGTGAGCTTCGCGTAGGCGACGGCGAGCAGCACGGTCGCGTACCAGTCCTCGCTCGGGTCGAGCCGCGACTCGGCCGTCGTCTGCTTCGCGAGGTGCAGCAGCACGATCGCGACGGGGTCGAGCATGCAGGCGGTGAGGATGCCCGCGAAGCGGATGCGGTCGCGCTCGCTCCGCGTCGGCAGCCCGTCGCCCGGCGCGTCGATCGGCAGGAGCACGCGCGCCCACCCGTCGACCCACCACGCGAAGATGACGAGCGCGATCGCGACGCCCACGATGACGAGGCTCGCGATGGCGTCGTCGTCGACGGTGAGCAGCGCGGCCTGCCCGCCGTCCTCCCGCGCGTAGCGCTCGCGCAGGAGCGGCAGCACGCGACCGAAGAACGCGAGGCCCGCGAGGCATCCGCCCATGAGGGCGGTGAGGATCGTCACGGGGTGGCGCATGCGCAGCAGGAGCATGATGGCGACCCACGTGATGAAGCCGGCGAACTCGATCGCCGAGATCGCACCGATGCGCTGCCTGCCGAACACGTCGGTCGACACCATGAGGACGCCCGCGATCGCGACGATCGCGTGCAGCAGCAGAGCCCACGCCGCGAGGAGCCGCGCATCGCGGGACGCGGGCGCGAGCGCCACGACGACGACCATGAGCAGGATGCCGAGGACGCGCAGCGGCAGGAGGGCCTCGACGGCCGGCGGCTGCTCGAGCAGCAGCGTGATGCCGTAGGCGACGAGCACGGCGCCCGACGTCAGGGTGATGACGATGAGCGACCGCGTGCCGTGGTCGCCCCAGCGCACGGGCACCCGGCGCCACGGCTCGACCGTGTCGCGCGAGCCGAGCCGGGCGTCGACGGCGCGATCCTCGAGCAGCGTCGCCATCGGGCCTGCGCCCAGCGCCTGCTCGGCGACGCGCCGCTCCACGTCAGGCCTCCGTCGGCACGCGCGACGCAGCCGTGCGCCACCGCTCGAGGGTCGCGGCGGCGGAGCCCGAGTCGATCGCGGCGGCGGCGACGCCCATCGTCTCCTGCAGGCGCTCCCGCATCGGGCGGTCGCCCTCGCGCGGGTCGGCGTTGACGCGCCACGCCGCGAGGGCGGCGGCGGCGTTGAGCAGCACGATGTCGCGCACGGGACCGTGCTCGCCCGCGACGGTGCGTCGCACGGTCTCGGCGTTCGCCACCGCGTCGCCGCCGACGAGGTCGGCCATCGACACGAGCGGGATGCCGAGCTCGCGCGGGTCGACGTCGTGCTCGACGACGTCGCCGCGCACGACCTCCCACAGCTCGGAGTGGCCGGTGGTGGTCAGCTCGTCGAGGCCGTCCTCCCCGCGGAAGACGAACGCGGTGCCGCCGCGGGTCGCGAACACGCCGACGAAGTTCTGGATGCGCGAGCGATCGGCGACCCCGCACGCCGTGACCTCGGGCCGCGCGGGGTGCACGAGCGGACCGAGCTGGTTGAAGACGGTCGACACGCCGAGCGCGGCACGCACGGGACCGGCGTGTCGGAATCCGGGGTGGAACCGCATGGCCCAGGCGAACGAGATGCCCGCCTCGGCGAGGATGGCGCGCACGGTGGCGGGATCCTCGTCCGCCGGGATGACGCCGAGCTCCGTGAGCACGTCGGACGCGCCCGAGAGCGAGGACACCGCGCGGTTGCCGTGCTTCAGCACCGGCACGCCGGCCGCGGCGCACACGATGCTCGCCATCGTCGACACGTTCACGGTGCCGTGGCGGTCGCCGCCCGTGCCGACGATGTCGAGCACGAGCGAGTCGCCGGCCAGCGGCACCGCGTGCTCGAGGATGGCGTCGCGGAAGCCCACGAGCTCGTCGACCGACTCGCGCTTGGCGCGCAGCGCAGCGAGGAACGCGCCCAGCTGCGCGGGCTCGGCACGCCCCGACACGACCTCGCCCATGGCCCACGCGGCCTGCCCGATCGTGAGATCCTGAGGGGTCAGCAGCGTCTCGAGGACGCCTGGCCAGGACTTGGGCTCCATGGGCGACAGCCTATCGACGCCACGCCTGGCACCCGCTGCTGACTGCCGTCTCCAAGTCGCCTAGGATGGACCTGTGACCAGCACCTCCCTCTCCCACCCCGGAGCGACGCAGCTCGTGCGTCGACCCAACAGCGTCGCGGTCGGGACCATCGTGTGGCTGGGCAGCGAGGTCATGTTCTTCGCCGGCCTGTTCGCGATCTACTTCACCCTCCGCTCGACCACCGGCGACATGTTCGCCGAGGAGTCGTCGCTGCTGAACGTCCCGTTCGCCACGGTGAACACCTCGATCCTGGTGCTCTCGTCCGTGACGTGCCAGTTCGGCGTCTTCGCCGCCGAGCGCCTGCAGAAGACCCGCACGGGCTCGCTGTGGAACGTCAAGGCGTGGGGCATGGTCGAGTGGTTCTTCCTCACCTACGTCATGGGCGCGATGTTCATCATCGGCCAGGTCTTCGAGTACGCCGTCCTCGTCCACGAGAACGTGACGCTCGCGACCAGCGCCTACGGCTCTGCGTTCTACATCACGACGGGCTTCCACGGCCTGCACGTGACGGGCGGCCTCATCGCCTTCCTCTTCGTGATCGGGCGCGCCTACGCGGTGAAGCACTTCGGTCACAAGGAGGCGACCAGCGCCATCGTCGTGTCGTACTACTGGCACTTCGTCGACGTGGTCTGGATCGCGCTGTACCTCATCATCTACTGGCTCCGCTAGGAAGGGCGCTTCTCTTGGCACACCGCAGCAAGAAGACCGGCAGGCGACACCCGCTCGCGAGCCTCGGTCTCCTCGTGCTCGGCCTGGTCGCGGCAGGCGGCGTCTCGACGGTCGTCGGGCAGGTCGCATCCGCAGACGCCTCGTCGCAGGCGCCGACGCAGCTCACCGTCGACGACGGCGAGCAGCTCTTCCAGGCCAACTGCGCCTCCTGCCACGGCGTGAACGCCGAGGGCACGTCCGAGGGCCCGAGCCTCATCGGCGTCGGAGCGGCCTCGGTCGACTTCCAGGTCATGACGGGCCGCATGCCCCTCGCGTTCTCCGGCCCCCAGGGCGAGGCGCGCGCGCCGGTCTTCTCGCAGGAGCAGTCGGACGCGATGGGCGAGTACATCGCCGGGCTCGCGCCGGGTCCCGACGTGCCCACCGAGGAGATGCTCGACACCTCCGACGCCAACGTGGCCGAGGGCGCCGAGATCTTCCGCATCAACTGCGCCATGTGCCACAACGTGGCCGGCGCCGGCGGTGCGCTCACCGAGGGCAAGTTCGCCCCCGACCTGCACGACATCGACGCCGCGCACATCTACGAGGCCATGCTCACGGGCCCGCAGAACATGCCGGTGTTCAACGACGACAACATCTCGCCGGAGGAGAAGGCGGACATCATCGCCTACCTCCACTTCCTCGACGAGAACCCGAGCGTCGGCGGCTTCGACCTGGGCTCGCTCGGCCCCGTGTCCGAGGGTCTGTTCATCTGGATCTTCGGCCTCGGCGGCATCGTGGCGATCACGGTCTGGCTGACGGCGAAGCCCAACTGATGACGAAGGACAGCAAGATGGCCCAGGAGGTCGAGGTCCACCGCGACGCCGCGCTGCAGCGCGCCGACGAGTTCCAGAACCCCGGTCTGCCGCCCCACCGGAAGCGTCAGACCGACCTGCACCCCGAGAAGGCGAAGCGCGCCGAGCGCACGGTCTTCCTGTGGTTCGTGCTCTCGGCGCTCGGCTCGCTCATCGCCGTCGCGGCGTACGTGGCCGTGCCGATCACGCCGGGCGACCTCTCGACGACGAGGTTCAACAACCTCTTCCTCGGCCTCGGCATCGCGCTCGCCCTCCTCGCGATCGGCATCGGTGCGGTGCACTGGTCGAAGCAGCTCATGAGCGACGAGGAGCACGTCGAGCTCCGCCACGGCACCCGTGGCACCGAGCAGACCCGCGCGAAGGCCGTCGAGGTCTTCACGCTCGGCGACCAGGAGTCGGGCTTCTCGCGTCGCTCGCTCATCCGCAACTCGCTCATCGGCGCGCTCGCGGTCGCACCGCTCCCCGCGGTCGTCCTCTTCCGCGACCTCGCGCCGGCCGACCAGGTGCCGACCGACGTGTTCGCGCACACGATGTGGGAGTCGGGCACGCGTCTGTGCCTCGACCCGACGGGCACCCCCATCCGCGCCGACGACGTGTCGTTCGGCTCGGCCTTCCACGTCATGCCCGAGGGCATCGACGAGGCGAACCACCCGCTGGACGAGAAGGCGAAGGCAGCCGTGCTGCTCATGCGCCTCCCCGCCGATCAGCTCAACGAGCACCCGGACCGCGCAGGCTGGTCGTACGACGGCATCGTCGCGTACTCCAAGATCTGCACGCACGTCGGATGCCCCGTCGCGCTGTACGAGCAGCAGACGCACCACCTGCTGTGCCCCTGCCACCAGTCGACCTTCGACGTGAAGAACCACTGCAAGGTGATCTTCGGGCCTGCGAAGCGGCCGCTGCCGCAGCTGCCCATCGCCGTGGACGACGAGGGCTACCTCATCGCTCAGAGCGACTTCACCGAGCCGGTCGGTCCGTCGTACTTCGAGCGTCTGCACGACGTCGACGAGGATGAGTACGTCCGCGTCGCCGGCACCACCGAGGACCGCGCATGACCACCACCGAAGCTCCCCAGGCTGCACAGGCCCAGGCCCCGCAGCAGCGCCGCACGATCACCTCGTGGGCGGCGAACTACCTCGACGAGCGCACGAGCATCTCGGGGGTCACGGCCTACCTCGGCCGCAAGATCTTCCCCGACCACTGGTCGTTCATGCTCGGCGAGGTGGCGCTCTACTCGTTCGTCGTCATCCTGCTCTCGGGCACGTTCCTGACGTTCTTCTTCGACCCGTCGATGGGACACACGACCTACGAGGGCTCGTACGTGCCGCTCAAGGGCATCGAGATGTCGATCGCCTACGCGTCGTCGCTCGACATCTCGTTCGACATCCGCGGCGGCCTGCTCATGCGCCAGGTGCACCACTGGGCCGCGCTGCTCTTCGTCGCCTCGATCGGCCTGCACATGCTGCGCGTGTTCTTCACGGGCGCGTTCCGCAAGCCGCGCGAGCTCAACTGGGTCATCGGCTTCCTGCTCTTCATCCTCGCGATGGCCGAGGGCTTCACGGGCTACTCGCTCCCCGACGACCTGCTCTCGGGCAACGGCCTCGCGATCATCAACGGCATGATCAAGGGCATCCCGCTCGTCGGCGGCTGGATCTCGTACCTGCTGTTCGGCGGCATGTTCCCGGGCGTCGTCGTCATCCCAAGGCTCTTCGTGCTGCACATCATGCTGCTGCCGGCGCTCCTCATCGTGCTGCTCGGCCTCCACATGGTGCTGCTGGTGCTCAACAAGCACACGCAGTTCTCGGGCCCGGGCAAGACGAACGACAACGTCGTGGGCGTGCCGATCATGCCGGTGTTCGCGGCGAAGGCCGGTGGCTTCTTCTTCCTGGTCTTCGGCGTCATCGTCGCGATCGCAGCGACCTTCACGATCAACCCGATCTGGAACTACGGGCCCTACGACCCGTCGCCGGTCTCGGCGGGCACCCAGCCCGACTGGTACATCGGCTTCGCCGACGGCGCGCTGCGACTCATGCCGGGTTGGGAGTCCGAGCTCTTCGGCCTGACGTTCTCGTGGAACGTGCTGGTGCCGATGGCGGTCCTCGGTCTGTTCATCGTGCTCGTGATGTTCTACCCGTTCATCGAGGCGTGGGTCACGCAGGACAAGCGCGAGCACCACCTGCTCGACCGTCCGCGCAACGCCGCCACCCGCACCGCGATCGGCTCCGCCGGCGTCGTGTTCTACGCCGTGCTGTGGGCGGGCGCCTCGTCCGACCTCATCGCGACGCACTTCAGGCTGAACGTCTTCCAGGTCACCTGGGTGCTGCAGGCGCTGCTCATCCTCGGCCCCGTCATCGCCTTCTGGGTCACGAAGCGCGTCGCGCTCGCCCTGCAGAAGAAGGATCGCGAGATCCTGCTGCACGGCTTCGAGTCGGGTCGCATCGTGCGTCGCCCGGGTGGCGAGTACGTCGAGGTGCACCAGGGCCTCGACGAGTACGAGTCGTGGCGCCTCAAGGCGTTCGAGTCGCCCGAGCCGGCCAAGGTGCGGCCGGACGAGCGCGGACGCATCACGACGGGCACGCACGTGCGAGCAGCGCTGTCGCGCTGGTTCTTCGAGGACCGCATCGAGCCGGTCACGAAGGCCGAGCTCGAGCGCGTGTCGCACCACTGATCACGCGCATGCTGGGCTTCGGGCTCCACACCTTCGGCGACGTCGTGGGTGCGGAGCCCGACGCGCATCCGCGCACGATCCGCGAGGTCGTCGCCGAGGGGGTGCTCGCCGACCGCGTCGGCGTCGACTTCCTCGGGCTCGGCGAGCATCACCGTGGCGACTTCGCCCTCACGGCGCCCGAGGTCGTCCTCGGCGCCCTCGCGGCCGTCACCGAGCGCATCCGCCTCGGCACGGCCGTCACGGTGCTGTCGTCTGCCGATCCCGTCCGCGTGTTCGAGCAGTTCGCCACGATCGACGGCCTGTCGAACGGCCGCGCCGAGCTCATCGTGGGGCGCGGCTCGTTCACCGAGTCGTTCCCGCTCTTCGGATTCCGTCTCGAGGACTACGAGGCGCTGTTCGAGGAGCGTCTCGAGCTGCTCGCCGCGCTCGTCGCCGAGCAGCCCGTGACGTGGAGCGGCGCGCTGCGATCGTCGCTCGTCGACCAGGAGGTCTGGCCCCGCTCGCAGGCGTCCGCGTCCGGCGCGCAGCTGCCCGTGTGGGTCGGCGTCGGCGGCACGCCGCAGTCGGTCGTGCGAGCAGCCAGGTACGGCTTCGACCTCATGCTCGCGGTCATCGGCGGCAGCCCTCGTGCGTTCGCGCCGTTCTCGCGGCTGTACCGCGAGGCGATGGGGCGATTCGGACACGAGGGCGGCCGCGTCGGGCTCCACTCCCCCGGCCTCATCGCCGAGACCGACGCCGAGGCACGCGAGCTGCTGCGTCCGCACTGGATCGTGCAGCGCAATCGCATCGGCGCCGAGCGCGGATGGGGTCCGGCGAGCGCGCGGGAGTTCGACGACGCAGCGAGCGACGACGGGGCGCTCTTCGTCGGTGCTCCCGACACCGTCGCCGCGAAGATCGTGCGCGCGGTCGGCGACCTCGGGCTCGACCGGTTCGACCTGAAGTACGCCTCCGGCACCCCGCACGAGGCGAACCGGCGCACGATCGAGCTCTACGGCACCGAGGTCATCCCCCGGGTGCGTGCGGCGCTCGACGCCTCCTAGTCGGGCAGCGGCGCCCCGCACTCGCGGCAGGTCGCCGCAGCGGGAACGACCATGAAGCACGACGTGCAGGTGATCTCGCGCATGCCACCGTTCGGCGCGGGCGTCGCACGGGCCGCGCTGCGTTCGCGAGGCGCGCGACGCTCGCGTGTCGCAGGACGTGCGGACGTGCGCGGCGTGAGCTGCGGCCGGCCGCCGTCGGCAGGCAGCTCGGCGCCGAACGCCCGGTAGCACTCGAGTCGATCCTCGGCTGCCTGCCGCTCGCGCGCCTGCACGCCCTCGCCGGGTGCGGCTCCGGCGTGATCGCCGACGGAGAGGTCGGCGCGCACGCACAGCGACGCGAGCCTCGGCTCGCCGCGCGACGCGGCATCGGCAGCGACCCGCGCGAGCACCGCGCCCATCCACTCGTCGGCGGGCTGGCGCGTGGTGATGCCCGTCGCAGCCTGGATGCGCTCCGCCAGCTGCTCCTCCGTGATCCAGGCGCCGTAGTCGTGGGCGGTCTCGACGAGCACGATCCGGGCAGCCGGGGCCCACTGCCTGAGCGCATCGGACTGCGAGACGTACTTGCCGCTGGCGAGGTCGGGCATCGGATGGTCCTCCTTGGGCGTCGGTCCATCTGCCAGGCTACGCGTCAGTCGCGCGCGCCCGCGAATGGGGCCAGCGCGTCGCGGAGCGCCACGAGCGCCTCGGGCGACATGCCCGTCGCCGCCATGACCTGCTCGGGCACCTGCAGCGCCTCCTGCCGCAGGGCCACCCCGGCCTCGGTGAGCCCGATGTCGAGCACGCGCTCGTCGGCGAGGCTGCGCACGCGCGTGACGATGCCCTGCGCCTCGAGTCGCCGCACGAGCGGCGAGAGCGTCGCCGGCTCGAGGGCGACCGCCGCGGCGAGGTCGCGCAGCGACCTGGGCGCGCGCTCCCAGAGGGCGAGCAGCACGAGGTACTGCGGGTGCGTGAGGCCGAGGGGTTCGAGGATGGGGCGGTAGATCGCCACGACGTTGCGGGCGGCCGTGACGATCGCGAAGCACACCTGCTCGTCGAGTCGCAGCATGTCGTCGCGTTCGCTCATGGCAGCCCCTCCCGGCCTCGATCGTGAGTACACTGATCATCATGGCACGAAGGGAATCGCTGCGCGCGCGCATCCGGGCAGCCGGAGGCCTCTATCGCTGGGCGAACGCGAACCTCATCCGCGTCGCCGGCCCGCCGCAGCTCGGCCCATGGGGCGAGGAGCGCGAGGGTCGCGCGACCGCACGGGGCTGCCCCGAGTGCGGCGCGGCGTGGGACGCGCACGAGACGCTGCACGTGCTCGGTCGCGCGAAGCTCGTCTGCCCGACGCCGGAGACGCCTGCGTCGCCCTGAGCCCGCCCAGCTGGCGCGTCGGCCGAGGCTCGGAGCATCCGACGCGCGCCTCGAGCTCGGCTCGGCGCGTCCGACGTGTGCTCGAGCCCGACGATCCCCTGCCCCATGTGCCGCAGCGCGTCCTCGTCACCGCCTCGCAGGCGCGAGCACGGGCACGACGACGCGCGAGGCTCGCACCGAGCGCGTGCTCGACCACGAGCGCGTCGAACCCGATGGGCTGCGCCGGGGCCCGGACTGGACGCCGCATGCAGCCCTCTGCGACGCCCTCGGCGCGCTCGCCGCGTGCGAGCGCCTGGTGACGAGCGCGGCACCACCGCGCCGTGCGCGGTCGTCGCGGCGGCCCCATGCATGATCCTCCACGGCCCGGACACGACGAACGCCCCGACCGAGATGGTCGGGGCGTCCGTGCGGCAGCGTCAGCGGCCGAAGTTGCCGCGGTAGTACTCGAACACCCAGCCGACGAGCATGATGACCACGAGGGCCGCACCGATCGGCAGCATGAACGGCGAGATCGCGAGACCCATGAACGTCAGCGCGAGCGAGCCCGCGAGGAAGACGGGCCACCACGACCACGGCGAGAAGTGCCCGATCTCGGGGTCGCCGTCGTCGATGAGCGCAGCCGCGTCGTCCTCGGGCAGCAGGCCGCCCGACGTGCGGTGCACGATGCCCATGTACGCGGCGATGAACGCGGCGAGGATGGCGCACAGGCCCATGCCCATCGTGCCGACCCACTCGACGGCGCCCGCGTACTCCAGCATGTGCCAGATCGTGTAGGCAGCGGCCGCGGCCGCGAAGAACACGGACAGGACCCAGAGGATCGCGATGTTCGCGCGCATGCGCTACTTCACCTTGCCTTCGGAGATGTCGAGCACCGGGCGCTCGGGAGCGTCCTTGAACGGGCCCACGCCCACCTGCGGACCCACCTCGGGGTGGTGCAGGTCGAACGCCGGCGACTCGCTGCGGATGCGCGGGATCGACGTGAAGTTGTGGCGCGGCGGCGGGCAGCTCGTGGCCCACTCGAGCGAGCGACCCGAGCCCCACGGGTCGTCGACCGTGACCTTCTCGCCGCGACGCGCGGTGACGTAGACGTTCCAGAGGAACGGCACCATCGAGAACGCGAGGATGAACGCGCCGACCGTCGAGAGCTGGTTCATCCAGGTGAACCCCTCCTCCGGCAGGTAGCTGTAGTACCTGCGGGGCATGCCGATGACGCCCAGCCAGTGCTGGATGAGGAACGTCATGTGGAAGCCGATGAAGAGGAACCAGAAGTGCACGTGGCCGAGACGCTCGTTGAGCATCGTGCCCGTCCACTTCGGCCACCAGAAGTAGAAGCCGGCGAACATCGCGAACACGACCGTGCCGAAGACGACGTAGTGGAAGTGCGCGACGACGAAGTAGCCGTCGGAGAGGTGGAAGTCGAGCGGCGGCGAGGCGAGGATGACGCCCGTCAGACCACCGAAGACGAACGTCACGAGGAAGCCCATCGACCACACCATGGGCGTGTCCCACGTGATCGAGCCGCGCCACATCGTGCCGATCCAGTTGAAGATCTTCACGCCCGTGGGCACCGCGATGAGCATCGTCATGAGGGCGAACCATGGCAGGAGCACGGATCCCGTGACGTACATGTGGTGCGCCCACACCGCGACCGACAGCGCAGCGATCGCGATCGTCGCGTAGACGAGCGTCTTGTAGCCGAAGATCGGCTTCCGCGAGAAGACCGGCAGGACCTCGGAGATGATGCCGAAGAACGGCAGGGCGATGATGTACACCTCAGGGTGTCCGAAGAACCAGAACAGGTGCTGCCACAGCAGCACGCCGCCGTTCGACGGATCGTAGATGTGCGCCCCGAACACGCGGTCGGCGGCCATGCCGAAGAAGGCGGCGGCGAGCACCGGGAAGGCGATGATGACGAGGATCGACGTGATGAGGATGTTCCACGTGAAGATCGGCATGCGGAACATGGTCATGCCCGGCGCGCGCATCGTCATGATCGTCGTGATGAAGTTCACGCCACCGAGGATCGTGCCGAATCCGGACAGCGCGAGCCCGAGGAACCAGAGGTTCGCACCGACGCCCGGCGACCACGTCTCGTCGCTGAGCGGCGCGTAGGCCGTCCATCCGAACGAGGCGGCACCCTGGGGCGTGAGGAAGCCGGCGACAGCCATGAGCGAGCCGAACGAGTACAGCCAGTAGGCGAACGCGTTGAGGCGCGGGAACGCGACGTCGGGCGAGCCGATCTGGATCGGCATGAGCACGTTGGCGAAGCCAGCGAACAGCGGCGTCGCGAACATGAGCAGCATGATCGTGCCGTGCATCGTGAAGAGCTGGTTGTACTGCTCTCGCGTCGGCACGATCTCGAGACCGGGCTCGAACAGCTGCGCACGGATCAGCAGCGCCATCACGCCGCCGATGGCGAAGTAGATGAACGAGGTGATCAGGTACATGTACCCGATGGTCTTGGCGTCGGTGGAGGTGATCCACTTGACGAGCACGTTGCCCTTGCGCTCGAAGCCCTCGGAGCCGATGCGCTGCTCCTGCGCGGTGGTCGCGGTGGCCATCACTCGCCCTCCTGCTCTCCCGGCGCCTCGGGCGTCGTGTCGGACTCGTCCCGGCCCTGGTTGGCCGGGTTCGTCACGGGGTTGAGGCCCTCGCCGAACTCGGCGATCTCCTCGTCGTTCAGGACGTTGCCCTCGGTCTCGAGGCTCTCGAGGTACGCGTCGTACTCGGCCTGCGAGACGACCTCGACCTGGAAGAGCATGAGCGAGTGGTACTCGCCGCACAGCTCGGCGCACTTGCCTGCGAAGACGCCCTCGACGTCGCCCGTCTCGAAGTAGAAGCGGTTCGTGACGCCCGGGAGGGTGTCCTTCTTGTAGAGGAAGTCGACGATCCAGAACGAGTGCGCGACGTCGCGCGACTCCAGCTGGATCTCGATCGACGAGTTCACCGGCAGGTACAGGGTGGGCAGCTGCTCGGTGTCGATCGCACCCGCCTCGCCCTCGCCGGACAGGACCTGCGCCTGGATGCCCTGGAAGTAGACGGCCTGCTGGTCGGACTGCTCGTAGACGAAGTCCCACGCCCAGCGCTTGCCGTAGACCGTGATCGAGACGTCGGGGTCGTCGATCGGCTGCTCGATCGCCGCCTGGTCGCGCGCCGTGAAGGCGAACAGGCCGACGACGAGGATGACCGGGACGACCGTGAAGAAGACCTCGATCGGCATGTTGTAGCGCAGCTGCACGGGGAAGCCGGTCTGGCCCTTGCGGCGGCGGTAGACGATGCCGGCCCAGAGCATGAGGCCCCAGGTGACGACGCCGACGGCGAGGAGGACGATCCACGACGTGACCCACAGGCCCACGATGCGGTCGACGTGGTTCGTGACGCCGGGCGTGGACGGGAGCCACCCCTGCATCTGCTCCTGCGTGCAGCCCGCCAGCGCGAGCGTCAGCACGCCGATCGTGGGGATCGCGAGCCACCGGGAGGTGCGACGAGTGCGCAAGAGTGCTTCCTTACGTATGCCTGCTGTGCGGTCCAATCCTAGTACGCGCCCAGCAGACGCCGAGGACGAGCCGATGCATGTCGCCCGGCCCGCCACGGGTTCTCGTGTCGGCCTCGGGCGTGTCGGCCGCTCGCAGCACGACGACGGCCCCGGCGAGTCCGCCGGGGCCGTCGTGTCCTGCGCGCATCGCGCGTCAGTGGAAGCTGTCTCCGCAGGCGCAGGAGCCCTGCGCGTTGGGGTTGTCGAGCGTGAAGCCCTGCTTCTGGATCGAGTCCTCGAAGTCGATGGTCGCGCCGTCGAGGTACGGCACGCTCATGCGGTCGACGATGACCTCGACGCCGTCGAAGTCGCGCACGGCGTCGCCGTCGAGATAGCGCTCGTCGAAGTAGAGCTGGTAGATCAGGCCGGAGCAGCCGCCGGGCTGCACGGCGACGCGCAGGCGCAGGTCGTCGCGACCCTCCTGGTCGAGCAGTCGGCGCACCTTGTCGGCGGCGGCGTCGGTGAGCGCGACGCCGTGCTCGTCGGTCGTCTGCTCGGCAGCGGTGGTGGTGTCGGTCATGGTGCTCCCCTCGACGTGTGGAACGCGTCGTGTCGCTCGATCATTCCACCGAGCGCGCGTTCACGCGAGCGAGCAGCGCCGCCTCGGCGAGGATCGCCTTGCGCAGGACGCCGAGGTGCTGCGACTCATTGGGGCTGTGCGCCATGGTCTCGGGGTCCTCGACGCCCGTCACGAGGATCTGCGCGGCGGGGAACTGCGCGACGAGCTGGGCGATGAACGGGATCGAGCCGCCGATGCCCTGCAGCACGGGCTCGGCGCCCCACGCCTCGGCCATCGCGGCCTGCGCCTCGCCCGCCGCCCATCCGTCGACGTCGACGAGCACGGGCTCGCCCAGGTCGACGTCCGAGACGTCGACGTGCGCGCCGAACGGCGCATGCGCCTCGAGGTGCGCCCGCAGGGCCTCGAAGGCCGACTGCGCCGTCTGCCCGGGCGCGATCCGCGCCGAGACGCGCACGGCGACCTCCGGCAGGAGCGTGTTCGACGCGTCGGCGACGCTCGGCGCATCCATACCCGTGATCGTGATGGAGGGCTGGAACCACTGGCGCGACAGCACGCTGCCCGTGCCGATCGAGCGCACGCCCTCGAGCAGCGCCGCCTCGTCGCGCAGCTGCTCCTCGGAGCGCTCTGGCGTGGGCGCGTCGTGGCTCGTGAGGCCCTCGACGGCGACCGAGCCGTCGGCATCCCACAGCGTGTCGAGCAGGCGGACGGTCGCGAGCATCGCATCCGGCACCGCGCCGCCGTACATGCCCGAGTGGCTCGCGTGGTCGAGCGTGCGCACGCCGAGGCGGAACGTGACGTTGCCGCGCAGCGCGACCGTGAGCGAGGGCACCTCGGTCGACCAGTTGTCGGAGTCGGCGACGACGATGACGTCGGCAGCGAGCGTCTCAGCGTGGGTCTGCAGGAAGCGGCCGAACGAGCGCGAGCCGAACTCCTCCTCGCCCTCGACGAAGAGCACGATGCCGAGGTCGGGGTCGGGGTGCGTCTCGGCGAGCGCGCGCAGCGCGGCGACGTGCGTCATCACGCCCGCCTTGTCGTCGGAGGCGCCTCGACCGTAGAGCCGCTCCCCCACCTCGGTGGGCTCGAACGGGGGCGTGCGCCACAGGGCCTCGTCGCCCCACGGCTGCACGTCGTGATGCGCGTAGAGCAGCACGGTGGGGGCTCCGCCCCTCGGCGCACGGCGGGCGAGGACGGCGGGCTGCCCCTCGCGGCCCTGCTCGTCGTCGACCTGCTCGATGCGCACCTCGTCGAAGAGGCCCGTGCCGGCGACCAGGTCGCGCACGGCCTCGGCGCTCGCCGCGACGTGCGCGCGGTCGTACGCGGCCCACGAGACGCTCGGGATGCGGACGAGGTCCTTGAGGTCGCCGACCGCGCGGTCGAATCCGGCGTCGACGGCGGCGCGGAGCTGATCGAGATGTGCGGATGCCATGGCCTCGATCCTACGGACGGCATCGGCGGTAGGCTGGGTGCCCTCCGAACCGACGTCAGGATCGCCGTGCCTCTCTTCTCGAAGCCCAAGGACGTGGTCGTGCAGCCCGAGGTCGTCAAGCGCGACGGCAAGGGCACCGCGACCCCCAAGCGCAGCCAGCAGATCGCGCGCAACGCGCGCCCGCTGGTGCCCACCGACCGCAAGCAGGCGAAGCGCGAGTCCCGCGAGGCCATGGCCGCCAAGCGCGAGGAGCAGCGCCTCGGCTTCGAGCGCGGCGACGAGCGCTTCCTCCCCGTGCGCGACCGCGGCCCCGTGCGGCGATTCGCCCGCGACTACGTCGACGCTCGCCTCAACGTCGCGATGCTCATGATCCCGGCGATGCTCGTCGTCATCGTGCTCACCTTCTTCGACAGCATGGACGTGCGACTCGTCGCCAACGTCGTGCTGTGGGCGTTCATCGCCGTCGCCGTGCTCGACTGCGTGCTGCTGGGCTTCCTGCTGAAGCGCCGCATCACGGCGAAGTTCGGCCCTGGCAACACGAAGGGCGTCGCCTGGTACGCATCGATGCGTGCCGCGCAGCTGCCGTTCATGCGCATGCCGAAGCCGCAGGTCAAGCTGTTCCAGTTCCCGGAGTGAGCCGGGCCCGGTGAGCCGGGATCCCGCGAGCCGGGGCTCGCACGCGTGAGGGGCGCCCGCCGGTCGGCGGGCGCCCCTCGCGCGTTCACGGCGGGCGTCAGGCCGTCGCGACGACCCTGCCGCCCGCGACGACCATGCGCCGCTCCGGGAGCCGGACGAGCGCGTCCATCGCATGCTCGGCGTCGACGAGCACGACGTCGGCGCGCGCGCCGACGACGAGGTCGTGCACGTCGCGACCCACGGCCCAGGCGCCGTCGGTCGTCGCGAGCCGTACGGCGGCACGCAGATCCTCGTCGCGCACGAGGCTCGAGGCGCGCGCGTACTGCCTCGCGATGGCGAGGGTGTCGCCGTCGCCGTACGGGCTCCAGAGGTCGCGGATGCCGTCGGTGCCGAGCCCGAGGCGCACGCCCGCCTCGGCGAGCTCGCGCATGGGCAGCTGCGGCAGCCGCAGGGGCGCGACGCTCGTCATCCCCACGCCCGCCTCCCCCATCCGTCGCAGCAGGTCGGCACGACGCGCGGGCTCCAGCTGCGCGACGGCGAAGCCGTGCGCGATGACGACGCGGCCGTAAAGCCCGAGTCGCTCGACGCGCTCGAGCACGAGCTCGATCTGGAACGCGCCGAGCTCGGCGGGGTCGTGCAGGTGGATGTCGACCCCGACCCCCGTGTCCGCCGCGAGCCCGAGGATCAGGTCGACCTGGCCGACGGGGTCGCGGTCGATCGACGCCGGATCGAGGCCGCCGACGTGCACGGCGCCCGCCTCGACGGCGTCGCGCAGCAGGCGATCGACGCCGGGCCTGCGCAGCACGCCGTCCTGCGGGAAGGCGACGATCTGCACGTCGAGCGCACCGTCGTACGCCGCGGCGGCCTCCTGCACCGCCTCGATGCCCGCGAGGCCGATGCCGAGATCGACGTCGACGTGCGTGCGGATGGCCGTGGTGCCGTGGCGCACCATCTCGCGCAGCACGGCGCCCGTGATCGACGTCGACGGGATGCCGAGCTCGCCGCGCCGCGCCCGCTCGTGCCGGATGCGGCCATCCGTGCCGCCCTCGCCGCCGTACGACTGCCACGGCAGGCCCCACCACGACTTGTCGACGTGCGCGTGCGCGTTCACGATGCCGGGGAGCGCGCACAGGCCCTGCCCATCGACGACGACGCCCTCGTGCCGCGGGGCGGCTCCGTGCGGGTGGATCGCGGCGATCGTCGTGCCCTCGACGTCGAGGTCGACGGCATCGCCGCCCCACGGCCGCACGTCGGCGAGCCTCGTGATGGGTGTCGTGCCGTGGCCGGTCATCCTGCGCTCCTCCGCGTCGCCCGCCGACGCACGGGGTGCGCCTCGGCTCCTCGATCGAGCCTAGGCGCAGCGACGCGGACCGTCAGGCCTTCGCGATCGTCGCGGTCACGGGCGTGGGGTTCGCGAAGAGGTCGAGCACGGGGCAGTGGGCGTCGACGGCGTCGCGCAGCTGCTCGTAGCGCTCCTGCGTCTCCGGGCCGTCGATCGCGATCGCGAGCCGGATGGCGCTGAAGCCCGCGCGCACCGACTCGTCGGCACCGAGGAGCCGCGCGGCGTCGAGGTCGCCCTCCGCCGTGATGCGGATGTCGTCGAACGGGATGGCGAGGGCGTGCGCGTACAGGCGGTAGACGACGACCTGGCACGCGATGAGCGCACCGAGGGCGACCTCGACGGGGCTCGCGGCGACGTCGTCGCCGGCGAGGGCGGCGGGCTCGTCGACCCAGAAGGCGTGACGCCCGGCCTCGAGCCGGGTCGCGACGGCGCCCTCGCCCGTGCCCGTGACCCGGTAGCGGAGGTGGGCGGCGGTGCGGTCGGCCGCGATGCGGTCGCCCCAGGTGCTCGCAGCGGTCGTGAGTCGGGATGCGCGCTCGTCGGCGCTCGCGTCGGGCAGGGCCTGCGTCGTGGTGTCGATGCTCATGCCGCGACGGTACGAGCGGCGCCGGCGCCTGTCAGCACGCCCTCGTCACGGATCGACGCGCGGCGTCATGTGACGCTGCCGACGCGTCAAGCCCCTGCGCGCGAGACGGTCGTGGCGCCTAGCGTCGCTGCATGGCCATCCTGCGCTCCTCGTCCCGTCGTCCCCGAGTCGCGATCGTCGCGGGAGGCTCGCGAGGGCTCGGCCTGCTCGTCGCCCATCGCCTCGTGCACCTCGGCTTCTCCGTCGCGATCTGCGCGCGCGGCGAGGAGGGCGTCGCCTACGCCGTCGAGCGGCTGCAGCGCGCCGCGCGCGGCCGTGTGGAGGTGCGCGGTGCGACGTGCGACGTCGGCGACGCGGAGTCCGTGGCCGCCTGGGTGCGCGGCGTCGAGGACGAGCTCGGCGGCGTCGACGTCGCCATCACCGTCGCGGGCGCGATCGACGTGGGCCCCGCCGAGACCATGACGACCGACGACTTCGCCCACGCGATCGACATCATGCTGCGCGGACCCATCCACGTCGCGTGGGCCGTGCTGCCCGGGATGCGGGCGCGGCGCCGCGGGCGCATCGGCACGGTCTCGAGCATCGGCGGCGCCGTCGCCGTGCCGCACCTGCTGCCGTACACGGCCGCGAAGGCCGGTGCCATCGCGTTCGCCGAGGGGCTCGCCGCCGAGCTCGCCGGCTCGGGCGTCACGTCGACGGCCGTCATCCCGGGGCTCATGCGCACGGGCGCGCACGAGGTCGCGCGCTTCCGCGGCGACGCGCGGAAGGAGGCGGCGTGGTTCGCCTCGGCCGCCTCGATCCCCGTGCTCTCGATGCCCGCGGCGCGCGCCGCGCGCGTGCTCGTCGACGGCGTGCTCGCGGGGCGCACGCACGTGCGAACGCCCTGGTGGACGCACCTCGCGACGCGCGTGCACGGCGTCGCGCCCTCGACGACCGTGCGCGCGACGCAGCTCGCGGCGCTCCTGCTGCCGCGTGCCGGCGCGAGCCCCGAGCCCGCGACGGAGGGGCGGCTCGTGCCGCGCTCGGCACTGACCTCCGCGCTCACGGCGCTCGGCGAGCGCTCGGCGCGACGGCTCGGCACGCGCGTGGGGCGCGAGCAGACCCGGCACCGCTGACGCGGCGCCGGGCCTGGCATCCGCGTCAGGCGATGCGCAGCTCGGGCTTCAGGACGACCTTGATGCAGCCGTCCTCCTTGCGCTGGAACGTGCGGTAGGCATCCGGAGCACCGTCGAGCGGCAGGCGGTGCGTCGCGAGCGACTCGAGGCCGAGGACGTCCTCCTCCTGCTCGACGATCGGCAGGAGGTCGTCGATCCAGCGGCGCACGTCGCACTGCCCCATGCGCACCTGCAGGCCCTTGTCGAACATGACGCGCAGCGGCATCGGGTCGGCCGAGCCGCCGTAGACGCCGGAGATCGAGACGGTGCCGCCGCGACGCACGGCGTCGATGGCCGTCATGAGCGCCGAGAGGCGGTCGATGCCGCCCTGCTCGACGGCAGCCTGCGCGACGGGCTTCGGCAGCCTGCTCGCGGCGCTGATGAGCGCGGCGGCGACGGGGTTGCCGTGCGCCTCCATGCCGACGGCCTCCACGACGGCGTCGGGCCCGCGGCCGTCGGTCGCGTCGCGCATCGCCTGCACGGCGTCGTCGACGTCGACGGCGATCGCGCCCCACTCCTCGGCGAGCGCGCGACGCTCGGGCTCGGGGTCGGACCCGATGACGCGGATGCCGCGCCGCTGTGCGAGGCGCACGACGAGCTGGCCCACGGGGCCGAGGCCCACGACGCCGAGGGTGCCGCCATCGGGCACGTCGGCGTACTCGAGGGCCTGGTAGGCGGTCGGCAGGATGTCCGAGAGGTACAGGTAGCGCTCGTCGGGGTGCTCGCTGCCGACGACGATGGGGCCGACGTCCGCGAACGGCACGCGCAGCCGCTCCGCCTGGCCGCCGGGCACCGCGCCGTACATCGAGGTGTAGCCGAAGAGCGACGCGCCCGTGCCCTGCTCGCGGTTCTGCGTCGTCTCGCACTGCGAGAAGCGCTTCCGCTCGCACATGAAGCACGCGCCGCACGCGATCACGAAGGGCACGACGACGCGGTCGCCGACCTTGACGCGCGTCACCTCGCTGCCCACCTCCTCGACGACGCCCATCGTCTCGTGGCCGAGGACGTCGCCTTGCTGCAGGTAGGGCGCGAGGACGCGGTAGAGGTGCAGGTCGGAGCCGCAGATCGCGGTCGACGTGACGCGGATGATCGCATCGGTCGGCTGCTCGATGCGGGGGTCGTCGACCTCCGCGATCCGGACGTCCTCGATGCCGTGCCAGGTGAGTGCTCGCATGCTCAGGACGCTATGCGCTGGGCCGGGCGACGGTCACCGGGTGGACAGCGCGACGGCGGCGTGCGACGCGACGGACGCGTGCGACGCGTCAGCGGCGCCGCGCGAGCAGCCCGCCGACGACGGCGTGCGCGAACGGCAGCACCGACACGATCATGAGCGCGATCCCGAGCCCGGCGCCGTCGCCCCACAGCACGGCGCCGCCGACGAGGAGGCCGACGAACAGCACGGCGGACACGACGCGACCGATGCTGCGCTCGACGCGGTCGAGCCTGCGCTCGATGCGCGGCACCGCGACCTGCAGGCGGCCCTCCTCGATGCGGCCCACGAGGCCGTCGAGGCGCTGCGGCAGGCCTGCGGCGACGCGAGCGGCGTCGAGCGCCTGCCGCGCGACGTCCTGCACGACGTTGCCCCGCTCCTCGCGGATGAGGCGCGACGCGTACGGCTCGATCGCGTCCCACAGGTTGAACGCCGGGTCGAGCGACGAGCACACGCCCGACGTGAGCGACATCGCCCGGAAGACCAGCAGCATGTCCTCGGGGAGCTGGAACGGCAGCGTGCGCAGCAGCACCTGGAACTCGAGGGCGAAGTCGCGGAACTCGCGCGGGTCGACCTCGCGCAGCTCGGCGAAGCCCATGCCGCCGAAGCGCGCGAACGCCTGCGTCATCGCCCGCTCGAGCTCGTCGGTGTCGGCCGACGGCAGCAGCACGCCGACGTCGCGGATGCCGTCGACGAGACCCTTGCCGTCGCGAGACGCGGCGGCGATGAGGATGCGACGCAGCCCACGACGCGTCGTGGGCGGGACGGCGCCCATCATGCCGAAGTCGATGAACGTCAGCCGCCAGGTCGGCCGCCCCTCCTCGTCGACGCCGCCGAGCGGCGTGACGAAGACGTTGCCGGGATGCGGGTCGGCGTGGAACCAGCCGTGCGCGAAGAGCTGCTCGAACATCGTGCGCGCGAAGCGGTGCGCGACGGCGCCCGGCTCGATGCCGGCGGCGAGGAGCGCCTCGTGGTCGGTGATCTTGATCGCGGTGACGTCCTGCAGGGTGAGCACGCGGCGCGTCGAGCGCTCCCAGACGACCTCGGGTGCGCCGACGCCCTCGTCGCCCGCGAAGATCGCGGCGAATCGCTCGGCGGACTGCGCCTCGTGGAGGTAGTCGATCTCCTCCTCGCTCGTGCGTGCGAACTCCTCGACGAGCGCGGGCACGTCGGCGCGATCCGCGATGAGCCGGAACCTGCTGAGCCAGCCGCCGACGCGCCGCAGCGCGGCGAGGTCGGTCTGCACGATCTCGGCGATGCCCGGCCGCTGCACCTTCATCACGGCGTCGCGGAAGCCCGTCTCGGCGGCGTCCGCGTCGGTGAGCGTCACCCGATGGGCCTGACCGAGCGACGCCGCTGCGATGGGCTCGTCGGCGACGACGCCGTACGCGGTGGCGAGGGACATGCCGAGCTCGCGCTCGGCGGACGCCCGGATGTCGGGCGTCGGCACGGCGGGCACCTCGTCCTGCAGCCCCTCGAGCTCCTTTGTGACCTCGGGAGGCAGCACGTCGAGGCGCGACGACATGAACTGGCCCACCTTGATCATGAGCCCGCCGAGCTCGACGGCGAAGTCGTGGAAGGAGCGCGCGAAGCGCGTCATCCGTCGCGTGCGGCTGCGCGCGGCGAGGCGCGACAGGCCGATGCTGGGCAGGGCGATCTCGAACCACCACGTCACCGCGAGGTGACGGGCGGCGAACCGCAGGATGCGGCGGTAGCGGGCGCGCGAGGGGACGGCGTCAGCCATCGCACCTCCCGCAGGCCCCGTAGCGCCGGAGCGCAGGCTCGATCGCGCGCTCAGTCGCGCGCGAGGATCGAGTAGAGCCTACGGCGGGCGTCCTCGAGGATCTGGACGGCCTCCTGCACCTGCTCGCGCGTGCCCGTGCGACCCACCTGCGCCGCCGCCTGCGCGAGCTCGAAGCCCGCCTTGGGCAGCGCCGAGAGGCTCGGCGTCTCGCGCTCGTCGGTCGTGGCCCACGGCGTGCCCTGCTCGGCCGCCGCGACGGCGACGACGCGGCCGGCCTCGGTGAGCGAGTAGGTCTTGCGCCCGCCTGCCTCCTCGGCCGCGACGAGGCCCTCGTCGGCGAGCAGCTGCAGCGTGGGGTAGACCGAGCCGGGGCTCGGGCGCCATGCACCGCCGGAGCGCGCCTCGATCTCGGAGATCAGCTGGTAGCCGTGCTTCGGGCCCTCGATCAGCAGCGACAGCAGCGCCTGGCGCACGTCGCCGCGGCCCATGCGCGTGCCGGGCGCCTTGCGCTCGAACTGGCTGCGCAGGTGCTCCATCGCCTCCCACATGCCGCCGCCGTGACGCATGCCGCGGCCTGCGTCGAACTGGTCCTGCTGGTACGAGCCGTGCATGATGCTCCCCTCGTGCCGACGACTGTCGGCGATGCATCGACGATATGTCGTTCGGCGGCGCTGCGGCAAGGATGTTCGCTCGAGGCGTGCGCGAGCACGGCGGCCGCACTATGGTGCGATCCATGGCGGAGCACAGGATCTACGGCGTGCCGTTCGCGAGCATCTACCCGCACTACGTCACGAAGGTCGAGCGCAAGGGTCGCACCGTCGACGAGCTGCACGAGGTGCTGACGTGGCTCACGGGCTACGACGACGCGGGCCTCGCCCAGACGCTCGACGACGAGCGCTCGCTGCGTGACTTCTTCGATCGCGCGCCCGCGATGCATCCCGCTGCCGCGCAGATCACGGGCCTCATCTGCGGCGTGCGCGTCGAGGAGATCGAGGATCCGCTCATGCAGCGCATCCGCTGGATGGACAAGCTCGTCGACGAGCTCGCGCGGGGCAGGGCGATGGCGAAGGTGCTCCGCACGCCCGTCGCGCCCTAGGACTCGGGGTCGAAGCCGAACTCGCGCAGCTCCTGCGGGCACCGGCACGCAGCGGCGATCCTCGCAGCCCACGCCTCGGCCGCGGCCCGGTCGGGCAGGTCGAGCACGCTGTAGCCGCCCTCGAGGCGAGCCGTCTGCGGGTACGTGCCGGGCTGCACCGGGCCGTCGGCGTGGACGCGCACGGGCGGGACCGACTCGTCGATGCCGCCGCCGAAGACGTAGACGCCCGCGGCCCTCGCATCGCGCATGACCTGGTGCGACTCCTCGACGACCCGATCCCACTCGCCATCGGGCACGACCATCTCGCCGCTCGGGAACGAGATCAGGTACTTCGGCATGCGCACACGGTACGCCTGTGGGTGAATGGAGTCCATGTCGACCCGCATCCTGCTCCTCGTCGCGAACGCCGGCAGCGACGACGACGCAGCGCACGACGCGACGGCGCTCGCCGACCTCGCGGATGCCTGGGAGGTGCTCGACGACGCCGGCTGCGAGGTGCTGCTCGTGACGCCGGCCGGCGGGGCTGCGCGCGCGGGCGGCGCGGATGCCGCGGCATCGGCATGGGCGGTGGAGCCCGCGCGACGAGCGCTCCTCGCTCGGACCGCGGCACCCGGCCAGGTCGACGCGGGCGACTTCGACGCCGTCGTCTGCCTCGCGAGCGGGGCCGGCGCGCTCGACGACGTCGTGCACGGGAGCGCAGGGCTCGAGCGCATCGCGCGCAGCGTCGCCGCGCACGGAGGCGTCGTCGCCGCAGCCCGCCACGACGGATGCGCGCTCGCCCTGCTCGCGGATCGCGTCGCGGACGCCGCAGGCGACGCCTCCGCATCCGACGTGGCGCGCGCCGTCGCGCGCGCGCTCACGACGCGCTGACGCGCATCCGCTCAGCCCACGGGCGACGCCAGCAGGTCGAGCACGAGCGCGCGCAGCAGGGCGGTGCGCGGCGCGATCTCGTCGACGAGCGCGTGCTCGTGGTCGGCATGCGCTCCCCCGCCCACGGCACCGAGCCCGTCGAGCGTCGGCACGCCGATGCTCGCCGTGTAGTTGCCGTCGGAGGCACCGCCGACCGAGACCGCGTCGGGCACGGGGATGCCCAGGCGCTCGGCGACCGCGACCGCTCGCCGCAGCACGGGCTCCGACGACGTCCGCTCGAGCGGCGGCCGGTTGATGCCGCCCACGATCGCGATCGTCGCGCCGGCCACGGGTCGCAGCGCGTGGAACGCCTCGTCGACGCGGGCCTGCTCGGCGGCGGTCTCGGCGCGCACGTCGACGGTGAACGATGCGTGCGCTGCGACCGTGTTCGACGTCGAGCCGCCCTGCGCGACCGTCGGCGTGACGGTCGTGCCGAGCGCCGCGTCGCCGAGCGCGGCCGCCGCGACGATCTGGTGCGCCATCTCGACGGTCGCGTTGCGACCGCGCTCGGGCTCGAGCCCGGCATGCGCCGCGCGGCCGACGACCTCGACGCGGTACAGCGACACGCCCTTCCGCGCCACCTTCCATGCGCCGCCGTCGGCGCTCGCCTCGAGCACGAGCGCGGCGACGCAGCCGCGCGCCTCCTCCTCGATGAGCGTGCGCGACGTCGACGAGCCGACCTCCTCGTCGCCGGTGACGAGGAGGGTGACCGCGGTGCGCTGCGGCAGCTCGAGGTCCGCTGCGGCATGCACGGCCATCACGAGGCCAGTGAGCATGTCGAAGCATCCGGGCCCGCGCACGACGCCGTCGTCGATCGACCACGGATGCGTCGCGAGCGAGCCGGTCGGCCAGACGGTGTCGTGGTGCGCGAGCAGCAGCACGCGCGGCGCGGCGGGATCGGCTGCGCCGAGCCGCCATCGCAGATGCGCGACGCCGTCGACGACGATGCGCTCGGCAGGCACGCCGAGCCGGTCGAGGCCGATGGCCGCGACGAGGTCGGCCGAGCGCGCGACCGCCTCGTGGTCGGCCGAGGGCGACTCGCACCGCACGAGCCGCTCGAGGTCGGCGAGCATCTCGGGCAGGCGTCGCTCGGCCTCGACGAGCGCGGCGTGCTGCGCCATCAGCGCAGCGCCCCGCGCAGCCCGCGCCCCGGGTACGCGTCGAGCACCACGTCGCCGTCGCGCACGACGTGCTCTCCCCGCACCAGCAGGTGCACGACGCCGAGCGACGGCCGCGTCGAGTCGAGGTACGTGGCCTGGTCGGTGATGCGCTCGGGGTCGATGACGACGACGTCGGCGTCGGCGCCCACGCCGAGATGGCCCTTGCGCTCGAACGCCGGCGCGACCCGATCGAGCACGCGTGCGGGCAGCATGCTGCAGCGGCGGAACGCCTCGAGCCATGTCCACAGCCCCCGCTCGCGCACCATGGTCCGCAGCGAGCGCGCGAACGTGCCCGAGGTGCGCGGATGCGTCATGCCGCCGGCGGGCAGCGGCCACTCCCGAGTGTCGGTCGACCCGTCCGGCCACGTCACATGCATGGCGTCGGACGCCACGATCGAGTCGGGGAAGGCGAGCGACTGCTCGAGCAGCGCCCGGTCGACCGGGTCGCGCTCGTCGAGGAACTCGACGATGCACGCCGCCCCGGGGTCGGTCGCGCGCACGTGCCGCAGGTGCGCCTCGTCGCGGATGCGCTCCCCCGTCGCGACGATGACGATGCTGCTCGGCGTCAGCTGCCACACGGGCAGCCGCTCGGGAGCGAGGAACGCCGCCCCGATGCCCGTGCTGCCCGCGCCGTACGGGTACGCCTCCACGGTGATCGTCGCGCCTCCGACCCTCGCCCGGTCGATCGTGCCGAGCACGCGGTCGATGTGCCGCCGCGACGTGGAGTTGACGTGGCAGTGGTGCACCTGGCCGCCGAGCTCCATCGCCGCCCGCGCGGCCTCCTCCGTGCCGTCGATCGGGGTCGACGCGTCGGCCTCCACGATCTCGCGCACGTGCGTGAACGTCGGGGCGCCCGCGCGTGCCGCGAGCGCCTGCACCGCGCGATGCTCCGCGGGGTCCGTGCGGGGCGCGTAGCCCTGCAGGATGCCGATGCCGAGCGCGCCGTCGGCGAGCTCGGACTCGAGCCTCCCGAGCCACGCGCGCAGCTGCGCAGGCGACGAGTCGGCTTGCCAGGAGGGATCCGACAGCATCGACAGCCCGAGGTCGGCGTCGGGCACGCGGCCCGAGAGCACCTCCGCGCGCGCCATGCCCCACGACGCCGAGAAGCCGAAGTTGATGGGGCGTCCCTCCTCGAGCGCGCGGGCGTACGCGAGCTCGACCGGCAGCAGCCCCGCCTCGAGCTCGAGCGCCGTCGTGACGCCGTCCATGGCCTGCAGGCGCTGCCCGGCGATGCTGTTGACGTGGCTGTGGAGGTCGACGAACCCCGGCCCCACGATGCGGCCCGCGACGTCGACGACCTCGGCGCCCTCGTGCTCGAGGTCGCGGCCCACCGCCGCGATCCTGCCGTCGACGACGAGCACGTCGGCGACGTCGTCGAATCCCGTGCCCGGGTCGACGACGCGGCCGCCGCGCAGCAGCACGGCGCTCATGCCGCCTCCGCCTCGCGCCGCGGCAGGCAGCGGATGCCCACGTAGGCGGCGGGTGCGCCGTCGACGGTCGTGAACGACACGGCGGCCCACGGCGTCAGCGCATCGGGTCGCACCGCGAACCGCGCGGACTCGGTCGTGGGCAGCATCGGCATCGCCGCGGGCTCGTCCTCCCCCGGCGCGATGCCCATCCGCGTCGCGATCGTCGCGCGCGGCTCGCCGTCGTCGGTGCGCGCGATCGTCAGCGTCGTCGACGCGTCGCCGTACGAGCCGAGCCACGCGTCGTCGAGCACGGCCTCCGATGCCGCGCCGGAGGGCACGAGCGGCAGCGGCGGCGCGATGCCGCCGAACGCGTCGGCGAAGGCGCGGTAGACCTCCGCCGCGGCCGACGGCGCGACGCCGCCGTTGCAGAACACCACGAGCACGAGCCCGTCGTCGGGGAGCACCTGCAGCCAGGCGTTGTTGCCGATCGTCGTGCCGCCGTGCCAGTGCACCCGGTGCCCGCCCCAGTCGTCGAGCATCCAGCCGAGCCCCCAGCGCGGCGCCATCATCGCCGCCGCGGGGTCGAGCTCCCACTGCGTCGACGTCATCTCCTCGACGGTGTCCTCGCGCAGCAGGCGCCCGCCGTCGCGGGTGCGGCCGCGGCGCACGAACGCGCCGCCGAACGAGAGCAGGTCGTCGACGCTCGACGTGATGAGCCCCGCCGGCCCCATCGAGCGCGTGATCGACGTGACGGGGCTCGGCGTCCACGTCGAGGCACCCGGCGCGCGCACGTGCCCGAGCTGATGCCCGTGCCCGAGCACCTCCTCGGGCAGCGTGAGGAAGGTCGACAGCCCGAGGGGCTCGGCGATGCGCGCCCGCAGCGACGCGTCCCACGTGCGTCCGTCGAGCACCTCGACGATGCGGCCCGCGACGACGAACCCGGAGTTGCAGTACGACCAGCCGGTCGACGGCGCGAAGAGCGACTTCGCGGTCGCGAGGGTCTCGACGTACCGCTCGAGGCAGTCGTCGCCACGACCGGTGTCGGTGAAGAGGTCGCCGTCGATGCCCGACGTGTGCGTGAGGAGGTGGCGCACCGTGACGTCGGCGGCGTGCGGCGAGGCGAGCGCGAGCTCGGGCAGCACGTCGACCACGGCGTCGTCGAGCGACAGCCGCCCCTCCTCGACGAGCTGCAGCACCATCGTCGTCGTCACGACTTTCGTGATCGATCCGACCTGGCAGACGGTGTCGCGGTCGTTCGCGACCCCCGTGCGCAGGTTGGCGACGCCGGCGCGGGTCACGAGCCGCTGCTCGAGGCCCGTCTCGGGATCGATGCGCAGGACGCCGGCGACGATGCCGGGCACGTGATGCCGCCGTGCGACGTCGGTGAGCAGCCCATCCCAGGGGCCCGGGTCGAACGCGGTGGGACTGAGGTGGACGGACATCTGCGCTCCATTCGCTTCGCTTCGATCGGATGCCGGCCCGCAGCCGGCGCGGGGACGGGCGGGCGTGCGCTCGGCACGACCCGCCCGCCTTCCCGCTACTCCTCGACGAGGAGGAAGTACGACGTGAGGTCGCCCGCCGCGCCCATCGGCGCGTCGATGCCTCGCGAGTACATGACGTCGGGCCGCATCGCGAAGGGCACGTAGTCGGCCGACGCGTACATCTCGGACTCGGCCTCCTCCCACGACGCGCACGCCTCGCTGCCGGTGAGGTCGGCGGCCTCGGCGACGATCGCGTCGAAGTCGGGGTTCGAGATCGCCGCGTAGTTGTTGCCGGTCGGCGGGGCCTCGCCCGAGATGAACGACGACAGCACGTTCGGCACCGAGTAGTTCGACGCCAGCCAGATCACGTCGTGCTCGGACGCGGCGCCCTCGGCGCGGACGTCCTCGATGAAGACGCCGTACTCCGCACCGTGCTGCTCGACGCCGACGCCGATCGCCGCCCACTGCTCGGCCATGAGCTCGGCGGTCGCCGCGGTCTCCGGCCACCGGGTGTTCCACGCGAAGCTCAGCACGAGCTGCTCGCCGTCGCGCTCGCGGATGCCGTCGGCACCCATGACCCAGCCGGCGTCGTCGAGCGCGGCCTCCGCCGCCTCCACGTCGCTGCTCGGCAGGTTCGCCGCGGCGTCGTACTGGCAGATCTGCGGGGGCAGCACGGCGAGGCGCGTCGCGCGCTCGCCCGTGTCGGACGTCTGCACGCGCATGAGCGCGTCGAGGTCGAGCGCCTGCGTCAGCGCGATGCGCACCGACTCGTCGGCGGTGGGCTGGCCCTCGGCCTGGCTGTAGGCGAACCCGCCCGTCACGAGCGAGGTCGAGATGAGCGGGTCGGCCGTCGCGGCGACGCGCGCCTCGTCGGGACCCTGCACCGCCGTGAGGTCGATCTCGCCGGAGAGCAGCAGGTTCGCGCGCGTGCTCGGGTTCTCGATGATGCGCACGTCGACGGTCTGCGGCACGCCCGCGGTCGAGCCGTCCGGCGCGCCCTCGGGGCCCCACGCGTAGTCGTCCTTGCGCTCGAACGTGTAGTGGTCGCCGGCGACGGCCTCGGTGAGCGCGTACATGCCCGTGCCGTTCGTGGCGCTCGCGACGCTGTCCGGGTCGTCGAGCGCGCCCTGGCAGTAGATGGGGTGGATGCCCAGCTGCGGCAGCAGGAAGGAGTTCGGGGTCGTGGTCGTGAGGGTGACGGTGCGTGCCGCCTCGTCGTGCTCGACGACGGCGTCGGCGGGCACCACGAGGCCGACGAAGCTCGAGCCGTTCGCCGGGTCGAGCATCCACCGGTAGTTGTTCGCGACGGTCTCGGCCGTGAGGGTCGTGCCGTCCTCGCACATGACGCCGTCGCGGATCGTGAACTGCAGCGACGTCGGGGTCTCCTCCCACGACTCCGCGAGCCAGCCCTGCGGCTCGCCGGCGTCGTCGAAGTACACGGGCGCCTCGTACGCCCACGGGTAGACGTAGCTGAGCGTCGCGCTGGAGTTGAGGTGACGGAAGAGGTTGCCGGGATCCTCGTTGATCGCGAACGTCAGCGTCCCGTCGACGACGGGCTCGCCCGCGGCCCCGCCGCTGCCACCGGAGCCGCCGCCTCCGCATCCGGCAAGGACGATCGCGAGCGCCGCACCCGCGGCGACGCCGAGCATCTTCTTCTTCATGGGAGTCCTCCGATGGGTCGTGCAGGGAGCCTGGTCATCGTCTGCTCGCACTCTCTCGCTCGCCGACGTCCGCGGCATCGTCGGAACGCACCGAAGCGCTCGACCGGGCTTGGGCGAAGCGACAGGTCGGGCACCTCACGCGTCACGCAGCTCCGCGACGGCGGCCGCGGCGATCTCGCCGATCGCGCGATCCGCCCACGGCACGACCGACGCCGCGGTCGGCAGGCGCAGGAACACGGCGACGGCCCACGCCTCGCCCGTCGCGACGTGCTCGACGACGCCGACCTCGTTGCGCACCATCGGCAGCGTGCCCGTCTTGCCGCTCACGCGGACGCCGTCGTCCGGGAAGCCCGCGCGCAGCCGGTGCGGCCAGACCTGCAGCCCGAGGATGCGCCGCGCCTCGGCGCATGCGACGGGGTGCAGGTCGCGCTCGGTCCAGATGCGATCGAGCAGCGCCGTCGACTCCCGCGGCGTCGTGCGGTTGGTGCGCGCGGGGTCGAGCACGGCCGCGCCGCGGAGCGCCTCCTCGTCACCGACCCCGATGGCGAGGTCGGCGCCGCGCGGCACGCCCAGGTCGTCGGCGAGCGAGCCGAGCAGCGCGGCGCAGTCGACCTCGACGACCGTGTCGACGAGGCCGAGCGCACGCATGCGCGCAGCGATGCGCTCGAGCCCGACCGCGGCCATGACGACGTCGGTCGCACGGTTGTCGGAGACCGTGATCATCGACATGCACAGGTCGCGGAACGAGAGCGCCACGGGATCGAGGAAGACCGACAGACCCGTCGGCCCCGGTGCGCGGACGTCGTCGGCCCCCAGCGCGATGCGCCGAGTCGGATCGACCTCGCCCGTCGCGACCTGCATGCACGCCTCGACGAGCACGGGCACCTTGCACACGCTCGCGGCCACGACGGGTGCGTCGTCGCGGACGCCCACCTCGCCTCCGCCGCCCACGCGCGCCGCGTGCACGAACGCCCGCATCCCCCACCGCTCCTCGAGCGCCTCCACCGTCTGCCGCAGTCCCATGCGCACACGATCGGCGCCGACGCGGCCGCGCGCATCGGCCGCGCCGACGACGAGCGACGTCGCCGATCGTCGGATCGCACCGCCTTGTCGCTTCGGACAAGCACGGGGATCGGGGATGGGCGGCTTGCATGATGCCGCGTCGGCGCGGACCCGCGAGCCTGGCACCATCACCGGACGAAGGGGACAGCGTGATCGATGCGCACGCCGACTCGGCGATCGCGACGCCCGTCGCAGCCGCTCGCGCGCTCGCCGACGAGGCCCTCGCTGCGGCGGGCATCACGATGGTCGACGCCGCCGACCCCGTCGCAGCGCACCGCATCGCGACGGTGCTGAGCGCGGTGTGGAGCCGCCAGGGCACGCAGATCATGGATCCGGCGATGCTCGTCGCCATCGCGCACGCCGGCAACCTCGTGACCGTCGCCATGGAGGGCGAGACGCCCGTCGGCGCAGCGGCCGGGTTCTGCGGACCGCCGGGCACGCCCTTCCACTCGCACATCGTCGGGCTGCTCGACGCCGCGACGGGGCGCGGCCTCGGGCGCGCGATCAAGCTCTACCAGCGCGCGTGGTGCCTCGAGCGCGGCATCGACGCCATGGCGTGGACGTACGACCCGCTGGTCGCGAGGAACGCCTACTTCAACATGCGTCGGCTCGGCGCGCGAGCCGTCTCGTACCATCCGGACCTCTACGGGGAGATGACCGACGTCATCAACGCCGGCCAGGGCTCCGACCGCATGGTGGTGCGCTGGGACCTGCGCCTCGACCCGCCCGAACCCGGCTCGTCATCGATCGACGGTGCGCCCGGCGGCGCGCACGTCGTGCTCGGCGACGACGCCGGCGAGCCGTCGACCGTCGCGCTGCCCGGCCCCGACGCGCGCGTCGCGACCGTCGGCGTGCCCGCCGACGTCGAGGCGATGCGCCGCGTCGACCCGCAGCAGGCGCTGCGATGGCGGCACGCCACGCGCCACGCGCTCTCGACCCTGCTCGACGACGGCTGGATCGTCGCCGACTTCACCCGTGCACGCCAGTACGTGCTCCACCGCGAAGGGACACCATGAGACTCCTCGGCCTCCGCCTCCACCACGTCGAGATGCCGCTCGTCGCGCCGTTCACGACGTCGTTCATGACGCAGACGCACAAGCGCTGCTTCCTCGTCGAGGCACGGCTCGAGACGGCCTCCGGCGACGTCGTGACCGGATGGGGCGAGAACGTCGCGCTCGACCGGCCCTTCTACTCCCCCGAGCACGTCGACGGTGCGGCGGAGGTCATCGAGCGCTGGATCGGCCCCGTGCTGCTGGCCGTCGACGACCTCACGGCCGAGACCGTCGCCCATCACCTGCGCAGGATCGTCGGGCACCGCATGGCGAAGGCCTCGGTCGAGATGGCGATCCTCGACGCGCAGCTGCGGGCCGAGGGGCGGTCGTTCGCGTCCTACCTCGGCGCCGTGCGCCCGACGGTGCCCTCGGGCGTCTCCGTCGGCATCCAGGACTCCGTCGGCGAGACGCTCGGCGTCATCGGCGGCTACGTCGAGCAGGGCTACGCCCGCATCAAGCTGAAGATCCGGCCCGGCGCCGACGTCGAGCACGTCGCGGCCGTGCGACGCGAGTTCGGCGACGAGCTGCCGTTCCAGGTCGACGCGAACGCCGCATACACCCTCGTGGACGCCGCCCATCTGCGACGTCTCGACGAGCACGGGCTGCTGCTCATCGAGCAGCCGCTCGGCGAGGCCGACATCCGTCAGCACGCCGAGCTGGCGCGGCTCATGACGACGCCCATGTGCCTCGACGAGTCGATCGACTCCGCCGAGTCGGCGGTCGACGCCATCGTGCTGGGCGCCGCCGCCGTCGTGAACGTCAAGCCCGGTCGCGTCGGCGGGTACCTCGAGGCGCGACGCATCCACGACATCGCCAGCGCGCACGGCATCGCCGTGTGGTGCGGCGGCATGCTGGAGACGGGCATCGGCCGCGCGGCGAACGCCGCCCTCGCTGCGCTGCCCGGCTTCACGCTGCCCGGCGACATCTCCGGCTCCGACCGCTTCTACGCCGAGGACGTCGTGACCGAGCCCCTGCGCATGCACGACGGCGTCGTCGACGTGCCGACCGGTCCGGGCTTCGGCGTCGAGGTCGACGTCGACCGGCTCGAGCGCTTCCGCACGCGACTGACGCAGGTGGCATCGTGAGCCGCACCCCCACCCTCGACGACCTCGGAGCGTTCGTCGAGCCGGGCAGCCCCGTGCTGTCGCCCGATGGCGCGCGCGTCGTCTCGGTCGTGTCGCGCGTCGGCGCCTCGGGCGCTGCGACGTCGCAGCTGCACGTCCGCACGATCGAGGGCGGGGAGGATGCGCGGCTCACGACGGGCGACGTCGACGCGGATCCCGCCGTGTCGCCGGACGGCGCGACGGTCGCCTTCGTGCGGAAGGACGGCGGCGACCCGGGCATCCACCTCGTGCCGCTCGCCGGCGGCGAGGCCACGCGGCTGACGAGCGGGCTCCGCGTCGCGGGTGCGCCCGCCTTCTCGCCCGATGGGACGATGCTCGCGTTCGTCGCGCTCGTCGACGACGCCGAGGCGACGCCCCCGGCGCCGCTCGTGTTCGACGGCGACCCCGACCACAAGGTCGACGGCCTCGGCTCGGTCGCCACGGCGCGCATGCACGTGCACGTCGTACGCGTCGCCGACGGCCACGTGGAGCGCCTGACGGTCGAGGGGCACTGCACCGACCCGGCATGGTCGCCCGACGGTGCGACGATCGCGTTCGCGCAGTCGGGCGTCGAGGTCGACGGGCATCCGCTCGCGCGTCGCGTCGGCCTCGTCGACGTCGCCGCTCCCCGCTCCTCCGTGCGGCTCCCGTTCGCGGCGAACGCCGTCGGCGGACCCCTCGCGTGGATGCCCGACGGCGCCGCCGTCGTGGCGATCGGCGACCTGGCGACGCGAGTGGGGCACGGACGGCTCGTGCGCCTCGACGTCGCCGACGGCTCGGCCACGATCCTCGCCGAGGGCCTCGACCGCAACGTCATGGGCGGCGGGCCCGGCTACCCGGGCGGCGCACCCGCGTTCGACGCCGACGGCCGCCTCGTCTTCTGCGTGCGCGACGGCGGGCAGACCGTGGTGCACTCCCTCGACGCGGACGGCGGCGACCTCCGCAGGCACGACGCAGGCGAGGGCGTGGTCGTGAGCGGCCTCTCGGTGGCGGGCACGCGCGCGGTCGTGCGCGTGTCGGATCCGGCGGTGACCGCCGAGCTCGCGCTGCTCGACCTGCGCGCCTCCGACGGCGCCGGCGACGCGGTGCGACGCCTCACCGACCACCTCGGCGATGCGCTGCCCGACGTGGCGTTCGTGCGGACGCGACCTGTGTCGTTCGCGATCGCCGACGGCACGACGGTGCACGGCTGGCTGCTGCGCGCGCCGGAGACCGACGCGCCCGCACCGACGCTGCTCGACATCCACGGCGGCCCCCACAACGCGTGGACCGGCGCCGCCGACGCCGCGCACCTCTACCACCAGCTCCTCGCCGCACGCGGCTGGAACGTGCTGACCCTCAACCCGCGCGGCTCCGACGGCTACGGCGAGGCCTTCCTCACCGCAGCCGTCGGCGGTTGGGGCGAGCTCGACCAGCAGGACTTCCTCGAGCCGCTCGACCGGCTCGTCGCCGACGGCGTCGCCGACCCCGAGCGCCTCGCGGTCACGGGCTACAGCTACGGCGGCTTCATGACGGCCTGGCTCACGACGGTCACCGACCGCTTCCGCGCGGCCGTGCCGGGCGGACTCGTCTGCGATCAGCGCACGCAGGGGGCGTCGAGCGACCTGGGCGGGTTGCTGCGCGATCTCGAGATCGGCGGCGCCGCGAACGCCGCCCGACTGTCGCCGTCGACGTACGCCGATCGCGTGACGACGCCGTCGCTCATCCTCCACGGCGCCGACGACCAGCGCTGCCCCGTGGCGCAGGCGGAGCTGTGGCACGCGCTGCTGCGCGAGCACGGTGTCGAGTCTCGGCTCGTGCTCTACCCGGGCGGCTCGCACCTGTTCATCCTGAACGGGCCGCTCGCGCATCGCCGCGACTACTGCGAGCGCGTCGTCGACTGGGTCGAGCGCCACGCCGCGGCACGCTGAGCCGCCGGGGCGCGGCCGGTCGCGCACCGCGGCCGGCCGCGCACCGCGTGGTGCGGGTCGCGCGACCCGGCGTCAGAGCGTCGGCACGGCGGCGATGAGCTCGCTCGTGTACGGCTCGCTCGGCCGCTCGAGCACCTGCAGGGTCTCGCCCACCTCGACGAGCGCGCCATGCCGCATCACCGCGACCCGATCGCACACCGCGCGCACGACCGCGAGGTTGTGGCTGATGAACAGCACCGAGAAGCCAAGCTCGCGCTGCAGGTCGCGCAGCAGGTTCAGCACGGCACCCTGCACCGACACGTCGAGCGCGGAGGTGATCTCGTCGGCGAGCACCACCGAGGGCCGGGCCGCGATCGCCCGCGCGACGGCGACGCGCTGACGCTGCCCGCCCGACAGCTCGCTCGGCATCCGATCGGCCATCGCGGCCGGCAGGGCGACGGCGTGCAGCAGCTCGCCGATCTCGGCGCGGCGAGCCCGGGCGCCCGCCGCCGAGGCGCCCTCGCGACGCGCGGCCTGCACGAGCGCCTCGTCGACCGACTGGCCGATCGTGCGCCTCGGGTCGAAGCACGACTGCGGATCCTGGAAGATCATCTGCACGCGTCGACGCTCGCGTGCCGCGGCGCCCCGTGCACGCGAGATGACGGTGTCGCCGAGCAGGATGCGGCCGGCCGACGGCTCCTGCAGCCCGACGGCGGCGCGCGCGAGGGTCGACTTGCCCGATCCCGACTCCCCGACGAGCCCGAGCATCTCGCCCGGCTCGACGACGAGGTCGACGCCGCGCACGGCCGCGAACGTCGAGCGCCCGTGGCCGAACGTGATCGTGACCGTCTCGAAGGTCAGCGGCACGCTCATGAGGCCTCCTCTGCCAGGGCCGACTCGCCGAACGTCTCGACGAGCGCGGGGTCGTCGGCTGCGCGCACGATCTCGACGCCCGCCGCCGCCGAGCCTGCCGAGAAGTCCGCGTCGTCGGGGATGGATGCCATGGGCTCGCCGCGCGCGGTCGACATCGTGGGCACGGTGGCGAGCAGCGCGCGCGTGTAGGGGTGGGTGGCGCGCCCCGCCTTGAGGTCGCTCGACCGCACGTCCTCGACCAGCTGGCCGCGGTACATGACGAGCACGCGCGTGCACAGCGAGGTGACGACGGCGATGTCGTGCGACACGAGCACGATCGCGGTGCCGTGCTCCTCGTTGACGCGGCGCAGCTGGGCGAGGATCTCGGCCTGCACCGTGACGTCGAGGGCGGTCGTCGGCTCGTCGGCGAGGATGAGCGCCGGCGTGCCCATGAGGCCCGTCGCGATCATCGCTCGCTGTCGCATGCCACCGGAGTACTCGTGCGGGTACTGGCCGTAGCGACGCTCGGCATCGGGGATGCGCACCGCATGCAGCCGGTCGATCGCCGCGGCCCTCGCCTCCGCCCTCGACATCCCGAGGTGCAGGATGCCGGGCTCGGCGACCTGCGAGCCGACGCTGAGCGCGGGGTTCAGCGACGACATCGGATCCTGGAAGACGATCGCGAGGCGCTGCCCGAGCCGGTGGTCGACCGACGACGCGCGGGGGTCGGTCGTCATCGGCAGCGCCGCGCCGTCGAAGTGCGCGGCGGAGGCGCCCACGCGCAGCGGCGCCTCGAGCAGCCCCGCGACGGCCATGAGGGTCACGCTCTTGCCCGATCCGGACTCCCCCACGACGCCCACGATCTCACCCCGGGCCACGTCGAACGAGATGCCGTGCACGAGCGGCTGCCAGCTGCCGTCGGCGCCGGGCGCGGCGACGCGGAGGTCGCGCACCGAGAGCACCGCATCCTCGTCGACGCCGCGCGCGTCCGATGCGGGCTCGACCTCGCGCGGCGCTCGACGCATCGCGCGCGGCAGCCGACCCCTGGTCGACGGCGTGAGCGCCTGCCCGAGCACCTCGCCGAGCAGCACGAACGTGAGGCCGGCGAGGATGATGGCGGCGCCGGGCACGAGCGCGGCAGCCGGCGTGACGAAGATGCGCGTCACGCCCTCGTTGAGCATGCGGCCCCAGTCGTACTCGGGCACCTGGATGCCGAGGCCGAGGAACGAGAGGCCCGCGAACGCGAGCAGCGCCGTGCCTGCCGTGATGGCGGCGTTCACGAGCAGCGGGTCGCGCACGTTGGGCAGCACGTGCCGCAGCACGGTGCGCCAGTCGGGCACGCCGAGCACGCGCGCCGCCGACACGAAGTCGCGACCCCAGACGGAGGCCGCGAGGTTGTGCGTCAGCCGCCCGTAGCTCGGGATCATGGCGATCGCGATCGCGAGCGTCGCAGCCGTGCCGCTCTGGCCGAGGATCACCGAGAACGCGATGGCGAGCAGCAGGCTCGGGAAGGCGACGCCGATGTTGATGGCGGCGACGATGAGCCTGCCCGCGCGCCCGCCCAGCATGAGCGGCAGCAGACCCACGATCACGCCGCACACGACGCCCGCGACCGTCGCGGTGAGCGCCATGACGACCGACAGCCGGGTCGCGACGAGCGTGCGCAGCAGGATGTCCCTGCCGCTGCCGTCGGTGCCGAACACGTGCTCCGCGCTCGGCGGCTGCGACAGCTGCTCGGTGTCGGTGACGGCGGCCGCCGCACCCCAGAGGATGGGCGCGAAGGTGGTGAGGAAGGCGAGCGCCAGGCACGCGACGACGGCGAGGATGCCGACGGGCGAGCGCAGCACCGCGAGCACGCGACGCGACGTGCGGCTCATGCGGCGTCCAGCGCCGTGCGCGGGTCGACGACGATGAGGATGACGTCGACGACGAGGTTGATGAGCAGCACCGCGGCGCCGTAGAAGAGGATGATCGCCTGCACGAGCGGGAAGTCCTGTCCTTGGATCGAGCTGACGATCGTGCTGCCGAGCCCCGGCCACGCGAAGATGTTCTCGACGAGCACCGTGCCGGCGATCATGCCGCCGAGCAGCAGGCCTGAGATCGTGAGCGTCGACGTCAGCAGGTTGGGCAGCACGTGCCTGCGGTAGAGACGCCCGGCCGACATGCGCCGGGAGCGCGCCGTGCGGATGTAGTCCTGCTCGAGCACCGTGTGGGTCTCGGCGCGCACGATGCGCGTGAGCGCCGCGGTCGGGCCGAGCGCGAGCGCGATGACGGGCAGCACGTACGACGCCGCATCCGATCTCCCGGCCACGGGCAGCCACTGCACGTTGACGGCGAAGAGGTACACGAGCACGATGCCGGCGAGGAACTCGGGGATGACGGCGACGATCGCGGAGATCGACGTGAAGCCCGCCTCGGTGCCCGGTCGGCGCTGCCCGCGCGTGAGCGCGCCGAACGCGAGGCCCGTGGGGATGGCGACGACGAGCACGACGGCGACGGCGAGGAATGCGAGCTCGAGCGTCGCGGGCGCCCTGGTCGCGAGGACCTCGATGACGGGCGTGCGCGAGGTGAAGGAGTCGCCGAGGTCGCCCGTCAGCACGCCGCCCCAGAAGCGCAGGTACTGCACGATCAGCGGCTGGTCGAGGCCGAGCTCGACGCGGCGTGCCTCGACGGCCTCCGGCGTCGCGAGCTCGCCCGCCGATGCACGTGCGGGGTCGCCCGGGATGAGCTGCACGAGCAGGAACGCGAGCGTGACGAGCACGACGAGCGACGCGGCGAAGTACAGGGCGCGGCGCCCGAGGTAGCGCACCCAGGGGTTGCCGCGGCGTTGCTGCGCCGCGAGCGCCAGCACGGTCGTCGTGGTCGCCACGCCTCACCTCGCCTCTCCCGCATGGAACGCGTGGTCACGAGCCTGGCAAGCGTGCGTCCCGGCGGCATCGTCTGATCCGCCAGTGCGCGTGCGACGGCGTTGTGCGATCGATCGATGCGGCAGCGTGCCTCGCTCGTCGAGCGCTCAGGTGCGGCGTACGAGCTCGGGCACGATGCGCAGCTGCAGCTGCGCGGCGAAGCGCGCATCCGCATCCGCGAGGTCCATGTCGCCCACCTCCGCGAGCCGCCGCAGGCGGTAGCGGAAGGTGTTGGGGTGGATGTGCAGGCGGTCGGCCGCCGTCGAGACGTCGCCCATGCAGTCGAGCCAGACGCGCAGCGTCTCGACGAACTCGCTGTCGTGCTCGCGGTCGTGCTCGAGCAGCCGGGCGACGGGCCCCGTCGCCCACTCCCCGCCCACGGCGAAGCGGTCGCGCAGCTCGAGCAGCAGCGACTCGACGTGGACGTCGCTGAAGAGCGCGACGCGCGCGGGCGTCGCCTGCTGCATGAGCACGCGCAGCGCGCGCTCGGCGCCCTCGCGCGAGTGCACGAGCCCGCGGGCGCCGCTCGTGATGCGGCCGATGCCGATCGCGAGCCCCGACGCCTCGCCGATGCGCGCGAGGAAGTCGCTCGCGAGGCGCGCGGCCTGCGCCTCGCCCTGCTCGGGCGAGCGCACGGGGATGAGGCCGTAGATCGTGCCGCCCATGAGCGCGGCGCTCGCCTTCGGGTGCACGGCGGCGAGATGCACGACGATCGCGTCGGCGATGCGCTGGCGCCTCGCCTCGCGTCCGCTCGCCTCGTCGAGGCTCTCGTCGTCGCCGACGATGCCTGCGGCGAAGACCGCGACGTGCTCGTCGGCGATCCCGAGCCGCTCGAGCGCGTACGCCGACCCCTCGCGCCCCTCGAGCGCGGTGCTCAGCACGTCGGCGCGCATGCGGTGCGTGACGTCGGCGCCCGCGCGGATGCGCAGCATGTGCAGCGCGACGACCTTGGCCGCGTCCTGCAGCGCCGACGTGCGCTCGGCGCTCAGGGGCTCCGTGACGGCCGCCCAGATCGAGCCGAGGATCTCGTCGCCCGCCCGCACCGCGAGGGCTGCGCGCTTCTTCAGCTCCTCGCCGTCGACCGTGAGGTCGATGTAGGCGGGATCCTGCGAGGCGTAGAGCGTCTTGAAGAAGCCGGCCTCCGTGAGCAGGCGCGAGTACCGCTCGGGCACCTGGCGCTCGAGGATCGTGGCGACGCGCGACGCGTCCGCGCCGTCCTGCCTGCTCGAGAACGCGATGACGCGCGACGAGCGGTCCTCGATCGTGATGGGTGCGTCGAGCAGGGCCGAGATGGCGTTCGCGAGCGTGAAGAGGTCGCCGCTCGGCAGGCCGCCGATCGTGCCGTCGGCGGGCGGCTGCTGCGACTGCGCGAGCAGCGACGACACCATGGTGCCGAGCTGCGCCCACGATGCGCCGCGCGTGAGGCCGAGGAGCGCGACGCCGCGCTCGCGCGCGACCTCGGCGGTCGCATCGTCGACGACGACGGGCTCGCGCAGCACGATCGCGCTCGCACCCTGCGCGCCCGCGAGCCCCAGCACCGTGCGCAGCTGCGGCCCGTCGGCGAGCCCCACGCCGAGCACGACGGCCCCGTGCGGCACGGCCTGGTTGTCGAGCGGGTCGTACACGAGCACGCCGCCGATGCGGCGCTCGGGATCCGGCAGCGGCACGAGCGGCGACAGGAACGTCGTGCCGAGGTCGTCGAGCATGCGCGCGAGGGTCGGCAGCGGCCAGGGCGCGGGCGCGGCGGCACCGATCGCGGATGCCTCGCCCGAGCCGTCGATGCGTGCGGAGGAGGAGTGCAGCATCCGCTCACGCTATACGCCTGGCGACGTGACATCCCGAGCGCGGAGCACGAGCCGTTCGCCGGGTCACGGTCTGCGTCGAAGGCCCCGGAGATCGGCGCGACCGAAGCGCCCGTGGGGCATCGCGGCGCGGATGCGCTCCGCCGTGAACATCCGATGCGGGCGGAGGGGCTCCGGCAGCTCGGGGGCGGCCGGGGCGGGTGCGTCGACCCCCTCGGCGAGCATGAACGCCTGCGCCTTCGCGACGAGCGGCGTCACCATCGTCCACTCCGTCACCTGCGCGAGCGCCCGGATCGACCAGATCGGCGCCCGCACGTACACGGGTCGCCGCCCCGCGACCTCCGCGATGCGTCGCACGGCAGCACCGAGCTCGAGCCGCTCCGGCCCCATGACGGCGACCGTCGACTCGGTGACGCGGCCTTCGAGCGCCGCGACCAGCACGTCGACCGCGTCGTCGACCGCGATGGGCCGCACCATCCGCTCGGAGTATCCGACGGTCGCGAAGATCGGGAACGTCCGCACGGCCTTCGTCACGTGGTCGACCATGTGGTCGCCGGAGCCGTAGATCATGCCGCACTTGAGGATCGTGTGGTCGATGCCCGATCGGCGCACGATCTCCTCCGCCGCCCACTTCGACTCGTGATACGGCGAGCCGCAGTCCGGGCGAGCCCGCAGGAAGCTCACCATCACGATGCGACGCACACCGGCTCGACGCGCGGCCTCGACGACCGCCCGCGCCCCTCGACGTGGACGCGCTGGTACGTCTGATCGCCGATCTCGCGGTTGATCCCCGCGCAATGCGCGACGGCGTCGCAGCCCTCGAACGCAGCCGCGAGCGCGTCGACGTCGTCGACGGCGACGCCCGTGCGGCGCGAGACGACGACGGTGCGCTCGGGGCCCAGCCGTTGCGCGAGATGCCGCCCGACGAAACCCGTGCCTCCTGTGATCGCGATCTTCATCTCTTCTCCCCTTAGTCGTCATCACTGCCGCGCGAAGCTGCGCCATCGAACTGCGCCTGAACCCGCGCTCCTATTGCGAGCGCCGGAACCATGACCAGCGCGGTCAGCAGCGCCGATGCGACCGGCACGAGCTCGATCGCTCCGAGCATGCTGAATCCGACGACTCCGGCCGCAGCGACCAGGAAGATCGTCGACCGAACCAGTAGGTTGCGCCTCGAGGCCGCGACAGCAGCCACCGGCGTCAGCGCACTGGCGAACAGCAGCACAGGACTACGCGCGAACGCCATGAGGAAGATCCCTTCAGGATCCATGAACGTGGCTCCGTTTCGCGTCGAACCTCCAGAGGTCAGCGCGATGGCCTCGCTCACCGCCAGCAGCAGGAGGGAGAAGCCACCAGAAGCGATGCCGAGAACGACTCCGAATGCCGATGCGCGGAGGAGGCGATCCACGTCTGCGACGCCTTGGCTGCCCGTCTCGGCCCTGTCGCCCAGCAGCGCGTAGGCGACTCCGGCAAGCGGGATGACGAAGGCCAGTCTTGTGCCGGAGATCACCACGTCGTCCCAGTCGATCACCGCGGCTGCGAGAGGCAGGACCGCGACCAGTGCACCGATCGCGCGCGGGATTCGGCTGGAGACGTGCCTGAGGATCGCGGCCAGGGGGATGAAGGCCAGTGAGGTCACGATGCTCGTCGCAGACCAGAGCACAGGCGCGAGCACCAGCGAGAGCGGCAGCGCGAAGTTCACATAGCTCTGATTCATGATCCCGATCGCGAACGAAGCGAGGGACGCAAGGTTCGCCGCGATGACGCTGGCGAGCGCCCATCGCCACCAGGAGCCGCGAACGGAAGGCTCAGGGACGGTACTCATCGAGCACATCTCGGAATCTCATGCGTTGCAGCCACCACGTAGGCCACGGGGCGTAGTTGTCATTCGCGATCTCCGTGAGCAGACTGTCAGGTACTCCATGGCCGGTCTGGACGAGGTGCAGATGGCCGTCGCGCTCGATCACGGTGAACTCGATCGTCGAGCCGGCCTGTTCGAAGTAGCCGTCGCTCTGCACCTCGAAGAGGACTGAGTTCGGCGTCGACGTGACCGAGACCGTCCCATGCCCATTCGGAACGAGTCCCGCGACGAAGCTCGCCCAGTCTGGGGACCCTCGCAGCTCGAAGGCGTGCAGGTCGCAGGTGCTACCCGTCGTCAGCGTCGTGCACCCGTCGATCAGGAACGGGAAGATCTCGTCGGGGCGCTGCTGGAAGATCGCCATCGCATCCTCAGGCGACATCCCGTCAGCGGCGCCGAGGTCCCACGAGTAGGTGTAGTCCACGCGGCTATTGGCTGACGCTGCACCACAGGCGAGGAAAGGCAAGACGCTCAGGCCTGGGATGATGCTGAACGGGAGCAATCCCAGACACGGAGCGGTGGCGGCGCTCGGGCGGTCATGCCGCATCGGGATGAAGCTCGCGCTGGCAGCAGCGGGTGCGGGAGCGGACGCCGCCATCCCTGCCGCTGCCGCGGGGACGCCACGGGGCGAGGGTCGGCTGATGGACCCGATGGGCTGACCGGCACCGATGGAGGCACCGAGCGACCCCGTGCCCCGGCTGCCGCCTGGCGAGGGCTTGGGCGTCTTGCCGCCGATCGTGCTGCGGCAGCCGCTCTCACGTCCCTTGTAGCTGCAGAAGCCGGAGTCGTCGAGGAAGGTGGTGGGATTGTTCTCGACGAACGCGTATCGAGCGAGCGTCTGCGGCTGCGCGAGCAGTCCCCTCCACGAGTCCTGCGACAGCCACGTGCCCGTCGACGGGTCATAGGTGCGTGCGTAGTAGTTGGTGACGCCGAGCTCGGGGTTGACCTGCTCGCCGCCGAAGCCGGTCTCGCTGTCCCAGCCCGTCGTGCCGAAGGCCTGCTCCCCGAAGTCGGAGTAGCTCGCGAGCTGCTCGATGCGTCCGCCGCCGACTTGGCCGACGACGGATCCGAGCCTGTCGAGGAGCGCCCAACGGGCGTCATCGTCGTCGCCGGCCTCGAGCACGAGCTGCCCGACGCGGTCGCGAACGACGGCAGTCGTGCCGTGCTCGTCGTTGCTCTGACCGATGACGTCCAGCCCATCCCACGCCTGCGTCGTGGTCTGCTGTCCTGCGCCTGACGCATCCGTGACGGTCAGCGCGCGTCCGAGCCCGTCGTACCCATAGTCGGCGGAGCGGTCCGGAGTGGCGATCCGGGCGACCTGCCCGAGCGCCGTGTAGCCCGTCGTGGTCGTGCCGTCAGGGGTCGTCTCCGCGATGCGCTGTCCCGCGGCGTCGTATTCGTACGAGGCGTCGACCGTCCCGCTCGATGTCGTCCGCTGGTTCGCCGCGTTGAACGACTGGATCGTCTCGCCGAGGGGGCCTGTCATCCGCAGGATGTTGCCGCCCGCGTCGTAGGCGTAGGTGTGCTCGCCGGCGGCACCTTCGCTGGTGACGAGCCGAGAGCCGACCCGCACACGATCGAACCCGCGAAGTCGGGCACGCCGTCGCGATCCTCATCCTCCGACGCATCGGCGCAGGTCGTCCCGCGTTCGCACGCCTGTGCCTCGACCCAGTCCGAGATCCCATCGCCATCGCGATCCTCGGAACCGTCGGCGCAGGTCTGCGAACCGCACATGCGCTCCTCGATGCCGTTCGCGATGTGGTCGCCGTCGACGGCGGCCGTGGCACTCGGGGCAGCCTGGGCCACACCGAGACCCGGAGGGGCGAGCACGACTGCGGCCGCGACGGCGACCATCCCGAGGGTCTGCCGGAGTCGTCGGCGATCCACTGTTCCTCCATGTGCATGAGCGCATGGTCAGTGTCGGCGGGTGAGGTGGCGCGAGGGACGAGAACCCGAAAGGTGTCAACTTCGGGTGAGGCATCGCTCACCTCGCGGTCCGCGACGAGGCACGAGACGACCGAGGGACGGCGGGCGCCCCGGAGACGACGAACGCCCCGCCGTGCGGCGGGGCGTTCGAGATGGTGGATCTGAGGGGATTCGAACCCCTGACCCCCTGCATGCCATGCAGGTGCGCTACCAGCTGCGCCACAGACCCGTGCTGCCGAAGCAACCCTACGAGACTACACCACGTCGGGACGTCGTCCGAACCACGCCGCTCCGAGGAGGGGTGCCGTGTCGCCGAGCGAGGCTCGCTCGAGGCGTCCGCCCCACCCGTCGAGGCCCGCGAGCACCGCAGGCTCGACGAGGTCCCACGACCGCGACATCGAGCCGCCGATGACGAGCACCTCGGCGTCGAAGCGCGCGAGCCACGGGCGAATGACCTCGCCGACCGCCGAGAACCCCGCAGCGAGCACGGCTGCCGCCTCGTGCTCACCCTCCCGCGCGGCGATGGCGAGCTCGTGCACGTCGCGCTCCACGCCTGTCGCGGCGAGCCCTGCGGCCATGAGCGCGCGCCTCGACACGACGTCCTCGATCGGCAGGCCGCGCAGCGTCTCGAAGTGGATCTCGCCGTCGAGCGGCACGCGCTCCCCCGTCGACACGGGCGCGCCGTCGGCGACGAACGCGCTGCCGAGCCCCGTGCCGAGCGTCAGCACGACGGCGCGCGACGACCCCTCGGCCGCGCCTGCGAACCACTCGCCGAGGCCGTACGCATCCGCGTCGTTCACGAACGACACGTCGGCGCCGAGCGCCGAGCGCAGCGCGGCGCCCACGTCGCAGCCGTCGAGGCTGTCGAACTTGCCGACGTCGCGGAACCTGCCGACGCCGGCGTCGTAGTCGAAGGGGCCGGGCATCGCGACGACCCACGGGCCCGCTGCGCCACCCAGCAGCCGCGCGACCTCGACCCAGCCGCCGAGCAGCTCGTCGGCCGAGCCGTGGGCGTCGGGATGCGCGCGATGCTCGGCGAGGACCCCGTGCGACGCGAGGTCGACGAGCGCCGCCGTCGCGTGGGTGCCACCGATCTCGAGCACCGGCACGATCTGCTGCGGCATCCGCTCACACTCCCTCGTCGTCAGCCGGATCGATCGTAGTCGGGCCGCGCCGTGCTGCCCCGCCGCCCGACCCGGGCGGCGCGCCGTGCGACCGCCCGGCGCGTCAGCGCTGCCTGCGCACCTCGTCCTCGGCGCGCGGGTCCGGGCGCTCGTCGTCCCGCAGCCCTCCGGCGTCGACGCCCTCGAGCACGTCGACGACCTCGATCGGCCCCGACGCGTCCGCCGCCGCAGCCTCCTCGACCTCCTCGAGCTCCTCCGGCGACGGCACGACGAGCGCGGCGATCGCGGTGGTGATGGGGATGGCGAGCACGAGGCCGATGGAGCCGACGAGCGTGCGCACGATCTCCTCCGCGATCTGCCCCGTCGTCCAGCCGACGTTCCCCGGCGCATCCGTGAGCACCATGATCATGAGCACGGGCAGCGCGGCGCCCACGTACGCGAAGGCGATCGTGTACACCGTCGAGGCGATGTGGTCGCGGCCGATGCGCATCGCCCGGCCGAACAGCTCGCGGCGCGACGCGAGCGGCGACGCCGCCCGCAGCTCCCACACGGCCGACGCCTGCGTGATCGTCACGTCGTTGAGCACGCCCATGCCCGCGAGCACGAGGCCGCACAGGTACACCTGCTGCAGGTCGAGGTCGGCGCGGATGAGCAGGAGCCGCGCGTCCTCGGTCGCGGTGCCCGTCATGCTCGCGCCCTGCGTGGCGAACCAGCCGATGCCCGCGGTGAAGACGAGCCCGATGAGGGTGCCGAGCAACGCCGTCGACGTGCGCGCCGTGAACCCGTGCGCGACGTACAGCACGATGAACATCACGACGGCGCTCGTCACGAGCGCGACCGGCAGCCCCGGCTGCCCCGTGAGCAGCGCGGGCAGCGTGAAGAGCAGGATCATCGCGCCGGCGCCGACGAGGCCCACGATGGCCGCGAGCCCCCGCCACCTCGCGACGAGCGCCACGACGAGGATGTACAGCGCGGCGAGGATCCACAGCGGGATCTCGCGCGCGAAGTCGATGAAGACGTACGGGCTGCCGTACAGCTCGGCCTCTGGGATGTAGAGCACCCGCAGCTGGTCGCCCGGCTGCACCGACTCGATGACCTCCGGCGGCACCGTGACGGTGATGGGCTCGCCGTCGAGCAGCGCGTCGACCACCTGCGATGCCGGGTCGGGCGTGCCGTCCGCCTCGACCTGCAGCACCTGAGCGCCCTCGGCCGCGAACGGCAGCGACTCGGGCATCTCGTCGGCGTGCGGCCACAGGATCGCCATGCCGACGAGCGCGACGAGCAGCAGCGGCCCGAGCAGCAGCGCGAGCACGAGGCGCGTGCGCGGCGTCGCGGGCGCGGCCGGCCCGTGGGCGTGGCCGTGCGCCTGGTCGCCCGCATGCGGAGCCGCGGCGTCCGTGCGCCCGAGCAGCCGGTCGCGCACGCGCTCGCGGCGTCGCACCTCCGCGTCGAGCACCGGGTCGACGTCGTGGACGTCGTCCTCGTCGTGCCTCGGCCCGTGCTGCAGACCGCCGTGCCGCCCCATGCGTCCCCCGCTCATCCGCCGCGACGATACCGAAGCGGCGGGTGCCGACGTCGGAGGCGCGTCGCCAGGTGGCGACGCGCCTCCCCCGGACGCCTAGCCGAACGACTTCTCGAAGCCGAGCTGCTTCGCGATGATCGCGAGCTGCACCTCGGTCGACCCCTCGCCGAGCGTGAGGATGCGGGAGTCGCGGTAGTGCCGCGCCACGACGCTCTCGTTCATGAAGCCGTAGCCGCCCCAGATCTGCGTCGCGTCGGCGGCGTTCGCCATCGCCGCCTCCGAGCCGATGAGCTTCGCGAGCGACGCCTCCTTCGTGAAGGGCAGCCCCGCATCGATGCGGCGGGCGGCGTCGTGCATGACGGCGCGGGCCGCGGCGACGCGCGACTGCATGCGGGCGATCGTGAAGGCGATGTGCTGGTTGTCGCCGATGGGGCGGCCGAAGACGACCCGCTCCTTCGCACGCGCGACGGCCTGCTCGAGGCATCCCTGCGCTGCACCGACGCACAGCGCCGCGAACGCGACGCGGCCCTCGTCGAGCACCGAGAGGAAGTTCGCGAAGCCGCGGCCGCGCTGGCCGAGGAGGTTCGCCTCTGGCACCTTGACGCCGTCGAAGACGAGCGGGTGCGTGTCGGACGTGTGCCAGCCGACCTTGTCGTATGCCGGGAGGGCCGTGAAGCCCTCGATCGGCACGGGCACGATGATCGTCGACAGCTCGGGGCCGCGCGAGCCGTCGCGCTTCTCGACCTCGCCCGTCACGGCGGTGACGGTGACGACGTTCGTGATGGGGGTGCCGGAGTTCGTGATGAACTGCTTCGTCCCGTCGATCGTCCACCACCCGTCCTCGAGCGTCGCGGTCGTCTTCGTGGCGCCCGCGTCCGAGCCCGCGCCCGCCTCGGTGAGGCCGAACGCGGCGAGGCCCTCGCCGCGCGCGAGGCTCGGCAGGTACGTGCGCTTCTGCTCCTCGGTGCCGAAGCGGTAGATCGGCATGGCGCCGAGGCCGAGGCCGGCCTCGAGGGTCACGGCGATCGACTGGTCGACGCGCGCGAGCTGCTCGACGGCGATGCACAGGTGCATGTACGACTTGCCCTGGCCGCCGTACTCGACGGGCAGCGGCAGGCCGAAGAGCCCCATCTCGCCCATCTGGCGGATGATCTCGATCGGCAGGCGACGCTGGGTGTCGTACTCGTAGCTCGCAGGTGCGACGACGTCGTCGGCGAACGCGCGCACCTCGGCGGCGAGGCGCTGCAGCTCGGGGTCGAGCATCTCGGTGCCGTCGACGGGCAGCTCGCTCGTCGTGACGTCATGGTCGATGGCGGTCATGGTGCCTCCTCGGGTGCTCGTGGCACGGCGGTGGTGGTGGAGTCCTGCGGTGTCGGCAGGGGGTCGGATGCGGCCGCGGCCCGGGCGCGCACGCTGCGAGCGTGGCGCAGGATGGGCTCGTCGACCATGGCGCCCTCGAAGCGGAAGGCGCCGGGCTGGGTCTCGGCCGCCGCGAGCACGCGCTCGGCCCACGCCGCCTCGTCGGCGGTGGGCGCGAACGCCTCACGGATGGGCGCGACGTGCGCGGGATGGATGGCGGCCTTCGCCGCGAAGCCGGAGGCCGCGGCGTCGACAGCCTCGACGCGGCAGCCGTCGACGTCGGCGATGTCGGTGCGGATGGCGTCGATGGCGCGCCTGCCGTGCGCGGCGGCGGCGAGCAGCACGTGGCTGCGGGCATGCGTCGCGACGGCGCGGTACGCACCCGTCGCGTCGCGGCTCGACGTGCCACCGATCGACGCCACGAGGTCCTCGGCGCCCCACATGAGCGCGACGACGCTCGGGTGCGCGGCGATGTCGGCCGCGTGGACGACGCCGGCGGCGGTCTCGCACAGCGCGACGACGTCGAAGCCGTCGAGGGCGTCGAGCTCGGCCGCCGACTCGGTCTTCGCGAGCATGACCGTCGTGATGCCCGCGCGCCGCACGGCGTCGAGGTCGGCGGCGAGCATGCCCTCGCCGATCGCGTTGACGCGCACGATGGTGCGGGCCGGATCGAGCGCGGCGGTCGCGACGGCCTCGCGCGCCGCGGCCTTGGCGTCGGGGGCGACGGCATCCTCGAGGTCGAGGATCACGGCGTCGGCGCGGTCGGCGGCCTTCGCGAACCGGTCGGGCCGGTCGCCGGGGCAGAAGAGCAGCGCGGGGCCCATCGCGAAGGTCATGCGTCGCCCTCCGCATCCGTGGGCTCGCCCTGCATGAGCACCGTGCGCGTCGCCACGACGACGACGTCGCCGTGCTGGTTGCGGCCGGTGTGCTCGAGCGTCACGACGCCCTGCCCGGGCCGCGACGACGACGGGCGCGCGTCGACGACGCGCGTCTCCGCGTACAGCGTGTCACCGTGCCGCACGGGCGCGGGGAAGCGGATGTCGCCGAAGCCGAGGTTCGCGACGATCGTGCCCTGGGTCAGCTGCGCCACCGAGAGCCCCACGAGGGTCGCGAGCGTGTGCATCGAGTTCACGAGTCGCTCGCCGAACTCCGTCGACTCGGCCCACGCCGCGTCGAGGTGCAGCGACTGCGTGTTCATCGTGAGGGTCGTGAACAGCACGTTGTCGGCCTCGGTCATCGTGCGACCGGGCCGGTGCTCGAAGATCGTGCCCGGCTCGAACTCCTCGAGCCAGAGCCCCCGCTGCCGGATGCGTCGCTCGGTCATCGCTCCCCCTCTGCGTCGGATGCCGCGTCGGTCGCCTCGTCGGCGGTCGCCGCCTCGACCTGCGCGACCTCCTGGCCGCGACGCACGGTCTCGCCGACCGCGACGTGGATGCGTGCGGCACCCGCCGTCGGCGCGCGCAGCACGTGCTCCATCTTCATCGCCTCGACGCTCACGAGCGCCTGCCCCTCGGCGACGTCGTCGCCGTCGGTCACGTGCACGGCCACGACCGTGCCGGGCATCGGCGAGGCGAGCGTCGGCGCCGAGGCGGCGCCCGCCCGGGCGCGCGCGGCGGGCCGCGCGTGCTCGACGAGCCAGTCGCCGCTCGCGAGCGGCAGCCAGACGTCGCCGTCGCGGGTGATCGTCGGATGCAGCAGCCACTCCACGGAGCGCACGAGCTCGACGCTGCCGTCGGCGCGCTCGACGCGCAGCTCGACGTCGCGCGGGGCGTGAAGCCCGCCGCCGTGCCCGAGCCGGGTCTGCATCCGCGCGCCCGCAGACCTCGTGACGGTCGCGACGCCGTCGCCGTCGGCGAGGCGCACGGAGGCGCCGCGGGCGCCCGCGACGCGCCAGCCGTCGCTCGACCACGCTCGTGCGCCGCCAGGCGTGCGCTCGAGGAGCGCGAGGCCCGCCTGCGCGAGCACCGACGCCGGCATCGGCCTGTCGGCGAGCCGTGCCGCATCGCGGTCGATGAGCCCCGTGTCGAGGTCGCCTGCGAGCACGGCCGGCTCGGCGAGGAGCGCACGCAGGAAGGGCACGTTCGTCGTGACGCCGAGCACGTGCGTGTCGGCGAGCGCCGCGTCGAGACGCTCGATGGCCTCGGCGCGCGTCGGTGCGTGCGCGATGACCTTCGCGAGCATGGGGTCGTAGCTCGACGAGACGACGGATCCCTGCTCGATGCCCGCGTCGACGCGCACGCGGTCGCCGCGCGGCCACGTGAGACGCACCACCTCGCCACCGGTGGGCAGGAATCCGGCGGCCGGGTCCTCCGCGTACACGCGGGCCTCGATCGCGTGGCCCGTGAGCGCCACGTCCTCCTGCGCGATGCCGAGCGGCTCGCCCGCGGCGACGCGCAGCTGCTGCTCGACGAGGTCGATGCCCGTCACGGCCTCCGTCACGGGATGCTCGACCTGCAGGCGCGTGTTCATCTCCATGAAGAACGGCTCGTCGGGGCGATCGGCCGAGACGATGAACTCGACGGTGCCCGCGCCGACGTAGCCGACGCTGCGGGCCGTCTCGCACGCGGCGGCGCCGATGGCCGCACGCTGCTCGGGCGTGAGCAGGGGGCTCGGCGCCTCCTCCACGACCTTCTGGTGCCTGCGCTGCAGCGAGCACTCGCGCTCGCCGAGGTGGATGACGTGGCCGTGCTGGTCGGCGAGCACCTGCACCTCGATGTGGCGCGGGTTCGCGACGAAGCGCTCGACGAAGAGCGTGTCGTCGCCGAACGCCGCCGCGGCCTCGCGTCGCGCCTGCACGAGCGCGGCCGGCAGGTCGGCGGGGTCGTCGACGCGGTGCATGCCCTTGCCGCCGCCGCCGGCCGACGGCTTCACGAGCACGGGGTAGCCGACGCGCTCGGCGCCGGCGACGAGCGCGTCGTCGTCGAGCCCGGGCTCGGCGATGCCCGGCACGGTCGAGACGCCGCGCGCCTCGACCGCTGCGCGGGCGCGGATCTTGTCGCCCATCGTGTCGATCGCCTCGGGCGTCGGGCCGACGAAGACGATGCCCGCATCGTCGCACGCCCGCGCGAACGCGGCCGACTCGGCGAGGAACCCGTAGCCGGGGTGGATGGCGTCGGCGCCCGTGGCGACGGCGGCCGCGATGACGCGATCGATCGCGAGGTACGACGCTCGCGCGTCGGCCGGGCCGAGGCGCACGGCCTCCCCTGCGGCGCGCACGTGGGGCGCGTCGACGTCGGCGTCGGAGTAGACGGCGACGGAGGCGATGCCGAGGCGGTCGAGCGTGCGGATGATGCGCACGGCGATCTCGCCCCGGTTGGCGATGAGGACCTTCTGCAGCACTGCCATCACATCCTGAAGACGCCGTAGCGCACGTCGGGCATCGGCGCACGACCGACGACGTCGAGGGCGAGGCCGAGCACGCGGCGCGTGTCGGCGGGGTCGATGACGCCGTCATCCCACAGGCGCGCCGTCGAGTAGAACGGCGAGCCCTGGCGCTCGTACTGCTCCCGCACGGGCGCCTCGAACGCGTCCTGCTCCTCGGCGGACCACGTGCCGCCGCCCGCCTCGATCTGGTCGCGCTTCACCGTCGAGAGCACGGATGCGGCCTGCGGGCCGCCCATGACCGAGACGCGGGCCGTCGGCCACAGCCACAGGAAGCGCGGGGAGTAGGCACGTCCGCACATCGAGTACGTGCCGGCCCCGAACGAGCCCCCGATCACGACGGTGAGCTTCGGCACGCGTGCGCACGAGACGGCGGTGACCATCTTCGCGCCGTGCTTCGCGATGCCACCGCGCTCGTACTCGCTGCCGACCATGAAGCCCGCGATGTTCTGCAGGAAGACGAGCGGGATGCCGCGCTGGTCGCACAGCTCGATGAAGTGCGCACCCTTCTGCGCCGACTCCGAGAACAGCACGCCCGCGTTCGCGACGATGCCGACGGGGTGGCCCCAGATGCGTGCGAAGCCCGTGACGAGCGTCGTGCCGAACCCGGCCTTGAACTCGTGGAACGCGGAGTCGTCGACGAGCCGGGCGATGACCTCACGCACGTCGTACGGGGTCTGGAGGTCGGGAGGCACGGCGGCGCCGAGCGTCGCGGGGTCGACGGCGGGCTCGGATGCGTCCAGCACCTCCCACGGCGGCGCGGGGCTCGGTGGCAGCGTCGCGACGATGTCGCGCACGATGCGCAGCGCGTGCTCGTCGTCGTCGGCGAGGTGGTCGGCGACGCCCGAGACGGTCGTGTGCAGCTCGCCGCCGCCGAGGTCCTCGGCGCTCACGACCTCGCCCGTCGCTGCCTTCACGAGCGGCGGTCCGCCCAGGAAAATCGTGCCCTGCTCGCGCACGATGATCGTCTCGTCGCTCATGGCGGGCACGTACGCGCCACCTGCCGTCGACGAGCCCATGACGCAGGCGATCTGCGGGATGCCCGCGGCGCTCATCCGCGACTGGTTGTAGAAGATGCGGCCGAAGTGCTCACGGTCGGGGAAGACCTCGTCCTGCATCGGCAGGTACGCGCCGCCCGAGTCGACGAGGTAGACGCACGGCAGGTGGTTCTCGCTCGCGATCTCCTGCGCCCGCAGGTGCTTCTTCACCGTCATCGGGAAGTACGTGCCGCCCTTCACGGTCGCGTCGTTCGCGACGATCATGCAGTGGCGGCCCGAGACGAGGCCGATGCCGGCGATGACGCCCGCCGCGGGCGCCTCGTCGTCGTACATGCCGTTCGCGGCGAGCGGCGCGACCTCGAGGAAGGGGCTGCCGACGTCGAGCAGGCGCTCGACGCGCTCGCGCGGCAGCAGCTTGCCGCGCGCGACGTGGCGTTCGCGCGAGCGCTCGGGGCCGCCGAGCGCTGCGACGTCGAGGCGTGCGCGGAGGTCGTCGACGAGCCCGCGCATGGCGTCGGCGCGTGCGACGCCCTCCGACGAGGCGGGGTCGACCGTGGTGGTGAGGCGATCCATCGGCATCCCTCAGCGCCGCGCGAGCGCGAGTCCGGGGTGCTCGAGCAGCGCGCCGACGTCGGCGATGAACGCGCTCGCCTCCTTGCCGTCGAGCACGCGGTGGTCGAACGACACCGTGATCTGCATGACGTCGCGCAGCGCGATCTCGCCGCGATGCTCCCACGGCGTGCGGCGCACGGTGCCGAGCGCGAGGATGACCGCCTCCCCCGGGTTGAGGATCGGGACGCCGCCGTCGACGCCGAAGACGCCGACGTTCGACACGGTCATGGTCGACGACGTGAGCTCGGCGGGGCTCAGCTGGCCTGCGCGGGCGCGCTCCGCCTGCGTGCGGATGCGGCCGGCGAGCTCGGTGGCGTCGAGGAGGTCGGCGTCGTCGACGCTCGCGACGACGAGGCCGCGGTCGGTCGCGACGGCGATGCCGAGGTTGACGGCGCCGTGCACCTCGATCTCGTTCGTCTCGGCGTGGAAGGTGCTGTTGACCTCGGGCGTGCCGGCGGCTGCGAGCAGGATGGCGCGGCACGCCATCGACAGGAACGTCGGCGCATCGCCGCCGCGCGCGCGGGCCTTGAGGTCGGCGACGAGCTGCATCGTCTCGGTGACGTCGACCTGCAGGAACACCGCGGCGTGCGGCGCCGTGAAGGCCGAGTCGGTCATGGCCTTCGCGGTGTGCTTGCGCAGGCCCGACACGCGCTCGCGACGCGATGCGCGAGCGGGCTCGCCGGTGGCACCCGCGGGAGCTGCGTTGGCGCGATCGAGGTCGGCGCGCGTCACGACGCCGCCCTCGCCCGAGGGCTCGATCGACGTCAGGTCGATGCCGCGCTGCCGTGCGAGCGCTCGCACCGGCGGGTAGGCGCGCGCGGGCCGGCGCTCGTCGCGGATGAAGGGCGTCGGCTCGAACGTGCGGCGACGACGCGTCGCGCGTGCTCCCGACCCGAGCTTCACCGAGCCGACGAGCACGCTGACGCGCTCCTCGACGGGCTTCGCGTCGGCGGGCTTGCGCTCCTCGACCGGCTGCGCGGGCGCAGGCTGGCGCTCGGGCTCGGCGGCCTCCGGTGCCGGCGCGGGCGTCTCGGCCTGCGCCTCGGCCCCCTCGACCTCGTACTCGATGAGCGGTGCGCCGACGGCGATCGTCTCGCCCTCGGTCGCGTGCAGGCGCGTCACGACGCCCGCGTACGGGCTCGGCAGGTCGACGACGGCCTTCGCGGTCTCGACCTCCGCGAGGATCTGGTTCAGCTCGACCGTGTCGCCCTCGGCGACGAGCCAGCGCACGATCTCGGACTCCGTGAGCCCCTCGCCGAGGTCCGGCAGCTTGAAGGTGGTCATCGCGAGCCTCCCTGGAGGGCGAGGTCGGCGTCCGAGCGCGAGCTGCGGCGGCCGAGGGTGCGGTCGACGGCGTCGAGGATGCGGTCGACGCTCGGCAGGTACGCCTCCTCGAAGGCGCTGGGCGGATACGGGGTGTCGTAGGCGGTGACGCGCTCGGGCGCCGCCTGCAGCGACGCGAAGGCGCGCTCGACGACGCTCGCGACGAGCTCGGACGACACCGACGACTCCTTCGGCGCCTCGTGGGCGACGACGAGCCTGCCGGTGCGCTCGACGCTCGCGACGACGGTGTCGACGTCGAGCGGCGAGATGGAGCGGAGGTCGATGACCTCGATCTCGATGCCCTCGTCGGATGCCGCGACGGCGGCGTCGAGCGCGGTCTTCACGACGGGCCCGTAGGTCGCGAGCGTCACGTCGCGACCGCGCACGAGGATCTCGGCGGTGTCGAGGTCGCGCACGATCGATCGGTCGACCTCGCCCTTCGACCAGTAGCGCGACTTGGGCTCGAAGAACAGCACGGGGTCGTCGCTCGCGATCGCGGCGCGCAGCGTCGAGTACGCCTCCTGCGGCGTCGCGGCGGTCACGACCCGCAATCCTGCGGTGTGGGCGAAGTACGACTCGGGGCTCTCGGAGTGGTGCTCGACCGAGCCGATGTCGCCGCCGTACGGCACGCGGATGACCATGGGCACGCGCACGCGACCCTTCGTGCGGTAGTGCAGCTTCGCCACCTGCGCGACGATCTGGTCGAACCCTGGGTAGATGAAGCCGTCGAACTGGATCTCGACCACGGGCCGGTAGCCGCGGTACGCCATGCCGATCGCCGTGCCGATGATCGCCGACTCGGCGAGCGGCGAGTCGATGACGCGCTGCGGGCCGTACGTGGCCTGCAGACCGTCGGTGACGCGGAAGACGCCGCCGAGCGCACCGATGTCCTCGCCCATGAGGAAGACGCGGTCGTCCGCCGCCAGCGCGTCGTGCAGGGCGGCGCCGATGGCCTTGCCCAGCTGCATCGTCTCGGGGGCGGTCATGCGTGGTCCTCGGCCTCGATGCTGGCGACGAACGCGTCGTGCTCGGCGAGCTGCCGCTCGAGCCGCTTCGTCGGGGTCGTGTAGACGTGGTCGAACAGCGCGCGCTCGTCGGGCACGTGCACGGCGGTCACGGCCGCGCGCAGCTCCTTCGCCACGGCGTCGCAGCGGATCTTCGCCTCCTCGCGGATGCGCTCGATGGGTGCGCCGACGGCCTCGAGATGGCGCTCGAGCCGCACGATGGGGTCCTTCGCGCGCCAGGCTGCGACCTCGTCCTCGTCGCGGTAGCGCTTGGGGTCGTCGGTCGACGTGTGCGGGCCCATGCGGTACGTCATGGCCTCGATGAACGTCGGTCCGCCGCCGGAGCGCGCGCGCTCGACGGCGATGCGCGTCGCGGCGAGCATCGCGAGCACGTCGTTGCCGTCGACGCGGAGCGCCGGGATGCCGAAGCCGGTGGGGCGCAGCGCGAGCGGGAAGCCCGACTGCACGGCCACGGGCTCGGAGATCGCGTACTGGTTGTTCTGGCAGACGAAGATCACGGGTGCCTGGAAGGCGCTCGCGAACACCATGGCCTCGTTGACGTCGCCCTCGCTCGTGGCGCCGTCGCCGAAGTAGGCGACCGCGACGTCGTCGGAGCCGTCCATCCTCGCGCCCATCGCGTAGCCGGTCGCGTGCAGCGACTGCGCGCCGATGATGATCTGCGGCGTCGCGAGGTGGTGCTCCATCGGGTCCCAGCCCGACTGCTGCACGCCCTTCCAGACGCGCATCGCCTCGCCCTGGTCGACGCCGCGCAGGTACGCGAGGCCGTGCTCGCGGTACGAGCCGAAGACGAAGTCGGTGTCGCGCAGCGCGCGACCCGAGCCGATCTGCGCTGCCTCCTGCCCCTGCGACGGCGGCCACAGCAGCAGCTCGCCCTGGCGGGTGAGCGCGAAGGCCTCCGCGTCGATGCGGCGCAGGATCGAGAGGTCGACGTAGAGGTCGGTGAGCGCGTGCTCGTCGACGTCGCCGAGGTGCGGGTCGAGCAGCTCGCTCGCGTGGCGGCTCCCGTCGGGATGCAGCACGCTCAGCGGCTGGTCGAGACCGGCGGCGAGCGCCGGGTCGGGCGCGGGTACGGTCAGCGACATCGCGGAACCTCCTCGTTCACACGCGCCTCGTGGGCGCATCGCGGGCACCTGGGTGGGGGCCTGCTGCATCCACGCTAGCGACGCGGAGCAGATCGAGCAATGCCGACGCGCGGCGTTGCGCAAGATGCTGCGTCACTACGCCAGCGAGGCGTAGGATGCCCTGCATGCGCGTCGTCGATGACACCGATCGCCGGATCCTGCTCGCCATGACCGAGCACCCCCGCTCGACGATCGTCGCGATCGCCGAGCGGCTCGGCCTCGCCCGCAACACCGTCCAGGCGCGCGTGCAGGCGCTCGAGGCGTCGGATGCGCTGCAGGGCTTCGACCGCAGGCTGCACGCCGAGGCGCTCGGCTACCCGCTCACGGTCTTCATGGCGACGCACGTCGACCAGCCGAGGATCGACCACGTCGTCGCGCAGCTGCGCGAGATCCCCGAGGTCGTGCAGGCGCACGGCATCGCGGGCCAGGCCGACGTGCTCGTGCGCTGCGTCTGCAAGGACGCCGAGGATCTCTACCGCGTGAGCAGGCTCGTGCTGCAGTGCGAGGGCGTCGTGCGCACCGAGACCTGGCTGTCGATGGGCGAGCTCATCCCCTTCCGCCTCGCCCCCGTGCTCGAGCGCGACCTCGGCGCCTGACGGCGTCGCGCAGCGAGCGCGACCCCCTGGCGCGCACCCGCCGTGCGCGTACGCTCGAGGCATGGGTCCTGCACCGCAGTCGTCCATCGCCCTCGAGCGGGGATTCGCCCGCGATCTGCCGGAGATGGCCATCCCCTGGCGGGCTGCCGAGGCGCCCGCCGCGCGACTGCTCGTGCTCAACGAGCGGCTCGCGACCGAGCTGGGCCTCGACCCGGCGTCGCTCCGCAGCCCGGAGGGCGTGCGGATGCTGACGGGAGCCGACGTGCCCGCGGGTGCCGAGCCCGTCGCCCAGGTGTACGCGGGCCACCAGTTCGGCACCTACTCGCCCCGGCTCGGCGACGGGCGCGCCCTGCTGCTCGGCGAGCTGCGCACCGCCGACGACCGGCTGGTCGACCTCCACCTGAAGGGATCGGGGCGCACGCCGCTGGCCCGAGCGGGCGACGGGCTCGCCGCGGTCGGCCCCATGCTGCGCGAGCACCTCGTCAGCGAGGCGATGCACGCCCTCGGCATCCCGACGACCCGTTCGCTCGCGGTCGTCGCGACCGGCAGGCCCGTGCAGCGCGACACGCTGCTGCCGGGCGCCGTGCTCGCGCGCGTCGCGAGCAGCCACCTGCGCGTCGGCAGCGTCCAGCACGCGCGGGCGACGGGCGACGAGGCGTTGCTGCGGCGACTCGTCGATCACACGATCCGCCGCCACCACCCCGACCTCGTCGACGCCGAGGCCCCTGCGCACGCGCTGCTCGACCGGGTCGTCGCCGCGCAGGCATCGCTCGTGGCGCAGTGGATGCTCGTCGGCTTCGTGCACGGCGTCATGAACACCGACAACATGACGCTCTCGGGCGAGACGATCGACTACGGGCCGTGCGCGTTCATGGACGCCTTCGACCCGCAGGCCGTCTACAGCTCGATCGACGTCGGCGGTCGCTACGCGTACGGCAACCAGCCGGGCATCGCGGCCTGGAACCTCGCGCGGCTCGCGGAGGCGCTCCTGCCCGTGCTCGACGACGATCCCGACGCAGCGCTCGCCAAGGCCCAGGCCTCGCTGAACGCCTTCGGCCCCGCGCACGCGAGGCGGTGGAGGGAGGGGATGCTCGCGAAGCTGGGCCTGCCCGCCGAGACGGATGCGGAGGTCGCCTCGGCCCTCGTCGGCGATCTGGCCGACATGCTGCATGCGGCGCGGGCCGACCACACGTCGTCCTTCCGCGCCCTCACATTCGCGGCGCGGGGCGACGAGAGGCGCCTGCGCGCGCTCCTCGACGACGCCGCGGGGCTCGATGCGTGGGTGCGGCGCTGGCTGGCGCTCGGCCCGGACGCGGCGGCGATGGCCGCGAGCAACCCGGTCGTCATCCCGCGCAACCATCTCGTCGAGGAGGCGCTCGCCGCCGCCACCGAGGGCGATCTCGCCCCGTTCGAGCGCCTGCTCGACGCCGTGACGCAGCCCTTCGTCGACCGGCCTGGCTTCGAGCGCTATGCCGAGCCGGCGCCCGAGGCCTTCGGCGCGTATCGGACCTACTGCGGCACCTGACCACTGCATCCACTCCCGCCGCCGTGCGCTCATCTCTGGCGCACTTCTCGAGCGAGTGCATACACTGTGGCAGGAGGACGGCCGACGGAGGATGCGATGCGCGCGAGCGAGCGGGTCTACGCGGCGCTGCGCGACGACATCGAGTCGGGAGCGCTCGCACCAGGAGCCGTCGTCGCCGAGGTCGAGCAGTCGGCGCGGCTCGGGGTCAGCAGGACGCCGCTGCGCGAGGCGATCGACCGCCTCGAGGCCGAGGGGCTCGTCGTGCAGCGCAGCCCGCGCGTCACGGTGGTCGCAGCCCTCGACCTGGCTCGCATCCGCGACCTGTTCGCCGTGCGCCGCGCGCTCGAGGAGGCGGCGGCGAGGCTCGCCGCCGCGCGCGCCGTCGACGACCGCGTCGCCTTCGCTCCCCTCGCCGCCGCCTTCGAGCGCACCGACGCGACCGACGACGTCGCCGCGTACTACGCACGCGTCGCCGAGCTCGACGCCGCCATCGCACGATGCGTCGCCAACGACTTCCTCGCGCGTGCGCTGCAGCCCGTGCGCGCGCACCTCGGCCGCGTGCGCAGGCTCGCGAGCGACCGCCCCGAGCGGCTGCGCGCCTCCGCGGCCGAGCACGCGCTCATCGCCCGCGCCATCGCCGCCGGCGACGGCGACCTCGCCGCCCACGCGACACACGTGCACCTCCATCACGCCCTCGCGAGCGTCGAGCTCGCGCTGACCCCCGACTCGCCAGACGGCGCCGCCACCGGAAGGACCCCATGACCGAGCTCCACCACCTGCGCGCCCACCGCAGCGCCGAGCCCCTGCCGCGCGAGCAGCAGCTCGCCTGGCGCATCGCCGAGGTCGCCACCGATCCCGTCGCGGTCGACGCCGACGTGACCGACATGATCGTGAACCGCGTGCTCGACAACGCAGCCGTTGCGATCGCGAGCCTCACGCGCGCCCCGGTCACCGCTGCACGCGAGCAGGCGCTGAGACACCCGTACGCCCCCGGCGCGACGGTCTTCGGCGTCGACGACCGCGTGAGCCCCGAGTGGGCGGCGTGGGCGAACGGCGTCGCCGTGCGCGAGCTCGACTTCCACGACACGTTCCTCGCCGCCGACTACTCGCACCCCGGCGACAACATCCCGCCCATCCTCGCCGTCGCGCAGCATGCGGGCGCCGACGGCGCGGCCCTCGTCCGCGGCATCGCGACGGGCTACGAGATCCAGGTCGACCTCGTGCGCGCCATCTGCCTCCACGAGCACAAGATCGACCACGTCGCGCACCTCGGCCCCTCGGCTGCCGCGGGCATCGGCACGCTGCTCGGCCTCGATGCCGAGACGATCTTCCAGGCCGTCGGCCAGGCACTCCACACCACCACCGCGACGCGGCAGTCGCGCAAGGGCGAGATCTCGACGTGGAAGGCGCACGCGCCGGCCTTCGCGGGCAAGATGGCCGTGGAGGCCGTCGACCGCGCCATGCGCGGCCAGACGAGCCCCACCCCCATCTACGAGGGCGAGGACGGGTTCATCGCCTGGCTGCTCGGCGGCTGGGAGGCGCGCTACGAGGTGCCGCTGCCCGTGCCGGGCGAGCCGAAGCGCGCCATCCTCGACACGTACACGAAGGAGCACTCGGCCGAGTACCAGGCGCAGGCGTGGATCGACCTCGCCCGCCGCCTCGGCACCGAGCGCCCCGAGCTGCGCGACCCGGCGAACGTCGCCTCGATCGTGCTGCACACGTCGCACCACACGCACGTCGTCATCGGCTCCGGCGCGGGCGACCCGCAGAAGTACGACCCGACGGCGTCGCGCGAGACGCTCGACCACTCCATCCCGTACATCGTCGCGGTGGCGCTGCAGGACGGCGGCTGGCACCACGTCGACTCCTACGCGCCCGAGCGCGCCGCACGACCGGACACCGTCGCCCTCTGGCAGAAGGTCTCGACGCTCGAGGATCCCGCGTGGACGGCGCGGTACCACGACCCCGATCCCGACCGGAAGGCGTTCGGCGGCCGCATCGAGATCGAGCTGACCGACGGCGAGCGCATCGTCGACGAGATCGCCGTCGCCGACGCCCACCCGGCGGGCGCGCGACCGTTCGCGAGAGCCCAGTACCTCGAGAAGCTGCACGCGCTCGCCGACGGCGTCGTCGAGGCCGGCGAGCTCGCGCGGTTCGTCGACCTCGCCGAGCGGCTGCCCGAGCTGAGCGCCGACGAGGTGCGGCAGCTCACCGTCGTCGCACCGTCCGGGCTCATCGTGCCCGGCACCACGCGAGGGCTCTTCTGATGCTCTCCTCCCCCATCGACGCCCGTGCGAAGCGGCAGGCGTTCCGGCTCGGGCTCGCGTCGGGCCGCATCCAGCGCCTCCCCGGTGCGTTCACGCCGCTCTCGACCGCCCTCATCGAGCGACGCGGCTTCGAGGGCGTGTACCTCTCGGGCGCCGTGATGGCGGCCGAGCTCGGGCTGCCGGACATCGGGCTCACGACGCTCACCGAGGTCGCGCAGCGCGCGCACCAGGTGTCGCGGCAGACGTCGCTGCCCGTGCTCGTCGACGCCGACACGGGCTTCGGCGAGCCGATGAACGTCGCCCGCACGATCCACGAGCTCGAGGATGCGGGCGTCGCCGGCCTCCACATCGAGGATCAGGTGAACCCGAAGCGCTGCGGGCACCTCGACGGCAAGGAGGTCGTCGGGCTCGACGTCGCGACGCGACGCATCGCCGCCGCCGTCGCCGCGCGCCGCGATCCGGGCCTCGTCATCATGGCGCGCACCGACGTGCGCGGCGTCGAGGGCCTCGCGGCCGCGGTCGACCGGGCGAAGGCGCTGCAGGATGCGGGCGCCGACGCGATCTTCCCCGAGGCGATGGCCTCGCTCGAGGAGTTCACGGCGATCCGCGCCGCCGTCGAGGTGCCGATCCTCGCGAACATGACCGAGTTCGGGAAGAGCCCGCTGTGGACGGCTCAGCAGCTGGAGGACGTCGGGGTCGGGGTCGTCATCCACCCCGTCTCGCTGCTGCGCGTCGCGTTCGGCGCCATCGAGCGCGCGCTCGACGCGCTCGACGCGGAGGGCTCCCTGGCGAGCCAGGTGCCGAGCATGCAGACTCGGGCCAGGCTCTACGAGCTCAACGACTACGAGGCGTACGCGTCGTTCGACGCGGGCGTGTTCGACTTCGAGGTGCCGGGCGACCCCACGCGCACCCACGACTGAGCATCACCGAGGCGAAGGAGCCGGCATGACCGACCAGGACATCAAGAAGGGCCTCGCGGGCGTCGTCGTCGACACGACGGCGATCTCGAAGGTCAACCCCGAGACGAACAGCCTGCTCTACCGCGGGTATCCCGTGCAGGAGCTCGCCGACACCCAGTCGTTCGAGGCCGTCGCCCATCTGCTGTGGCACGGCGAGCTGCCGAGCGAGTCGGAGCTCGACGCGCTGCAGCAGCAGGAGCGCGGCGACCGGGCGCTCGACCCGCTCACGAGGGAGCTCATCGACCGCTCCCCGGACACCGCCCACCCCATGGACGTGCTGCGCACCGCCGTGTCGGCGACGGGCGCCGACGACCCGGACGCGAACGACGCGTCGCCGACGTCGGACCTCGACAAGTCGGTGCGCCTGCTCGCCCGCATCCCGGCGATGGTCGCGTACGACCAGCGTCGACGCCGCGGCCAGGACCTCGTCGCGCCGCGCGACGACCTCGACTTCTCGGCGAACTTCCTGTGGATGACGTTCGGCGAGGAGCCGGAGCCCGTCGTCGTCGACGCCTTCCGGCGCTCGATGGTGCTCTACGCCGAGCACTCGTTCAACGCGTCGACGTTCACGGCGCGCGTCATCACGTCGACGACGGCCGACCTCTACTCGGCGGTCGTCGGCGCCATCGGCGCGCTGAAGGGCGCGCTGCACGGCGGCGCGAACGAGGCCGTCATGCACCTGTTCGACGAGATCGGCGTCGCCTCGCAGGTCTCCGGATGGCTCGACGTGGCGCTCGCCGAGAGGCGCAAGATCATGGGGTTCGGCCACCGCGTCTACAAGCAGGGCGACTCGCGCGTGCCCACGATGCGCGCTGCCCTCGACCAGCTCGTCGAGCACTACGGCGCCCAGGACATGATGGCGCTCTACGAGGAGCTCGAGCGCGAGTTCGTCGAGCGGAAGGGCATCCACCCGAACCTCGACTACCCCTCGGGCCCCGCCTACCGCCTCATGGGCTTCGACACCCCCACGTTCACGCCGCTCTTCGTCGCGTCGCGCATCACGGGCTGGACGGCGCACGTCATGGAGCAGGCGGCGTCGAACGCGCTCATCCGCCCGCTCGCGGCGTACGACGGGCCCGACGAGCGGCACGTCCCCGGCGCGTAGCGCACGTGGCCGCCTCCGCCTGCGGAGGCGGCCACGCCGCCGGGCGTGGCGTCGCGGCGGCACGTGCAGGCGGCCGGTGCGGCGTCGGCCGGGCGAGCCTCCGTCTGCGCGGTGCAGCCGGCGAGACGCAGCCCGCGCGACGCGGCGGCGCGGCTCAGTCGGCCGTGGGCAGGTCGAGCGGGATCACGGGGCAGTCGCGCCACAGCCGCTCGAGCTGGTAGTACTGGCGCTCCTCCTCGTGGAAGACGTGCACCACGAGGTCGCCGAGGTCGATGAGCACCCAGCGGCCGTCCGCACGGCCCTCGCGCCGCAGCGGCTTCGCACCGAGATCGAAGAGGTCGTCCTCGATCGCACGCGCGATCGCGGAGACCTGACGCTCGGAGGTGCCGGTGGCGAGCAGGAACGCGTCCGTGAGCGGCAGGCGCTCGGAGACGTCGAGGCCGACGAGGTCGGTCCCCATGACGCCGTCTGCCGCCTTCGCGGCAGCCTGGACGAGCTCGATGGAACGATGGGTCGCAGTCAAGGGGTTCAGATCCAGCCGACGATGAAGGCGATGACGGTCACGGTCACCGCGGAGATGCCCACGGCGCCGCCGACGGCGACGACGAGGGGGACGACGTTGCGCGAGCGGCGCTGCGGCGCGATTCGGACGCGGGCGTTCGCGTAGGAGGACACGGCGCGCGACGCGCGCACGGGCTGCGTCTCGGGGCTGCGCACCTCGCCGCCGTCGTCGGCCGCGTCGACGTCGGAGGTGTCGATCGTGCCGCGGCTGCGGCCCGACGACGCGAAGCCGTCCGGCAGGTCGATCGAGCCCGTGACGATGACGCCGTCGGCGGTCTCGACCGTGATGGGCTCGTGCGCACCGGATGCGGGCAGCACGAGCGCGTTGGCCGTGATGGTCGACGTGCCGGTGCCGACGCTCGAGGCGCTGATGGCGCTCGTGTCCTCGCGCAGGTCGGCGATGTGGTGGCGCGAGGTGTCCTCGACGACGTTGACGATGACGGGGAGGCGACCCGTCGCACGCGACGGGCCGGCCTGCGTCTCGACGTCGTCCTCGTCGCCGGCGACGGGGCGATCGTCCTCCAGCAGCGCGGGCGTCGACTCCGCGATGCGGCGCGAGGACACCGGCGCGTCTGCGACGACGACCTCGTCGATCTCGAGGCGGTCGATCTCGGCGTCGTCGACGGTGTCGAGCTCGTCGACCTCGATGCGCGGCATGGGGACGCCCTCGGGGCGCGTGGGCTCCGGACGGTCGCCCTGCAGGTCGGCCAGCACGTCGCCGATCGACTCCGGCGCCTCCTGCTGGTCGTCTGCAGCCTGCTCGACGGGCTGCTCGTCCGCGGCAGGGCTGCGACGGCCGAAGAACCGGCCGAAGCCGGTCGGTGCGGGCTCGGGGGCGGGCTCGGCGGGCGGTGCCGCGTCGGGCACGACGGTCTCGGATGCGGCGGGCACGCCGGCGACGGGCGCGTCGGACGCCGGGGCCGACTGCGGTCGCAGGTCGGCGATGAGCTCGGAGACGTCGATGGCCTGCGTCTCGTCGGGCTCGCCCGTCGGGCGGGACTCGGACGCGGCGGGCGCCTCGTCGGTCTCGGGCGTCGCGGCCTCGAGCGGCTGCGACGCCACCTGCTCGTCGGCGGTGGGCTCGGGAGCGGGGCTCTCGAGGCTCGACGCGTCGACGGCCGGCGTCTGCCCCGTCGCCTCGGCAAGGGCGCGCTCGCGCTCCTTGCGTTCGCGGCGCGTCAGCGGCGGTCCGTCGTAGTCGGTCATGCGTCGATCATCCTGTAGAGAGCGTGCTTGGTGATGTATTGAACCACCCCATCGGGGACGAGATACCACACCGGGTAGCCGGCTCCCACACGGGCTCGGCAGTCGGTGGACGAGATGGCGAGCGCGGGAACCTCCAACGAGGATACCCGGTCTCGCGGATAGCCCTGCACCGACAGCTGATGGCCCGGCCGGGACACCGCGACGAAGTGCGCGAGATCCCAGATGCCCTCGACGTCCTTCCACTCGACGATCGACTGGAACGCGTCGGCGCCCGTGATGAAGAAGAGGTCGGCGTCGGGGTGCAGCGCGCGCATGTCGCGCAGCGTGTCGACGGTGTAGGTAGGCCCTGCGCGGTCGATGTCGACGCGCGACACCGTGAAGCGGGGGTTCGAGGCCGTCGCGACGACCGTCATGAGGTAGCGGTGCTCGGCAGGGCTCGCGTCGGCCTTCATGTACGGCGTGCCCGTCGGCACGAACACGACCTCGTCGAGCTCGAAGTGCTGCGCGACCTCGCTCGCGGCCGAGAGGTGGCCGTGGTGGATGGGGTCGAACGTGCCGCCCATGATGCCGAGGCGGCGGCGGCGAGTGGCCATCGGGTGGATGACCTAGAGGTGACCGGAGGTGTTCTGGGTGCTCTGAACGAACTTGTGGCTGTGCCGGTTCGCGACGTCGCGGTACGAGTGCGTGACGATGCCCATGATGATGAAGACCGCCGCGGCGATGCCGCCGACGATGTACGGCATGATGCCGGGATCGCTGTGGTGCTCGGTCGCCGCGAGGAGGAGGTCCATGCCCTCGATCCTACCCGGGGCGAGGGCGCTCAGGCGCGCACCTGGCCCGTGCCGCGCACGAGCCACTTCGTGCTCGTCAGCTCGGGCAGCCCCATCGGGCCACGCGCGTGCGCCTTCTGCGTCGAGATGCCGACCTCGGCGCCGAAGCCGAACTGCCCGCCGTCGGTGAAGCGCGTCGAGGCGTTGACCATCACGACGGCCGAGTCGACCTCGGCGAGGAAGCGCTCGGCGGCCGCGGCGTCCTCGGTGAGGATGACGTCGGTGTGGTGGGTGCCGAAGCGCTCGATGTGGTCGATCGCGGCGTCGAGGTCGTCGACGACGCGCACGGCGACGTCCATCGACAGGTGCTCGGTCGCCCAGCCGTCCGGGCCGAGGGGCTCGGCATCGGCGACGTCGCCGTCGGCGTGGACCGTCACCCCGGCGGCACGCATCGCGTCGACGACGACGGGCACGGCCGTGTCCGCGATCGCGCGGTGCACGAGCACCGTCTCGAGGGAGTTGCACACGCTCGTGCGCTGCGTCTTCGCGTTCAGGAGCAGCGGGATCGCCAGCGCGAGGTCGGCCGCGGCGTCGACGAAGGCGTGCACGACGCCCGCCCCCGTCTCGATTACGGGCACCTGGGACTCGCGCACGACCGTCTCGATCAGCGAGGCGCTGCCGCGCGGCACGAGGAGGTCGACGAGCCCGCGAGCACGCATGAGCGCCCTCGCCCCGTCGCGTCCGAGCGCGTCGATCGTCTGCACCGACTCGGCGGGCAGCCCCGCGCCTGCGACCGCGCGCTGCATCGTCGCGACGAGCACGGCGTTCGTGCGCTCGGCCGCGCTGCCGCCGCGCAGCACGATCGCGTTGCCCGAGCCGAGCGCGATGCAGGCGAGGTCGACCGTCACGTTCGGCCGGGCCTCGTAGATCGCGCCGACCACGCCGAACGGCACGCGCACCTCGGTGAGCTCGAGCCCGTTGTCGAGCGTGCGCGACCGCGTGACCTCGCCGACGGGGTCGGGCAGGGCTGCGAGCTCGCGAGCGGAGGCCGCGAGGGCGGCGACGCGGCCCTCGTCGAGCGCGAGGCGGTCGAGCAGCCCCTCCGCGAGCGTGCCGCGACCGCGCTGCAGGTCCTCGGCGTTCGCGGCGACGATCGCGTCGACCGAGGCGTCGATCGCGTCGGCGATCGCCTCGATGGCGGCGCGGCGCGGCGCGGTGCCGGCCACGGCCAGCACGCGCGCGGCGCGGCGGGAGGCGTGCAGCAGCGTCTCGAGCTCGATCACGGACACGATCCTAGGCCGCCACGCATGAGCCGCCGGCGTCGTCAGGGCCGGAGCCACGGACCGAGCACCGCGGCGTGCTGGCGCTCGTCGCCCGGACGCTCGTCGGGGACGACGGTGGGTCGCCGTCTCGCACCGTGCGCGCCGCGCTCGACGAGCGCCGATGCGACGTCCACGCGAGGCGGACCCCACGGTCGCACGAGGCCGGCGGCCCCCTCGCGCGCCACGATGGCGCGGGCGCTCGGTGCCGAGCGCTCGCGGAGGCTCACGCCGAGCGGACGGACTGCGCCTGCCTTGCCTCGAAGACCGTGCCGTGATCCTCCCCGGCGAGCGCGCCGGCGAAGAGGTGCGTCGCGGTGAGCAGCACCTCGACGCCTGCGTCGGTCGCGAGGCGTGCCGCGTCGACCTTCGTGCCCGCTCCCCCGGTGCCGACGGCCGACTGCGAGACGCCGAGCGTCACGCCGTCGAGCCCGTCGCCGTACGGCACGCGCGGGATGCGCGTCGCACCCGGCGTGCCGGGGGGCGCCGTGTAGAGCGCGTCGACGTCGCTCAGCAGCACCAGCCGGTCGGCGTGCACGAGCCGCGCGACGAGCGCGGCGAGCTGGTCGTTGTCGCCGAAGTTGATCTCATGCGTCGCGACCGTGTCGTTCTCGTTGACGATCGGCAGCATGCCGAGGCCCAGCAGCCGCTCGAGCGCGTTCAGCGCGTTGACGCGATGCTGGTCGACGCCCATGTCGCTCGCGGACAGCAGCACCTGGGCCGCGATGATCTCGAACCGGTTGAGGCTGCGCTGGTACCGGTTCATGAGCACGTTCTGCCCGATCGCGGCGGCGGCCTGCGTCGTCGGCAGGTCGCCGGGCCGCTCCTCGAGCCCGAGGAACGGCAGGCCGGTGGCGATGGCGCCGGACGAGACGAGGATGACGTCGGCACGCGCGCGCAGCGCGGCGATGTCGTCGACGAGCATCTCGATCTGCCCCCGGTTGTCGCCGGAGATCGACGACGAGCCGACCTTCACGACGATGCGCTCGGGCACCGCCTCCGCGACCGCGTCGACGACCGCGTCGCTCACCGGCCGTCCTGCTGCTCGTCGCCCGTCTCGCCGTCGCCGGAGGCGCGCTCGCCGCGGGGCACCTCGACGTCGAAGCCCTCGTCGTCGACCCACAGGCCGGCCTTGCGCTCGCGCGCCAGCTCGTCGCGGGCGGCCTGCTTCGCATCCATCCGCTCGTGGTAGCCGGCACGGCGCTCGGCGGTCGTCTGCCTGCCGGGGCCGTAGAGGCGCAGGTCGGTGCCGCGATCGCCGAGCTCGGCCATCGACGTCATCGTGGGCTCCCAGTCGAAGACCATGCCGTCGCCCGGTCCGATGACGACCATCGAGCCGGGCACCGCGCCCGCCTTCACGAGCGCGTCCTCGATGCCGAGACGCGCGAGCCGGTCGGCGAGGTAGCCCACGGCCTCGTCGTTGCGGAAGTCGGTCTGCTGGATCCAGCGCTCGGGCTTCGCCCCGCGGATGCGGTACAGCGTGCCGTGCGTGCCGCCCTCGGCCTTCACGGTGAAGCCGGAGTCGTCGATGGCCCTCGGACGCAGCACGATGCGCTCGGGCTCCGGATCGGCCGCACGCTGCGCGCGGTCGGCCTCGACGAGCTCGGCGAGCGCGAACGAGAGCTCGCGGAGCCCCGTGCGCGTCACCGTCGAGATCTCGAGCACGCGGTAGCCGCGCCCCTCGAGGTCTGCGCGCACGAACGCGGCGAGCTCTGCGGCGTCGGGCACGTCGACCTTGTTGAGCGCGACGAGCTGCGGACGCTCGAGGAGCGGCGTCTGCCCCTCGGGCACCGGGTAGGCGCCGAGCTCGCCGAGGATGACGTCGAGGTCGGAGAGCGGGTCGCGGCCCGGCTCGAGCGTCGCGCAGTCGACGACGTGCAGCAACGCGCTGCACCGCTCGACGTGGCGCAGGAACTCCAGCCCGAGGCCCTTGCCCTCGCTCGCACCCTCGATGAGACCGGGGACGTCGGCGATCGTGTACCGCGTCTGCCCCGCCTCGACGACGCCGAGGTTCGGGTGCAGCGTCGTGAAGGGGTAGTCGGCGATCTTGGGGCGCGCGGCGCTCAGCGCAGCGATGAGGCTCGACTTGCCGGCGCTCGGGTAGCCCACGAGCGCCACGTCGGCGACGGTCTTCAGCTCGAGGCCGACCGAGTGCTCCTGGCCCTCGGTGCCGAGGAGCGCGAAGCCGGGAGCCTTGCGCTTCGAGGAGGCGAGACGCGCGTTGCCCAGCCCGCCCTGACCGCCCTCGGCGACCACGACGCGCATGCCGGGATGCGCGAGGTCGGCGAGCGGCTCGCCATCCGCATCGGTGACGACGGTGCCGACGGGCACGGGCAGCACGAGGTCGCCGCCCGTGAAGCCCGTGCGGTGGTCGCCCATGCCCGGCCCGCCGTTGGCGCTCGAGCGATGCGGGCGACGGTGGTACTCGAGCAGCGTCGTGACCTGCGGGTCCGCGACGAGCACGATGTCGCCGCCGTCGCCTCCGTCGCCGCCGTCGGGGCCCGCGAGGGGCTTGAACTTCTCGCGGCGCACCGACACGCAGCCGTGGCCGCCGTTCCCTGCCGTCAGGTGCAGTGCGACGCGGTCGACGAACGTCGCCATCGGGTCCTCCTGGGATGCAGCGAGGGGGCGGGCATCAGCCCGCCCCCTCGCGTGAGTCTTGCGTGCGTCGCAGTCCGTGGACTACGCGGCGACCTCGACCACGTTGACGACCTTGCGGCCGCCCTTCTGACCGAACTCGACCGCACCGGGCGTCAGCGCGAACAGCGTGTCGTCGCCGCCGCGTCCGACGCCGGCGCCGGGGTGGAAGTGGGTGCCGCGCTGACGGACGAGGATCTCGCCCGCCTTCACGACCTGGCCGCCGAAGCGCTTGACGCCGAGGCGCTGCGCGTTCGAGTCACGACCGTTGCGGGTGGACGATGCGCCCTTCTTGTGTGCCATTGCTGCGCTCCTACTTGATCGAGGTGACCTTGAGGCGCGTGAGCTCCTGGCGGTGGCCCTGGCGCTTCTTGTACCCGGTCTTGTTCTTGAACTTCTGGATGACGATCTTCGGCCCGCGCAGGTCGTTCACGACCTCGGCCGTGACCGTGACCTTCGCGAGGCCCTTCGCGTCGGACGTGACCGACTCGCCGTCGACGAGCAGCACGGGAGCGAGCTCGACCGTGCCGTCCTCGGACGCCGCGATGCGGTCGACGACGAGCACCGAGCCCACCTCGACCTTCTCCTGACGCCCGCCGGCGCGCACAACTGCGTAGACCACGTGAATCCCTCACTCGGTATGGATGGAAAGCCTCTGGCGCGCACGAGCGGATCGCGCAGGCGCCAACGGACGACGATACAGGGTGATCACGCACCCGGTCAAACGGCGACACGCGCCGCGAGCCATCGCGTCCGACCTCAAGCATAGGGTCGGTCGCATGGTCTCCCGTGCAGCGACGCTCCGAGAGATCCCGCTCGTCGATGCCCGTCGCATCGCCGTGCGGGCGCAGCTGCTCGACGCGCGGCCCGCATCCGACCTCCTCGCGGTCGTCGAGCACCTGGGCCTGCTGCAGGCCAACGTGACCGACATCGTGATGCCCTCGGCCGAGCACGTCGCGTGGACGCGGCTCGGCGACGACCTCGCCTACGCCGACGTGCGCCGTGCCGTGGAGGTCGAGCAGCGGCTCTTCGAGCACCTGGGCCAGCCCACGCCCGTCGAGCCGCTCGCCGTCGCGCTGCGCCCGACGGCGCTGCTGCCCGAGCTGCTGCCCTCGATGCGGTCGTGGGCCGACGACCATCCGCGCGTCGCCGCCTGGGTGCATGACAACGCCGCCTTCCGCGACCGCGTGCTCGCGCTGCTGCGCGACGACGGGCCGCTGCCGCAGGGGCAGGTGCCGGACACGGCCGAGTGGCCCTGGGACTCGAGCGGCTGGAACGCGAACCGCAACGTCGCGATGCTGCTGGAGCACCTGCAGTGCTCGGGCGTCGTCGCCGTGGTCGAGCGCATCGGCGCCGAGCGCGTGTGGGATCTCGCCGAGCGCGTCCTGCCCCCTGCGGAGCCGCTGCCCGCCGACGAGGCGGATCGGCGCAGGCACGAGCGCGTGCTCGGCTCGCTCGGCATCGCGCGGCCGCGCGTCGTCGGCGGCGTCGGAGAGCCCGTGCGCGTCGAGGGCCTGCGCGGCGACTGGCGCCTCGATCCGGCGGCGACGGCCGAGGGCTTCGCCGGGCGCGTCGCGGTGCTGTCGCCGCTCGACCGCCTCGTCTTCGACAGGCGGCGCATGCGCGACCTCTTCGCCTTCGACTACGCGCTCGAGCAGTACACGCCCGCCGCGCGGCGACGCTGGGGTGCCTTCGCGCTGCCCGTGCTCGACGGCGACGCGCTCGTCGCGAAGGTCGACGCGCGCCGCGACCGCGACGCCGGCGCGCTGCGCGTCGCGGCCCTCCACTGGGACGTCGAGCCCGATGCGCGGCTGCGCGAGGGGGTCGTCGCCGAGCTCGCGAGCATGGCGGCCTTCCTCGGCGTGCGGCTCGCGATGCCGTGACGCGGGTCGCGCTCCCCCATCGGCGAACGCAGGGCGCCGACGCGCCATCCACGCGGTAGCGTCGCGCCATGGCCATCCTCGTCGACGAGCCCCGGTGGCCGAAGCACGGCACGACCTGGGCGCACCTCGTGAGCGACGCGTCGCTCGACGAGCTGCACGCCTTCGCGCGACGCGCAGGGCTGCCCGAGCGCGGGTTCGACCGCGACCACTACGACGTGCCCGCGGAGCGCATCGACGATCTCGTGGCGCTCGGCGCCTCGCCCGTCACCGGGCGCGAGCTCGTCCGCAGGCTGCTCGCGAGCGGTCTGCGCGTGCGCCCGCGCGACCGCTGACCGGCCGGGATGCACGAGGGCCCCGCGACCTGATGGTCGCGGGGCCCTCGTACGCGGCGTCGGCTACTGCTCGTCGGGCTTCGCCGTGACGATGCCGCCGCTCGACGCACGGCGGCTGCGACGCGCGGCCTTGCCGGTGCCGGCGGCAGGCGCCGCGAGGGCGTCGAGCGCGCCGGAGAGCAGGCCCTCGACGTCGCGCGAGCGCTGCGGCTCGGCGGACGGCTCGTCGCGCCGCGGCGCAACCGGGATGTCGAGGATGGTGAGATCCGGTGCCGCGGGCGCCTGCGCGGACGCCTCGACAGCCTCGCGCTGCTCGCGCTGGGCTCGGGGCTCGCGCTCGGCGCGCGGCTCGCGCTCGGCGCGCGGCTCGCGCTCGGCACGGGGCTCGCGCTCGCCACCCAGGGCGCGCTCGTCGCGACCCTGCCTGGTCGACGCGCGGCGGCTGCGGCGCGGCTGCTGCTCGCGCGCAGGGCGCTGCTGCTGCGTCTGCTGCTGCGTCTGCTCCTGCTCGGCCTGCGGGGCCGCGCCATCGTGCTCGTCGTCGACGTGATCGCGACCCTTCGTCGCAGCCGCCATCTGCGAGAGACCCTTGCGAGCATCCTCGGTGATCGCGTGCGTGCCCTGCTGCTGCGAATGCTGCTGGTGCTGCTGCTGCGGCTCCTGGCGCTTGCCGCCACGGCGACGCCCGCTGCCCTCCGAGCCGTTGCCTCCGCCGCCACGCGACTTCGAGACGGGCTCGTGGTGCACGATGAGGCCGCGACCCGCGCATGCATCGCACGTCTCCGAGTACGCCTCGAGCAGACCGAGCCCGAGGCGCTTGCGCGTCATCTGCACGAGGCCGAGGCTCGTGACCTCTGCGACCTGGTGCTTCGTGCGGTCGCGAGAGAGGCACTCGATGAGGCGTCGCTGCACGAGGTCGCGGTTCGACTCGAGCACCATGTCGATGAAGTCGATGACCACGATGCCGCCGATGTCGCGCAGGCGCAGCTGCCGCACGACCTCCTCCGCAGCCTCGAGGTTGTTCTTCGTGACGGTCTCCTCGAGGTTGCCGCCCTGGCCCACGAAGCGGCCGGTGTTGACGTCGATGACCGTCATGGCCTCGGTGCGGTCGATCACGAGCGAGCCACCGGACGGCAGCCAGACCTTGCGGTCGAGGGCCTTGTCGATCTGCTCCGAGACCCGGAAGTGGTCGAAGGGGTCGACGTCGAGCTCGAAGGCCTCGACGCGCTCGAGCAGATCGGGCGCGATGGCACCGAGGTACTCGCGGATGGTCGACAGCGCCTCGTCGCCCTGGATCACCATGCGCTCGAAGTCCTCGTTGAAGACGTCGCGGACGATCTTCACGAGCAGGTCGGGCTCGGCGTGCAGGCGTGCGGGCGCGTTGCCCTTCGCCGTCTGGTCCTGGATCGACTGCCACTGGCGCTTCAGGCGCTCGACGTCGCGCGTCAGCTGATCCTGGGTCGCGCCCTCGGCGGCGGTGCGCACGATGACGCCCATGTCGTCCGGCAGCACCTCCTTGAGGATCTTCTTGAGACGTGCGCGCTCGGTGTCGGGGAGCTTGCGCGAGATGCCGTTCATCGATCCGCCCGGCACCGAGACCAGGTAGCGGCCCGGCAGCGAGATCTGGCTCGTGAGGCGGGCGCCCTTGTGACCGATCGGATCCTTCGTGACCTGCACGAGCACGGTGTCGCCCGGCTTCAGCGCGAGCTCGATCTTGCGCGGCTGGTTCTCGAGGCCCGCGGCCTCCCAGTCGATCTCGCCCGAGTAGAGCACGGCGTTGCGGCCGCGGCCGATGTCGACGAACGCGGCCTCCATGCTCGGCAGCACGTTCTGCACCTTGCCGAGGTACACGTTGCCGATGAGGCTCGTCTCGGACGACTTCGCGACGTAGTGCTCGACGAGGATGCCGTCCTCGAGCACCGCGAGCTGCACGCGGTCGTGGCGCGAACGCACGACCATCGTGCGCTCGACGGCCTCGCGCCTGGCGAGGAACTCGCTCTCGGTCACGACGGCGCGGCGACGGCCGGCGTCGCGTCCCTCGCGGCGTCGCTGCTTCTTCGCCTCGAGTCGCGTCGAGCCCTGCACCTTCTGCGGCTCGGTGATGAGCGGGCGCTCGGCCTGGCGCTCCTCGCGGGTGCGGCCGCGACGGCGACGACGGTTCGAGCGGGGCTCGTCGTCATCCTCGTCGTCCTCGTCGTCGCGCTGCTGCGGCTGCTGCGACGGCAGCGCGGGCAGCGGCGCGAGGCTCGCGAGGTCGGGCGCGAAGAACTGGATCGCGAACGGCAGCGCACCGGCCTCGCGCTCGGGGAGCGTCACCTCGGCGGGCCCCTCGAGCCCCGGCTCGTGCCCGGGCTCCGGCTCGTCGGCGGCCGGCGGCGCCTGGGCGTCGTGCTCCGTCACCGGGTCGTCCTGCTGCGGCACCTCCTGCTGCGCGGCCTCCTGGGCGGCCGCGGCCTCGGTGCTGATGTCGTCGTGGTTCGCGTCTGCCGACGCGTCGTGTGCATCCACCATCGCTGGCGTACTCCTCGACACCGGCTGGGCCGGTGCACTCCTCGTGCGTCGGGCTGCGCCCGTCGCGAATCCGTGTGGGCTCGTGCGGTGTCGCACGGCATCTTGCGTCTCTTCGGAGCTGGCGATCCGACACCCCCTCGCGGGGGCGGCCCGGTGTGCCCGGTCAAATCTGCGGCGCTCGTCGCGCCGGCACCCACGATACCCCACGGCCTCCCGGAAGCCCGTGAGGCCGTGCAGGCCGCCTCGTCGGGCACCTCCGAGGGTCGGCGGATGCATAGGCTCTGCTGGTGGAATCCCCGTGGAGAGGTGGACATGGCCACGAAGCAGACCGCGCGCCCCGCAGCCGAGGGCGCCGTGCCCGCGCAGGGCGCCGACGCCCGCCCCGGGTACGTGCCGCCCAGGTGGCTCGCGATCGTGCTCGTCGTGACGGCCCTCGCCGGGCTCACCGCCGCGCTGACGCTCGCGATCGAGCGCATCCACCTGCTCGAGAACCCCGATGACGGGCTCGGCTGCGACATCAGCCCGTTCGTGAGCTGCTCGGGCGCCATCGAGTCGTGGCAGGGCAGCGTGCTCGGCTTCCCGAACCCCTTCATCGGCCTCATGGCCTTCCCGATCGTCATCGTCATGGGCGTCCTCGCGCTCGCGCGCGTGCGCCTGCCGCGGTGGGTGTGGTCGACGTTCACGGTCGGCGTGCTCGGCGGCCTCGCGTTCGCGCTGTGGCTGTGGCAGCAGAGCGTGTTCGAGCTCGGCCTCGTGTGCCCGTGGTGCTTCCTCGTCTACATGGCGATGTCGGCCATGGCACCGACGCTCGTCGTGTGGGCCGTCGGCTCGGGCGCCATGGTCGCGCCCGCCGGGCTGCGGTCGTTCCTCGCGCGCTGGGGCGAGTGGTCGTGGGTGCTGAGCCTCGCCCTCGCCATGACGATCGTGCTCGTGATCGTCGTGCGGCTCCCCGACATCCCGCGCTTCCTCATCCTCGGCCACTAGGCCCGCGTCGCCGGGCCTCGACCCCGCGCACGACGAACGCCCCGGGCATCGAGCCCGGGGCGTCCGTCGTACGTGCTGGGAAGGCTCAGGCGAACCAGAGCGCAAGCTCGCGCGCCGCCGACTCCTCGGAGTCGGAGCCGTGCACGAGGTTCTGCTGCACCGCGAGGCCCCAGTCGCGGCCGAGGTCGCCGCGGATGGTGCCCGGCGCCGCCGTCGTCGGATCCGTCGTGCCCGCCAGCGAGCGGAAGCCCTCGATGACGCGGTCGCCCGAGAGCCGCAGGGCGACCGACGGGCCCGAGAGCATGAACTCGACGAGCGGCTCGAAGAAGGGCTTGCCCTCGTGCTCGGCGTAGTGCTGCTCGAGCAGCGCGCGCTCGGGGTGCACGAGGCGGAGGTCCTCGATGACGTAGCCCTTGGCCTCGATCCTCGCGAGGATCTGGCCGGTCAGCCCACGGGCGACGCCGTCGGGCTTCACGAGGACGAGGGTGTGCTGCATCGGGTCCCTTCCCACGGTGGCTGCGCTCACTGGCCGCCGGTGATCTGGCGGGCGCGCACGAAGCAGAATATCCACATCGCGATGAAGGCGAGCGCGACGCCGACCATGACCGGCTCGACGAAGGCGAGGCACGCGAAGAGCACCTGCGCGGCGAGGCTCGCGACCCAGCCCCACGAGAACCGCAGCAGGCGGTTGACGAGGATGAGCACGAGCGCGACGACGCCGAACGCCGCGGGCGCCGGCCAGTCGCGCGTGACGCCCCACACGGCGAGGGCGCCGAAGGCGAGCGCGGCGACCTCGAGGCCGTGGACGATCGTGAGCAGCTTCTCGAGCAGTCCCCGCTCGCGGCGCGGCGCGGTGCTCATCGTCGCATCCAACGCTCGGCGCGCGCCTTCGCCTGCACGGCGCCGAGCAGCGTCACCGAGCCGGTGACGACGACGGCGCCGCCGCGATCGTCGGCCTGCTCGCGCGCCGTCTCGACGGCCCGCTCGAGCACGGGCTCGACGCTGACGCGCTCAGGGCCGAAGACCGCGACCGCGACGGCGGCGAGCGCGTCGGCGTCGATCGCGCGCTCGGAGTCGGACTGCGTCACGACGACCTCCTCGACGTGCGGCTCGAGGATGCGCAGCACGCCCTCGGCATCCTTGCCCTCGACCATGCCGACGACGAGCTGGACGTGCTCGAACGAGAACACCTCCTGCAGCGCCGTCGCGAGCGACTGCGCGCCGTGGGGGTTGTGCGCCGCATCGACGACGACCGTCGGATCGGTGCCGACGACCTCGAGGCGCCCGGGCGAGGTGACGGCCGAGAGGGCCGCCGACAGCACGTCCTGCTCGATGGGTCGCGTGCCGCCGCCGAGGAACGCCTCGACGGCGACGAGCGCGAGCGCCGCGTTCTGCCCCTGGTGACGGCCCAGCAACGGCAGCGGCTGATCCTCGTACGCCGCGGCGAGACCGCGCACCGTCAGCAGCTGGCCGCCGACGGCGAGCGTGCTCTCACGGGTGAAGTCGCGGCCCTCGACGAGCACGCGGGCCGCGCCGACCTCGGCCGCGCGCGCCTCGATCACCGCGAGGGCCTCGGGCGCCTGCTCGGCCGTGACGACGATCGCGCCGGGCTTGACGATGCCCGCCTTCTCGGTGGCGATCGCCTCGACGGTCGTGCCGAGCCGGGCCGTGTGGTCGAGCGCGATGGGCGTGAGCACCGCGACGTCGCCATCGGCGACGTTCGTCGAGTCCCAGGTGCCGCCCATGCCCACCTCGACGACCGCGACCTCGACCGGCGCGTCGGCGAAGACGACGTAGGCGAGCACCGTGATGGCCTCGAAGAACGTGAGGCGGCGTTGGCCGTCGCGTTCGAGCTCGGCGTCGACGAGGTCGAGGAAGGGCGCGATCTCGTCCCACGCGCGCGCGAACACCGCATCGGCGACAGGCTCGCCGTCGACGAGGATGCGCTCGGTCACGCGGTCGAGGTGCGGGCTCGTGAGCAGGCCCGTGCGCAGCCCGTGGGCACGCAGGAGCGACTCGGCGACGCGCGCCGTGGAGCCCTTGCCGTTCGTGCCCGTGACGTGGATGACGCCGTACGAGCGCTGCGGGTCGCCGAGCAGCTCGACGGCGCGAGCCGTCGCGGCGAGACGCGGCTCGATCGCCGTCTCCCCCGCGCGCTCGAGCAGCTGCGCGTACGCGGCGTCGGCGGCCTCGCGATCCTCGAGCGAGTCGAGGATGCGGTCGTCGACGTCGTCGTCGTCCGCGTCGTCGTCGCCTCCCGTCGGGAAGGGCAGCGTGGCGCCGCCGCCTCCGGCCTCGAGCGCGTCGAGGTCGAGCGCGTCGACGTCGTCGCCGAGCTCCTCCTCGTACGCCTCGTCCCAGGCGTTCATCTCGTCGCCGTCGGCGTTGCGACGGGCGGGCTCGGGGTGTCGCGGCTCGCGGTCGTCGGTCATGCGCGCTCCAGTCGGATCGTGAGCGGCGAGCCGTCGCCGACTCGGACGTCGGCGGCGTCCGCCGCCTCGCCCGCCGTGTCGTCGACGCGCTCGATGGTGAGGTCGGTCGCGAGCGTCTCGCTCGCGACGAGGGCACGGTGCTCCTCGAGCGCCGCGACGCCGTGGCCGTCGGAGCCGAGCACGAGCACGATGCGGTCCGAGACGTCGAGCCCCGCCTGCTTGCGGGCGTCCTGGATGGCGCGCACTGCGTCGCGTGCGAGGCCCTCGGCCGCGAGCGCGGGCGTGATGCGCGCGTCGAGGTCGAGGTGGGTGGCGCCGAGCAGCGCGCTCTCGCCGTCGTCGTACGCCGACTGCGTCGGCTCGTCGAGCAGCTGGAACTCGCCGGGCTCGAGCACGACGTCGCCGACGACGAGCCGGTCGCCGTCCTGCGTCCACTCGCCACGTCGGATGGCCTCGAACGTGGGCTTGAAGTCGCCCTTGAGGCGTGGCGCCGCGACCTTCGACACGATCTGCGCGGTCGTCCCGAGGCCCGGCAGCGCGTCGCCCTCGGCGACGTGCACCACGCGCACGCGCTTGAGGTTGACCTCGTCCTGCACGAGGTCGGCGAACGCCGACAGGTCGACCCTGCTCGTGATGGTCGCCTCGGCGAGCGGCAGGCGCACGCGCAGCCTGCGCTGCTTGCGCATGGCGTGCAGCGCGGTCACGACGCCGCGGATCTCGTCCATCTGCGCCACGAGCTCGGGGTCGGCGGGCAGCGACGAGGCGTCCGGCCAGTCGACGAGGTGCACGGAGCGTCCGCCCGTGAGGCCCCGCCAGACCTCCTCGGCGACGAGCGGCGCGAGCGGCGCCGCGATCGTCGTGAGGACCTCGAGCACGAGCGCGAGCGTGTCGAACGCCTCGCGGCTGCGCGGGTCGTCGGTGACGCCCTGCCAGAAGCGGTCGCGCGACCGGCGCACGTACCAGTTGGTGAGGGTGTCGGTGAAGTCGCGCAGCGCGAGCGTCGCGCCCGTCGCGTCGAGCGCGTCCATCGCGACCGTCACGGCCTCGACCGTGTCGCGCAGCTTCGCGAGCACGTAGCGGTCGAGCACGTCGGTCGAGTCCGCGCGCGGCGTCGCGACGTACGGCTGCCCGTCGGCTGCGCGGTTCGCGTAGGTCGTGAGGAAGTACCACGTCGACCACAGCGGCAGGTGGAACTGCCGCAGCGCCTCGCGGATGCCCTCCTCGGACACGATGAAGTTGCCGCCGCGCAGGATCGAGCCCTGCAGCAGGTTCCAGCGCACCGCGTCCGATCCGTACGCGTCGAACGACTCGTTGACGTCGGGGTAGTTGCGGCGCGACTTCGACGCCTTGAACCCGTCGTCGCCGAGGATGATGCCGTGGCTGATGACGTTGCGGAACGCCTCGCGGCCGAAGAGCGCCACCGACAGCACGTGCTGCACGTAGAACCAGCCGCGCGTCTGCCCGATGTACTCGACGATGTAGTCGGCCGGGCTGTGGGTCTCGAACCACTCCTGCTGCTCGAAGGGGTAGTGCACCTGCGCGAACGGCATCGAGCCCGAGTCGAACCACACGTCGAGGACGTCCGGGATGCGCCGCATCGTCGAGCGGCCCGTGGGGTCGTCGGGGTTCGGGCGGGTGAGGTCGTCGATGTACGGCCGGTGCAGGTCGGTCGGACGCACGCCGAAGTCGCGCTCGAGCTCGTCGAGCGAGCCGTACACGTCGATGCGCGGGTGGTTCGGGTCGTCGCTCTTCCACACGGGGATGGGGCTGCCCCAGTAGCGGTTGCGGCTGATCGACCAGTCGCGGGCACCCTCGAGCCACCTGCCGAACTGGCCGTGCTTCACGTTCTCGGGCACCCAGTTGATGCGCTCGTTGGCGGCGAGCAGGTCGTCCTTGAGGTCGGTGACGCGCACGAACCACGACGACACGGCCTTGTAGATGAGCGGATTGCGGCAGCGCCAGCAGTGCGGGTACGGGTGCAGGTACGACGCCTCGCGCAGCAGCCGGCCCTTCGCCTGCAGGGCGCGGATGATGGTGCGGTTCGCCTCGAACACCTGGACGCCCGCGATGTCCGACAGCTCGCCGCCCGCGAAGAGCTGCAGGAAGCGACCGCCGTCGTCGACGGACAGGATCGTGGGGATGCCCGCGGCAGCCGTGGCGCGCTGGTCGTCCTCGCCGTACGCGGGCGCCTGGTGCACGACGCCCGTGCCCTCGCCCGTCGCGACGTAGTCGTCGACGAGCACGTGCCATGCGGTGCCGGTGCCCCACTGCTCGTCGTCGGCGAAGTCGTCGAAGAGTCGCTCGTACGCCATGCCGCCGAGCTCGGCACCCGTGAGGGTCTCGAGCACCTCCGGCGCTGCGTCGTCGTAGCCGAGCACCTTGGCGTGCGCGCCCACCGTGTCGGCGGCGAGCAGGTAGCGCGTCTGCCCCGCGACACCGCCGTCGGCGGCGCCCGAGGGGCCCGCCACGACCACGGCGTACGCGATCGCGGGACCGACCGCGAGCGCCATGTTCGTCGGCAGCGTCCACGGCGTCGTCGTCCACGCGAGCATCCGCACGCCGGCGAGGCCCGCGGCCTCCGCCCGCTCGCCGACGAGCGGGAACGTCACCGTGACCGACGGGTCCTGGCGCTCCTGGTAGACGTCGTCGTCCATGCGCAGCTCGTGCGCCGACAGCGGCGTCTCGTCGCGCCAGCAGTACGGCAGCACGCGGTAGCCCTCGTACGCGAGGCCCTTCGCGTGCAGCTCGGAGAACGCCCAGATCACCGACTCCATGTAGTCGAGGTCGAGCGTCTTGTAGTCGTGCTCGAAGTCGACCCAGCGCGCCTGGCGGGTGACGTAGTCCTCCCACTCGCGCGTGTACTCGAGCACCGACTCCCGCGCCTTCGCGTTGAAGACGTCGACGCCCATCGCCTCGATCTCGGCCTTCTCGGTGATGCCGAGCTGCTTCATGGCCTCGAGCTCGGCGGGCAGGCCGTGCGTGTCCCACCCGAAGCGGCGGTGCACCTGCTTGCCGCGCATGGTCTGGTAGCGCGGGAAGACATCCTTCGCGTAGCCCGTGAGCAGGTGCCCGTAGTGCGGCAGGCCGTTCGCGAACGGCGGGCCGTCGTAGAAGACCCACTCCTCGCAGCCCTCGCGGGCGTCGATCGACGCCTGGAAGGTGTCGTCGCCCTTCCAGAACGCGAGGATGCCCTCCTCGACCGCCGGGAAGGACGGGTTCGGCACGACCGTGCCGCCATGCCTGGGGTAGCGCTGCGCGTCCACCTGTGCTCCTCGTAGCTGCTGCCGTCTCGGAGCCGGGACGCTCTCGCGCGGTACCACCCGGCTTGCAGCCCGTCCTGGCGCTGCCGCTCGCTCTTCGGCTGTGACGGGCCGGACCCGCTCGGATCTACTGCACCCAGGACCTCGCGGGCCGGGGTGGTTCTGCCGAGGACTCCCCGGTGATGGCCGGATCGACGTCTGTGCCTCCATGCTACCCGCACGGCGCGCGGACGCGGCGCGAGAGGTGCGGACGCCTGGTCGGACACAGGCGGGTCATGGGAAGCGCGCCTATCGTGGCGGTCATGCGCATCCGTACCGCTGCACTGCCCCTCGCCCTCGCGGCGATCGCGATGCTGACCGCATGCGGAGGTGGCCAGGGCGACCAGGCGCCGTCGACCTCCGTCGACGCCGTCCGCCGAGGCGTCGACGGCCTCGCAGTGCGAGGCGGTGCTCGCGGAGGCGCAGCAGCTCACGACCGACGTCTCCGCGCTCGCGACCCGCTTCACGACCGACCCGCTCGGCGCGCTCGCAGCGGTGCCCGGCATCGTCGACCGCGTCACGACGCTCGGCGACCAGGTCACCGACCCCGAGCTCGCAGCGCACGTCGACGCGATCTCGACGGTCGCGACCGGCGCGATCGACGAGGCCCAGACGGCGATCTCGCAGGGCGACACGCAGGGCGCCATCGACGCGCTCACGAACGCCGCGATCGAGGTCGAGCCCGCCGTCGCCGCCTTGCAGGAGTACTGCGCGGCGCAGTGACCCTCGGGCGCCGAGGCTCGTACCCTGGGCGCATGAGCGCTCCCCTGCTCGCGATGCTCGACGGCTCGATCGTCGACGTCGCGACGCCCATCATCCGAGCTGACGACCTCGGCGTCGTCCGCGGCGACGGCGTCTTCGACGCGACGCTCGTGCGGCGCGGCGTGCTGCGCGACACCGAGGCGCATCTCGACCGCCTCGCGCGGTCGGCTGCCATCCTCGCGCTGCCCGAGCCGGACCGCGAGGGCTATCGCCGCGCGATCGACGCCCTCGTCGCCGCGTGGGACTGGGAGGCGGCGCCCGAGGCCGTCGCTCGCCTCGTGCTGACGCGCGGACGCGAGGGCGGCGGCGAGCCGACGGCGTACGTGCTGCTGCAGGCGCTCTCGGCATCGGTGGTCGCCGAGCGGTCGTCGGGCGTGCGGGTGCTGCTGCTCGATCGCGGCTTCGACGGCGAGGCGATCGCGACGATGCCGTGGCTGCTGCCCGGCGCGAAGAGCCTGTCCTACTCGATCAACATGGCCGCGAAGCGGCACGCGCACGAGCACGGCGCCGACGACGTGCTGTTCGTCGCGCCCTCCGGTCGCCTCCTCGAGGGGCCGACGTCGACGCTCGTCCTCGACGTCGACGGCGAGCTGCTGACGCCCGAGCAGGACGGCATCCTCGCGTCGATCACGCTCGAGCAGCTCGAGCGCGACGCTCCCGCGCACGGGCTCACGGTGCGGCACGCGCCGCTCACGCGCGACGACCTCGCGCGAGCACGGGGCGGCTGGCTCATCTCCTCCGGCCGACTGGCCTCGGCGATCGTGTCGATCGACGGCGAGGCCTTCCCCGCCTCGCCGCTGCACGACGCGCTGTTCCGCGCGCTCGACGTGTAGCGCGCGGCGTCGTCAGCCGAGCGCGGCCGCAGCGCGGCGCACGGCGTCGTCGGCGCCTCCGCGCGACCTGCCGTCCTGGCTCCACTCGACCACCGCGGTCGCCGCGGCCGTGACGAGCGCGGCGGCGACGTGCAGCGCCGCGCGCCCCTCGGCGCCGCGCAGCGCCCGCTCGACGCGAGCGACGAGGGGCTCGAGGCGCTCGAGCACCGACTGCCGCAGCACGACGTCGGTGCCCATGATCGCGGTCTCGCGCAGCATCCACGGCACCCGGTCGCCCCATGGCGCGAGGGCGTCGGCGATCGCGTCGGCCACGGCGGCGCGGTCCATGCCGTCGACGAGCCGGATGCGCGCGAGCACCTGGTCGACGTCGTGCCACAGCAGGTCGGACTTCGCGCCGACGTAGCCGAAGAACGCGCTGCGCGAGATGCCGGCGCGACGTGCGACGTCGTCGATCGACGTCGCCTCGTAGCCCTGCTCGAGGAAGAGCTCGACCGCCGCCTCCTCGAGGTCGGAGACCGAGGTCGAGCGTGGTCTGCCGCGAACGCCTGCCATGGGACTACAGTATGCGAGGGCCTCAGGCGTTCCTGGACCCGATCCATCATTGCTTGGAGCATCCGTGAGCACCATCACGCGCACCTCGAGCCCCCGACGCGTCGCCGCCGCGGCGACGATCGGCACGGCCCTCGAGTCGTACGACTTCTACGTCTACTCGTACTTCGCCGCGTTCTTCGCAGGCCCGTTCTTCTTCTCGGCGCTCGGCGACGCGGGCGCGCAGCTCGCCGCCTTCGCGACGATCGGCATCGCGTTCGTCGTGCGCCCGATCGGCGCCGTGCTCTTCGGCCATCTCGGCGACCGGCTCGGGCGCCGCCGCACGCTCATCCTCACCGTCACGCTCATGGGCGTCGCGACCGGCCTCGTCGGCCTGCTGCCGACCGGCGCCGAGTGGGCTGGCATGAGCGCCGTCGTCCTCGTGCTGCTGCGCGTCGTGCAGGGGCTCTCGCTCGGTGGCGAGTGGGGCGGCGCCATCCTGCTCGCGACCGAGCACGCCGACGCGCGTCGACGCCCGTTCTTCGCGTCGCTGCCGCAGCTGGGCTCCCCCATCGGCTCCGTCGCCGCCGGCGGCTTCATGCTCGCCCTCTTCTTCGGGCTCGGCCCCGAGGCGGTCTCGGCCTGGGGCTGGCGCATCCCGTTCCTCATCGCCATCCCCCTCATCGCCGTGTCGCTCTACCTGCGCGCATCCGTCGACGAGACGCCCGTCTTCACGGCCCTCCAGCAGCGCGGCGAGCGCGAGCGCGTGCCCGCGCTCGCCGCCATCACGAGCCAGCCGGCGGCGTTCGGCGTCGCCATCCTCACGGCGCTGCTCGGCATCGGCTCGTACTCGCTCATGAACACGTACACGATGGACTACGGCGCCGAGGCCCTCGGCTTCGACCCGATGCAGCTGCTGCTCGCCGCGACGATCGGCGGCCTGCTGCAGTTCGTCACCGTGCCGGCGTTCGGCGCCCTCGCCACCCGCATCGGCTCGCCGACCGTCGTCGCGATCGGCGCGATCGGCACGCTGCTCATCGCCTTCCCCATGTACTGGCTGCTCTCGAGCGCGACCTTCGGCTTCCTCGTCACGATGATGATCGTCGGCGGCATCCTCCCCACCGCGTCGTGGGCGGCGCTCGGCGGCACGATGGGCGAGCTCTTCCGCGGTCGCCACGCGTACTCGGCGCTGTCGATCGCCTACGCGATCGCCGCCGTCGTGTCCGGCTTCATCCCGCTCGTGACCGACGCGCTGGGCGACGCCACCTCCGACGCGTGGTGGCACCCCGGCATCGTGCTCGCCGTGCTGTCGGTCGCGACGCTCGTCGGCGCCCTCGCCGCGCGCTCGATGCGCAAGGTCGGCGACGAGGAGGCGGATGCGGCGCAGGCCGTGCCCGCGCGGGAGCCGGTGCGCGCCTGACGCTCGCCCCGCGCGGCGGCGGCCGGCACGATCCCTCGTCGCCGTCCCGCCGCCGCGCGTGCGCACGACCGCCGGCGCGCGCGCACGCCGGGCGGCACGCCGATCCAGCGCGGCTACGCTCGAGCCATGCGCCGCATCCCCCGCGCCACCTGGATCCTCGTCGTCGTCGCCGCCGTGCTCGGCCTCGTCGGCATCACGATGGAGCACATGCTCGTGCGCGACGTGCTGCTCATGGCCTCCGTGGGCACGCTCCTCGTCGCCTTCCTCCTCCTCGTCAAGCCGTCGCGGGAGCGCATCCACCCCGACGCCCCCGGCGACGACGATCGCTGACGCATCGCGGATCGATAGGCTGAGGGGCACAACCAGGCATCTCGGACACGATGCCGTGCAGAGCGAGAAGGGGACGCCATGAGCGCCATGCCGGACAAGCCCGCCCTCGAGGGACTCGAGACGAAGTGGGACGCCCACTGGGAGCAGGAGGGCACGTACCGGTTCGACCGCGAGGGCCAGAGCCGCGACACGATCTACTCGATCGACACGCCGCCGCCCACCGCCTCCGGATCGCTGCACGTCGGGCACGTGTTCTCGTACACGCACACCGACGTCATCGCGCGCTTCCAGCGCATGCGCGGTCGCACGGTCTTCTACCCGATGGGCTGGGATGACAACGGCCTGCCCACCGAGCGTCGCGTGCAGAACTACTACGGCGTGCGCGTCGACCCCTCGCTCTCGTACGACGCCGCGTTCACGCCGCCGTTCGACGGCGACGCGCCCGCGAAGGCGCAGCAGGTGCCCGTGTCGCGGCAGAACTTCATCGAGCTGTGCGAGCGCCTCACCGAGGAGGACGAGCGCAAGTTCGAGGAGCTGTGGCGCACGCTGGGCCTCTCGGTCGACTGGTCGCAGACGTACCGCACGATCTCGGACCACGCGCGCGCCACGAGCCAGCGCGCGTTCCTGCGCAACCTCGAGCGCGGCGAGGCCTACCAGTCCGACGCGCCGACGCTGTGGGACGTCACGTTCCGCTCGGCGGTCGCGCAGGCCGAGCTCGAGGATCGCGAGCAGCCGGGCACGTTCCACACGCTGCTCTTCACGAGCGGCGATGGCGACCTGCGCATCGACACGACGCGGCCCGAGCTGCTGCCCGCGTGCGTCGCGGTCGTGGCGCACCCCGACGACGAGCGCTACCAGCACCTCTTCGGCACGACGGTGCGCACCCCGATCTTCGACGTGGAGGTGCCGTTCGTGGCCCACCACCTCGCGCAGCCCGACAAGGGCACGGGCGTCGCGATGGTCTGCACGTTCGGCGACATGACCGACGTCATCTGGTGGCGCGAGCTCGACCTGCCCGCCCGCGCCGTCATCGGCTTCGACGGCCGCTTCCTGCCCGACGCGCCCGCCGCGATCGTGTCGGAGGCCGGCGTCGAGCTCTACGCGCAGCTCGCGGGCAAGACGGTGTTCTCGGCGAAGGAGGCGCTCGTCGCCGCCCTCGCGGAGGCCGGCCGCACCGTGGGCGAGCCGCGCCGCATCACGCATCCCGTGAAGTTCTACGAGAAGGGCGACAAGCCGCTCGAGATCGTCACGACGCGCCAGTGGTACATCCGCAACGGCGGCCGCGACGCCGAGCTGCGCGAGCGTCTGCTCGAGCTCGGACGCGGCATCGAGTGGCACCCCGACCACATGCGCGTGCGCTACGAGAACTGGGTGCAGGGCCTCGCAGGCGACTGGCTCATCTCGCGCCAGCGGTTCTTCGGCGTGCCCATCCCCGTCTGGTACCGCGTCGGCGAGGACGGCGAGACCCGCTTCGACGACGTGCTGCTGCCGAACCCGTCGCAGCTGCCCGTCGACCCGTCGACCCACGTGCCGGACGGCTTCGACGCCTCGCAGCGCGGCCAGGCCGGCGGCTTCGTCGGCGAGGTCGACATCATGGACACCTGGGCGACGTCGTCGCTCACGCCGCAGCTCGCGGGCGGCTGGGGCGGCGTCGACGACGAGCTCTGGGATCTCGTCGCGCCGTTCGACCTGCGTCCGCAGGGTCAGGACATCATCCGCACCTGGCTCTTCTCGACGGCGCTGCGCGCGCTCTTCGAGGGCGACAGGGCGCCGTGGCGCCACGCGGCGATCTCGGGCTGGATCCTCGACCCGGATCGCAAGAAGATGTCGAAGTCGAAGGGCAACGTCGTCACCCCGCTCGGGATGCTCGAGGAGCACGGCGCCGACGGCGTGCGCTACTGGGCCCTCTCGTCGCGCCTCGGCGTCGACGCGACGCTCGACCCGCAGAACCCGAAGATGATCAAGATCGGTCGCCGCCTGGCGATGAAGGTGCTGAACGCGGCGCGCTTCGTCTACCAGATGGAGGGCGAGCCCGGCGAGATCGCGAACCCGATCGACATCGACATGCTGGCCGAGCTCGGCCAGGTCGTCGACCAGGCGACCGCCGCGCTCGAGCGCTACGACCACGCTCGCGCGCTCGAGCTGACCGAGACGTTCTTCTGGACGTTCTGCGACGACTACCTCGAGGTCGTGAAGCAGCGCGCCTACCAGGGCGACGAGATCGGTCGCGCATCGGCGATCGGCGCGCTGCGCGCCGCGATCGACGTGCTGCTGCGCCTCCTCGCGCCCGTGCTGCCGTTCGCGACGGAGGAGGTGTGGTCGTGGACGCACGAGGGCTCCATCCACGTCGCGCCGTGGCCGACGCGGCACGACCTGCCGACGAGCGCAGGCACCACGGGCCTGCTGCCCGCCGTCTCGGAGGCGCTCATCGGCATCCGCCGTGCGAAGTCCGATGCGAAGGCGAGCCAGCGCACCCCCGTGACGCATGCGGTGCTCGCTGCGCCCTCGGTGCAGCTCGGCCTCCTCGAGCAGGCCGCACGCGACCTCGCCGACGTGGGCCGCATCGAGCGCCTCGAGCTCGTCGCGGGCGACGCCCTCGAGGTGCGCTCGATCGAGCTGGCACCCGAGACCGAGACCCGCTCGTGAACATCGGCTCGCGCTGGCCCGTGGGCGGCGACGCTCCCGCGTCGCTGCCGCCGGTCGTGCGCGAGGCCGTCGCCGCCGAGGAGCGCGCCCTCGTCGACCTCGGCGCCGACACCGCGGGATGGGGCTGGACGCTCACGTACCTCGAGGGCTCCCCGGTCGTCGAGTGCGACGACGGCACGCGCATCCGCCTCGCGGGCGACGGCGTGCTCGTCGAGCGCGACTGACGCCGCCCAGGCACGACGAAGGCCCCCGCGTCCCGCGGGGGCCTTCGTGCGTCGTGGGCGACGGCGGCGACCGGTCGGCGCACGGGGCGCACGCACGCGCGGTCGCAGCGATCCGCCCCCGGTCGCGTCAGCCGGTCGCGTCAGCCGCGCGCGACGATCCAGCCGTGGATCATCGCCATCCACCCGTCGGGATCCGCCGCCCACGCCCGCCACGCCGCCGCGATGACGTCGCGGTCCGCAGCGGTCGCGAGCCCGTGCTCGTCGGTGCCCGACACGAAGCTCGACGCCACCGCGCGCTCGGCCCACTGGTGCCCCCACCAGGCGCGCGCGTCATCCGACTCGAAGCACCACGTCTCGACATCCGTCGCGATCTCGGCGAAGCCAGCGGCACGCGCCCACGCCTTCAGGTGCGTGCCCGCATCCGCCTGCCCGCCGTTGGCGTCCTGCAGCGCGACGATGATGCGGCGCCACTCGCGCAGCCCCTCGCTGAACGGGTGGATGGCCGTCGCCGAGTAGACGACGTCGCGCGCGGCGACGATGCCGCGCGACACGCGCCGCCACTCGGCGAGGGCGGCCACGGGATCCCCGAGGTGCTGCAGCACCTGATGCGCGTGCACGACGTCGAACGCGCCGTCGGCCGCGTCGACCGCGTACGCATCCCCCACCTCGAAGCGCACGTTGCGCACCCCCGCCGACTCGGCGAGCGCGCGGGCCTGCGCGATCACGTCGGCCGACGCATCGATGCCCACGACCTCGCCGTCACCCACCCGGCGGGCGAGGTCGATCGTGATCGACCCCGGCCCGCAGCCGACGTCGAGGATGCGCTGCCCGGGCTCGAGGGACGGCACGAGGTAGGCGGCCGAGTTCTGCACGGTGCGCGCCGCATGCGCGCGCGTGACCGACTCGTGGTGTCCGTGGCTGTAGACGGCGGCGGTGCTCACGGAGGCGAGCCTAGCCAGACGCCGCGGCGCACGACGCACCTAGGCTGGCGGCATGCAGAACCCGTTCTTCGAGCCGTCTCCCCTGCCCTACCAGCTGCCGCCGTTCGCCGACGTGCGCGACGAGCACTACCGGCCGGCGTTCGAGGCGGGCTTCGCGCAGCAGCTCGACGAGATCGCCGCCATCACGGCGCAGGAGGGCGCGCCGACGTTCGACGACACCATCGCGCCGCTCGAGGCGTCCGGCGGCATCCTCGGACGCGTCGCGCACGTGTTCTTCGCGCTGTCGTCGGCCGACACCACGCCGTTCCTCGACGAGCTCGAGGCCGAGATCGCGCCGCGCTGGGCCGCGCACGCCGACGCCATCGAGCTCGACCCCGCCCTGTACGCGCGCATCGCGCACCTGCACGAGCACCCGGATGCGTCGTGGACGCCCGAGCAGCGCTGGGTCGTCGAGCAGTGGCATCTGCGGATGACGCTCGCGGGCGCCGCGCTCGACGCCGAGCGCACCACGCGCCTCAAGGAGCTGAACCAGCGCCTCGCGAGCCTCACGACCACCTTCGACCAGCAGCTGCAGGCAGACACGAACGACCTCGCCGTGCGCGTCGACGACGCGGCCGACCTCGACGGCCTCTCCGCGAGCGACATCGCATCCGCCGCGCAGGCGGCAGCCGACCGCGGCCTCGAGGGAACGCACCTCATCACGCTGCCCCTCTTCACGGGCCACCCGTGGCTCGCGCAGCTCACGAACCGCGACCTGCGCAGGCGCATCATGGAGGCATCGCTCGCGCGCGGCACGCGCGGCAACGCCCACGACAACCGCGCGGTCATCCTCGAGATCGTCGCGCTGCGCGCGGAGCGCGCGGCGCTGCTCGGCTTCCCGACCCACGCGCACGTCGTCACGGCCGACGCGACGGCGAAGACGCCGGAGGCCGTCGACGCGATGCTGTCGCGGCTCGCGCCCGCCGCGGCGCGCAACGCCGTCGCCGAGGCCGCCGACCTGCAGGCCCTCATCGACGAGGCCGGTGAGGACCACGCGCTCGCCTCGTGGGACTGGGCCTTCTGGACCGAGCGGCTGCGCACGGCGCGCTTCGACGTCGACACGCAGGCCCTGAAGCCGTACTTCTCGGCCGAGCGCGTGCTGCAGGACGGCGTCTTCGCCGCCGCGACGCAGATCTACGGCGTGACCTTCACCGAGCGCGACGACCTCCACGGCTACCACCCCGACGTGCGGGTCTTCGAGGTGCACGACGCCGACGGCAGCGAGGTCGGCCTCTACCTGCTCGACCTGCACACGCGCGACGCGAAGCGCGGCGGCGCGTGGATGAACCCGCTCATCTCGCAGAATCGCCTGCTCGACGAGCCGACGGTCGTCATGAACAACCTCAACGTGCCGAAGCCGCCGGCCGGCTCCCCCACGCTGCTCACGTTCGACGAGACGAACACCCTGTTCCACGAGTTCGGCCATGCGCTCCACGGGCTCTTCGCCATCGTGGGCTACCCGAGCGTCGCCGGCACGAACGTGCCGCGCGACTTCGTCGAGTTCCCCAGCCAGGTCAACGAGATGTGGATGCTGTGGCCCGGCATCGTCGAGTCGTACGCACGCCACGTCGACACCGACGAGCCCATCCCCGCCGACGTGCTCGACCGCATCCGCGCGAGCGAGACGTTCGACCAGGGGCACGGGACGACCGAGTACCTGGCGGCCGCGCTGCTCGACCAGGCCTGGCACACGCTCGAGCCGGGCGCGACCGTCGACGACGTCGCCGCCTTCGAGCGCGCCGCGCTCGAGCGCGTCGGGCTGCTGCTCGACACGGTGCCGACGCGCTACTCGTCCGGCTACTTCCAGCACGTCTTCTCGGGCGGCTACTCGGCCGCGTACTACTCGTACATCTGGTCGGAGGTGCTCGACGCCGACACGGTGCAGTGGTTCGAGGAGCATGGCGCGACCCGCGAGTCGGGACAGCGCTTCCGCGAGCGCCTGCTGGGCGTGGGCGGCTCGAAGGACCCGCTCGAGGCGTACCGCGACTTCCGCGGCCGCGACGCCGAGCTCGCACCGCTGCTGCGGCGTCGCGGGCTCGAGTGAGCCGTGGTCGCGGCGCTGCCCTCGCCGGGTCGGCGCCGCGACCGTGCCCGCGCGGGAGCGAGGCTCAGGGCAGCCAGACGATGGGGTCGATCCAGTACGGGTCCGTGCTCGTGCCGCCGTTCGGCACCGTGCCGTCGCCGTAGAACGATGCACCCGTGACCTGGGTGCCGGGCAGGGCGAGGGCGACGATGCAGGTGTCGACGGCGGCGCCCACCTGGGCGCCGGACACCATGAAGCCGCCCGAGCATCCCGGCGCCTCCCCGCCGAAGTCGAGCACGCCCGCCGCGCCCTGACCGTCCGACTGGATGCCCGCGATCGTGCCGCCCACGATGCCGTCGATCCCGCGGCCGAAGAGCGCGACGACCTCGACGCGTCCGCGGACGTACCAGACGGTGCCGCCGGCCTGGTACGCCTCGGCGCCGTCGATGCCCTGCAGGTACGCGTCGTCGCCCCGCTCGATCGCGCTGACCGTGTAGCGCAGGATGCTCCACCCCTCCGACTCCTCGAGCACGCCCACCGCGTTGCGCACGACCATCGAGTCGCCGATCGCGAGCGTCGTGCCGGGCGGGGTCGACTCCGGCAGGGGCACGGGGTTCGCCGGATCCTCCTGCGGAGCGGCCGGCGTCGGCGTCGGCGTGGGCGTCGGCTCGCTGGGGCTCTGCGACGCCGTGGGCGAGGCGGATGCGGTCGGCGAGGGCACCGGCGCGGGCCCGGGCGTCGCGATGCAGCCTGCGAGCACGCTGGCCGCGACGAGCGCGAGGGAGGCGGCGAGCAGACGACGGGGTGCGGGACGCTTCACCCGGGCACGATAGCGCCGAGCGGCGCGGCCGACCCTGGGAGCCGCCGGCCGACTAGCGCGGTCGGCGCCGCGACTGCAGCACGAGCAGGATGAAGTACGGCACGCCCACGAGCGCCGTCATGACGCCCGCAGGCAGCTGCTCCGGGTAGATGAGCCGGCGCCCCAGGAGGTCGGCGGTGCCGACGAGCGCGGCGCCGAGCAGGATCGCGAGGGGCACGAACCGGTGGTGCGCCGAGCCGACGAGCGCCCGCGCCGCATGCGGGGCGATGAGCCCGACGAACGCGACGACGCCGACGGCGGCGACGGCGGTGCCGGTGAGCAGCACCGCGAGCACGAGCGCCAGCAGCTGCACGTGCGACAGGCGCACGCCGAGCAGTCGCGGCGTGTCCTGGTCGAGCTGCACGAGGTCGAGGTCGTGGCGCATGCTCCACGCGATGGCGCCGCAGACCACGATGGCGACCAGCACGGGCAGCGAGTCCTCGAAGCCGCGGCCGTAGGTGCTGCCGCCGAGCCACACGATGGCCTTCGCCGCGTTCCACGGGTCGGTCGTCGTGATGAGCATGCTCGTGAGCGCGCCGAACGCCGCGCTCACCCCGATGCCGGTGAGCACGAGCCGCAAGGTGCCGAGCATGCGCCATCCGACGACGGCGAGCACGATGCCCGCCGCGACGATGCCGCCCGCGAGCGCTCCGCCCGCGACGAGCCATCCGGAGGCGGCCGACGACAGCGTGATGACGGTGACGGCGCCGAAGCCGGCGCCGTTCGCGACGCCCAGCAGGTACGGGTCGGCGAGCGGATTGCGCGCGACGGTCTGCACGAGCGAGCCGCCGAGCGCGAGGGCACCGCCTGCGAGGACGCCTGCGACGACACGGGGCGCGCCCGCGTCGAGCGCGATCGACACCTGCCTTCCCGCCTGGCCCTGCAGCCAGTTGACGAGGTCGCCGAGCAGCATGGGGCGCCCGCCGAGCAGCAGCCCGACGAGCACGACCGCGAGCAGCACGGCGCCGGCGGCCGCGAGCGGGATCCACGTGCGACGGAAGACGGATCGCTCGCCGAGACCGGACATCTGCTCGGTCTGGTTCGCTCCGGGCAGCGTCCTCGCGAGCACGACGAGGAACACGGCGCCGACGATGCTCGTCACGACGCCCGTCGGCACGTCGAGCGAGGCCCGGCCCTGCAGCACCGCCCGCAGCAGCACGTCGGCCACGAGCACGAGGCTCGCCCCCGCGAGGCCCGCGATGGGCAGCGCGACGACGTGCCGGTGGAGCCCGGGGATGCGCGAGCCCGCGAGGCGAACGGCGGCGGGTGCCGCGAGGCCGACGAAGCCGATGGGCCCGGCGATCGCCACGGCGCTCGCCGCGAGCAGCACCGACGCGACGAGCGTCGTGAGGCGCAGCGAGCGCACGCCCACGCCCAGCAGCGAGGCGGTCTCCTCGCCGAGCGAGAGCAGGTCGAGCCGTCGGGCGAGCACGAGCAGCGCGACGATGCTCGCCACGACGATGGGCAGCGCCTGCACGACGGTGCCGATGCCGTTCTGCGACAGGCGCCCCACGCCCCACGCGTAGAGTCCTCGCGTCTCCTGGTCGGCGAGCAGGATCGTGACGACGACGACGCTCTGCAGCGCGAGGGCCAGCGCCGTGCCGACGAGGATCATGCGGGTGCTCTGACCCTTGCCGCGGCCGATCGCGACGACGACCGCGGCCGCGGCGATGCCGCCGACGAAGGCGAGCGCCGCACCGCCGAGGAACGGCAGCGTGATGCCGAACGCCGCCGTGATGCCGAGCGCCGCCGCGGCGCCGCCGTTGACCGCGAGGGTGTCGGGCGAGGCGAGCGGATTGCGCACGAGCGACTGCATGGCGTAGCCGGCGATGCCGAGGGCGACGCCCACGACGAGCGCCGCCGCGAGCCGGGGCACGCGGCCGTCCTGCAGGATCGCGTCGTACGTCGCATCGCCGAGGGCCCAGCCGACGACGTCTCCGAGCCCGAGGGAGGTGGTGCCCTGCGACAGGTGCCAGACCGACAGCGGCAGCAGCAGGGCGACGAGGGCGACCGCGAGCACGGCGACGCCCGCGCCGATCCGACGGCTCGGCGTGCGCGTCGGCGTGCTCGCGGTCGCGACGGTCATGCCTGGACGGCCTCGACGAGCTCGTCGAGGTACGTCGACACGGAGTCGACGCCGCCGAACAGCCAGATGCCGTCGTCGAGGCGCGACACGTTGCCCTCCTGCACGGCCGCGAGGCCCGTGTAGATCGCGTTCGACTGCAGCTGGTTCGCGAAGACGTCGTCGTCGCCGACCGTCATGTACACGAGGTGCGCGTCGTCGGGCAGCGCCGAGAGGCCCTCGACGTCGGTGGTGCCGAGGCCGTACGCGGCATCGCCCTCACCCGTGAAGGCGTTCGCGAAGCCGATGCGCTCGAACGCGCCCGCGAGCAGCGAGCCGCTCTCGTAGGTGCGGATCTCGATCTGGCCGCCGTTCTCGTAGCCGTCGAGGTGCGCGATGGGCGTGCCCTCGAGGCCGGCGTCCTCGACCGTCGTCGTCAGCTCGTCGAGGTGCGTCTCGAACTCGTCGATCGCGCTCTCGGCGGCGTCCTCACGGCCCGTGGCCTCGCCGACGAGGCGCAGGTCGGAGAGCATGGTGTCGACGGGCGCGGAGGCGTTCGCGCCCTCGAGCACGACGACGGGCGCGATGGCCTCGAGCTGCTCGTACTGCTCCTCGGTGCCGCCCGCGACGCCGATGATGAGGTCGGGGGCGATCTCGGCGATCGCGTCGATGCTGGGCTCGCCGCGCGTGCCCACGTCGACGGGCTCGCCCTCGAGCGGGGCGCCGAGCCCCGACCAGTCCTCGTAGCCTGCGACGTCGGCAACGCCGGCGAGCTCGAGGCCCACGGTCTGCACGTGCTCGACGACGACCCACTCGAGCGCGACGACGCTCTCGACGCCTGCGGGGATCGAGACCTCCTCGCCGCGCGAGTCGGTCACGGTGATCGCCTCGCCGGACGCTGCGGACTCGTCCTCCGGCGCCTCGGTGGTGCCGCAGCCCGCGAGGGCGAGCGCCGCGACGGTCGCGGCGGCCGCGGCTGCCAGGATGGGACGGAACGGGGTTCGACGCATGGTCGTTCCTCTCTTCGGGCACGCTCGCGCGGGCCCATCGGTGATCGCGCCGCGTCAGGCGGCGGCGTGGATGCGCCGCTGGCGGCGCGTGGGACGGATGTGCAGGTGACCGTCGTCGTCGGTCGTGACGTCGATCGCGACGCCGTACGCCTCCGACAGCCGCTCGGCCGTCAGCACCTCGTGCGGCGCTCCCGCCGCGACGATGCGGCCGTCGACGAGCAGCACGGCGTCGTCGGCGACGTCGGCGGCCTGGTCGAGGTCGTGCAGCACGACGCCCACGGCGACGCCGGAGTCGGCGAGGTCGCGGACGATGTCGAGGATCTCGATCTGGAAGCGGAGGTCGAGGTAGGTCGTGGGCTCGTCGAGCAGCACGATGCCCGTGTGCTGGGCGAGGCACGACGCGAGCCACACGCGCTGGCGCTGCCCACCCGAGAGCTCGGCGACGGGCCGGTCCGCCAGCTCGAGGACGCCCGTCGCGGCGAGCGCGCGGTCGACGATCGCCGGGCCCTCGGGGTCGCGGCGGCGCAGGCGACCGCGGTGCGGGAAGCGGCCGTACTCGACGATCTCGCGCACCGTGACGCCCGACGGCGTCGGACGCGACTGCGCGAGCATCGCGACCCGCTGCGCGAGCTGCCTCTCGCTGAGCTCGGCCGCCATGATGCCGTCGCCGTAGACGATGGCGCCGTCGGCCGGGCGGTGCAGGCTCGTGAGGCCGCGCAGCAGGGTCGACTTGCCGCTGCCATTCGGGCCCACGAGCACGGTGACGCGGCCGGGCTCGAGCGTGATGGATGCCTCGTGGACGACGTCGCGACGCCCGTAGGCGAGGCGCAGGTCGGATGCGGAGAGGCGCTGGGGATCCGTCACATAGGTGAGGCTACCCTAAGCAGACGCCCGGATGCGCGCGCGAAGGAGCCCATGCCCCTCGGCACGTGCCCCGTCGGGGCTCACGCCGAGAGCTGCTCGATCTCGTCGGCGGTGAGCATGACGGGCATCTCGCCCGCGGACACCGACTCCTCCGTCACGATGACGCGTGCGACGCCCTCGTGCGACGGCACCTCGAACATGACGGGGGCGAGGATGTCCTCGAGGATGGCGCGCAGGCCTCGCGCGCCCGTCTTGCGCAGCACGGCGAGGTCGGCGATCGCGTCGAGCGCGGCGGGCTCGAAGTCGAGGCGTACCCCGTCGAGCTCGAACATGCGCTGGTACTGCTTGACGAGGGCGTTCCTCGGCTCGGTGAGGATCTCGACGAGGGCGGCGCGGTCGAGCGGCGACACCGTGGCGATCACGGGCAGGCGACCGATGAACTCGGGGATGAGCCCGAACTTGTGCAGATCCTCGGGCAGGACCTCGCTGAAGATGTCGAGATCGGCCTTCGCCGACGAGATCTCGGCGCCGAAGCCGATGCCGCGCTTGCCCGCGCGGCCGGCGATGATGTCCTCGAGGCCCGCGAACGCACCGGCGACGATGAACAGCACGTTCGACGTGTCGATCTGGATGAACTCGGAGTTCGGGTGCTTGCGACCGCCCTGCGGCGGCACCGATGCGACGGTGCCCTCGAGGATCTTCAGCAGCGCCTGCTGCACGCCCTCGCCCGACACGTCGCGCGTGATCGACGGGTTCTCGGCCTTGCGCGCCACCTTGTCGATCTCGTCGATGAAGATGATGCCCGTCTCGGCGCGCTTGACGTCGTAGTCGGCGGCCTGGATGAGCTTCAGGAGGATGTTCTCGACATCCTCCCCGACGTAGCCCGCCTCGGTGAGCGCCGTGGCGTCGGCGACCGCGAACGGCACGTCGAGCCTGCGCGCGAGCGTCGAGGCGAGGTAGGACTTGCCGCAGCCCGTGGGGCCGACCATGAGGATGTTCGACTTCTGCAGCTCGACCTGCTCGCGCGCGACCTCGGCGCTCGAGAGCGACTGCATGGCCTGCACGCGCTTGTAGTGGTTGTAGACCGCGACCGACAGCGAGCGCTTCGCGGGCCGCTGACCCACGACGTACTCCTCGAGGAAGTCGAAGATCTCCTTCGGCTTGGGCAGCGGCATGTCGTCGTCGGGCGTCGACTCGCCGGCCTCGGCGAGGCGCTCCTCGATGATCTCGTTGCAGAGCTCGACGCACTCGTCGCAGATGTAGACGGCGGGCCCTGCGATGAGCTGCTGCACCTGCTTCTGGCTCTTGCCGCAGAAGGAGCACTTCAGCAGATCGCCGCTCTCTCCGAGTCGTGCCATGGTGCCGCTCCCTCCCAGGTCGGTGCCACAGAGCCTAGCGCCGAGCGCTGACAGCACCGTGCAGCATGACGCGTGGCGTCGGATGCCGGCGTCCGCGGGCAGCGGACGCGGGGAGCGCGTCCGACGCCGACCTCGCGGGCATCACGCCGGCTCGACGACCGCGAGCAGCATCCCCGCCTCCACGGCGGCCCCCGCCTGGGCGCGCAGCGCGGCGACGACCCCTGCGACCTCGGCGACCACCGGCGTCTCCATCTTCATGGCCTCGACGGTCGCGACGCGATCGCCCACCGCGACGGCGTCGCCGGGCGCGACCGCCCACGTCACGAGCGATCCCGTGAGCGGCGACCGGATGCCCGCTCCCGAGCCCGGCTCGTCGGATGCGTCGGGCTGGGCGCCCGCGCCCGCCGCGCTCCCCGGCGCCGCCTCGGTCGCGAGGGCGGCGAGGAGGCCGACGGGCAGCCCGAGCGTGCGGCGCATGCCGTCCACCTCGATCGCGACGCGACGCAGCGCCGTGCCCGGGTCGGCGTCGGCGAACGCGTCGTCGACGTCGACCGGGGCGAGCTCGGTCTCGACCCAGCGCGTGTGCACGCGGAAGCCGTCGCCGTCGCCCGCGAGGTCGGGGTGCCGCAGGATGGCCCGATGCGCGGGCACGACGGTCGCGACGCCCTCGATGCGCAGCTCGTCGAGGGCGCGACGCGTGCGGTCGAGCGCCGTGGCGCGGTCGGGCCCCCACACGACGAGCTTCGCGAGCAGCGAGTCGAACTGCGGAGGCACCGCGGCGCCGTCGTCGACGCCCGCGTCGACGCGCACGCCCGGTCCCGTCGGCGCGCGGAAGGTCGTCACGACGCCCGACGAGGGCAGGAAGCCGCGTCCGGGATCCTCGGCGTTGATGCGCAGCTCGATCGCGTGGCCGCGCGGCCTCGGCGTCGCGTCGATCGTCAGCCGCTCCCCCGCGGCGATCCGCAGCTGCTCGCGCACGAGGTCGACGCCCGTCGTCTCCTCGGTCACGGGGTGCTCGACCTGCAGGCGCGCGTTGACCTCGAGGAACGCGATGGTGCCGTCGTCGGCGACGAGGAACTCGACGGTGCCCGCGCCGACGTAGCCGGTCTCGCGCGCGATCGCCTCCGACGCCGCCACGATCCGCTCGTGCTGCGCCGCGGTGAGGAAGGGCGCGGGCGCCTCCTCGAGCAGCTTCTGATGCCTGCGCTGCACCGAGCAGTCGCGCGTGCCGACGACGACGACGGTGCCGTGCTCGTCGGCGAGCAGCTGCGCCTCCACGTGCCGCGGCCGGTCGAGGAAGCGCTCCACGAAGCACTCGCCGCGGCCGAACGCCTGCGTCGCCTCGCGCACGGCCGACGCGTACGCATCGGCGATCTCGTCGACGTCGCGCACGACGCGCATCCCTCGACCCCCGCCGCCGTGCGCGGCCTTCACGACGACGGGGAGGCCGTGCTCGGCGACGAACGCCTCCACCTCCCGCACCGAGGCGACCGGCCCGTCGGTGCCCGGCGCGAGCGGCGCGCCGACGCGCAGCGCGACGGCGCGAGCGCGCACCTTGTCGCCCAGCTCCTCGATCGTCTCGGGCCGCGGCCCGATCCACCGCAGCCCTGCCGCGAGCACGGCCCGCGCGAAGGCGGCATCCTCCGAGAGGAAGCCGTAGCCGGGATGCACGGCGTCGGCGCCGACGCGCTCGGCGGCCGCGACGAGGGCTGCGGCGTCGAGGTACGTCTCGGCGGCTCGCGTGCCCTCGAGGGCGACGGCCTCGTCGGCGAGGCGCACGTGCAGGGCGTCGGCGTCCTGGTCGGCGTAGACGGCCACCGAGCGGATGCCCGCGTCGGCGCACGCCCGCACGATGCGCACGGCGATCTCGCCGCGGTTCGCGATCAGCACCTTCTCGATGGTCATGCGGTCTCCTGGGATGCGGTGGGCCCGGGTGCGCCGGGTGCGGTGGCGGATGCGGGGCGCAGGCGCACGGCGGTGCCGGGCGCGAGCTGCGCGAGCGCGTCGAGATGGTCGTCGGCGACGACGGCGACCACGGGGTAGCCGCCCGTCGCGGGATGATCTGCGAGGAACACGACGGGCAGGCCCGACGGCGGCACCTGGATGGCGCCGGGCACGAGGGCCTGGCTCTCGAGCTCGCCGTCGCGACGAGCGATCGGCGGGCCGTCGAGCCGCACGCCGACCCGGTTCGACTGCGGCGTCACGATCCAGGTCGCAGCGGCGAGGGTCGCCGCGGCGTCCGGGATCCACGCGTCGTCGGGGCCGAGCACGACGTCGAGCACGACGTCGCCCTCCCCGTCCTCGCCGTCGGCAGCCCGGGCAGCCACGGCCCCCGCCCCGGCCAGCGGCTCCGGCGCACCGACGGCCTGCGCCGTCGCGCGACCGACCGGCAGCACGTCGCCGGCCCGCACGGGCGGCGGGCCGAGGCCCGAGAGCACGTCGGTCGATCGGCTGCCGAGCACCGCGGGCACGTCGACGCCGCCGCGGACGCCGACGACGACCCGCAGCCCCCCGCGCACGGCGGCGACCTCGAGCGCGTCGCCGTCGCGCAGCGCGAACGGCGCAGCAGGCGCGGGCGAGCGGTCGCCGCGGGGCGAGCGCACGACGAGCGGGGCGGCGGCACCCGTCACGGCGAGCACGTGCTCCCCCGCGGCCTCGATGCGCAGGCCTCCGCCGACGTGCTCGATCGCAGCGGCCTCGACGACGTTGCCGACGAGGCGGTTCGCCTGGCGCAGCGCACCGCGATCGGCGGCCCCCGACCTCGCGATGCCGAGATGCGCGAGGCCGGCGCGGCCGAGGTCCTCGACGAGCGTCTGCGCGCCCGCCGAGCGCACGACGAGCGCATGCGGCGGGCGCTCGGCCGCGTCGACGCGCGGCAGCGGCGCGGCCTGCGCCTCGGCGGCGCGGGCCTGGGCGCGCACGGCGCGGAAGTCGACGCGCGTGCCGGCGGGCAGCAGCGTCGGCTCGTCGCGCTCGAGCGACCACAGCCGCGCGTCGGTGCGACCGACCAGCTGCCACCCGCCCGGCGACGAGCGCGGATACACGGCCGAGTACGAGCCCGCGAGCGCGACGGCGCCCGCGGGCACGCGCGCGCGAGGGCTCGATCGGCGCGGCACGACCGGGCCGTCGCGATCGGCGCGCAGGTACGCGAAGCCCGGCGCGAAGCCGACGAACGCCACGTGCCAGGAGGCGCCGGCGTGCGCACGGACGACGGCCTCGACCGACCTCCCGGTCGCGGCGGCGACGTCGTCGAGGTCCTCGCCGTCGTACACGACGTCGATCGTCACGAGCCCACCGCTCGAGGGCTGCCCCGCGGGCGCCTGCAGCCGTGCGAGCGACGAGCGACCCGCATCCGCATGGGCGAGGGTCGCGAAGCGCACCGTCACGCTCGCCCCACCCGCCGCCACCTCGAGCTGTCCCGGCAGCGGCTCGGCCTCGAGGAGCGTCCGCACGGCGTCGACCGATGCGGACGGCACGCGCGCGAGGACCGCGCGCGTGCCGAGCCGGTGGACGTCGGTCACGGGCGCTCCTGCGTGCGCGCCGTGCCGGAGCCGGCATCCGCATCCGCGACGCCCATGCCCGCCTCGAGCAGCGCGAGATCCTCGGCGTCCTCCGGGTCGCGGCCGAGCGCGAGGCCCACGACCGTCAGCGTCGCCGCCACGGCCAGGTAGACGGCGATGGCGATCCACGACCCGGTCTCGGCGTGCAGGATCGTGAAGAGCAGCGGGGCGGGCGCACCGCCCACGACCCCCGCGAGCGTGTACGCGAGCGACGAGCCCGCGTAGCGCAGCCGGGCGGGGAACTGCTCGGTGATGTACGCGGCCTGCGGCCCGTACATGAGCGCGTGCAGCATCATGCCGACCACGATGCCGACGGTGAGCAGCACGACGTCGCCGCCTTGGATGATGGCGAACAGCACGGGCACCCAGATCGCCGTCAGCACGGCGCCGGCCGCGTACACCGCGCGCCGGTTCAGGCGATCGGTCAGCCAGCCTGCGAGCGGCATGACGACGATCTGCGTCGACGAGCCGATCAGCACCGCCGTGAGCACCTGGCTCGTCTCGAGCCCCAGCACGCTCGTCGCGTACGTCGCGAGGAACACCGTGAGGAGCGAGTAGAGCACGTCCGGCCCGATGCGCGAGAGCGCCGCGGCGACCAGGGCGCGCGGATGCGTGCGGAAGACCTCGAGCAGCGGCGCCTTCGGCCGCTCCGCACGCTGCGCGAGCGCCTGGAAGACGGGGGTCTCCTCGAGTCGGAGCCGGATGACGAGGCCGAACGCCACGAGCAGCGCCGACGCGAGGAAGCCCACGCGCCAACCCCAGTCGAGGAAGGCCTGCTCGCTGAGCGTCGCGGCGAGCACTGCGAGGGCGCCGTTCGCGAGCAGGTTGCCGACGGGCACGCCGATCTGCGCTGCGGATGCCCACAGTCCGCGGCTGCGAGGGTCGGCGAACTCGCTCGACAGCAGCACGGCGCCGCCCCACTCGCCGCCGACGCCGATGCCCTGCGCGAGCCGCAGCAGCACGAGCGCGACCGAGGCGGCGATGCCGAGCGTCGCGTACCCGGGCAGCAGGCCGATGAGCACCGTGGCGATGCCGATGAGCAGCAGCGTCCACACGAGCACGGACTTGCGGCCGACGCGATCGCCGAGCCTGCCGAACAGGATGCCCCCGAGCGGGCGCGCGAGGTACCCGACCGCGAACGTCGAGAACGACAGCAGCAGGCCGACGTACGGGTCGTCGGACGGGAAGAAGACGATCGGGAAGACGACCGCCGAGGCGACCGAGTACAGCGCGAAGTCGTAGTACTCGAGCGACGTGCCGGTGAGGCTCGCCACGTACGCCTTGACGGCGCCGGGCGCGCGTCGACGGACGCCCGGGGTGCTGGATGCGGTGGACACGAGGTGCTCCTGGGAGTCGGGTGCGGGGTCAGGCAGGGGTCACGGGGCCGACGGCGATGGATCCGGCGTCGAGGGCCGTGCGCACGGCGCGCGCGAGGGCGACGGCGCCGGGGGTGTCGCCGTGGACGCAGATCGAGTCGACCGCGTGGGCGACGATCGAGCCGTCGTCGGCCAGCACCTCCCCCGCCGTCGCCATCCGCAGCGCCTGGGCCGCGACGGCGTCGGCGTCGTGCAGCACGCTGCCCTCGCGCGTGCGCGGCATGAGCGTGCCGTCGGGGAGGTAGGCCCGGTCGGCGAAGCCCTCGCGCACGATGCGCATGCCGCGGGCGGCGGCGAGGTCGAGCACGACCGAGCCCGGCAGGCCGACGATGGCGAGATCGCCGGCGGCCTGCACGCCGTCGAGCACGGCTGCCGCCTGTCGCTCGTGATGCACGATCGCGTTGTACAGCGCACCGTGCGGCTTGACGTAGGTGACGCTCGTGCCCTCCGCTCGAGCGATCGCCTGCAGCGCACCCACCTGGTACAGCACCTCGTCGGCGAGCTCGCCGGGGTCGGCGTCGACGAATCGCCTGCCGAAGCCCGCGAGGTCGCGGTAGGCGACGTGCGCGCCGACGGCGACGCCGTTCGCGGCTGCGAGGCGTGCGACGCGGCGGGCCGTGGAGGCGTCGCCCGCGTGGAACCCGCAGGCGACGTTGGCGCTCGAGACGAGCTCGAGCATCGCGGCGTCGTCGCCGAGGCGCCACTGGCCGAACGACTCCCCGACGTCGCTGTTGAGGTCGATGCGCATGGTGGCTCCTGTCCGTCGGGTCGACGGTAGCGGATTGTTGAACAATCGAGAAGCGATCGCGGCGACCGGGTGCACCCGCAGGAGCGCTCGTAGGCTCGGCTGCGTGCAGCACCCCCTCGACCCGCCGTCGCCGCCGCGCCGCGGCCACGCGGCGTCCGACGCCGCGACCGCACTGCGACGCAGGATCGTCGACGGCGAGCTGCTGCCCGGCGCCCGCCTCGTCGAGGGCCGGCTCGCCGACGAGCTCGGCGTCTCGCGCAACACGCTGCGCGAGGCCTTCCGCGCGCTCGCGGGCGAGGGGCTCGTCGCCCACGCGGCCAACCGCGGCGCGCGCGTGCCGCTGCCGACCGCCGCATCCGTGCGCGACGTGTACCGAGTGCGGCGCGCCGTCGAGCTGCAGACGCTGCGCGAGGCCGATGCAAACCACCGCGCGGTCGCATCGATGCGTCGAGCGGTCGCAGCCGGCGAGGCCGCGCTCGCCGCCGACGACGCGCGCGCCATGGGCTCCGCCGACCTCGACTTCCACCGGGCGATCGTCGCGCTCGCCGACAGCCCGCGCATGACGGCGCTCCTCGAGTCGGTGCTCGGCGAGCTGCGCCTCGCCTTCGGTGCCGTGGACGACCTCGGTGCGCTCCACGGCGCGTTCCTCGCCGACAACGCCGCGATCGTCGCCGCGCTCGCCGCCGACGGCCCCGCCGCGGCGACCGCGCTGCTCGAGCGGTACCTCGCGAGGTCCGAGCGCATGGTGCTCGACGCGCACGCGGCGCGCGCGCGTGCGGACGAGCCGACGCCGGCGGATACCGTGGAGGCGTGACCCCCCTCCTCGCACTCGCCGCCGCCGGTGCGGCGCTCGTCCTGCCGCTGCCCGCCCACGCGACGATCGTCGGCACGAACCCGGAGGACGGCGGCACCATCGCCGCCGCGCCGGAGGCGTTCACCGTGACGGCCAACGAGGAGATCCTGTCGATCGACGGCGGCTCGTCGAACGTCATCCTCATCACCGACCAGGCGGGTCTCTACTACGGCTCCGGCTGCGCGACCGTCGAGGGTGCGACGCTCTCGACGACCGCGACGCTCGGCGAGCCCGGCGTCTACACGATGCGCTACGGCCTCGTCTCGGCGGACGGCCACCCGATCGAGGGCGTCGTCGACTTCGCCTACGAGCCCGGCGGCGACGCCGCAGCCGTGCCCGGCGCCGAGACGGCGCCCGAGTGCGGCGCGGCGCAGCCCGAGCCCAGCGCGTCGCCCTCGGCCGAGCCGACCGCGGCCCCCGAGCCGTCGGAGGGCGCCGGCGCGACGAGCGAGCCGCCGTCGTCGAGCACCGCCCCGTCGACCTCGCCGAGCGGCGACGAGTCGAGCGACGGGTCGGATGACGAGGGTGGCATCCCGTCGCTCGCCTACGTCGGCATCGGCCTCGCCCTGCTCGCAGGCGTCGCGACCGTGCTCGTCATCACGTGGCGCCGTGGCCGCCGGCGCGAGCTCGGTGCGCCCGACGAGCCCGCCGGCCCCGACGCGCGCTGATCGCGCGCCGGCACCACGCACGACGAAGGCCCCCGCCCAGCAGGGCGGGGGCCTTCGTGCGACCGACCGGCGTCAGCCCAGCAGCGCGGGCTGCGTCTTGCGCGACGTGAGCACCTGGTCGATGAGGCCGTACTCGAACGCCTCCTCCGCCGAGAGGAACGTGTCGCGCTCGATGTCGCGCGACACCTGCTCGACGTCCTTCTTCGAGTGGTTCGCGAGCGTCTGCTCGAGCCAACCGCGCATCCGCAGCACCTCGCGGGCCTGGATCTCGATGTCGGACGCCTGACCCCGTGCCGCCTCGCCCGTGGCGGGCTGGTGGATGAGGATGCGGGCGTTCGGCAGCGCGAGGCGCTTGCCGGGCTCGCCGGCGGCGAGCAGCACGGCGGCAGCGGAGGCCGCCTGGCCGAGGCACACGGTCTGCACCTGCGGACGGATGTACTGCATCGTGTCGTAGATCGCCGTCATGGCCGTGAACGAGCCACCGGGCGAGTTGATGTACATGACGATGTCGCGATCGGGGTCCTGCGACTCCAGCACGAGCAGCTGGGCCATGATGTCGTCGGCCGAGGCGTCGTCGACCTGCACGCCGAGGAAGATGATGCGGTCCTCGAAGAGCTTCGCGTACGGGTCCTGGCGCTTGAAGCCGTAGGCCGTGCGCTCCTCGAACGAGGGGAGGATGTAGCGCGACCCGGGCATCTGCAGCGCGCTGCCGCCCGACTGGAACGTGGGGGTCTCCATCACTTCTCCTCCTGGTCGCTGCCCGAGGCGCCCTCGGCCTCGGGGTCGGTGCCGCCGCCGCCTGCGACGTCGGTGGCCGACTCGCGCAGGTGATCGACGAAGCCGTACTCGAGCGCCTCCTGCGCGGTGAACCAGCGGTCGCGGTCGCCGTCGGCGTTGACCTGCTCGACGGTCTTGCCCGTGCGCTCGGCCGTGATCTCGGCGAGGCGGCGCTTCATGTCGAGGATGAGCTGCGCCTGCGTCTGGATGTCGGACGACGTGCCGCCGAAGCCACCGTGGGGCTGGTGCAGCAGCACGCGAGCGTTCGGCGTGATGTAGCGCTTGCCGATGGTGCCCGACGTGAGCAGCAGCTGGCCCATCGAGGCCGCCATGCCGATGCCGACCGTGACGATGTCGTTCGGCACGAACTGCATCGTGTCGTAGATCGCCATGCCTGCCGTGACCGAGCCGCCGGGCGAGTTGATGTAGAGGTAGATGTCCTTGTTCGGATCCTCGGCTGCGAGCAGCAGGATCTTCGCGCAGATCTCGTTCGCGTTGTCGTCGCGCACGTCCTCGCCGAGCCAGATGATGCGATCGCGCAGCAGCCGGTCGAAGACAGTGGGCGGGAAGCCGGTTTCAGCCACGTCATGCTCCTTCGGTCGGGTTCAACCCTAGGGTCTTCCAACGCACGCGCTCGGCCCTGTTCGCCGCAGGCGTGCGGGGACGACGAAGGGGCCGGACCATGCGGTCCGACCCCCTCTGCCGATCAGTCCTGCTGCTGCGCGGCGATGGCCGCCTCGGCCTGCTTGATCGCGGCCTCGACGTCGTCCTCGGTCGTGTCGCGCTCGGTCTGGATGAACTCCGACAGGTCGACGACGTTGCCCTCGTCGTCCTTCACCTCGACCTGGCCGAGCGCCCACGTGAGCGCCTTGCCGCGGAGGAGGTCGGCGAGGATCGTGGGCAGCTGACCGTTCTGCTGCAGGATCTCGACGAGCTCCTGCGGCGGCATCTGGTACTGCTGCGCCATCTGCATGACGTACTGCGAGAGCTCGGTCTGCGAGACCTGGAGGTCCTGCTCCTCGGCGATGCGGTCGAAGAGGATGCCCGAGCGGATCTGCTTCTCGGTCTCCTCCTTGACCTCGGCGCGGTGCACGTCGTCCTCGAGGCGGTTCTCGCCCTCGAGGTGACGGTGCACCTCGTCCTCGACGGCCTGCGTCGGCACGGGGATGTCGGCGTCGGCGACGAGCGCCTGCTGCAGCGCCTCGCGGGCGTCCTGCGCCTGCTTGAGCGTCTGGCGGCGCGCGACCGTCGTCGAGAGGTCCTCGCGGAGCTCGGCGATCGTGTCGAACTGGCTCGCCATCTGGGCGAAGTCGTCGTCGGCCTCGGGCAGCTCGCGCTCCTTGACGGCCGTGACCGAGACCTGCACCTCGGCGTCGGATCCCGCGTGCTCGCCGCCGACGAGCGTCGACGTGAACGTCGTCTCCTCGCCGGCCGTGAGGGTCTCGATGGCGTCGTCGATGCCGTCGAGCAGCTCGCCCGATCCGACCTCGTACGAGACGCCGGCCGCGCGGTCGACCTCGGCGCCGTCGATCGTCGCGACGAGGTCGAGGGTGACGAAGTCGCCCTTCGCCGCCGGGCGGTCGACGGTCACGAGGGTGCCGAAGCGGGTGCGGAGCGTCGTGAGCTCGGCGTCGACGGCCTCGTCGCCGACGACGATCGAGGGCACCTCGATCGTGCGGCCCTCGAGCGCGGGCATCTCGAAGTCGGGACGCACGTCGACCTCGATCTCGAGCACGAGGTCGCCGGAGTAGTCCTTCGCCTCGGGCCACGTGGCGATGTCGGCGCTCGGGCGACCGAGGGGCTTGATGCCCGACTCGGCGACGCCGGCGCGGTAGTGCTCGTCGATCGACTCCGACACGGCCTGGCTCAGGACCTGGTCGCGACCGATGCGCTGATCGATGATCGCGGCCGGGACCTTGCCCTTGCGGAAGCCGGGGATCTGGATCTGCTGCGCGATCTCCTTGTAGGCGGCGTCGATGGCGGGACGCAGCTCCTCGGGGGTCACCGCGATGGTGAGCTTCGCGCGCGTGGGCTCGAGCTGCTCGACCGTGGTCTTCACGTGGTCGTCTCCTGGATTCGGTTCCGGATGGTCTGGGTCGGGGCGGCGGGATTCGAACCCGCGGCCTCCCGCTCCCAAAGCGGGTGCTCTAGCCAGGCTGAGCTACGCCCCGTGGGCGCCGGGCCCTGGCAGGAGGCGCACCGATCGAGTCTAGCCCAGGCGCGACGCGCCCGGCATCCCGCTGCGTCGCGTGCGCCGGCGGGCGGTCCGGCAATCCGCAGCCGGGGCGTCTCCGAAGCACATGCGTGACGACGATCGCAACGCCTTGGCGCCTCCCGGCGTCGACGGGTGCGCGTGGGATGCTGGTCCACGTGACCTCCGTCCCAGAGTCGAGCCCCGTGACGCCATCCCGGCGCGCGACCGACGTCGACGAGGCGCTCGTGCGCGTCGCCGGCGGCGACCGCACGGCGTTCGCGATCGTGTACGACGCGCTCGCCGCGCGGGTCTTCGGACTCGTGCTGCGCGTGCTGGTCGATCGCTCGCAGGCCGAGGAGGTGACGCAGGAGGTGTTCGTGGACATGTGGCGCAAGGCGCCGTCGTACGACGCATCCCGCGGCTCCGCCGTCGGCTGGGCGCTCGCGCTCGCGCACTCGAAGGCGGTCGACCGCGTGCGGTCGTCGCAGGCGCAGCGCGATCGCGACGAGCGCATCGGCATCCGCGACTCGGTGGCGCCGTTCGACGTCGTCAGCGAGGCGGCGGACGTGCGCCTCGAGGGCGACCGCGTGCGTGCGGCGCTCGAGACGCTGAGCGAAGCGCATCGCGAGGCGATCGTGCTCGCCTACTACGGCGGGCTCACGCAGAGCGAGATCGCCGAGCGGCTGCAGACGCCGCTCGGGACGGTGAAGACGAGGTTGCGGGACGGCATGATCCGTCTCCGCGCGGCATTGGGGGTGTCGTGATGGAGCATCGCGATGACATGGCGGCACGAGCGCTCGACGCGCTCGGTCCGCAGGAACGGCAGCGCTTCGACGAGCGAGCCGACGCGGCGACGCTCGCGGAGCTCGCGGACATGCAGGAGACGGCTGCGGCGCTGGGGGGCGCCGTGGCGGTCGATCCTCCGGCATCGCTGCGCGCGAGCATCCTGGCCCGGATCGCCGAGGTGGAGCAGGAGCCCGCCGTTCGCAGCGTGCACGCTGCTGAGGAGTCCTCGAGCGCTGCGCCCGCGCAGGGCATCGACGGCATCCGCGAGCCCGCCCTGGTCGGTGGGGGCTCGACGATCGCCGGCCCGCGCGAGCTCGCGGCACGGCGGCGCTGGTTCCAGCGCCCCGGCTCGATGCTCGCCGCAGCCGCGGCCGCCGTCGTGCTCCTCGTCGGAGGCGTCGCGATCGGTCAGGGCATCCGCACGCCCGACCCCGTGTCGGCGCTCGTGCACGCATCCGACGTCGCGACGCAGACGGAGTCGTTCGCCGACGGCACGCAGGCGACGCTGCTGACGTCGGTCGAGCGCGGCGAGGCGGCGCTCGTGTTCGAGGGCCTCGAGTCGCTCGACGAGCAGCAGGTCTACGAGGCCTGGTTCATGCGCGACGGCGTGCCCGTGGCCGCAGGCATCTTCGAGGGCGGCGAGGGCAGCGTCGTGCACGTGCTCGAGGGAGACATGCACGAGGGCGACGGCGTGGCGATCACGATCGAGCCCGAGGGCGGATCCGAGCAGCCCACGTCGAACCCGCTCGTCGTCATGGAGGCGTGACGCCGCTCCGCGGCTCCGCAGCTCGACCCCACGCCCCCGGCCCATGCGGCCGGGGGCGTCGTCGTTCGCCGCGGTGGCGCCGTCTCGCGGGGCGAGGCAGCATCGTGGCGTCGGCGACGGTCCGGATCGCCTCGCCGCCCGCCCGGATCACGTCCACGAGCGTCCGGCTGGCGTCGCAGACGTCGGGTGCGCGCCGTGCGCGCGGACGATGCTCCGAGGCGAGACGCCCTGCGATCGACCGAGCACGGCGGGGACGCGAGGACAGGTGGCGCCCCCGCCGTGCGACCAGGTCACCCGGAGGCGATGCCGAGGGCTCCGGCTCGACGGCGCGCTGCTGCGGGGCTGCATCCCCGGCTGCGCGCATCGTGGTCGAGCATCGCTCCTCCTCGGCTTGGCATGGGGTTCGGTGCCGACGACGCATCGGATTGGACGACGCGCGAACGCAGATCCATCCGCATCCATTCCAATCCAGGTCATGCGGGGCGACGAAGCCTCTACATAGCCCGGCGGACGTCGGGTCCAGATACTCCAACGATGGACAGTGGAAGGAGAGCTGAGATGCTCACCAAGAAGAACCCGCTCACCGCAGGGCTCGTGATGGCAGGCGTCGCGACGTTCGCCCTCGTGGGCTGCTCGGCCGGCTCCAGCGACGCAGACGAGTCGACGGCTCCCGAGACGACGGCCGAGGAGTCGGCCAGCGAGTCGCCCATGGCGTCGGACGACGCGATGGACCCGATGGCGAACCTCGTCGGCAGCGGCTGCTCCGCCTACGCCGAGGCCGTGCCGGACGGTGCAGGCTCGGTCGAGGGCATGTCGCAGGACCCCGTCGCGGTCGCCGCGTCGAACAACCCGCTCCTCACGCAGCTCGTCGCCGCGGTCTCGGGCCAGCTGAACCCGGCCGTCGACCTCGTCGACACGCTGAACGGTGACGAGTTCACCGTCTTCGCACCCGTGGACGACGCCTTCGCGGCGCTCGACCCGGCCACCGTCGCCACGCTGCAGACGCCCGAGGGCGCCGACACGCTGACGCAGGTGCTCACGTACCACGTGGTCCCCGGCCAGATCGCGCCCGACGAGATCGACGGCGAGCTCACCACGGTCCAGGGTGGCACGCTCATGGTCGAGGGCGAGGGCGACAACATCACGGTGAACGGCTCCGCCAACGTCATCTGCGGTGGCGTCCAGACGGCCAACGCGACCGTCTACCTCATCGACTCGGTGCTCATGCCCACGATGTGATGATGCGTTCGCGCACCAGCTAGTCGACGGCTCCTGCCGAACGACACGGGATGGGACGGGGTCGGCCTTCGGGCCGGCCCCGTCTCGCATGTCCGGCACGCGGGACGGGGTCGGCCTTCGGGCCGGCCCCGTCTCGCATGTCCGGCACGCGGGACGCGGTCGGCCTTCGGGCCGGCCCCGTCTCGCATGCGCCGAGCCCCTTCCAGAACTGAACGCGTTCAGGTACGCTCGCGGCATGACTGCTGCACCGGGTGCGAAGGGCGAGCGCACGCGCGCCCGCGTGATCGACGCAGCGCTCGCGACCCTCGCCGAGCACGGCTACGAGGGCGCCTCGATGCGCCGCATCGCCGAGCGCGCCGGCGTCGCACCCGGCACGATCTACCTCTACGTGCCCTCGAAGGCGCATCTCGTGCGCCTCGTCTACGACGACGTGACGACGCGCATCGCGGATCGCGCCCCCGTCGAGCTCGCGGGCGAGCGCCGCTTCGGCGAGCGGCTGCGCACGGCGATGACGATCGCGCTCGACGAGATCGCGCCGCATCACGCGGTCGCGGTCGAGATGCTGGGCGCCTCGCTCGATCCCTCGTCGCCGACGAGCCCGTTCGGCGATGCGAGCGGCGCGATGCGCGAGCGGGCGATCGAGGTCTTCCGGCTCGTGGTCGCCGACTCGGACCTCCGAGCCGACGCCGAGGTCGTCGCGGCGCTGCCCGAGCTGCTGTGGGCGACCCTCATGGCCGTCATGCTCGCGTGGTCGATGGATCGCAGCGAGGGCCAGCAGCGCACGCGCGCGCTCGTCGCCGAGGCCGTGCCGCTCGTCGACGACCTCGCGCGCGCGAGCCGGCTGCCCATCCTGCGCGGCCAGGCCCGCCGCGTCCTCGCGCTCGCGCAGCTCGCGAAGGGCCTCGGCGATGCCTGAGGCGCAGCAGCCCATGCCTCCGCATGGCCTGCGCGTCGCGACGGCACGGCGCGATCCACGACGCCACGAGTTCACGATCCTCGACCTGGCCGTGGGCTGGCTCGTGGCAGCGCTCACGGTGCCCGTGGTGGCCATCGTCCACGAGATGGCCCTGTCGACCTCGACGGGCGGCCCAGCGTCGGCCACGGGCCTCATCGCGGTCTTCGCGGTGCTGTGGGGCATCCCCGTGCTCACGGTCGTCGGCGTGCCGGTCGCGGCCCTCGCCGCGTTCCTCCTGCGGCGCGTGCCGTGGGAGGCCGTGCACCTCCTGGCGTTCGCGCTGCTGGGCGCCGCGGGCTTCGTGGTGCTCGCCGTCGTCGTCTCGCCGTACGCGCTGCTGCTCGCCCCCTACGGCATCGTGGCTGCGGTCGTCGGTCGCTGGAGCGGCGGGCGCTTCGCGATCGCTCGCGTCGACGCGATGCGTGCGAGGGCCCTCGCCAGGGCTCCCGGGATGCGCGACGACGCCTGGCTCGTGGATGCGGACGGCCGCGACGAGCGCCTCGGCGATGCGGGCGACGCCCGAGCCACCCGCGGCCGCGTCGACGCCGGCATCCCCGACCCCCGCCGCAACGAGTTCGGGCTCGTCGACGTCGGGGTGGCGTGGGTCGCCGGCACCGGCACGATCCTCACGGTGGCCGCCGCGACCGGCGGCGTGCTGGCCGTGCAGGGCGAGCCGTACTGGGCAGCGGCAGCGTGGTACGTCGCGACCCTCGGCGCGATCGCGATGACGATCGTCGGGCTGCCGTTCGGCGCGCTGCTCGCGCGAGCGCTGCGGCGGGTGGCGTGGGAGTGGGTGCACCTCGCGGCCTTCGGCGCGCTCGGCCTCGCCGTGACCGTCGTGCCCGCCCTCGTGCTCTCGGGCGGCGCGACGGCGCTCCCCCATCCCGTCCTCCTCGCGACCGTGCTCGTCGCCCTCTCGGCACGCATCGCCGCGAGGCTCGTGGCGATCGCTCGCTTCGATCGGGACGCCCACCGAGCGACCGCGACTGCTCGCGCGTGGCCGCCGCTGCGCGCGTGAGGAGATGCGACGTGCCACGAGGCGCGCGGCGCGCATCCGTGCCGCTGCGACCGTGTAGCGTGGAGTCGCCGGTCAGGCGCCGGGGGTGTAGCTCAATGGTAGAGCTCCAGTCTTCCAAACTGGTGGCGCGGGTTCGATTCCCGTCACCCCCTCCCGAGCCGCTCGGCGCCTCCGCTCCCTGGCCTCAGCCGCCGATGGCGTTCATGCCGCGGACGGGCTGCAGGAAGCTCGGGTCGTCGATCGCATGACCGGGCAGCTTGCCTCGGATGCAGGCGCGCAGCACCCGATCGATGGCCGCGTCGCTCGGGTCGTCTCCTCGGAGGACGGGCAGCAGGTCGTACTCGCTCGTCGAGAAGAGGCAGTTGCGCAGCTGGCCGTCGGCCGTGAGCCGCAGGCGGTCGCAGTCGCCGCAGAAGGGCGCCGTCACCGAGGCGATGACGCCGACGGAGTGCGGCTCGCCGTCGCGACCGACGCTGCCGAGCGTCCAGCGCTCCGCGGGCGCGCCACCGCGTCCGGGCACGGGCGTCAGCGTCCAGCGCGAACGCAGCGCCTCGAGGATCTCCTCGCGCGTCACCATCGTCGTGCGCTCCCACGTGTGACCGGCGTCGAGCGGCATCTGCTCGATGAAGCGCAGCTGGGCGTCGTGGGCGACGGCGAACTCGACGAGGTCGACGATCTCGTCGTCGTTCACGCCGCGCATCGCGACGGCGTTGAGCTTGAGCGGCCGCAGACCCGACGCCTGCGCCGCGCGGATGCCCTCGAGCACGTCGTCGAGCCGGTCGCGTCGCGTGAGCGCCGCGAAGCGCTCGCGGTCGATGGTGTCGATCGAGATGTTGAGCCGTCGCAGGCCCGCGTCGATCAGATCCGGCAGCAGCTGCGCGAGCCGGATGCCGTTCGTCGTCATCGCGATGTCGACGGGTCGCCCATCGGCGCCCACGATCCGCGCGAGCCTGCGCACCACCTCGACGATGTCCTGCCGCAGCAGCGGCTCTCCCCCGGTGAGGCGGAACGTCGTGATGCCGGAGGCCGCCGCGACGCGCGCCACGTGCTCGATCTCGTCGAGCGCGAGGATGCTCGAGCGCGCGAGCCACTCCATGCCCTGCTCGGGCATGCAGTACGTGCAGCGCAGCGAGCAGCGGTCGGTCAGCGAGATGCGCAGGTCGCGGTGCACGCGACCGAAGCCGTCGACGAGCGGGCCCGACGAGGCGTCGTCGCCGGGCGCCACGAGGGGTCGACGACCGATGACGACGGGCGTGACCGTCATGCGCGGTGCTCCGGCTGCATGCCCCGACGCTACTGCGCGCGAGCCTCGACGCCGAGCGTCCCTCGCCGCTTCCGCCGCACGCGCAATCAGCAATCCGCGGCGTCCGCTGCTCCGTAGCCGTCGCCGGCGAGGAGCCGCACGAGCCGTCGCTCGACCCACACCTCGACGCTCGCGCCCGGCGCGAGCCGCAGCTCGGCGGCGTCCGCCGCGGGGAGCTCCGCCGACACCGTGGCGCCTCCATGCGCCGACGACGTCACGACGCGGACGCCGCCGAGGGTCGACTCGAGGCGAGCGACCCGCGCGAGCCAGACGTCGAACCCGCCGGGCGACGCGGCAGCCTCTCGCGCGTCGCTCGCGTCGACGGGCTGCACGCGCACCGCTCCCGGCGGCACGATGGCGACGAGCGGCGCCCCCTCGCGCGCGGCCACGGCGACCGAGGCTGCGTCGACCGGCTGGATGGTGGCGGCGCCGCACGCCCATGCTCCCCGGCGTGCCACGCCCTCGAGCCGATCGACGCCCGCGACGGCCGCGGCGAACCGGGTCGCCGGGCGCGCGAGCACGTCGCGCACGGCGCCCCGCTGCGTCACCGCGCCTCGCTCGACGATCACGAGTCGATCGGCGAGCGCCACGGCGTCGACGGCGTCGTGCGTCACGACCACCGCGGTCGTGCGCGTCGCTGCGAGCTGCTCGGCGACGACGACGCGGATGCCCGCGGCGGTCTCGGCGTCGAGCGACGACAGCGGCTCGTCGAGCAGGATCGCCGCCGGCGCTGCGGCGAGCGCGCGTGCGAGCGCCACGCGCTGCTGCTGCCCGCCCGACAGCGCGACCGGTCGACGCGCCTCCATGCCGGCGAGACCCACGCGATCGAGCCACGCCGTCGCCTCCTCGCGCGCCTGCGTGCGACCGGCGCCGCCCGCCCGCAGCGCGAACGCCACGTTCGCTGCCGCCGTGAGATGCGGGAAGAGCCTCGGCTCCTGCCCGAGCAGCACGACGTCGCGGCGCATCGGCTCCACGTGCGCACGTCGCCGGCCGGCGTCGTCGACGACGCGATCGCCGACGCGGATGCTGCCCCCGCTCGGCCGGACGAGCCCGGCGAGCGCTCCCAGCAGCGTCGACTTGCCAGCGCCGCTCGGCCCCATGACGGCCACGACCCCGCCTGCGGGCACCGAGAGCTCGACGTCGAGCGCGAAGCCGTCGCGCGCGACGACGACGTGCGCGTCGAGCGCCGAGCTCACCGCGCCGCCCCCGGCCGCCACGCGCGCACGAGGAGCAGCACCGCGATCGACGTCGCGAGCAGCAGCAGCGAGAGCGCGACCGCGGTGTCCTGCGAGACGCCGGCGCCGTTGAACGCCGTGTAGATCGCGAGCGGCATCGTCTGCGTCACGCCGGGCGCGTTGCCTGCGAACAGCGCCGTCGCCCCGAACTCGCCGATGGCTCTCGCGAAGCACAGCACGACGCCCGCGACGAGACCGGGTGCTGCGAGCGGCAGGGTGATGCGCAGCAGGATGCGCCACCTGCCGGCGCCGAGCGCGGCAGCCGTCTGCTCGAACGCCACCCCTGTCGCGCGCAGCGACCCCTCGACGGCGAGCACGAGGAAGGGCAGGGCCACGAACGTCTGCGCCAGCACCACCGCCGGGGTCGTGAACGGCACGCGGACGCCCCACTCGGCGAGCAGCGGGCCGAGCCAGCCGGTGCGGCCGAACAGGGCGAGGAGCGACACGCCGCCGACCATCGGCGGCAGCACGAGCGGCACGGTGACGATGGCGCGCAGGAGCGCCGCCGAACGCGCACCCGCTCGGGCGATCGCGAGCGCGATCGGCACGCCGAGCACGACGCACAGCACGGTCGCGGCGAGGCCGGTCTGCATCGACAGCACGAGCGCGGAGCGCGCGGCCGGGCTCGTCACGTCGCCGGGCAGCGTCGCCCAGTCGACGCGCCCGACGAGCGCGACGAGGGGCACGACGAGCAGGGCGAGCCCGAGCGCCGCGGGCACGAGCAGGGCACGCGGCACGAAGCCGCCCGCGTCGCGCGCCGCGGGGCGCGCAGCCGATCGGCTCACGGCGCGCCGAAGCCGAGGCCGGCGAGGACCGCTCGCCCCTCGTCGCCGAGCACGAGCGCGACGAAGGCCGCCGCGGCGTCGGGGTTCGCGGCGCCCTCGAGCGCGACGATGGGATAGGCGTTGACGACCGCCTCGGCCCCTTCGACGGGGATGGTCTCCACCGCGTCCGTCGTCGCGGCGTCGGTCACGTAGACGAGGCCTGCATCGGCCTCGCCCGCCACCACCTTCGTCAGCACGGCCGCGACGTTCTGCTCGACGCTGTCGACCGATGCCGTCACACCCGCGCCGGCGAGCAGCGCCTCGGACGCGGCGCCGCACGGCACCTCGGGAGCGCACAGCACGACGGTGCGATCCGGATCCGCGAGGTCGGCGAGGCCCTCGATGCCTCCCGGGTTGCCTGCGGGGACGACGAGCGCGAGCGTGTTCGTCGCGAAGATCGCGGCGCCGTCGGCGAGACCCGCCTCCTCGACGCGCTCCATGGTGGCGACGTCGGCGGAGGCGAAGACGTCGGCGGGCGCGCCCTCGACGATCTGCGTCGCGAGCGTCGACGACCCGTCGTACGTGATGGGCAGCACGTCGACTCCGGGGTGCTGCGTCTCGAAGGCGATGGCGAGCTCGTCGAACGCCCCGGCGAGCGACGCCGCAGCGGAGATCGCCAGCTCGCCGGAGAGCTCGCCGTCGGCGCCGCCCGCCTGGCCGTCGTCGGCCGACTCGTCCCCCGCGCCGCCGACGCACCCTGCGAGCGCGACGACGCCGAGCACCGCCGCGGCCGCACGCGGGAGGCGAGCACGGCGAGCGCCTCGTGCGAGCACCGTCATGCCCTCGGCGCCTCGACGATGACGGTCGTCGCCTTCACGACCGCCACGGCGAGCGAGCCCGGCTCGAGCGCGAGCTCGTCGACGGCCTCGACCGACATGAGCGAGACGATCCTGTGCGGGCCGGCCTGGATGTCGACCTGCGCCATGATCCCGTCGCGCTGCACGCGCGTCACGAGCCCGACGAGACGGTTCCTCGCGCTCGAGAGCACGTCGGACGGGTCGGCCGACGACCGCGCCAGGTCGACCGCGTGCTCGGCGAGCGCTGCGCCGGGGATGCGTGCAGGCGACTCCCCCGTCGTCGAGAGCACGCCCTGGTCGACCCAGCGCCGCACGGTGTCGTCGCTCACGCCGAGCAGCCGCGCAGCCTCGACGATCCGGTACGAGCCCATGCGCCGACCATAGCCGCATCTGCGGCCTTTGAGCCACCGATCCTCCGATGCTGCGGAACCGTCGTCCTGTCACCTCCCCGGGCGACGACGACCACCTAGCCTGAGCAGCATGCCCATGCCCCCATTGGTCGAGCCCGTCGCAGCGCTCTCACCCGCCGAGCGATCGCGCACCGCCCGGCACGCTGCGCTGTCCGGATTCGGCGAGCTCGGGCAGCGTCGGCTCGCGGCCGCGCACGTCGCCGTCGTGGGTGCCGGCGGCCTCGGATCCCCCGTGGTGCTCGCGCTCGCAGCTGCCGGCGTCGGCACCATCACGGTCGTCGACGACGACGTGGTCGAGGCCTCCAACCTCCAGCGGCAGGTGCTGCATCGGCTCGTCGACGTGGGAGAGCCGAAGACCGCCTCGGCGCAGCGCGTCGCCGCCGACCTCTCACCCGAGACGCGCGTGCTCGCCGTGCGTGAGCGCATCGTCGAGGCGAACGCCGAGCGCCTGCTCGCCGACGCCGACGTCGTGGTCGACGGCACCGACACCTTCGCGACGCGCGCCGTCGTCGCGGCCGCGTGCGAGCGCCTCGGCACGCCGCTCGTCTGGGGCGTCGTGCAGGAGCTCCACGCCCAGCTCACCGTGCTGTGGTCGACCCCACCTGCCGGGCACGACGCCGTGCTGCTCTCGGACCTGTATCCGCCGGACAGCGTCGGCGAGGTGCCCACGTGCGCCGACGTCGGCGTGCTCGGCGCGCTCTGCATCCAGGTGGGCGGGCTCATGGCGCTCGAGACGATCAAGCTCGTGGCCGGCATCGGCGAGCCGCTGCTCGGCCGCGTCGTCGTCGTCGACGCCCTGCAGGGCAGGCAGAGCGAGGTGCCGCTGCGCTCGGCAGGCAGCGCGGCGCGCCCCGCGCAGCCGGCCCCCGCGCCCGTGCCGCACGTCGCGGTCGGCGACGCCCTCGCCGCCCGCGACGCGGGCGCGACGCTCCTCGACGTCCGCGAGCCCGACGAGACGGCGCAGGGCGTCGTCCCCGGATCGCTGCTCGTCCCGTTGGCGACGCTGCTCGCCGACCCGTCCGCCGTCGGCGCCGGGCCCTTCGTCGTCGTCTGCCAGCGCGGCGGGCGAGCGCTCACCGCCGCCCGCGCCCTGCGCGCGGCCGGCGCGGAGGCATCCGTCCTGGCCGGCGGCATCGAAGCCCTCCCAGCAGAGGAGGTCCGTGCATGAGCGACCTGCGCACCGTGGAGGAGCATCTCGCCGAGGTGCTCGCCGCCGTCGAGCCGCTCGACGCGCACGCCGTGCCGCTCGCAGACGCCCTGGGGCGCGTGCTGCGCGAGCCCGTGCGTGCCGCGAACGACATCCCCGCGTTCGACAACTCGGCGATGGACGGCTTCGCGGTGCGGCTCGCCGACGTCGCGACGGCGACGGCCGAGACGCCCGTGACGCTCGCGGTCGTCGCCGACGTGCCTGCGGGCTCGGCGCTCGACCCCGCGCTGCGCGCCGGCGAGGCCGCGCGCATCATGACCGGCGCGCCCATGCCCGCCGACGCCGACGCCATCGTGCCCTTCGAGGACACCCTCGGCGGCCTCGCCGACTCGCTCGGCACCGTGACGGTGCTCGCCGCACCACGAGCCGCAGGCGCGTTCGTGCGCCGCGGCGGTCAGGATGCGCGCGTCGGCGACGTCGTCCTCGACGCCGGCACCCTGCTCGGCCCGCTGCAGTGCTCGGCGGCCGCGGCGAGCGGCACGGCGAGCGTCGTCGTCTCCCGGCGTCCCCGGGTCGCGATCGTCTCCACGGGCTCCGAGCTCGTCGAGCCCGGTACGCCCCTGACGCGCGGCCGGATCCCCGACTCCAACGGCATCCTGCTCGCCGCCCTCGCCGCCGAGGCGGGTGCCGAGGTCGTCCACCGCGGCTCCGTCGACGACGACGGCGCAGGGCTTCGCGCGTCGATCGCGGCGATGGACGACGTCGACGTCGTCGTGCTCTCGGGCGGCGTGAGCGCCGGCGCCTACGAGGTCGTGCGCATCGAGCTCGCCGACAGCATGGCGTTCGTGCGCGTCGCGATGCAGCCCGGCAAGCCGCAGGGCTTCGGACGCCTGCCCGACGGCCCGCTGCTCTTCGGCCTGCCAGGCAACCCCGTGAGCTCGGCGGTGTCCTTCGAGGTCTTCGTCCGCCCCGCCCTCCGCGCGCTGCAGGGCAGGACGGATGGCGAGCGCCGCCGCCTGCGCCTCCCGGCGGCGGTGGCGTGGACGCCGCCCGCCGGCCGTCGTCAGCACCTCCCCGCCGTGATCGATCGCGCCGACCCCGCGCGCTGGACGGTCGCGCCGTCGTCCGCCGGCGGCTCGGGCTCGCACCTCGCGGGCGGGCTCGGACGCGCCGAGGCGTACGCCATCGTGCCCGCCGAGGTCGAGTCGGTCGCGGTCGGCGACCTCGTCGATGTCATGCTGATCGCATGAGCCTCACGCATCTTGACGAGGCGGGGCACGCTCGCATGGTCGACGTGACCGCGAAGGCGCCGACGGTGCGGGCCGCGACGGCCCGCGGCTTCGTCCGCTGCGCCCCCGCGGTCGTCGCGACGCTGCGCGACGGCACCGCGCCGAAGGGCGACGTGCTCGCCGTGGCGCGCATCGCCGGCATCCAGGCCGCCAAGCACACCGCGACCCTGCTGCCCCTCGCGCACGTCATCGGCGTGCACGGCGCCGTCGTCGACCTCGAGGTCGTCGACGAGGGCGTCGAGGTCTCGGCGACGGTGCGCACGGCCGATCGCACGGGCGTCGAGATGGAGGCGCTCACGGCCGTGTCGGTCGCGGCGCTCGCCGTCGTCGACATGGTGAAGGGCATGGACCGTTCGACCTCGATCGAGCACCTGCGCATCACCGCGAAGGAAGGCGGCCGCTCGGGGTCGTGGACGCGCGAGCAGGACGGCCGCTGATGGCTCGCGTCCGCTACTTCGCAGCGGCCGAGGAGCTCGCCGGCGTCGCGCAGGAGCAGCGCGGCGAGGCGACGCTCGGTGCGCTGCGCGCCGCGCTCGCCGCCGAGCGGCCCGGCCTCGGCGGCATCCTGCCGCGCTGCGCCGTGCTCGTCGACGGTGCCCGGCTCGGCGACGACGCCGCACTCGGCGACGACGTGCTCGTCGACGTGCTGCCGCCCTTCGCCGGCGGCTGACGCCGGCGCTCGGCCTAGCCGCCGATGCCCTTCCACGCCGTCGTGCCGTCGGCCTCGACCTGCCGCTTCCACACGGGCAGGTCGGTCTTGATGGTCTCGATGACGGTGCGGCACACGTCGAACGCCTCGGCGCGATGCGGCGACGACACCGCGATGACGACGGCGGCGTCGCCCACGGCGAGCCTGCCGACGCGGTGGCTCACCGCGACGCGGGCCGCGGTGCCCGCGACGGCTCGATCGGCGATGGCGTGCAGCGCCGTCTCGGCGTCGGGATGCGCGGAGTACTCGAGCGCGACGACCGCGCCCGACGCGTCGGGATCGTGATCGCGCACGCGGCCGACGAAGGAGGTCGTCGCGCCCGCGGTCGCGTCGTCGACGGCGTCGAGGTGCGCCACGACGTCGAGGGGGACGTCGAGGATGCGGGCGATCGCGACGGCGCTCACGGGTGGTCGGCGCCGTCGAGCTGCCGCACGACGTGCGACGCGACCGACAGGATCACCGGCATGCCCGTCGTCACGGCGTTCGGCGAGCCGGGCAGGTTGACGACGAGCGCGCCCTGCGCGATGCCCGATCGACCGCGCGACAGCATGCCCTGCGGCAGCTCGGCGGTGCCGAGGCGGCGCAGCTCGTCGGCGATGCCCGGCACGTCGTGCTCCAGCACGAGCGCCGTGCCCTCGGGGGTCTCGTCGCGCGGGGCGACCCCCGTGCCGCCCGTCGTCACGACGACGCGAGCACCCGCCGCGATGGCGGTGCGGAGCGCCTGCGCCACGCTCTCGGCGCCGTCGGGCACGATCGTCGCGTCGCCGCACTCGAAGCCGGCGTCGCGCAGCGCCGCGACGGCGATGGGTCCGCCCGCGTCGTGACGATGGCCGCTCGAGGAGCGGTCGGAGACGGTGATGACTGCTGCGCGCGTGGACATGGGCACAGACTACGGTCGCGGCGGCGCGGCTCGCCCGATCAGCCCGTGACCGTGATGAGCGGTCGCTGCCAGCCCGTCGAGCCGTCGGGCGCGATGGGCGCGCGCTCCTCCACCTGCGTCTCGCCGTCCTTGTTGACGGCGCGGGCCGTGATGTAGTGCGTGCCCGGCTCCGCCTGCCACTCGAGGAACCACTGCACCCAGGTGTCGTCGTTCACGGCGGTCGACAGCGTCGCCTCCTGCCAGTCGCCCTCGTCGATGCGCACCTCGACGCGCTCGATGCCGACCGTCTGCGCCCACGCCATGCCTGCGATCGGCACCGTGCCCGCCTGCACGGGGGTGCCCACGCGAGGCGTGTCGATGCGGGAGGAGAACTTGATGGGCGCCTCGGCGCTGTAGCCGCGCGGCGTCCAGTACGCCTCGTCGTCGGCGAAGGTCGTGACCTTCAGCTCGGTGACCCACTTCGTGGCCGAGACGTAGCCGTAGAGGCCGGGCACGACCATGCGCACGGGGAAGCCGTGCTCGAGCGGCAGCGGCTCGCCGTTCATGCCGACCGCGAGGATCGCGTCGATGCCGTCGTCGGTGAGCGACGAGAGCGGCGTGCTGGCGGTGTAGCCGTCGATGCTCGTCGAGAGCACCATGTCGGCGCCGCCCTGCGGGCCGGCCATCGCGAGGACGTCGCGGATGGGCACGCCGAGCCAGAGCGCGTTGCCGACGAGCCCGCCGCCGACCTCGTTCGACACGCACGTCAGCGTGATGCCGTACTCGTCGACGCCCATGTCGAGCAGATCCTGGAACGAGAGCTCGACGCGCTGGTCGACCATGCCGTCGATGACGAGCGTCCAGGTCTCGGGATCGATCTCCGGCACGGTCAGCGCGGTGTCGACGCGGTAGAAGTCCTCGTTGGGCGTGAACAGCGGGCTGATGCCCGGCACGTCGAGCTCCGCGCCCTCGGGGATCGTCACCGTCGAGCCGGGCGTCGGCAGCTGCAGCGCTCGGCGGATGGCGTCGATCGACGAGCTCGTCATGCTCGCGACGCGGGCGCCGACGCCCACGGCGATTGCGGCGACGGCCGAGACGCCCGCGAGGAGGAAGAACCCTCGGCGGTCGACGGAGGTCGACGACGACGTGCGCGACGAGGTCGCACGCTGCGCGTCGCGCCAGCCGACGAGTCGCCGCCGCAGCAGCACGAGCAGCACGACGGCGGCGACGGTGCCGAGCACCGGCGGCAGGAAGGCGAGGGCGGAGACGCCCGTGCGCGTCACGGTCGCCGCCGTCGCCAGGGCGCCGGCGAGGAGGAGGATGGCGACGCCGAGCGGCGGTCGCACGAGCTGCAGGATGCCTGCGAGCGCCGACGCGACGACGACCGCGAGGCCGAGCCCCGCGAGCAGCACGACCTTGTCGTACTCGCCGAAGGTCGCGATCGCGAACTCCTTGAACGGCTGCGGCACGATGTCGATGACGAACGAGCCGACCGCGAGGATCGGGCTCGCCGTCCGCGCGACGAGGAAGGCGACGAGCTCGGCGACGGCGAGGAACGCCGCCCCGCTCACGATGCCCGAGAGCGCCGCCCAGCCGAGGAATCGCCTGCCGCCGCGTGCACGATCGTGCCTGCTCATGGTGTCCCGCCCTCCGTCGCGCTCGGTGCGCCTTGGTGTGGTTCGGAGCGGCCAGGCGATCGGATGCGTGCGCCGCGAGCTCAGGCGGCCCCGGCCTCCGCCTCGTCGGCCCAGCGACGATCGTGCAGCCAGTTGCCGAGCCCCCGCACCACGACCGCCAGCACGAGGAAGCCGACGACCATCGCGAGGCACAGCAGCAGCACGCCGCCGTAGCCGCCCGAGGCCGCCGGGTCGAAGAACGGGTACGGGTAGAACCCGTCGACGAGGCCTCCGCGCACGACGGCCGCGACGGCATAGACCGCCGGCCAGATCATCCACCAGCCGACGACCGACAGCGGGAGGCGACGCCTGGGCGGCCACAGGATCCAGTCGACGAGCCCCAGCACGGGCAGCAGGAAGTGCACGATGCCGTTCACCCACGGCAGCAGCGAGCCGAGGTCGACGTCGGCGAGCAGCGTGTTGAAGACGAGGCCGACGAAGAGGATGTAGACGACGATGCCGCCGCGCACGGCGACGTCGGTCGCGCTGGGATCCGTGCGGCCGGCGATGAGGCGCAGCGCGCTCACGACGAACACGATCGAGATCATGAGGTTCGAGAGGTTCGTGAAGTAGGAGAAGAAGTTCAGCACGCTGAAGCCGAGCGGGATGTGGACCGCGAAGAGCTGGTAGCCGAGGGCGAACAACGACAGCGTGGCACCGGCGAGCCGCAGCACGATGGCTGCCGAACGAGACGTCATGCGTGCACCATAGCCGCCGACCGACGCACGGATGCCGGGAGCTGCGAGCCTCCGCCGCGGCGCGCCGACCGAGGCGGCGCCGAGGTCAGAGGGCGCGGTCGCGCGCGATGCGCTGGAACGCCAGCGCGGAGTCCTTCAGCGTGCGCTGCTGCGTCTCGTAGTCGACCCGGACGAGGCCGAAGCGCTTGTGGTAGCCCCACGCCCACTCGTAGTTGTCGAGCATCGACCAGTAGAAGTAGCCCTCGACCGGCACGCCGGCGTCGATCGCGTCGAGCACGGCGCCCACGTGGGCCTCGAGGAAGGCGACGCGCTCCGCGTCGTGCACGGCGCCGTCCTCGGCGACGACGTCGTCGTAGGCCGCGCCGTTCTCGGTGACCCACAGGTCGACCATCGCGGGCCCCGCGTACTCCTCGTGCACGCGCTGCAGCACGCGCGTCAGCCCGTCGGGCTGCACCTCCCAGCCCATCGACGTGACGGGCAGGCCGCGCGGATGCGCGTGCACGCCGTCGGCGGCCGGGTACGGCGAGGCGATGGCTCGCGACGTCGGCGCATCCTGCTGCAGCGGCACGACGGGCGGCCGCATGGAGACGGCGTCGCCGTGGTAGTAGTTGACGCCCAGCACGTCGATCGGCGCCGCGATCGAGCCGAGGTCGTTCGGCTGGATGGCGTCGGCGAGGCCGAGGTGCCCCACGTCGGCCAGCAGGTCCTCCGGATACTCGCCACGGAAGATCGGGTCGAGGAAGAAGCGGTTGAACTGGCCGTCGATGCGACGCGCTGCGTCGACGTCGCCCTCGTCGTCGGGGTCGACGGGGTCGGCGACCGTGAGGTTCAGCGTGATGCCGACCCACGCATCCGGCGCGAGCCCGCGGATGACGTCGACGCCGAGCCCGTGGGCGAGCAGCAGGTGGTGGCCTGCGACGAGCCCGTCGCGCACGCTCTGCCGCCCGGGCGCGTGCGCGCCCGCCGTGTAGGAGAGGAACGACGAGCACCACGGCTCGTTGAGCGTCGTGATCGTGGGAACTCGGTCGCCGACGGCCTCGACGACGCTCGTCGCGTACTCGACGAAGCGGTCGACGGTCTCGCGCGACGTCCAGCCGCCGCTGGCCTCGAGCGCCTGCGGCAGATCCCAGTGGTACAGCGTGAGCCACGGCTCGACGTCGGCCTCGAGCAGCTCGTCGACGAGCCGCCGGTAGAAGTCGAGACCCTCCTCGTTGACGGCGCCGCCATCGGGCCGCACGCGCGACCAGCTCGTCGAGAAGCGGTACGACTGCACCCCCATCTCGGCCATGAGCCGCACGTCGTCCGGGTAGCGGTGGTAGTGGTCGCACGCGACCGAGCCGTCGTGCCCGTCGACGACCGCGCCGGGCACCCGCGCGAACGCATCCCAGATCGAGTCGGTGCGCCCTCCCTCGTGGGCTGCGCCCTCGATCTGGTAGGCCGCCGTGGCGACGCCGAGGGTGAAGTCGGGAGGAAGCTGACGCACGCGCTCAGGCTATCGACCTATCGTGGATGCGATGCGCCGCCCGAAGGCGGCGCGAGACGTCGGGAGCGGTGCGCACGTGAAGCTGGATCGAGAGTCCGCCGGTCGTCGGCTCGCCGGCGTCGGCATCGTCGCCGTGTTCGTCGGCCTCATCGTCGCCTGCGTGCCGGCGCCCGTGGTGGCGCCCGCCGATCCCGACATCCCGAACGCCTCGTCGTCGCCCGCCTTCCCCAACCTCACGAACCCGCCGACCACCGCCGGTCCCTCGACGCCGCCCGTGCCGACGACGGCACCCGGCGACTTCGCCTTCGGCGACACGATCGTGATCCACACCGACCAGGGCACGACGTGGGAGATCACGCCCCTGCAGTCGACGGATCCCGCCGACTCGGTCGTGCAGGCGAACGGCTACCGGCCCACGCAGGGCTCGCGCGCCGTCATCCTCGAGCTCACGGTGCGCAACGTCGGCGTCGTCACGACGCATCCGTACTACGACATGGCCTTCGCCTACCAACCCGACAACGCGCCGAGGTACGACCAGAACTCCGGCGCGCTCATCGCCGCGCCGGACGACCTCGGCTACTACCCGGAGATCGCCGTCGGCGACGAGGTGACGGCGGAGATCGTCGTGCAGGTGCCCGAGAACGCGCCCGAGGGCTCGTGGGTCATCGGCGACGGCACGAGCGAGTACCGCTTCCGCTGAGGCTCGGTGCGAGCGCCTGCCACGCGATCGCTCGCAGCCCTAGAGCTGGCAGCCGGGGCACCAGTACAGCTTGCGCTGCTGCATGACCTCGAGCGCGACCGTCGTGCCGCACCGCAGGCACGGCAGGCCCTCGCGCTTATAGACCCAGTGCCGATCGGCGCGCGAGGCCATCGCCGCAGCGAGGCGCGTGCCGCGGAGCCCGTCGATCGTGAGCATCTGGCCCGTCTCGACGCCGATGCGCAGCAGCCGCACCCAGTCGCGCCACAGGCCCCGCAGCTCGTCCTCGCCGAGCGACCGCCCCGAGCGATGCGGCGAGATGCGGGCGCGGAAGAGCAGCTCGGCCCGGTACACGTTGCCGATGCCCGCCACGACCGTCTGATCCATGAGCAGCTGCCCGATGGGCTGCCGCGAGCGCCCCGCACGCGCCACGAAGCGCCGCTCGGCGGCCGACTTCGTCTCGAACAGCGCCTCGGGGTCGGGGCCGAGCCGCTCGGCGACGGCCTCGACCTCGTCGGGCTCGAGCACCTCGCACACCGTCGGCCCGCGCAGGTCGGCGACGGCCGTCGACGTGAGGATGCGCACGCGCACGGCGCCGACGGGCTCGGGCGGGAAGTGCGTGGCCTCGAGCGCGGCATCCGACTCCCCCATCCGCAGGCGTGCAAGGCGAGGGGCGCCGATCGACGCGAGGGACTCCTCGTGGGCGCCGTCTGCGACCGTGCCGCGCATGCCCGTCTGCCCGGCTCGGCCGCCCGCCGAGCGCAGCGTCGCGTCCTCCGTGATGCGGCCCGCGAAGTCCCACGCGCCGTAGATGCCGAGGTGCACGTGCAGCCAGCGGCCGTCGAGGTCGAGCAGCAGGTGCTTGCCGATGGCGCGCGCCGCCGTCATGGTGCGACCGTCGAGCGATGCGGCGCCCTCGGCGAAGCGACCCTGCGGCGACGACAGCGCGCACGCGTCGCCGACGAAGTTCGCGGCGAACTGGCGCGCGATGCGGTGGACGGAGTGGCCCTCTGGCATGCCCGCGTCAGGCCGTGGGGCGCTCGAGCAGGCCCACGATGGCGCCCGTCGTCTCGTACTCGGCGAGCTGGGCGATGCGACGCGCGTGCCGCTCGACGCCCGGGAAGGGCGTGGCGACGAAGAGGTCGATGAGCGCGAGCATCTCGGCCTCGTCGTGCTGGCGGGCGCCGATCGCGATGACGTTGGCGTCGTTGTGCTCGCGCGCGAGCGTCGCGGTCGCGGCGCTCCACACGAGCGCGGCGCGCACGCCCTCGACCTTGTTCGCCGCCATCTGCTCGCCGTTGCCCGAGCCGCCGAAGACCACGCCGAGCGCCTCGACGCCCGCGCGCCCGTCGGCGACGACGGCCTGCGCGGCGGCGATGCAGAACGACGGGTAGTCGTCCTCCGCGTCGAAGGCCGTCGGACCGTGGTCGACGACCTCGTGCCCGAGCCCCTCGAGATGGGCGACGAGCACCTTCGAGTACTCGAAGCCCGCGTGATCGGTGGCGACGTGGATCCTCACGACGCGGTGCCGCTCGTCGTCGAGGCGTCGTCGAAGATCGGATCGCGCGTGCGGCTGCGCTTCAGCTCGAAGAAGCCGTCGACGCTCGCTGCGGCGACGATGCCGTCGAAGAGGCGCAGCGCCGCCTCGCCCGTGGGCGCGGGGCTCACGACGGGGCCGAAGAACGCGACGCCGTCGACCGAGACGACCGGCGTGCCGACGTCGTCGCCCACGAGCTCGATCGCCTCGGCGTGGCTCGCGCGCAGCTGCGCGTCGAACGCATCCGTCTCCTCCGCGAGCGACGCGTCGAGGCCGACCTCCGCGAGCGCCTCCGAGACGATCGCGTCGAGGTCGCGACGACCGCCGGGATGGATGCGGGTGCCGAGGGCGTCGTAGAGCGGCTTCACGACGGCGTCGCCCGCCGTCTCCTGCGCCGCGATCACGAGGCGCGTGAGCCGCAGCGAGCGCGGCATGAGCCGCGCGTACGCCTCCGGCAGGTCTCGGCCCTCGTTGAGCACCGAGAGGGACATGACGCGCCAGTCGACGTCGAATGCGCGCGTGTCGGCGACCTCGCCGAGCCACCGCGACGTCATCCACGCCCACGGGCACGTGGGATCGAACCACATGCGTACCTGAGTCACGGGACCAGCGTAGCCGCGCGACTACGCTGAGGAGACGCCCACGAAGCAATGGAGGAGCGAGCGTGCCCGGAGAGAACCTCACCCGCCAGGAGGCCCAGGAGCGCGCTGCGCTCGTCGCCGTGCAGTCGTACGACGTGGCCCTCGACCTCACGACGGGCGACGAGGTGTTCCGCTCGACGACCACGGTGCGCTTCTCGGCGCACGCACCGGGTGCCTCGACCTTCATCGACCACATCGCCCGCGAGGTGCGCTCGGTGACGCTGAACGGCGTCGCGCTCGACGTCGCCGCCGTCGTCGACGGACCCCGCATCCTGCTCGACGACCTTGCGGTCGACAACGAGCTCACGGTCGTCTCCGACGCGCTTTACGTCAACACCGGCGAGGGCCTGCACCGCTTCGTCGACCCCGTCGACGGCGAGGTCTACCTGTACTCGCAGTTCGAGGTGCCCGACTCGCGTCGCGTCTTCGCGGTCTTCGAGCAGCCCGACCTCAAGGCGACGTTCCGCCTCACCATCACGGCGCCCGCGCGCTGGCAGGTCGTGTCGAACCAGCCCACGCCCGAGCCGACGATCGACGGCGACACGGGCACGTGGCGATTCGGCGAGACGCCGCGCATCTCCTCCTACGTCACGGCGCTCGTCGCCGGCCCCTACTGGGTCACGCGCGACTCGCTCACGAGCGCGTCGGGCGACGAGATCCCGCTCGGCATCTTCTGCCGCGCCTCCCTCGCCGAGCACATGGACGCCGACGCGATCTTCGCGACGACGAAGGCGGGCTTCGCGTTCTACGAGGAGCACTTCCAGACGCCCTATCCGTTCGCGAAGTACGACCAGCTCTTCGTGCCCGAGTTCAACGCCGGCGCGATGGAGAACGCCGGATGCGTGACGTTCACCGAGGCGTACGTCTTCCGCTCGAAGGTGACGGACGCCGTCCGCGAGCGCCGCGTCGTCACGATCCTGCACGAGCTCGCCCACATGTGGTTCGGCGACCTCGTCACGATGCGCTGGTGGAACGACCTGTGGCTCAACGAGTCGTTCGCCGAGTGGGCGTCGACGCTCGCGACGGCCGAGGCGACCGAGTGGACGCACGCGTGGACGACGTTCCAGGCGATGGAGAAGACCTGGGCGTACCGGCAGGACCAGCTGCCCTCGACGCACCCGATCGTCGCCGAGATCCGCGATCTCGAGGACGTCCAGGTCAACTTCGACGGCATCACGTACGCCAAGGGCGGCTCGGTGCTCAAGCAGCTCGTGGCGTGGGTGGGCATCGAGTCCTTCATGCGCGGCCTCGGCGAGTACTTCCGCAAGCACGCCTACGGCAACACCGAGCTGTCGGACCTGCTCGTCGAGCTCGAGGCCGCGAGCGGCCGCGACCTGTCGGGCTGGGCGTCGCTCTGGCTCGAGACCGCGGGCGTCAACACGCTGCGCCCCGAGATCACGACGACGCAGGACGGCATCATCACGTCGTTCGCCATCGCGCAGACCGCGACGGCCGAGCACCCCACGCTGCGCCCGCACCGCATCGCCGTCGGCTTCTACGACGAGCGCAAGGGGCACCTGCAGCGCATCCACCGAGTCGAGCTCGACATCGACGGCGCCTCGACGACCGTGCCGCAGCTCGTGGGCCACGAGCGCCCCGCGCTCGTCCTCATCAACGACGACGACCTCGCGTACGCGAAGATCCGCCTCGACGACGCCTCGACGAAGGTCGCGCTCGAGCGGCTGTCGCGGATCGAGGACCCGCTCGCGCGCGCCCTCGTGTGGGGTGCGGCGTGGGATGCGACGCGCGACGGCGAGACCCCCGCGAGCGACTACGTCGAGCTCGTCCTCGCGAACATCGGCGCGGAGACCGAGTCGACGACCGTGCGGCTCGCCCTCGCGCAGCTCGCGCAGGCCGTGCGCACCTACGTCGCGCCCGAGCGCCGCGCCGGGCTCATCGAGACGACGGGCGACCGGCTGTGGCAGCTCGCGAGGGATGCCGACGCGGGCTCCGACCTGCAGCTGCAGCTCGTGCAGGCCTTCGCCGGCCTCGCATCCTCGCCCGCGCACGTCGCGACGCTGCAGGGCCTCCTCGACGGCACCGAGTCGCTCAAGGGCCTCGAGGTCGACGCCGACCTGCGCTGGCAGATCCTCGACGGCGTCGTGCTGAACGGCGCGGCGGGCGACGACGAGATCGATGCGCTGCTCGCCACGGACGACACCGCGACCGGCCGTCAGTTCGCCGCTCGCGCCCGCGCCACCATCCCCACGGCCGAGGCGAAGGAGCGCGCGTTCGCATCCGTCGCCGACGAGGCAGGCGCGTCGAACCTCATCGTGCGCTACACGGGCATGGGCCTGCAGCACGTCAACGACCCCGCGGCGCTCGCGGGCCTCGTGGAGCGCTACCACGACGCCCTCATCCCGATCTGGGAGTCGCGGACGTACCAGATCGCCGAGGGGCTCATCGTCGGCCTCTACCCCTCGGTCGTCGCGACCGAGGAGCTCGCGTCGGCGACGCGCCGCTGGCTCGACGCCCTCGGCGACGTGCCCGCCCTGCGCCGCCTCGTGCGCGAGCAGCTCGCGGGCGTCGAGCGTGCCCTGCGGGTGCAGGAGCGAGACCGGCAGCGCTGATGACGGACGCGACGACGCTCGGAGAGTGGCTGCGCAGCGTGCTGGGCTGGTGGTACCAGCCCCTCGCGGTGCTGCTCGTGCTGCTGCTCGCACCCGTGGTGTGGTGGATCGTGCGCACGGTCATCGACCGGGTCGTGCAGAACATCGTCACGGGCGCGAAGCGCAAGGCATCCGTCGCCGACACGGAGGCGCTGCAGCGCTCGCCGCTCTACCACGTGCGCATCGTGCAGCGCACGAAGGCGATGGGCGGCGTGCTGCGCACCGTCGGCGCCTGGGTCATCGTGCTCGTCACGGTCATCTCGGTGCTGTCGCTGCTCGGCGTCTCGGGCTCGGCGCTCATCACCGCGGCGGGCCTCTTCGCCGCCGCGCTCGGCATCGGCGCGCAGAACGTCGTGAAGGACGTGCTGACGGGCCTGCTCATGGTGCTCGAGGACCAGCTCGGGATCGGCGACATCGTCGACCTCGGGATGGCGACGGGCGTCGTCGAGCAGGTCGGCATCCGCGTCACGCAGGTGCGCGACGTCAACGGCACGCTCTGGTACGTGCGCAACGGCGAGGTGAACCGCGTCGGCAACATGTCGCAGGGCTGGTCGCGCGTCGTCGTCGACCTCGGCATCCCGTACGAGGCCGACGTCGACGACGCGCAGCGCCGCATCCTGCAGGTCGCGCGCGACCTCGCCGCCGAGCCGAAGTGGACGGCGAGCATCATCGGCGAGCCCGAGCTGTGGGGCATCGAGTCGGTGAGCGCCGACGCGATCGTCGTGCGCGTGACGATGCGCACGCGCACCCAGTCGCGCGATGACGTGGCACGCGAGCTGCGCGCCCGCCTCACGCGCGACCTGCGCGCCGCCGGCATCGCGCTGCCATCGCTCGCGCAGGTCGTGCTCGAGGGCATGGAGGGCGCGGCGAGCGTCTCCGGTGCGCGGCCTCCGCGCACCGCCGAGCTGCCGAGGCAGGACTGACATGACGTTCTACGAGCAGGTGGGCGGCCGAGCGTTCTTCGAGCGGCTCGTCGACGCCTTCTACGAGGGCGTCTGGACCGACGAGCTGCTGCGGCCCATGTACCCGCAGGACGACTACGACGGCGCGCGCGAGCGGCTCACGGGCTTCCTCGAGCAGTACTGGGGCGGGCCGGGGACGTACTCCGAGCAGCGCGGGCACCCACGGCTGCGGATGCGGCACATGCCCTTCCCCATCGGACCGGAGGCGCGCGACCGCTGGCTGCACCACATGCGCGCCGCCGTCGACGTCGCCGCTCCCCCGCCGCTCCTGCGCGAGGAGCTGCTCGACTACCTCGACCGTGCAGCGCACGCGATGGTGAACCAGAACCCCGCCTTCCGCACCCATGTGCCGCCCGCATCCGGTGCGGCGCCCTCCGGCCCGCCGACCCTGCTCTAGGAGCCCCCATGCCATCCGTGCCCGCATCCCGCAGCGACGTGCTCGTGATCGGTGCCGGGCTCGCGGGGCTCGTCGTCGCGCGCGAGGCGCTGCGCGCCGGCCGCACCGTGACGATCGTCGACCAGGAGCCCGCCGCCTCGTTCGGCGGACAGGCGTGGTGGGCGTTCGGCGGGCTGCTGCTCGTCGACACCCCCGAGCAGCGCCGCTTCGGCATCCGCGACTCGCTCGAGCTCGCACGCGCCGACTGGCACCGCACGGCCGGCTTCGACGCGACGGGCGACGAGTGGGGCAGGCAGTGGGCCGACGCGTACTGCGAGTGGGCGGCCGGCGACGCGCGCGCGTGGCTGCGCGACCTGGGCGTGCGCATCTTCCCCGTCATCGCCCACGCCGAGCGCGGCGACGGCACGCGCGGCAACTCCGTGCCGCGCTTCCACATCGTGTGGGGCTCGGGGCCCGGCGTGCTCGCCCCCTTCACGCGGGCGGCGCGCGACGGCGTCGAGGCCGGCCTCCTGACGATCCGCATGCGGCACCGGGTCGATGCGCTCGTCGTCGAGGGCGGCCGCGTCACGGGCGCACGCGGCTCGGTGCTCGCACCCGACGTCGCCGTCCGAGGCGAGGCGTCGAGCCGCGACGTCGTGGGCGAGTTCGCGTTCGCCGCCGACCACGTCGTCGTCGCGACGGGCGGCACCGGCGGATCCCTCGCCGCCGTCGCACGCGACTGGCCCGCGACGCTCGGCTCGATGCCGGCCGCGCCCCTCGTCGGCGTGCCCGCGCACGTCGACGGGCGCGGCCTCGACGTCGCCGAGGCGGTGGGCGCGAACGTCGTGCACCGCGATCGCATGTGGCACTACACCGAGGGCCTCGCCGACTGGGATCCGGTGTGGCCGAACCACGGCATCCGCATCCTGCCGGGGCCGTCGAGCCTGTGGATCGACTCGCGCGGCGACCGCCTGCCCGCACCCTGCTACCCGGGGTTCGACACGCTCTCGACGCTCGAGCACCTGCGCCGCGGCGGTCACGAGCACTCGTGGTTCATCCTCACCGAGACCATCCTGCGTCGCGAGATCGCGCTGTCGGGCTCCGAGCAGAACCCCGACTTCACCGACCGCAGGCTCTCGCTCGTGCTCGACCGCATCCGACACGGGTCCACGGGGGTGCGCGGATTCCTGCACCACGGCGAGGACGTCGTCGTCGCCGATGCGCTGCCCGCGCTCGTCGACGGCATGCGCGCCCTCGAGCCGGCGCTCGACGCCGAGCGCGTCGCAGCCGCCGTCGCGGAGCGCGACGCGGCGATCGACGACCCCGACTCCGACCCGCAGATCCGCGCGATCCATGCAGCCCGAGAGCGCGTCGGCGAGCGCCTGCTGCGCGTCGCGGCGCCGCACCGCCTGCTCGACCCCGAGCACGGTCCCCTCGTCGCGCTGCGCCTGCGCACCCTCACCCGCAAGTCGCTCGGCGGCATCCAGACCGACCTCGACTCGCGCGTGCTCGGCGCCGACGGCCCCATCCCGGGCCTCTCCGCGGTCGGCGAGGCGGCCGGCTTCGGTGGCGGAGGCGTGCACGGCTACCGCTCGCTCGAGGGCACGTTCCTCGGCGGCTGCCTGCACACGGGCCTGCGGGCGGGGCGCGCGATCGTGCGCTGAGGCGCGCGTCAGCGCGCGAGCACGTCACCGAGGCGCGTGGATGCGCGCATCCACGCGCCGACGCCCGTCACCTGCACCGCGTCGGCGCCGAGGAAGCCGAGACCCTCGAGCGCGGCGCAGTGCCCGAGGGTGAGCGGGTGGCCGTCGAGCCCCTGGCTCCACACCGCCCGCCGCACGCGGCGCACGACCGCGTCGCCAGGGCTCGCAGGCAGCTCGCGCTCGACGCGCGCGGCAGCCGCGCTCGCGCCGAGGCGCACGTCGTCGGCCGAGACCTCGCCGAGCGCCCGCCAGCCCGCACGCGGTGCGGACAGCGACGCCCACGCCGGCAGCGTCGCCGCCTCCGGCACGTCGAGGTCGGCACCCTCGGCCAACGCATCCATCACGGCCTCGGCGGGCACGACGGCGTCGAACGCCGCCGCCGAGCGCATGCGCACGACGCGAACCCCGAGGATGGTGGGCCCCGCGTCGAGCAGCCCGCTCGACACGGTGAGCGGCACCGTCACCATCACGACGTCGCCATGCGCCGTGAGCCGCACGCTCGTCTCACCGAAGCGGCCGGCACGGCCCAGCAGCGTGCGCACGTCGGCGCGAGCGCGATCGTCGACGGCGAGGAGCGAACCCATGGCTCCAGGGTACGTCGCGCCTCGCGCGGTGCGTCCCGACGCGTCGGGAGGGGCGTCGGTCGCTGGCTAGGCTGGCAGCCGTGAGTGCCGCCCCCGATCTGCCCCCGCCTCCCCCGTCGGATCCCATGGCGCTGCTGCGCGAGACGCTCGACCTCGTCGACACGGGCGCCCGCACGAGCGAGGACATCCTCACGGGCCCGAGCCATTGGATGCCGCTCGGGCGCGTCTACGGCGGTCAGGTGATGGCGCAGGCCGTCGTCGCCGCCCAGCGCACCGTCGCGGAGGACCGCAGCATCCACTCGGTGCACGGCTACTTCCTGCGCCCGGGCGACGTCGCCAAGCCCATCACGTTCTCGGTCGACCGCATCCACGACGGCCGGTCGTTCGCGACGCGGCGCACGCAGGCGTACCAGGGTGGCGTGCCCATCCTGTCGATGATCGCCTCCTTCCAGGACGACGACGCCGGCGTCGAGAGCCAGACGCCGATGCCGCAGGGCATGCCCGACCCGGAGTCGCTGCCGTCTGCTGCCGAGCTGCTCGGCGGCATCGACCACCCGATCGCGCAGCACTGGTCGCGCGGACGACCCTTCGACATCCGCCACGTCGAGGGACCCATCTACCTCCACGACCGCGACCGGGCACGCTCGGGCACGCAGCACGTGTGGATCAAGGCGATCGGCCCGCTCGACGGCGGCGACGCCATGCATCGGGCGGCGCTCGCCTACCTGTCGGACTACGCCATCCTCGAGCCCGTGCTGCGCCTCCACGGCTACGCCTGGGCGTCTCGCGACATCAAGGTCGCGAGCCTCGACCACGCCGTGTGGTGGCACCGGCCGGTGCGCGTCGACGAGTGGCTGCTGCTCTCGCTCGAGGTGTCGTCGACGAGCGGCGGTCGCGGGCTGACGCTCGCGCACGTGCACGCGCAGGACGGGCGCCACGTCGCGACCGTGGCGCAGGAGGGCATGGTGCGCCTGCCCGTCGAGGGCGCCTGATCCCCCGAGACCGTGCGCTCCCTGTGGCGGCCGATGCTCGACGAGGCGCGCATGGTCGAGCGCGTCTCCGGCGAGGAGTCGCTCGCGAAGGACGGCGATGCGTACGGCACCGCGATCGAGGCCGACGGCACGCTCGTCGGCGAGACCGTCGTGAAGCTCATCGACGCTGCGGGCAGTCAGGCCGAGATCGGCTGGATCCTCGCACCCGAGCACCGCGGCCGTGGCTCCGCGCTCGAGGCCGCACGTGTGGCGCTCGAGCTCGCGTGGGGCATCGGCGCGCACCGCGTCACCGCCGTGCTCGACCACGACGACCAGGCGTCGGCGCGCGTCGCTGAGCGCCTCGGCATGCGCCGCGAGGCCGTGCTCGTCGACGACGGCGTCGATGGCGCGATCGGCGAGCACGGCTCGACCGGGATCTGGGCGATCCTCGAGCGCGAGCGCTGACGCTCGCGCCCGAAGGCGCTCAGTTCTGCGGGAAGCCCAGGTTCAGGCCTCCGTGGCTCGGGTCGAGCCACCGGCTCGTCACGACCTTCTCGCGCGTGAAGAACTGGTACCCGTGCGGGCCGTACGCCTTGCCCTGGCCGAAGATCGACGACTTCCAGCCGCCGAACGAGAAGTAGCCGACGGGCACGGGGATCGGCACGTTGACGCCGACCATGCCGACCTCGACCTCGTGCTGGAAGCGCCGCGCCGCACCACCGTCGTTCGTGAAGATCGCGGTGCCGTTGCCGTACGGGTTCGCGGCGATGAGCGCCATCCCCTCCTCGTACGACGCGACGCGCACCACCGAGAGCACCGGCCCGAAGATCTCGTCGCGGTACACCGCCGACGACGGGTCGACGTGGTCGACCAGCGTCGGCCCGAGCCAGAAGCCCTCCGGCTCGCCGTCGAACTCGGCCTCGCGCCCGTCGACGACGAGCGTCGCGCCGTCGGCGGTGGCGACGTCGAGGTAGCCGGCGACCGTGTCGCGGTGCACCTGCGTGATGAGGGGCCCCATGTCGCACGCACGGCGGCCGTCGCCCGTGCGGATGCCCGCGATGCGCGTGCGGATGCGATCGACGAGCTCGTCGGCGATCGACTCGACCGCGACGACCACCGAGATGGCCATGCAGCGCTCGCCCGCCGAGCCGAAGCCCGCGTTGACGGCGGCGTCGGCCGTGACGTCGAGGTCGGCATCCGGCAGCACGAGCATGTGGTTCTTCGCGCCGCCGAGCGCCTGCACGCGCTTGCCGTGCCGCGACGCGGTCTCGTACACGTGCTGCGCGATCGGCGTCGACCCGACGAACGAGATCGCCGCGACGTCCTCGTGGGTCAGCAGCGCGTCCACGGCCTCCTTGTCGCCGTGCACCACGTTGAACACGCCGTCCGGCAGCCCCGCCTCCTGGTAGAGCTCGCCGATGAGCACCGACGCCGACGGATCCTTCTCGCTCGGCTTCAGCACGACGGCGTTGCCCGCGGCGATCGCGATCGGTGCGAACCACAGCGGCACCATCGCCGGGAAGTTGAAGGGAGCGATGATGCCGACGACCCCGAGCGGCTGCCGGAGCGAGTAGACGTCGACGCCCGTCGACACGTTCTCGGTGTACTCGCCCTTCGTGAGCAGCGGGAACGCCGTGGCGAGCTCGACGACCTCGAGGCCGCGCGCGACCTCGCCGAGCGCATCCGACACCACCTTGCCGTGCTCGCTGGTGACGAGCTCCGCGAGCTCCTGCCTGCGTGCCGCGACGAGCTCGCGGAACGCGAACATCACCTGCTGCCGCTTCGCGACCGACGTGTCGCGCCACTGCGCCGCAGCAGCCTTCGCGACGGCGACGGCCTCACCGAGCTCGTCGGCGGTCGCGAGCGGCACCTCGCGGATCTGCCTGCCGAGCGCCGGGTCGAACACCGGCGCCGTGCGCCCGCCGGACGCGACGCGACGCTCGCCTCCGATCCAGTGCGGGATGGGCTCGATCGTCGTCGTCGCTGCATGCTCGGAGGCGGCCGTGGTCATCGTCGATCCTTCCGTCGGTGCTCGCCAGCGTAGTGGCGGGCGCCGCGGCGCACGACCGCGCGGCCCCTACCGGCGGAAGGTCAGCGGCTCCCCGACGAAGGGGGCCCACGCCGCCCGCTCGTCGTCGGTCAGACGACGCGGGCGGCCCGAGTCGGCGTCGACCATGACGAACGTCGACGCGGCACGCACCGCGACCCGGCCGCCCGGCTCGTCGCTCACCTCGTAGCACAGCTCGACGCTCGAGCCGCCGATGCGCGAGAACCACATGTCGACCTCGAGCGGCGCCCGGCGGTACGGCACGGGCGCGAGGTACTCGACGTGGTGGCTCGCGATGAGCGTGAGCGTGCCCGCGTCGAGACCCGGGTCGAGGATGGCCGTCGCCGGCGCCTCCTCGTCGCCCGTGCGGAAGAAGGCGCGCACGCGCGCCTCCTCGAGGATCGTGAGCATCGTCGAGTTGTTGACGTGCTGGAACGCGTCCTGGTCGCGCCACCGCATCGGCACGGCGACCCGCATGCGAGCGCCCGCGGGCTCGCCGACCGGGCTCGACACGATCAGTCGCGCGTGAGCTTGCGGTACGTCGAGCGGTGCGGCTTCGCCGCGTCGGCACCGAGGCGCTCGACCTTGTTCTCCTCGTACGCCTCGAAGTTGCCCTCGAACCAGTGCCAGCGCGACGGGTTCTCGTCGGTGCCCTCGTAGGCGAGGATGTGGGTCGCGACGCGGTCGAGGAACCACCGGTCGTGCGTGACGACGACGGCGCAGCCGGGGAACTCGAGCAGCGCGTTCTCGAGGCTCGACAGGGTCTCGACGTCGAGGTCGTTGGTGGGCTCGTCGAGCAGCAGCAGGTTGCCGCCCTGCTTGAGGGTCAGCGCGAGGTTCAGTCGGTTGCGCTCTCCGCCCGAGAGCACGCCGGCCTTCTTCTGCTGGTCCGGGCCCTTGAAGCCGAAGCGCGACACGTAGGCGCGGCTCGGGATCTCGACGCTGCCGACCTGGATGTAGTCGAGGCCGTCGGAGACGACCTCCCACAGGGTCTTCTGCGGGTCGAGGTTCGTGCGGCCCTGGTCGACGTACGAGATCTGCACCGTCTCGCCGATCTTCAGGTCGCCGCCGTCGAGCGGCTCGAGGCCGACGATCGTCTTGAAGAGCGTCGACTTGCCGACGCCGTTCGGACCGATGACGCCGACGATGCCGTTGCGCGGCAGCGTGAAGGAGAGGCCGTCGATGAGCACGCGATCGTCGAAGCCCTTGTGCAGGCCCTTCGCCTCGAGCACGAGGGAGCCGAGGCGCGGACCCACGGGGATCTGGATCTCCTCGAAGTCGAGCTTGCGCGTTCGCTCGGCCTCGGCCGCCATCTCCTCGTAGCGCGCGAGACGCGACTTCGACTTGGTCTGACGACCCTTCGAGTTCGAGCGGACCCACTCGAGCTCCTCGGCGAGGCGCTTCGCGAGCTTGGCGTCCTTCTTGCCCTGCACCTGCAGACGCTCGCGCTTCTTCTCGAGGTAGGTCGAGTAGTTGCCCTCGTACGGGTAGAGGCGACCGCGGTCGACCTCGCAGATCCAGGTCGCGACGTGGTCGAGGAAGTACCGGTCGTGCGTGACGGCCATGACGGCGCCCGGGTACTTCGCGAGGTGCTGCTCGAGCCACTGCACGCTCTCGGCGTCGAGGTGGTTCGTGGGCTCGTCGAGCAGCAGCAGGTCGGGCTTCTCGAGCAGGAGCCTGCACAGCGCGACGCGGCGACGCTCGCCTCCGGAGAGGTTCGTGATCGGCCAGTCGCCCGGCGGGCAGCGCAGCGCGTCCATCGCCTGCTCGAGCTGCGAGTCGAGATCCCACGCGTCGGCGGCGTCGATCTCCTCCTGCAGCGTGCCCATCTCGGTCATGAGCGCGTCGAAGTCGGCGTCGGGGTTCGCCATCTCGGCAGAGATCGCGTTGAAGCGGTCGATCTTGCCGCGCATCTCGCCGAAGGCGTCCTGCACGTTCTCGAGCACGGTCTTCGACTCGTCGAGCTCGGGCTCCTGCATGAGGATGCCGACGGAGTAGCCGGGCGACAGGCGCGCCTCGCCGTTGGAGGGCTGGTCGAGCCCCGCGATGATCTTGAGGATCGTCGACTTGCCGGCACCGTTCGGACCGACGACGCCGATCTTCGCGCCCGGCAGGATCGCCGTCGTCACATCGTCGAGGATCACCTTGTCGCCCACCGTCTTGCGGGCGCGCACCATCGAGAACACGTACTCGGCCATGCCGTCGAGTCTACGGGTCGTCGGCGACGGCGAGGACCGCGCACGGGGCTCGAGAGGTGCGCGAGACGGCCCCGGGCGCCGGCCGGTCGGCGCCGGTCCGGCAGCGCCGGCCCGTCCGGGCCGACGAGTCGGTGGCCGACGGTCGGGCCCGACCGATCAGGGCCGATGGGTCAGGGCCGATGGGTCAGGGCCGATGGGTCAGGGCTGATGGGTCAGGGCGCGGCAGGCGAGACGAGGCAGGTGCCGGTGCCGAGCACGGGCACGATCGTCGTCGTGGGCGTGCCATGCCCGACCTGCCCGAGCAGGCACTCGCCCTCGAGGCGCACCGCCACCGTCATGAGCCGGACGGGCTCGCCCTGCTGGTCGACGTCCGAGCTGCGCTCGATCGCGGCGGGATCGAAGCCCGCGGCGGCGAGCGCGGCGACGACGGCCTCGCCGTCCGGCTGCCCCGCGACGTCGTTGGCAGCGAGCACGTCGGCGAACTGCGCGAGCATCGCCTCGGCAGGCGTCTGCTCCACGGGCGCGGCGGACTCGCTGGGCGCCGGAGCCGCGGATTCGCTCGGCGACGGCGACGGCCCGGGTGCCGGCTCGCCCGAGCAGCCGACGAGCGCGATCGCGGCGGCGACGCCGGTCGCGAGCAGTGCAGCGGCTCGACGGCGCATCGCGCTCCCCTCGTGGACGGGTCGCGACGCGCGACCCGCGCCAGCCTATCGACTGCTCGCGCACGATCGACCGTGCGCCGGCGCGCCTGCCACGCCGGCGCTCGGGGCTCAGAAGGGCGGCTCGTCGACGGCGCCGACGAGCGCGGGCGCGCGCGGCTCGACGGGCGTGACGCCGGCAGCCGCGGCACCGGGCGACGCCCAGCCGCGCTCGTCGATGCCGGGCGGGTGGGTGCCGGACGTCTCGGTGCCGTGCGGCTCCTGCGGCGGCGCTGCGATGGGCTGCGCCGACTCCGAGGCGGCACGCGATCGGCGCTGGAACGTCGCGGTGCCCCACCGCAGGGAGTGACCGATGGCCTCGGCGTCGATCTCGACCGACGTGCCCTGCCGCTCCCCCTCGCCCCAGATCGCGATCCGCAGCCTGCCCGTGACGAGCACGGGATCGCCCTGGCGGATCGACTCGACCACGTGGCTCGCGAGGTCGCCCCACGCCGAGACCGTGTACCAGTTGGTGCCGGCGTCGACCCACTGGCCCGAGGCGGGATCCTGCCGACGGAGGTTGGATGCGACGCGCAGGTTCGCGACCTGACGTCCGGATGCGATGGTGCGCAGCTGCGGGCTCGTGCCCGCGGTGCCCTCGATGGTGATGCGATCGGTCATGCGGAGCAGCATGCGCTCGATGCCCCCGGCTGGGCGCGTCGGTGGCGACGCATGTGGACGGAGCGTGCCTGTGCGGGATCGGCTGGCGGTGCGGCGCGGGCCGGGCGGCATGCAGCACCGCACGAGGCGCGTCCTCGCGCGAGCCCTGCCCTGGCGCATCCCGATCGGCGTGTCGGTGGTCGCACCTACGTTCGAGGCATCACCGGGGCCGGCCGGCGTCGAGAGGAGGCATCCATGTCCACCACCGCATACCTGCCCGCGCGATTCGGCATCGCCATGGCCCAGGTCAACGACTCGATGTGGCGCGTGTCGCGCGCCAGCGGCGACGTCATCGGTCACATCGAGCGCCTGCCGGACGTCGCGGGCGACCGGTTCCGCGCGCAGCGACTGCTGCCGCGGGGCCATCGCTACCTCGCGCTGGGCGAGTTCTGGTCGATCGACGACGCGATCGACTGCTTCCGCCAGGGGTGAGGCCCCATGCGGCGCGGCGCGCCGGCCGGCCCCGAGACGGCTCGAGCCCGGCGGACGCTGGTCCACCGGGCTCGAGCGAGGGCGTCGCGCAGTCGCTACTGCTTGACCGCCGAGATCTCGACCTCGACCTTGACGTCGTCGCCGAGCATGAGGCCGCCGGTCTCGAGGGTGGAGTTGAACGAGATGCCGTACTCGTCGCGGCTGATCGTGAAGGTGGCCGTCGCGCCGACGCGCGGGTTGCCGAAGCCGTCGACGCCGAAGCCGCCGAGCTCGAGGGCGAGCGTGATCTCGCGCTCGACGCCGCGCAGCTGGAGGACGCCGTCGACGAGGAGCTCGCCGTCGACGAGGCGCGCGCCGGTCGAGCGGAACGTCCACTGCGGGTGCTCGTCGGTCGCGAAGAAGTCGCCCGAGCGCAGGTGCGCGTCGCGGTCGGCGTTGCGGGTGTTGATGGTGGCGGGGTCGACGGCGGCCTCGACCGTCGACGCGGCGGGGTCGTCCGCCAGCACGATGGTGCCCTCGACGTGCTCGATGACGCCGCGCACCTTGGCGACGACGTGGCGCACCGAGAAGCTGACCGTCGAGTGGCTCGCGTCGATGACGTAGGTGCCTGCCGCGTAGCCGGGGATCTGCGAGGCGGTGAGGGTGTCGGTCATGGTGGCTCCTTGGGAGTGGTTCGGGATCGAGCGACCGCGCGTCACGGTTGCTTCGATTTCGAACAACCCTCGCATGCCCGCATCCATTCCCGAGGCAGCGCGCAGGATCCCGCGCGTGTCGCCGAGTGCGCGCGAGCGGTCAGACGGGGCGGCCCGACTCCGGGTCGAGCCCCGCCGTCCTGCGCCTGCGGTCGTCGAGCACGCGACGCACCACCCAGACGACGACGACCGTCACGACCACCGCGATCACGACCCACTGGAGCACGTCGGCGTAGGGCTCGACGACGTGCCAGTTGCGCCCGAGCGTGAAGCCCGCGAGCACGAAGATCGAGTTCCACACGCCCGAGCCGAGGGTCGTGAGGGCGAGGAACCGCCACACCGGCATGCGCTCGATGCCGGCCGGGATGGAGATGAGGCTCCGGAAGATCGGTAGCACGCGGCCGAACAGCACCGCCTTGCCACCGTGCTTGCGGAACCATGCCGTGGTCGTGTCGATGTCGGAGGCGCGCACGAGCGGCATGCGCTCGGCGATCCGCACGAGGCGATCGTGACCGAGGAGGCGGCCGAGCAGGTACAGCGCCAGCGCGCCGACGACCGAGCCCACCGTCGTCCAGATGAGGGCCTCTGCGAGCGAGAACGACCCCTGCGCCGCAGCGAACCCGGCGAGCGGGAGGATGACCTCGCTCGGGATCGGCGGGAAGAGGTTCTCGGCGGCGATCGCGATCGCGGCCCCGGGTGCGCCGATCGCATCCATGAGCCCGACCGCCCACGCGGCGACTCCCGTGAGGTCCTCGGATCCGGGCGTGGCGGCGGCGGCGAGCGTCGTGGTCAGCACGCGCATCACCCTAGGCGAGCGACCTATGGCCGGGCCGGACGACCGCGCCGTCGCGGCGCCGGCGCATCGCGGACGCATCGGATGCGGGGCGACGACTCGTAGGATCGAGGCATCCGCCCCCGTAGCTCAATGGATAGAGCATCGGCCTTCTAATCCGACGGTTGCGCGTTCGAGTCGCGCCGGGGGCACCACCGCTCCCGGCAGCCACCGCGCCGCCCACGCCGCTCGCCGCCGTGGCGCGGCGAGCGGGCTAGGCTCGACGCCGTGCCTGCCGCTGACCGCATCGTCTGGATCGACTGCGAGATGACGGGCCTCGACCCGTCGATCGACGAGCTCGTCGAGGTCGCCGTCCTCGTGACCGACTTCGAGCTCGAGGTCATCGACCCGGGCATCGAGCTCGTCATCAAGCCCTCCGACGCCGCGCTCGCGCAGATGGGCGACTTCGTGCGTGCGATGCACGAGAAGAGCGGCCTCGATCGGCTCATCCCGCACGGGATGCCGCTCGCAGAGGCCGAGGCGCAGGTGCTCGCCTACATCCGGCGCTTCGTGCCGCTCGAGCGCTCCGCGCCGCTCGGCGGCAACACGATCGGCACCGACCGCACGTTCCTCGCGCGCTACATGCCCGCCGTCGACCAGCATCTGCACTACCGGTCGATCGACGTGTCGAGCATCAAGGAGCTGTCGCGTCGCTGGTACCCGCGCGCCTACTTCCAGGCGCCCGAGAAGGCGGGCGGCCATCGCGCGCTCGCCGACATCCTCGAGTCGGTGCGCGAGCTGCAGTACTACCGCAAGGCCGTCTTCACGCAGGACGAGGTGACGAGCGACGCCGCGCGCGCGGCCTCCGAGGAGGTCGTGACGTCGTTCGCCGACGCGATGTCGTCGAAGGGCTCGGACGTGTCGTAGACTGTCCTGGTTGCGCCGCGAGGTGCGACGCACGGTGGGTATAGCTCAGCTGGTAGAGCGCCTGGTTGTGGTCTAGGAGGTCGCGGGTTCAAGCCCCGTTACTCACCCCGTGCATGGCCCCGGTCCGATGGACCGGGGCCATCGTCGTCGCACCGCCCGCCGCCGGATCCACCGCCGCGGAATCCATGCATCCGCCCTGCATCGTCGATGCGGTCTGCGTAGGGCATACGCAATCACGTAGCGTGGAGTCATCGGCTCGGCAGGGATCGGATCGGTGCACCCGACGATCGGAAGTCGCATGACCATCGCACTCGACGGGCTCGGGCCCGTCCGGACGACGAAGTCCACGGGCGCCGCGCGGGGCGCCAGCACGTTCTCCACGCTGCGCGCCGCAGTGCAGGCCGAGGGACTCCTCGGCCGCACCCGCACCTTCTACGTGCTGCTGTGCACGGGCCTCGGGCTCGCCGTCGTGGGCCTCGGCGTCGCATTCGTCCTGCTCGGCGACTCGTGGTGGCAGCTCGGCGTCGCCGCGGCGCTCGGCCTGCTGCTGACGCAGTTCGCGTTCCTCGGCCATGAGGCCTCGCACCGGCAGATCCTCGCGTCCGGCCCCGCCAACGACCGGCTCGGGCGCGTGCTCGCCGCCGGCGTCGTCGGCATCAGCTACGCGTGGTGGATGACGAAGCACACGCGGCACCACGCGAACCCCAACCGCCTCGCCCACGACCCCGACATCGCCTGGGACACCGTCTCGTTCGTGCCCCAGGACGCAGAGCGCCAGCGCGGCCTGCTCGCAGCCCTCACGCGGCGCCAGGCCTTCCTCTTCTTCCCGCTGCTCGCCTTCGAGGGCATCAACCTGCACGCGCGCGGCCTCGGCCTGCTGCTGTCGCGCCAGCCCGTGCAGGGACGCTGGATCGAGCTCGGCATGATGGCGGCGCGCTGGGCGCTGTACCTCGGCGCGCTCTTCGCGATGCTGCCGGTGGGCATGGCCTTCGCCTTCCTCGGCGTGCAGCTCGCGGTCTTCGGCATCGCCATGGGCGGATCGTTCGCCCCGAACCACATGGGCATGCCGATCGTCGCCGAGGACGAGCGCCTCGACTTCCTCACGAAGCAGGTGCGCACCTCTCGCGACCTGCGCGGCGGGTGGTGGGCGACGGCGATGTTCGGCGGCCTCAACCACCAGGTCGTCCACCACCTCTTCCCGAGCATGCCGCGCCCGCACCTCGCCCGTGCCCGCGACCTGGTGCGAGCGCACTGCCGCACGCACGGCATCGCCTACACCGAGCAGAACCTCGTGCAGGCGTACGCGGCGGTGCTGCGGTCGCTCAACGAGGTGGGCCTGCGCGCCGCCGACCCGTTCGACTGCCCGCTGGTGCAGCGCTTCCGTCGCCGCTGACCCGAGCGCGGCGGCGACCGGTAGCGTGACGGGGATGCCCATGCCCTTCCCCGTCAGCCCCGACGAGTTCGAGGCGATCGTCACCGACGAGCTCGATGCGCTGCCCGACGAGATGGTCGACGGGCTCGACAACGTCGTCTTCCTCGTCGAGGACCGCCACGAGACCGAGGATCTCCTCGGCATCTACGAGGGCGTCGCGATCACCGAGCGCGGCAACTACGGCTTCGGCGAGCTGCCCGATCGCATCATCGTGTTCCGCGAGGCGCACCTCGAGCGCTGCTCGACGATGGACGAGCTGCACGACGAGGTGCACACGACGCTCGTGCACGAGATCGCGCACTTCTACGGCATCGACGACGACGAGCTGCACCGGCTCGGCTGGGCCTGACGCCCGTCGGCGGGTGCGCTACTCCCCCGGCAGCACGACGCCGAGCTGCGCGCGCACCTCGTCCATGACGCGCATGACGCGCAGCGTCTCGCTCCACGGCACCTCGGGCGTCTCGCGCTCGCCGGCGGCGGCCGCGCGCGCGAGCGCGACCGCCTCGTAGCGCAGGCCGTGCTCCTGCTCGGCGGGCTCGAACACGTCGAGCACCTCGCCGTCCGGCGCGACGAGCCGGATGCGGTGCGCCCGGTAGAAGTCGCCGTCGAGCTCGAGCCTCGCCTCGGTGCCCGCGACGACCGCCGTCGTCGGGGTCTTCGCCGACATCGTCGCCTGGCACGTCGCGATCACGCCGTTCGCTCCCGCGAGCGTCACGACCTCCTGCTCGTCGACCCCGAGGTCGGTGCGAGCGCCGACGGCGTGCACGGATCCGATGGTCGGCAGCAGCATCGCCGCGAGATGGATGGGGTAGACCCCGAGGTCGAGGAGCGCGCCGCCCGCGAGCGACGGCTCGGCGAGGCGTGCGGGACCATCCGGCCACAGCCGCTGCCCGTGATCGGCCGTGACGGAGCGCAGCTCGCCGAGCACGCCCTCCTCGACCGCGCGCCGCACGACGTCGTAGCCGGGCAGGTAGCGCGACCACATGGCCTCCGCCGCCGTGACGCCGCGGTCGCGCGCCGCGTCGAGCACCTCGACGGCCTCGCCCGCGTTGCGCGTGAACGCCTTCTCGACGAGCACGTGCCTGCCCGCCTCGATCGCGGCGAGCGCGTGCTCGCGATGCGCGGAGTGCGGCGACGCGACGTAGACGGCGTCGAGATCCTGCGCGAGCAGCCAGTCGTGGTCTCCCGATCCTGCGATGCCGTGGCGCTCGGCGAACGCCGCGGCGCGCTGGGGCGAGCGGGAGCCGACGGCGACGACCTGCTGTCCCGTGCCCTGCTGCAGCGCCTCGACCATCGCCGATGCGATGCCACCGGGGCCGAGGACGCCCCAGCGCAGGCTGGGCGCGTCGCGCGGGTCGGTCGTGCGGGGTGCGGGCAGTCGTCGCTGAGCCATGCCGCCATGGTGGCACGACGACGTCGGCGACGTCAGCGGCAGTCTCGGACCTCGGTCGCGAGCGCCGCGGATGCCTCGCGCGCGTAGAACGCGTCCTCCTGCGCTCGCCACCCCTCCCACCAGTCGTCGACGCCGTCGCGCGCGAGCGCGCGGGCTCGCCGCGTGCGCTCGTCGCACTCGAGCCAGATCGCGCGCTCCGCGAGCGGCGCCGCCGCGCGCGAGAGCGCACCGCAGCCCTCGAGCACGACGTGGGAGCCCGACGGCAGCCGGTGCTCCTCGGCGCGCTCGTGCGCCACCCAGTCCCAGCGCCGCCACACGGCGGCCTCGCCGCGCGACAGGGGCAGCAGGATGCGCTCGAGCGCGTACGCCGACCCCGCGTCGAGGCCACCCCATCCGGGGTAGAGGTCGTCCATGTGCACGACATGGCCGCCGAGCTCGGCCGCGAGCGTCGTGGCGAGCACCGTCTTGCCGGAGCCCGATCGGCCGTCGAGGAGCCAGAGGCGGCTCACGTGCCCACCAGCCGAAACGATCCCGTCGCGATCGCGGCGCTCAGCGCGACGACGACGATCGCGACGGCTGCCCCCAGCAGCACGGCGTCGGCGGCGGCGAGCCGAGACGGCCTCGCCCACGTGCGCTCGGCGTGCCCGAAGCCGCGCGCCTCCATGGCGGTCGCGAGCCTGCCGCCCCGGCGCACGGCGATGACGAGCACCGTGAACGCCATGCCCGTCCACCGTCGGATGCGGCCGCCGTCCCCGAGCCCGCGGGCGCGGCGGGCGGCGGCGAGCGCATCCCAGTCCTCCCGCAGGACGCCGAAGAGGCGGATGCCGGCGAGGGCTGCGAGCACGAAGCGCGCCGGCAGCCGCAGCACCTGCGCGAGCCCGTCGCCGAGCCGCGTCGCGTCGATGCCCGCGAGGATCGCGAGCGTCGGCACGCCGATGGCGAGCACGCGCAGCACGATCGCGATCGCGAGGGCGATGGAGTCGTCGCTCACGACGGCGAGCCAGACACGGAGGTGGACGCGGCCTGCGGGCTGCGCGTAGAGCAGCATGCTGACGCCCGAGAGCGGCGCCGCGACGAGGATGGGCCACGTGCGACGCACGATGGCGCCCGGGCGCAGCCCGGCGGCGAGCAGCCCGGCGAGGCCGAGCACGAGGGCGACGGATGCGCTGACGACGTCGATCGTGACGAGCAGCGGCAGCGACAGCACGACGGCGGCGAGGAAGGGCGTGACGGGATTCACGCGGTCGAGCCGCGTGGGCGCCGCGGCGACGCGCGCACCGATCATGCGACGTCCAACCTCACGACGCGGTCGCCGAGCACGCGCACGACGTCGGCGTCGTGCGTCACCGACAGCAGCGCCGCGCCGTCGGCGACGAGCTCAGCCATGAGCGCGACGAGCTCGCGCCACGTGCTGCGATCCTGCCCGAACGTCGGCTCGTCGAGCACGACCACGCGCGGGCCGGTGGCGAGCACCGTGGCGACCGAGAGCCTGCGCTGCTCGCCACCGGAGAGCGTGAACGGATGCGCGTCGGCGAGGTGGTCGAGGCGCAGCCGCTGCAGCAGCGCGTCGACGCGCGGGGCGTGCTGGGCTCGCGGCACGCCGACCGCTCGGAGGCCGACGCCGATCTCCTCGCGCACCGTGCGGCCGACGAGCTGGTGCTCCGGCTCCTGGAACACCGTGCCGATGCGGGTGGCGAGGGCGCTGGAGCGCCAGCGCGCCGGGTCGGCGGCGAGCCCCGCGGCGAGGGCCGGCGTGGCGACGAGCTCGCCGCCGAGGCGCGGCAGCAGCGACGCCATCGTGAGCGCGAGCGTCGACTTGCCCGCACCGTTCGGGCCCGTCACGACCGTGGAGGTGCCGGCGTCGAGCGCGAGGTCCACGGGCGGGCGCACGGGGGCGTCGCGACCGACGAGGAGGCCGCGCGCGGCGAGCAGCCGCTCGCGGGGCGCGACGGGGGGTCGATCGATCGAGACGGGATGGCCGGGCACCCACACGCCGCGGTCGGCGAGCGCGTCGCCGTGGGCGGCGAACACGACGTCGGGGGCCCCGTCCGCCAGGACGCCGCCGCCGGGCTCGAGCACGATCACGCGATCGACGACCGGGAGCCAGGTCTCGACGCGATGCTCGACGACGACGAGCGTCGACCGGGTCGCGTCGAGCATCCGCACGACGGCGTCGCGCACCTCGACGACGCCGTCGGGGTCGAGGTTGGCGGTCGGCTCGTCGAGCAGCACGAGACCGGGGCGCATCGCGAGGATGCCGGCGAGCGCGAGACGCTGCCGCTGCCCGCCGGAGAGCGCGGCCGTCGACCGGTCGAGGTCGACGTCGAGGCCGACGGCGTCGAGCGCCTGCGCGACGCGTCGCCAGATCTCCTCGCGCGGCACGCGCAGGTTCTCGGGCCCGAACGCGACGTCGTCGCCGACCCTCGACAGGATCGTGTTGGCCTGCGGATCCTGCAGCACGAGGCCCGTCGCGCCCCGGACGGTCGTGGGATGCGCGCCGTCGACGCGCAGCGATCCCGTCTCCTCGCCGTCCTCGGCGTCGCCGAGCACGCCGGCGACGCCTGCGAGCAGCGTCGACTTGCCAGCCCCCGACGCACCGAGCAGCAGCACGCGCTCCCCCGGCTCGATCGCGAGGTCGAGGCCCGAGACGGCGGCGCGCGAGCGTGCCGCATGCCGCCATCCCCAGCCTGCGGCGTCGACGCGCGCCGGGCCTGCTGCCGTCACGCTCGGCGCTGCGCCTCGCGGCCCGCCGCGAACCGCGACAGCGCCCCCGTGGCGGCGAGCCCCCGCACGAGCAGCCAGCCGACGAGCCCCGCGAGCACGGCACCCGAGAGCGACAGGGTCACGAGGTAGATGCCGAGGAACTCCGGGCCCTTCGCGAGGTTGCCGGAGAGGAAGAGCTCGAGGGTCCACGCGCCGACGGCGGCGCCCACGCCGGCGGCCATCGCCGCGAGCACGCCGAAGCGGCGGTAGAGCAGCACGGCGAGCACGAGCTCGGCGCCGAGCCCCTGGGCGATGCCCGAGTACACCGTCTCGATGCCCCACTGGCTGCCGAGCAGCGTGGAGACGTTGGCGGCGAGCAGCTCGACGAAGAGCGCGGCGCCCGGCTTGCGGATGATGAGGCCGCCGATGACGCCGCCGAGGAGCCACGGGCCGACGGCGATGCCGCCGAAGCCGGGCGTGAAGGCGTCGGCGATGGCGAACCAGGCGCCGCCGACGCCGTTCCACAGCACGAAGAGCAGGCCGCACGCGACGGCGAGCACCGAGGCGGTGACGATGTCGACGACGCGCCAGCGGAAGCGCGAGACGGAGGGGGCGCCGGTGGGCGCGGTGATGGTGGACATGCGGTGTGCCTCTCGAGGGAAGGGCACGGGTGAGATCGCTCCCTGCGCCGGCATGACCCGGATCAGGTTCGACGGTCGAAGGCTTCGGCCTTCCTCTCAGCCCGGCGCACCGGACTCCCGTGGTTTCCGCCCATCCTACGCCCGGCGTAGCGTGGTGGGATGCACGTCTCCAGGCTCGTGACGATCGGCGACTCCTTCACGGAGGGCTACGGCGACGACCAGCCGGACGGCTCGGTGCGCGGATGGGGCGATCTCGCCGCCGTCGGCATCGCGACCGCGCAGGGCGAGCCGATCGAGTACGCGAACCTCGCGGTGCGGGGGCGCAAGCTCGGGCGCATCCTCGACGAGCAGCTCGATGCGGCGATCGCGTTGCGTCCGAGCCACCTGTCCATCAACGGCGGTGGCAACGACATCCTGCGCCCGCGCGTCACGATCGACTGGGTGAGCGGGCGGCTTCGGGACGCCGTGCATCGCATCCTCGACGCGGGCATCGTGCCCGTCATGGTGTCGGGCGCGAACCCGTCGGGCGTCATGGCGGGCGGCGGCGTCATGCTGCGGCGCGGCGATGCGCTGCGGGATGCCGTGCGCGGGTGGGCGGACGCGCTCGACGTGCCCTTCGTCGACAACTGGACCGACGTCGAGCTGCAGCACGGCCGGTTCTGGACCGACGACCGCCTGCACCTGAACGCGGCCGGGCATGCGCGCGCGGCGACGACGTTCCTGCGCGCCCTCGGCCACGACGCCCCGCATGCATGGCTCGACCTCGTGCCGCGCACGACGGCCGAGGGTCGCCGCGATGCCGACTACTACCGTCGCCACGTCATGCCCTGGATCGGGCGGCGGCTCACGGGCCGGTCGTCGGGCGACGGCCGCACGGCGAAGATCACGCCGCCGGTCGTGGTCGAGCCGCTGCGCTGACCCCGGTCGCATCGGCACACAGCGCTATCATCGTCGGATGACGATGGATGGGTCGCGCGTCGCGACCGTGCTGCACGCGCTCTCCGACCCGGGCCGCGTGCGACTGCTCACCCATCTCATGGAGGGCGAGCACCGCGTGCGCGACCTCACCGAGCACCTGCATCTTGCGCAGTCGACCGTGAGCGCGCACCTCGCGTGCCTGCGGGACTGCGGGCTCGTCACGTCGCGGCCGGAGGGGCGGGCCTCCTGGTACTCGATCGTCGCCGCCGACGAGGTCGCGGCGGTGCTCGCGGCCGCCGCACTGCTCGCCGACCGCGTCGACGGCGCCACGACCCACGACCACGAGGCCGCCTGATGGGCGCGGGCCACGACCACGCGCCCGGGGCGATCGCGAACCGCAGGCGCCTCGCGATCGCGTTCGGCATCACGGCGAGCGTGCTCGTCGTGCAGGCCGTCGGCGCCGTCGTCACCGGCTCGCTCTCGCTGCTCGTCGACACGGGCCACATGCTCACCGACGTCGCCGGGCTCGCGCTGTCGCTCGTCGCCGCCACGCTCGCGCTGCGGCCGCCCACGGCTCGCCGCACATGGGGCTTCGCACGCGCGGAGGTGCTGAGCGCGGCGACCCAGGCCGGCGTGCTGCTCGCCATCGGCGTGCTCGCGCTCGTCGAGGGCGTGCGGCGCCTGCTCGACCCGCCCGACGTCGAGGGGCAGGCGCTGCTCGTCTTCGGGGTGCTCGGCCTCGCCGCGAACGTCGTCGCGATCCTCGTGCTCGTCTCGGCGCGCGACGCGAACCTCAACCTGCGCGCGGCGTTCCTCGAGGTCGTGAACGACGCGCTCGGCTCGGTGGCCGTCATCGTGGCCGCCGTCGTCATCGCGCTCACGGGCTTCCTGCAGGCCGACGCGATCGCGGCGATGGTGGTCGCGTGCCTCATCATCCCGAGGGCGGCGGTGCTGCTGCGCGCATCCGGCCGCATCCTGCTGGAGGAGACCCCGGAGGCGATCGACCTCGACGCCGTCCGCAGCCACATCCTCGGGCTCGATCACGTCGCGGCCGTGCACGACCTGCACGCCTCGCAGATCGCGACGGGCCTGCCCGTGCTCACCGCGCACGTCGTCGTCGACGACGGCTGCTTCCGCGACGGGCACGGTGCTGCGATCCTCGCCGAGGTGCAGACCTGCATCGCCGAGCACTTCGACGTCGAGCACTCGACGATCCAGGTCGAGCCCGTCGGCCATCGGGATCGAGAGGCGCACGCCTAGGCACCTGGATGCGCACGCAGCGGCACCCTGGGCGCGCATGACGCTCGAGCTCGCGCTCCGTGCGCATCGCGGCGCCGCTACGCCTCCCCCGCGTCCACAGGGTCGCGCCGGCGACGCGCGGCGACGACGAACGGGATCGCGAGCGCCTGCAGCACCGACGACGCCACGATGGTCACGCCGTAGCCCTGCAGGTCGGCGGCGCGACCGAACGCCGGCTGCACGAAGCCCCCGATGCTGCCCAGCAGCGAGTCGAACGACAGCACCGTCGCGCGCTGCTGCGACGGGATGCACGCGTTGAGGTACGCGCGCCGCACGGGCATGAGCGCCGAGAGCGCGAGCCCCCAGACGGCGAGCATCGCCACCGCGACCCAGAACGACGACGTGACGCCCGCGACGACGAGCGCGAGGGTCGACACGACGAGCGCGCCCAGCATGAGCGAGGTGCGCAGGCGCACGACGCGGCGCAGCGGCGCCGCGAGCATGCCGCCCACGATCTGCGCCGCCGCGACGAGCGCCGCGACGATGCCCGCGAGGGCGTAGGCGCGCGGATCGCCGTACAGCTCGAGCAGGTACGGCTGCGCCGCGTAGAAGACGTAGCCCATCGAGCCGCCGACGAAGGGTCCCGCGAGCATGAGCCATCGCAGCCTGCCGTCGCGCAGGCCGACGTCGACCGACACGCGCAGCAGCTGTCGCATCGCGGTGCCCGCCCGCGCGCGCATCGGCGTGAACCCGAGGTCGTGCATCCAGATCGCCGCGGCGACGAGGCTTGCGACGAGCAGCAGCGAGCGCAGCGCGAACGGCAGCCAGAGCCCCACGAGCTGCGCGAGGACTCCGCCGAGCACGCTGCCGACGAGCATCGCGGCGCCCGACGCGGCCTGCGCGCGACCGAAGACGCCGTCGAGCTCGCCTCGGTAGCCCGCCGAGCGCAGCGCATCCACGACCCACGCCTCCATGGCGCCGGAGAAGAAGGTGTAGCCGAACCCGAGCAGCACCGACGCGGCCGCCCACGCCCAGAACGGCGACTCCCACACCCACAGCAGCACGTAGAGCGCCGTCGAGGCGGCGAGCACCGCCGAGCCCAGCAGGAACGACAGGCGACGCCCGCGCAGGTCGGCGACGACGCCCGTCGGGATCTCGAAGAGCAGGAGGCCGACGGTGTAGAACGCGTTCGCCGCGAACGCCTCGAGGTTCGACAGCCCCGCGTCGAGCAGGAAGATCGTGTTGATCCCCCAGATCATGCTCGTGGCGAGCGTCGTCGAGCCGGTGAGCGCGAGGTACGTCGCCTGGATGGCGCGGGGCGAGGTCGCGGCTGCTGCGGGCACGGTCACGGGCCCAGCATGCACCCGATCCCGTCGGCGTCCGCGCGATCAGGCCGTGACGAAGTCGATGAGCTCCTCGACGCGGCCGAGCAGCGCAGGCTCGAGGTCGTTCCAGTCGCGCACCCGAGCGAGGATGCGCTGCCACCCGCGGGCGACGTCCGCCTGGTCCTCGTGCGGCAGGCCGAGGCGTCGCAGCGTGCCGCGCTTCCAGTCCTCGCTGCGCGGCACGTCCGGCCAGCGCTCGAGGCCGACGCGCGCAGGCTTCACCGCCTGCCACACGTCGATGTACGGGTGACCGACGATGCGCACGAACCGGGCGTGCGGGCCGCGCGCGACCTCGGCGGCGATGCGCGACTCCTTCGAGCCGGGCACGAGGTGGTCGACGAGGATGCCGAGCCGGCGCTCGGCGCTCGGCCGGTGGTCGGCGACGAGCGACGCGAGGTCGTCGATGCCGCCGAGCGGCTCCACGGCGACGCCCTCGACCCGCAGGTCGTGTCCCCACACCTTCTCGACGAGCTCGGCATCGTGGGTGCCCTCGACGAGGATCCGGCTCGGCAGCGCCACGCGGGCGCGGTGATCGACGACGGCGCGCGATCCGGACGCCGTGCGCGTCGGCGTGCGCGTCGCCGCCGCCAGCGGCTTCGTCAGCTCGACGGGCTCGCCGTCGACGAGGAACCCGAGGCCCAGGGGGAAGAGCCGCACCTTGCCTCTGCGATCCTCGAGGTGCACGTGGCCCGCCTCGATGCCGACGACGGCGCCGACGAACCCGTCGAGCGTCTCGACGACGAGATCGCGTGCGGCGCCGATCTTCGCGGGCGCCTCGGGCTCGCGCGCAGCCCTCGCCTCGGCGGAGAGCACGTCGCCACCCCACGCGCCCCAGTCCATCCTCACGAGCGCAGCTCCGCGATCGCCTCCAGCGCGGCGACGTCGCCCTGCACGAGCATGCGCGTCACGACGGTCGACTCCCAGCGCTGCAGGTCGTCGCGCACCTTCGCGAGCGGGCCGACGAGCCCGATCTCCTCGACGAGACGCGTCGGCACCGCTGCGATGGCGCCCGCCTTGTCGCCCGCGAGGTAGCGCTCCTGGATGACGTCGCACTCGGCCTCGTAGCCGAGGCGAGCGACGGCGTCGAGATGGAAGTTCTGCCCCTTGGCGCCCATGCCGCCGACGTAGAGGGCGATCATGGGCCGCACGCGGTCGGCCGCCCGCTCGAGGTCGTCGTCGACGACCACGGGCACGGGCAGCGACACCTCGAAGGCCTCGGGGCCGGGCAACGCTGCGTCGCGCTTGGCGAAGCCGTCCGCGAGGTTCGCGCGCGCCTCGGCGTCGAGGGCGGGCGAGAGCAGGAACGGCAGCCAGCCGTCGGCGATCTCGGCGGCGAGCGCCGTGTTCCGCGGCCCCTCGGCGGCGAGGTGGATGGGCACGTGCGGCCGCGCGGGATGCAACGTGGACTGCAGCGGCTTGCCGAGCCCCGTGGTGCCCTCGCCGGTGAGCGGCAACGGCAGCTGCGGCCCGGGGGCCGTCACGGGCGCCTCGCGCGCCATGATGCTGCGGAGGATGGCGACGTACTCGCGGGTGCGTGCGAGGGGCCGCGGGTACGGCTGGCCGTACCAGCCCTCGACGACCTGCGGGCCCGAGGCTCCGATGCCGAGGATGACGCGGCCGCCCGAGAGGTGGTCGAGCGTCATCGCCTGCATCGCGGTGGCCGCCGGCGTGCGCGCGGACAGCTGCGCGATGCCGGTCGCGAGCCGGATCGTCGACGTGCCCGCGCCCCACCACGCGAGCGGGGTGAACGCATCCGAGCCGTACGCCTCCGCCGTCCACACCGAGTCGAACCCGAGCCGCTCGGCGGCGAGGATCGTCTCGAGGGCCTGCGGCGGCGGACCCTGGCGCCAGTAGCCGAGCGAGTAGCCGAACTCCATCCCGCCAGCGTACGGCCGGTGGCCCGAGGGCGCGCGGAGGGCGCGCCTAGGCTCGAGCGCATGACCCTCCGCATCTTCACCGAGCCCCAGCAGGGCGCCTCCTACGACGAGCTGCTCGCGATCGCGCTGCGCGCCGAGGCCGCCGGGTTCGACGCGTTCTTCCGCTCCGACCACTACCTGCGGATGGGCGACGGCGACCCCGGCCACGGCCCGACCGATGCGTGGACGTCGCTCGCGGGCCTCGCGCGCGACACGTCGACCATCCGGCTCGGCACCCTCGTCTCGTCGGTGACCTACCGGCTGCCCGGCATCCTCGCGATCCAGGTGGCGAACGTGGATGCGATGTCCGGCGGCCGGGTCGAGCTCGGCCTCGGCACCGGGTGGTTCGAGCAGGAGCACGCCGCCTACGGCATCCCCTTCCCCGCCAAGCGCTTCGGCATGCTCGAGGAGCAGCTCGCGATCGTCACGGGCCTGTGGGAGACGCCCGCGGGCGAGTCGTTCTCGTTCACGGGCGAGCACTACGCGCTCGCCGACTCCCCCGCGCTGCCGAAGCCCGTGCAGGCGCCCGTGCCCGTGCTCGTCGGCGGCCACGGCGCGAGGCGCACGCCGGCGATCGCGGCGCGCTACGCGACGGAGTTCAACATCCCGTTCCCCGAGCTCGACGCGATCGAGGCGACGTTCGCACGCGTGCGGGAGGCCGTCGCCGAGGCGGAGCGCACCGCGCCCATGACGTACTCGGTGGCGCTCGTCGCGTGCGTCGGGCAGACCGAGGAGGCGTTCGTGCGGCGCGCGGCGCGCATCGGGCGGGAGCCCGCCGAGCTGCGCGAGCACGGCATCGCGGGCACGCCGGCGGAGGCCGCCGACCGTCTCGCGCAGGTGAGAGCCATGGGTGCCGAGCGCGTCTACCTGCAGTGCCTCGACGTCACCGACCTCGACCACGTCGACGAGCTCGCGGCGCTCGCCTGAGCGCGCTCGCGCCCACGCACGACGAAGGGGGCCGACCGGATGGTCGACCCCCTCGTGCATCCTGCGATCAGGCGCGCGTCTTGCCGCGGCTGTTCCGCGTGATGAGGCCGTAGACCAGCAGCACGATGATCGAGCCGCCGATGGCGAGCAGCCACGTCTGCAGCGACCAGAACTCCTCGAGCGGTGCGTTGAAGAGCACGGACCCGAGGAAGCCTCCGAGGAGCGCTCCGACGACGCCCAGCACGAGCGTGATGATCCAGCCGCCACCCTGCCTGCCGGGGAGGATCAGCTTCGCGATGGCCCCAGCGACGAGACCGAGGACGATCCATCCGATGATTCCCATTGGTGCGTTCCTTCCGTTGATGGCACGGCCTCGTGGGCCGTGCCGGGTTGCCCCTTGCGCTCCACCCTCGCACCTAGCAGGAACCTATGACGATCTGAGGCGTAGCCCTTGACGAATGCGCGAAAGGATGGTTCGCATCCCGCCGAGATGGCAGATGGGCCCCCGCGTGTCGCGGGGGCCCATCCGTCGTGCACGTGCCGGATCGTCAGGACTGCGCAGCGCGCTCCAGCACGATCTCGCGCACGCGAGCGGCGTCCGCCTGACCGCGCATGGCCTTCATCACCGCGCCGATCACCGCGCCCGCGGCCTGCACCTTGCCGTCGCGGATCTTCGCGAGCACGTCGGGCTGCGCGGCGAGCGCCTCGTCGACGGCCGCGACGAGCGCACCCTCGTCCGAGACGACCTGCAGCCCACGGGCCGCAGCGACCTCGGACGGCGACCCCTCGCCCGCGACGACGCCCTCGAGCGCCTGCCGCGCGAGGCGGTCGGTGAGCGCGCCCTCGTCGACGAGGCGCTGCAGCTCGGCGACGTGGGCGGGGGACACGAGGGTCGAGGCATCCACGCCGCGCTCGTTCGCGACGCGAGCGAGCTCGCCCGTCCACCACTTGCGCGCCGACGCCGGCGTCGCGCCCGCGCGCACCGTCTCCTCGATCGTGCCCAGCAGGCCCGCGTTCACGACGTCCTGCAGCTCGAGGTCGGTGAAGCCCCACTCCCCCTGCAGCCTGCGCTTGCGGGCGCCCGGCTGCTCGGGCAGCGCCGCGCGCAGCTCCTCCACGAGCTCGCGGCTCGGCTGCACCGGCAGCAGGTCGGGCTCGGGGAAGTAGCGGTAGTCGTCGGCGTCGGACTTCGGGCGGCCCGGGCTCGTGGTGCCCGTGTCCTCGTGCCAGTGCCGCGTCTCCTGCGTGATGGTGCCGCCGGCCGCGAGGATGGCCGCCTGCCGCTGGATCTCGTAGCGCACGGCGCGCTCGACCGAGCGCATCGAGTTGACGTTCTTCGTCTCGGTGCGCGTGCCGAGGCGCTCCTGGCCGCGCGGCCGCAGCGACACGTTCGCGTCGCAGCGCAGGTTGCCGCGCTCCATGCGGGCCTCGGAGATGCCGAGCGACAGCACGATGTCGCGCACGGCCGCGACGTAGGCGCGCGCGAGCTCGGGCGCCGAGTGCTCGGCACCCACGATGGGCTTCGTCACGATCTCGACGAGCGGCACGCCGGCGCGGTTGTAGTCGACGAGCGACGAGGACGCGCCCTGGATGCGCCCGGTCGAGCCGCCGACGTGCGTGAGCTTGCCGGCGTCCTCCTCCATGTGCGCGCGCTCGATCGGGATGTCGACGAGCCGACCATCCGCCAGCTGCACCTCGACGGAGCCCTCGAAGGCGATGGGCTCGTCGTACTGCGAGATCTGGTAGTTCTTCGGCGTGTCCGGGTAGTAGTAGTTCTTCCGCGCGAAGCGGCTCGACTCGGCGATCTCGCACCCGAGCGCGAGGCCCAGCGAGATCGAGTACCGGATGGCGGTCTCGTTCACGACGGGGAGGCTGCCCGGCAGGCCGAGGCTCAGCGGGTCGACGAGCGTGTTCGGCGCCGCGTCGTGGTGGTCGGGATGCGCGGGGTTCGGCGCCGCCGAGAACATCTTCGTGCGCGTGCCGAGCTCGACGTGCACCTCGAAGCCGAGCACGGGCTCGTACAGCTCGAGGGCCTCGTCGAAGTCCATGAGACGGTCCTTCATCGTGCGACCTCCGTGAGTGCCGGTGCCTGGTGGCCGAGGATGCCGCCCCACTGCTCGGCGAGCAGCGCCTCGATCGTCGCGCCCGCGCGGTAGAGCCGCACGTCCTCGAAGAGCGGCGCGAGCAGCTGCAGCCCCACGGGGAGGCCGTCGTCGCCGAGCCCCATCGGGACCGACATGCCGGGGATGCCCGCGAGGTTCGCGGGGATCGTCGTGATGTCGTTCGCGTACATCGCGAGCGGGTCGTCGATCTTCTCGCCGAGGCGGAACGCCGTCGTGGGCGCCGAGGGGCTCACGAGGACGTCGACCTGCGCGAAGGCGGCGTCGAAGTCGCGCTGGATGAGCGTGCGCACCTTCTGGGCCGAGCCGTAGTAGGCGTCGTAGTAGCCGGCCGAGAGCGCGTAGGTGCCGAGGATGATGCGGCGCTTGACCTCGGGACCGAAGCCGACCTCGCGCGTCGCGGCCATGACGTCCTCGACCGTCTGTCCCGGCTGCTCGACCCTGAGGCCGAAGCGCACCGAGTCGAAGCGGGCGAGGTTCGAGGAGGCCTCCGCGGGGAGGATGAGGTAGTAGGCGGCGACGGCGTGCTCGACGCTCGGCATCGACACCTCGACGACCTCGCCGCCCGCGCGCTCGATGAGCGCCACGGTCTCGTGGAAGCGCCGCGCGACGTCGGGGGCGATGCCCTCGCTGTCGAGCTCGCGGATGACGCCGACCCGCAGCCCGGCGAGCGAGCCGGATGCGGCGCCCTCGCGAGCGGCCGCCGCGAACGACGGCCACTCGCGCTCGAGCGACGTGGAGTCGTGCGGATCGTGCCCCGCGATGACGTCGTGCACGAGCGCCGAGTCGAGCACCGTGCGCGACACGGGACCCACCTGGTCGAGGCTCGATGCGAGCGCGATGGCGCCGTAGCGGCTGACGCCGCCGTACGTCGGCTTCACGCCGACGGAGCCGGTCACGGCCGCGGGCTGGCGGATCGAGCCGCCGGTGTCGCTGCCGAGCGCGAAGGGCGCCTCGAACGCGGCGACGGCCGCGGCCGATCCACCGCCCGAGCCGCCGGGGATGCGCTCGAGGTCCCAGGGGTTGCGCGTCGGCCCGTAGGCGGAGTGCTCGGTCGACGACCCCATGGCGAACTCGTCCATGTTCGTCTTGCCGAGCGCGACGAGGCCAGCGGCCTTGAGGCGCGCGACGGGCGTCGCGTCGTACGGCGGCACCCAGCCCTCGAGGATGCGCGAGCCCGACGTCGACGGCATGCCGACGGTGCACAGCACGTCCTTGATGGCGACGGGCGCGCCCGCGAGCTCGTGCAGCGACTCGCCCGCCGCGCGGCGCTCGTCGATGCGGCGCGCCTCGTCGAGCGCGCTCGCGTTGACGTGCAGGAAGGCGTGGACGTCGCCGTCGACGGCTGCGATGCGGTCGAGGTGCGCCTGCGTCGCCTCGACGCTCGACACCTCGCCGGATGCGAGGAGCCCTGCGAGCTCGGCGCCGGAGATCCGCGTCAGGTCGCTCACTGCTCCTCCCCCAGGATCGCCGAGACGCGGAAGCGCTCGCCGTCGTGCGCGGGTGCGCCTGCGAAGACCTGCGCGTTCGAGAGCGTCTCGCCCTCGACGTCGGCGCGCGTCACGTTCGCGAGCGGCACGGGGTGGCTCGTGGCGGGCACGTCGCCCGAGACGGCCTCGGAGACCTTCGCGATGGCGTCGACGATGGCGGAGAGCTCGGTCGTGAGGCTCTCGACCTCCTCGTCGGTGAGGGCGATGCGCGAGAGGCCGGCGAGATGCTCGACCTGCTCGCGAGTGATGTCGGACATGCGACTCCCAGCGTGTCGGAAGGGGATGCGGTCCATCCTACGAAACGCGGCGACCCGCGGCCGCCCGCGTCAGCCGCCGAGCGCGCGCACCGTCGCGAGCGCGCCGACCGCCGCGGCCGGCACGAGCAGCGCGCCGACGATCGCGGCGTGCACGCGGAGGTGGTCGCGCAGCAGCGCGACGTACTCGCGCAGGAGGGCGCTCGGGAGGTAGTAGGCCGCCGTGCGAGCGCCGAGCGCATGGCCGCGCATGCCGAGGCGGCGCAGCAGGGTCGCGGCGCGGAACGCGTGGTAGTCGCTCGTCACCACGGTGACGGGGCCGCGCAGGCCGCGCTCGTCCAGCAGCGCGCGCGTGCGCCGCAGGTTCTCCTCCGTCGTCGTCGACGCATCCTCGAGCAGCATCCTGTGCGACGCGACCCCGAGGGTCTCGGCGTGCTCGGCCATCGCCGCCGCCTCGCTGCGCGGCTCGTCGGCGCCCTGCCCGCCCGAGAGCACGAGCAGCGTGCGCGGATCGCGCTGCGCGAGCTCGACGGCGCGGGCGACGCGCGACGCCAGCAGCGGCGAGACGCGGCCGTCGACGAGCCCGGCGCCCAGCACGACGACGGCTGCGGCCACGGGCGCGCGGCGCGCGATCGCGCCGTATGCGAGCGACCAGCCGAGGAAGGCGAGGAGGACGATGCCGAGGTAGCCCACCGGCGCGGCGAGCAGCACGACGAGCACGGCCACGACGCCGAGCTCGGCGGCGATCGTGAGCCAGCCGAGCGCGTACAGCGCGACGATCGCGACGCCCGCGGCGAGCGACAGCGCATGCGCGGGCGAGCGGCGCTCCCGCAGCAGCATGAGCACGCCGTTCACGACGAGCGCCAGCCCGAGTGCGAGGCCCGCGAGCGCCGGGATCCCGATGAGCAGGAGCGCCTGGGCGAGGCCGCGTGCACGATCGTCGACCCCGAGCAGCGCGCCCACGTCGTCGAGGCCCGTCACGAGCGTCGATGCGAGCGTCGTCACGAGGGAGGCTGCGGCGAGCGTCAGCAGGACGCCGGGCACGAGCCTGCGCGGATCGCGCGACGCGAGCACGATCCCGACGATCGCGAGCGCGATCGCGAGCGGCCCTGGCATCCTCCGATCCTACGGAGCGCGCACGGGTCAGCCGACGAGGGCGGACGTGCGGACGAGGCCGACGATCGTCGATGCGACGGCGAGCGCGCCGAGCACGAGGAAGGTGGCGCGAGCGGGGCGCACCGTCGCGGCGAGCTCGCGCACGAGGGCGCCCGGGCGATACACGGGGCTCGACCACGAGCCCGTCGCGTCGCCGCGGATGCCGAGGCGCTGCAGCAGCACGCGCGTGCGGGGCACGTGGTACTCGCTCGTGACGACGAGCCACGGCTCGGTCGCGCCGAGCGTCCCGCGCGTGAGCGCGAGGTTCTCCTCCGTCGACGTCGAGCGGTCCTCGAGGTCGATCGCCGAGGCGGGCACGCCGCACGCTTCGACGAGGTGCTCGGCCATCGCCGCGGCCTCGCTGCGCGGCTCGTCGGCACCCTGCCCGCCCGACGCCACCATCCGCACGCTCGGGTCGCCGAGGTCGTGCCACAGCGTCGCAGCGCGCTCGACGCGCCTGCGCAGCAGCGGCCCGACGTGCCTGCCCTGCAGCGCGCCGCCCAGCACGACGATCGTGCGCGGCGTCATGCCCGGCTCGAGCGGGCGGGATGCCGCGGCGTGCAGCAGGTAGGCCGTGAACGCGAGTCCCAGCACCCATGCGGGCCAGCAGCAGTGCAGCAGCGCCGTCGCGAGCCGCGGCTGCGCGGGTGCGAGCGCGAGGGCGACCGCGACGATCGCGGTGGCGGCGACGCCGGTCGCGGCGATCAGCGCGTCGTGCGCCTTGACGCGCTGCATCCGCCGCATCGCGGCGACGTGCGCGAATCCGGCGAGGCCCAGCGTCGGCACGGTCGTGAGGGCGGCGATCCACACGAGCGCGTCGAGGACGCGGTCCCACCCGTCGGCGAGGCCGATGGCCGCGGCGAGGGCGAGGGCGGCGAGCGCCACGGCGACGCCCGCCATCTCGAAGCGTCGCCCCAGCACCACGTCAGCCTATGCGGCGGCGGCGTGCTGCTCGCCGGCGTCGGCGAGCACGGGAGCGAGCGATGCGCCGAGCAGCACGGTGCGCAGCGCGCGCTCCGTGCCGTCGGCCACGAGCTCGGCAGCGCGGGCGCAGGCCTCGTCGAGCGCCATGGGCGCGGGCAGGATGCCCTGCACGGCGCCGATGCCGATCGCGCGCACGCAGTCGGCGTCGGCGCCGATCGTGCCCGCGAGCGCGAGGACGGGCACGCCGGCGCGTGACGCGCGGCGCGCGACCTCGGCGGGCACCTTTCCCCGCGGCGTCTGCGCGTCGATGGAGCCCTCGGCGGTGATCACGAGGTCGGCGTCCGCGACGGCCCCGTCGAGGTCGACCTGGTCGAGCAGCACCTCGAAGCGCGGTCGCAGCGTCGCGCCGATGGCTGCGAGGCCCGCGCCGAGCCCTCCCGACGCGCCCGTGCCGAGGCCGCGCCGCAGGTCGACGCCGGCGGCGGCGGGCGCGTCGTGCTCGAGCGTGCGGGCCCAGTGCTTCAGCGCCTTCGCGAGCCGGTCGACCTGACGGGGGCTCGCGCCCTTCTGCGGCCCGAAGACGCGCGCGACGCCGCGCGGCCCCGTCAGCACGTTCGTGGGATTGCACGCCACGGTGATGCCGACGTCGGCGAGGCGCGGATCGAGTCCGGCCAGGTCGATGCGGTCGAGGTCTCGCAGCACCCGGGCACCGTGGCCGAGCTCGCGTCCGTCGGCGTCGAGCAGCCGGGCGCCGAGGGCCTGCAGCGCTCCGGCGCCGCCGTCCGACGTGCCCGAGTCGCCGCATCCGACGAGGATGCGCGTCACGCCCTCGTCGAGCGCGGCGAGGATGAGCTCGCCGACGCCGAACGTCGTCGTGCGCAGCGGATCGCGGCGATCGCGCGGCACGAGACGCAGCCCGGCGGCGGCCGCCATCTCGACGACGGCGGTCGTGCCGTCGCCGAGGATGCCGAGGTGGCTCGCGATCGGCTCGCCGACGGGACCGACGACCGTGCGGCGCACGATGCGGCCACCCGTCGCGGCGACGAGCGCGACGGCCGTGCCCTCGCCGCCGTCGACGAGCGGCATGCAGCGCACGTCGGCGCCGGGGAGCACGCGGCGCACGCCCGTGGCGATGGCGTCGGCGACGAGGTCGGCGTCGAGCGACTCCTTGAAGCCGCTGGGAGCGACGAGGACGGTGGGAGCGGCGAGCATGGTGGACTCCATTCATCGGGTGCCGCGCAGGGCGGCGGGGGTCTCGAGGGGCACGCCGAGGGCGGGCCACAGCCACGCGGCTGCGAGCAGCGTCGTGCCGACGACGACGGGCGCCGTCATGGCGGCGAGGGCGAGGAGGGATGCGCGGTCGAACGACTGCACGCCCGCCACGGAGGCGAACATCGCGACGGGCTTCGCCGACGACGTGAGCGTGAGGCAGAAGCCGGCGGCCGCCGTGGATGCGAGCGCCGCGGCGACCGGGTTGATGCCCGCACCGAGGGCGACGACGAGCACGACGGGCAGCAGCACCGTCGCGCGCGCGGTCCGCGACTGCACGACGAGGTGCGCGAGCGTCGAGACGACGACGATCGCGAGCAGCACGCTCGCGGGATGCGCGCCGCCGAGGGCGCCGAGCGAGGCCTGCGCGAGCCGATCCGCCGCACCGCTCGTCACGAGCGCCGTGCCGAGCGCGAGCGTCGCGGCGAGGAAGACGAGCAGCGACCACGGCACCTGCCGCGCCGCGTGCGCCGGCGTGGTCGTCCCGACGATCGGCAGCACCGTGATCGCGCCGGCGACCATCGCGACGATCGCGGGATGGATGCCGTGCGCGGCCTCCGTCGCCCACAGGGCGATCACCGTCACGAGCGTCACGAGCGCTCGCACCTCGGGTGCGGACGGGGTTCGACGGCGCGTGCCATCGGCCGCGCGGACGGCAGCGGCGACGGCGGCGACGTCGAGGGCGCGGTCGGCGCGGGAGAGCCAGCCGACGAGCACGAGCTCGGTGACGACGACGCACGTCGCGAGCGCGACCGGTGCGCCGAGCAGCAGCCACCACGCGAACGAGATGCGCGTGCCCGTCGCGCTCTCGACGAGGCTCGCGGCGACCAGGTGGGCGCCTGCGCCGAGGATCGACGCGAAGGCCGACAGCAGGATCACCGCGGGGAACAGCAGCGACAGCGCGCGCTGATGCCGTGCGGGCAGCGCGCCGGCGATCGTGCGGAAGACCGGGAGCGCCAGCGCGGCGCGGCCGCTCGTCGCAGGCACCGCGAACGTCGTGAGGACGAGCGCGATCGTCGTGCGATGCCAGAGGCCGCGCACGGAGCGCGCGCCGCCGACGAGCGCGATCGCGGCACGTTGGGCGAGGCCCGACGCCGCGACGCCCGCTGCGAGCGCGCACGAGCCGACGAGCAGCCAGATCGTCGGGTCGACGAACGATCGGCCGACGACGGCGGGCGGCACCGCACCTGCGAGCGCGAGCACGGCGACGGCGACGAGCGCGACGCGCGTGTCGTCGACGCGCGTGACGACCCACGCGAGCGTGGCGCCCGCGAGCGCCGTGAGCACGAGCCGCTGCTCGATGTCCCATCCGTCGGTGGCGTGCCAGGCGGCGACGGCCGCGGCGACGACGGCGCCGCCGCGCAGCAGCGCACCGAACGATGCCCGGGTGCCGAGGGCTGCGGTCGCGATCGAGGTCATGGCTCCACGGTGGAGGCCGCGCACGAGAGGGATGTGAGGGCGACATGAGGGATGTCTCATGTCCGACCTGCGCGACCGCGCCCGAGGCGCCGGCTTGCGCGCGGTTCGAACGTGTGTTCGAATGAGCGGCATGCGATGGGAGTCCCAGCAGGCGACGCATGCCGACGCCGATGCGCTGCCCGGCCTCGAGGAGCGCTCGGCGACGCTCGAGCGATGGCCGACGCCGGGCTTCGACGGCATGGCCTTCATGGAGGTCACGGCGCGCAGCGCCCTCAACCACGTCGCCGGCGGCGGGCCCATGGGCGGCGCATGGACGATCAACCCGTACCGCGGCTGCCAGCACGCATGCGTCTACTGCTTCGCCCGCGACACGCACCGCTACCTCGACCTCGACGCGGGCGCCGACTTCGACAGCCGCATCGTCGTGAAGGCCAACGTCGTCGAGGTGCTCGAGCGCGAGCTGCGCACCACGAGGCGCGACGTCGACCGGGTGCACCTGGGCACGAACACCGACCCCTACCAGCGCGCAGAGGGCCGCTACCGGCTCATGCCCGGCATCCTGCGGGCGCTCGCCGCCCACGGCGCATCCATCGCCGTGCTCACGAAGGGCACGCTGCTGCGCCGAGACCTGCCGCTGCTCGCCGAGCTCGCGAAGGACGTGCCGGTGTCGATCGCGATGTCGATCGCCGTGTTCGACGACGAGCTGCAGCAGTCGGTCGAGCCCGGCACCCCGTCGACCGCCGCGCGCCTCGCGACCGTGCGCGCGGCTCGCGAGGTCGGCCTCGACTGCGAGGTCTTCCTCATGCCCGTGCTGCCCGGGCTCACCGACACGCGCGCGCACCTCGACCGCGCGTACGCCGCGATCGCCGAGGCGGGTGCGACGGGCGTCGCCACGAGTGCGCTGCACCTTCGGCCCGGCGCACGCGAGTGGTACCTCGCGTGGCTCGAGGCCGAGCATCCGCACCTGCGCGAGCAGTACGGCCGCATCTACGGCACGGGCGCGTACGCCTGCCGCGAGTACCGCGACTGGCTGCGAGCACGCACGACGCCGCTCGCACGCAGGCACGGGCTGCTGCGCTCGCGCGTCGCCGACGGCACGGGCACGAACTTCGTGCGCAACGCTCCCCCGCGCGGCGCGCGACAGCTGCCCTCGCGACCCGTCGAGCCGGTCGACGCCCCCGCGCCGCTGTTCTAGTCGGCGGCGTCGCCCGCGTCCGCGTCCGCGGCGCGCACGGGCTGCTGCAGCTCGACGATCCAGTCGGCCTGGTCGTCGGATGCCGCACGCACGTAGCGCTCACGTGCGATGCCCGTCGCGACGAGGCCGCGCTCGGCGATCGCGGCGTGCAGGGCATCCCACGTCGCCCGCACGCCCGACATGGGCCCGTGGTGCTCGAGGCACGCCGCCTGCTCGGCGGGCTCGACGTCGACCGACTCGACGCCCTCGGGCACGAGCATCCCCACGAGGTAGCCCGCGGTGACGCGCATGCGGTCATCGTGGCGCTCGTACGTGGCCATCGGCACGTCCTGCGCGCCCGGTGCGTGCCCGAAGGCGGTCTGCACCTCCTGGAAGAGCGCCTCGACCGCGCCCGGCACGGCCTCGAGCTGCACGTCGTCGGTGGCGGCTGCGAGGAGCACCCCCGGGAGGGGCCTGATCTCGACGTCGGTCATGCGGGAACCTTCCGTGGGGGCAGCCAGGTCATCGAACGGCGTCGGCGCCTGCGAGGCTGTCGCTCGCCCAGCGGCCGAGGTCGTCGAGCACGGGCATGAGCCGCTCGCCCGCATCCGTGAGCGCGTAGCGCACCGAGACGGGCGGACCGGGCTCGACGACGCGGTCGACGAGGCCGGCGCCCGCGAGCTCGGCGAGCCGGTCGGCGAGCATCGTGTCGCTGATGCCGGGGACGGCGCGGCGCAGCTCGGCGAACGAGCCCGTGCCGAAGCCGAGGACGCGCAGGAGCATGCCGTTCCAGCGCTTGCCCAGCACCGAGAACGCGCGCGTGATCGCGGCGTCGCAGACGTGCGGATCGTGGCTGGGCTCGGTCACGCCTCCATCGTACGTCTGCTACGCTCACGCAAGTCGCTTCGCTTTTCTGAGCGACTACGAATGCGCGAGCGATCGCGCGACGAAGGAGCAGCAGCATGTCCCTCTTCCGCCTCGACGCGAGCATCATGCCCGCGACCTCGGCGAGCCGCGCGCTCGGCGACATCGTGGAGTCCGCCTGGATCGCGGCACGCCCCGGCACCGACGTGCGGCGCCGCGACGTCGGCACGGCACCCATCGCCGCCGACCTCTGGGCCGCCGCGATCACCGAGGGCTTCACGCCCGAGGCCGACCGCACGGCGCTCCAGCGCGAGGCACGCGAGCTCTCGACGACCCTCGCCGACGAGCTGCTCGAGGCCGACGCCATCCTCCTCGCCGTGCCCCTCTACAACTACGGCGTCTCGCAGCACGCGAAGACGTGGTTCGACCTCGCCTACGCCGACCCGCGCATCGGCCCCGGCGCCTCGGGCCTCGCAGGCAAGCCCGCCGTGCTCGTGACGGTGCTCGGAGGCTCGTACGCGGCCGGCACGCCCAAGGAGGGCTGGGACCACTCGACCGGCTGGCTCGACCGCGCGCTGCGCGACGTCTGGGGCCTCGACCTCGAGGTGGTGCAGCGCGACCTGACGCTCGCGGGCGTCAACCCGGCGATGGATGCGCTGCGGCCGCTCGCCGACGAGCGCCGCATCGCCGCCGAGGCGCTCGCCGCCGAGGCCGGCGCACGCCTCGCGGGCACCCTCTCGCGCGCCTGACGCACACGACGACGCCCCGCATCCGCGTCACGGATGCGGGGCGCCGCCGTGCCACGGTCAGGCGCGGCCGCGCACGATCCCGTGCCAGTACACCTGCGGCAGCACGTGCCGATCGAGCAGGTACCACGCACGGTGCGCCCGCAGCTCGTCGCGCGCACGCACCGGCAGCGATCGACGCAGCGCTCCGCTGCGGTCGTACTCCGCGAACGACAGCCGACCACCGCCGGTGGCGACCGGCGCGACGGTGTAGCCGTCGTACCGCTCGAGTCCGTCGCCGGCACGCGCCCTGCGGATGTTCTCCACGACGATGCGCGACTGCTTCCGCAACGCGCCGCCCGTGCGCGCGTCGCCGAGCGCTGCGGCATCGCCGATCGCCCAGACCCTCGGATGCGTGGCGTGCCGCAGCGTCTCCGGGTCGACGTCGACGAAGCCGCCCGTGCCCGGCCCGTCGAGCCCGGACGCCGCGACGACCGGGGCGGCGGCGTACGGGGGCAGCAGATGCAGCAGGTCGACGCGTCGCCGACGCTCGCTCCCCTCCGACGCGAGCACCAGCTCGTCGCCGTCGATCGCGGCGACGCGCGTGCCGAGCCGTACGTCGACGCCGGCCGCCTCGAAGTGCCGGCGCCACTCCTCCTCGATCGCGGGCACCGTGTGCAGCGTCGGCTCGTCGTGCACGAGCACGACCTCGATCGCCTCGCGCACCCCCTCTCGTCGCCAGTGGTCGCAGGCGAGCAGCAACGGCTTCAGGGCGGTCTCGCGGCCCGACGCCGGCTGCCCGTGCAGCGTGAAGACGGCGGTGCCGCGCTCGAAGGTGCGGATGCGCTCCCATGCGCGCTCGAGCAGGGCGTCGTCGAACGTCGAGATCGCGAGGCCTCGCTGCACGGCCTCGGCTGCGCCGGGGAGCGCCTGCCAGTCGATGACCATGCCGGGCGCGAGGACCACGTCGGCGCCGGCGACCTCGGAGCCGTCGGCGCACGTGACGACGCGCGTCACGGGGTCGACGTGCACCGCGGAGGTGCGATGCCACGTCACCCCGTCGGGGATGAGGCTCGCCTGCGGGCGCTCGAGCTCGCGCGCGTCGGCGAGGCCGAGGCCGACGTAGTTCTGCAGCGGCTTGTACACGTGCCGCGTCGACGGCTCGATGAGCCCGACGTCCGAGCATCCGCGACGCCGCAGACGCGCCGCCGTGGCGAGCCCGCCGTTGCCCGCGCCGATCACCAGGACGTCGTGCCGATGCGTTGCCATGCCTCGACGCTACGGAGGCGACGCCCGCGCCGCCTGGCCTTGACGCCTGCGCGGCCGGCGGGCGTCAGCGCGTCGGCCACCGCCAGGCGGGCACGTCGAGCGGGCCCTCACGGCCGGCGACGAGGGTCTCGCCGTCATGCTTCTCGAGCTCGATGCGGGCACCGCCGAGGGCGTCGGCCAGATGCTGCTGATGCGTGACGACCACGACCTGCGTCGCCTCGGCCGCCTGCCCGACGAGCGCCGCGAGCGGCTCGACGAGGTCGGCGTGCAGGCTGCGCTCGGGCTCGTTCAGCACCACGAGGCTCGGCTTCTCGGCCGAGAGCAGGGCCGCGACGAGCAGCAGGTACTGCAGCGTGCCGTCGGAGAGCTCGGGCGCGCTGAGCGGACGCAGCAGGCCCTGCTGCTCGAGGGCGACCGCCATGCGGCCGTCGGACATCGGCAGCCGCAGCCGCGAGCCGGGGAAGGCGCGATCGATCGCATCGCGCACCTCGCGATCCCAGCCGGCCTCGATCGCCGTCTGCAGCACGGCGGCGAGGTTGGCGCCGTCGTCGTCGAGGCGCACGGCTCGCGTGGCCACCTGCGGCTGCCGCGCGGGCGCCGTGCGGTCGGTGCGCAGCGCGTCGTGGAAGCGCCAGCGCCGCAGCATGCGTCGTGCGCTCGCGAGCTCGGCGGCCTCCTCGTGCCCGGCGAGCTCGTCGAGCACCGACGCCCACGGGTGCAGGTTGGCGGCGAGCTGCTGCCAGTCGCGGTCGCTGCGCATGCGCGCGAGGCCGCGCTTGCGCTCGACGAGCACGCCCGCGGGCCGCGGATCGAGGCCAGCGAACACGTGCTCCTGCTTGATCTCGGGGTCGAGGTCGAAGACGCTGCGCTGCGCGACGGGGATGCCGAGGTCGATCGCGTATCCGAGCTCATCGGTCGCGACGCCCAGGCGCAGCGAGACGGGGCCCGATCGGATGGTGCCCTGCACTGCGCGGCCTCGTGCGGAGCCCTGCTCGGGGCCCGCCCATCGCACGGCGTCGAGGCCGCCGACCGATGCGAGCGAGCCGATCACGCGACCCTCGCCGCAGTCGGCGAGCAGTCGCAGCGAGCGGTACAGGTTCGACTTGCCGCTGCCGTTCGCGCCCGTCACGACGGTGAGCGGCTCGAGGTCGACCACGAGCGAGCGGATCGAGCGGTAGCCCTCGATCGCGAGGCGACGGATCATGCGCCGAGCAGCCCCCGCACGTATGCGGCCTGACCGGCGTGCTGGATGTCGTCGTCGGCGACGCTCACGAGCCGCACGCCGAGCGTGACGGGCGGATCCCAGCGGTCGTCGACGACGCGGTCGAGGTCGGCCTCGGCGAGCGTCTCGAGATATGCGATGGACCGCGCCTGCACGGCGTCGACGTAGGCGAGCAGCGCCTCGACGGACTCGGGTCGCACGCGTGCGACGTCGTCCGCGTCGTGGCCGTAGCCGGTGTCGTCGGCGTCGGGCTCGAGGCCGAACCGGGCCGCGTGGCCTCCCTCGACCCACTCCTGCGTCTCGCCTGCGAGCTCGCAGACATGGTGGTCCTGCACGCGCGCGAGGTGCCACACGAGCCAGGCGATCGTGTTCGCGCCCTCGGCGGGCCGCGCGACGAGCTGCTCGGGGCTCAGGCCGTCGACGGCGCGACGCACCTCCTCCGGGATGCGTCCGTAGACCTCGTGCAGCAGTGCGATGGCGTCCATCAGTCCTCCTCGGTCGTGCCGGCGTCGCCCGCGGGCGCCGCCTCCTCGGTCGTGCCCGCATCGCGGGCGGGCGTACCGGCGTCGTCGCCGGTCGCCTCCTCGTCGAGGGCCGGGGCCTCCGCGATCGCGTCGGGGCCCTCGGTCACGAGCAGGTGGAACTGCGCCGCGTCGATGATGCGCACGCCGAGCGTCTCGGCCTTCGTGAGCTTCGAGCCAGCACCGGGGCCGGCCGCGACGTAGTCGGTCTTCTTCGACACGCTCGATGCAGCCTTGCCTCCGGCCGCCATGATCGCCTCCTGGGCGCCCTCGCGCGTGTAGCCCTCGAGGGAGCCCGTCGCGACGACCGTGAGTCCGGCGAGCACGCCGCCGGCTGCGGCCGCGGCGCCCGGCCCCGGGTGCCCGGGGATCTCGAACCGCACGCCCGCAGCACGCCAGCGCCGCAGGATCTCCTGATGCCAGTCGACTGCGAGCCAGTCGATGAGCGCGTCGGCGATGATGGGCCCCACGCCCTCGACCTCGGCGAGCTCGTCGCGCGACGCGCGCTCGATGGCCTCGAGCGAGCCGAACCATCCCGCAAGCGCTCGCGCGGCGACGGGGCCGACGTGGCGGATGCTGAGGCTCACGAGCTGCCGCCAGAGGTCGGTCGTCTTGGCGCGCTCGAGCTCGGCGAGCAGCGTGGTGGCCTGCTTCGACGGCTGCGGGCCCTCGAGGCCCGCCTTGCGCTCGGCGGCGGTGGGATTGCGCTGGAAGGGCGTGCGGCGCGAGATCTCGTCGGTCTTGGCGTCGCGCTTCGGCTCGCCCGTCTCGCCGTCGCGCACGATGACCTCGATGCCGATGAGGTCGTCGATCGTGAGCTCGAAGAGGCCCGCCTCGGTCTCGAGCGGCGGCATCGCAGGCACCTCGGGCTGCGTGAGGGCTGCGGCGGTGACCTCGCCGAGCGCCTCGACGTCGAGCGCCCCGCGGCTGCCGACGTGCTCGACGCGGCCGCGTACCTGGGCGGGGCACGAGCGCGCGTTCGGGCAGCGCAGGTCGATGTCGCCCTCCTTCATGGGGCGCAGCTCGGTGCCGCAGTCGGGGCAGTGGCTCGGCATGACGAACGCGCGCTCGGAGCCGTCGCGCAGCTCGGCCACCGGCCCGAGCACCTCGGGGATGACGTCGCCCGCCTTGCGCAGCACGACGGTGTCGCCGATGAGCACGCCCTTCGCGACGACGACCTCCTGGTTGTGCAGCGTGGCCTGGCGCACGACGGATCCGGAGACGTGCACGGGCTCCATGACCGCGAACGGCGTTGCGCGACCCGTGCGGCCCACGCTCACGACGATGTCGAGGAGCCTCGTGCGCACCTCCTCCGGCGGGTACTTGTAGGCGATCGCCCACCGCGGCGCCCTGCTCGTGGCACCGAGCTCGTCGTGCAGCGCGAGCTCGTCGACCTTGACGACGACGCCGTCGATCTCGTGCTCGACCGAGTGGCGCTCGCGGCCGTGCCGCTCGACGTACTCGACCATGGCGTCGACGCCGTCGACGACGCGCAGGTAGGGGCTCGTGGGCAGGCCCCACTCGGCGAGGAGGCCGTACACCTCGGACTGCGTGGCGACGGGCGGCTGCTGCCATGCACCGATGCCGTGGACGTAGAGCCTCAGCGCCGCGATGCGGGCGTCGCCGGCCTCGCGCTCGAGGCCCGCCTTCTTGTCGAGCTGCTGCCGCAGCCCGCCGCTCGCCGCGTTGCGGGGGTTCGCGAAGGCAGGGAAGCGACGCAGTGCGCTCGCGAGCTGCGCCTCCTCGTCGAAGTCGCCCCGGCTCGCCGCCGGCCGCGCGGCCCAGCGCTCGCGCGAGCGCTCGAGCTGCCGAGCACGCAGCTGCTCCTGCAGCGCGTTGAGCGCCGCGAACTCGGCCGACGGGATGAAGACCTCGCCTCGCACCTCGACGAGCGCGGGATGCCCGGAGCCCGTCAGCTGCCGCGGGATGCCCGCGACGCGCAGGGCGTTCTCGGTGACGTCCTCGCCGACGCGACCGTCGCCGCGCGTCGCGGCCGTGACGAGGCGACCGTGCTCGTAGCGCAGCGCGATCGCGAGGCCGTCGATCTTCAGCTCGCACAGCCACGCGCCCTCGCGCCCGGCCGACGCGACCGTCTTCGCCGCCCACTCGCGCAGCTCGTCGACCGAGAAGACGTTGTCGAGGCTCAGCATGCGCTCGGCGTGCTCGACGGGATCGAAGAGCGCGGAGACCGTGCCGCCGACCGTCTGCGTCGGCGAGTCCTGCGACTGCAGCTCGGGATGCTCGCGCTCGAGCGCCTCGAGCGCATGCACGAGCGCGTCGTACTCGGCGTCGGAGAGGACCTGCGCATCCTGCTGGTAGTAGGCGTCGCGTGCCCGCTCGATCTGCTCGCGGAGCTCCTGCGCGCGGTCGTCGGCCGCGTCGAGCGTCGTCGTCATGCCCCCATCCTGCCGCGAACCCCCGACAGGCATCCGCCCGGTTGCGGATCGGCCGCACGCCGCTCCCGACCGGTCACGGGGCGCGTGGCGGTCGTCGAGGGCGGCGCAGCATCGGTCGGCGCGGACGGCCGAACCGGGCCGTGCGAGGAGCGCTCAGGCGTGCGCGGGCTCGGCCGCGGGCGCCGCGGGCGCCGCGGACGTCGTGCGGTCGATCGTGCACTGGCCGAGCACGCGCGTGCCGAGGTAGAGCACGGCCGACTGCCCCGTGGCGACGCCCGCGAGCGGCTCGTCGACGCGCACGACGAGCTCGTCGCCCACGAGCGAGGCGACCGCGGGCACGGGATCGGCGTGCGCGCGGATCTGCACCTCGACCGCGAGCGCCGCCCCCGCGTCGAGGCCAGGGTGCCGCTCCCCCGCCCACGAGACGCGCGAGCCCGCGAGCTCGACGATGGCGAGCGCCTCGCGCGGCCCCACGACGACCTCGCGCGTCGCCGGCCGCACCTCGAGCACGAAGCGCGGTCGCCCGTCGGGGCTCGGCACCCCGAGGTGCAGGCCGCGCCGCTGCCCGACCGTGAAGCCGTGCGCACCCGCGTGCTCGCCGACCTGCGTGCCGTCGCGATCGACGATCGCGCCGGGCGCCTCGCCCAGCCGCTCGGCGAGGAAGCCGCGCGTGTCGCCGTCGGGGATGAAGCAGATGTCGTGGCTGTCGGGCTTGCGAGCGACCGCGAGGCCGCGGCGCTCGGCCTCGGCCCGCACCTCCGCCTTCGACGCCGCGTCGGCGAGCGGGAACATGCAGTGCGCGAGCTGCTCGGCCGTGAGCACCCCGAGCACGTACGACTGGTCCTTCGCCCAGTCGGATGCGCGGTGCAGCTCCGGCCCGGACGCCGTGTCGACGACGCGCGCGTAGTGCCCGGTGGCGACGCGGTCGAAGCCGAGGCCGATCGCGCGGTCGAGGAGCGCCGCGAACTTGATTCGCTCGTTGCAGCGCAGGCACGGGTTCGGCGTGCGGCCGGCGGCGTACTCGCCGAGGAAGTCGTCGACGACCGCCTCCTGGAAGCGCTCGGAGAAGTCCCACACGTAGAAGGGGATGCCGAGCCGGTCGGCGACGCGGCGGGCATCCATCGCGTCCTCGACGGTGCAGCATCCGCGGGCGCCCGTGCGCAGCGTGCCCGCGTTCCGGTTGAGCGCGAGGTGCACGCCGACGACGTCGTGCCCGGCCTCGACGGCGCGTGCGGCGGCCACGGCGGAGTCGACCCCTCCCGACATCGCTGCGAGCACCTGCATGCCCTCCACGCTACCGGCGGCCATCGGCGCTGCTCCGCGGACCGGTCGGGATGCGCTGCCCGACGCGAGCGAGCGGCGCGGCGTCGAGCACGACCGGCGTCCGACCGGATCAGCCCGTCGACGACCGAGCGGGACCGTCGCGCCCGTCGGTGCGACGGCCCGCCTCCGTGGAGGCCGCGCGCGCCGTCGCGATCGCCGCGGGGAGCGCTGCGCACAGCGCGTCGACGTCGTCGGCCGTCGTCGTGCGCCCCAGGGAGACGCGCAGCGGCGCGAGGTGGCCGAGCCCCATGGCGCGGAGCACGTGCGACGGCTCCTGCACGCCCGCGGTGCATGCGGAGCCGTTCGAGACGGCGAACCCGAGCCGGTCGAGCGCGAACACGATGGTCTCGGCCTCGGCGCCCTCGATCGCGAGGTGGGCGACGTGGGGTGCGCACGCATCCGCGGGCGCCGTCGCCCGCACGCCCGGCACGGCGACGCCCGCTGCGAGCACCTGGTCGCGCAGCGCCGCCAGGCGCGCGCACTCCGACGCGAGCTCCGTCACGGCCTCCGCGATCGCGATCGACGCGAGGTGCGCGCCGAGCACGTCCTGCGTGCCCGAGCGCAGCCCGCGCTGCTGGCCGCCGCCGTGCACGATGGGCGCGATGGGCGCGTCGCGGGCGACGAGCAGCACGCCGACGCCCACGGGGCCGCCCACCTTGTGCGCCGAGAGGGCGATCGTCGCGACGCCCGCGGCAGACAGCCCCAGGGAGCGGGCGGAGACCGGCACGTGTCCGAGGGCCTGCACCGCATCCACGTGCATCGGCACCCCCGCGCGCGAGGCGAGCCGGCCGAGCGCCGCGACGTCCTGCACCGTGCCGATCTCGTTCGACACCCACAGCGCCGTCGCGAGCGCCGCGCCCGGCAGGGCGGCGGCGAAGGCCTCGGCGTCGACGACGGCCTGCTGCGAGATCGGCACCCACCGCACCTCGCGACCCGCCGACGCGAGGGCCTCGGCGGTGTCGAGCGTCGCATGATGCTCGCCGTCGGCGACGACGAGCGCGCCGGGCCGCACGCGTGCCATGCCCTGCAGCGCGAGGTTCGTCGACTCCGTGCCGCCCGACGTCAGCACGACCTCGGTGGGATGCGCGTCGACGGCCCCGGCGATCCGCTCCCGCGCCTCCTCGAGCATCGCGGCGGCGCGCTGCCCGGCGCGGTGCGTGGATGCGGGGTTCGCGAGCGACGGAGCCTCGGCCATCGCGGCGAGCACCGACGGCCGCAGCGGGGTCGTCGCGGCGTGGTCGAGGTAGCGCATGGCGTCGCCTAGCCTATGGAGCATGGATGGGTTCGGCGGAGGCCTGGGTCTCCGTGGGACCGAGCAGGGGCACCGCCTGAGCGTCTGGTCGCGGCACGCGACGTCGATGGAGCTGCGCGTGTTCGACCCCGACGACCTCGACGCCGTGTCGCACCGCGTGCCCATGCGCCGCGACGACGACGACGTGTGGAGCGTCGAGTCCGACCTGCTGCAGCCGGGCGCGGCCTACGCCATCGGCGTCGACGGCCCCACGGGCCCCACGCATCGCTTCGACGCGTCGCGGCACGCGCTGCCCCCGCATGCGAAGGGCATCCAGCGCACGCGCTCGGGCGACCACCGCGCCACGGTCATCGACTCGACGTTCGACTGGGGCGACTCGCGACGCCCCGCGACGCCGCTCGACGAGACCGTGATCTACGAGGCGCACGTGAAGGGCCTCACGCAGCTCTCGCCCCACATGCCTCCCGAGCTGCGCGGCACCTACGCGGGCGTCGCGCATCCGAGCACCATCGCGTACCTCAAGGATCTCGGCGTCACGGCGGTGCAGCTCCTCCCCATCCACTACTTCCTCTCCGAGCAACGACTGCTCGAGCAGGGGCGGGTGAACTACTGGGGGTACAACACGCTGTCGTGGTTCACGCCGCACAGCGACTACGCGTCGCGCACCAATCGGCTCGACGGCACGGGCGGCGTGCTGCGCGAGGTGAAGGGCATGGTGCGGCTCCTGCACGAGGCCGGCCTCGAGGTCTACCTCGACGTCGTCTACAACCACACCGCGGAGGAGGGCCCCGGCGGCCCGCCCGCGAGCCTGCGCCTCATCGACGACGCCTCGTACTACCGGCAGACGCCCGAGGGCCACTACGTCGACGTCACGGGATGCGGCAACACGCTCGACCTCTCGCTGCCCGCCGCGCAGTCGCTCGTCATGGACAGCCTGCGCTACTGGGCGCACGACGTGCAGATCGACGGCTTCCGCTTCGACCTGGCCGTGACGCTCGGTCGCGGCGAGGACGCCTCGTTCTCGCCCGACCATCCCCTGCTGCGCGCCATCGCCACGGATCCGACGCTGCGCGGCGTGAAGATGATCGCCGAGCCGTGGGACGTCGGCATGGGCGGGTGGCAGGTGGGGCGCTTCGGCGACGGCTGGAGCGAGTGGAACGACGGCTACCGCGACCGCGTGCGCCAGTTCTGGCTGGGCGACCACCGCAGGCTGCGTCACGGCGAGGCGGCGACCACGTCGGTCGGACCCATCGCGCACGCGATCGCCGGCAGCCAGGGCACGTTCACGGGCAGGCGCGGCCCGCTCGCATCGGTGAACCTCGTCACCGCGCACGACGGCTTCACGCTCACCGACCTCGTGCGCTACGACGAGAAGCACAACCTCGCGAACGGCGAGGACGGCCGTGACGGCACGAACGACAACCGCTCGTACAACCACGGCGTCGAGGGTCGCACCGACGACGTCGCCGTGCAGCTCGATCGGCGCCGCTCGATGCGCAACGTGCTCGGCACGCTGCTCGTGTCGGCCGGCATCCCGATGCTCACGGCAGGCGACGAGTTCGGCAGGACGCAGCGCGGCAACAACAACGCGTACTGCATCGACTCCGCGCTCACGTGGATGCCGTGGCTGCGCAAGCCCTGGCAGGACGAGTTCCTCGAGCAGACGCGCAGGCTCATCCGCCTGCGCCGCGAGCATCCTGCGCTGCGACCGCTCGAGTTCGGTCGCGACGACCTCCGCGTCGCCGGCTCGAGCCGCATGGAGTGGTTCAACGCCTTCGGTGCGCCCATGACGATCGAGGACTGGGAGCACGCGCACGACCGCACCGTGCAGTACATGGCCGAGTCGACGCCGATCGACGAGCCGTACTCGCGCGTGCTGGTCGTGCTGCACGGCTCGCCGCGCGCCACACCCGTCACGATGCCGAACGCCGACGGCGTCGAGGGATACGCGCTGCTGTGGTCGAGCGCCGACGACCGGCACGACGGCGAGGAGCAGGTGCCTGGCGACACGGTGACGGTCGAGCCGATGAGCCTGCGCGTCTACCGCGTCGACGGCGTGCCCGAGGCGGGCGTGCCCACCGCCGAGGTCGTGGAGTGGCGTCGCCGGTCGACGCCACCGCCTCCCCCGCCGCCCTCGATCGGCTGACGCCCGGCGCGCGGCCCTGCCACGGCGCGCGGCTCAGCCACGGCGCGCGGCTCAGCCCGCGATGGCGACGAGCCCCAGCTCGGCGGGCGAGGCGAGCAGCGGATGCTCGGGCACGACGCGCACCGCGTACCCGAAGGTGCCGGCGCGCTCGACGGGCAGCGTCGCCGCGAATCGGTCGGCCGACGCCGACGCCCCCTCGTGCGGGAGGTGGAAGCGGCTCGTGTCGTGCAGCTCGCCGCCCTCGCCCATCGTGCCGGCCACGACCTCGACGCACACGTCCGACGGCTCGAGATCGCCGAGCTCGACGAATGCGCGCACGTCGATCGAGTCGCCCACGACGGGCGTGCGGTCGACGCCCTCGATCTCGACGTGCAGCACGCGCACGCCGTCGAACCCGGCGCGCACGCGTGCGACCCAGGCGGCGAGCTCGCGCGCCGGCGCGTGGCCGCCCTCGCAGACGGCACGCGCGGCGAGCGCCGCGGGCGCGTAGAGCTCGCGCACGTACTGCTGCAGCATGCGCTCGGCGCTCAGCTCGGGGCTGAGGGTCTCGAGCGTGTGCCGGATGGAGCCGATCCAGTCGCGCGGCAGGCCGTGCTCGTCGCGGTCGTAGAACCGTGGCGCGACCTGATGCTCGACGAGGTCGTACAGCGCGGTGGCCTCGAGCGCGTCGCGCGTCGCAGCATCCACGCGCTCGTTCGCCGACGGGATGGCCCAGCCGTTCTGCTCGTCGTGGTACTCGTCCCACCAGCCGTCGAGGATCGAGAGGTTGAGCGAGCCGTTCAGCGCGGCCTTCATGCCGCTCGTGCCGCACGCCTCGAGCGGCCGCAGCGGGTTGTTCAGCCACACGTCGCAGCCCGGGTAGAGCGACTTCGCCATCGAGATGTCGTAGTCCTCGAGGAAGACGATGCGCTCGCGCACGGCAGGATCCTGCGCGAAGCGCACGAGCTCCTGGATGAGCTCCTTGCCCTGCTCGTCGGCAGGATGCGACTTGCCGGCGATGACGAGCTGCACGGGGCGCTCGGGATGCGTGAGCAGCGCGCGCAGCCTGTCGCGGTCGTGGAGCATGAGCGTGAGGCGCTTGTAGGTGGGCACGCGCCTGGCGAAGCCGATCGTGAGCACGTCGGGGTCGAGGAGCCGGTCGATCCATGCCGGCACGGAGCCCTGGTTGCGCTCGTGCTGCCTGCGGGTGCGCTGGCGCGCCTCGCCGACGAGGTGCTCGCGCATCTCGCGGCGCACGGCCCACAGCATGTCGTCGGTGAGCGCCTCGGAGCCCCAGTCGGCCTTCGTGGTGTCGGTCGCGCCGAGCACCTCGCCGGCGAGCCGCTTGAGGTGCGGCGACGTCCACGTCGCGGCGTGCACGCCGTTCGTCACCGATCCGATCGGCACGTCCTCGGCGTCGAAGCCCGGCCAGAGGGGTCCGAACATCTCCCTCGACACGCTGCCGTGCAGCTGCGAGACGCCATTGGCGCGCTGCGCGAGCGAGAAGCCGAGCCGAGCCATGTTGAACACGCCCGGGTCGGCCTCGGCACCGAGCCGCAGCACGTCGTCGGCGTCGACGCCCGCCACGAGCTCGCCGCTCGCGAAGTGCGCGCGCACGAGGGATGCGTCGAATCGGTCGATGCCCGCGGGCACGGGCGTGTGCGTCGTGAAGACCGTCCCCGCCCGCACGACGCGCAGCGCCTCGTCGAACGCGAGGCCGCTCGCGACGAGGCCGCCGATGCGCTCGAGCCCGAGGAAGCCCGCGTGGCCCTCGTTCGAGTGGAAGACCTCGGGCATCTCGCCGCCCGTGCGCTCGGCGTAGGCCGCGAGCGCGCGGACGCCGCCGATGCCGAGCAGCAGCTCCTGCACGAGGCGGTGCTCGCCGCCGCCGCCGTAGAGCCGGTCGGCGACGCCGCGCAGCTCCGGGGTGTTCTCGCGGACGTTCGTGTCGAGCAGCAGCAGCGGCACCCGGCCGACCCGTGCCTCCCAGATGCGCGCGTGCAGCGTGCGCTCGCCAGGCAGCGCGAGCGTCACGAGCACGGGCGCGCCCGCGTCGTCGCGCAGCACCGTGAGCGGCAGGCCGTCGGGGTCGAGCACCGGGTACGACTCCTGCTGCCAGCCCTCGCTCGAGATCGCCTGACGGAAGTAGCCCGCCTGGTAGAAGAGCCCGACGCCGACGATCGGGATGCCGAGGTCGCTCGCCGCCTTGAGGTGGTCGCCCGCAAGGATGCCGAGGCCGCCGGAGTACTGCGGCAGCGCGCTCGTGATGCCGAACTCGGGCGAGAAGTAGCCGATGGATCTCGGCGCCCCCTCGAGCGACTGGTACCAGCGGGCCCGCGACAGGTAGTCCTCGAGATCCTGCGCGAGCGCGTGCACGCGACCGACGAACGCCTCGTCGGCGGCGAGCTCGGCGATGCGCTCCTGGCCGACTCGCCCGAGGAGCTGCACCGGATCGTGTCCGGCGCCGCGCCACGCGTCGAGCGAGAGCTCGCGGAAGAGCTCTCGCGTGGGCTCGTGCCACGACCATCGCAGGTTCGTCGCGAGCGTCTCCAGCGGGCGCAGCGACTCGGGCAGCGACGATCGGACGGTGAACGTGCGGATGGCCTTCACGAGGGCAGCGTAGCGACCCGCGCGGCTCGGATAGCACAGGCGAGCGCGGACTCGCGATCCCCCGAGCCGCTGCCCGACCCGAGGGGTCGCTTCGGTAGCGTGGGCGTCGTGGCGAAGGAGAAGCGCCGAGGCGCGTTCACCAGGAAGCAGCAGGAGCACGCGGCCGTGCCGCCGGAGGCGGTGACGCCCGAGCCGGCTGCCGCGCAGCCCCCTGCCGAGCGGTCGCCTGCGCCCGAGCGGATGCCGGGGGTGCAGGCCCCCTCCCCCGAGCCGCCGGCGCTCGTCGAGCCACCCACGACCGCGCCGACCCTCGGCCTGCGGCGGCCGGCGCCGCGGCCCGCATCCACGGCGACGTCGAGCGCGCCCGCGCCCTCCCCGGTGCCGCAGGATGCCGCCCCGCCGAGCGAGCAGGCGGATGCGGTGCGGCCCGAGCCGCAGGCGACGCCCGACGCCCAGCAGGCATCACGCGCGCAGGCCGCGCGCGACGCGCAGCAGGCATCCGAGGCGCAGCGGGCACCGCAGGCGCCCGAGGCCCAGGAGGGCCTCGAGGCGCAGGCAGCGGCCGACGAGCCCGCGGCGCCGGCCGGCGCCGCGGCATCCGTGACGAACCCCGCGCCCGAGACGCCGACGGCGGACGGCTCGCCCGACCCGCGCACGCAGACCCGGTTCGGCCGCATCCCCGTGCGCGACCTCTTCCCCGTCGTGCCCGGCGGCATGCACGCCGCGAAGGCCGTGGTCGGCGAGGTCGTGCCGTTCTTCGCGACCGTCTTCCGCGAGGGCCACGACCAGATCGGCGCGACCCTCGTGCTGACGGCCTCCTCGGGCGCCGTGCATCGCGAGCGCATGACCCTCGTCGCTCCCGGCACCGACCGCTACTCGGCGCTCGCCGCCATCGACGAGCAGGGCATGTGGTCGTGGCACGTCGAGGGCTGGAGCGACGACTGGGGCACGTGGCTGCACGACGCCGAGATCAAGATCGGCGCGGGCATCGACGTCGAGCTCATGCTCGAGATCGGCGCGCGCCTGCTCGAGCGCTCCATCGCCGAGGCCGACGGCCCCGCGAGCCTCGCCGACGCCGCCGCCGTGCTGCGCGACGAGCGCCGCCCCGCCGACGAGCGCTGGGCGGCGGCCACGACCCCGCAGGTGCGCGCCCAGGTCGAGGCGCATCCGCCGCGCGCGCTCGTCTCGACCTCCGACGACGTCGACCTGCGCGTCGAGCGCACCCGTGCGCTCGTCGGCTCCTGGTACGAGTTCTTCCCCCGGTCCGAGGGCGCGGTGCGCACCGAGGACGGCTGGGTCTCCGGCACCTTCCAGACGGCGCAGCGGCGGCTGCCCGCCGTCGCGGCCATGGGCTTCGACGTGCTCTACCTGCCGCCCATCCACCCGATCGGCGAGGTGAACCGCAAGGGCCCGAACAACTCCCTCACCCCCGGCCCCGGCGACCCGGGCAGCCCGTGGGCCATCGGCTCGCGCCACGGCGGCCACGACGCCGTCCACCCCGACCTCGGCACGATCGACGACCTGCGCGACTTCGTCGAGGCCGCTCGCGGGCACGGCATCGAGGTCGCGCTCGACTTCGCGCTGCAGTGCGCGCCCGACCACCCGTGGGTCACCGAGCACCCGGAGTGGTTCACGCAGCTGCCGGACGGCACCATCGCGTTCGCCGAGAACCCGCCGAAGAAGTACCAGGACATCTACCCGATCAACTTCGACGTCGACCCCGCCGGCATCGCGCACGAGACCGTGCGCCTGCTCGAGCAGTGGATCGACTGCGGGGTGCAGATCTTCCGCGTCGACAACCCGCACACGAAGCCCGTGTGGTTCTGGGAGTGGGTCATCGGGCGCATCACCGACCGCCACCCCGACGTCGTCTTCCACGCCGAGGCGTTCACGCGCCCCGCGATGATGCAGACGCTCGCGCAGGTCGGGTTCCAGCAGTCCGTCACGTACTACGCATGGCGCAACACGAAGGAGGAGCTCGGCGAGTACCTCGCCGAGGTCTCCGGCGAGCAGGCCGCCTGGTTCCGGCCGAACTTCTGGACGAACACGCCCGACATCCTCACGGAGTACCTGCAGTTCGGCGGCGTGCCCGCCTACAAGATCCGTGCGGCCATCGCGGCGATGGCGGTGCCGTCGTGGGCGGTGTACGCCGGCTACGAGCTCATCGAGGACGTCGCGCGCCCCGGCTCCGAGGAGAACGTCGACAACGAGAAGTACGAGTACAAGGACCGCGACTGGGAGCGCGCCGAGCGCCTCGGCATCTCGATCGCGCCCTACCTGACGCGCCTCAACCGCATCCGCGCCGAGCACCCCGCGCTGCACCAGCTGCGCAACCTCTCGGTGCACTGGAGCGACGACGATGCCGTGCTCGTGTTCTCGAAGCACCTCGATGGCCGCTTCACCCCCACCGGCGAGCCCGACACCATCCTCGTCGTCGCCAACGTCGACCCGCACTCGGTGCGGCAGACGACCGTCCATCTCGACCTCGCGGCCCTCGGCCTCGAGCCCGGCTCCTCGTTCGAGGTCCACGACCTCGTGACCGACCAGGTCTGGCAGTGGGGCGGCGACGCGTTCGTACGGCTCGACGCCTTCGTCGAGCCCGTCCACATCCTGCACGTGAGGCACCCATGACGACCACGATCGACGACGCGACCCTCGAGCGCCTCGCCACCGGATCCCACCCCGCCCCGCACGACCTGCTCGGCGCGCACCCGGCGGGCGACGACCACGTCGTGCGCGTCGTGCGCCGACTCGCGGCCAGCGTCCACGCGGTGCCGGAGGGTGGCGACGCCGTGGCGCTCGACCACGTGGGCCACGGCGTCTGGGAGGGCACCGTCCCCGGCCCCGTCGCGACCTACCGCGTGCGCACGGCCTACGACGACGGCGTGGAGCACGAGGCGGACGACCCGTACCGGTTCCTGCCCACCGTCGGCGAGCTCGACGCCCACCTGTGGCGCGAGGGACGCCATGAGCAGGCGTGGGAGGTGCTCGGCAGCCACGTCCGCGAGCACCAGGGCGTCGCGGGCACGGCCTTCGCCGTGTGGGCGCCCAATGCGCGCGCCGCACGCGTCATCGGCGACTTCAACGGATGGGACGGCACGGGCTCCGCGATGCGATCGATGGGCTCGAGCGGCATCTGGGAGCTCTTCGTGCCCGACGTCGGATCCGGCGACGCCTACAAGTACGAGCTGCTGACGCACGACGGCTGGGTGCGCCGCGCCGACCCGTTCGCGCAGTACACCGAGGTGCCGCCCGCGACGGCGTCGAAGACGGGCGTGAGCACGTTCGTCTGGAGCGACGACGAGTGGATGCGCGCCCGCGCGCAGACCGACCCGCACACGGGGCCCATGTCGGTGTACGAGCTGCACTTCGGCTCGTGGCGGCCCGGTCTCTCCTACCGCGAGATGGCCGATCCGCTCATCGCGTACCTCGACGAGACGGGCTTCACGCACGTCGAGTTCCTGCCGCTCGCCGAGCACCCCTTCGGCGGCTCCTGGGGCTACCAGGTCACGGGCTACTACGCGCCGACGAGCAGGTTCGGGCACCCCGACGACCTGAAGTACCTCGTCGACCGCCTCCACCGCGCCGGCTACGGCGTCATCGTCGACTGGGTGCCCGCGCACTTCCCGAAGGACGAGTGGGCGCTCGCGCGCTTCGACGGCACGCCGCTGTTCGAGCACGGCGACCCGCGCCGTGGCGAGCAGCTCGACTGGGGCACGAACGTCTTCGACTTCGGTCGCAGCGAGGTGCGGGGCTTCCTCGTGGCGAACGCCGTGTACTGGCTCGAGGAGTTCCACGTCGACGGCCTGCGCGTCGACGCCGTCGCGTCGATGCTCTACCTCGACTACTCGCGCGCCGAGGGCCAGTGGCTGCCGAACGAGCACGGCGGACGCGAGAACCTCGAGGCGATCTCGCTGCTGCAGGAGGTCAACGCCACCGCGTACCGGCGGTGCCCCGGCATCGTCATGATCGCCGAGGAGTCGACGTCGTGGCCGGGCGTGACGAAGCCCACCGACCAGGGCGGGCTCGGCTTCGGCCTCAAGTGGAACATGGGCTGGATGCACGACACGCTCCGGTACATGCAGGTCGACCCGATGTACCGGTCGCACCACCACCACGACATCACGTTCTCGTTCCTCTACGCCTTCTCCGAGGCGTTCACGCTGCCGATCAGCCACGACGAGGTCGTGCACGGCAAGGGCTCGCTGCTCGGCAAGATGCCGGGCGACCACTGGCAGCAGCTCGCGTCGGTCCGTGCGTACCTCACGTTCATGTGGGCGCATCCCGGCAAGCAGCTGCTCTTCATGGGGCAGGAGTTCGGGCAGCCGAGCGAGTGGAGCGAGGCGCGCGGCCTCGACTGGTGGATCCTCGACCAGCCCGCGCACCAGGGCCTCCTCAGGCTCGTGGGGCGGCTCAACCGCGTGTACCGCGAGCACGAGGCGCTGTGGGGGCGCGACTCCGAGCCCGCGGGCTTCGAGTGGATCGACGGCGGCAACTCGTCCGACAACGTGGTCGCGTTCCTGCGGCACGGGCACGACGGCCGTCCGATCGCCGCGATCCACAACTTCTCCGGCCGTCCGGTGCACGACTACCGCATCGGCCTGCCCGAGGCGGGCGCGTGGACGGAGCTCGTGAACTCGGACGCATCGGAGTACGGCGGCTCGGGCATCGGCAACCTCGGCGCGGTGCACGCGACCGACGAGCCGTTCGGCGGCCGACCCGCATCGGCGACGCTCACGATCCCGCCGCTCGCCGGCCTCCTGCTCACGCCGGAGCGATCGCTGCCTGGCGCCACGGAGGCGTGAGACGCCGACGGCCCCCGACCATCCGGTCGGGGGCCGTCGCTCGTCGCGCCGCCTAGTAGAGCAGCGTCGTGAGCCTGCGCCGGGCCTGCGCGACGCGCGGGTCGTCGGCGCCGACGATCTCGAAGAGGTCGACGAGGCGGAGCCGCACGTCGCGGCGCTCGTCGCCCGTGGTCGCGGCGACGAGGTCGAGCAGCCGCGCGAAGGCGTCCTCGACGTGCCCGCCGGAGAGGTCGAGGTCGGCGGCGAGCATCTGCGCGGCCGCGTCGGACGGCGCGTCGGCGGCAGCCGAGCGGATGGCGTCGGCCGTCGTGCCCTGGAGCCGCTGCAGCAGACGCACGTTCGCGAGACCCGCGACGGCATCGGCATCGCGGGGGTTCGCGACGATGGCGCGCTCGTAGGCGTCGATCGACGCGGCGAGGTCGCCGCGATCGAGCGCGTCGTGCGCCTCCTGGTGCAGCGGAGGCAGGGGCGGCTCCTCCGGCGCTGCCGGCGCGTCGGCGCCGTCGCCCATCGGCAGGCGTCCCGTGATGCCCTCCTGCGCGGCGAACGCCAGGACCTGCTCGAGCACGTCCTGCACCTGCGCCTCGGGGATGGCACCCGTGAAGAGGGCGGCCGGGCGCCCACCGATGACGGCGGCGACCGTCGGGATCGACTGCGCCTGGAACGCCTGCACGAGCTGCGGGTTCTGGTCGGCGTCGACCTTGGCGAGCACGATGCGCCCCTCGTAGGCCGTCACGAGGCGCTCGAGGATGGGCGTGAGCTGCTTGCACGGCCCGCACCACTCGGCCCAGATGTCGATGACGACCGGCACGCTCTTCGACAGCTCGACGATCTGCGCGAAGTCGGCGTCGCCGACGTCGACGATCACGCCGACGCCACCCGCCGGTGCGGCACCCTCGGCGCCGGGCTGCGGAGCGGCGGCGGCGGCGGGGGCCGCGGGGCGCGCGTGACGCGCTGCGAGGCCGGACAGGTCGACGACTCCGGCCATCGACGGGGGCAGACGATCGGTCATCCCTGGACCTCCTGGACGCTCAGCAGGTTCTGCGCGTAGCCGAGCAGCACCAGCTGCTGCGGCTCCTCGCCGTCCTGCGACTTCGGCGGCACGTAGAACAGCGCCTGGATCTGGTACGTCACGGTGAGGCCCGTCGCCGACTGCTCGACGGGAGACAGCACCGAGACGGCGCCGGCGGGCGGGCTCACGGTGACGCCCTCCTCCCGCGGAGTGTAGGTCGTCGCCTCCGAGAACGACGTCGCGACGTAGGCGCCGCCGTCGGCGTCGGCGACGAGGGTGACGGGCGCCTGCGCGTCCTCGGCGCTCGCGAACGTGATGTTCGCGTTCGTGCCGGTCTCGGCCGTGATGAGGCCCTGCTTGTAGTCGTAGCCGATCGACGCCTGCAGATTGTCGTTGTCGGACGGGAAGATGGGCGCCGATGCCGAGCCCGGGCCGTTGATCAGCACGTCGCCGTATGCGGCGGCGAGCGACTCGGGCGCGAGCTGCAGCAGCGGCGTGTCGCTCGGCAGCGCCGGCGCACCGACGTCGGCCGAGGCCCCCGTGAGCGTGTTGCCGGACTGCAGGCGGTACTGGTAGACGAGGCGGTAGTCCTCGCGCGGGTCCTCCTGCACGAAGACGAGCGCCGACTCGGCCTGCGTCTCGTCCTCCCAGCCGACGACCGCGAGCACCGAGCGCGGCCACGTCTCGGTCTGCTGCGGCAGCAGCAGCCGCACGTCGCCGTCCGGGATGCCGGTGGGGGCGGCGAGGCTGCCATCCTGCGAGCGCACCTGATAGGCGACCTCGCGCGCCTCGAGCAGCGGTCCCGCGAGCCGCTCGGCCGCGATCGTCGCGTCGAGCGCCTCGTCGGCGGCGCCGACGACCTCGCGCGTGTCGGCGAGGATGCGATCGAACTGCCGCACGGTGACGGCCGCCGGCGGCAGCGTGTCCTCGAGGCTCGTCGGCTCGGGCGTGCCCGTGGGCGAGGCGGAGGGCTGCGCGAGATCCGGCCAGTACTGCGTGCCGCAGCCCGTCAGCAGCGCGACGCCCATCGCCACCGGCACCACGAGCCGCAGCCTGCCGAGGCGGGGCCGCCGCGTCGGCGTGGCACGGCGCTCGGTGCGCCGGGCGTCGCCGTCCGCCTCACGTGCTCCCTCGGCCTCGGGCGCCCGGCTCGCGTCGGGCGCCCGGCTCGCGTCGGACGCCTGGTCCGCGTCGGGTGCCTGGTCGACGTCGGGTGCCTGATCGACGTCGGATGCCTGATCGACGTCGGATGCCTGGTCGACGTCGGATGCCTGGTCGACGTCGGATGCCTGCCGGGCCTCGGATGCCACGGGCTCCTCCTGACCATCGGATGCCGGGTCCGATGCCTGCGATCCGGGCTCGACCGCCTCCTGCGGGGGCGCGACGGGCAGGCCACGTCGCGCGCCGCGCTGGATCTCGCGGCGCTCGCGGCGCGATGGCACCGGCGAGAGGCGGCGCTGCGGGCCACGGTGCCTGCGGTGCCTGCGCACCGCGAGCAGCAGGAGCACGAGAGCGAGGGCCGCGAGCACGAAGCCCGCGGTCATGAGCGGCCCGAAGAGCGGCATCGAGCGCTCGTTGGGCCACTCGACGCGCACGTCGCTCGGCGCGGGCGCCGTGCCGTCGGAGACGATCGCGATCGAGTAGTCGAGCGGCGCGGCCAGCTCGAGCGACAGCTCGCCGTCGCCCGACACCTCCTGCACCCAGAGGTCGCTCCCTGCGATGGCGGGCACCGCGGCCTCGCCGCCGGTCTCGGCGTCGAGCGTCAGCGCCTCGTCCTCGACGGTCACGGTCGAGTGGTCGCCGCCGCCGATCCACCCGAGCACGTCGCTCGTGCGACCCACGACGGCCGTGAGCTCGCCGTCGCCGGCCACCGTGATGGTCTGCCTGCCGTCGTGGGTGGCGAGCACGTCGCCGCCGATGACGAGCACCGGCGTCTCCACGGGCTCTTGGAGCTGCCACGCGATCGTCTCCGGCGGTGCCCAGATCGTGCGCTGGCCGATGGCGAGCGCGAAGCAGACCAGGGCGAGCAGAAGGCTCACGCCCGAGAGCAGGTATCGCATGCAGGTTCCCTCCGCGCGGCGACGAGTGCGTCGAGCCGCGGCGTCCGACCATCCAGGGTACCCGAGGCCGCGCCGGACGTTCCAGTCGGCGCCGTCGAGGCGTGCGGCATGCGCGCCCTATGCTGGCCGGATGAGGCTCACGGGTGCGTTCCAGGTCGGTCTGCTCGGTGGGCTCGGCGTGCTGCTCGCCATCGCGATCGCGGCCGCCGTCGGGCAGATCTCGTCGGTGCTCGTCTACGCGTTCGCCGCCATCTTCCTCGCGCTCGGCATCGACCCGATCGTGCAGTTCCTCACGCGGCACCGCTTCCCCAGGTGGCTCGCCGTGCTCACGGTCATCGTCGTCATCCTCGGCGCGTTCACCGGCATCGTGCTGATCGTCGTGCCCGTCATCGTCGCCCAGTTCTCGAGCCTCGTGCAGGGCGTGGTCCAGACGTTCCAGGCGGGGCTGCTCGACGACATCCTCGACTGGGCGCAGGAGACCTTCCCCGCCATCGACTGGCAGGCGATGATCGACGACACGCTCGAGGCGCTGCAGGATCCCGACACGTACGCGTCGCTGCCGCCGCAGCTGGGCAGCATCGTCACGAACGTCATCGGTGCCGTCGGCGCCACGGCCGCGGCGATCTTCGGCGGCTTCATCGTCTTCGTCCTCATGCTCTACTTCATGGGCTCGCTGCCGTCGCTGAAGTCGGCGATGTACCGGCTCGTGCCTGCGTCGAAGCGCCCGACCTTCATCCGCATCGCGGAGGAGATCATGCAGTCGATCGGCCGCTTCGTGACGGGCCAGTTCTCGCTGGGGCTCATCAACGGCGTGCTGTCGTTCATCATGCTGTCGATCGTGGGCTCCGAGCTCGCAGCCGTGTACGCCTTTCTCGCCTTCATCGCCTCGACGATCCCGCTCGTGGGCACCGTGACGGCGTCGGTCGTCATCACGCTGCTCGTGCTGCTCCTCGACGGACCGAGCACGGCGCTGCCCGTCGGCATCTACTACCTCGTGTACATGCAGGTCGAGGCCTACTTCGTGAGCCCGCTCATCATGAACCGGGCCGTGAAGGTGCCCGGCGTCGTCGTCGTGCTCGCCGCGCTCACGGGCGGCACGCTCCTCGGCATCCTCGGCGCGCTCGTCGCGATCCCGGTGGCGGCTGCGATCCAGCTGATCCTCAAGGAGGTCGTCATCCCGAGGCAGGACGCCCTCTAGACGCCCCGCCCGTCCGCTCGCGGACGGGCTCTCTCAGGCGACGCGCCAGCAGGCGCTGTGCCAGTGCCTGCGATCCTCGACGGCGCGCTCGCCGAAGAGGCTGTCGGCCCTCCACACGACGACGTGCGCGGTGCCGGGCTCGACGAGCAGCTCGCAGCCGGGGCAGCGGTACGGCTTCTGCGCGTTCGACGCGCTCATCGGCTGCACATGCCACGCGAAGCCCATGCGCGACTCGGTGCGCAGCCCCCCGAGCAGGAGGCGGTCGACGTCGAGCGGGACGTGCTCGGTCGGCCGGCGCCGTGGCCTGCGCCCGGCCACGACCTCAGTACCAGCCGACGGACTCGGAATGCCCCCACGCGCCGCACGGCGTGCCGTAGCGACCGGAGATGTAGCCGAGTCCCCAGGAGATCTGCGTGGCGGCGTTCGTCTGCCAGTCGGCACCCGCCGTCGCCATCTTCGAGCCGGGCAGCGCCTGCGGGATGCCGTAGGCGCCGCTCGAGACGTTGTGGGCGTAGACGTTCCAGTTCGACTCGCGCTGCCAGAGGCTGAACAGGCAGGAGTACTGGTCGTCGCCCCAGCCGTAGGAGGCGAGCATGCCGCGCGCGACCGCCTGCGCCGAGCCCGGGTCGGGCGCCGCCACCGTCGGCAGCGCGATCGACGGCGCCGACGACGAGCCCGCCGCCGCGGCCGCGGCCTCGGTCTCGGTGGGCGTCGGCGTCGGCGTGGGCGTGGGCGTCGGCGTCGGGCTCTCGACGACGAGGTCGTCGCGCGTCACGGCGTCGCCGGATCCGGTCACCTCGTCGATGCCCTGGCCGAGCAGGTTCTCGCTCGCGAGACCGTCGTCCTCCGCGTAGGTCGCGACGCTCGGCGAGACGAGCGAGACGGCGACGAATGCGCTCGCAGCGACGAGCGCGGCGATCGACACGACGCCGCGCGTACGGGTACGGCGCGCGGGGGCATCGGCACGAGAGAACATGGGGATCGAGGCTATCACGGAACGGTAACGACGCGTCCACCTCGGCCGCGCCCACGGCGTCGCTCGGGCCTCAGCGCACCGCGAGCATCAGCGATACGACGGAGTCGAGCACGAGGTCGACCTGATCCTCGTCGTAGCCTCCGCGCTGCGCGGCGAACTGCACCGTGCGCACCTCGCGGGGCGTGATCTCGGGCCCGTCCTCGAGGTAGTGCGCGAGTCGGGCGGCGAAGGCGTCGACCTCGGCCACCTTGTAGCCCTTCGTCAGCGACCCGACGCGGCGGAAGCGCTCGCCGTCGGCCCGCTGCAGGCGCGCGAGCGTCTCCTCGGCCTGCGAGCGGATGCTCTCGAAGAACGCCGACTCGCCCTGCGCCGCGATGCCGCGCTCGCGCTCACGGTTCGCGAACGCCTCCTCGAGCCGCTCGAGCGCGGCGTCGACGTGCGCGGGCGAGTAGCCCGACTTGGCGAGGGCGAACGAGGCCTGTCGGATCTGCGACGAGTCGAGGGCGGTCGGCGAGTCGCTCGCGTAGGCGCGGCGTGCGTCCTCGAGGAAGTCCTCGACCTGCTCGATGTCGTAGCCGAGCTGCCCACGGCGAACCTTCGGGAACGTGGCGCTCATGCCTCGCATCCTCTCACGGGCGTCGCACGCAGCCCTCCCCCGAGGGCGTCGGCGGCCGTCACAGCCCCGCGATCCTCGCGATCTCGTACAGGGCGTACATGACGACGGCGCTCGGCAGGCTCGAGTCGAGACGATCGAGGAACCCTCCGTGGCCGGGCAGGAACGTGCCGATGTCCTTGATGCCGAGGTCGCGCTTGATGAGCGACTCGGCGAGGTCGCCCACCGTCGCGGTGCCGAGGATCGCGAGGCCGATGATCGCGCCGTACCACCACGGCACGCCCAGAGCGAGCACGCCGTAGCCGATGCCCGCCGCGACGACGAGCACCCCCGCGCCCGCGAACCCCTCCCAGGTCTTGCCCGGGCTGATGCGCGGCGCGAGCTTCGTGCGACCGAAGAGCACGCCGGAGGCGAGGGCGCCCGTGTCGTTGACGATGGCGAGCGCGAGGAAGCCGAGCGTCCACAGCTCGCCGCCCGGCTGGGCCGTGAGCAGCACCGAGAAGGCGCCGAGCAGGCCGCAGTACGCGATGCAGAACGCGCCGGCCGCGACGTCGGTCGCGATCTCGCGCGCGCCCGTGCGCGTCGAGGGCGCCACCACCGCCTCGGCGAGCCGGTAGAGCGCGACGAGCGCGATCGCCGCGAGCGTGCCGTACCAGAGGCCGGCACCGTGCCAGAACCACGTCGCGACGAGCAGCGCGACGCCCAGCACGACGAGCGGGATGCGCGGCACGTCGCGCCCGGCGAAGCGCAATGCGCTCGCGAGCTCGTAGAGCGTGAACGCCACGAGCACGCTGCAGAAGACGACGAACAGCCACTTGAACAGCAGCAGGCTCGCGAGCAGCAGCACGCCGAGCACGAGGCCGAGCCCGATCGCGACGGGCAGGTTGCGCCCGGCGCGCGCGTTGGCGCGCTCGTTCGCGGCCTCGATCTGCTCACGCGCCGCGTGGATCTGGGCCTGGATCTGCGCCTCGATCCGATGCGGGTCGCGCTCTGGCACGCGTGCCTCCTGGGGCTGGGTCGCTCAGACCTCGAGCAGCTCGGCTTCCTTCTTCTTCAGGGCCTCGTCGATCTGCTCGACCGCGCCCTTCGTGACGGTCTCGAGCTCCTTCTCGCCGCGTGCGATCTCGTCGTCGCCCACCTCGCCCGTGAGGGCGTCGAGGTCGCTCTTCGCCGAGCGGCGCACGTTGCGGATCGCGACCCGGGCGTTCTCCGCCTTGTCGCGCGCCAGCTTCACGTAGTCCTTGCGGCGGTCGGCCGTGAGCTCGGGCATCGTGATGCGGATGATCTGGCCGTCGTTGTTCGGCGTGACGCCGAGGTGGGGCGCCGCGACGATCGCCTTCTCGATGTCCTTGAGCGCCGACTTGTCGAAGGGCGTGATGACGAGCACGCGCGCCTCGGGCTGCTGGAAGCCGGCGAGCTGCACGAGCGGCGTCGGGGTGCCGTAGTACTCGACGAGCAGCTTCTGGAAGAGCGCCGGATTGGCCCGCCCCGCCGAGATGGTCGCGAAGTCGTCCTTCGCCACCTCGATCGACTGGGCCATCTTGTCCTTGGCCTCGGTGAGCACGTCGCTGATCATGGCGTCTCCATCCTTCTGTTCGATCCTAGGTCGTGCGGGGCTCAGCCGTGGACGACGGTGCCGAGGCGCTCGCCACGGATGGCGCGGGCGATGGCGTCGCCCTCCATGCCGAACACGAGCATCGGCATCGCGTTGTCCATGCAGAGGCTGAAGGCCGTCGCATCGACGATCTTGAGGCCCTGCACGAGGGCCTCCTTGTACGTGATGTCGTCGATGCGCGTCGCGGTCGGATCCTTCTTCGGATCCGCCGTGTACACGCCGTCGACGCCGTTCTTGGCGACGAGCACCTCGTCGGCACCGATCTCGAGGGCGCGCTGCGCCGCGACGGTGTCGGTGGAGAAGTACGGCAGCCCTGCGCCGGCGCCGAAGACGACGACGCGGCCCTTCTCCATGTGGCGCTCGGCGCGCAGGGGGATGTAGGGCTCGGCGACCTGCGTCATCTGGATGGCCGACTGCACGCGCGTCGCGGCGCCCGCCTGCTCGAGGAAGTCCTGCAGGGCGAGCGCGTTCATGACGGTGCCGAGCATGCCCATGTAGTCGGCGCGCCCGCGGTCCATGCCGCGCTGCGAGAGCTCGGCGCCGCGGAAGAAGTTGCCGCCGCCGACGACGATGGCGATCTCGACGTCCTTCGCCGCATCCGCGATCTGCGCGGCGATGCCCTGCACGACGTCGGGGTTCACACCGAGCGAGCCGCCACCGAACGCCTCGCCCGAGAGCTTCAGCAGGACGCGTCGGCGAGTGGTGCGTACGGCGTCGGTCATGTCTGCTCCGTCGGTCGTGGGGCCAGGCCGCCTCCGACCCTATCGGGCTGCGCGACGCCTCGAGCGCCTCCGCGCGGGTGCGCGGGACCGCTGGCACCCGGATGCGTCACCAGGCCCCTGAGATCGCGCCCCCGTGTCCGGCGCGTCCCGCACGGTGGCACGACGAAGGGGGCCGGACGGATCCGGCCCCCTTCGAGGTGCGTGCTGCAGGTGACGGCTACGCGCCGACCTTGAAGCGCGAGAACGACGACACGCTCAGGCCAGCGGCGTCGAGGACCTTGCCGACGGTCTGCTTGTTGTCGCGTGCGTAGTCCTGGTCGACGAGCACGATCTGCTTGAAGAAGCCCGTGAGGCGACCCTCGATGATCTTCGGCAGGGCGGCCTCGGGCTTGCCCTCGCCGAGCGCGATCTCGGTAACGAGCGCGCGCTCCTTCTCGACCTGCTCGGCCGGCACGTCATCCCGCGAGACGACGGTCGGGTCGAACATCGCGATGTGCTGCGCCACGGCGCGAGCGGTCTCGGCGTCGTCACCCGTGAAGGCGACGACGACGCCGACCTGCGGGGGCAGGTCCTTGCTCGTGCGGTGCAGGTACGTCGCGAAGGCGTCGCCCGTGAGGGTCGAGACCTTGGCGAGCTCGATCTTCTCGCCGATGGTCGCAGCCTGGTCCTCGATCACCTGCTGCACGGTCGCACCCTCTGCGGGAGCCGCGAGGGCCTCCTCGAGGGTCGACGCGCCCGCGGCGGCGATCGCGGCCACGACCTTGTCGGCGAGCGCGATGAACTTGTCGTTCTTCGCGACGAAGTCCGTCTCGCACGCGAGCTGGATCATCGTGATCGAGCCTGCGCCCTCCGCGACGGCCACGAGGCCCTCGGAGGTGGTGCGGTCGGCACGCTTCGCGTTGCCCTTCGCGCCCTTGAGTCGGAGGATCTCCGTCGCCTTCTCGACGTCGCCACCGGCCTCCTCGAGGGCGGCCTTGGTGTCGGACATGCCGGTGCCCAGCTGCTCGCGCAGGGCCTTCAGGTCGGCGATGTTGACGGCCATGTGTCTCCTCGGTTCGTTACTTCGATGCGGGCGCGTCGGCGCCCTCGGTCTCGGCGGCCTCGGTCGCCTCGGGGGCGGCCTCGGCGGTCTCGGTCGCCTCAGGGGCGGCCTCGGCGGCAGCCTCGGTGGTCTCGGCGGCGGCCTGGGCCTCCGTCGCAGCCTCCTCGGCGGCGGGCTCGGTCGCGGCGGCCTCGGCCTGCTCGGCGACGACCTCGGTGGCCTCGGGCGCAGCGGCACCCTCGGTCACGAGCAGCTCGCGCTCCCACTCGGCCATGGGCTCGGCGGCCTCGTCGGACGAGCCCTGGTGGCGCTCCATGAGGCCCTCGGCCGCGGCGTCGGCGATGATCTTCGTGAGCAGGCCCACCGAGCGGATCGCGTCGTCGTTGCCGGGGATCGGGAACTGCACGTCGTCGGGGTCGCAGTTCGTGTCGAGGATGGCGATGACCGGGATGCCCAGCTTCTTCGCCTCGTCGATCGCGAGGTGCTCCTTGTTCATGTCGACGATCCAGAGGGCCGACGGCGTGCGCTGGAGGTTGCGGATGCCGCCGAGCGACTTCTGCAGCTTCGTCAACTCGCGCTGCTTGAGGAGGAGCTCCTTCTTCGTGAAGCCCGAGCCCGCGACGTTCTCGTAGTCGATCTCCTCGAGCTCCTTCATGCGCGTGAGGCGCTTGGAGACCGTCTGGAAGTTCGTGAGGAGGCCACCGAGCCAACGCTGGTTCACGTAGGGCTGGTTGACGCGGGTCGCCTGCTCGGCGATCTGCTCCTGCGCCTGCTTCTTCGTGCCGACGAAGAGGATCGAGCCGCCGCGCGACACGGTCTCCTTGACGAAGTCGTACGCCTTGTCGATGTAGGCGAGCGACTGCTGGAGGTCGATGATGTAGATGCCCGAGCGCTCCGTGAAGATGAAGCGCTTCATCTTGGGGTTCCAGCGACGGGTCTGGTGCCCGAAGTGGACGCCGCTGTCGAGCAGCTGGCGAGTGGTGACGACGGCCATGAGCCATCTCCTGGTTCTGTCGCGGTTCGTCGGAGCGGTCGGCGACCGCTCCCCTGGCGTCCCGCGCAGCACCCGCCGACGTGGATCGGACCGTGGGGGCTGTCGCGTTCGTGGACGCGCGAAGTCACCCCCGACTCGGGGGTGCTGGGCCCATGCTACACGCTCGTCGCGGCGCGGCGACGCCCGGCACGGCTCCCCCACAGGCCGCCCGCCTCCCCAGGGTGCGTGCGCGCCGCCGCGAGGGCGGGCCGGGCGAGCGAGGGTGTCGGCATGCTGCGCCGCGCCCTCCCCATCGTCCTCTGCCTCCTCGCGATGCTCGCCGGCGCCGCGGCCGAGGTGCGCGCCCACGCGGGCCCTGCGGAACCGGGCGCGACGGCCGCCGCCGTGCCCGACGCGCTCGCGGCGTCGCTGACGTGGCCCGTGCCGCAGGCGGCCGTGCTGCGCGCCTTCGCAGCCCCGACGATGCGCTGGGGTGCGGGGCATCGCGGAGTCGACGTCGCTGCCGTGCCCGGCGAGGTCGTGGTCGCCGCGACGGACGGCGTCGTGACGTTCGCCGGCACGGTCGTCGACCGCCCGCTCGTCACGATCCGCATGCACGACGTGCCGTGGGAGGTGCTCGTGACGGTCGAGCCCGTGGCCCCGACGGTGGCCGAGGGCGACGTGGTCGCGGCGGGCGACGCCATCGGCACGCTGCAGGGCGGTCATCGCCCGTGCGGGGCGTGCCTGCACCTCGGCGTGCGCATCGATGCCGCGTACGCGAACCCCATGGCCCTGCTCGGCGCCGAGCGCGCCGTGCTGCTGCCGCTCGAGCGGGCGAGCGCCGGCGCCTACGCCCGCGGATGCGCCGTGCGGTACGACGCCGTCAGCCGGTCGAGGGAGACGTGCGTGTAGATCTGCGTCGTGCCGAGGCTCGCGTGACCGAGCAGCTCCTGCACGGCACGCAGGTCGGCCCCTCCGTCGAGGAGGTGCGTCGCCGCCGTGTGCCGCAGGGCGTGGGGGCCGGCGGGACCGGAGCCCGGCACGTCGTCGAGCAGGCGGGCGACGAGGGCGTGCACGGCTCGCTGTCCCATCCGGCCACCGCGTGCGCCGAGCAGCAGGGCGCGCGTCTCGGCACCGGTCGCGAGCGCGGGTCGCCCGAGCCGGATCCAGTCGTGCACGGCGTCGAGCGCGGGGACGCCGAACGGCACCACCCGCTCCTTCGCACCCTTGCCGAGCACGCGCACGGTGAGACGCTCGAGGTCGACGTCGTCGACGTCGAGGCCGACGAGCTCGGACACGCGCAGCGCGCTCGCGTACAGCAGCTCGACGATCGCGAGGTCGCGCCGCGCGATGGGGTCGCCGGTGGCGGCATCGGCCTCGAGCTGCGCGACGATCCCGTCGATCGCGGCGCGCGAGAGCACGCGCGGCAGATGCGCGTCGCGCCTCGGCGTGCGCAGGCGCGCGGCGCCGATCGCGACGCCCTCGCGCTCGAGCCAGGCGCCGAGGCCTCGTGCCGAGGCGCTGCGTCGCGCGAGCGTCGCCTTCGCGAGCCCCCGCTCGCTCGCGGCGAAGAGCCAGTCGCGCAGCACCTCGAGATCGAGCGCGTCGACGTCGACGACGCCGTTCGCCTCGCAGTGCGCGGCGAGGTCGCGCAGGTCGGCGCCGTACGACCGCACGGTGCGGGGGCTCGCGGCGCGTTCGCGCTCGAGGTGCACGAGGTAGGCGTCGATCGCCTCCGCGACGCGCATGCCGGAGGCGCCCACGCGTCAACGCTTCCGGCTGAACCGCTCGAGGCGGGCCGCGGCGTCGAGCGGTGCGAGCTCGGCGTGGAGGCCCGCGGGCAGCGGCGACAGCGACGGCAGCGCGAAGGCAGGCACGACCGAGTGGGCGACGGTGGTCGGGTAGACCTCGAGGACGTTGGCCGACTGCGCGCCATCGACGCCCGCGAAGCCCGTCGGGCCCGCCGCGAGGTCGTCGGCGTACGATGTGGCGTTCGCGAGGATGACGGGGATGCCCGCGAAGGTGCCCGAGCCGTCGACGTGGAGGTGGCCCGAGAGGATGGCGCGCACGTCGGACCCCGCGAGCACCTCGGCGAGCAGCGGCTCGTCGTGGAACTCGAGCACCTGCAGGATCCGCGCTCGGTACGGCAGCGGCGGATGGTGGGCGACGAGCAGCGTGCCGTGCTCGGCGGGCGTCGCGAGCACGTCGGCGAGCCACTGCGCCTGCCCGTCGTCGAAGCCGCCGTGGTGGTAGCCGGGCAGGCTCGTGTCGAATGCGACGATGCGCAGCCCCGCGACCTCGTGCACGCGGTCGTAGGGCGCGTCGGAGTCGTCGTCGTGCAGCGCGCGCCACATCGGCGCACGCTCGTCGTGGTTGCCAGCGGCGTACACGACCTCGGCGCCCATGCGCTCGGCCACCGGCTCGACGATCTCCTGCAGCAGGCGGTACGCCTCGGGCTCGCCGAGGTCGGTGCAGTCGCCGGAGACGACGAGCGCATCGGCCGTCGGGGCGGCGAGCTCGAGCCGCGCGAGGGCGTCGCGCAGGTGCTGGGCCGTGTCGATGGCACCGCCGAGGAGCGCGCCGCCCGCCAGCAGGTGGGTGTCGCTCAGGTGCGCGATGACGTGCGTCGGGGCCGGGTGCTGACCGAGTCCATCGTGCATGCCCCAAGGCTAGGCCGCACCCTCCGACATCGCGCGCACCCCGGCGCCGGGGTGCGGACGCGTGTCGGCATCGAGCATCCCTCAGGTCGTGCCGCACACTGTCGTCATGGACTCCGTCATGACGACCGTCGGCCTGCCGGTCGCGTTGGGCATCATCATGCTCGGCCTGGGCCTCGGGCTCACGGTGGGCGACTTCGCGCGCGTGACGCGGCAGCCGCGCGCCGTGCTCGTGGCGCTCGCCTGCCAGCTGCTCGTGCTGCCGGCGCTGTGCCTCGGCCTCGTGGTCGCGTTCCAGCTGCCTCCCGTGCTGGCCGTCGGCATGATGATGCTCGCCGCCTCCCCGGGCGGCACGGTCGCGAACCTCTACAGCCACCTGTTCGGCGGTGACGTCGCGCTCAACATCACGCTGACGGCCATCAACTCGGTCGTCGCGGTCGTGACGCTGCCGCTCATCACGAACCTCGCCATCGCGCTCTTCGACCCGTTCGAGGGGCAGCTGGGGCTGCAGGTGTCGAAGGTCGTCGAGGTCTTCCTCGTCGTGCTGGGCCCCGTGGTGATCGGCATGCTCATCCGCCGCATCCGGCCGTCGTTCGCCGATCGCATGGACAAGCCCGTGCGCGTGGGCTCCGCCATCGTGCTCGTCGTCGTCATCGTCGGCGCGGTCGCCTCGAACTGGCGCGTGCTCGTCGAGAACGTCGGCTCGCTCGCCCTCATCACCGTGCTCTTCTGCGCGCTGAGCCTCGCCATCGGGTTCTGGGTGCCGCGCCTGCTGCGCGTCGGCCGCAGGCAGGCGGTCGCCTCGTCGTTCGAGATCGGCATCCACAACGCCGTGCTCGCGATCGTCATCGCGCAGACCGTGCTCGGGTCGGTCGAGCTCAGCCTGCCGGCCGGCGTGTACGGCGTGCTCATGCTCTTCGTCGCCGCGGCATTCGGCACGCTCATCCGCGAGCGCGGTCCCGCGCGGGGCGCTGCGGAGGCGCTCCCGGCCTAGCCCGCCCGCGCGGCGCGGCGCACCCATCCGCTCCCCCGCTGCTCCACGGCTCCCGCGAGGTCGAGGAGCCCGAGCGTCGCACGCACCTCGGCGAGCGACATGCCGGCGCGGGATGCGAGATCGTCGGCATCGCGCGCCTGCCGCACGCTCAGAGCGTCGAGCAGCCGCGTCTCGCCCGAGCCGACGCGCACGCCGAGCGTCGAGTCCTGCTCGTCGCCGTCGACGAGTGCGCGCATCTCGTCGGCACCCTGCACGAGCTGCGCGCCGTAGTCGCGGATCAGCCGATGGCAGCCGGCGCTCGCCCCGCTCGTCACCGGCCCGGGCACCGCGCCGAGCGGGCGACCGAGCGTCGCCGCGTGGCCTGCCGTGTTGATGGACCCGGAGCGCACGCTCGCCTCGACGACGACCGTCGCCCGCGCGAGCGCCGCGATGAGCCGGTTGCGGGCCAGGAAGCGCCATCGCGACGGCGTCGCGCCGCACGGCACCTCGGCGACGAGCGCACCCTCGCGCTCGACGCGGCGCAGCAGGTCGTCGTTGCCAGGCGGGTACAGCCGGTCGAGGCCGCCGGCCATGACCGCGATCGTCGTGCCGCCGACGGCCATCGTCGCGCGGTGCACGCACGCGTCGATGCCGTAGGCGGCGCCGGAGACGGTCGCGAAGCCATGCCGCACGAGCCCCTCCACGGCCTCCATCGCGACGTGCTCGCCATAGCCGCTCGCCGCGCGCGACCCCACGAGCGCCATCGAGCGGTCGAGCGAGGCCAGCGCCGCGAGCGAGCCGCGCACCCACAGCGCAGCGGGCGCGTGGGGGCCGAGGTCGTCGAGACCGCTCGGCCACTCGACGGCGAGGGGCGACAGCATCGACTGGCCCCACGCGGCGCCCTGCTCGAGCGATCGGCGCACCCGTGCGTCGTCGAGCCGCGGGCGCCAACGCCCGACCGCGTCGTCGATGTGCCGCACGAGGTCGGATGCGACCTCGCCCGCCTCGGCGAGCCACCGCGACGGCTCCGCCCCCTCGACGAGCAGCTCGAGCGCCCGCACGTCGCCGAGCGCATCGCGCGCGGTGCCCGCGACGGCATCGCCGGGCTCGGGGATGCACGACCAGGCTGCCGCGGCGAAGAGCCGCACCGCCGTGTCGTCGTCGGGGTCGGCGAGGCTCGGCGGCGCGACGCCGGCGGCGAGGTCGCGGATGGTCTGCAGCGGCAGCCGGAAGCGGGTCATGACGGGATCCCCTGTCGGTAGAAGAGCGCTCGGCCGACGTGCTCGCGCCCCACGGGCGCGTCGTCGAGGTCGGCCACCGTGTGCGCGACCGCTGACATAGGTTTAGGACATAGTTGGCACATGACGCGTGCAGCCCTCTACCTCCGCCAATCGCTGGACCGTGAGAACAGCGAGGAGGGCATCCGCCGCCAGCGGGCCGCGTGCGCCTCGCTCGCCGAGCTCCGCGGATGGGCCGTCGTCGGCGAGTACGTCGACAACGACGTGAGCGCTTCGAAGCCTCGCGGCCCCGGCACGGCCTGGCATCGGCTCGTGAACGCCGACGCGAGCACGCGCCCCGACGTGATCCTCGCGGTCGACCTCGATCGGCTCCTCCGCACGCAACGCGACCTCGTCACCCTCATCGACCTCGGGATCAAGGTGGTCACGGTCGACGGCGAGGTCGACCTCGCGACGGCCGACGGCGAATTCCGCGCCACCATGACGACCGCGCTCGCGCGCTTCGAGACGCGACGCAAGAGCGAGCGCCAGCGACGCGCCAACGCCCACCGCCGGCTCGAGGGCCGCCTCCCCGCGGGCAGCAAGCGAGCCTTTGGCTACACCCCGCTCATGCGTGGCGCTGGCGTCGTTACGGCGACGCGCGTGGGCGCCGACGGGCTCTCCTACCCCGCCTACGGCCACGAGCCGCTCGAGCCCGAGGCGACCGCCGTGCGCGACGGCTTCGCGCTCCTCCTCGCTGGCGACTCGGTGCGGAGCATCATGCGCGAGTGGAACGGGCGCGGGCTGACCACGACGACCGGCGCCCCCTGGACGGCGCAGAGCGTCCGGGGCGTGCTCGTGAACCCTCGCTACGCAGGACTCATCGCGCCGCCGCGGCTCGTGGGCGCCGTGAGCCAGCAACAGCACCACGTGGGGCTCGGCGACCTCGAGGCCGGCTCGTGGGAGCCGCTCGTCAGCCCCGAGACGTGGGCGGCGGTGCGCGACCTCCTCGCCGACCCCGCACGGCGCTCCAACCCCGGCAGGGCGCCCAAGTGGCTCCTCTCGGGCATCGCGACGTGCGGAGTGTGCGGGGCGCCGATGAAGGGCGGCCAGGTGCGTGGCATCCAGGCCTACCGATGCAGCGCGACGCCGCACCTCGCCCGCAAGCGCGACGACGCCGACCACCTCATCGTCGAGCGCATCATCCACCGCCTTAGCCAGCCCGACGCGGCCGACCTCCTCACCGCCCAGGACGCTCCCGACGTCGACCGCCTCCGGGGCGAGCTCCGCGAGGTGCAGGAGGGCGAGCGAAACGTCGTGAGCATGGTGGCCCGCGGGCTCACGTCGATGCGCGCGGCCGAGGCGACGCTCCGCGACGTCCGCCGCCGCATCGCCGACCTCGAGGCCCGCCTCAGCGACGCGGGCCGGGTCGACGTGCTCGGCAGCCTCGTCAGCGCCGACGACGTGCGAGCCACGTGGGAGGCGCTCGGTGGCGACCGCCAGCGCGCCGTGGTCAGGGCGATGCTCACCATCGAGATGCACTCCCCGGGCAAGGGCTCGCGGGCGCCTCGCGACCCGGGCGGGCGACTGGCTCACACTGCGGCGACCATGCGCCTCGCCTGGCTCTGAGGTACGCCTAGCGACGCACGCGGTCGCCTACCTGCCACGGTCGTAGCCCACGACCCTCCCTGACGTCCCCTCACGCACGATCCCTCGCGAAATAAGGGGGCGTCAGGGGGCGTCGACAAGCGACTACCCAGTCAGGACAAGGGCAGTGGCGGAGCCCACCAACCCTCCCTCACGTCCCCTCACGTTCCCTCACGCGCCCTCGCGACGTTCCCTCACCCCCCTATAGGGGGGAGGGGACGTCGGAGGGAATCGAGGGGTGGTCGAGAGCTCGAATCGAGACACCGCGGCGACGCTCTCTCCCTCCGGCCGCGGAGGGGTGGTCAGGATCGCAACTGGTACCGAAGTCGCGCACCCCCGTCGCGACCGCTCCCCCGCAACGACGCGGCGGAGCACGCGCCGCCCCCTGACCACCCGCGACACGCCGAGAGCCATACGTCCCGAACAATGGCACCGAGCGAAGTACGCTGTCGCCACTCCCATCGAAAGGTGGAGCCGGGCTAGCCGCCCCGGCGCTCGGAGTGCGGCAGGTATCGCACCATCGAAGGTGCGGGCGGAAAGTGGCAGCGCGGGAGCGCCCTACGAACGTCGAGCGGCCAGAGCTCACCAAGATTCGAATCCTCGAATTGGTGAACACTCATGGCCTCCACCGCCACTCCGACCATCCCCACTCCCGCGCCATCCGAGGCTGACGTCCTCGACGCGCTCGCCGCCGACTACGCCCCGCTCACCGAGGCGACTCGTAGCCGGCTCGCCGTCCTCCTGGGCGGTGCCCGATGAGCCCGAACCCCGGCCACCGCCGCGACGCGAGTGGCAAGTCCGTCGACCATTCCCGCGCCGGGCTTGCGCGCTGGGCAAAGGTCGATCCCGTCGACCGCGCCGCCTTCATGGCCGAGCTCTCGAAGAAGGCGATCGCCAAGAAGGCCGAGCAACGCGCCGCCCTGGAGGCTCTCGGCCTCGCGGGCAAGCGCAAGCGACGCACGGCCATCGACGACGCCGCGCCCGACCTCGAGGCGCTCGACGGGCCGATGCGCCTCATTCAGGCTCGACGGAAGGAGCAAGGCCTCCCCGCCCTGCCCTGGGAGGCGCTCGTGCGCCAGGCAGCCCTGGAGCTCCGCCAGTCGGTCGCTGAGAGCACCTACCTCGCCATGCGCGCCGAGGAGCGCGACGCATGACCCTCGAGGCCGCCCTCGACCTCGCCGCCAAGGGCTTCCACGTCTTCGCTCTCACTGAGGGGTCGAAGGAGCCGTTGAAGGGCTCCCGCGGGCTTCACGACGCCACGCGCGACGCGGAGGCCTTGGCGACGGCGTGGGGTGCGCACCCGCGCGCCAACGTCGGCATCGCGACCGGCCATGACGGGCTCGTGGTCCTCGACGTGGACGTGAAGGACGGAGCGCCCGGCCTCGAGAGCCTCCGCCGCCTCTGCAAGCGCACCGGGCTCGACCTCGATGCCGTGCCGATGGTGGACACCCCGAGCGGCGGCCTCCACCTCTACTTCCGCGATCGACGCCTCGCGGGCCTCCGCAACAGCGTGAGCAAGCTCGCTCCCGGCATCGACGTGCGGGCCGCTGGCGGATACGTCGTCGCTCCGCCCTCGAGGATCGGCGGGAGGCGGTACGCATGGCGCGCTCGGTGAAGGCCCCTTCGCTGGGCGACCTCCCTCGCACGCCCAAGGCGCTCCGCAAGCGCATGGAGCGACGTCTCGCGCCCAAGGAGACGCCGGCTCACCCCAAGGAGGCCAGTGGTCCCCTGACGGCTCGGCAACGCGCCTACGTCGAGGCAGGGGTCGAGGCCGAGGTCCGCCGCCTCGCCGCCATGCGCTACGCGACGACCGGCACCCCCGACGAGTACCGCGGCGAGCCGTGGGATGCGACGTGCCACGCGGTCGCGTGCCGACTCATCGAGCTCGGCAACGCGACGGGCGACGGAGAGCGCTACCGCGAGCGCTTCGAGGCCGAGGCGCCGACCGATGCGGGCTTCTCCGAGCGCACCGTCGCGGCCAAGTGGGCTTCCGCCGCCCGCACTGTCGGCGACCGGCCGGCGAGCGTGCCCGAGCACGTCGAGCCCTCGACGCCGACCACGTTGCCGCTCGACGCGCCAGCGGCCGCTCCGCTCGACCTCGCCTGCATCGACCCTCGCCTCGCGGACCCCGAGCTCGCCGCCCTCGTGCTGAGTGCCGTGCAGGGGCAGGACATTCGCGACCTCGCTGGCCTCGTGCGAGCGGCGCGCGACGGCGTGGGTCGCCCGACGTGGGAGGCATCGACACTCGACGAGGTGCTCGCCCTGCCGACCGAGGCTCGGTGGCGCGTCGAGGGGCTCCTCCCCTCGCTCGGTCGCCTTCTCCTCATCGCCCAACGGAAGGTGGGCAAGACGACGTGGACCATGAACCTCCTCCGGTCGCTCTTGCTCGGGGAGCCGTTCCTCGGGCGCTTCGACGTGACCCCGCTGAGCGGCTCGGTCCTCCTCCTCAACTTCGAGGTGGATGCAGCGACGCAAGGGCGCTGGCTCGCCGACGTCGGGCTCGACGACCCGGCGCTCGCGAGCCGCGTCGTCGTCGTGAACGTGCGCGGCGTCGAGAACCCGCTCGCCACCGACGCCGGCCGCCGCCGCCTCGCCGCCGTCATGCGTGAGCGCGACGTCGAGGCCGTGGTCGTCGACCCGTTCGGGCGCGCCTTCACGGGCATCGAGCAGAGCAACAACAGCGAGGTCACGGCATGGCTCTCGGCTCTCGACCGCGTGGTGACCGAGGGCGGGGCTTCGGAGCTCGTGCTCGTCGCGCACGCCGGATGGGGCGACGCCAAGGGCCAGTCGCAGACCCGCGTCCGCGGCGCCTCCGCCCTCGAGGACTGGGCCGACTCGATCGTCCGCTACTGGAAGGACCGCAACGACGACGACGCACCCCGCTTCATGGAGGCCGAGGGGCGCGACGTGGCGATGCCTGCCGACCGTCTCGACTTCGACCCGTCCACTCGTCGCCTCACCCTGACGGGCACGGGCGGCCAGCGTGCCGCCCGCAGCCTCAAGCGCGCCTCGTTCCTCGAGGAGCCGATCCTCGACCTCGTGCGGCTCTCGCCCGGCGCCACCGCCTCGCAGATCGAGGCGAGCCTCCGTCAGCGCGGCAATTCCTTCTCGAAGGGCGACGAGGGCCACGCGCTCCGCTCGCTCGAGGAGGCCGGGCTCATCGTGCGCCGGAAGGACGGGCGCACCATGCGCCACTACCTTCCCGACGCCGCACCGCCGCCCCGCGGCGTCCTCCCCCTCGACCTCTCGACCGAATCACCCACCACCAAGGAGAAGAACTCGTGATCAATATCCGCAACCGAGAGAGCGGCGTCCACGTCGTGCTCCCCGCCCCGAACCGCCTGCCCGCGAACGTCGGCAAGGCGCTCGAAGCCCTCATCGACGCCGAGGCAGCACTCAAGGGCGCTCAGCGTGAGCGCGACGGCCTCGTGGCCGCCGTGCAGAAGCGCCGCGACCAGGCCCAGGAGGTCGCCGACGCGGCGGTCGAGGCGGGCGACGACCCGCCCAAGGGGCTCCTCGCCGAGGTCCGCGCCGCCGAGGAGGCCGCCGAGGAAGCGGCGATGCTCTGGAAGGCGCGGCGCAAGGCGTTCAGGAAGGCCGCCGACCGCCTCGCCCCGGTGCTCGAGGCGAACCGCTCCGACCTCATCAAGCGGGCGCTCAAGGATGCCGAGCAAGGCGTGAAGCTCCTCGCCTCCGCCCGACTCTCCGCCGAGGAGGGCCGAGCGCTCATCGAGGCCTCCCACAGCATCCTGGGGCTCTTCCTCGCCGCGGGCGACGGGGACGTCGTGCAGCCGCGCGCCGCCCTCCCCGTGGGCAGCAAGGCGACCTTCAACGCGGGAGCCGCGGTGGGAGCGCTCACCGAGGCGACCGCATCCGCGAACGCCGAGACGGACGGGCTCCGCCGTGTCCTCGCGTGAGCTCGTGCGCGGCGACGAGCGGGTCGAGCAAGCCCTCCGCGCGGTCGTCATGCGTCGCGAGGGCTACTCCTACGCCGACATTGCCTCGCGCCTCGGGATCAGCACGATCGAGGCCCAGGAGGTCGCGAGGGTCGCATACGCCCAGCTCGGAGAGCAGACCGCCGACGAGCTCCGCGTCGAGGTCGAAGACCGGCTCGACGAGGTGATCCGCAAGGCGACGCGCGACCTCATGCTCGCCACGAGCCAGACCGAGCGCACGGCCCTCTACCGCGTGCTCCTCACCGCCGAGGCGCAGCGTGCGCGGCTCCTCGGCCTCAACCTGAAGGGAGAGGGCCATGGGCAGGAAACGTGACCTCTACGACCGCCACATGGACGACACCGTGCGCGAGCGCCTCGCATGGGAGCGGTGGTGGCTCACGCCGATCAGCAAGCGACGGAGGCGCGACGAGCCGCTCCGCGGACGGCTCCTCCACTACGCCGCCACGCGCAGCGGTGCGAGCGTCATGACGACGCGTGAGGCGACGCCGTGGGTGCTCGCGTTCTTCGCCGTCTTCTTCGCCGCTCGGGCGATGGAGCGGATGGAGGCCGACGGCCTGCCGTGGGAGCGCTTCGCCACCGAGGAGGTGCGCACATGCCGCTGAAGCGACGGCCACGCCCTCGCGACCGAGGCGACTCCCTCTTCGCATCCACCGGCGCCGCCGAGCGCCAGCAACTGGAGGAGGCGCTCGAGCGTCTCGACGGCACGCGGTCGCGCATCCGCGAGCTCGCCACCGTGGAGCCGTTCACGGACGACCAGGAGCGGGAGTGGCGGGCGCTCGCGAAGCGCTACCGCAAGGCCCGACGCGAGAGCCGGGCCTTCGCGGCAGCGGTCGCCGCAGCGAAGGAGGAGTGGGAAGCCCGCCAAGGCGACGACGCCTTCTTCGAGCGTTGGGCGCGGCGGGCCGCGAAAGACCCCAGCCGCTCCTCCCCGACACCACCCACCACCGACGACGTGCGAGCGCACTTCGTCGTCCACCGCATCACGAAGGGACACTGACCATGACCACCGACTCCGACCGCCTCCAGGCGGAAGCCGACCGTATCCGCGCCGAGCTCAAGCGACGCACCACCACCCTCAGCCAGCGCCAGGCGCGAGCCCTCGGCGCCGACGTCGAGCTCGGCGACCCCGACCTCGACAACTACGCGGACGGTCGCAGCGTCACCCAGCGCCAGGCCGACATCCTCCTCGGAAGGAGCGAGCCATGAGCGCGCACACCTTCGTCGTGCAGCCCTACGACGCCGCGACCCTCGACGTCGAGCGGCACCGCGCCGTCGCGGCCTCGATCGTCCTCCACGGCGGCGACACGCGCGTCCGCGCGACCACGGCGGAGGTCGCTGCGATGAGCGGCCCGGCCGTCGTCGAGCGCGCCGACGGGAGCGCCACGCTGACCTTCACGCTCGGGAGCGGATCGTGACCGCGCCGGCCGTCGAGAGGCCGCCCGACCCTATCGTCGCGGCCCTGCGTGTCGCACTCCAGGGAACAAGATCGAAGCGCTGATCAAGACACGAAGCCCCGGGGACCCCCGGGGCTTCGTGCTGCCGGTCATGTCGGAGTGGCCGACGGTGGGCCCAGGCGGGCCCGTGTGGGCCCGTGTGGGCCCATTCCCAACTCTCGACCCAACATGTTCGCAGGAAGCGAACACATCTGTTGGGTTTCGCCAACAACGTCTGGTAGGCTCGAGGGAGACCGAGAGATGAAGGAGGTTGACGATGGACCAGAACGCCCAGCAGACGATGCTCGCCCAGGCGATGCGCGAGCTCGATGCCGCGCGTGTCCGCGTGACCCACCTGGAGCAGGTCGTTGACGGACTGACGGGCCTCCTCGGTTTGTCTGACCCCGATCAGCGCCACGCAACGCTGAGCAGGATGCGTCACGCTGAAGAGGCTCCCCGCCCTCGCGATGCCGTACTCGAAGTTCTCTCCAGTCGACCTGGTCTCCCGATGACTGCGCGCGAGGTCTACGACACCCTCAGAGGCCGTGGCCTGGTCGACTCGACAAAGAAGTCGGGCATCGCCGCCTACGACATGGCTCTTCGTCGACTCGCCGACGAGACCGATTCCAACGTGCGTCGGGACGAAGAGAAGAACACCTACACGTTCCGTCCCTCTCGTGGGACCTACGTGTCGATTGACGGCCTGGCACGCGACCAGCTCGCCGCAGCGGTTGCCGAACGTCACGAACGAAGCACCCGGTCGTCGAGCGCCAGCAACGGCCGACAGTCCCCCGGAACCTCGGGGATCAAGATGTGGGAGGACCGAATGTAAGACTTCGCCCCCGTCGTGCAACAACACGACGGGGGCGAGGGTCCTACCCAAAAACGCCCCCGTAGCTCAATTGGACAGAGCATGGCTTTCTCAGGGCACCGGTTGCGGGTTCGAATCCCGCCGGGGGCGCCTACTAATCTACTCCGTTCTTAGATTTTCTCAAGGCCTCAGCCTGTGAGACGGCTCCTAGTTACGTCCCAACGCTGCCTTGTTGACGCGCAGCGTGCGGTCGTACCCGCGCATCGAGATCGCGCCGCGCGCGAGCGCCTCGTCGAGCGGCGCCGCGACGTCGGCGGGCAGCGGATGCCGCTTGCGCAGCCACGGGCCGTCGACCCGCCCCATCGCGCGCCACGGCGTGCCCCTGAGGCGGTGCGCCGCACGCGCCCGTGCGGCGAGCACCCGCTCGCGAGCCACGGCGGACGAGGTGCGAGGCTCGTCGGCTCGCAGCACGGCCTCGACCGGTCGCACGCGATCGACCGTCACCTGCAGGTCGACCCGGTCGAGCAGCGGACCCGACAGCCTGCCGAGGTACCTGCGTCGCTGCGCGGGCGCGCACCGGCACTGCCCCGTGCCGTGCTGGCCGCACGGGCACGGGTTCGCAGCGAGGACGAGCTGGAACGCCGCGGGGAACACCGCAGACGCCGCCGCGCGGTGGATCTCGATGACGCCGGACTCGAGCGGCTCGCGCAGCCCGTCGAGCACGACGCGGGAGTACTCGGGCGCCTCGTCGAGGAAGAGCACGCCGTGCGACGCTCGCGAGACGGCACCGGGCCGGATGATCGCCCCACCGCCGCCGACGAGCGCACCGGCGGTCGCGGAGTGATGGGGCGCCTCGAACGGCGCCGTGCGGTCGAGCCGGATGCACGCGAGCCCGGAGAGCGAGCGCATGGAGGCGACGTCGAGCGCCTGGTCGACGTCGAGCTCGGGCAGCAGCCCGGGCAGGCGCGACGCGAGCATGGTCTTGCCCGCCCCCGGCGGCCCGAGCATGAGCATGTGATGCGCGCCGGCCGCAGCGACCTGCAGGGCCTCGACCGCGTGGGCGTTGCCGATGACGTCGGCGAGCTCGGGCACGGATCGTCGCGACTCGGGCGGCACGCGCAGCGTCGCCGGCTCGACGGGCACGGGCTCGACGTCGGCGCCGAGCACGATCGCCGCCTCGCGCAGGCTCGCCACCGCGCGCACCCGCACGCCCTCGACGAGCGATGCCTCGTCGGCGTTCGCATGCGGCACGAGCACCTCGGCTGCGCCGTCGAGCGCCGCTGCGCGCACGAGCGGCAGCACGCCGCGCATCGGCTGCAGCCTGCCATCGAGCCCGAGCTCGCCGAAGAGCGCAGCGTCGCGCTCCGCAGGCACGACGCCCGTGGCGCGCAGGAGCGCGATCGCCATCGGCAGGTCGAGGTGCGAGCCCGCCTTCGGCAGCGACGCCGGCGTGAGGTTGATGAGCACGCGCGTGCAGGGGAACTCGAACCCCGAGGTCTCGATCGCCGACTGCGTGCGATGCTGCGCCTCGCGGATCGCGGCGTCGGGCATGCCGACGACGCGCACGGTCGGCAGCCCGCTCGCCACGTCGACCTCGACGTCGACCCGACGACCGGCGAGGCCCTGCAGCGCGATGGTGCGCGCCGCGCCCACGACGCGCACGATCGCCGTCATCGGATGCCTCGCACGTGCTCGAGGCGCATCGGCGCGTCGTGCGGCGCGTCGACGGCGACGGCGTCGAGCCGCATGGGCCCCCGCACGTCGTGCGCCTGCATCCACAGCGCCGCGAGCGTGCGCAGCCGTCGCACCTTGGCGCGCGTGATGGCCTCGAGCGGATGCCCGAACCGGCGCCCTCGTCGCGTCTTGACCTCGACGAACACCCACGTGACGCCGTCGCGCGCGACGAGGTCGAGCTCGCCGTGCCGACAGCGCCAGTTGCGATCGACCACGCGCATGCCCGCCTGCGTCAGCAGGTCGGCAGCGGCGCGCTCACCTGCTCGTCCGAGCTCGTCCTTGGGATGCATGCTGGGCATCCCACACGGCTCGGCTCACCATGCCGATCGTCGGCGGGCGCGGATGTGGATGGCGGCGCACGATCCTCGCTGTGGAGGAGGCCTGCGCGAGCGGGCGTCAGCCCTCGATCGCGAGATCCTTCGGCAGCTCGAGGTCGCGGTCGGAGAGCTCCTCGACGTTGACGTCCTTGAACGTCAGCACGCGCACGTTCTTCACGAAGCGATCGGCGCGGTAGATGTCCCACACCCACACGTCGGTGAGCTCGAGCTCGAAGTAGAAGTCGTTGCCCGCATCCTGCCGCGTCAGCCGCACGTCGTTGGCGAGGTAGAACCGCCGCTCGGTCTCGACGACGAACTTGAAGGTGCCGACGACGTCTCGGTACTCGCGGAAGAGCTGCAGCTCGACCTCGCGGTCGTAGTCGTCGATGTCCTCTGGCTCCACGATGACGATCCTACGCGGCGACGGCGCCCGCGACGGCACCGCCCGGCTTGAGCCAGGTGCGCCGATGCAGTCGCGTGGGGCCGAGCGTGCGGATGCCCTCCATGTGCACGGCGGCGGCGTAGCCCTTGTTCGAGGCCCAGCCGTAGCCGGGATGCTCGGCGTCGTGCGCCACCATGAGCGCGTCGCGCTCGACCTTCGCGACGCACGCCGCGCCCGCCACCGAGGCGCAGTCGCGGTCGGCCTTCGGGCGCAGCGTGATCGCGAGCGGACGTCGCAGGCGCGGGCTCAGCCAGTCGTGCGAGCCGTCGAGCAGGAGCGCGCTCGCCACGAAGTCGACGCCGGCGGCGTGCAACCCCTCGAGCGCGCGACGCCCTGCGATGGCCAACGCGGCCATGATGCCGATCGCGTCGATCTCGGCGGCGCTCGCGTGCCCGACGGCGGCGACGCCCCACTCGCGGACCACGGGCGCCGTGCGCTCGCGCGATCGAGCGGTCATCGCCTTCGAGTCGCGCAGGCCCTCGGGCACGGCGTCGCACCGGGCGAGGGCGAACGCGCCGACCGACACGGGGCCCGCGAGCGCGCCGCGGCCCACCTCGTCCATCCCGATCACGAGCGGATGCGCATCCCACAGCGGCGTCTCGACGTCGAGCGTCGGCTCGATCACCGCCACGACGCACCTGCCGGCCCGCATGCGGTCGCGATCACTCGCCGCCCGATCCCACGCCCGAGAACACCTCGTCGTGGTCGTCGATCCACTGCCAGCGCGCGACGGGCCACGAGACGACGATCGCGCGGCCGACGACGTCGGAGACGGGCACGAAGCCCCCGGAGGGCTGATCCATGTGCGCGCGCGAGTCGGCCGAGTGGTACCGATTGTCGCCGAGCACCCACAGCTGGCCCTCGGGCACGACGACGTCGAAGTCGGTGCCCGACGCGGGCAGCCCCTCCTGGTCGAGCGTGACGTAGTCGCCCTCGTCGATGGGCACGCCGTTGATCGTGAGCTGGCCGAAGTCGTTGCAGCACACCACGTGGTCGCCGGGCAGGCCGATGACGCGCTTGATGAGGTAGCCGTGGCTGTCGTCGGGCGCGAGTCCCACGAACGTCAGGAACCAGTCGACGGCGCCGGCGACGCCCTCGGGCTGGTCGACCTGCGGGTCGGGCAGCCACGCGTCGGGGTCCTCGAAGACGACGACGTCGCCGCGCTCGAGCTGGACGAGCTGCGGCGTGAGCAGGCTCACGATGACGCGGTCGTCGACCTCGAGCGTGTCGGACATCGAGGGCGACGGGATGTAGAACGGCCGCACGAGGAACGTCTTCACGAGGAAGGAGATGAGGAGCGCGGCCAGGAAGATGACTGCGAGGTCGCGCACGAACAGGATGACCGTCCTGGAACCGCGCCTGTCGGCCGTCGTCGCCATCCGTGCCCCGCCCTTCGCCAGCCTCCAAGCCTAGGGCCCGATCGCCTGCCCGGACCACGACGCGACGGGTGCAGGGAGCACTTCGTTGCCGAACCGTGCTCATCGAGCATCGCTCACGTGCCGCGGCGTCTCGGTGGCGAGGGGATGCCATGCGGAGACGACGAAGGGGGCCGGTCTCCCGGCCCCCTCGTGCAGCGCTCGACGCTCAGCGGTCGCGCTTCTCCTTGATCTTCGCAGCCTTGCCGCGGAGGTTGCGGAGGTAGTACAGCTTGGCGCGGCGCACGTCGCCGCGCGAGACGATCTCGATCTTCTCGATGACGGGCGAGTGCACGGGGAACGTGCGCTCGACGCCGACCTGGAACGAGACCTTGCGGACCGTGAAGGTCTCGCCGACGCCACGGCCCTGGCGGCCGATGACGTGACCCTGGAACACCTGGACGCGCGAGCGCGAGCCCTCGATGATGTTCACGTGGACCTTGACGTTGTCGCCGGGGCGGAAGTCGGGGACGTCGGAGCGGAGCGATGCTGCGTCGACGTGGTCGAGGATGTTCATGGCGATGTCGCAATCCGCGGCCGCCACAGGTCGACCGCAATCAGGGGTTCGATGCTCGAGGTGCCCGCTCGCTCCCCCGTGGCAGAGCATGCGCATGGCACAAGCGACCATCCTGCCACATCGCGAGCTCGGGTCGCCACCTCCGAGCCTCGCACGCGCGTCAGTCGGTCGTGCCGCGCTCGATGCGGATGGTCGTGCCCGCCTGCGGCCCCTCGGCCCGCTCGAACACCGCATCCTGCGCGACGATCGGCCGCTGCTGCACCTGGTCGACGTACGCCGTGAGCCGCGTGCGCGTCTCGAGCAGCAGCATGCGCAGCTGCAGGTACGCGACGAGGAAGCCCGCGAGCACCACCAGGAGGCCCAGCACGGCGGCGATGGCGTTGGATGCGGTGCGCGCGCCGTCGCCCACGAGCGCCGTGAGCGCGCTGCCCGCCGCGTCGCCCGAGCCGTCGACGACGAGCATGCCGAACGCGACGATGCCGAGCAGCCACGGGCCGACGACGCGCACGTCGTGCCACGTGACGGCCCTCGGGCCCCGCACCTCCTTGCGCGCGAACGTCAGCCCGACGACGGCGCCGATCTGCAGCGCGATGACGGGCGCGAGGACCGCGAGCGGCAGCAGCGCCTGCCCGAGGGGTGCTCCGAACAGGCCACGGCCCACGAGCACCCACAGGGGCAGCACGACGACCGAGGCGATCATGATCCACAGGAACGCGCGGCGCATGGCGCGAGCGTAGCGAGCGCACCGATGGACTCGCCCGTGCGTTCGCCGTCAGCGACCTGCGGCCGCGCGCGCCGTCAGTCGGCGAGCAGGTCGGGCCGGATGCGTCGCGTGCGCTCGAGCGCCTGCTCGCGCCGCCATGCGGCCACGCGCCCGTGGTCGCCGGAGCGCAGCACGTCGGGCACGTCGAGGCCCCGCCACGACGCGGGCTTCGTGTAGATCGGGTACTCGAGCAGCCCGCCGTCGCCGTGGCTCTCCTCGACGATCGACTCGGGGTTGCCCACCATGCCGGGCACGAGGCGCGTGATCGCCTCGAGCATCGCGACGACCGCGACCTCGCCGCCGTTCAGCACGTAGTCGCCGAGGCTCAGCTCGCGCACGCTCGCGCGCGACGCGACGTGCTCCGCGACGCGCGAGTCGATGCCCTCGTAGCGACCGCACGCGAAGACGAGGTGCGGCGCCTGCGCGAGCTCGTGGGCGATGGCCTGCGTGAAGCGCTCGCCCGCGGGCGACGGGAACACGACGATCGCCTCCGAGCCTCGGCCGCTCGACCCGTCGTCGCCGAGCACCGCGTCGAACGCCTCGCCCCACGGCTCGGGCTTCATGACCATGCCGGCACCGCCGCCGTACGGGGTGTCGTCGACGGTGCGATGCCGGTCGTGCGTGAAGTCGCGCAGGTCGTGGACGTGGGCGTCGACGAGGCCTCGCTGGCGGCCGCGGCCCAGCAGCGAGACGTCGAGCACCGAGAAGAACTCCGGGAAGATCGAGACGACGTCGATGCGCACGTCGGTCAGTCCTTCGGGTCGGGAGCCTCGGATGCGGGCTGCTGCTCGGCGTCGGCGTCGGCCTCGACGTCGGCGTCGATCTCGGCGGCATCCGCACGCGCGCCCGCGCCCTGCGGCTCGGGCTCGGCGTCGGCGGGATCAGGGTCCTCGAAGAGCCCGCCGGGCGGCGTGATCTCGATGCGCCCGCGCTGGAGGTCGACCGTCGGCACGAACGCGCGCACGAACGGCAGCAGCACCTCGGAGTCGCCGCTCGCGATCACGAGGAGGTCCTGCGCGGGCATCGGGTCGATGCGGGCGATGCGCCCCACCATCGCGCCGTCGCGCCACACCTCGAGGTTCGCGAGCTGATGCTGGTACCAGGCGTCGGGCTCGCTCGGGAGCTCGGTGGCGTCCTGCTCGACCCACAGCACGGCCTTCACGAGGGTCTCGGCCTCGGATCGGTCGTCGATGCCCTCGAAGAACCCGACCGGGTTGCCGTTGAAGACCTTGAAGTCGATGAGGGTGATCGTCTTGCGGTGCCACTTCGACGACGTGGGCACCTGCAGCGAGAACTCGGCGCCCGGGGTGAACCGGCGCTCGGGCTCGTCGGTGTAGAGCTCGATCTTCAGCGCACCCTTGAGCCCGTGCGCCTTGGTCAGTCGACCGACGCGCAGCTGGGTGCGCGCGCGCTCAGGAATCGGTGTCCACCACGTCGACGCGGACGCGGCGCCCCTGCGCGAGCGCACCGACGACGGTGCGCAGCGCGGTCGCGGTTCGGCCTCCACGGCCGATGACGCGGCCGAGGTCCTCGGGGTGCACGCGCACCTCGAGGACCTCGCCGCGCGGGGTCTCGCGCGACGCGACGGCGACCTCGTCCGGGCGATCGACGATGCCCGTCACGAGGTGCTTCAGCGCCGCAGCGAGCATGGACTACTCGCCCTTGGTCTCGGCGTCGGCCGGCGTCTCGTCGGCGGGAGCCTCGGCCTCGGCGGGTGCCTCGGCGGGCTCCGCCTGCTTCTCGGCCTTCGGACGCAGGACGGCGGCCTTCTTCTCGTCGGCGACGAACGCGACCTTGGCCTCGGGCTGCTGCACGGTCGACACCGCGTCGGCGTCGCCCTGGAACCTGGCCCAGTCGCCCGTGAGCTTGAGGATGGCGGCGACCTGCTCGGTCGGCTGCGCGCCGACGCCGAGCCAGTACTGCGCACGCTCGCCGTCGACCTCGATGCGCGAGGGGTTCTCGATCGGGTGGTACAGGCCGATCTCCTCGATGACGCGACCGTCGCGCTTGGTGCGCGAGTCGGCCACGACGATGCGGTAGTACGGCGCGCGCATCTTGCCGAAGCGCTTCAGACGGATCTTGACAGCCACAGTTCTCCTGGTGGTTCTCGCAGTTGAGTGCACCCCTCGGGCCACGGCGGGGTCGCGGCGAGGGAAGGCGTTGGGAGCCTGCGCGCCCGAGAGAGGGCGGACGTGCTGGCTCGACCCACCATTCTGGCACATGACGCGCCGGGACCGCGCGCACTCGCGCGCACCGGCGCGCGTCCTACGCTTGCGGCATGGACTTCGCCCCTTCGAAGCGTGGCACCCTCGGCGTCGAATGGGAGCTGCAGCTCGTGGATCGGTCGACGCGGGACCTCGCTCCCGCCGCGCCCGCCGTGCTCGCACGCATCGGCGACGACCGCGTCAAGGGCGAGTTCCTGCAGAACACGGTGGAGCTCGTCACGGGCATCCACGAGACGACCGCGGCGGCCGTCGCCGAGGTGCGCGAGCTGCGCGACCTCGTGCTCGACGCCGCGGACGCGGAGGGCGTCGACGTCATCGGCTCCGGCACGCATCCGACGGCGCAGTGGCGCGGCCAGCCCGTGTCGGACTCCGCCCGGTACCGCAGGCTCATCGAGCACGGCGGGTCGTGGGCCGAGCGGCTGCTGATCTTCGGCGTGCACAACCACGTGGGCCTCGACCGGCCCGAGCGGCAGGCGATCCCCGTGCTGCACGCGCTGCTCGACCACCTGCCGCTGCTGCTCGCGCTCTCGGCGTCGAGCCCCTACTGGGCGGGCAGCGACTCGGGGTACGCGTCGCAGCGCGCCATGCTCTTCCAGCAGATCCCGAACGCGGGGCTGCCCCCCGAGATGCCCGACTGGGCGACGTGGGAGCGCGTGGCGCACGACCTCGTGCACGTGGGCGCAGCCGACGGGCTCACCGAGCTGCGCTGGGACGTGCGACCGTCGCCTCGACTCGGCACCGTCGAGGCGCGCATCGCCGACGGCGCGCCGTCGCTCGACCACCTGCACGCCGTCACGGCGCTCACGCACTGCCTCGTCGAGGAGCGCATGCGGCAGCTCGACGACGGCACGGCGCCCGAGCGCATCCCGTCGTGGCTCGTGCGCGAGAACCGGTGGCGCACGGCCCGGTTCGGGCTCGACGCCGTCATGATCACGACCGCCGAGGGTGCGACGATGCGCGTCGCCGAGGTGCTGCACTCGACGCTCGAGCGACTCGAGCCCATCGCCGAGGAGCTCGGCGCCACCGAGGGCATCGCGGCGGCGGTGCAGGTGCTCGCCGACGGCGGCTCGGCCTCGCAGCAGCGCGAGGCGATGATCGCAGGCGGCATGGACGCGGTGCTCGAGCACCTCGTCGTGACCATGCGGGCGTAGGGCTCAGCCCCGCGCACCGCGGAACGCCGCGAGGAAGGCCGTGCGCACGTCGGCGTCGCGCGGCTCGGCGACGAGCGCGTCGTCGGCGGGCAGCGAGCCTGCGAGCGCGCGCTGCAGACCCGCCGACGCCCGCAGCACGGCGTCGGGACGCAGCGCGCGGAGCGCTCGTGCCGTGGCGCCGGCCTCGCCCGTCTCCGGCCGCTCGAGCTCGACCGTCGCCACGTCGAGGCGTCGGCCTGCGACGCGCACCCGCAGCGCGACGCCGTCGGCCAGCACGTCGACCACGAATGCCGCATCCCCCGGCACGAACGCGGCCCGCAGCGCCGTCGCGAGGGCATCCGACGTCACGACGTCGTCTCCGCCCGGCTCGGCGAGCACGCGCATGCCCCACCCGGCGAGCGAGAGCACCGCGGGCTCGAGCTCGCGACCGAGGGGCGTGAGCTCGTAGACGGTGCCCATGCGCTTGACGGGCGTCTTGACCGCGATGCCCGCCTCGACGAGGTCGGACAGTCGCGTCGCGAGCACGTTGGTGGGGATGCGCGCGAGGCCCGCACGCAGGTCGCCGTAGCGGCGAGGACCCACGAGCAGGTCGCGCACGACGAGCAGCGCCCATCGGTCGCCCACGAGCTCGAGGGCCCTCGCGACGCCGTCGTGCTGCCCGTAGGAGCGGGCCGCCATCAGGAGTCGGCGCCGCCCTCGGCCGCGTACGCCCCGGGGCCCTGCTCTGCGGCCTTCGGATCCATCCACATGAACTCGAGGACGTTGCCGTCGGGGTCCTCGATCGCGTGCTGCACCATGAAGCCGTAGTCCTGCGCCTCGCGCGCCTCGGAGCCGCCGGCCGCGAGCGCCTTGGCGGCGACGTCGGCGACGTCCTCGCGCGACTCGCGGCTGATGGCGAGGAGCGCCTGCGCGGTCGTGGCCGGGTCGGCGACCTCCTTCGACGTGAAGGTCTGGAAGTAGTCGCGTCGCAGGATCATGAGCATGATCTCGTCGGAGATCACGACGCACGCCGCCTTCTCGTCGGTGAAGAGCGGGTTGATCGACCATCCGAGCGCCTCGTAGAACGCCTTCGAGCGATCGAGGTCGCGGACGGGGAGGTTGACGAAGATCATCGTGGACATGGGGGCTCCGATCGTGACGGTCGGCCCCTCGTCGGACCGACCACCCCGATGGTTGCAAAAAGCAAGTAACAGGTCAAGGGCGAGTCCGCGATGCGCACGCGCACATCACGTCGATCGCCCGACGCCTCAGGCGTTCTTCGCGTCGCGCCACTCGAGGAACGGCCGCACCTGCTCGACGTCGTAGCCGTCTGCGGTGTCTTCGCCGGAGATCGACACGGTGATGAGGCGCGTGCCGAGCGCGTGCAGCGCGTCGAGGCGCTCGACGCCGAGCCCGCCGATGCCCTGCCGCACGCTCGCGCCGTTCGAGACGACCATGTCCGAGATGTCGCGGCCCAGCGCATCCGCGTGCCCCTGCAGCACGTCGAGCTTGTGCTGCAGCTCGTCGGGGCCGGCGAACGAGTGCCACACGTCGGCGTGCTGCGCGACGATGCGGAGCGTCTTGCGCTCGCCACCGCCGCCGATGAGCACCGGGATGTGGCGCACGGGTGCCGGGTTCAGGCGTGCGAGCCGCGCCTCGATGCGAGGCATGGCGTCGCTCAGCGCACCGATGCGCGTGCCGGGCGTGCCGAACTCGTAGCCGTACTCGTCGTAGTCGCGCTCGAACCAGCCCGCGCCGATGCCGAGGACGAACCGGCCGTTCGAGATGTGGTCGAGCGTGCGCGACACGTCGGCGAGCAGGTCGGGGTTGCGGTACGAGTTGCAGAAGACGAGCGGGCCGAGCTCGACGCGCTCGGTCGCCTGCGCCCATGCCGCGAGCTGCGTCGTGCACTCGAAGTGCGCGCCGTCGGGCTCGCCGGACAGCGGGAAGAAGTGATCCCAGTTGAAGACGGCGTCGACGCCCATGTCCTCGAGCCGACGCACGGCATCGATCGACTGCTGGAACGTGGCGTGCTGCGGCGAGACCTGCACGCCGATGCGGGTGGGGATGTCGGTGGCGACCATGCCGCGAGCCTACGCGCGCGGTCGCCGAGGGGACTGCCCCCTAGCGCCCGCCGCCGAGCATGCGCTGCAGCGCCGCCTGATCCTCCGGGCTCATGTCGGCCACGTTCGGCTGCGCCTGCCCGCCGCCGAAGACCGAGCCCTGCGTCGGCGCCTCGAGCACGGGCTGCTGCGCGCGCTTCGCGGGGTTGCCGGAGCGCTTGCCCTTCGAGACCTGCTGCTTCGGCTGCCGCTTGCCCATGCCGTGCGAGCCGGGCACGGGTCCCATGCCGGGGATGTTCGGCATGCCGCCCTTCGCGACGGTCTTCATCATCTTCGCCGCCTGGTCGAAGCGCTGCATGAGCTGGTTGACCTCGGTGACCGTCACGCCCGCACCGCGCGCGATGCGCAGACGACGCGAGCCGTTCAGGATCTTCGACTGCTTCCGCTCGCGGGGCGTCATCGACAGGATGATGGCCTCGGTGCGAGCGAACTCGCCCTCGTCGAACCCGTCGATCGCATCCTTCAGGCCGCGCGCACCGGGCAGCATGCCGAGCATCTGCTTGAAGTTGCCGGCCTTGCGCACCTGCTGCAGCTGCTTCAGGAAGTCCTCGAGCGTGAACGTGTCGGTGAGCATCGCCTCGGCGACGCGCCGGGCCTCCTCCTCGTCGAACGTCTTCTGCGCCTGCTCGATGAGCGTGAGGATGTCGCCGAGGTCGAGGATGCGGCTCGCCATGCGATCGGGGTGGAACGGCTCGAAGTCCTCGAGGCGCTCGCCCGTCGACGCGAACAGGATCGGTCGGCCCGTGACGCCGCGGATCGACAGCGCGGCACCGCCGCGCGCGTCGCCGTCGAGCTTCGTGAGCACGACGCCCGTGAAGTCGACGCCCTCCTGGAAGGCCTTGGCCGTCGCCACGGCGTCCTGGCCGATCATGGCGTCGATGACGAACAGCACCTCGTCCGGATCGATCGCCTTGCGGATCTTCGCGGCCTGCTGCATGAGCTCGGCGTCGACGCCCAGTCGGCCTGCGGTGTCGACGATGACGACGTCGTGCTGGCGGGCGCGCGCCAGGGCGACGCCGTCGCGCGCGACCCGCACGGGGTCGCCCACGCCGTTGCCGGGCTCGGGGGCGTAGACCGCGACGCCCGCCTGCCCTGCGACGACCTCGAGCTGCGTGACGGCGTTCGGGCGCTGGAGGTCGGCGGCCACCAGGATCGGCGTGTGCCCCTCGCCGGCGAGGTGCCTCGCGAGCTTGCCCGCGAGCGTCGTCTTGCCGGCGCCCTGCAGGCCGGCGAGCATGATGATGGTGGGCGGCGTCTTCGCGAGCTCGAGGCGACGCTGCTCGCCGCCGAGGATGCCGACGAGCTCCTCGTTGACGATCTGCACGACCTGCTGCGCCGGGTTCAGCGCCGTCGAGACCTCGGCGCCGAGCGCGCGCTCGCGGATGCTGGCGCAGAAGTCCTTGACGACGTCGAGCGCGACGTCGGCGTCGAGCAGCGCACGACGGATCTCGCGGACGGTGCCGTCGATGTCCGACGGCGTCAGCCTGCCCTTCGTGCGCAGCTTCGCGAGGGAGTCGGTGAGCCGGGTGGAGAGAGAGCCGAACGCTGCCATGGTGCCTCCGATGGTACCGGCGCGTCGCGGGTGCGATCGCTACCCTGGCTGGATGCGCATGAGCCTGTCGCCGCGCGAGGCCAGGGCGCTCGCTCGATCCCTGCGTCGGCGCGGCCCGACGCTCGCCGCGCTCGCCGAGGCGGGTGCCACGCGATCCCATGACCGCACGGCCCTCGTCATGGGCGACGCAGCGTGGTCGTACGGCGAGCTGTGGCGCGACGCGGAGCGGCTCGCGGCCCACATGCGGCATGCCGTGCTCGATCGTCCGCGCTCGATCGTCGCCGCCTGCGAGGGGCCATCGCTCGTGCTCGCCGCCCTCGCGGCCGGACGCCTCGGTCTCGACCTCTGGCTGGCGAACCCGCGTCGCGACGCCGCGCTCGAGCACGTCATCCCCGGCTCGGCGCTGCTCGTGCACGAGGGTGACGCGCCGGCGTGGCACGAGGGCCCCTCGCTCGCCGCGGCGGATGCGCTCGCGGCCTCGCAGCGCGATCAGCCGCACATCGGCGGCACGCGCCGCCTCGGCAGGCTCGTGCTCATGACGGCCGGCACCACGGGCGCCCCCGCGCCCCATGTCACGCGCCCCTTCGGCGTCCGCGGCATGCGGCAGCTCGAGGGGCTGCACCGCCGCGTCGGCATCGCGCCGACCGACACCGTCCTCGGCTGCGCGCCCCTGCACCACGGCCACGGGCTGCAGCTGCTCGCCGCGACCCTCCTCACGGGTGCGACGCTCGTGTCGTCGCCCCACACGAGCCCGCAGACGCGCCTCCGGCTCATGCGCGAGCGCGGTGCGACGATGCTGAGCGGGGTGCCGACGCAGCTCGAGCGGCTCGTGGCGCACGTCGAGGCCGCCGACGAGACGCCGCCGAGCCTGCGCCGCATCGTCTCCGGGTCCGAGCCGCTGAGCCCCGCGCTCGTCGCACGACTGCACCGCGCGTGGGGGCACGTCGTGGTCAACGCGTACGGCACGACGGAGTCGGGCACGATCGCGGTCGCCTCCCCCGCCGACGTGCTGGCCCATCCGGACTCGGTCGGACGCGCTCTGCCCGGCACCGAGCTCGGCATCGTCGGGCACCGGAGGGGCTCGGATGCCGAGGGCCGCCTGTGGGTGCGCGGCGCGGGACGCACCGTCATCACCGACGACCGCGGCCGCATCCACGACGGCAGGCTCACGGTGCTCGGCCGCATGCCCGCTGTCTCGGAGGTCCCGCGGGACGGACGCGCCGGGCCTGCCGGCTCCGGCTAGCCGACGAGCTGCTCGACGAACACGTGCGGCGTGAAGCCCGTGAGGTCGTCGATGCCCTCGCCCTGGCCGATGAGCTTGATGGGGATGCCGGTGCGCTCCTGCACGGCGAGCACGAAGCCGCCCTTCGCGGAGCCGTCGAGCTTCGTGATGACGAGGCCCGTGACGCCCGCGTGCTCGATGAACGCCTGCGCCTGCACGACGCCGTTCTGGCCCGTGGTCGCGTCGAGCACCAGCAGCACCTCCGACACGGGCGCCAGCTTCTCGACGACGCGGCGGATCTTGCCGAGCTCGTCCATGAGCCCGCCCTTCGTCTGCAGGCGGCCGGCCGTGTCGACGATGCACATCGCGATGCCGCCGGACCTGGCGCGCTCGACCGTCTGGAAGGCGACGGATGCGGGATCCTGACCCTCGCGCTCGGGGCGCACGACCTCGACGCCCGCGCGCTGCGCCCATGTGGCGAGCTGCTCGACCGCCGCGGCGCGGAACGTGTCCGCAGCGCCGACGACCACCGACTGCCCGTGGCTCGCGAGCAGTCGCGCGAGCTTGCCGATCGTCGTCGTCTTGCCGACGCCGTTGACGCCGACGACGAGGATGACGGCGGGGCGCTCCTGCAGCGTGAGCGTGGGGTCGTAGGCCGCGAAGCGCTCCTCGAGCGTCTCGCGCAGCATGCGCCGCAGCTCGCGCGGATCGTCGACGCGCAGCCGGTCGACGTCCGCCCGCAGCGCCTCGACCACCTGCTCGGCGATGTCGGGGCCGAAGTCGGCGGTGATGAGCGCCGTCTCGAGGTCGTCCCAGGTCTCCTCCGTGATCGTCTCCCGCTGGAACATCCCTCGGAGCGCGTTCGAGATCGACCACCGCTGTGCCATGCCCTCGATCGTAGGCGCTCGCGTCCGAGCGCGGCGCGCACCCGGCACGCGCGAGGCGGTACGATGGCCGATGCGAAGGGGAGTATCCCGGTTCGCCGCGATTCGTCAGTACGAGCCCCTCCGGCTCCGGTCGCGGCGCGCGCGTCAGCGCGAGGGAGAGACGTTCGTCACTGCACCGCACCCTCCTCGCCTCTCGAAAGGCCGTCCGTGACCCCGTACCAGATCTTCGAGATCGTCTCGCTCTCGTTGCTCGTCCTCATCCTCGTCGCCGATCTGCTGATCGTCGTGAAGCGTCCGCACGTGCCGTCGATGAAGGAGGCGACCGCCTGGGTCGTGCTCTACGTCTCGCTCGCGCTCGTGTTCGCGGGCGCGCTGCTGCTCATGGGCGACGCGCAGCACGCCGGCGAGTTCGTGACGGGCTGGCTGCTCGAGTACTCGCTCTCGATCGACAACCTGTTCGTCTTCATCATCATCCTGAGCCGCTTCGCGGTGCCGAAGGAGATGCAGCAGCGGGTGCTCATGATCGGCATCCTCATCGCGATCGTGCTGCGAGGCATCTTCATCCTCGTGGGCGTGCAGCTCGTCGAGCAGCTCTCGTGGGTCTTCTACATCTTCGGCGCCTACCTCGTGTACGTCGCATGGAAGCAGGCCTTCGGCAACGAGGACGACGCGGGCGAGAAGGACAACCTCGTCACGCGCCTGCTGAAGCGCCGCGTGAACTTCACCGACACCTGGAACGGCGGCAAGGCGACGCTCGTCGAGGACGGCGTGAAGTACATGACGCCGTTCGTGCTCGTGATCGTCGCGCTCGGCACCACCGACCTGCTGTTCGCGATCGACTCGATCCCCGCGATCTTCTCGGTCACGACCGATCCGTTCCTCGTCTTCGCGTGCAACATCTTCGCCCTCATGGGCCTGCGCCAGCTCTACTTCCTGCTGGGCGGCCTGCTCGACCGCCTCGTCTACCTGCACTACGGCATCGCGGCCATCCTCGGCTTCATCGGCGTCAAGCTCGTCCTCCACGCCATGGAGGCCAACGAGCTGCCGTTCATCAACGGCGGCGAGCCCATCGAGTGGGTTCCCCACATCGAGACGTGGCACTCGCTGCTCGTCATCCTCGTGTCGATGGTCGTCTCGGTCGTCGCGTCGCTCATCAAGCTCCGCATGGATGCGCGCAAGGGCGGCGACGCCTCGCTGCACCTCGGCCCGTCCGAGGCCGAGCTCGGCACCGACGGCCACTTCCACATCGTCGACGCGGCCGGCGCGTCCTTCGCGCGTCCGCTCACCATCGAGCCCCGCACGCAGGGCCTCATGGTCGTCGATGCCGAGGGCAAGCAGGCGCCGATCACCGACTTCGACCGCGACGTGCTCCGCGAGGCGGCCGTCGAGGACATGCCGGAGTCGGCGCGCGACGCGATCCGCGACGAGGCGCGAGCCGAGTTCGACGCCCACGAGCGCGCCGATGGCGCCGCGGCAGCCGACGCCATCACCGACGAGGGGCCCGACGCCCGCCGATGACGAGGCGCGCATGACGCACGGGCTCGATCCCGCCCCGATCCTCGCGTGGCTCGCGCCGCGCGCGATCGGCGGGATCGAGCTCGTCTCGTCGTCGGGCTACCGTCGCACCCTCCGCACGCCGAGCGGCGTCGCCGTCGCCTCCGCCACGGTCGACGCCGGCTCGGCGTCCGGAGTCCGCGCGTCGGGCGGCGCGGAGGCCGAGGCGGCCATGGCGGCGGTGTTCGCGATCGACGTGGACGCCGTCGAGGCGGACGCGCACCTCTCGGAGGTCGCAGCGCGGCACGGCGTGCCGCTGCTCGCGGCATCGATCGCCGACGCTCCCCTGCTGCGCGCGCCCGGGTGCGCCGACCCGCACGAGATGGCGTTCCGCGCCGTCGTCGGCCAGCAGATCTCCGTCGCGGCCGCGACGGGGCAGCTGCGCTCGCTCGCGACCCTCGGCGACGCCCTTCCCATCCCGGTCGACGGCCTCGCCCGCGTCTTCCCGACGAACGCGCAGGTCGCGGCCGGGGCGCTCGACGTGCTGCGCGGCCCGGTCGCGAGGTCGGAGGCCGTCGCACGCGTCGCCTCGGCGCTCGACGACGGCACCGTGGTCGTGGAGCGCGGCGTCGACCTCGAGCGGATGCGTGCGCAGCTCGTCGCGCTCAAGGGCATCGGTCCGTGGACCGCGGGCTACGTGTCGTTGCGGCTCGGCGACCCCGACGTGCTGCTGCTCGGCGACTCCGCCGTGCGCGCGGGCGCACGGCGGCTCGGGATCGCCGACCTCCCCGCCGTCGCCGCCGACGCGGCGCCATGGCGCACGCACCTCATGCTGCACTGCTGGCGCGCGTCGGCCATGCCGACGTGAGAGGCCCCGCCGAGCCGCCTCACCTCGTCGGCGCCTCGGCGTCGTCCGGCGCGCGCGGACGGTGCACGAGCGTCACGAGCACCACCGAGATGATCATGAGCAGGAACCACGACACGACCTTCTGCGGCGAGACGGGCTCCCAGCCGTCCGCCTGGTTCGGATAGGTCCACGCGCCGACGAGGGTGCCGACGTTCTCGGCGATCCAGATGAAGGCCGCCACGCCGACGAACGGCACGAGCAGCGGCCACCTCCACACGCGCGCGTGCACGCGGAAGTGCATGACGGTGCGCAGCCACAGCAGCAGCACCGCCGCGAGCAGCACCCATCGCGCATCCCACACGAAGTGGTGCGCGTAGAAGTTCGCGTAGATCGCGACGGCGAGCACCACCGTCGCCCACAGCGGCGGGTAGCGGGTGAACCGCAGGTCGAACATGCGCATCGAGCGCACCATGTACGAGCCGACGGCCGCGTACATGAAGCCCGAGAACAGCGGCACGCCACCGATGCGCAGGATGCCGTCGGCCGCGTAGGTCCACGAGCCGACGTCGGTCTTGAAGAGCTCCATCACGGTGCCGACGACGTGGAAGAGGGCGACGACCCACAGCTCGCGCACCGTCTCGAGGCGCAGCGCGAGCATGGCCGCCTGGATGCCGACGGCGATGAGCACGAGCGCGTCGTTCGGCGCGATCGCGGCATCGGCGGGCCACCACAGCCGCACGGCGACGATCGCGACGAGGATGAGGAAGCCGAAGACGCACGCCCACGCCTGCTTGAGCACGAAGACGACGGCGTCGACGGCCCACGGACGCCAGGCGCCCGTCCCCCGGTCGAGCACGGCGTTGGCGCGCGCATCGATCCACCGTTCGACGGCGGTCAGCTCGCGCCGCCCGACGGCGGCTGCGCGATCAGGCACGGGTCGACGCCGTGACGGTGAACGTCGCGTCGCGATGCACCTGCCGCGTCGGCCCGACGAGGCGCTCGAGGGCTGGCCGGTACCGGAGGTGGCCGTTCCACACGCACCACAGCTCGCCACCGGGCCGCAGCACCCGTGCCGCGGCGCCGAACATGCGGTGCGCGAGCCCCGTGTGCACGGCCGTGCCCGCGTGGAACGGCGGGTTCAGCAGCACGAGGTCGACGGAGGCGTCAGGCACGGATGCGGCGGCGTCGTCGCGCAGCGTCGTCACCACGGCGCCGTTGGCCGCGGCCGTCGCCGCCGTCGAGCGCACGGCGGCGTCCGAGCGGTCGGTCGCCGTGACGGCCGCGTGCGGCTGCGCGAGCGCGATGGCGGTCGCGAGCAGCCCCGATCCGCAGCCGAGGTCGAGCACGGCACCCGCATGCGGCATGTCGCCGACGCGCTCGAGCAGCAGCCGCGTGCCACGATCGACGGTCGAGCCCGCGAAGACGCCGCCGTGGGCGACGACCGCGAGCCCGACGTCGTCGTGGCGCGCGGTGCGCGGCCAGCCGGAGCCCGCGTCGACGACGCGCGCGCCGCTCGCATGCAGCACGCGCGCCTTGCGCTGCGCGAGCGTCGCGCGCACGTCGGCGAGGTGGCGTTCGAGCACGGCGTTCTGCGAGCGCGTCATGTGCTTGACACGGCCGCCGGCGACGACGCGCACGTCGGCGGCGGCGTGTGCGGCGACGAGGCCCGCGACCTCGTCGAGCGCGTCGAGCGACCTCGGCAGCTGCATGAGCACGAGCGTCGCGCCGTCGACGAGGGCTGCGTCGAGGCCGTGATGCGCGAAGCCCCGGATGCCGAGGCGCTCTGCGTTCGCTCGCAGCGCGCGCTCGCCCGTGATCGGATCCTGGTGCACGCGCACGCTCGTCGCGCCGGCGTCGAGCGCACCGAGCGTGAGCGCTCCGTGGTGGTCGCCCACGACGACGACGTCGCGACCCGGGATCCACGCCGACGCCTCGGCGAGCACGAGCGCGTCGGCGGCGTCGTGCGCCTGCAGGTCGGGCGACTCGACGTCGGGCCAGCGGCGCAGGGCGTCGAGGTCGAGCATCGTCCCAGCGTAGGCGTCGGGGGCGGCCGCTAGCGTCGTGCGCATGGATGAGATCGCCCTCGCCGCCGCGCTTCGCCACCGCATCCGAGGCTCGGTGGTCTCACCGGCCGACGACGCCTGGGACGAGGCGCGGCTGCCATGGGCGCGTGCCGTCGACCAACGGCCGGCAGCCGTCGTGACGCCCGCCGACGCCGATGACGTCGCCGCGGTGCTCGCCGTCGCTCGCGAGCACGGCGCGACCGTCGCGGTGCAGCCCACGGGGCACGGCGCCGTCGACGCGCTCGAGGGGGCGATCGTGCTGCGCATGCAGGCGTTCGACCGCATCGTCGTCGACGCCTCGGCGCGCACGGCGCGCGTCGGCGCCGGCGTGCTCGTGGGCGACCTGCTCGCGTCGCTCGACGGCACGGGCCTCGTCGCACCGACGGGCTCGAGCCGGGTCGTCTCGGTCGCGGGCCTCGTGCTCGGCGGCGGCCAGGGCTGGCTCTCGCGGCTCGGAGGGCTCGGCGGCGACTGGCTGCGCCGCGCGCACGTCGTGCTCCCCTCCGGCGAGGCCCGTTGGATCGACGACGACGACGCGTCGCTGCGACTGCTGCGCGGCGGCGCAGGCCTCGTCGCCATCGCGACCGAGCTCGAGCTCGCGCTGCAGCCCGTCGCCGCCCTGCACGGCGGCACCATCGACCTGCCGATCGACCGCGCGGCCGACGTGCTGCGCGCCGCGCGCACCCTCGTCGACGCCGAGCCCGGGCTCGCCGCGTCGATCGCGCTGATCGCCATGCCCGACTCCCCGGTGCTGCCCGAGGCCATCCGCGGCCGCAGCTGGTGCAGCGTGCACGTCGTGCTCGCAGACGTCGACGATGGGGCGCTCGCGCCGCTGCGGGCCGTGGCCGAGCCGCTCCGCGACGACGTCGCGCCCATCGACCCCGGCGCGCTGCACGCCATCACGGGCGACCCCGAGCAGCCGGGGGCCGCCACGGGATGGTCGGCGCTCGTGCCGCGGCTCGACGACGCCACGATCGACGCGCTCGTCGCCGTCCGCTCCGACCCGGCGCTCGCACCCGTCGTCGGCATCGAGCTGCGCCTGCTCGGCGGCGCGCCGGCGCAGCGCCCCTCGCTGGTGCCGCAGCCGACCGAGCCGTGGCTGCTCTCCTCGATCGCACCCATGCTGCCCGGCACCGATGGCGAGGCGCAGCGCACCGCCGTCGCGAGCCTCGCCGACCGACTCGCACCCGTGACGAACGACCGCACCCTGCCGACGTTCCTCGCGAGCGCCGACCTCTCGCGCGCGCTGCCGCCCGCGGCCCTCGCCGAGCTGCGCGCCTGGCGCGACGCGCACGGCGGCGACGTGCTGCACCCCAGCCGCCTCCCCGCCTGACGAACGAGTCCTCGATGCGGTTGTCTCGTGCACGAGCCGTCTCGCGAGCAGGATGACGCCGGGAGGTCACCATGGTTCGCATCCACTCGCATCGCAGCACCCGCGCACGCCTCGGCGCCGGGTCGCCTCGCGGCGTCCGCATCGCGGCGCTCGCAGCATCCGCCGCCGCCGTGCTCGCCGTCACGTCCTGCGCAGCGGCCGGTCTCGGCGCAGGGGGCGGCACCTCGACCCCGCCTCCGAGCGAGGCGCCGGGCAGCGCGCCGCAGTCATCGCTCGGCGCCGTGCCCGCGGCGATCCCCTCGGGCGAGGTCATCGGGCAGGGCACGGTGCTCGACGACGGCGACGGCCCGCGGCTCTGCCTCGGCGCCGTGCAGGAGTCGTACCCGCCGCAGTGCGACGGCGTGCCGCTCGACGGCTGGGACTGGGCGGCGACGGAGGGATGGGAGGAGGCGTCGGGCGTGCGATGGGGTGCGTTCGCCGTGCAGGGAGCGTACGACGGCGAACGACTCGCCGTCGCGAGCCCGCCCATCATGCTCGCGCTCTACGATCCCGCCCCCATCGCGCAGGAGCCGCTCGAGCCCGGCACGGCCTCCGCGGAGCAGCTGCTCGAGATCCAGGAGGCGCTGAGCGACGCGCTCGGCGGTCGCGCGCTCGGGAGCTGGACGGGCGAGGGCAGGCTCGAGCAGCAGGTCGTCTACGACGACGGCACGCTGCAAGCCCATCTCGACGCCGCGTACGGCGCGAACGTGGTGCGCGTCACGAGCGCGCTGCGCGACGTCGCCGAGTAGGCGCCGTCGCGCAGCGGAGGGGGTCAGCTCGCGTCGCCGCGACCCGTCTCCTCCTGCAGGCGCTCGATGTGCTCGGATGCCTCTGCCTTCGTGAGGTCGGCGGGCAGCTGCTCGCCCGCCTCGCGCGCGAGGGTGTCGAGGTAGCTCTGCTGGGGCGCCGTCATCGGCTCGCCGCCCGTCGTCCACTCGCTGGGATCCTTCACGGCGGAATCCTGCGGGTCGGTGGCGCCGAGCATCTCGTCGGATGCGTGTGCGTTCGTCTCGTCGGTCATGTCGCGAGGCTACGTGGCTCCTCCGACATCGCGGCGGGCCTTGCGCATCCGCTACGACGCCTGCGCCTCGTCGGCCTCGCGCCTCGTGCGCTGGCCGACGACGGCCGAGACGCCGTCCTGGCGCATCGAGACGCCGTAGAGGGCGTCGGCGATCTCCATCGTGCGCTTCTGGTGCGTGATGACGATGAGCTGGCTCGTCTCGCGCAGCTGCTCGAAGATCTGCAGCAGGCGTCCGAGGTTCGCGTCGTCGAGCGCCGCCTCCACCTCGTCCATGATGTAGAACGGGCTCGGCCTCGCCTTGAAGATCGCCACCATGAGCGCGACGGCCGCGAGCGAGCGCTCGCCGCCCGAGAGCAGCGACAGCCGGTCGATCCTCTTGCCCGCGGGCCGCACCGTCACCTCGATGCCGGTCTCGAGCATGTCCTCGGGATCGGTGAGCGCGAGCGAGCCGGAGCCGCCGGGGAACAGCACGGGGAAGATCTCGGCGAACGCAGCGCGCGTGTCCTCGAACGCGGCGGCGAAGATGCCCTCCATGCGCTCGTCGAGGTCGGCGATGATCTGCTCGAGGTCCTTCCGCGTCCGCGCGAGGTCGGCGAGCTGCTCGGTGAGGAACGCATGGCGCTGCTCGAGCGCCGCGTACTCCTCGAGCGCGAGCGGGTTGACCCGCCCCAGTCGCGCGAGCCTCCGCTCGGCGTCGGCGAGCGCCCGCTGCCACGCCGGCCGATCGAAGTCGTCACCCGGTCCGTGCTCGGCGACGAGCACGTCCTCGTCGAGGCCGAGCTCGGCGGCGGCGCGCTCGATGAGCGACGACAGGTGCAGCCGCTGCTCGTACGTCTCCATCTCGAGGCCGTGCACGCGCTCGGTCACGGCATGCAGGCGGTCGCGCAGCTGGGTCTCCTGCCTGCGCAGCGCACCGAGCGCCTCCGAGTTCTCGCGCCGCGCCGTCTCGCGCTCCGAGAGCCGCAGGCGCGCCTCGGAGAGCGAGCGATCGACGGCCTCGAGCACGGGCGGCAGGGCACCGGCGACGCGCTCGGCTGCGGCGCGCTGCCGCTCGCGCACGACGGCGCGACGCGCAGCCTCCTCGGCGGCCTGCCGCTGCGCCACCATCTCGCGCTCGAGGCTCGCAGCGCGCTCGCGCTCGACGCGCACCCGCTCGCGCGCCGTCTCGAGCTCGATGCGCAGCTCGGTCTCCATGCCACGCTCGGCGTCGAGCTCCTCGACGACGCCGTCGCGTGCGGATGCGTCGAGGATGGGCCGGGGCGTCTGCTCGAACTCGGTGAGGCGGCGCTCGGCGGCCTCGAGCGCCGACGTCGCCTCGGCGAGGCCCGCCTCGGCCTCGGCGACGGCGGCCTGCGCCCGCTCGCGCTCGGCGCCCGCCGCCTCGAGGCGCGCGCGGACCCGCGAGCGCTCCTGCCCTCGAGCCGCCGACTCCGCGTCGTGCGCACGCAACGCCTCGAGCGCCTCCTGCGCCTCGCGCCTGCCCGCCTGCAGCGCATGCCGCTGCTCCTCCACCGCGCCGGCCTCGCGCTCGATCTCTGCGCTCAGGGCCTCGAGGCGCTCGAGGGCGGCGTCGCGATCCGCGATGAGCTCGAGCCTCGACGCCGCATCCTTCGACCCGCCCTGCACGAGGTGCTCGGTCATGACGTCGCCCGCTCGCGTCACGAGGGTGACGGGGCCGCCGAGCCCGAGCGACGCGAGCCTCGCGACGAGCGCGCCCGCGGCTGCGAGGTCGTCGACGACGAAGGTGCGCGCGAGGATGCCGAGGACGCCCTCCGGGGCGTCGACGACGGTCGGCGCGTGCGTCGCCGACTCGACGTCGCCGACCTGCGGCAGCGACGACGACGCGTCGCCGACCACGACGTCGACTCGCCCGTGCCCGCCGTCGCGCGCGTGCGCGACCGCCGCGACGGCCGCGTCGCGGGTCGACGCCAGCAGCGCCTCGCCGAGCGAGCCGAGCGCTGCGGCGATCGCGGCCTCGAAGCCCGGTCGCACGCGCACGTGGTCGGTGACGATGCCGTCGATCCCGTCGAGCCCGGCCCGCGCGAGGGCCGCCGACGCGTTCTGCACGTCGAGCGCGAGCGACAGCGCCGTCGACCTCGCGGCGAGCGACTCGCGCTCCCGCTCGCGACCGTGCAGCGCGTCGCGCGCGTGCTCGAGCGCCGACTGCAGGCCCGACACGGCCTCGTCGGCCGCACGCCACCGCGCGCCGAGCGTCTCGGCGTCGCCGGCCTCGACCTCGTCGTCGCCCAGGTCGTCCACGGCCCGCTGCGCCTCGGCGAGCCGCGACTGCGCGTTCGCGAGCGCGTCGCCGCGGCGCTCGACCTCCGTCGCACGCGCCGCGCGCGTGGATGCCGCGACGTCGACGCGCGATCGGTGCGCCGCGAGCTCGAGGTCGTGCCGCGAGACGAGCGCCGACTGGCGCGCGATCTCCTCGTCGAGGGCATCGAGCGCAGCGCGCGCGAGCGCGACCTTCGCCGCCTGGCTGCCGAGCGCACGCTCGCCGTCGGCGACGCGTGCCACGAGGGCCTCCGCCTCCGCCCGCACGGCCGCGACCTGGTCGGCGGTGACGAGCCGCGACGCATCCGCCTGCTCGATGGGCTCCCCGAGCAGCGCGAGCCGCTGGTGCGCGAGCGTCGAGAGCGACTGCAGGCGCGTGCGCTCGCGCTCGAGGCCGTGCACGGTCTGGCGAGCGCGGTCGACGTCGTCGCCCACCATGCTCTCCTCGATGCGGGCCGCGCGCATCCGGGCCTGGTCGAGCTGCTCCTGCAGCACGATGCGCTCGCTCTTGCGCTCCGACTCGCTGCGGGCCGCCGCCGACAGCGACCCGCGCAGCCGCACGACCTCGTCGGCGATGAGCCTCGCCTTCGCCTCGCGCGCCGCGGCCTGGATCGACTGCGCCTCCTTGGCGATCTCCGCCTGCTGCCCCAGCGGCTTCAGCTGCCTGCGCAGCTCGCCCGCGAGGTCCGACAGGCGCGTGAGGTTCTGCTGCATCGCATCGAGCTTGCGGAGCGTCTTCTCCTTGCGTCGACGGTGCTTGAGGATGCCGGCGGCCTCCTCGAGGTAGCCGCGTCGATCGGTGGGGCTCGCCTGCAGCAGCGCGTCGAGCTGGCCCTGCCCGACGATGACGTGCATCTCGCGACCGAGACCGGAGTCCGACAGCAGCTCCTGCACGTCGAGCAGTCGGCACGACTCGCCGTTGATCGCGTACTCGCTGCCACCGTTGCGGAAGAGCGTCCGCGAGATCTGCACCTCGGCGTACTCGATGGGCAGCGCCCCGTCGGCGTTGTCGATCGTCAGCTCGACGTGGGCGCGCGAGAGCGGACCCGTCGTCGCGGTGCCCGCGAAGATGACGTCCTCCATCTTGCCGCCGCGCAGCGTCTTCGCACCCTGCTCGCCCATGACCCATGCGAGCGCGTCGACGACGTTCGACTTGCCGGAGCCGTTCGGGCCGACGACCGCGGTGACGCCGGGCTCGAACCGGAACGTCGTCGCGCGTGCGAAGGACTTGAAGCCCTTGACGTCGAGGCTCTTGAGGTACACGCGGCTCCCGGATGGATGGATCGCGTCCTACGGTAGCGACACGCGGGCGTGCCGCCATGCAGGCGAGCCGCGCTAGCCTGTGAGGCTGCCCTGCGACCGCGGTGCGGCGAGAGGGCGATCATGACGATCGAGGTCCGCGAGATCGCGGTGCCCGCCGGCTACGAGGACGGCACGGCCGAGTGGGCGACGTTCGCCGAGATGGTCGCCGTGCGCAACGCCGTCATGGCGCACACGTGGGACGGCGACGCGGCGACGCATGCGATCACCACGCGCGAGGCGTACGGCACGGCATCGAGCCAGGACGACGAGCGGATCGCGTACCTCGGCGGCTGGCTCGACGGCCGCCTCGTCGCGCGCGGGTTCGTGAGCCTGTCGCGGCACGAGGCGCTGCACGTCGCGCAGACCGACGTGCTCGTGCTGCCCGAGGCCCGTCGCCGAGGGGTGGGCACCGCGGTCTGGCGCGCCGTCGAGCGCATCCTCGACGCCGACGGTCGCACGACGGTGCAGTCGTGGGTCGACCACCGCCCAGCCCCGGGGCCCGCGCTCGAGGCGCCCACGGGCTTCGGCAGCGTGCCGCGCGATGCGAGCGAGGTGCGCTTCCTCCTGTCCCTCGGCTTCGCGCTCGAGCAGGTCGAGCGCATGAGCGAGCTGCGCCTCGACGACGCGCTCGCCGACCTCGAGCGCCTGCGCGACGCCGCCCTCCCCCACGCCCGCGGCTACGCCATCCGCTCCTGGGTCGGCAGGACGCCGCCCGACCTGCTCGACGACCTCGCCGGCCTGCACCAGCGCATGTCGACCGATGCCCCGGCCGCCGGCCTCGAGCACGAGGAGGAGGCGTGGGATGCGGCGCGCGTCGAGCGCGTGGAGGCCATCGAGGAGCGACGGGGCCGCGAGCTGCTGCGCTCCGTCGCCATCCACGAGGCCTCGGGAGCGCTCGTGGCCTTCACGACGCTCGTGCTCGCGAGCCCCGAGCGTCCCGTCTACCAGCACGACACGCTCGTGCACGGCGACCACCGCGGTCGCAGGCTCGGGATGCTCGTGAAGGTCGCGAACCTGCTCGCGCTCGCGGAGCGCGTGCCGCACGGCGCCCGCGTCATGACGTGGAACGCGGAGGAGAACCGGCCCATGCTCGGCGTCAACGAGGCCCTGGGCTTCCGTGCGATCGGCTACGAGGGGGCCTGGCAGCTCGTGCGCGGCGCGGCGCCCGCCGTCGCGGGATAGCGTCGTCGCCATGACGTCCACCGAGCACGCCCCCGCCGTCTCGCCCACCCTCGCCGCCGACCTGCGCGCGGCGGTGACGAGCGGGCGCACGCGATCGGTCGCATGGCGACGCGCGCAGCTCGACGGCATCGTGCGCATGCTGACGCAGAACCTCTCGCTCTGGGAGCGCGCGCTGCACGCCGACCTCGGCAAGAGCGCGAACGAGACGCACGTGAGCGAGGTCGCGCTCGTGCTCGACGAGGCGCGGCACGCTCGCGCGAGCGTCGCGAGGTGGATGCGTCGCCGGCCCGTCGTCGCACCGCTCGCACTGCAGCCCGCCGCCGCCTTCGTGCGCCCCGAGCCCCTCGGCGTCGCCCTCGTGATCGCGCCGTGGAACTACCCGCTGCAGCTGCAGCTCGCGCCCGTCGTCGGCGCGCTCGCCGCGGGCGACGCAGTCGTCATGAAGCCGTCCGAGCTCGCTCCCGCGACCGCCGAGCTGCTCGCGCGCCTCGTGCCCGCCTACCTCGACGAGCGCGCCGTGCGCGTCGTCACGGGCGACGCCGACGTCGCATCCGCCCTGCTCGAGCAGCGCTGGGACCACATCTTCTACACGGGTGGCGAGCGCGTCGCGCGCATCGTCGCGCACGCCGCCGCCGAGCACCTCACGCCCACCGTGCTCGAGCTGGGTGGCGCGTGCCCCGTGTGGGTGGATCGCAGCGCCGACCTCGCCGTCGCGGCGCGACGCATCGTGTGGGCCAAGCTGCTGAACGCCGGCCAGACGTGCATCGCACCGAACCACGTCCTCGTCGACGCCCCCGTGCGCGACGCGCTCGTCGCCGAGCTGCGCTCGGCGCTCGCCGAGCAGCATCCCGATCCCCGCACCTCCCCCGACTACGGCCGCATGGTGTCGCAGGCGCACCTCGATCGCGTCGCCGAGCGCCTCGGCGACGGCACGGCGATCGTCGGCGGCCAGGTCGACCGCGACGCGCGCTACCTCGCGCCCACCCTGCTCGGCGACGTCGCACCCGACGCGCCCGCGGTGACCGAGGAGACCTTCGGCCCCATCCTGCCGATCGTGCCGCTCGACGGCGTCGACGCCTTCCTCGCGCTGCAGCGCGACCGCCCGAAGCCGCTCGCGCTCTACGCGTTCGCCGGCGACCGACGCGTGCTCGACCGCCTCGAGCGCGAGACCACGTCGGGAGCCTTCGGGCGCAACGTCGCCGTCGCCCACGTGATGGTGCGAGGCCTGCCCTTCGGCGGCGTCGGCTCGTCCGGCCACGGCGCGTACCACGGGCGGCGCACCTTCGACCTGTTCAGCCATGAGAAGGCCGTGCTCGCGAAGCCGACGCGCCCGGAGACGATGTCGCTCGTCTTCCCTCCCATCACGGCGGGCAAGCGCGCCGTCGTGCGCAGGCTGCTGCTGCGCTGACGCGCGCGCCCGCGCCGTGGCGTGCGGCGGACGCGTCAGGCGAGCCCGCGCGGGCGGCGTTGGCAGCGCGGGCACCGGTACGAGGAGCGATTCGCCCACGACTCGCGCACCATCGTCGTGCCGCACCGCGCGCACGGCCGCCCCGCCTGCCCGTACGCCCGCAGGCTGCGGGAGAAGTAGCCCGACTCGCCGTTCACGTTGACGTACTGCGCGTCGAACGACGTGCCGCCCTCGGTGAGCGCGCGCTCGAGCACGCCCTGCACCTCGGCGAGCAGCTCGCGTCCGCGGGCGCGCGTCAGGCGCTCGGCGGGCGTCAGGTAGTGCAGCCGCGCACGCCACAGCGCCTCGTCGGCGTAGATGTTGCCGATGCCGGAGACGAGGGTCTGGTCGAGCAGCGCCGCCTTCACGCCCTGCCTGCGCCTGCGGAGCCGGGCGACGACCGCATCCGCGTCGAAGTCGGCGTGCAGCGGATCGAGGGCGATGTGGGCCGCGTGATCGGGCACGCCGTCGACGAGCGCACGCACCGACATCGATCCGAAGATGCGCTGGTCGGCGAAGTGCACGGCGAGCTGGCCGTGGAGCGGATGCTCGAGCAGCAGCCGCACGCGCGTGTGCCGCTCGAGCGGGCTGCCCGGCTCGCGCAGCAGCACCTGCCCGCTCATGCCCAGATGGATCGAGACGGCACGCTCGTCGTCGAGCGGCACCCAGAGGAACTTGCCGCGTCGCTGCGGCGCCAGCATCGTGCGGCCGAGCAGCGTCGCCTCGAAGTCGACGGGCCCCGCGTCGTGCCGCGCGACGGAGCGGGCGTCGAGCACCTCGACGCCGGCGACGACGGCCCCGTCGACCGCGGGCGCGAGGCCCAGGCGCACGACCTCGACCTCGGGCAGCTCAGGCATCGACGGCGTCGTGCAGGCGCGTCCACGCCGAGAGCGCCGCGGCCATCTCGGCGACCTTCTTGCTCGTGCCCTCGCCGGTCGCGACCGGCTCGCCGTCGAGCAGCACCGTGGCCGTGAACACCCGCGCGTGGTCGGGGCCGGCGGCGTCGACGGCGTACTCGGGGCTGCCGCGGTGGAGGCGGGCCGTCAGCTCCTGCAGATGCGTCTTCGGGTCGAGCGCGGCACCCGAGCGCTCGGGGTCGTCGAGCAGCGGGCCGACGAGGCGCAGCACGAGCGCCGCCGCGGCCTCGTGCCCGAGCGACAGGTACGCGGCGCCGAAGATGGCCTCGAGCGCGTCGGCGAGGATCGACGACTTGTCGCGACCGCCCGTCGTCTCCTCGCCGCGGCCGAGCAGCAGATGCGCACCGAGCCCGATGCGTCGTGCGACCTCTGCGAGCGCGACGGTCGAGACCACGCCGGCGCGGCGCTTCGCGAGCTCGCCCTCGGAGAGCTCGGGATGCCGCTCGAAGAGCTCGATCGTGATGGCCTGGCCGAGGATCGTGTCGCCGAGGAACTCGAGGCGCTCGTTCGTCGGCAGCCCACCGTGCTCGAAGGCGTAGGAGCGATGCGTCAGGGCCAACGCCAGGAGCTCGGGGTCGATGTCGACCCCGAGCTCGGCGTGGAGATCGGCGTGGGCTGCCACCCGATCAGACGTCATCAGACGTCGGCGACCTTGCGGCCCTTGTACTCCATGAAGAGGGGCGTGCCAGCCGAGTCCTCGACCACGCGGGCGCGGTGCGGGAGGCTGTAGACCGTGCGGCCGTTCTCGACCGTCTTCACGAGCGTGGGGACCGAGGCCTTCCACTGCGAACGGCGCGAGTGCGTGTTGGCACGCGACTTCTTCCGCTTGGGAACTGCCATGGCTACTCCTTCTCGGGCGCGCGCGTCTGCGCACCCTCGTCGTCATCGAGGAGTCCGGCCAAGGCAGCCCATCTCGGGTCGAGCTGCTCGGGCGGACTCCATTCCGTCCCAGGCTCGAGTCGCTCCCCCGTGGTGGGGTCGAGACCTGCGCAGTCTGGCTGGTCGACGGGATTGAACGGCAGTGCCAGCACCACCGCATCCCGGACGACCGGCTCCAGGTCGATGGCGTCATCGACCACCTGGAACTCGGAATCCTCCGAGCGATCATACGCGAACAGCTCGATGAAGTCGACTTCGACAGGCAGGCGGAAGCGGCGAAGGCATCGGGAGCACTCGGCATCGGCCGTGACGCTCGCCGAGCCCGTCGCGAGGATGCCCTCGTGGACGCTCTCGAGGCGCACGTCGAGCACGAGCGGCTCGCTCGCGGCGACGGCTGCGAGGCCCTCGCCCACCGTGGCGCCGAACGCGATCTCGAGCTCGTGCTCGCGCATCTGACCCGGCTTGCCGACGAGATCGCGGATGCCGATCTGGAATGGCGTTGCATGTGCGGACACCCCTCCAGTCTACGAAGTCGCGCGCCCTCCCCGTGACCTCGGCGCGCGCCGTGCGAGGATGCGCGCATGAGAGCCGGGAGCCTGCGCACCGCCATCCCGGTCGCGCTCGTCGGCTGGCTCGTCTGCGTCGAGCTCGTGAGCGGGATGCTGCAGGGCTACTACGTCACGATCTCGACCGAGATCGCCCGCCACCTCGACATCGTCGACGCCGACCTCAACTGGCTCGAGGCCGGCCAGCTGCTGCTGTCGGCGCTGTCGGTGCCGGTGCTCGCCAAGCTCGGCGACATGCACGGGCACAAGCGCGTGCTCCTCGGCTCGACGGTCGTCGTCGCGGGTGCCAGCTGGTGGATGGCGTTCGCGGGCGACTTCTGGAGCTACCTGCTGGCGTTCTCGCTGCAGGGCATCTACGCCGTGTGGCTGCCGCTCGAGATCGCGCTCATCTTCGACCGCGGGCGACGCACGGGGCGTGCGGCGTCGGAGACGCGCCGCGCTGCGGGCCTCCTCGTCGTCGGCCTCGAGATGGGCGCGATCCTCGGCGCGCTCGGCGCTGCCCGCGCCCACGCGGCGTTCGGCGAGGCGATGGCGCCGACGCTCCTCGTCCCGGCGGTCTTCGTGACGCTCCTGCTGCCCGCCATCTGGCTCGGCGTGCCCGAGTCCGAGCCGCTGCCCGGCCGCTCGCTCGACGCCGTCGGCTTCTCGCTCCTCGCGCTCGCGCTCCTCACCGTCACGTCGGGCCTCACCTTCCTGAGGCTCGCCGAGCCCGGCTCGCCGCTGCCGTGGCTGCTCGTCGCCGCGGGCCTCGTCCTCGTGCTGCCGTTCGGGCGCTGGGTGCTGCGCCGCCCCGACCCGGCCATCGACCTGCGGGTGCTGCGCAGGCCCGAGATGTGGCCCGTGCAGCTCACCGCCGGCCTCGTGGGCGTGAGCCTGCTCGGCGCCCAGACGCCGCTCGCGACCTACGCGGGCACCGATCCGGACGACGTGGGCTACGGGCTCGGCCTCGACGCGAGCGGCCGCTCGATCGTGATCGGCGTCTACCTGCTGGCGCTCGTCGTCGGCGCCGTCCTGCTCGCGGTGCTGTCGCGGCGCATCCGGCCGCGTGCGCTGCTCATCGCGGCCGCGCTGCTCGTCGGCGTGGGCTACCTCGCGCTGCTGCCCTTCCACGGCTCGCTCGCGGAGGTGCTCGCGTGCCTCGTCGTCGCGGGCGTCGGATGCGGTGCGCTCGTCGGCGCGATGCCCGCCGCCGCCGCCGCCGCCGCACCGCGCGGGCAGACCGGGGTCGCCGCGGCCCTCACGAACACGACGAAGACCATCGGCGGGTCGTTCGCGTCCTCGATCTTCGCGGTCGTGCTCGCGGCGGGCGCGATCGGCACGGCGGCGAGCATCGGCGGCTACCTGACGGTGTGGGCCGTGTGCGGCGTCACCGCGCTCGTCGCAGCCGTCGCGCTCGTGGCGGTGCCGAGGCTCGCGTTCGCCGACCCCGAGCCCGGCGTCGAGGCCGTCGCCGAGCCGCCGGCCGCATCCCCGGGTCGCTGACGCGCGATCGAGCACGCAGCCCGCAGCCGCCGCGCACGGACCCCCTCGGCTCGGGACGCCCCTGCTCGCGCCCCATCGTCAGGCGGCGGGGACCTCGGCGACGACCTCGCGCGGCCGCCGCGGCCTGAGCCTCGAGATCGTCACGCCGCCGAGGGCGAGCGCACCACCCACCATCGCGAGCACCGTCGGCACCTCGCCGAGCGCGAGCCATGCGATGAGGGTCGCGAGCGCGGGCACGACGAGCGTCGTCGCGGCGGCGGGCCCCGCGCCGGAGTGCTGCAGCACGTACGCCCACGTCGAGAAGGCGATGGCCGTGGAGCCGACGCCGAGCGCGATCGCGGCGCCGATGGCGCCCGGCGACGCCGCGCCGAGCTCGACGGCGGCCTGCGGCGCGAAGGGCAGCGTCGCGAGGAGCCCCGCTGCGCAGCCCACCCACGTCGCGGCCACGGGCTCGACCGTGCGCAGCGCGACCTTCTGCGTCAGGACCCCCGCGGCGTAGAGCACGGCGGCGAGGAGCCCGAGCGCGATGCCCAGGCCGTCGATCGTGGGCGCGCCCCCGGAGCCGAGCGCGATGAGCACGACGCCGGCGAACGCGACGACGAGCCCCACGACGAGCGGCCGCGGGAAGCCCTCGCCGAAGGCGAGCCCCGCGACGACCGCCACGAGCAGCGGCGCGACGTTCACGAGCATCGCCGCGGTGCCCGCGTCGAGGTGGTGCTCCGCCCAGTTGAGCACGACGGTGTACGCGGCGAACCAGGCGACGCCGTAGCCGAGCACGAGCCGCAGGCCGCGGCCGCGCGGGAACGCGGGCCGCAGCACGAGCGCGACGACGAGCAGCACCGGCATGGCGGACGCGAGGCGCACGAGCGCGAGCGGACCGGGCGACAGCTCGTCGCCCACGGCCCGGATGGCCACGAAGGCGAAGGCCCACAGCAGCACGGTCACCGACGCGGCGACGAGGACGAGCGGCTTCGACGCGGAGGAGGTCACGCCCCCATCGTGTCGGCCACCACCGACGTCACGGGGCATCCACCCGTCAGGACTTGGCCTGGAGCGGCCCGCGATGCACCATCCAGGGATGCGTCTGCGCGACGGGCTTGATGACGACCTCGTCGATCGAGACGTGACCGGGCAGCGCGAGGGCGTCCGTCATCACCTGCGCGACGTCGTCGGCCGTCAGCGGATCCTGCACGCCGTCGTAGACGGCATCTGCCTTCGCCTGGTCGCCCTTGAAGCGCACGAGCGAGAACTCCTCGGTGCGCACCATGCCGGGCAGCACCTCCATGACGCGGATGGGCTCGCCGTGCACCTCGAGGCGGAGGACGTCGACGAGCATGCGCTCGGCCGCCTTGGCCGCGTTGTAGCCGGAGCCGCCCGCGTAGGGCGTCGTGGCCGCGATGGAGGTCACGACCTGCACGCTCGCGTACGTGCCACCCGCGGTCGAGCGTCGCAGCTGCGGCAGCAGCCCCGTCAGCAGGCGCTTCGTCGCGAGCACGTTCATGTCGAACATGCCCTGCCAGTCCTCGAGCGTCGTCTCGGCCACCGAGCCGACGCCGAGCGCACCACCCGCGACGTGCACGAGCCCGTTGGCGCCCAGGGCCTCCGCCGCCTCGACGAGCCGTGCGACGTCGTCGTCCGACGTGAGGTCGGCGACGAGCGTCTCGCACCCCGTGGCACGTGCGAGCGACGCGAGGCGCTCCTCGCGACGCGCGACGGCGAGCACGCGCCAGCCGCGCCGCACCGCATGCTCGACCACCGCGCGTCCGATGCCGCTCGATGCTCCCGTGACGACGATCCGCTGCTCCATGCCCCCATGCAACCACGCGTCGCGAGCCGTCCGCCTCCGAGGCGCTGCGCTGCCAGGATGGTGCCGTGACCGACACGAAGGCGCCGAGGGCGAAGCGCCGCGTCCCCTACTGGGACAACGCGAAGTGGCTCGCGATGGCGCTCGTCGTCGTCGGCCACGCCATCCAGCCCATCGCGCTCGACAGCGACGTCGCGCTCGTGCCGTACCTCGTGATCTACGCGTTCCACATGCCGTTCTTCGGGGTGATCTCCGGCTACTTCACGACCGAGAAGCCCGGCGCCAAGCAGTACGGGCGCGTCATTGGCGACCTCATCGTGCCCTACGTCGTCTTCGAGACGATCTGGTCGATCGTCGAGGCGCTCGTGAGCGGCACGTGGTCGTTCAACCCCGTCACCCCGTCGTGGACGCTGTGGTTCCTGCTCGCGCTCGCGGGCTTCCGCGTCGTCCTGCCCGTGCTCGCGCGGCTGCGATGGCCGCTCGTGTGGGTCACGCTGCTCGCCATCCTCATCGGCTACTTCGACGACGTCGACCAGACGTTCTCCGCGATGCGCGCCATCCAGATGCTGCCGTTCTTCGTGCTCGGCTGGGAGCTGCGCAAGGGCGACCTCGTGCGGCGCTGGCTCGCGACGACGCGCACGCTGTGGCCGCGCGTCGCAGCCGTCGCCGCCTTCGCGCTCGTCGGCGCCGTCGTCGCGCTGCTCCCCGACCTGTGGCGCGAGCTGTCCATCCGCCACTGGCTCTTCCTCGACCGCGCCTACGCGGAGGTGCCCGAGATCGGCGAGGGCGGCGTCGCCTGGTACTACGGCACCGTGCGCCTCGCGATCATGGTCGTCACGACGATGCTCATCGCCGCGGCGCTCGTGCTCGTGCCGCGCCGCGCCACGCCCTTCACCGCGTGGGGCGCCGCGACGATGTCCATCTACCTCCTCCACACGTTCGTGCTCTACTGGCCGCGCGAGTTCGACTGGCTGCGCGACGTGGCCGGCGAGTGGTGGGCGACGCCCGCGACGATCGCAGGCGGGCTCCTCCTCACGATGGCGCTCTCGACGACGCCTGTGCGGGCCGCGACGCGCTGGCTCGTCGAGCCGAACGTGGGCTGGCTCGTGCGCAGGCCGCGCGAGCGCGACGACGAGGCAGCGCGCTCGCAGACGGCTCCTGCGTCGCCGCAGCCCCCGACGACTGTGACGGATGGTGACGCCGGGCGTTGAGCCCGCGCCCGCCGCATCCCTACCCTCGAGCCAACGACGGCCCCACGGAGGCAGCCATGAGCGACTGGAAGTTCGAGACCAAGCAGGTGCACTCGGGTGCGCAGCCCGACCCGACGACGAACGCGCGCGTCACCCCGATCTACCGCACGACCTCGTACGTGTTCAACTCGACCGAGCACGCTGCGAACCTCTTCGGCCTCGCCGAGTTCGGCAACATCTACTCCCGCATCATGAACCCCACGCAGGACGTCGTCGAGCAGCGCATCGCCGCGCTCGAGGGCGGCACGGCGGCGCTGCTCGTGTCGTCCGGGCAGGCGGCCGAGACGTTCGCGGTGCTGAACATCGCGCAGGCGGGCGACCACATCGTCTCCTCGACGTCGATCTACGGCGGCACCTACAACCTCTTCAAGTACACGCTCGCGAAGCTCGGCATCGAGGTCACGTTCGTCGAGGACCAGGACGACCTCGACGAGTGGCACCGCGCCATCCGCCCGAACACGAGGCTGCTGTTCGCCGAGACGATCGGCAACCCGCGCATCAACATCCTCGACATCGCCGGCGTCGCCTCCGTCGCCCACGAGGCTGGCGTGCCGCTCATCGTCGACAACACGATCGCGACGCCGTACCTCATCCGGCCGCTCGAGCACGGCGCCGACATCGTCGTGCACTCCGCGACGAAGTTCATCGGCGGCCACGGCGCCGTCATCGGCGGCGTCATCGTCGACGGCGGCCGGTTCGCATGGTCGCGCTCCGACCGCTTCCCCGGCCTCACGCAGCCCGACCCGAGCTACCACGGCGCCGTGTTCACGGAGGCCGTCGGCGACGAGATCGCGTACGCGATCAAGGCGCGCGTGCAGCTGCTGCGCGACATCGGCGCCTCCATCTCGCCCGACTCCGCGTGGCAGATCCTGCAGGGCCTCGAGACGCTGAGCCTGCGCATCGAGCGCCACGTCGAGAACGCGGAGCGCATCGCCGACTTCCTCGAGGCGCATCCCGCGGTCGCGAGCGTCAACTACGCGAGCCTCGACTCGAGCCCCTACAAGGGCGCCGCGGATCGCTACGCGCCGAAGGGCGTCGGCGCGGTGCTCTCGTTCGAGCTCGTCGGCGGCGTCGCGGCGGGACGCGCGTTCGTCGAGTCGCTGCAGCTGTTCAGCCACCTCGCGAACATCGGCGACGTGCGCAGCCTCGTCATCCACCCCGCATCCACCACCCACTCGCAGCTGACCCCCGAGCAGCAGCTGACGACGGGCGTCACGCCCGGCCTCGTGCGCCTCTCGGTCGGCATCGAGAACGTCGACGACCTCATCGCCGACCTCTCCGCAGGGCTCGAGGCCGTGCAGGCGACGAACCGCGCAGCCGCCTGAGCCACGCGGCGGATGCCCCGAGCCCACCGGCGGGCTCGGGGCATCCGTCGCATCGCCGCGCAGCCGCGCGACCCGCGTCGTAACACGGACGCGACGCACGCGAGGATGGATGCATGGACTGGCAGCTCAGCGACGACGTGCAGCCCTCGGCGCGCGTGCCCGCCCACCTGCTGCTCGACCCCACCCCCGTCCCGGTCACGGGCGCCTGGCGGCCGGGCGACGACCCCGGCGACCGCCGCTTCGCCCGCATCGGCGACCTCGTGACCGAGCACGGCGCGACGATCCCCTCGGTCGTCGTCGCCTTCGAGACGTGGGGCACGCTCTCCCCCGCGCGCGACAACGCCATCCTCGTGCCCCATGCCCTCACGGGCGACAGCCACGTGGTCGGGTCCGCGGGACCTGGTCACGCGACGAGCGGATGGTGGGCGGGCGTCGTGGGGCCGGGGCTCGCGCTCGACACCGACCGCTGGTTCGTCGTCGCACCCAACATGCTCGGCGGCTGCCAGGGCTCCACGGGACCGGCGACGATCGGCCCCGACGGACGCGAGCTGGGCTCGCGCTTCCCGCGCGTCACCATCCGCGACCAGGTCGAGGCGCAGCGACTGCTCGCCGACCATCTCGGCATCGAGCGCTGGCACGCGATCGTCGGCGGCTCCATGGGCGGCATGCACGTGCTCGAGTGGGCGGCGACGCATCCCGAGCGCCTCGGAAAGGCGGCGGTGCTCGCGGCGCCCGCCATGTCGAGCGCCGACCAGATCGCCCTCAACGGGCTGCAGCTCGAGGCCATCCGATCCGATCCGCACTGGCTCGGCGGCCACTACTACGACCAGCCGGACGGCCAGGGCCCGCATCGGGGTCTCGCCCTGGCGCGTCGCATGGCGATGGTGAACTACCGCTCGCCGGACGAGCTCAACCGCCGCTTCGGGCGCGGATGGCAGTCGTCCGTCGACCCCGACCACGGCGGTCGGTACCAGGTGGAGTCGTACCTCGACGTGCACGGCAACCGCTTCACGCGGCGCTTCGACGCCGGCAGCTACGTGCGTCTCGTGCTCGCGATGTCGTCGCACGACCTCGGCCGCGGGCGCGGCGGCGTGGAGGCGGCGCTCGAGCGCGTCACGGCCGAGACCCTCGTGGTCGGCATCGACTCCGACCGGCTCTTCCCCGTCGCCGACCAGCGACGCATCGCCGCCGGCCTGCGCACCTCCGTGTCGGGCGCCGAGCCCGTGATCCTCGAGAGCGAGTTCGGCCACGACGGCTTCCTCATCGAGACGGATGCCGTGGGCGCGCTGCTCGCGGACCTCGTCGGCTGATCAGGCGGGCGCGATCGCCGCGGCGCGCGGCAGCCGCGCGAGGCGCCACGCCGCGAGCGCGAGCAGCACGACGTACCCCGCGTTGCGCACCGTGAGCACGAGCACGCCGATCGCCTCCTGCCGCACGACCTCGCCGTACAGCCACGGGTAGCACAGCTGCGTGAGCCCGCACAGCACGACGACGACGGCGACGCCCTCCCAGGCGCGGACGCCGACGAGCAGCAGCGCGGGGGCCACGAGCCAGATCGCGAACTGCGGCGAGCCGACGGGGTTCGCGACGACGAGGCCCGCGACGAGCGCGGTCGCGAGCCACGCGCCCGCCGCGTCGCGCTCGACGCCGCGCCGCACGGCGAGCACGCCGAGCAGCGCGACGAGCGCCGTGAGCACCACGAGCACCGGCGTCGCGGCCGCGGCCACGGCGTCGGCCGCATCCGTCTGCAGCTGGTACGTGAGCTGCACGTCGTCGTAGCCGAGCGGGGCGCGCATCCAGTGGAACGGCGTGGCGAGCACCGCCTCGATCTGCAGGCCGCGGTCGCCCTGCCACGTCACGAACGACAGCACGTTGCCGCCCGCGCCGAGCGCGAGCGCCACGAGCATCACCGCGGCCGTGACGCCGGCGCCCGCCGAGAGCGTCGCGAGCCGGCCGGGCCGCACGACGAGCTGCGCGAGCCACAGCACGCCCGGCCACACCTTCGTCCATGCCCCCACCGTGAACGCGACGGCAGCGAGCACCGGCCTCGACGACCACGTCGCGACGACGCCTGCGACCGCGATCGGCATGGTGATGGAGTCGATGCGCCCGACGACGATGGGCCCGAGCAGCGCCATGAGCGCCAGCCACGTCCACGCCGGCGCGACGCCGCGAGCGTGCCGCAGCAGCAGCCAGAACGCGGCGGCGTCGAGCGCCGTCACGACGAGCAGCCACACCGCGGGCAGCATCCCCGTGCCCGCGACGGCCGACGCGGCGATCGGCAGCCACGCGAGGATCGGGTACACCCACGGCACGTCGATGCCGACGACCTCGCCCTGCTCGGCGCGCGACACCCACCACGGGTAGACGCTGCGGACGTCGCCGTACGTCGACGAGATCTCGGGGTGGTTCAGCAGCGCCACGAGCCCGTGGACCGCGGCGAACGCACCCCACAGCAGCCATCGCGACCGCAGGGCGGCGACGCCGGTCAGCTGAGCCGCCTCGTGGCGTCGCGCACCTCTCCGACGAGCTCCTCGATGCAGTCCTCGAGGAACAGCACCCCCGTCGTCGCGCCGGACTGGTCGAACGCTCGCGCCACGTGCGCGCCCGACGAGCGCATGCGCTGCATCGCATCCTCGATCTCGCCGCCCGCGTAGAGCGACGCGAGCTGGCGGATGCGCTTGGCCGGGATGGGCTGCGTCGGGTCGTCGGGGCCGAGCACGTCCTTCAGGTGGATGTAGCCCGTCGGCTCGCCCTCGGCGTCGACGATGACGTAGCGCGAGAACCCGTGCTCGCGCACGGCCGCCTCGACGTCGTCGGTCGTCGCGTCCTCCGTGAGCGTCACGAGGCCGTCGACGGGGATCGCGACGTCGCCGACCGTTCGCTCGGTGAACTCGAACATCTTCGAGATCGCGCCCGTCGGGTCGACGAGCAGCCCCTCGCGCTTCGAGGTCTCGACGATCGTCTCGACCTCGTCGAGCGTGAAGGCGCTCGCCGCCTCGTCCCTCGGCTCGACGCCGAAGAGGCGCAGGATGTGGTTCGCGACCCAGTTCATCACCCAGATGACGGGCTTGAACACGCGCGAGATGAGCACGAGCGGCGGCGCGAGCAGCAGCACGGCAGCGGTCGGCAGCGTGAAGGCCGCGTTCTTCGGCACCATCTCGCCGAACACGACGTGCAGGTAGGTGACGATGAGGATCGCGAGGCCGAGCGCGATGCCGTCGACGGCGATCTCGGGCAGCCCGACGGCGCCGAGCGGGATCGCGAGCAGGTGGTGGATGGCCGGCTCGCTCACGAGCAGGATGAGCAGCGAGCACACGGTGATGCCCAGCTGGCACATCGCGAGCATGAGCGAGACGTGCTCCATGGCCCACAGCGCCATCCTGGCGGCGCGCGAGCCGCGCTCGGCGCGCGGCTCGACCTGCGAGCGCTTCGCGGAGATGACCGCGAACTCGGCGCCGACGAAGAACGCGTTGACGACGAGCAGCACCACGAGCCAGACGAGGCCCAACCAGTCGGAGCTCATCGCGCCACCCCCTCGGCGTCGTCGACCGCGACGTAGCGGATGCGGTCGATGCGGCGGCCGTCGAGGCGCTCGACGCGCAGCACGCCGCCGTCGATGGCGACCTCGTCGCCGACGACGGGCAAGCGTCCCAGCTCGGCGACGACGAAGCCTGCGACGGTCTCGAAGGGCCCCTCGTCGGGGATCTCGACCGCGGCGCGGTCGCGCAGCTCGTCGGGACGCAGCAGCCCGGGGAACGCGACCCATCCCGGCGCGTGCACGATGTCGGGGCGCAGGCGGTCGTGCTCGTCGCTCACCTCGCCCACCATCTCCTCCACGAGATCCTCGAGGGTCGCGAGACCCGCGGTGCCTCCGTACTCGTCGACGACGATCGCCATCTGGTAGCCGCGCTCCTTCAGGTCCGAGAGCAGCTGATCGAGGTGCACGGTCTCGGGCACGCGGTGGGGCTCCTCTGCGATCGCGAGCACGGGCACGTCGCCGCGGCGCTCGCGCGGCACCGAGACCGCCTGCTTCACGTGCACGATGCCGACGACGCGGTCGAGGTCCTCGTCGAACACCGGGAACCGCGAGAGGCCCGTCTGGCGCGAGAGCGCGAGCACGTCGGCCACCGTCTGCTCGCGGTCGATCGCCTCGACCCGAGGGCGCGGCGTCATGACGTCGCCCGCCGTGAGCTCCGAGAAGCGCAGCGTTCGCGAGAGCAGCGTCGCCTGGTCGGCGTCGAGCAGCCCCTCCAACGCCGAGCGGCGCACGAGCGACGAGAGCTCGTCGGCGGTGCGAGCGCCCGAGAGCTCCTCCTTCGGCTCGATGCCGATCGAGCGCAGGATGCCGTTCGCCGAGCCGTTGAGCAGCAGCACCGCGGGCTTCATGACGAACGTGAACGCACGTTGGAAGGGCGTGACGATCTTCGCGGTGCGCAGCGGCACGGCGAGGGCGAAGTTCTTCGGCACGAGCTCGCCGACGATCATCGACAGCAGCGTCGCGATGACGATCGCGACGGCGAGCGAGATGCCGGGGGCGATCTCGACCGGGATGCCCCATCCCTCGAGCACGGGTGCGAGGAGGTGCGAGATCGCAGGCTCCATCGTGTAGCCCGTGAGCAGCGTCGTCAGCGTGATGCCGAGCTGCGCGCTCGACAGGTGCGTCGACGTCTGCCGCAGCGCCGCGATGACGCCCGCGTGGCTGCCCTCGCCGCGCTCCTGCTGGGCCTCGAGCTCGGAGCGGTCGAGGTTGACGAGGGAGAACTCGCTCGCGACGAAGTAGCCGGTGCCGACCGTGAGGACGACGCCGATCAGGATGAAGAGCCAGGGCAGCTGCTCGATCATCGGCGGGGGCCGATCGACATGCCGTCCCGGTGACGGGGGCTGGGGCGGATGCCCCAGGGACTATGGTGCTCGTCGCTCACCGCAGCATCGTACTGCCAGCGGGAGCCGCCCACCCTGCGCGTGGCACCTCGTGTCACCACGACACGGGCAGCGCCTTGCCCTCCTCGTAGCCCGCGGCCGACTGCACGCCGACGACCGCGCGCTCGCGGAACTCGACGATCGACGACGCACCGGCGTAGGTGGCAGACGAGCGCACGCCCGACGTGATCATGTCGAGCAGGTCCTCGACGCTCGGCCGGTTCGGGTCGAGCAGGATCGTCGACGACGAGATCCCCTCGGCAAAGAGGGTCTTCGTCGCGAGCTCGAACGCCGGCAGGTCGCCGAAGCGGCCCTCGACCGCCTTCGTCGACGCCATGCCCCACGACTCCTTGTACAGCCGGCCGCGCTCGTCGCGCTGGACGCGCCCGGGCGCCTCGATCGTGCCCGCGAACCACGAGCCGATCATGACGCTCGACGCGCCGGCGGCCAGCGCGAGCGCGACGTCGCGCGGGTAGCGCACGCCGCCGTCGGCCCAGACGCGGGCGCCGAGGCCGATCGCCTCCTCCGCCGTCTCGAGCACGGCCGAGAGCTGCGGGCGGCCGACGGCCGTCATCATGCGCGTCGTGCACATGGCGCCGGGGCCGACTCCGACCTTCGCGATCGACGCGCCCGCGTGCACGAGGTCGCGCACCCCGGATGCCGTGACGACGTTGCCCGCGACGATCGGCACGTCGACGGCGCCGCGCACCGCCTCGATGGCGCGCAGCATGCCGCCCTGGTGCCCGTGGGCCGTGTCGATGACGACGACGTCGGCGCCGGCGTCGACGAGCGCGCGCGCCTTCGCGGCGGGGTCGCCGTTGATGCCGACGGCGACGGCGACGCGCAGGCGTCCGGCGTCGTCGAGGGCGGGACGGTAGAGCGCGCCGCGCAGGGCCGTGCGAGGGCTGACGGTGCCGAGCACGCGGCCCGCGTCGTCGACGACGGCTGCGAACTCCACGCCCGCCGCGCGCACCGCGTCGAACGCGGCGCGCGGGTCTGCGACGTCGGCGGGAGACAGCGGCTCGACGGAGCCGTGCAGCAGGTCGCCGATGCGCGCATCCGGCAGCGCGTGACCGAGTCGCGGCGCGCCGATCGCGCCGACGTAGGCGCCGTCGCGCACGACGACGATGCCGTGGCCCTCGACCGCGGGCACGCGCAGCAGCACGTCGGCGACGAGCTCGTCCTCGGTCGCGAGCTGCGCCGACGCCAGGTCGACGGGCTGCTCCTTCACCCAGGCGATCGACGCGATCGTGTCGTCGAGGTCGAAGTCCTGCGTGAGCACCGCGAGGCCGCCACGTCGCGCGAGCGTCGCGGCGAGGCGCGGGCCCGTGACGGAGTTCATGTTCGCGGCGACGATCGGCAGCGTCGCGCCCGTGCCGTCGTCGGGCGACAGGTCGACGGCCATGCGGCTGCCGACGTCGGAGCGGCTCGGCACGAGGAAGACGTCCGAGTAGGTGAGGTCGTGCGGCGGCGGCGGCTGCAGGAAGCGCATGCTTCCACGCTACGCGGCCCGCGCAGGCGTCGCCGCCGTGTCCGCCGTCGGCGTGCTCAGTCGTCGGCGGACGCGTAGTCGCCGACGACGCGCGCCTCGACGGGGAAGGTGATGGGGAAGGTGCCGAAGAGCATGCGGCCCGCGCCGGCGGCGGCTGCGCGGATCTCGTCGGCGATCGCGTCGGCGCGCTCGGCGGGCGCGTGCACGATCACCTCGTCGTGCAGGAAGTACACGAGCTCGCCGCCCGCTGCCCGCAGGCTGCGGCGCAGCAGCGCCATCCAGCACAGCGCCCACTCGGCTGCGGAGCCCTGCACGACGAAGTTGCGGGTGAAGCGGCCCCACGCGCGCTCGCGGGTGACGGCGTCGCGGTCCGCGACGTCGGCGGATGCGGGCGGCATCGGCGGGCTCGTGCGGCCGAGCCAGGTGCGCACGACGCCGCCGCGCTCCCCCGTCGCCGCCGCCTCGTCGACCGCGTGCATCGCCTTGGGGTACGCGCGGCGCAGGGCGGGCACGAGCCGGCCGGAGTCGCCGGAGGTCGCGCCGTAGAGGGCGCCGAGCATCGCGATCTTCGCTCGCGGCCGCGACTCCACGACCCCCGCATCCACAAGACCCTCGTAGAGGTCGCCGACGGCCGCCTCGGCGAGCGCCTCGTCGCGCGCCATGCCCGCGAGCACGCGCGGCTCGAGCTGCGCGGCGTCGGCGACGACGAGCCGCCACCCGGGATCGGCGACGATCGCGCCGCGCACCTGCCTCGCGATCTGCATCGCGCCGCCGCCCGCCGTCGCCCAGCGGCCCGTCACGACGCCCGCGGGCACGTACTCGGCGTGGAAGCGGCCCTCGCGCACCCACTCGTCCGCCCACTGCCAGCCGTTCGCCGTCCACAGCCGATGCAGCCGCTTGTACGCCGTGAGCGGCGCGACGACGGGGTGGTCGACCTCGCGCAGCTCCCATCGCGACGTCGAGCGCACGTCGAGCCCGGCGCCGCGCAGCGCCCGCAGCAGCTCGGGCGCGGAGTCGATGCTCACGTGCTGCCCGAGGATGGCGTCGACCTCGTCGGCGAGCGCCTGCAGCCGCGCCGGCCTGCCCGAGGCGGGGCGCGGGCCGAGCGCCTCGACGAGCAGGCGGTCGTGCTCGGCGGCCGACCACGGCAGGCCCGCGTGCAGCAGCTCCTCGGCGATGAGGGCGCCCGTCGACTCGGCGGCGAGCAGCATCCGCAGCGATGCGTCGTCGCCGACGGCGGCCTCCTGCCTCGCGAGCTCGGCCGCGAGCGCGTCGACGGGCTCGGGCTCGTCGTCGAGCGAGAACAGCGCGCCGTCGGGTGCGCGCAGCCTGCGCAGCCATCGCGCCTCGATCGGCATGCGGCCCGCGTCGGCGAGGATGCGGTGGCACAGCCGCAGGTCGCGCGCGCGCTCGACGGCGACGCCGGACGCGAGCAGCACGGGCACGACGCGCGACGAGTCCTGCCACACCCATCGCGGTCGCTCGGGCTCGAGCACCGCCACGGCGGCGGCCACGTCGTCGACGATGCGGCGCTCGCGCACCGTCGCGCCGTCGGCGACGAGCGCCACCTCCCACGCGTCGCCGACCGGCGCGATCACCGCATCCACGGCACCACGCTACGGCCGACCGCCGACGCCCGCGGGAACCCCTCCGGCGTGCACGCACGCTGAACGCGCGGTGAACGCATGCGCCCGAACCCATGCGCGACGCGCCCCGGTGGTGCACCATGGGGTCAAGGAGGACGCGATGCAGGCCCAGGTCGTGGTGCTGAACGCGACGCTCGAGCCGATCGGCGTCGCCTCCCTGCAGCGCGCGGTCGCGTTCGTCGTGAAGGAGCGCGCGCAGATCATGCTCGCCTCCGAGGGCACCATCCGCTCCGAGAGCTTCGAGATGCCCGTGCCGAAGGTCGTGGTCTTCAACGACTACGTCGCCGTGCCGCACACGCGCATGTACGACCGGATGCCGTGGACGCGCCGCGGCGTGCTCGAGCGCGACCGCCGCCGCTGCGCCTACTGCGGCGGGCACGGCTCGACCATCGACCACATCCAGCCCGCGTCGCGCGGCGGCGGGTCGACGTGGCTCAACACCATCGCGGCATGCGTCGACTGCAACGGCCGCAAGGGCAGCCGCACGCCGACCGAGGCGTCGATGCCGCTGCAGTTCGAGCCGCGCGTCGTCTGGCGCCGCGAGGTCATCATGCTCGCGGTCGAGGCAGCGGGCGTCGACCTCGCGGCGCTCGGCATCGGAGGTTGACGGAACCTCCAGAACGCGCCCGCCTCCGACATCGGCGCGTAGGATGGACGACGGTGTCGATGACCGACACGCAAGCATGCCCCCGGTGAGAAGAGGCGAAGGATCCGTGGCAGCCGCGAGCAGCGACTTCGGAGCGAACGAATGGCTGGTGGAGGAGCAGTACGAGCTCTTCAAGCAGGACAGGTCGAAGGTGGCCTCGTCCTGGTGGCCGATCCTGGAGCGCTACGCAGCGCAGCTGGGCGGCACCACCACCACGACGGCGGCACCCCCGGTGCCTGAGGGCGACGGCCCCGCAGGCGGAGGCGGCAGGCACGCCGCGCCTCCCGCCCCGCAGGCCCCGCCATCCGCTCCACCGGCTCCACCCGCCCCGACGGCGCCCTCCGCCGCCCCCGCGGCATCCGCGAACGCGCCGGCCGCCCCCGCGCAGTCGGCACCGCCTGCGCCCCCGGCGCCGACGAAGCCCGCGTCGCGGCCCGACGGCACGATCGCCGCGCGCACGACGAAGACCCCCGCGAAGCCGGCCCCCGTGCCCGCCGATCGCGACAAGGGCGACGCCAAGGCCGCGTCCGAGCAGGCCGACGAGCCCACGGTGACGCCGCTGCGCGGCATGCCGAAGGCGCTCGCGCACAACATGGACCTCTCGCTGTCCGTGCCCACCGCCACGTCGGTGCGCACCGTGCCCGCGAAGCTCATGATCGACCAGCGCATCGTGATCAACAACCACCTGCGGCGCACCCGCGGCGGCAAGATCTCGTTCACGCACCTCATCGGCTACGCGCTCGTGCAGGCCCTCAAGGCCTTCCCGAGCCAGAACGTCTCGTACGCCGAGGTCGACGGCAAGCCGTCGCTCGTGGCGCATCCGCACGTCAACCTCGGCATCGCGATCGACATGCCGAAGCCCGACGGCACGCGCGCGCTGCTCGTGCCGAGCATCAAGAAGGCCGACACGATGGACTTCGCCGAGTTCATCGGCGAGTACGAGCAGCTCGTGAAGAAGGCCAGGGCGAACAAGCTCGAGGCCGGCGACTTCGCGGGCACGACCATCTCGCTCACGAACCCCGGCGGCATCGGCACCGTGCACTCGGTGCCGCGCCTGATGCAGGGGCAGGGATGCATCATCGGCGCCGGCGCGCTCGACTACCCCGCCGAGTTCCAGGGCGCGAGCGAGGAGCGCCTCTCCGACGCGGGCATCGGCAAGACGATCACGCTGACGTCGACGTACGACCACCGCGTCATCCAGGGCGCCGGCTCCGGCGAGTTCCTGAAGATCGTGCAGGGCCTGCTGCAGGGCCGCGACGGCTTCTACGAAGGCATCTTCGCCGACCTGCGCATCCCCTACAAGCCGATCTCCTGGTCGCAGGACGTCTCGGTGCACGAGGCCGACGAGCTCTCGAAGAGCACGCGCGTCGCGCAGCTCATCAACGCCTTCCGCGTGCGCGGCCACCTCATGGCCGACATCGACCCGCTCGAGTACGTGCAGCGCACGCACCCGGACCTCGAGATCGAGCAGCACGGCCTGACGTTCTGGGACCTCGACCGCGAGTTCGTCACCGGCGGCTTCGGCGGGCGCCGCTCGGCGCAGCTGCGCGACGTGCTCGGCGTCCTGCGCGACACCTACTGCCGCACCATGGGCGTCGAGTACATGCACATCGCCGACCCGGCGCAGCGCAAGTGGTTCCAGGACCACCTCGAGGTGCCGTACGTCAAGCCGACGCACGACGAGCAGATGCGCATCCTGCGCAAGCTCAACGAGGCCGAGGCCTTCGAGACCTTCCTGCAGACGAAGTACGTCGGCCAGAAGCGCTTCTCGCTCGAGGGTGCCGAGTCGATGATCGCGTTCCTCGACGCCCTCATCCAGGGCGCGGCGGAGGCGAGCCTCGAGGAGGTCGTCATCGGCATGCCGCACCGCGGCCGCCTCAACGTGCTCACGAACATCGCTGGCAAGACGTACGGCCAGATCTTCCAGGAGTTCGAGGGCGCCGCAGTCATGCAGGGCTCGGGCGACGTGAAGTACCACCTCGGCACCGAGGGCACCTTCGTGGCCGCGGACGGCTCCGAGATCCCCGTGTACCTCGCGGCGAACCCCTCGCACCTCGAGGCGGTCAACGGCGTGCTCGAGGGCATCGCCCGCGCGAAGCAGGACCGCATCGGCGACGGTCGTCGCTCGGTGCTGCCCGTGCTCGTGCACGGCGACGCCGCCATGGCGGGCCAGGGCGTCGTGTTCGAGACGCTGCAGCTCTCGCAGCTGCGCGGCTACGCCACCGGCGGCACGGTGCACCTCGTCGTCAACAACCAGATCGGCTTCACGACCCCGCCGTCCGAGTCGCGCTCGTCGATCTACTCGACCGACATCGCGAAGGCCATCTCGGCGCCGATCTTCCACGTGAACGGCGACGACCCGGAGGCCGTGGTCCGCGTGGCGGAGCTCGCGTTCCAGTACCGCGAGGAGTTCAAGCACGACGTCGTCATCGACCTCGTCTGCTACCGCCGCCGCGGGCACAACGAGGGCGACGACCCCACGATGACGCAGCCGCTCATGTACTCGCTCATCGAGCGCAAGCGCTCGGTGCGCACGCTGTACGCCGAGAACCTCGTGGGCCGTGGCGACATCACCGAGGACGAGTACGAGGAGGCCCAGAAGGACTTCCAGGACCGTCTCGAGCGCGCCTTCATGGAGACGCACGCGGCCGCGACGGGCTCGATGCCCATCCCGACGCCGACGCCCGAGGCCACGATGGTGGGCACGCCCTCCGACACCGGCATCTCGCGCGCCGCGATCGAGGCGATCGGCGACGCGCACGCCAACGCGCCCGAGGGCTTCACGGTGCACACCAAGGTGCAGCAGGTGCTGAAGAAGCGTCTCGACATGTCGCGCAACGGCGGCATCGACTGGGCCTTCGGCGAGCTGCTCGCGCTCGGATCGCTGCTCATGGAGGGCACGACGGTGCGCATGGCGGGTCAGGACGCCCGCCGCGGCACGTTCGTGTCGCGCCACGCCGTCATGCACGACAAGGTCAACGGCCAGGAGTGGCTGCCGCTCGCGAACCTCTCCGAGGAGCAGGCGCGCCTGTCGATCTACGACTCCCTGCTGTCGGAGTACGCCGCCATGGCGTTCGAGTACGGCTACTCGGTCGAGCGCCCCGACGCGCTCGTGCTGTGGGAGGCGCAGTTCGGCGACTTCGTGAACGGCGCGCAGATCGTCGTCGACGAGTTCCTGTCGTCGGCCGAGCAGAAGTGGAACCAGTTCTCGTCCCTCACGCTGCTGCTGCCGCACGGCTACGAGGGCGCGGGCCCCGACCACTCGTCGGCGCGCATCGAGCGCTTCCTGCAGATGTCGGCCGAGCAGAACATGATCGTCGCGCGGCCGTCGACGCCGGCGTCGTACTTCCACCTGCTGCGTCGACAGGCGTACCAGCGTCCGCGCCGGCCGCTCATCGTGTTCACGCCGAAGGCGATGCTGCGTCTGCGCGACGCCGTGAGTCCGGTCGAGGACTTCGAGTCGGGCACGTTCCAGCCCGTGATCGACGACGCGAAGGTCGACGCGTCGAAGGTGCGCCGCGTGCTCATCCACTCGGGCAAGATCCACTACGACCTCGCGTCGGAGATGGCGAAGCGCGAGATCGACGACGTCGCGCTCGTGCGCCTCGAGCAGCTGTACCCGCTCGACGTCGACGCGCTCAACGCCGCGTTCGACCGCTACGACGGCGCCGAGCTCGTGTGGGTGCAGGAGGAGCCGCTCAACCAGGGCGCGTGGCCGTCGGTGCACTTCGAGCTGCCGCGCCACCTGCACCACGGTCGCACGCTGCGTGCCATCGGTCGTCGCGCGTCGGCGAGCCCCGCGACGGGATCGCCGAAGCGCTCGGCAGCCGAGCTCGCGCAGATCCTCGACGAGGCGCTCGGCGCCTGAGTCGCGTGAACGAGAGGGCCCCGACGACCGATGGTCGCCGGGGCCCTCTCGTTCGTCGTGGTGGGCGTCAGCCGTGCGTCGCCTGCACGGCGCGCAGCCGCGCGAGCACCTGATCCTTCAGCTGCTCGGGCGCCGTCTCGGTGCACGCCTGCTTGAGCGCCAGCGTCAGCTGCACGCCGACGGTGTGCTCGTCGGCGCAGTCGGTGCACCCGTCGAGGTGCGCGCGGATGTCCGCGGCGTCCTCGCTGCACAGCTCGGCGTGCAGGTACTCCTCGAGCTCGGCCTTCGCCTTCTCGCAACCGCAGTCGCCCATCAGCGCTTCTCCCCTGCTTTCATGCCCTGCTCGCGGGCGTAGTCCGCCAGCAGCTCGCGGAGCTGACGCCTGCCTCGGTGCAGGCGGCTCATCACGGTGCCGACGGGCGTCTTCATGATCTCCGCCGTCTCGGCGTACGACATGCCCTCGACGTCGACCCAGTAGACGACCATGCGGAAGTCGTCGGGGATCGACTGCAGGGCGTCGCGCACGACGCCGGCGGGCATCCGGTCGATCGCCTCGGCCTCGGCCGACCGCGACCGCGTGGCCGTCGTCGACTCACCGACGCCGATCTGCCAGTCCTCGAGATCGTCGAGCGGCGCCTCGTACGGCTGCCGCTGCTTCTTGCGGTACTGGTTGATGTAGGTGTTCGTCTGGATGCGGTACAGCCAGGCACGCAGGTTGGTGCCGGGCGTGAAGGAGCCACGGGCGGCGTACGCCTTCGCGTACGTCTCCTGCACCAGGTCTGCCGCATCCTGCGGGTTGCGCGTCATGCGCATCGCGGCCGCGTACAGCTGGTCGGTGTACTCGAGGGCCTCGGCGATGAACGCGTCGGAGTCGTCTGCCATCGGCGACGATGATACGCGCGTCAGCACGCTTGTCCCGGTCATGCACCCTCCCCTTCGTAGGATGGAACCGATGATCCCGACGCCGCATTCCCGCGCGTGGGCGGCGCCGATGGCGTCCGGCCCGCTCGATGCCGTCGTGCATCTGCCCGGCTCGAAGTCGCTGACGAACCGCGAGCTCGTGCTCGCGGCGCTCGCCGACGGGCCAGGCACGCTGCACGCTCCGCTGCATTCGCGCGACTCCGCGCTCATGGTCGAGGCGCTGCGCGCGATGGGCGTCGGCGTCGAGGAGGTGGGTTCCGGGCCGTTCGGCCCCGACCTGCGGGTGACGCCGGGTGCGGCGCTGCGCGGCGCATCCGTCGACTGCGGCCTCGCAGGCACGGTCATGCGATTCCTGCCCGTCGTCGCGGCGCTCGCCACGGGCGCCGTCGACTTCGACGGCGACCCGCATGCGCGCCTGCGCCCGAACGCGACGACGATCGAGGCGCTGCGCGGCCTCGGCGTGCGCGTCGACGACGGCGGCACGGGCACGATGCCGTTCACGGTGCACGGCACGGGATCCGTGCGCGGCGGCGAGCTGCGCATCGACGCGAGCGCCTCGAGCCAGTTCGTCTCGGCGCTGCTGCTCGCCGCGCCCCGCTTCGAGCTGGGACTCACGCTGCGGCACACGGGCGAGCGCCTGCCCTCGCTGCCGCACGTCGACATGACGATCGCGACGCTGCGAGCGCGCGGCGTCAACGCGTCGTCGCCCGAGCCGGGCACGTGGCGCGTCGAGCCCGGCCCCATCGCCGCAGCCGACGTCGCGATCGAGCCCGACCTGTCGAACGCGGCACCCTTCCTCGCCGCGGCGCTCGTGGCCGGCGGCCGCGTCACCGTGGCGGGCTGGCCGGCCTCGACGACGCAGGTCGGCGCCGAGCTGCCGGGCCTCCTGACGCGCCTGGGCGCGTCCGTGTCGATCGAGGGCGATCGCTGCACGGTCGACGGCGCGGCGGGCGTCGCCGCGGCGCCACTGGTGGGAGGCACGATCGACATGGCGCACGCGGGCGAGCTGTCGCCGACGATCGCGGCGCTCGGCGTCTTCGCCGACGCTCCGCTCACCATCACGGGCATCGGCCACATCCGCGGCCACGAGACCGACCGCATCGACGCGCTCGTCGACGACCTCGCGCTGCTGGGCGGCGCGGCGTCCGGCGACGCCGACTCCATCACGGTGCAGCCGGCGGCGCTGCACGGCGGCACGTGGGCGGCGTACGCCGACCACCGCATCGCGACCGCCGGCGCCCTGCTGGGCCTCGCCGTCTCGGGCGTCGAGGTCGACGACATCGGCGCGACGGCGAAGACGATCCCCGAGTTCCCGCAGCTCTGGCAGCGGATGCTCGACGCGACGGATGCACCGTGAGCTGGCTCACGGACGAGCCCGACGAGGGCTGGGAGGCGTACGACGAGGGGTCGGTGCGCGAGCGCCCCAACCCGAAGGCGAACAAGCCGCGCACGAAGACGCGCCCCGAGCACGCCGACTCGGTCGACGGCTTCGTCACCGCGGTCGACCGCGGCCGCTACACGGTCGTCGTGCGCGACGGCACGCCCGACGAGGCGACCATCACGTCGACGCGAGCCCGCGAGCTGCGCAAGCAGGCGATCGTCGCGGGCGACCGCGTCGACGTCGTGGGCGACACGTCGGGCGACGAGGGCACGCTCGCGCGCATCGTGCGCATCCAGCCGCGCACGACGGTGCTGCGCCGCTCGGCCGACGACACCGACGAGTTCGAGCGCGTCATCGTGGCGAACGCCGACCTCATGCTCATGGTCGTCGCGGCGCGCGACCCCGAGCCTCGGCCGCGGCTCGTGCACCGCTACCTCGTGGCTGCGTACGACGCCGGCATCACGCCGATCCTCGTGGTGACGAAGACCGACCTCGCCGACCCCGCTCCCCTGCTCGCGCACTTCGACGGCCTCGACATCGAGACGTGGCGCTCGCGCTCGGACGACCCGCCGGCCGAGGCGCTGCGCGAGCGGCTCGACGGCCACGTGACGGTCGCGGTCGGCCACTCGGGCGTCGGCAAGTCCACGCTCGTCAACGCGCTCGTGCCCGCGGCCGGACGCGCCGTCGGCCACGTGAACGCCGTCACGGGCCGCGGGCGGCACACCTCGTCGTCGACGCAGTCGTACCGGCTCGGCTCCGGGTGGGTCATCGACACCCCGGGCGTGCGCTCCTTCGGCCTCGGGCACATCGACGTCGCGTCGATCCTGAAGGCGTTCCCCGACATTCAGGCCGCGAGCGACCGCTGCCCGCGCGGCTGCACGCACCTCGCCGACGCGCCCGACTGCGCCATCCAGGAGGCGGCCGACCGCGGCGAGCTCGACGGCACGCGCGTCGAGAGCGTGCAGGGCCTGCTCGCCACGCTCACCGTCGAGGACCGGTGGTGACCGGCTGGGCGGGCGCATAGCGCGCGCTGACAGGATCGAGGGGTGACGACCGCCTCGCCCGCCGCATCCCGTTCGCCGTTCGCATCGCCGCATGCGCTCTTCCGCGTCGTCGCGATCGCCGAGGCGATCTCGTGGACGCTGCTGCTCGGCGGGCTCGCGCTGCGCGCCGCCCTCGACCTCTCGATCGCGGTCTCGATCGGCGGCGGCGTGCACGGCTTCGTCTTCCTCGCGTACGCGGCGACGGCCGTGCTCATGACGATCCACCAGCGCTGGGGCGCGGGTGCGGCGATCGTCGCGATCGCGAGCGCCGTCGTGCCGTACGCCACGATCCCCACCGAGCGCTGGCTGCGCCGCAGCGGCCGACTCGACGGCCCGTGGAGGCTCGAGCAGACCGACGATCCGCGCGATCGCCGCCCCCTCGACCGGCTCGTGCGCACGCTGCTGCGCCACCCGGTGGCGTTCGGCCTCGCCGCCGTCGCGCTCGTGGCGATCGTCTTCACGATCCTGCTCGTCGTCGGCCCGCCCGGCGGCCGCTGAGCGGCGGCCGGGCAGGCGGCGCTCACGTAGCCTGGATGCCGTGAGCCACGCCGACGACCTCGCCCTCGCCCTCCGCATCGCCGACGCCGCCGACGCGATCTCGATGGATCGCTTCCGTGCGTCCGACCTGCACGTGTCGACGAAGCCGGATGCGACGCACGTGACCGACGCCGACCAGGCCGTCGAGGCGCGCATCCGCGAGCTCGTCGCCGAGGCGCGCCCGGGCGATGCCTTCTTCGGCGAGGAGACGGGCACGACGGGCGACAGCACGAGGCAGTGGATCGTCGACCCCATCGACGGCACGGCCCACTTCCTGCGCGGCGCTCCCGTGTGGGCGACGCTCATCGCCCTCGTCATCGATGGCGAGGTCGTCGTGGGCGTGTGCTCGATGCCCGCGCTCGGGCGGCGCTGGTGGGCGGCGCGCGGCGAGGGCGCCTGGTCGTCGCCGGGCGAGCAGCGGCTGCGCGTCTCCGCGCTCGACACGCTCGCCGACGCCGCGATCTCCTACAACTCGATCCAGGGCTGGGATGGCGCCGGTCGCCTCGACGACCTCGTCGCCCTGCAGCGCGACGTGTGGCGCGCCCGCTCGTACGGCGACGCGTGGAGCTACATGCTGCTCGCCGAGGGCGCCCTCGACGCCGTGGGCGAGCTCGACCTCAAGCCCTACGACATGGCGGCGCTCGTGCCCATCGTCGAGGAGGCCGGGGGTCGCTTCACGTCGCTCGACGGGCTCGAGGGGCCGTGGCACGGCACGGCGCTCGCGACGAACGGCGTGCTGCACGACGAGCTGCTGCGGCGCCTCGCTCGCTGAGACGCCCGCACCTCACGCGCCGTCGTGCGCGCGCTCGAGCGCGGCGACGTCGATCCTGCGCATCTGCATGAGCGCCTGCGTCACGGCGCCGGCGTTCGGCCCCGACATCAGCCGCCCCATCGTCGAGGGCACGATCTGCCACGACAGGCCGAATCGATCGACGAGCCAGCCGCACTGGCTCTCGCGTCCGCCGCCCTCGAGCAGCGCATCCCACAGCCGGTCGATCTCGGCCTGCCCCTCGACCTCGAGCACGAGCGACACGACCTCGGTCAGCGGGAACTGCGGCCCGCCGTTCAGCAGCGTCACCTGATGCCCGCCGATCGTGAGGTCGACCGTGAGGGCCTGCCCGCCCATGCCGCCCGGGAACGCGGCGTCGTCTGGGTACCTGCTCGTGTGCAGGATCTCGCTGCCGGGCACGAGCGACGCGTACAGCGCCGCGGCGGCCTCGATGTCACCGTCGAACCAGATGGACGTCGCGACCCTCGTCATGGTCGCCCCCTTCCCGTGAGACACGCATGCGCTCGCGAGCGTACGCCGCACGACGGCGGCGCGGCTAGGGTCGAGGGCATGCGCGAGATCTCCGTGGACGCCATCGCCTCCGACACCGCCGTGCCCGTCGTCGACGTCCGCGAGCAGGACGAATGGGATGCGGGGCACGTGCCCCACGCCATCCACATCCCCATGGGCGAGGTCGTCGAGCGCCTCGACGAGGTGCCCGACGGCGCCGCCATCATCTGCCACTCGGGCGGGCGCTCGGCGCGCGTCGTGCAGTACCTCGAGTCGCAGGGCCGCGTCGCGGCGAACGTCGTCGGCGGCACGTCGGCCTGGATCGCCGCCGGGCACGACGTCGCCCGCTGACGACCTGCGAGCACGACGAAGGGCCGCAGGCGATCGCCTGCGGCCCTTCGTGGGCTCCTCGCGCGTGACACGCACCGACGGTGGTGGAGATGGGGGGAATCGAACCCCCGTCCATCGCTCGGACCGTGCGGCTTCTCCGAGTGCAGTCTGAGATTCTTCGTTCTGCTCGGCCCCTACCTTTGCCCCAGACACCTAGGTAGACAGGCCCAGTCACAGTTCGAGTCCCGCGAGTCCCTGTGACGCAGGCTCGCAGCAAGCCCCCTAGATGACGCCGAGGTCCAGGGCAGGGGCAGACCTGGTTCGACGGACTTCAGGCTCGCTTAGGCAGCGAGGGCGAAGTCGGTGCGCTTGGAGTTGGCACCTATGGTTTTCCAGGGATCGTTGACGAGATGACCCTGGGTCCTCGACTCGCTTCCCGCAGCGACTGAGGCGATGTCGAAACCGATCATCCCCGCGCTGCGGTGCGTGTCACGCGCTGTGGAGTTGTCAATCCGCCGCGAGCCTCGCGACCTGCGGCAGCCCTCCATCCTACGTGGAGAGCGTGCGTGGGGCAACGTGCGCGGCGTCCGCCCTCAGCCGAAGAGCAGCTCGGCCTCGCGGTAGCGGTGCTCGGGCACGACCTTCAGCGAGCCGAGCGCGTCGGCGAACGGCACGCGCACGACGTCGGTGCCGCGCAGCGACACCATCTGCCCCCACGCCTGCTCGTGGACGGCCTCGATGGCTGCGAGCCCGAAGCGCGTGGCCAGCACGCGGTCGGCACCCGTCGGCGCCCCGCCGCGCTGGATGTGACCCAGCACCGTCGAGCGCGACTCGATGCCCGTGCGGGCCTCGATCTCGGGGGTGATGAGCTCGGAGATGCCGCCGAGCCGCGGGCGGTTGAAGGCGTCGAGGCCCTTGTGCGAGTGCGCCTCCTCCATGCCCTCGAGGCGGAACCCCTCCGACACGACGATGAGCGGCGCGCGACGGCGGTCGTACACCTGCTGCGCCCAGTCGCAGATCTCGTCGATCGAGCGCGGCTGCTCGGGGATGAGGATGGCGTGGGCGCCGACGGCCATGCCGGCGTGCAGCGCGATCCAGCCGACGTGGCGGCCCATGACCTCGAGCACCATGCAGCGCATGTGCGAGTCGCCGGTCGTGCGCAGACGGTCGCCCGCCTCGGTCGCGATCTGCACGGCCGTGTCGAAGCCGAACGTGTAGTCGGTGGCGTCGAGGTCGTTGTCGATCGTCTTCGGCACGCCCACGATCGGGATGCCGGCGTCGCTGAGGCGCTTGCCCGCGGCGAGCGTGCCCTCGCCGCCGATCGCGAGCACGGCGTCGATGCCGAGTCGCTCCATCGTCGCTGCGATGTTCACGGGGCCGCCGGCGTCGCCCTCGAAGGGGTTCGTGCGGCTCGTGCCGAGGATCGTGCCGCCGACGCGCGAGATGCCGCGGACCGACGAGCGGTTCAGCACGCGCACGTCGCCCGCGACGAGGCCGCGCCAGCCGTCGCGGATGCCCACGAACTCGTGCCCGTGCTGCTTGATGCCGCCGAGCACGGCTGCTCGGATGACGGCGTTGAGTCCGGGGCAGTCGCCGCCGGACGTCAGGATCCCGATGCGCATGTCGCTCGCTTCCTCGTCGGTACCGTCCCATCCTCGCGTGCGCATGCGCGCGTGTCGAACCGGGCACCTCTCCCCATCGCGTGCGCTCGGCGCCGTGCATAGCCTGGGAGGCATCCGGTCGCACGCGCGCGGCCGCGAGCGCGAGGATGGAGTGCTGCATGGTCGACGAGCGCGTGCCCGGGCCGAGCCCGGCGTACGACCCGTTCCAGGGCACGCCGTCGGTGCCGCAGCAGCGTCACGAGCCGGCCGCGACGTCGCCGCCCACGCACCCGCAGCCCGCCCCTCCCGTGCGCAACGCCGACGGCTCCTGGACGGTCGAGGTGCACGCGCCCGAGGACGCAGCGCCCTCCCCCGCCTACCCGGCGCCGCGGCAGCCCATCGCGGCCGTGAGCGTCCCTCGGCGGTCGGTGCAGCCGCAGCCCGCTGCGGCGGCGCCCCGACCGCCGCGTGGCGGCCGCCGGGTCGGCCTCGTGCTCGGCATCGCGATCCCCGCGGCCGTGCTCGCGCTCGGCGGCGTCGCGGCTGCGATCGTCGTGCCCGGCGTGCTGCTCGACCGCGACGCGCAGGCTGCGGCCGACGCGTACGCGCAGGAGCAGGCGGCGTGGGAGTCGACCTTCTCCGATGCGGCGCTGCAGCCCTTCGCCGAGCTCGACACGGCCGCGTTCGACGCCGCGCTCCTCGACGTCGCCGCCACCGTCGGATCCGGCTCGTACGCCGAGAGCGCCGCCGATGCCGGGGCGCTGCAGACGGCGTGCGACGCGATGTCCGGCCTCGACGTGCAGGCGGCCATGCTGACGACCGCGCCGCCCGCGCTGCGCGTGGTCGAGGGTGGAGCGCGCAACGCCGCCTACGCCGCCGCGAGCGCCGACGCAGCGGCGTCGCAGGCGGCCTTCGCCGCCTCCACGACCTTCGCGACCGACGTCGCCGGCTCCTTCGACGCCATCGGCGGCGGCTGCGCGCTCGTCCTCGCGCAGGCGCAGGCGCATGCCGACTTCGCGGGCGCGCACCAGGCCCTCCTCGCCACGCTCACGCTGCCGACGAACGGCACCGAGCGCCTCGACCTCGACGCCGGCCGGTGGATCGAGTTCACATGCCTCTCGCCGGAGGGCTGCGCGTCGTTCGTCGACCGCGCCGCTCGAGCGACGACCGGCGACGCCTGGGACGCCGCCTACGTCGTCTACGAGCAGGCGATGGCGCAGACCTACCGCGACCACTGCCCCACCGCCGACCTCCGGACCGCATGCGACGCGTGGGCGTCGATGCACGACCGGTCGGCGGAGCTCGCGTCGGCCGTCGGCCAGGCCTACCGCGAGGAGGACGTCGCAGGAGGCGCCGCGTCCGGCGCCGACGCCTCGCCCGCGCCGGACCTCGTCGCAGCGGTCGACGCGTACGTCGCCGGCACGGACGCGGGCGTCGCGACCGCGCGGCAGGCGACGGCCGAGGCCACGGGCTCGCAGACCATGCTCCAGGCCGTCGACGGCATCGTGGGCACCGAGGCGCAGTCCATCCGCGACGCGGCCGCCGCCATCCGCGGCTGAGCGCCGAGCGTCGAGCGCGCTACTCGCCCATGCGGTTGCGGGTGCGCATGGCGCGATCCGCCTCGCGCTTGTCCTGCCGCTCGCGCAGGGTCTGACGCTTGTCGTACTCGCGCTTGCCCTTCGCGACCGCGAGCTCGACCTTCGCGCGCCCGTCGAGGAAGTACAGCGACAGCGGCACGAGCGTGTAGCCGCCCTGCGACACCGCAGCCTGCAGCCTCTCGATCTGGTGCCTGTGCAGCAGCAGCTTGCGCTTGCGACGCGGCGGGTGGTTCGTCCAGGTGCCCTGGCCGTACTCGGGGATGTGCACGGCGTCGAGCCATGCCTCGCCACGGTCGACGTACGCGTAGCCGTCGACGAGCGACGCGCGCCCCGCGCGCAGCGACTTCACCTCGGTGCCGGTGAGCACGAGGCCCGCCTCGTAGCGGTCCTCGATCGTGTAGTCGTGCCGCGCCTTCTTGTTCTGGGCGACGACCTTCTGACCCTGCTCGCGTGCCATGATCGCCTCCTCGTCTTCCGGATCCGGGCAGCCGCTCAGCCTAGCACGCGGGCCGGCGGCGCCGACGCGTCAGACCTTGAGGTAGCGCCGGATCGCGACCGCGGCCGCGAGGCCCGCGAAGAGCACGCCGAAGCCGACGAGCCCCGGGGCCACAAGCAGCGCGTCGTCGAGCGACACCACCGCGACGGTGCGCAGCGTCTGCGCGACGTAGCCCTGCAGCACGCCCTGCACGAGCGCGACGATCGCGCCGGCGGCGAGCAGCGATCCCACGAGCGCCGCCGTGACGCCCTCGAGGATGAACGGCGTCTGGATGAACCGGTTCGACGCACCCACGAGGCGCATGATCCCGAGCTCCCGCCGCCTCGAGAACGCGGAGAGGCGGATGGTGGTCGAGATGAGCAGCACGGCGGCGACGAGCATGAGCACGGCGATGCCGACGGCGGCGAGGCTCGCGGTGTTGAGCACGGAGAAGATCGGGTCGAGCAGCGCACGCTGGTCGCGCACCTCGAGCACGCCGGGCAGGCCCGCGGTCGCCTCGGCGATGACGTCGGCGTCGGCGGGCGTCACGGGGCTCACCCACAACGCCTCGTTCATCGTCTCGGCCGTCGCGAACTCGGCGGTCGTCGTGCCGCCGAACTGCTCGATGAAGCGCGCGTACGCGGCGTCGCGATCCTCGAACTCGACGCCGTCGACGTACTGCGCGACCGCGGGCGCGCCGAGGGCGTCCTCGGCCGCCTGGATCTGCTCGGGCGTCGCCGCCGCCTGCGAGCACGTCTCGGTCTGGTCGATGTCGTTGCAGAAGTACACCGCCACCTGGGCGCGGTCGTACCAGAAGCCCTTCATCTGCGTGATCTGCATCTGCAGCAGCACCGCCGCGCCGACGAACGTCAGCGAGATGAACGTCACGAGCACGACGGCGACCGCCATCGACATGTTGCGCCGCAGCCCCGTCCAGACCTCCTGCAGGACGAGCGCGACCCTCATCGTGCGGCCCCGAGGCTCGTGGGCTCGGACACGATGGGCACGGGCGACGTCGTCGCGTACGAGCCGACGAGCTCGTCGCGCATGACGCGGCCGGCGTCGAGCTCGACGACGCGCTTCTGCATGGCGTCGACGATCGACGAGTCGTGCGTCGCCATGACGACGGTGGTGCCGCTCTCGTTGATGCGGGCGAGCAGCGCCATGATGCCGGCGCTCGTCGCAGGGTCGAGGTTGCCCGTCGGCTCGTCGGCCAGCAGGATCGGCGGCTTGTTCACGACGGCGCGCGCGATGGCGACGCGCTGCTGCTCGCCGCCCGAGAGCTCGTGCGGGAGCCTGCTCTGCTTGCCCGCGAGGCCGACGATCTTCAGCACGTCGGGCACGGCCTCGGAGATGAACCCGCGGCTCTTGCCGAGCACCTGCAGCGTGAAGGCCACGTTCTCGAAGACGGTCTTCGAGCGCAGGAGCCGGAAGTCCTGGAAGACGACGCCGAGGTTGCGGCGGAAGTAGGGCACCTTGCGGCTCGGGATGGAGCGGAGGCGCTGGCCGAGCACGTGGATCTCGCCGCGCGACGGCTGCTCCTCGCGGAGGACCATGCGGATGAGCGTCGACTTGCCGGAGCCCGAGGCGCCGACGAGGAACACGAACTCGCCCTTCGCCACCTCGAGGGAGACGTCGGTGAGCGCCGCCCGCGCCGAGCGGGGGTAGGTCTTGGAGACCGCGTCGAACCGGATCACCCGTCGAGGCTACGTCCGCACCCGCCCCGATCCACGCCACCGCTGCGGCGCGGCGCGGATGCGCTCCGCTGTCGCGTCAGCGCTGCGCGCGCCACTGCGCGATGCGACCCGTGGCCTGCGCGAGCCCGAGGATGCCGACGTGCGTGCGCTCGGACTGGCCCCAGTGGCTGCGCTCGTAGAGCTCGTGGCGCGCGCCGAAGCCGGTGCCGATCGCATCCCACAGCGCACCCATGACCTCGAGGCGCTCGACGGCGTCGGTGCCGCCCGAGCCGCGCAGCAGCGGCGCGAGCCCGGGATGCGCGTCGAGGGCGTCGGCCGGGATCGGCAGGTGCGCGAGGCCGGAGGCGACCGCCGTCTCGAGGGTGACCCGCATGCGGCTGTACGCGTCGGGCGCGTACGCGGCGAAGGCGAGCGCCGGCTCGACGCCCGGCCCCCAGGCGCGGCCGCCCTCGAGGTCTTCGTCGCCCACCGGCGCGGCCTGCTCGATCATCGCGTCGCGCATGCCCGCGACCACGTGTCGGAACGCGATGACCTCGCCGAGCGCGGCCTGCACGCCGCGGATCGACGCGGTGCCCATGATCTCGGTCGCGCGCACGGCGAGCTGCGCGATCCACTCGAGCTTCGCCTCGAGCCGCGTCGCCGACTGGAACGCGAGCCGGGCGTTCCATCCGACCGCACCGCGATTGTGGCCGAGCATCGTCTCGGCGTCGCGGATGAGCACGTCGCCCCACGGCACGAGCACGTCGTCGAGGACGACGAGCGCGTCGTGCTCGGCGAAGCGGGTCGCGAGGGGCTGGTCGGGGCGCGCGGGCGTGCCGCGCGTGTAGAGCCGCAGCCCCTCGGCGCCGACGGGCACCGTGCACGCGATGGCGAAGCCGTCGTCGCGCACCTCGCCGCCGAAGTGCGACACCAGCAGGCGCTGCGAGGTCGCGGCACCGGTGACGACGGCCTTCGCGCCGCGCAGCACGAGGCCATCCGACCTCTCGCGCACGACGTGCAGCACGATGTCGCCCACCTCGTCGGGCGGCAGGTCGCGGTCGACCGGCGGGTTCACGAGCGCCTGCGCATGGTGCGTGACGTCGCGCTGGTGCGCCGCGAGGGTCCCGCGCACCGCGTCGGCCCGCTCGCCGTAGAACGAGGCGTGCGCGCCCATCGACGTCAGCACCGAGGCCAGCGTCTCGGGCGTACGCCCGAGCCATCCGTGCGTCGTGCGCTGCCAGGCGCGGATGGCCTCGCGCTGCGCGCGCAGATCGTCCCTCGACCGAGGGATCGCCGAGAAGGCATGCGTGCGCAGCCCCTCCGGGGTCGTCGCGAGCAGCACGTCGGCGTCGGCGCCGTGCAGCGCGTCGTAGAGGCCGGCGATCGTCGCCGCCGTGCCTGCGAACGCGGGATGCTCGGCGACGGATGCGACGGGCACGCCGTCGTGGACGACCGCACGACCGTCGGCGAGCGACGCGAGGTACGCGGCTCCGGTCTGCGGCCCGTCGGTCACGAGTCGGCCTGCTCCTGCTGCTGCTGCTTGCGCCAGCGGATGCCGGCTGCGATGAAGCCGTCGAGGTCGCCGTCGAACACGTTGGTCGGGTTCGACACCTCGTGCTCCGTGCGGAGGTCCTTGACCATCTGGTACGGCGCGAGCACGTACGAGCGCATCTGGTCGCCCCACGACGCCGTGATGGTGCCCGCGAGCTCCTTCTTGCGCGCGGCCTCCTCCTCGCGCTGCAGCAGCATGAGGCGCGACTGCAGCACGCGCATGGCGGCGGCGCGGTTCTGGATCTGCGACTTCTCGTTCTGCATCGAGACGACGAGGCCCGTGGGGAGATGCGTGATGCGCACGGCGGAGTCGGTGGTGTTGACCGACTGCCCGCCGGGGCCCGACGAGCGGAAGACGTCGACGCGGATGTCGTTCTCGGGCACGTCGACCTCGTCGACCTGGTCGAAGAGGGGGACGACCTCGACGGCGGCGAACGACGTCTGCCGCTTGCCAGCGGCACCGAACGGGCTCATGCGCACGAGACGGTGCGTGCCCGCCTCGACCGACAGGTTGCCGAACGCGTAGGGCGCGTCGACCTCGAACGAGGCCGACTTGATGCCCGCCTCCTCGGCGTACGACGTGTCGTACACGCGCACACTCATGCCGTGCTGCTCGGCGTAGCGCAGGTACATGCGCAGCAGCATCTCGGCGAAGTCGGAGGCGTCGACGCCGCCGGCGCCCGCGCGGATCGTGACGACGGCGGGCAGCTCGTCGAACTCGCCGTCGAGCAGCGTCTGCACCTCCATCTCGGAGACGGTCCGCTGCAGGGCGACGAGCTCCTTGCGCGCCTCGACGCGCGAGTCCTCGTCGTCCTCCTCGTTCGCGAGCTCCGCGAGCACCTCGAGGTCGTCGATGCGGCTCGCGACCTCGCCGATGCGCTTGAGGCGCGACTGGCGGTGGCTCAGCGCGGTCGTGACCTGCTGCGCCTTCGCCGGGTCGTCCCAGATGTCGGGGGCGCCTGCCTGCTCGCTGAGCTCGGCGATCTCGCGCTCGAGGCGCGGGAGGTCGGCGACGGCGGCGATGTCGGAGTGGGTGCTGCGCAGATCGGCGATCTCGCCGGCGATGTCGAGGTCGGCCATGATCGCTCAGCCTACCGAGCACGGCGGCCGCAGCGGGGCCGTCGCGCGTGCATGCGGCGGACAATGCGCCGCGCGCTACGATTCGACTCGCATGGACCACCTCACCCGCGACCTCGTCGCCATCGCCCCGGCCGGTCACGGCCCGTCGGGCGGCTCTGCCGTCGTCGGCATCGCATGACGAGCGTCTCGAGCGGCGTCCGCGACACCGCCACCGCCACGGCGCACGCGAAGGCGATCCTCGTCGGGGAGCACTCCGTCGTCCACGGCGCGCCGGCGATCGCCACGCCGCTCGACGCCCTCACCATCACGGCGACCGCCGCGCGCTCGCGCGGCGCCCACTCGACGCTCACGACCGACGACTACACGGGCACCCTCGACGATGCGCCCGAGGGGCTCGCGCCCACCGTCGCGGCCGTGCGGCTCGCGATGGAGCACGTGCACGCAGCGCCGCTCGACGTCGAGGTGCGCAACGAGGTGCCGCTCTCGGCCGGCCTCGGCTCGAGCGCCGCGACCGCGGCTGCCATCGTGCGCGCGATCGCGGGCTGCGCGGAGGTCGAGCTCGACGAGCCCACGCTCCACGCCCTCGTGCACCAGGCCGAGCAGGTCGCGCACGGCACGCCCTCGGGCCTCGACGCGCGCACCGTCGTGGCGCCCGGACCCATCTGGTTCCAGTCCGGCGCATCGAGGCCCCTGCCGGTCGGCGCACCCGTGACGCTCGTGGTGGCCGACTCGGGCTCGCGCGGCTCGACGCGCGAGATGGTCGCGCACGTGCAGCACCTGCGCCGCACCGAGCACGAGCACGTCGAGCAGGCGATCGCCACGCTCACGCAGGTCGTGCACGACTTCGCCGACGGCCTCGAGCGCGGCGACGTCGACGCGCTCGGCACCGCGATGTCGACGGCCCACGCGCAGCTGCGAGGCCTCGGGGTCAGCACCCCGCACCTCGATACGCTCGTCGAGGCCGCGATGGCCGCGGGCTCCGCAGGCGCGAAGCTCACGGGCGGCGGCGGCGGCGGATGCGTGCTCGCGCTCGCCCGCACCGCCGACGACGCCCCCGCCATCGCGGCTGCGCTGCGTGCCGCCGGGGCCCGAGCGACGTGGACGGCGACGGTGGAGACGACATGACGCACGCGGTGGTCAGGCAGGCGACGGCGGTGGCGCACCCGAACATCGCGCTCGTGAAGTACTGGGGCAAGCGCGACGCAGCGCTGAACCTGCCCGCGACGGGCAGCCTGTCCATGACGCTCGACGTCTTCCCCACCTCCACGACCGTCACGGTCGACGGGTCGCTCGACGCCGACGCCCTCGAGCTCGACGGCGAGGAGCTCTCGGGCACCCCGCTCGACCGCGTCGCGCGCTTCCTCGACCTCGTGCGCGCGCTCGCGGGCGCGACCGACAAGGCCCGAGTCGTCACGACGAACGCCGTGCCGACCGGTGCGGGCCTCGCCTCGTCGGCCTCGGGCTTCGCCGCCCTCGCCGTCGCCGCATCCGCCGCCTACGGGCTCGACCTCTCGCCGCGCGACCTCTCGCGCCTCGCACGCCGCGGCTCGGGCTCCGCCTCGCGGTCGCTCGTCTCCGGCGTCGCCGTGTGGCACGCGGGCGACGGCGACGACACGTCGTTCGCCGAGGCGACCGAGGCCCCCGACATGGCGATGGTCATCGCGACGGTCGAGGAGCGCGAGAAGCCCATCTCGAGCCGCGCAGCGATGGTGCGCACCGCCGAGACGTCGCCGTTCTTCCCCGCCTGGGTGAGCGACACCGCCGCGACGCTCGACCGCATGGTCGACGCGTGCGCCGCGCACGACCTCGACCTCGTGGGGCGCATCGCCGAGACGAACGCGCTGCGCATGCACGCGCTCATCCAGTCGTGCGACCCGCCGATCCGCTACCTCACGGGTGCGAGCCTCGCCGTGCTCGACCGCGTCGAGGCGCTGCGCGCCGCGGGCACGCTCGCCTACTCGACGATCGACGCGGGCCCGAACGTCGTCGTGCTGTGCGCGCCGGCCGACGCCGAGCGCATCGCCGCCGAGCTGGCCGACGTCGCCTCCACCGTCGTCGCCAGGCCCGGCCCCGGCGCACGCCTCGTGGAGACGACCGCGTGATCACGACGCGCGCGCCCGGCAAGCTCTTCGTCGCCGGCGAGTACGCGGTCGTCGAGCCCGGCCAGCCCTCGGTGCTCGTCGCCGTCGACCGCTTCCTCACCGTCTCCGTCGACCAGTCGGATGCGTTCGGCCAGGTGCACTCCGAGGCCTACGGGCAGCTGCCCATCACGTGGACGCGCGACGCGACGGGCGTGCGCATCGACCGCAAGACGCCGTACGACTACGTGCTCGCGACGATCACGCTCGTCGACCGCCTCCGGGCCGAGCTCGGCAGGCGCGACTCGTTCTTCGACCTGCGCATCGCGAGCGAGCTCGACGACCGCGGCGGGCGCAAGTTCGGCCTCGGCTCGTCGGCGGCGGTCACCGTCGCGACCGTCGCGGCGCTCGACGAGTTCTTCGAGCTGCGGCTCACGGCCATGGAGCGCTTCCGCCTCGCGATGCTCGCCACGGTCTCGGTCGTGCCGACCGCGTCGGGCGGCGACCTCGCGGCATCCACGTTCGGCGGCTGGATCGGCTACTCCTCCCCCGACCGCGCCGCGCTCGTGCGCAGGCTGCGCGAGTCGAGGTCGATCGGCGAGCTGCTCGCCGAGCCGTGGGAGGGTCTCAGCGTCACGCGCATCGAGCCGCCCGCATCCGCTCGCCTGCTCGTGGGGTGGACGGGCGCGCCCGCGTCGACCGAGCGGCTCGTCGATCGCGTGCTCGTCATGCGCGGCGCCGGCTCGCAGGTGCACCGCGACTTCCTGGCCGCGAGCCGCGACCAGGTGAGCCTGCTCACCGGCGCGCTGCAGGCCGACGACGTGCCCACGGCGCTCGACGCTATCCGTTCGTGCCGACTGCTGCTGCGCGAGCTCGGCGCCGCCGCCGGCATCGACATCGAGACCGACCGGCTGCGGAGGCTCTGCGACGCCGCCGAGCGCGCCGGCGCCGCCGCGAAGCCCTCGGGCGCGGGCGGTGGCGACTGCGGCATCGCGCTCGCCCCACCCGACGCCGACGTGCAGGGCATGCACCGCGCCTGGGAGGCGGACGACGTGCGCCACCTGACGCTGTCGGTCACGCCGCCGCGGAGCGACGTCGATGGGTGAGCGCAAGGACGACCACGTCCGCATCGCGCTCGAGCATGAGCGCGACCGTCGCGGGCGGCCGAACGAGCTCGACGACGTCGAGCTCGTGCACCACGCGCTCGACGGCATCGACCCCGCGCGCGTGGGCCTCGACGTGCGCCTGGGGCCCTTCGCGTGGCCGGCGCCGCTCTACGTCAACGGCATGACGGGCGGCACGGCGATGACGGGCGACGTCAACCGCACGCTCGCGATCGCCGCGCGCGAGGCGAACGTGCCCATCGCCTCCGGATCGGTGTCGATCGCGCTCGACGACCCGTCGCGCGCGCCGTGGTTCCGCGTGCTGCGCGACGAGCATCCGCACGGCTTCGTCATGGCCAACGTCGGTGCCGATCGCTCGGCCGACGACGCGCGCCGCGCCGTCGACCTGCTCGACGCCGACGCGCTGCAGGTGCACCTGAACGCCGCGCAGGAGCTCGTGATGCCGGAGGGCTCCACGCGCTTCGAGTCGTGGGCGCGCTCGATCGCCGCGATCTGCGAGGCGGTCGACGTCCCCGTCGTCGTCAAGGAGGTCGGCGCGGGCCTGTCGGGACGCACCGTCGCGCGGCTGCGAGACCTCGGCGTCGCCGTCGCCGACGTCGGCGGCGTGGGCGGCACCGACTTCGTCGCCGTCGAGAACGACCGCCGCGAGGCGCGCGACTACGCATACCTGGCTGGCTGGGGGCTCTCGACGCCCGCGTGCCTGCTCGACGCCTCGGGCGCAGGGCTGCCGCTCCTCGCCTCCGGCGGCATCCGGCACCCGCTCGACGTCGTGCGCGCGCTCGCCCTCGGCGCTGGCGCCGTCGGCGTCGCGAGCCGCTTCCTCGCCGTCGCGGTCGAGGGCGGCGAGGATGCCCTCGTCGCCGAGCTGGGCCGCTGGCTCACCCAGGTCCGTGCGATCCTGGGGCTCGTGGGCGCCGCCACCCCAGCCGACGCCGTGCACGCCGACGTGCTCGTGCGCGGTCGGCTGCGCGAGCTCGCCGAGCTGCGCGGCATCGACGTGACGACCCTGGCGCGACGCCGCGCCGCCGCCGACGGAGACATCGCATGACCGACTTCACGCCCATCCCCACCTCGTGGGTCGGGCCCATCCGCGTCTCGGGCGACGCCGTCGCCGGCGAGGTCTCGGTGCCGCTCGCCACCTACGAGTCGCCCCTGTGGCCCTCGGTGGGGCGCGGCGCACGCATCTCGAGGCAGGTCGAGGGCGGCATCCACGTGACCGTGGTCGACGAGCGCATGACGCGATCGATCCTGCTGCGCGCCGACGACGCCGCGACGGCCGTCGCCGCGAGCCGCGCCATCGTCGACCGCATCGACGACCTGCGGATGATCGTCGAGGCGCAGAGCAGGTTCGCGCGACTGCTCGACATCCACACCGAGGTCGTCGGCAGCCTGCTGTTCGTGCGCTTCGCGTTCGCGACGGGCGACGCATCCGGCCACAACATGGCGACGGGCGCCGCCGAGTCGCTCATCGACGCGATCCTCGCGTTCGCGCCCGAGCTCGAGTACGGCTCGATCTCGGGCAACTGGTGCTCCGACAAGAAGGCCACGGCCGTCAACGGCCTGCTGGGCAGGGGCCGCTCCGTCGTCGCCGACATCCTCATCCCCCGCGACCTCGTCGAGACGGGTCTGCGCACCACGCCCGAGCGCCTCGAGCGACTCAACACGGGCAAGAACCTCGTCGGCTCGACGATCGCGGGCGCCCTGCGCTCGGCGAACGCGCACTACGCCAACATGCTGCTCGGCTTCTACCTCGCGACCGGCCAGGACGCCGCGAACATCGTCGAGGGCTCGCAGGGCATCACGTACGTCGAGGCTCGCGAGGCTGGCGCGTACTTCTCGTGCACGATGCCGAACCTCATCGTCGGCACCGTCGGCAACGGCAAGGGCGGCGGCCTGCCCGTCGTCGAGGACGCGCTGCAGCGGCTCGGGTGCCGCTCGGGCGGCGAGCCCGGCGCCGACGCACGGCGCCTCGCCGCGCTGATCGGCGCGACCGTGCTGTGCGGCGAGCTGTCGCTGCTGGCAGCGCAGACCAATCCGGGAGAGCTCATGGCGACGCATCGCCTGCTGGAGCGTGGAGAGCGGAGGACGGCATGAGCGTCGGCATCGATGACATCCAGATCGCGACGGGGCACCATGTGCTCGACCTGTCGCTGCTCGCGGAGGCTCGCGGCATCGACCCCGCGAAGCTGTCGATCGGGCTCGGGCAGCTCGCGATGAGCGTGCTGGCTCCCGACGAGGACATCGTGACGATGGCTGCGGCCGCCGCCGCGCCGATCGTCGAGCGCGTCGACGCGAGCCGCATCCGCTCGGTGCTCGTCGCGACCGAGTCGGGCGTCGACCAGTCGAAGGCGGCAGGCGTGTTCGTGCACCGCCTCCTCGACCTGCCGTCGACGACGCGCGTCGTCGAGCTGAAGCAGGCCTGCTACGGCGGCATCGCCGGCGTGCAGCTCGCCGCCGACCAGGTGGCGCGCCGTCCCGACGACCTGGCGCTCGTGATCGCGACCGACGTCGCGCGCTACGACGTGGCATCCGCCGCCGAGCCCACGCAGGGCGCCGGCGCCGTCGCGATGCTCGTGTCGGCCGACCCGCGCCTCGTCGAGCTCGACGTCGTGAGCGGCCTGCACACGGTCGACGTCGACGACTTCTGGCGCCCGAACGACCGCACGACGGCCATCGTCGACGGCCGCCTGTCGACGACGGCGTACCTCGACTCGCTCACGGGCGCGTGGCACGACCTCGTCGCCCGCGGCGGCCGGCCCCTGGCCGAGCTGCAGCACCTGCTGTACCACCAGCCGTTCACCGGCATGGCGCGCAAGGCGCACGCCCGGCTCGCCGAGACGACGGGCGTCGAGCTGCCGCCGCTCGACCCGGGCGCGACCGAGGTGGGCGCGAGGCTCGGCAACGCGTACTCGGCGTCGCTGCCGGGTGCCCTCGCGGGCCTGCTCGAGTCGGGCGACCGCTCGGGCGCGGGCGTTGGCATGTTCTCGTACGGCTCCGGATCCGTCGGCGAGTGGATGACGGGCGTCGTCCGGGCGGACGCCGGCGTGCACGATGCCGGCGTGCGTCGTGCGCTCGACGGCCGGGAGCCGGTCGACGTCGCGGCGTACGAGCGGCTGCACGCCGAGCACTCGGCGTCGAGCGACGACCGCGAGCTGCCGCGCGTCACGACGGGCCCGTTCCGCATGGCGGGCGTCGCGGGTGGTGCGCGCAGGTACGAGCGCGTCTGAGCCGCGTCAAGGGGCTCGGCCGGCGTCCGGGACATCCGGGCGGCGAGAGTAGGATCATGCAGTCACTGCAACTTCTTCTCTCGCAAGGTGGGTTCCATGAGCGGTCAGGTCGAGCAGCAGAGCCGAACGGTCGAGACCGTCGACTCGGTTCCCGTCGAGGTGCAGCGCATCATGCGCACGGGCACGATCTGGACCGCGGCGGGCATGCTCGCCCCCGTGCTGGGGCTCGCTCCGCTCGTCTCCGCGGGCTGGCGGCCCGCCGACCTCGCGGGCGGCATCGAGCTGGTGTTCTGGATCGGCACGCTCGTGGCGACCGCGGGCCTCGGCCTGCTGATGTGGGCCGGCTGCCCCGTCATGGCGTACACGGTCGATCAGGCCTACACCCAGAAGAAGCACTCCATCCGCATCGGCATCTGCATGAACCTCGCGGGCATGGCGCTCGTGGGGCTCGTCATCCTGCTCTCCCCCGCCGTCGGCTGACGGTGACGGCGGCGCACGCGATGCGGCGCCCGGTGTCGTTCGGCGCGATCGCGTGAGCGACGCCGAGCGGTTCCCGTTCCGCAAGGTCGCGGTCGCCGCGTACCTGCCGACGGTGCTCTTCGCCATCGGCGAGGGCGCGATCATCCCGTACATCCCGGTGATCGCCGGCGACCTGGGTGCGAGCCTCGCCGTCGCCGGCCTCGTCGCGGCGATGATGACGGTGGGCGAGCTCGCAGGCAGCGTGCCCGGAGGGATGCTCGTCGCGCGGCTCGGCGAGCGCACCGTGATGATCGTCGCGGGCCTCGCGACGATCCTCGCGCTGTCGCTCGCGTGGTTCGCGACCGAGCCGTGGATGCTGGGGCTCGCCATCCTCGTGACGGGCATCGCGACGGCGATCTTCGCGCTCGCGCGGCACGCGTTCATGACGACGTACGTGCCGTACCGGTACCGGGCGCGGGCGCTGTCGGCGCTGGGTGGCACGTTCCGGCTCGGGCTCTTCATCGGCCCGCTCCTCGCCTCCGGCATCATCGCGCTCGGCGCGCCGGTGCAGACGACGATCTGGATCTTCGTCGGCGGCTGCCTCGCCGCCGTCGTCGTGCTGCTCTTCCTCCCCGATCCCCAGTCGACCTTCGAGTCGGGCAGGGGGCACGAGGGGGCGCAGGTCGCCGAGCGCGAGACCGTGGGGCTGGGGTCGACGCTGCGCCGCTACGGCCGCACGCTCGGCACCGTCGGCGTCGGTGCGGCGATGCTCGCGCTCGCGCGGCGCGGCCGCGACGTCATCGTGCCGCTGTGGGCGGTGTCGATCGGCGTGGATGCCGCGTCGACGGGCCTCATCGTGGGGCTGGCGGGCGCCGTCGACTTCCTGCTGTTCTTCGTGTCGGGGCTCGTCATGGATCGCTTCGGCCGCCTGTGGGCGGTGCTGCCGTCGCTCCTGCTCATGGGCGCGGGGTTCGCGACGCTCGCGGCGACGCACGACGGCGGCGCGGCGCTCGTGGGGCTGCTCGTGGGCGCGGGGTTGCTGGCGGTCGCGAACGGCATGTCGTCGGGCATCCTCATGACGCTCGGCGCCGACCTCGCCGATCGCATGAACCCGGCTCCCTTCCTCGGCGCGTGGCGTCTCACGACGAACGCGGGCGCGGCGGTGGCGCCGCTCGGCATCGCGGCGCTCATCCAGGCGGCGTCGATCGTGACGGCGGGCTTCGCCCTCGTCGCGACGTGCGTGATCGGTGCGGTGGTGCTCGTGCGGACGCTGCCGAGATCGAACGGCTGACGACTCGGTGCGAGCACGTTCGCGTGCTGATGTCAAGCGCGCGTGCGTGGAGTCGAGCATCCGTCACGCTGGTGCCATGCGACGCAACCTCCTCGATGCCCTCTGGGTCATGGCGGTGCTGACGAGCGTGGTGCTCGTCGTGGTGACGGCGGGCAGCCTGCTCCTCGCGCTCACCGCCGACACGTCGTCGGCGATCGGGCTGGATGCATGGCGCGGGGTCGTGCTCACCGCACCGGCGCTCATCCTCTCGGCGACCGCGCTCGCGCTCCTCACGGTGCTGCGGCTGCGGAGGAACGCGCGGGAGGACGAGGCGCTCGACGAGATGCTCGGCCTCGAGGAGCCCGCTGGCGCCGTCGTGCACGTCGTCGCGACGCCCACGATGCGCATCGCGCCGTAGGCTTCCGCCCGCCCCGGGGAGCGTCTCGCGCGCGGCTGCTTCGTGCGCGCGGCGCCGATGGGAGCTGCGCGGCAACGCTGCTCGATGCGCAGAACGTGAGACACGCCTCATGTTCTTCGGTGGATGTCACAAGAATCCAGAGATGACATCACGACGACCGTACGGTCGAAGACATGAGACGCTTTGAGACATTCCCGCCGACACCGCCCTTGCGAGCGGGATGGCGGGCGGCCATCGGCTCGGTCGCCGCCGCGACGTTCGCCGCGAACCTGATGCTCGCTGCGCCGGGGTCCGCGCTGGCCCACGCATCCGCGGATCGCTCATCCCCTGCGGCGCCATCGTCGCCGATCGACGCGGACGCTCTGGAGGTCGCCCGTGATCGTCTCGCAGCGATCGACGCCACGCACATCCCGCGCTTCTCGTCCACGACGGACGACGGCGTCGAGGTCACGAGCTACGAGATCGAGGGAGTCGGTGTGCTCGTGCTGCCGGACGGACCGTTGGAGCCGTACGTCGTAGCGACCGGAGCGGTGCAGCGGCATGCCGCCGTCGGAGTCGGAACGCGGGGTCCGTACCTCGACCTCAACGAGGCGGACGTCGATGCGCTGCTCGCCGGAGGGAGCTCTGCACTCGCGGCTGCCCTCTGCGTAGGCTCGGGTGGCACCTTCTGCGGGGTCGCGGGCACCATCGTCGCCATCGCCTTCTCGTATGCGAACCACACTGCCTGCGACGACATGCGCATCTGGCTCACGATGCGCAATGCCGCGGGCGGTCTCGGCGTCCCCGTCTGCGTCACGGGGATCGCGCGATGATCGGTCACGTGGTCGGCGCGGGCGCGATCGCCGTGATCGGGATCGTGGCGACCCTCGGCATCCTCGGGTCGGACCTCGACCCGTCGAGCAAGGCGTTCCCCCTCATCGTCACGGTCGCCGCGTGCGTCGTCGCGTGCGTCGTCGTCCTCCGACGGGCGCACTCGACGAGGGACCGACGCGAGCGATGACGCCTCCGCGGGGTCACCCGACGAACACCGCGCGCGCCGTCACGGTCACGTCGAGCGGGACGCCGTCGGGCAGGAGCAGCGACACGATCGGCGGGCGCCACACGGCGGCGACGGTGACCTCGGCGGTCTGCGCATCGACCGATCGCGCGCGGAGGAGGGCGACCTCGTCGAGCTCCGTCGGCGCAACCCGCAGCCATTCGTCGGCCGCCTGCTCGACCGCGACATCGGCCAGCTGCGGCGCTGGCTGCTCGCCGTCGAACGCGATCTGCTCAAGGGCGAACGCCTCCGCCGCGTGCAGCGCAGCACCATCGGCGAGCGTGAACAGGCGCCGCCGCTCGACGAGCAGCGCGGTGGCCCCGACCACCACGACGATCAGCGCGAGCGCGAGGGCGCCGTAGGCGATCGTCAGGAGCAGCGTCGAGCCGTCGTCGTCGCGTGCGAGCGCTCGCAGGCGGGTACGGAACGTGCCGTGCGTCACGGCCGCATCCCCGAGACGGGCTGCGCAGCCGCCGCTGCGATCGGCACCGAGAGCCCCACGTCGAGATCGAGCACCGGCGGGACGAGTGGCAGCGGCACCGACACCTCGACGGCGACGCGCACGGTGCCGCCGCGCTCGGTGCAGTCGGCGGGCGTCGGCTCGCACGCGACGTCGATCGACGTGGGCGCGAGCCGCTGCTCGGCGAGCGCGACGGCGATGGCCGCGTCGGCGGCCTCGAGGGCCGCGGCGTGGTCGCTCGCGGTCGCGATGACTCGCGCTGCCTGCCGCGCTGCGCCCTCGGTCGCGAGCGTCGCCGCCTGCAGCTGCCCCATCGCGAGCACGAGATACACGAGCGGCACCGTCAGCAGGAGGCCGACCGTGAGGAACTCGATCGACGCCGACCCCTCGTCGCCCGCGACGTCACCCCAGCGTCTCGAGCGCGGCACTGCCCCGCACCTCCAGCGTCGTCGGGCCGATGAGTCCGAGGACCGGCAAGGGCGCCCGCACCGTGATCTGCAGCGACGGATGCCCCGCGACGGTCGCGGGGGTCGCCGTCACGTCCTCGGCGTGCTCGGCCCCGATCGCGGTCTCGATGAGCACGCGTGCACGCTCGACGCCCGCCTCGGACGACGATCCGGCGAGCGCGCCGTATCGCGCGCCCTCGGCCGCCGCATCCTGCAGCACCGTGCGCACGTGCAGGCCGAGCGCGAGCTGCATCACCGACAGCACGACGAGCGTGAGCAGGCTCGCGACCATCGCGAACTCGGCGACCGCCGACCCGCGATCGTCGCGCAGCGCCACCGCGTCGAGCATCACAGCCCCGTCACGCGCTCCATGGCCTGCTGGAACACCTCGCTGAGCGCCGGACCCGCCACGCCCCAGATGATGATGACCAACCCGGCCGTCATGAGCGTGACGAGCACCCACCCGGGGACATCGCCACGCTCCTCGTCGACCAGTCGACTCCACATGCGGCCCATCGCCGCCTCCTTCCCTCGAACCATCAGAACCCCAGCTGCAGCACGTGCACGCCTGGCCACAGCGCGAACGCGACCGTCGTCGGCAGCAGGCCGAAGACGAGCGGCACGAGCATCGCGATCTCCTTCTTGCCCGCCGCCTCGAGCAGGTCGCGCCGAGCACCGTCGCGCGCATCCTGCGCCTGCGCCTGCAGCGTCTGCGCCAGCGGCGTGCCGCGCTCGAGCGCGCCGCGCATCTGATCGACGCAGCGGGCCACGCCCGGATGCTCGAGCTCGGTGCCGAGCCGCTCGAGCGCCTCGGCGAGCGGGGCGCCGGATGCCGCGTCAGCGACGACGGCGGCGAGCTCGACCGCGAGCTCTCCTGTGCCGATCCTCGCGACGCGGCGGAGTGCATCCGCGAGCCCCTCGCCCGCCGAGAGGCTGAGCGCGAGGAACTCGAGCACCGTCGGCAGCTCGCTCGAGATGCGGGCCATGCGCCGCCGCACCGCGCGCTGCACCAGCCAGTCCGCGGCGAGCGCTGCGCTCGCTCCCGACACGACGACGAGGGCGATGGGCACGACGGGCGCGGCGCCGCGCACGAGGGCCACGGCGCCCACGAGCGCGCCGAGCACGGCACCGGCGACGCCCCACACGAGCTGCCGCGCGCGGAAGCGCTCGATCGACAGCGGACTGCGCGCACGGCGCAGACGGCGAGCGACCGACGTGGGCGAGCCGAGCAGCGCGTGCACGAGCGGCACGAGCCGGTCGCCCACCGGCGCGGCGACCACGCCCATGACGCGTGTGGGATCCACGCGACGTCGTGCGACCATGTCGCGCGCGCCGGGCGACACGTCGAGCACGTACGGCGCGACGCGATGGAGCAGGCGCGGGCGCCGGAAGATGGGGACGAGGCTCACGAGCATCCATGCGCCGAGCCCGAGCGTGGCACCGAGCACGAGCGAGAGCCCGACCTCGCCGGTCACGCGAACCACCGCCCGTCCTCCGGCAGCCGGCCGAGGCTCACCATGACGCGGTAGGCGACGATCGAGATCACGAGACCGCCCCCGATGACGAGCATGCCGCCCGGGGTGTTGTACGCCGCGGCGGCCTCGGGCCGCGAGGAGAGGAGCAGCAGCACGAGCCACGGCGCGACGACGCCGAGGCGCGCTGCGCTCACGACCCACGACTGCCTCGCCTCGAGCTCGCTGCGCATCGCGACGTCGCTGCGGAGGTACGCCGCGAGGTCGCGCAGGACGTGGCCGACCTCCGAGCCGCCGACGTCGCGCGCCATGCGCAGCGTCTCGAGGATGCGGTCGGCGACGGGATCGGCCAGGCGGTCCTTCAGCCGGTCGAGTGCGTAGGCGAAGGAGCCCGTGGCGCGGTGGTCGGCCTCGAAGGCACCGAAGTGCTCGCGCGTCTGCGCCGGACCCGACGCCGCGAGCGCGGCGACCGCATCGGGCAGCGCGAGCCCGCTGCGCACGCCCGACACGAGATGGTCGACGACGTCGGGCCACACGAGCGAGCGTGCGCGGCGTCGTCGCCTCGCTCGCCACGCGACCGCGAGGAATGGCGCCGCCAGCCCCGCGAGGCCGCAGGACGCCGCCACCAGGACCACCGGGCTCATCGCGAGCGCGACGCCAGCGGCGACGACGGCCGTGAGCACGCCGGTGACGACGAGGGCGGCGAGCGGGATCTCGTGCAGCCCGGCCTGCGTGAGGCGGTCGCGGATGCGCGACGCGCGGGGCGCGGCGTCGGGGTCGGCGGCGACGCGGGGCCAGAGCCACGGCGAGGCGCACAGCACGAGCCCGAGCCCGAGGAGCACGCCGAGCAGCCAGGTCACGCGTCGTCCCGCGCGAGCAGTGCGGCGACGTCGACGCCGGCCGCTGCGAGCTTCGCCGTGCGAGACGGCTGGCTGCCGGTGGAGCGCAGGAGCCCGTCGACGGTGTGGAACAGCTGCGACGCCTCGATGACGTGGCCGTGCGTCGTGCCGGTCGGCGCGAGGATCTCGGTGACGCGACGGTTGCCGCGCGCGTCCATCGCGCAGTGGACGACGAGGTCGACGCACGCCGCGACCGTCGGCACGACGAAGCCGGCGTCGATGTTGCGCCCTGCGAGCAGCGGCAACGTGGTGAGCTTCTGCAGCGCATCCCTCGCCGTGTTCGCGTGGATGGTGCCGGCGCCCGCCACCCCCGAGTTGAGCGCGATGAGCAGGTCGAGCGCCTCGGGCCCGCGCACCTCGCCCATGACGAGGCGATCGGGTCGCATGCGCAGCGACTCCTTCACGAGCTGCCGCAGGGTGACCTCGCCCGTGCCCTCGAGCGACGGCTGCCTGCACTGCAGCGCGACGACGTCGGCGACCTGCGGGTCGAGCTCGAAGGTCTCCTCGACCGTCACGACGCGATCGCGCGGCCGCCCTGCGCCGATGAGCGCTCCGAGCATCGTCGTCTTGCCCGCGTGCGTCGCGCCCGACACGAGGATGTTGAGCCCCGCCACGACGGAGCGCTGCAGGAAGGTGGCGGCCTGGTGGCTGAGGGTGCCGAGCTCGACGAGCGCCTCGAGCGACGCGAGCCCGCGGGAGAACTTGCGGATGTTGATGCTCATCGCGCCGCGCGCGACGTCGCCGGATGCGACGTGCAGGCGCGAGCCGTCGGGCAGCGACGCATCGACGAAGGGCATCGACAGGTCGACGCGTCGCCCGGTCGTCGAGAGCATCCGCTCCACGAGGTCACGGGTCTCCTGCGGCGTGAGGCGCACGTCGAGCTCCTCGCTCGCTCCCCCGCGCGCGACGAAGACGCGGCTGCCCTGATTGACCCAGAGCTCCTCGATCGCCGGGTCGTCGAGGTAGGGCTGCAGCACGCCGTAGCCCGTGATGGCGGCGAGCACCGATCGCGTCGCCGACTGCTCGTCGTCGAGCAGCGGATGCGCGCCGCCGAGCGCACGCTCGGCGTACTGCCGGACCGCGTCGCGCACGTACCGCTCGGCGAGGTCGCCCGCCGCGCGGAGGTCGATGCCGTCGCGTCGCACGCGCTCGCGGACGAGCTCGGTGATCGCGACGACGGCTCGGCTCATGGGACGGAAGCACAGCACACGGCATCCGCTGCCGACGCGCGTTGTCCACAGGGCGCGGAAGTGAGCGGCGCTCGCATAGCACGGAGGCCGTGTGCCCCGCACGGGGGCATGGGCGACATGCGGGGGCGGCTAGCGTCATCTCCATGAGCACCGAGCACGACCTCGACGCGGGGACGCGCGTCATCGCGATCCTCGACATCGGCGGCCTCGACCGCCCGTTCGTGCCGCGCGGGACGCCCGGCGTCGTCGAGGCGGCGTCGTCGGAGTCGACGCACGTCGTGCAGTTCGAGGGCGTGGGACCGGTCGACGTCGACGACGACGTCGAGGTCGAGCCCGTGCCGAGCGCGCCCGCCGCCGTCTGACGCCGAGCGCGCGACCGGCTAGGTCGTGCGCCACCCGTGCGAGTCGATGGCGGCACCCGCCTGCGGCCCCATCTGCAGCATCCCGCCGTCGACGACGACCGACGTGCCCGTGACGTAGCCGCCGAGCGGCGACGCGAGGAACGCGATGACCGCGGCGACCTCGCGCGCGTCGCCGGGCCGCCCGAGCGGGATGCCGGGGCGGTCGACCGTGTCGGGATCGACGTCCTCGTTGCCCGTCATGGCCGTCGCGATCTCGCCGGGCGCGACGCTCACGGCGGTGATGCCGTGGTGGCCGAGCTCGAGCGCGACGTTCTTCACGAGTCCGCCGAGCCCGTGCTTCGCGGCGTCGTAGGCGCTCGCGCCCACCATCGGCTGGTGCTCGTGCACGCTCGTCACCGCGACGATGCGGCCGCCACGACCGGCGTCGACCATGTGACGCGCGGCGCGCTGGATGCACGCGAAGGCGCCCGTGAGGTCGACCTCGACCACCTGCCGCCACTCGTCGAGGCCGACCTCGAGGAACGGCGTCTGCAGGCCCGTGCCCGCGTTGTTCACGAAGACGTCGATGCCACCGAGCTCGTCGACGAGCCGGTCGACGACGTCGGCGGCCGCCGCGGCGTCCGAGGCGTCGAGCCGCGCGACGACGGCGCGCACGCCGTGCCCGCGCACCTCCTCGGCCGTGGCCTCGGCGCCCTCCTCGTCGCTGTGCCACGTGATGCCGACGTCCATGCCCGCCTCGGCGAGCGCGACGGCCGTCGCACGGCCGATGCCGGAGTCGGAGGCGGTCACGATGGCGCGGCGGCTCGCTGCCTGCGCGATCGGGTCGTGGGTCGTCTCGCTCATGTCGGCGACGCTACGAGGCGCGCGCCGAGCACCCCAGGGGGTTGCGCCTCAGTCCGCGAGGAAGCGACGCGCGATCCGCGCGCGGTCGTCCTCGGCCTCCGCGGGCGGCACGGCGCCGAAGCCCTCGGCCACGTGCCCTGCGCGGCGGGCGGCGGCCGCGGCGCGCAGCATCCGCGGCGCCTCCGTCGCATCGCCGAGCGCTGGGAACAGCCGGTCGGTCACGGCCTCCCACACGTCGAGGCCACCGAGCTCCATGACGCGGATGGGGCCGACGGCCGCCCAGCGCGGGCCGAGGCCGTGGCGCACGACGTCGTCGACCTGCTGCCGCGTCGCGACGCCCGACTCGACGAGGTGCATCGCCTCGCGCACGAGCGCCGCCTGCAGTCGATTGCCGACGAATCCGTCGACCTCGTGCGCGAGCGCGACGGGATGTCTCCCGGCGGCGGCGAGCATCGCGACGACGGCGTCGACGGATGCGGCTGGCGTCTCGGGGTGCGGCACGACCTCCACGAGGGGCACGACGTCGGCGGGATTGAACCAGTGCGTCACGAGCAGGCGACCGGGCTCGGCGAGGGGCTGCGCGAGCCGGGAGGGCGTGAACGTGGACGAGTTCGACGCGAGGATGCCGGTCGTGAGCGGCTCGACCTCCGCGAGGAGCGCGTGCTTGACGTCGAGGCGCTCGGGCGCGGCCTCGAGGACGAGGTCCGCATCGCGCACGGCGTCGGTGAGCGCATCGACCGCGAGCGCCGGCGTGCGTTCGACGGCCGCGGCGGCACGCCCCGGCTCGGGGTCGTAGGCGCGCACCTCGTGGCCGGCCGCGGCGAGCGTCCTCGCGATCGCGCCACCCATGAGCCCCGCACCCAGCACCGCGATCCGCCACGTCGTCGTCATGCTGCGACGCTACCCACCCGCCTGCACGACGAAGGGCGGCGGCACATCGGCCACCGCCCTCCCCGCGCCCGTGCGCGGCGTCGTCAGATGTCGACGCCGGGCGCCTCGTCCTGCACGAACTGCAGCAGCGCCGCGTCGAACTCGTCCGCGTGGCTCGCGTTGAAGCCGTGCGGCGCGTCCTCGATGACGACGAGCTGCGAGTGCGCGATCGCCTCGTGCGTGCGCTTGCCCGAGCCCTCGAACGGCACGGTGCCGTCGCCGTCGCCGTGGATCACGAGCGTCGGCACCGTGACGGCGGCGAGGTCGGCGCGGAAGTCGGTCGTGGCCCATGCGTCCATCGCGGCGACGGCGGCCGTCTGCGACGACTGCTGGCACATGGCGATGGCGGCCTGCCGCTCCTCCTCCGACACCTTCAGGTCGTCGCCGACCGAGAAGAAGCCGGTGGTGAAGTCGTCGAAGAACGCATCCCGGTCCTCCACGAGCCCGCCGCGCAGCTGCCCGTAGAGCTCGTCGTCGAGCGGTCCGTCGGGATTGTCGTCCGTCTTGTGCATGTACGGCGTCACCGCAGCGGCGAAGACGACCGAGCGGATGCGCGCCTCGCCGTGGCGGGAGACGTAGCGAGCGACCTCGCCACCGCCCATCGAGAAGCCGACGAGCGTGACGTCGACGAGGTCGAGGCTCGTGAGCACCGACTGGAGGTCGTCGGCGAACGTGTCGTAGTCGTAGCCGTCCTCCGGCTTGTCGCTCTCGCCGAAGCCGCGGCGGTCGTAGTCGACGACGCGGTAGCCGGCAGCGGTGAGCGCGCGGCGCTGCGGCTTCCAGGACTCGCCGGAGAGCGGCCAGCCGTGGATGAGCACGATCGGGCGGCCCTCGCCGCCGGAGTCGGTGATGTGGAGACGGACGTCGGTCATGGTGATGCTCCTCTGGTCGGGGAACGGTCGGATGAGCGGTTCGGAGCGGGCGCTCGCGAGGTTGGCGAGCACCCGGGGGCTTGACGCGGCGCGGAGCGCCCCGCTACCGGGCTCGCCTCAGCGGTACTCGGGGTTCTGGAAGCCCCAGCGGCTCCCCTGCTCCCACTCCTCGGGGAGGTTGCCCTCGGCGGGGAAGCCGCCCGCATCCCGCAGCATCGCCGCGAGGTGCATGAGGTTCCACGCCATGAACGTGATGTTCTTCTTCGTGAAGTCGTTGTCGAAGCCCGCGCGCGTGCCGTCGTCGAGCTCGTCGCCGTACGACGGGCCGGGGCCCGCCTCGCCGACCCAGCCGGCCTCGGCGTTCGGCGGGATGGCGACGCCCAGGTGCTGCATCGCGTAGACGAGCTTGCTCGACACGAGCTTCTGGCCGTCCTCGTTGCCGCCGACGAGGGCGCCGCCGACCTTGCCGTAGAACACGGCCTGGCCGCGCTCGTTCGTCTCGCCCGAGTGCGCGTACAGCCGCTCGACGGCGAGGCGCGTCTGGCTCGACATGTCGCCGAGCCAGATCGGCGATGCGATGACGAGGATGTCGGCCTCCTGCACCTTCGCCCAGATCTGCGGCCAGTCGTCGCGGTCTGCGCCGTGCTCGGTCATGTCGGGCTGCACGCCCGGCGCGACGTGATGGTCGACGAGGCGCACGACCTCCACCTGCACGCCCTGCTGGCGCAGGATGCCCGCGCTCGCCTCGATGAGCGTGTCGGTGTGGCTCGCGCCCGGCGAGGGGGTGAGGGTGCCGTTGACGTACAGGGCCTTCAGGCCAGCGAATCGAGATGCCATGCCTCCACGCTGCCGTGGACGCCGGATGCTCGCGCGGCCTTGACGAGCCGCGCCGTCAGTCGCGATGCGCGCCGATCACGGCGCCCTGCCACGTGTCGGGGACGAGCTGCAGCGCCTTCGCGATGCTCGCGTAGCGCCAGTCGGAGTGCACGACCGGCTGGTTGCGTCGCAGGCCGCGCACGCCCCTGCGCGCGACCGCCTCCGCGCTCGTCCACATCCACGCAGGGCCCTCCTCCTCGATGCCCATGCGCTCGTGGAACTCGGTGTGCACGAATCCGGGGCACAGCGCCGTCGCGCGGATGCCGTCGCCCGCGTAGCGCGATCGGATCGAGCGCGACAGGTTCACGGCGTGCGCCTTCGACGCCGAGTACGAGCCGTACGGGATGAACGCCGCGAAGCTCGCGACCGTGAGGATCCAGCCCCGACCCCGCTCGCGCATGCCGGGCAGCGCGGCGTGCGCGAGCCGCAGCGGCACGAACGACAGCAGCTCGTGCAGCCGCCGCTCGTCCTCGATCGACGAGGCGTGGAAGGGTGCGGCGAGCCCGAACCCCGCGTTCGACACGAGGATGTCGATCGGTCGCTCGTGCGACGCCACGCGGTCGGCGACGGCCTCGAGCCCCTCGTGCGTGAGCAGGTCCGCCGCAAGCACCTCCGTGCCTGTGTCGAGGGTCGCCGCGATGTCGCGCAGCCTCGCCTCGTCGCGCGCGACGAGCACGACGTCGACGCCCACGCGGGCGAGCTCTCGAGCGATCGCGAGGCCGATGCCCGACGACGCTCCCGTGACCAAGGCGGTGTGGCGCATCCCACCATCGAACCAGGCCCCGCCCGTCGGCGCCGACACAGGCGAGCCATGGGATGCGTCGATACGATGAGCCGTCACCGCGGGAGTGGTGAAACTGGCAGACACGCAGGATTTAGGTTCCTGTGCCCTGACGGGCGTGGGGGTTCGAGTCCCCTCTCCCGCACGGTCTGCCGATCGCTTCGCCGACGCATCCGCGCCGGCCATCGCCGAAGGAGTCGGTGTGCATCACCTGCCAGCCAACGCGCTCTTCGACGTCGAGGGGCTCATCACCGGAGCCGGTGCATGGGCGCTCGTGCTCGTGTGCGCGATCGTGCTCGTCGAGACCGGCCTGCTCGTGGGCTTCCTGCTGCCCGGCGACACCCTGCTCATCATCACGGGCGTGCTGTCGTACTCGGGCGTCATCCACCAGCCCGTGTGGGTGTGCATGCTCGCGATCTGGCTCTGCGCCGTCGCAGGCGACCAGCTCGGCTACCTCATCGGCTACAAGGCTGGGCCGCCGCTCTTCCAACGCAGGTCGTCTGGCCTGTTCTCGCACAAGACCATCCAGCGCACGAACGGCTTCTTCGTGAAGTACGGCCCGTGGGCCGTCATCGTCGCGCGCTTCATCGGCATCGTGCGCACGTTCATGCCCGTCGCCGCCGGCGTGGGGCGCATGCCGTACCGCCGCTTCCTGCGCTACGACATCGTGGGCGGCCTCCTGTGGGGAGCCGGCCTCACGTTCCTCGGCTGGGCCGTCGCGCACATCCCCGGCGTCGCCGACCTCGTCACGCAGTACATCGACCTCGTGCTGCTCGGCGTCGTCGCCATCGCCCTGTGCTTCATCGTGTACCACGCGATCCAGTCGCGCCGGGAGGTGCAGCGCGAGCGGCGCGCGGGCACCGACTCGGGCCACGTGCAGACCCTCGACCTCTCGGACCACGTCGACGTCGACCCCGTCGTGCGCCGGCCTCGGCGCGACGAGCGCACCGACCGGGCCTGAGCCGCGAGCGGCCCGGAGGCCCCGCACCAGATGGTCATGCACGCGTAACACGGGCGACACAGCCTGCGGCCACAGTGACTGCATGGTGCGCATCGCCGACGTCGACCCGTTCCTCGGGACGGCCCCGACGAGCCTCCCCGCGCCCTCCGGCATCGCCGCCACCTGGTGGTGGCCGAAGCCGCAGATCGGCAACACCCACCCCGGCGCCACCGCCCCGCTCGGCATGGTGTCGGCGTGCGCGTACTCCGGCGCCTACCCGACGGGCTACGGCCGCTGGGATCTCGCGACCGAGGGCATCCCGCGCGCGATCCGCGACGACCAGGTCGCGAGCGGCTTCACGCACTTCCAGCAGTCGGGCACGGGCGCGATCCGCAAGTACTACAACTACTTCCGCGTCACGCCGCTCACCGAGCCGCTCGACGGGCTCGGCAGGCGCTTCGGCCTCGTCGACGAGCAGGCCTCCCCCGGGCGCTACGCGGCCCGCCTCGACAACGGGGTGCTCGCCGAGCTCACCGCGGGGCCGAAGTCGGTCGTGCACCGCTACACGTTCCCGCAGCACAGGGATGCGCGAGTCGTGATCGACTGCTCCGTCGGCGGCCTCGAGATCCCGTTCGGCGAGACCGTGCCGCTGCGGGCGAGGCTCGAGCTCGTGGCGCCGGGCGTCGCACAGGGCGAGATCGTCGTCGAGGGCGCACCGCTCGCGGTGCACGTCGAGGTGCGCAGCCCGCGCTGGCGGCAGCTGCTCTGGTACGACCGGCGGCTCATGCACGGCGGCTCTCGGCTCGACTTCGACTCCATCCGCCCCACGACGCTGCGACCGTTCGGCGTGATGTGGGCCGGGCCCACCGAGCAGGGCGACCAGGTGGAGGTCGCCATCGGCTTCTCGCTGCGCGGACCCGAGCAGGCGCGCGCCAACCTCCATGCCGACTGCGGGGCCGATCCGGAGGGGCGCTTCGACGGGCGGCTCGCGGCGACCGAGGCGCTCTGGGCCGACGCGCTGGGGCGCATCGAGATCGACGCACCCTCGCCGCAGCGCAGGCAGGCGTTCGGCACCGCGCTCTACCACTCGCTCGTGAAGCCCGCGTTCGCCGAGGACGAGTCGCCGTTCTGGCCGCGCGACGGCGACTTCGCGTTCGACCTGTGCACGATGTGGGACGTCTATCGCACGCAGCTGCCGCTGCTCACGGCCCTCGCGCCCGATCGCGCCGTCGCCCTCGCGAACTCGCTCATCGTCACCGCCGAGGAGGAGGGCAACTTCCCCATCGGCTACCGCATGGCGCGCGGCGCCGACCGCTTCGCCAGGCAGGGCTCGGCGTTGGCGCACACCTTCCTCGCCGACCTCGCGCAGCTCGGCGTCGACGGCATCGACTGGGAGCTCGCGATCGTGCACATGCTCGCCGACCTGCGCCGCGGCTTCGGCGAGGATCTGCTGCGGGGCGCGGTCGCGCATCCGATCACGCACCACCTCGACCTCGCCTTCGGCTACCACTGCACGGCACGCGTCGCCCGCCTCCACGGCGATCGCAGGCTCGCGAGCGAGCTCGACGAGGTCGCGGCCCGCTGGGTCGACGCCTACGACGGCGAGACGGGGCTCGTGCGCGACTCCACGTACTACGAGGGCGGCAGATGGAACTACTCGTTCCGCCTCATGCACGACATGGCGGGCCGCATCGCCATCGCTGGCGGCGACGATGCGTTCGTCGCCCTGCTCGACCGCTTCTTCGGCTTCGGGGCGGATGCCGTGCGCCAGCCGGGCGTCGCACCCAGCGCCGACGAGCTGCTCGCCGGCTACGCGCTCGGCCGCTTCGAGGGCCTCAACAACGAGCCGGACATGGATGCGCCGTGGGCGTACCACTACGCGGGCCGCCCCGATCGCACGGCCGAGGTCGTGCACGCGGCGCTCGAGCACCAGTTCGGGACGGGCCCGGGCGGGCTGCCTGGCAACGACGACTCCGGCGGGATCTCGAGCTGGTACGTGTGGGCGACGCTCGGGCTGCTGCCCGTCGCAGGCCAGGACGTCACGCTGCTGTCGACGCCGTCGGTGCGCGAGGCGGTCGTCGCCATGCCGGGCGGCCCTCTGCGCATCGAGACCGCCGGCTTCGTCGAGCCCACGCGCGACTCCCCCGTGCAGCACGTGCAGTCCGCGCATCTGAACGGCGTCGAGCTGCCGGGCGCGTGGCTCTCGACCCGATCCGCGCACCGCGGCGGCACCCTGCGCCTCGTGCTCGGCCCCGAGCCGAGCGGCTGGGGCACCGCGCATCGCCCACCGTCGCGATCCGACACCGCCTGACCCCCGTCCCGCATCCCTGGCCGTCCGACCCGCAGGAGGATCCATGTCGCACCAGACCCACCGCCGTCTCGTCATCGTCGTGCGCGCCGATCCCGTGATCTGCGGCCACTCCGTCGAGGCCCGCAACCTCGCCGAGGCGGCGCTGCAGCGCGGCTTCGACGACGTGCGCATCGTCACGTGGCCCATCGACCTGCTGGAGGCGGCAGGGCTGCCGCTCAAGCCGCTCGACACCATCTCGCCGTACTCGCCGGGCATCGTCGTCGAGCGGCCCGCACCGATCGGCGACTCCAAGATCGTCGACGGTCGCCACACGTCCGGCATGGTCGGCAGGCTCGTCGAGCTCTTCACCGACGGCGTGCCGACGGTGTGCATGTCGCTCTACCTCTCGCCCCACACGCTCGCGGTCGCGGAGGCCGTGCGCATCGCCGAGGCGACGGGCCTGCCCGTGCGGCTCGCGACCATCGCGGAGGCGGTCGGCAGCGACGTGACGAACGTCGTGCGGGCCGCCGTCGCCGACGACCGGTTCGGCGCCGCCGCGCAGGTGCTCGCGTCGTACCTGTCGCAGGACGTGCCCGTCGCGGTCTCCGAGTACACGCGCGACGTCATCGTCGAGGAGGCCGCCGCCGTCGACGCCAGGCACGGCACGGACTTCGCCGACCGGTGCCGACGCCGTGTGTCGATCTCCTACCCCGCGATCGACACCGCATCCTGGCTCGCGCTCGACCCGGCCGAGACCGCACGCGTGCTCGCCCGCCACGGCCTCACCGCAGGGCGCTACGTGCTCTCGCTCTCGCGCCTCATGCCCGCGAAGGGCATCGACGATCTCATCGCCGGGTTCTCGTCGGCCGCCTCGACCCGCGAGCTCGACCTCGCGATCGTGGGGCGCGGGCCGTCGGAGGCCGACCTGCGCGCGGCCGCGGCCGCCTCGCCCGCCGCCGAGCGCATCCGCTTCCTCACCGACGTGTCGGATGCCGAGAAGCCGCACATCATGTCGGCCTCGGCGGCGTACGTGCTCGCGACGAAGCCCACGACGCAGTTCGTCGAGACGTTCGGCATCACGCTCGTCGAGTCGATGCTCGCGGGCGGCGGCCCGGTGATCACGACCGACTGCGGCGGCACGCTCGAGGCCGTGGGCGACACGGCGATCATCGTCGAGGCCGGCTCGTCGGCAGCGATCGCGACCGCGCTCGACGCGGCGCTGTCGATGACGGATGCGGAGCTCGCGGCGCACACCGTGCGGGCGCGCGCGTACGCCATGCGGTTCGACCGCCTCGCGGTGTTCGACCACCTCTTCGAGCGGGTGCTGCAGCCGGCGTAGGGCTGCCGTCGCCGCCGCGAGGCTCGCGTCGACCCACCCGACGCCAGCCGGCCCGTCCGACGCGGACGAGGCTCAGTCGTCGACGTGCGGCCGCGCGCACGGCTCCGGCTCGGGCCTCTCCCGGTTCGCCGAGATCGCGATCCAGAGGATCGACGCGATCGCGCCACCCATGATCATCGAGACGGGGTCCATGGGCCTCGACGCTACGGATCACCGGTGGCCGGTGCATCCGCCGAGCGACGGAGCCCTCGCATCCGTCGCCGCCACCGCGGCACCCGACGCCCGCGGCCGTGCACGAGCTCCGACGCCGTCGCCGTCAGCCCTCGTGGTCGTGCGCCGGCTCCTGGCACGGCGCCGACAGCCAGATCGACGCGGCGACCTCGTCGCCGACGGTGTGCTCGGCGCCATCGACCTCGACCGTCAGCCCGCCGGTGAATCGCCCGCGGCCGACGTAGCGCATGCGCTCGTCGAGCTCGACGCCCTGGTCGGCGAGGAAGCGCAGCAGCTCGGGGTCCGCGTCGGAGATGCGCACGACGGTGCCGACGTAGCCGTCGTGGGCCTCGGCGAGCAGCGTCGCTCGCGGCTGTCGCGTGGTGCCGTCGGCGGCGGGGATGGGGTCGCCGTGCGGGTCGCGCTCGGGGTCGCCGAGGGCGTGCGCGATCGACTCGACGAGCCGATCGCTCATGCCGTGCTCGAGCACCTCCGCCTCGTCGTGCACCTCGTCCCAGGCGTATCCGTGCTGCTGCACGAGCCACGTCTCGATGAGCCGGTGCCTGCGCACCTGCCGCAGCGCGAGCGCCCTGCCCTCGTCGGTCAGGGCGATCGTGCCGTACGGCCGGTGGTCGACGAGCCCCTGTGCGGCGAGCTTCTTCACCATCTCGGTCACGGTCGACGCCGCGAGGCCGAGGCTCGTCGCGAGGCGCGACGGCGTCACGGGCTCCGGCTGCCACTCCGTGTAGGCGTAGATCGCCTTCACGTAGTCCTCGACGGCGGTCGTCTGCATGTCGAGAGGCTATGCCTGAGATGCGGGTGCTGCGACGAGGGCGGCCGCGAGCGCGCGGAACGCGCGGCGGCGGTGGCTCAGCGCATCCTTCTCCTCGGCCGACAGCTGGGCGGCCGACACGGGTGCGTCGTCGGGCTGGAAGATCGGGTCGTAGCCGAAGCCGCCCTCGCCCGCGGCAGCCTCGAGCACGCTGCCCCGCCACACCCCCATCTCGACGAGCTCGCGCTCGCCGTCGACGTAGGCGGCGGCGCACACGAACGCCGCACCCCGGTCGGTCGCTCCCTGCAGGTTGGTCAGCAGCAGCTCGAGGTTGTCGCGGTCGTCGCGCGTGCCCGCGTAGCGCGCCGAGAAGATGCCAGGTGCGCCGTCGAGCGCGTCGACGGCGATGCCCGAGTCGTCGGCGATCGAGGCGATGCCCGTCTCCTCGAACGCCTCGCGCGCCTTGATGAGCGCGTTCTCGGCGAAGGTCACGCCGTCCTCGACCGCCTCGGGCCCCTCGTACGCCTCGAGCACGGCGTCGGGGAGGTCGTCGGCGAGGATGCGCTGCAGCTCGGCGACCTTGTGGGCGTTGTGCGTCGCGACGACGATCCTCATGCGAGCACCTCCCGCTGCATCGCGGCGAGGTCGGCGCATCCGGCCACCCCGAGATCGAGCAGCGCACCGAGCTCGGTGCGGTCGAACGGCGCACCCTCGGCGGTGCCCTGCACCTCCACGAACAGGCCGCGGCCCGTCACGACGACGTTCATGTCGGTCTCGGCTCGCGAGTCCTCGACGTACGCCAGGTCGAGCATGGGCTCGCCGCCGACGATGCCGACCGAGATCGCCGACACGGAGTCGACGAGCGGGGTCGCGGACGCGGGGATGCGCTTCTGCGCCTTCGCCCACTCGATCGCCTCGGCGAGCGCGACGTACGCGCCGGTGATGGATGCGCAGCGCGTGCCGCCGTCGGCCTGCAGCACGTCGCAGTCGACGACGATCGACAGCTCGCCGAGCGCCTTCATGTCGACGACGGCGCGCAGCGAGCGGCCGATGAGGCGGGAGATCTCATGGGTGCGGCCGCCGATGCGGCCCTTGACCGACTCGCGGTCCATGCGCTCGTTGGTGGAGCGCGGCAGCATCGAGTACTCGGCGGTGACCCAGCCCTTGCCCTTGCCCGCCATCCAGCGCGGCACGCTCGGCTGCACCGAGGCGGTGCACAGCACCTTCGTGCCGCCGACGGAGATGAGCGCGGAGCCCTCCGCCTGCGCGGACCAGCCGCGCTCGATCGTCACGGGGCGCAGCGCATCCGCCGCCCTGCCGTCCTTGCGTGCCATGTCAGATCCTCCCCGGGAGCTCGATGACCCCCGTCTGCGTGAACTCGACGTGCGTGACCTCCGGCCCGAGGAAGCGGCGCGCGAGTCGCAGGAACGGCTCCTGCGCCTGCGTCGTCGCCTCGAAGGCGTAGGTCGCCTGCGTCGTCGGCGGGGCGAGCAGCCCCGCGTCCGACAGCTGGCGGTACACGTCGGATGCGGTCTCCTCGGCGCTCGAGATCAGGCGCACGTCGGGGCCCATGACGTAGCCGATGGCGCCCGCCAGGAGCGGGTAGTGGGTGCAGCCGAGCACGAGCGTGTCGATGCCCGCCGCCCGCAGCGGCTCGAGGTGCTCGCGGGCTGCGGCGAGCACGTCGTCGCCGGTCGTGACGCCGGCCTCGACGAAGTCGACGAACGGCGGGCACGCCGCAGCGTCGACGTGCGCGATGCCGGCCTGCGCGAACGCGCGCTGGTACGCGTGCGAGCCGATGGTGCCGACGGTGCCGATCACGCCGATCGAGCCGGCGCGCGTCGCGCGGATCGCCGCGCGCACCGCAGGCTGGATGACCTCGACCACCGGGATGCCCATGCCGAGCTCGTACCGCTCGTGGGCCACGTCGTACATGGCGGCGGATGCGGTGTTGCAGGCGATGACGAGCATCTTCACGTCGCGCTCGACGAGGGTGTCGAGCGCCGCGAGCGCGAGGCGACGCACCTCGTCCTGCGACCGCGGGCCGTAGGGCCCGTTCGCGGTGTCGCCGATGTACGTGATCGACTCGTTCGGCAGCTGGTCGATGAGCGCACGGGCGACGGTGAGCCCGCCGAGCCCGCTGTCGAAGACTCCGATCGGGCGCTGCTGCACGTCGACCAGCCTAGCCACGGGCCGCGGGCGCCTCGGCCCGCAGCATCCGGCGCATCGGCACGTGGTTCCAGGTGGGTCCCGTCGGGAACTCCCGGCCCCACAGCGCGAAGCCGCGCCGCTCGTAGAAGCGGCGTGCGCGCTCGTTGCCGCTGATGAGCCACAGCATGGTGGGGACGTCGTCGAGCACGAGCGCGAGCAGCCGGTCGGCGAGGCCGGAGCCGTGCTGCGAGGGCGCGACGTAGAGGGCGTCGAGCGCGCGCTCCGCGGGCACCGGGCCGAAGCCGAGCCCCTCCTCCCAGGCCATGGGGGTCGCGGTCGTCGAGGCGCCGCCGACGATGGCGCCGTCGAGCCAGGCGACGGCGTAGCGCCCCACGCCCGTCGCCAGCTCGTCGCGGATCTCGGCAGCCTCCGCGTCGAGACCGGCGAGCAGCCCGTCGAGGAAGCCGTCGTGCACGATGCCCTCGTACGTCCTGGCGCGTTCGATGGCGACGAATCGGGCCCAGGCGGCGGCATCGGAGGGGTCGAGCGGCTCGACGGAGGGTGCGGCGTCCATCACCGATCCAGCCTAGGCATGCATAGGCTTGCCCGGTGACCACGGCACTGCAGACCGACCGGTACGAGCTGACGATGATCGACGCGACCCTCGCGACGGGGCGCGGGCTGCGGCCGAGCGTCTTCGAGGTGTTCGCCAGGCGCCTCCCCGGCGCGCGCCGCTACGGCGTCGTCGCGGGCACGGGCCGGCTCCTCGACGCGATCGAGGCGTTCCGCTTCGACCACGCCGAGCTCGCGTTCCTGCGCCGCGAGCGCGTCGTGTCGGATGCGACGCTCGACTGGCTCGCCGACTACCGCTTCTCGGGCGACATCCGCGGCTACGGCGAGGGTGAGGCGTACTTCCCGTCGAGCCCGCTGCTCGTCGTCGAGGGCACGTTCGCCGAGTGCGTCGTGCTCGAGACGCTCGCGCTGTCGGTGCTCAACTACGACTCGGCGGTCGCCAACGCCGCGACGCGCATGGTGCAGGCCGCGAAGGGCCGTCCGCTCTCCGAGATGGGCTCGCGCCGCGCCAACGAGGATGCCGCGATCGCCGCCGCGCGCGCCGCGTACATCGCGGGCTTCCGCGCCACCTCGAACCTCGCCGCAGGCGAGCGATGGGGCATCCCGACGATGGGCACCGCGGCGCACTCGTTCACGCTGCTGCACGACTCCGAGGCGGAGGCGTTCGCCGCGCAGGTCGAGGCCCTCGGCACGGGCACGACGCTGCTCGTCGACACCTACGACATCGAGCAGGGCGTCGCGACGGCCATCGAGGTCGCGGGCACGAGCCTCGGCGGCGTGCGCATCGACTCGGGCGACCTCGTCGAGGTCGCGCAGCAGGTGCGCACCCAGCTCGACGGGCTCGGGGCGAGGGACACCCGCATCACCGTGACGAGCGACCTCGACGAGTACGCGATCGCCGGCCTCGCCGCGAGCCCCGTGGATGCGTACGGCGTCGGCACGAGCGTCGTCACCGGCTCGGGCTCGCCCGCGGCGGGCATGGTCTACAAGCTCGTCGCGCACCAGGACGACGACGGCACGTGGATCGACGTCGCGAAGCGCTCGGACGGCAAGGCGTCGCACGGCGGCGAGAAGACCGCGGTGCGCACGCTCGTCGGCGGCGTCGCCACCGAGGAGACCGTGCTCATGGGCGACTCCCCCGACACCTCGGTCGGGCGTGCGCTGCAGGTGCCGCTCGTCGTGGCCGGCGAGGTGGTCGCCGGGCACACGGGGCCCGAGGGCGTCGCGACCGCACGCGAGCGGTGCGCAGCCGCGATCGCCGAGCTGCCGGGCGACGCGACGCGCCTCGCCCGTGGCGAGCCCGTCATCCCGACCGTCTTCCGCTGACGCGGCCGGCGACCCTCCGCGGACGCCGAGGGGTCACTCGCCCTTGAGGCCCTCGTAGATCTCCTTGCAGGTGGGGCAGATCGGGAACTTCTCGGGGTCGCGCCCCGGCGTCCACTTCTTGCCGCACAGCGCACGCACGGCCTTGCCCGTGAGCGCCGACTGCAGGATCTTCTCCTTCTTCACGTAGTGCGAGAAGCGGTCGTGGTCGCCGTCGTCGACCTGCTCCTGCCGCAGCAGCTCCTCGAGCTCGCGGTCGAGCACGTCGGTGCCGCCAGCCGTGCCGGGGTTCGAGGGATCGCTCATGCCCTCAGTCTCGCATGGCGGCGGCGAGCACCTCGGGGCCTCGACGGTCGAGGATCGAGCCGCCGATCGCGACGCCGAGCGCCAGCACGACCACGCCGTACCCTGCGCCGAGCCATCCCCACGGCGCCTCGGGCGCCGAGAGCCCGAGCGCCTCGCGCACGACGGGCACGAGGACGGGCGCCGCGACCGCGACGGATGCCACGAGCGCGCCCGCCTGCGTGAGCGCAGCCGTCCACGACTGCGCGGCGGGTGCCTGGAACACGCTGTCCTGCGGCCCGGACACCGGGTACGGCCATGCGGCGCTGCAGACCGACGACACGGCGAGCGCCGACCCGAGCAGCGCGAGGCTCGCACCGAGCACGGGCGCGAGGAGCCCGAGGTCGCCGTGGATGCGCACGCCGACGACGGCGGCGAGCGACACGAGCGCCGCGGCCACGATCGCGAGCGGCAGGGCGCGCCCGAGGCGGTCCTGCCAGCCGGGCACGCGGGCTGCGAGGTGCATCCACCACGCGGAGCCGTCGTAGGCGGTGTCGTCGTGGATCGACCAGCCGACGAACAGGGCGAGCACGCCGACGGGCAGCAGCGTCCACGTCTCGCGCGGCAGCCCCGCGAGCCAGAGCGGCACGGCGAGCAGCAGCGGCAGGGCGACGACGGCGACGGCGATGGCCCAGTAGCGGCGGTCTCGCCCCCACCCGGTGACGGTGCGCGCCACGACCACGGCCCAGGGCACCGCAGGCACCGTGCGCAGCGCGCCGAGGTGCACGCGCAGGCGCGGCCGGTCGACGCGGTGCATGCGCCACGTCGCGATGGCGAGCCAGGCGGCGGCGAGCAGCGCGATCGTGCCCACCGCGACGAGCAGGCGCGTCGGCACGAGCATCCACGCCGTCGACGCGGCGAAGGGCGTGCTGCCGAGCGTGCCGATGCCCGCCTCGAGCCCGCCGACGAGCGGCAGCACCGCGAGCGCTGCGAGCGCGACGAGCGTCGCACCGGCGATCCACGGCCACGTGCGCCCGGCGGCGCCGACGTCGACGACGAGCCGCACGAGCGCGGCGGTGATGGCGAGGAGGGGTGCCGCGACGATCGCGAGCGCCGATCCCTCGTCGATGCCGCACGCGACGCCGACGCCGAGCGCCACGACGGTGAGCGGCGACACGAGCGCGCCGAGGGCCGTGCCGAGGGCGACGGCAGGGGGCCGTACGACGCCTCGGAAGGCGCGCGGATCGAGGGCGGCGTCGCGCTGGCCCACGAGCCCCACCGCGGCGGCGGCGAGGACGACGCCGGTCGTGGCGAGCACCGATGGGAACGCGGCGCGCGTCGCGAGCACGATCGCGGCGACGGCGATGGCGGTCGCGACGATCCACGGCAGCGCGGCGCGCACGGGTCCGCGCGGGTCGTGGCGCAGCGCCGCGAGCGCCGCGAGCCTCAGCCGAGCGACGGCGAGAGCCACGGCAGCTCCTGGGATGCGGGTGCGCCGACGAGCCGCGTGAAGCGATCCTCGAGGCTCAGCCCGTCGCGCACGTCGTCGGTGGCGCCGGATGCGCGCACGACGCCGTCGTGCAGCACGACGACGTGGTCGCACGCACGCTCGACGAGCGCCATGTCGTGGCTCGTGAGCACGACGGCGCCTCCGCGCCTGCGCAGGTCGCCGAGGATCGACAGGATCGTGTCGGTCGCGACCGGGTCGATCGACTCGAACGGCTCGTCGAGCACGACCACCCGGGGTGCGTGGATGAGCGAGGCGGCGATGCCGACGAGCTGCTGCATGCCGATCGAGTAGTCGGCGACGAGGCGGTCGGCGTCCGGCGTGAGCTCGAATCGCTCGAGCAGCGTCGCCGCGCGGGTGATGGCGTCCTTGCGCGGCACGCGGCGCAGCAGCGCCGCGTGCACGAGCAGCTGCCTGCCGGTGAGGCGGTCGAAGAGGCGCATGCGGTCGGGCACGACGCCGAGCAGCGACTGCACGCCGCGCTCGTGCACGTCCTTGCCGCCGATGCGCACGGTGCCGGACGTGGGGCGCATGAGGCCGCTCGCGATCGAGACGGTCGTCGACTTGCCCGCCCCGTTCAGGCCCACGATGCCGTGGCACTCCCCCGCGCGCACCTCGAGGTCGATGCCCTCGACCGCGACGGTGCGACCGAAGCGGCGCGAGACGCCCTCCAGCTGGAGCACGACGGCCGGCGCCGCCGAGTCCGTCTCGGCTGCCGACGCCGCGTCGACGGAGGCGTCGGCCGGCTCCTCGTCGGCGTGCTCCGTCTCGGCCGCCTCGGTGGCCTCGGCCCGCGCGAGCGTCGTCGACGCCTCCGGGTCGGACTGCACGACGACGACCTCGAACGGCTCGTCGTCGGCGTCGGCGTCCGGTGCGTCGGGGGTGGATGCGTCGGCAGCGGACGCGTCGGCGTCGGGCTCGAGGGCCGGCTCCGCATGCTCGGACTCGCCGTCGGTGCGCCGCTGCGGCTCGAGCCTCGACTCGTCGGCAGGCTCGACCACGGCGGGCTCGGCCGCGAGGGACCCGGCCTCGAGCGGCTCGGACTCGAGGGGCTCCGACTCGAGCGGCCCGGACTCGAGGGGCTCGGACTCGAGGGACTCCTCGCTCGCCTCGACAGCGAGGGGCTCCTCGACCGCTCCTGCGTCGGCCGACTGCACCTCGTCGGCCTCCGTCTCGTCGGGCCGCTGGGGCTCGACGGGCTGCACCTCGGCGACGGCCCCCACCGCGTGGGGCTCCGGGTGCTCGTGCTCCTGCTCGACGGGCTGCGCCTCGACGACGTGCTCCGGCTCCGCGGTGGACTCCGGGGCGGCCACGGGCCCCGGCGTCGGCGTCGGCGTCTGCGGCGCCTGCGCGACGACGCTCGGCGTCGTCGCCCTGGCGCTCGCCGCCTCGCGCGCCTTGTTGCGCGCACGCGTCGCCGCCGCCTTGCGAGCCGCCTCCCGGCGACGTTCGGTCTGCTCCGCCGGGCTCAGCTCCGCGAACGGTCGTCTCTGATCTCCGGCACCCACGCCATCAACCGTATGGGACGTCGGCTGAGCCTCCGACGAGCGTGCGGCGTGATGGCGGCTCGGCGGCGATCGCCATCCGCCGCGCGGCGACACGCCGTGCTCGCGCCGGTCGTCCGCCCTCATGGATCGAGCGTACGCACCCCTGCCCGAGCGTGGGCCGTGCATCCACCCCCGTGCACGCCTGTCAAGGGCTCTGGCCCGGTCGGCGACGGGTTTGGTACCCTGGAGGACGGCACAGTGAGGTGTCTCCCAGGTGCGACCTGGGTGAACGTCAGGGGAACAGGCCATCATCGAGCCGTCCCGCACCACCGCATTGGAGAAGGCAATGACCACGCAGATCGTGATCCTCGCAGCAGGCATGGGCTCGCGCCTCGGCCGTTCGCTGCCCAAGAGCCTGACGGTGCTGAACGACGGCCGCACCATCATGCAGCAGCAGGTCGAGAACGTCCGCGCCGCCTTCGACGATGCGCGCATCACCACGGTGGTCGGGTACAAGGCCGACGCCATCATCGACGCGTTCCCCGAGAACACCTACGTCTACAACGACGAGTACGACGTGACGAACACGTCGAAGTCGCTCCTGCGCGCGCTTCGGGCGTCGAAGCCGGGCGGCGTGCTGTGGATGAACGGCGACGTCGTCTTCCACCCGGGCCTGCTGGCACGCGTCGCCGAGCGCGTCCGCGCCGACCAGTCGACGGTCGCCGTCGACACCTCGAAGGTCTCCGACGAGGAGGTCAAGTACACGCTCGACGCCCGCGGCGACATCCGCGAGCTGTCGAAGACGGTCAAGGGCGGCCTCGGCGAGGCCATCGGCATCAACTACGTCTCCTCCACCGACAAGGCGACGCTCATCCGCCACCTGCAGCGGTGCGACGCGCAGGACTACTTCGAGCGCGGCCTCGAGACGGCGATCGCCGAGGCCGGCATCCGCGTGCAGCCGCTCGACATCTCCGACCTGTTCGCGGTGGAGGTCGACTTCGCCGAGGACCTCGACCGAGCGAACCTCTACGTCTGATCCGACGCTCGACGCCGGCCGCCGACTCGGCGGCCGGCGTCGTCGCGTGGAAGGCCGACCTAGGATGACGACCGTGACCGCTCCGACGCATGCGCGCGACTCCTGGTCGCCGGCGCGGCGCTACCGGCACAGCCTCTGGCTGCTCACCTCGCGCGACCTGCGCGTGCGCTACTCCACGTCGTTCCTCGGCTACGTGTGGAGCGTGCTCGACCCGCTCGCGATGAGCGCGATCTACTTCTTCGTGTTCACCGTCGTGTTCCAGCGCGACGTCGGCTTCGAGCCCTACATCGTCTTCCTCATCAGCGGCCTGCTGCCCTGGATGTGGCTGAGCGGCGCCGTCTCCGACTCGACCCGGGCCTTCGTGAAGGAGGCGCGGCTCATCCGGTCGACGAAGGTGCCGCCCACGATCTGGGTCGCGCGGCTGACGCTCGCGAAGGGCATCGAGTTCCTCGCGTCGCTGCCGGTGCTCGCGCTGTTCGCCGTCTTCACGGGTGCGACGGTCGGCTGGGAGGCACTGCTCTTCCCGCTCGGGATCGTGCTGCAGGGTGCCCTCGTGCTGGGCATCGGCCTCCTCGTCGCGCCCCTCACCGTCTTCTTCCGCGACCTCGAGCGCGCCGTGAAGCTCGTGCTGCGCTTCGCGTTCTACGCGACGCCCATCATCTACGACCTCGGCGACCTGCCCGAGCGGCTGCAGACGCTCGGCGCGTTCAACCCGCTCGCCGGCATCCTGTCGATCTACCGGGCGGCGTTCTTCCCCGAGGCGCTCGACTGGGTGGCCGTCGGCATCTCCGCGGGCATGACTGCGCTCGTGGTGCTCGCCGGCGCGCTCGTCTTCCGCAGGAGCATCCGCGCCGTGCTCAAGGAGGTCTGATGACCGTCATCGACGTCGCGGGCCTCGGCATCCGCTTCAAGCGCACCAGGTCGGCGAGCCGATCGTTCAAGGATCTCTTCGCAGGGCGCACCCGTCGCACGCGACCCGGCGAGTTCTGGGCGCTGCGCGACGTCTCGTTCCGCGTCGAGGCGGGCGAGGCGATCGGCGTCGTCGGCCGCAACGGGCAGGGCAAGTCGACGCTGCTCAAGCTCGTCGCGGGCGTGGTGCTGCCCGACGAGGGCTCGGTCGAGGTGCACGGAGGCGTCGCCCCCCTCATCGAGATCACCGGCGGATTCGTCGCCGACCTCACGGTGCGCGACAACGTGTACCTCACGGCCGGCCTGCACGGCATGACGAAGACCGAGATCGACGCCGCGTTCGACGAGATCATCGGCTTCGCCGGCATCGAGGACTTCGTGGGCACGCCGTACAAGCACCTGTCGAGCGGGATGAAGGTGCGTCTGGCGTTCTCGGTGATCTCGCGGCTGCAGGAGCCGATCATGCTCGTCGACGAGGTGCTCGCCGTCGGCGACAAGGCGTTCCGCGAGCAGTGCTACCGACGCATCGAGAGCATGCTCGCCGAGGGGCGCACGCTCTTCTTCGTGTCGCACAACGAACGCGACCTCAAGCGCTTCTGCACCAGGGGGCTGTACCTCGACAAGGGGGGCCTCGTGATGGACGGACCGATCGAGGATGTCCTGGAGCGGTACGGACGCGAGCACGGGGGGAACGCATGAGCGACGACGCACGACAGCAGCCGCAGGCCCAGCAGGACATGGGCTGGCTCGTGAAGACGATCGACACGGTGGTCGCGCGGCAGCGCCCGCTCGTCGTGAACCATCTGCGGGAGGTGCGCAGGCGCAACCCCGAGATGACGCCCGAGCAGCTCATCGCGCGGCTCGAGCGCCAGTACCTCGCAGCCGTCGCGACCTCCGGTGCCGCCGTCGGCGCGACGGCCGTCGCGCCGGGGGTCGGCACGGCGGCATCGCTCGGCCTCACCGTCGCCGAGACCGTGGCCTTCCTCGAGGCGAGCGCGTTCTTCGCGCAGGCCGTCACCGAGGTGCACGGCCTGCACATGCGCGACCCCGAGCGCTCGAAGGCGCTCGTCATGTCGCTCATGCTCGGCAAGGAGGGCTCGTCGCTCGTGCGGCGCGTCACCGAGCAGTCGCTCGGCCGCGGCGCGGCCGGCGATGCGTTCTGGGGGCAGCTCATCACGACGACGCTGCCATCGGGCTTCGTCGCCAACACCATCGTGGACTACCTGAAGCGGGCGTTCCTCAAGCGCATGACGGCGCAGACCGGCAGGTCGATGCTGGGGCGGGCGCTGCCGTTCGGCGTGGGCGCCGTGGTCGGCGGCGTCGGCAACCACATCCTCGGTCGGCACATCGTGCGCAGCGCGCGCGACGCGTTCGGGCCGGCTCCCGTGTGGTTCGACGCCGAGCTCGAGCCCCTGCCGAAGGCCCAGCGCCCGAGGCGGCTCCGCCGCGGCTCCGCGTCCGAGCGGATGCAGGAGGGCTACGACGCCAGCAACCGCCCCGTGCTCGGCGGCCGCGCGCTCGACCGGCTCCGCAGGCGACCGAAGGACGACGCGCCGCCCGAGGACGCCGACGGCGGCCCTACGGCGTAGGGCCGTCCTCGTCGCTCGCCTCGTGCGGCTCGTCGTCGATCTCGACCTCGAACGCATCGGTGCGGTGACGGTCGGCGTGCTCCGACCAGATGGCGAGCAGGCGCTCGATCGCCGCGTGGAAGCGCGCCGTGGCGCTGCCTGGGCTCGTGTCGCCGAAGTAGTGCGTGCTCCAGCGCTCGAGGCGCGCGAGCGCCTCCGCGTCCTCGGCGACGCGGTCGATCTCGCCGAGCGGGTCGGCCATGCCCGCCTCCATCCACTCGCACGCGCCGAGGTAGCCGCGCTCGTCGACGTCGGCCTCCTCGGACGCCGGGCGGGCGATGAGGATGGGCTTGCCGACCGCGAGACGGTCGTAGACCATCGCCGAGACGTCGGTGATCGCGACGTCGGCGTCGGCCAGCTGCCAGCCGAGCTGCGGCCCGTCGTCGTGCACGTGGTGCGCCGACGCGGCGCGACGGTTCGCCGCGTCGATCATCGACACGATGCGCTCGTGCGCCGCACGGTAGTCGGCGTCGAGCACGCCCGAGCGGGGATGCGGCCGGTACACGAGCCGGTGCCGGTCGCTCGCGAGCACGGCGGCGGCGATGTCGATTCCGTGCGACACGATCGATCCGTACGCGCCGGCCGGGCGGTCGCCCTCCCATGTGGGCGCGTACAGCACGACGCGGCGGCCGTCTCGCGGGTAGGGCACCTCGCCGGCGAAGTGGTCGGCCTGCGGCCGTCCGATCTCGAGCGTGCGACGCTCGAGGTCGTAGTCCCACAGCTTGGCGCCGAGGCGGTCGCGCGCGGCCTGACCGGCGACGAGCGCGTAGTCGTACGCCTTGAACTGGTTCGTGGTCATGTACATCTTGTCGGACTCGCCGTGATTGATGAACACGTGCCACATGCGCCCGTAGCGCATCATCTGGAAGTTCCTGGCGTTCTGGTTCACGTACAGCACGAGGCGCGGGCCGCGGTGCTCGAGGAAGTCCTCGAGGTCGCGCACCTGCGTGACCGAGAACACGGGCAGGTCGGTCTCCTGCCACAGCTGCAGCGCGGCGCCCGGGCTGCGCGCGAGGATGCCCACGGTGTGCGTCTGCGACAGCGCACGCAGCGGCTCGTACCACTGCCGCAGCTGATACAGGTTGACCGGACCGTCTGCGTAGTACACGGCGATCTCGACGTCGCCGGGATGCGTCGCCTCGTGCTGCGCTCGCGTGCGCGCGACCTCCGCCCGGTTCCGTCGGGAGGTGAGCCCGTTCCTGAGCAGTCGACGGGCTGCGGCGAGGTCGCGGCGGAGCGGCATGGGCTCCAGCCTACGTCTGCCATGCTTGCTCGGTGAGTCGATCGGATGCGTGGCCTGGCGTCTCGTACGTCATGCCGGTGCTGAACGAGGAGCGCTATCTGGCGGCCGCCGTCGCCACCGTCATGGCCCAGGACTACCCGGGCGACCGCGAGCTCGTGCTCGCGCTCGGACCCTCGCGCGACGGCACCGACGCCGTCGCCGAGCGGCTCGCGGCCGCCGACCCCCGCATCCGCCTCGTGCCGAACCCGGGCATGGACATCCCGATCGGCCTGAACCTCGCGATCGCCGCCTCGCGGCACGACGTCGTCGTGCGCGTCGACGCCCACACGCAGATCCCGACCGACTACACGCGCATCGCGGTGCGCTCGCTCGAGGCGTCGGGCGCGGCGAACGTCGGCGGGCTCATGCTCGCGACGGGCGACACCCCCCTGCAGCGTGCCGTGGCCCGCGGCTACCGCTCGCGCATCGGCCTCGGCGGTGGCTCGTACCACGTCGGCGGCGAGGCGGGACCGACCGACTCCGCGTACCTCGGCGTCTTCCGCCGCGAGGCGCTCGACGCCGTCGGCGGCTACGACGAGTCGCTGCGCCGAGGCGAGGACTGGGAGCTCAACTACCGCCTGCGGAAGGCCGGCCACCTCGTGTGGTTCGACCCGGCGCTGCAGGTCACCTACTGGCCCCGGGAGACGTGGCCGAAGCTCGCGCGCCAGTTCCACTCGACGGGCGTGTGGCGCGGCGAGCTCGTGCGCCGCATGGGTGCGAGCAACGGCGTGCGCTTCTTCGTGCCGCCCGCGCTCGTCGTCGCGCTCGTGCTCGCAGCGATCGTCGGCGTCGCGACGGCCGTCACGGCCGCGCTCGGCACGGTGCCCGCGTGGCTCGCGGTGGTGGCGGCGGTGCTCGGGCTCGCGCCCGCCGCGTACCTCGCTCTGCTGCTCGGCGCCGTCGCCACGACGCCGGGCTCGCTGGGCGACCGGCTGCGCTTCGCGGGCGTCGTCGCCGTCATGCACCTCGCCTGGGGCTCGGGCTTCCTGCAGGGCGTCGTGCGCGGCGCCGGATCGAACCGCGACACGTCGCGCAGCGAGGGACCCGTCGCGACCTAGCGCTCGGCGGCGCCGGCCGCCTCGTCGAGGATGCCGTCGGCGAGCATGCGCTCGACGACGCGCTCCCCCGCGTGGCCGTCGTCGAGCGGCGCGAACCGCTCCCGCCATGCCACGCGGCGCGCCTCCCAGCCGTCGCCCGGCCCTGCCGCGAGCACCGCGTCCACGACTTCGTCGAGCGTGCGCGCGAACGGACCCGGCGCGACCTCGGCGAGGTCGAACGTGAAGCCGCGCAGCCGGTCGCGGTAGTCGTCGAGATCGGGCACGGCGAACACGGTGGGCAGCTCGATGCCCGCGGCGTCGAACATGACCGACGAGTAGTCGGTCACGAGCACGTCGGCCGCGACGAGCAGCTCGGCGACGTCGGGGTAGGTGGTGGCGTCGACGACCCCCTCGCCGACGAGCGCGAGCGCGCCCTGCGCGGTCGCGCGCGCATGGCCGCGCACGACGACGCGCCACCCCGGGCCGAGGCGGGCGGCGAGCGCGGCGACGTCGACGTGGTCGACGACGGCGACGCGGTCGTCGCGCCACGTCGGCGCGTAGAGCGCGACGCGCGCGTCGAGCGGCACGTCGAGCCGAGCGCGCACGGCGTCGCGATCGCCGGTGCGGAGGACGTCGCCGCGCGGGTAGCCGAGCTCCCACACGGGCCCCCGGAAGCGGTAGGCGGCGCGGAGGTGCTCGGCCGCGAACGGGTTCTGCGCGAGCAGCACGTCCCACCGCCTGCCCTCGAGCACCGATGCGATGCGGGTGCGCAGCCCCTGCCCATCGCGCTCGAGGGCGAGGCGCTTCAGCGGCGTGCCGTGCCACGTCTGCACGACCCGCTGATGCCGCATGCGTCGGTGCCGCTTGCGCAGCCAGTCGTTGACGACGAGCGCGCGAGCGCCGCCGCGCAGACGCCACCACGCCTCCGAGCCCTCGACGACCCGCACGCTGCCCTCGGGGATCGGCACCGAGCCGTCGACGGTCGACCACGCGCGCACGACGTGCGGCAGGCGCGCGGCGAGCGCACGATCGATGCCTGCCGGGTTGCAGGAGGCGGCCGTGCCGTAGAACGCCTCGAGCATGACGGCCTGCTGCGGCGTCGGCGAGCCCAGGTGCGCGCGCTGCAGCGCACGCTGCGCGCCCGGCGCGCGCTCGGCGTCGGTGAGCGGCGGCGAGAGCACGACGGCCACCGAGCCCTCGCGCGGCTCGAAGGCGATGCGCGCGTCGAGCGCGAGCTCCGGCTGCGGCACGGTGGCGGGCGGCGCGAGCTCGAGGCGCGCGCCGGAGGCGTCGACGACCTCCACGACCCATGCGTCGCTCGGCAGCACGAGGGCGGGACCTCCCCAGCGCGAGCGCGTGAGCGGCACCGCTGCCTCGACGACCTCGCCGGTCGCAGGCGCACCGGTCGCGAGCGCACCGCGCGTGAGCTCGCCGTGCACGAGCTCGCGCGCCGAGCGCAGCCGTACCGCGACGGGCCGTGCCGTGCCCGGGTCGATGCGCATGCGCAGCGCCTCCCCGTCGCGCCAGATCGCACGGATCGCCGCGGTGGCCTCCGGCTCGCTCGGCGCGTCGCCGTGACCGAGCGCCGCGTCGATCGCCTGCAGCACGCGCTGCGTCGACCCGCCGAACGCGCGCACGTGCTCGGCGACGAGCACGCGCGCGTGCGCGAGGCGCTCGTCGCGTGCCTCGCCGGGCGCGGCGACCTCGCTCGCCCATGCGAGCAGCGCATCCCACGTGCGCTCGTGCCTGCCGCCCGAGAACGCGTCGTAGCGGTCGTACAGCCCGCGCGACGCGGCGTAGGCGGCGACGTCGGGGGCGAGCAGCAGCGTGGGGATGCCGAGGGTCGCCGCGTCGTACCCGATCGACGAGAAGTCGGTGACGAGCAGGTCGACGCCGGGCAGCGCGGGCGTCACGTCGGCGAGCACGTCGTGGCCGAGGAGCCCGATGCGCTCGCTCGTCGCGGCGCCCGTCGCGTAGTCACCGAGGCCGTGCGGGTGCGAGCGCACGACGAGGCGCGCGTCGTGCGCGTCGAGCCACGCCGCGATGCGCCCCCACTCGTCGGCGGTCGGCACGGCGGGGTCGGCCTTGCCATCGCGCCAGGTGGGCGCGTACAGCACCGTCGCGCGCCCGCGAGCGCCCGAGCGATCCAGCAGCGCGCTCGCCGCGGCACGAGACCCAGGCGCGTCGGCGTCTGCGAGCACGTCGACGCGCGCGTCGCCGAGCACGCGCACGACCTCGGCGTCGATGCCGAGCGCGCTGCGGATGCGGCTCGCGGCGCGCTCGGACGCGACGGGCAGCAGCCGGATGCGCGAGGCCGATCGCCGATGCGCCTCGCGCAGGAGCCGACGCACGGGAGCGACGTCCGGCACGCCGGCGATGCGCAGCCAGCCCGGCGCATCCCGGTGGAGGTGCTTGAGCGGGATGCCGTGCCACAGGTGCACGACGTACGCACCGTGCACGCCGGCGCGGCTCACGTCGCCGAAGCCGTGCGTGATGACGACGACGCCGGCGCGCAGCGTCGCGGTGAACGCGGCCCACCCCCGCACCGTGCGGAGGCCGTGGCGCTCGGCGTCGGCGGCATCCCGGTCGGAGCGCACGACCCATGCGACGTCGTCGCCGCGCGCCTGCGCCGCGAGCGCGAGCGGCAGTGCGCCCTCGCCGACGCCCGAGCCGCACCCGACGACCCATCGACGCCGGTCGCGGGCGACGACGAGCGACGCCGCTGCGCCGAGCGCGACGGCCGGCAGGGCGAGCAGCGTGCGCAACGTGCGCCGCGAGACCTGGAGTGCGATGCCGCCAGCATACGAGGACGCGGCGCGCCCCACCCGCAGGTGGGACGCGCCGCGTCGCGACGGCCTCCGCTAGAGCGTGCCGAGGGTGACGTCGACCTCCTGCTCCGCGCCGCCGCGGAGGATCGTGAGCGTCACGGTCGAACCGCCCGCCTCGCCGCGGATCTGCGCCGTGAGGTCGGTCGCGCTCGTCACGGCGGTGCCGTCGACGGCCGTGACGACGTCGCCCGACTGCAGTCCGGCCGCCGCGGCGGCGCCGTCGGCGGTGACCTCGGCGAGCTGCGCGCCGACGCGGCCGACGGACGCGTCGGTCACGTCGGAGACGGAGGCGCCCAGCAGGCCGTGGGTGGCCTCGCCGTTCGCGACGATCTCGTCGACGACGCGCTGCACGAGCGACGACTCGATCGCGAAGCCGATGCCGATCGAGCCGCCCGAGGCGGAGTCCTCCGACATCGAGGCGATCGCGACGTTGACGCCGACGAGCTGCCCGGCGGCGTTGAGCAGCGCCCCGCCCGAGTTGCCCGGGTTGATCGAGGCGTCGGTCTGCACGACGGGGATCGAGATCGTCTCCTGCGCCGCCTGCGTGCCCTGCTGGCTCCAGAAGCCGAAGGGCGACTGCTGCGACTGCGGCGACTGCTCCTCCTCCGTCGCGCTCGACGAGATCTGCAGGCCGCGGTCGACGGCCGACACGATGCCGTCGGTCACGGAGTTCGACAGGCCGAGCGGCGAGCCGATCGCGATCGCGGTGTCGCCGACCGAGACGTCACCCGAGTCGGCGAACTCGATGACCGGGAGGTCGGCGTCGACCTGCAGCACCGCGAGGTCGACCGTCGGATCGGTGCCGACGACCGTGGCTGCGAGCAGCTGGCCGTCGGTGGTCTGCACCGTGATCCGCGCGTCGGACGCCGTGCCGTCGAGGGTCACGACGTGGTTGTTCGTGACGATGATGCCGCCGTCGCCCACGACGACGCCCGACCCCGTGCCCGATCCCGCCGACGAGACCGCCTGCACCGTGACGACCGACTCGGAGGCGCGCTGCGCCACGTCGGCGATGGTCTGCGGATCAGTGGCGGAGGCACCCGTCACGGTGACGTCGCTCGACGAGCTCGTCGGCGCTCCCCCGCCGTCGGCGAGCAGCGCCGCGGTCGTGGCACCCGCCGCCCCGCCGAGCACCGTGCCACCGAGCAGGCCGGCGAGGGCCAGCGCGGCGATCGGGCTGCGGCGGCGACGCCGGGGAGCCTCCGCTCCCGTGCCGTTCGCGGCCGCGAAGCCGCCGGCGGCGGGGCCGAAGGCGCTCTGACCCTGCTGGCCGAGATGCGGCTGACCGGCGTGCGACTGGCCGGTGTGCGGCTGGCCGGCGGAGGGCTGGCCGGCGTGCGGCTGCGACCCGAAGGGCGTCGATGCGGGCTGCTGCCACGTCGACAGCGGCGCCGTGGCGTGGTGCACCGGCGGCTGCGGAGGGCCGGGCTGCTGCGGCTGCGCATGCTGCTGCGGCTGCGCATGCTGCTGCGGCTGCGCGTGCGGCTGCGGCTGCGGCGCGGAGGGCGCGGCGTGCGGCTGCTGCTCGTGCGCCGTGGGCGGCGGCGGCACCTCCTGGCGCGCCTGCCCCCAGGCTGCCTCGTGCTGAGGCTCGTGCGGCCACCCGGTCGCGTCGTCGGGCGGCACCTGGCCGCGGTCGTCGTTCGTCATGACAGCCATGACACGCCCCCCAGCCGTGCGATCCCTATGCGGCGTCCATGTCGCGGATTCGGACCCTGGGCCCGCGCAGCACGTCCGCTACCGTGGGGGCATGGCCGAGGCACCGTGGCGGAGGACAGCTGGCGCAGCAGGGCTGCTCGCGCCCACCGGGCAGATCGCATCGACGATCTTCGCCGAGATGACCGCGCTCGCGACGCGCACGGGCGCCATCAACCTCGGGCAGGGCTTCCCCGACTTCGATGGTCCAGCCGTCGTGCTCGAGGCGGCGCAGCGCGCCATCCGCGACGGGGTCAACCAGTACGGCCCCGGCCGGGGCAACCCCGAGCTCCTCGAGGCCATCGCCGAGCATCAGCGGCACTGGTACGGCCTCGGCACCACCACGTCCGAGGTGCTCGTCACCGCGGGCGCCACCGAGGCGCTCGCCGCGACGATGCTCGCGTACCTGCAGCCGGGCGACGAGGTCGTGGTCTTCGAGCCCTACTACGACGCCTACGCGGCCGTCGCGGGCCTCGCGGGAGCCCGCATCGTGCCCATCCCGCTCGCACCGCCGACGTTCGAGCCCGACCTCGACCGCATCGCCGCCGCATTCTCGCCGCGCACGCGCATGGTCGTCGTGAACTCGCCGCACAACCCGACGGGCATCGTCTTCGACGAGGACGTGCTGCGCGAGATCGTGCGATGCGCCGAGCAGCGCGACGCGCTCATCGTCACCGACGAGGTGTACGAGCACCTCGTCTACGACGGGCGGCACGTGCCCGTCGCATCCATCGAGGGCGCGCGCGATCGCCTCGTGTCGATCTCGTCCGGCGGCAAGACGTTCTCGACCACGGGCTGGAAGGTCGGCTGGCTCGTGTCGACGCCGCAACGAGTCGCGCAGATCGCGTCGGTGAAGCAGTACCTCACGTTCGTGAACGGCGCGCCGTTCCAGCCGGCGATCGCGGCCGGCCTCCGCATGGACGACGAGGCGTTCGACACGCTCGCGGCGACGTTCGCACGCAAGCGCGACCTCCTGACGCGCGGGCTGCGATCCGTGGGCTTCACGGTGCCCGACGCCCAGGCCGGCTACTTCGTCGTGGCCGACGGCTCGGGCCTCGGCTTCGCCGACGCGACCGAGCTCGCGCGCCGGCTGCCGGAGCTCGCAGGCGTGGTGGGCGTGCCGCTCTCCCCCTTCGCGCGGCCCTCGCGACGCGACCTGCGCCCGTGGATGCGGTTCGCCTTCTGCAAGCGCGACGAGGTGCTGCGCGATGCCGTCGAGCGGCTCGGCGCCCTTCGGGGCCTCGCCGGCGCCGCACCAGCCTCCTAGGCGACGCGGGTCAGCCGCCGACGACGCGGTGCCTGCGGTTCGCGAGCGACGGGTTGCGCTCGCGGACGCTCGCGGTGCGCGCGGCGTCGATCGGCGCGACCGCGATGCCCTCGTCCTCGCCGAGCTGCGCGAGCGCGACGCCCATCGGGTCGACGACGAGCGACCGACCGGCACCGATCGGCGGGGCGTGGTCGGCCGCGACGACGTGCACCGTGCTCTCGATCGCGCGAGCCGTCACGAGCGTGACCCAGTGGTGCTCCTTCAGGGGGCCGCGCACCCACTCCGCGGGCACGACGAGCACGTCGGCACCCGCGTCCACGAGCAGCCTCGACTGCTCGGGGAAGCGCAGGTCGTAGCAGGTCTGGATGCCGACGCGATGGCCGTCGACGTCGATCACCGGTCGCTGCGCCGGGTCGCCGGGCGTCAGCCAGTCGGACTCGCGCATGCCGAACGCGTCGTAGAGGTGCACCTTGCGGTACGCGGCGAGGATGCGGTCGCCATCCACCGCGACGACCGTGTTGGCGACGCCCACGTCGAGCCGCTCGACCATGCCGGCGACGACGACGGCGCCCGCAGCGGCCGCCGCCTGCTGCAGCGTCGTCACGAAGGGGCCGCTCAGCGACTCGGCGATCGTCGGCGCCAGCGCCGCCATGTCGGCGTCGAACGCCTGCGAGTACTCGGGCAGCACGACGAGCCGAGCGCCACGCGCCGCGGCCTCCTGCACGAGCGCTGCGACGCGCACGCGATTCTCCGCCGCATCGGCGCCGGGCGCCCACTGGACGGCGGCGGCGATGAGGGGCGCGGTCGAAGCCATGCGCCCAGCCTATGCAGGCGTGCAGCCCTCCCCCAGCGTGCGCCGCGAGAGGATGGGCCCACCAGACGAAGGGAGCGACATGCTCGTCGCATTCTCGGTCGCGCCGGGCACGGCGGGACCAGACGGATCCGTCCACGACGCCGTCGCGAAGGCCGTGCGCATCGTGCGCGAGTCGGGTCTGCCGAACCGCACCGACGCGATGTTCACCACGATCGAGGGCGAGTGGGATGAGGTGATGGCGGTCGTCAAGCGCGCGACCGACGCCATCCTCGAGGCATCGCCTCGCGCATCGCTGGTGCTGAAGGCCGACATCCGGCCAGGATGGGCCGGAGAGCTCGACGGCAAGGTCGACCGGCTCGAGCAGGCGCTCGAGGAGCCCGCACTGGAGGAGGACCGATGAAGAGCGAGCTCTTCGCGCAGGCGTACCACGAGAAGCAGACCCAGGAGCGCTGGGTCAAGCAGTCGGATCGCATGATGCGCGTCAACGTCACCGGCACCGACGTCATCGCAGCCAAGGGATCGATGGTCGCCTACCAGGGGCAGATCCAGTTCCACCACGAGGGCTCTGGCTCGGTCGAGAAGTTCCTGAAGAAGGCGCTGACGGGCGAGGGCGCCCCGCTCATGCGCATGCAGGGCCAGGGCGAGGTCTTCCTCGCGCGCGACGCCCAGAACATCTTCACCGTGACCCTCGAGAACGAGGGCCTCACCGTGAACGGCGAGAGCCTCCTCGCGTTCGACCACACGCTGCAGTGGGACATCAAGATGCTCCGCGGCGGCGGCTTCATGGCGGGCGGCCTCTTCAACCTCGAGATCGGCGGATTCGGCACCGTCGCCGTCACGTGCGACGGCGAGCCGCTGCTGCTCGACTGCTCGCAGCAGCCCACGTTCGTCGACCCGCAGGCCGCCGTGTGCTGGTCGGCCAACCTCCAGCCGCAGGTCGTCAACTCGATGAACATGCGCTCGCTGCTGCGCGGCGGCTCCGGCGAGGCCTTCCAGCTCGCCTTCCACGGCCCCGGGTTCGTGATCGTGCAGCCCTCCGAGGGACGCCCGCAGGTGCAGGCGCAGAGCGGTGGCGGCTCGAGCGGCGTCGGCAGCCTCTTCGGCTAGGGGCGCTCGTCGCCCGCGGCACCGCGCTCGACGCCGGCCGCGGGCGGCGGGCCCTCGAAGTAGAGGTGCCAGTGCAGGGCGCAGCCCGGGTTGAAGGGCGCGCGGCACGCGGGGCACGACGCCGCCGTGCCGTACTCGTCGATCGTCAGCCGGTGGCCGCAGACGCCGCACAGCACCGCCCGCTCGTCGCGCGCATCCTCCGGCCACCGCGACGCCGCATGGTCGGCGGTCTCCGCATGGCACGCATGGCACGGGAAGAAGGCGTCGCAGCACGCGAGGCGGATGGCCACGACGTCGAGCGGCGACGACCAGTGCACGCACCGCGTCTCGTCGTCGATCGGCCTGCCGAGGACGGGTGGGCGCTCTCGCTGCGACATCCGCTCCCCCTCGACCGCGACGGCCACCTGCGCCAATGCAGAAGGCCCGCCTCTCGGCGGGCCTTCTGATTCACATGGTTGCGGGGACAGGATTTGAACCTGCGACCTCCGGGTTATGAGCCCGGCGAGCTACCGAACTGCTCCACCCCGCGGCACGAGATATGACTCTAGCACGGCTTCGAGCCCCTCTCGAACCACGGGGTGGATGCGTTCGCCTAGGGCGAAGGCTCCTCGCTGGCGGCGGGCTCCTCCGAGCCCCCGCCGGAGATCTGCTCGATGAGGCCGTTCGCCTCGCCCACGGCCTCCTGCAGGCGCTCGTCGGCCTCCGCCGCCGCCACGAGGTCGTTCGAGGCGTAGGCCGCCTCGCGCTCCTCGAGCGCCGTGGCAGCCTCCTGCAGCGCCGCGACGAGCTGCGTCTGCAGGTCGCCCGTGGGCGCCTCGCCACCGCCGGCCTCGCCGCCCTCGGCGCCGCCCTCGACGGGCTCGCCCGTCTCGGGATCGATCGGCGTCACGCCCTCGTCGCCGGCCGTCGCACCCGAGTCGCCACCGAACAGCGCGTCGAGGGCCTCGTCGAGCGTCGCCTCGAAGGCGATCGCGTCGCCGAACGACACGAGCACGCTGTCGAGCACGGGGAAGGTCGTGCCACCCGTCGACTGGAGGTAGATGGGCTGCACGTACAGCATGCCGCCACCGACGGGCAGGGTCAGCAGGTTGCCGTACACGACGTCCGACTGGCCGTCCTGCAGCAGGTTGAGCACCTGCCCGATCTGCGAGTCGGTGTTGAAGTTGTTCTGCGCCTGGCCCGGCCCCGGGATCTGCTGATCCTCGGGGATGTTCTGCAGGGTCAGCTGCCCGTAGCCCTCCGCGACGACGCCGTCCTCCGACCCCGCATCCGAGTTGACGGAGAGGTAGCCGTAGAGCAGCTCACGGCCCGACGACGGCGGGATGAACGTCGAGTAGAGCGAGAACGCGGGATCCTGGTCGTTCACCGCCATCGTCAGGTAGTACGGCGGCTGCAGCGGCGCGTTCTCGCCGCTGCTCGTCGGGTTGTCGGGCGTGCGCCACACGTCGGTGCCCGAGTAGAACGACGATGCATCGGTGACGTGGTACTCGCCGAGGATGTCGCGCTGCACCTTGAAGAGGTCGGCCGGGTAGCGCACGTGGGCGAGCAGGTCGCCCGACATCTCGCTGGTCGGCTGCAGCGTGCCCGGGTAGATGCTGTCGTACGCCTGCAGGATCGGGTCCTCGGAGTCCCACGCGTACAACGTCACCGAGCCGTCGAACGCGTTGACCACGGCCTTCACAGAGTTGCGGATGTAGTTGACGGTGTCGTTCGCCGTCGCCTGCGGGCTCGGGTTCGACGCGTCGGCGATCGCGCCCGCCATCGACGTCTGGGTCGAGTACGGGTACTGCGACGTCGTCGTGTAGCCGTCGACGATCCAGACGATCTGGCCGTCGACCACCGTCGGGTACGGGTCCTGGTCGAGCGTCAGGTACGGCGCCACCTGCTGCACGCGCTGCAGCGGGTCGCGGTTGTACAGGATCTGCGAGTCGTCGGCGACGGCGTTCGAGAACAGGATCTGCTCCGACTGGAACTTGATCGCGTACACGAGGCGCGAGAGGAAGCCGCCGACCTCCGGTCCGCCCTGCCCCTCGTACGGGGTGACGGTGCCTGCGCCGATGTTGCCCTCGGCGTCGGTCGAGCCCGGCGCGTCGGACGCCGCCGGCTCCTCGGACGCAGCCGGGTCCTCGGACGCGGCCGGGTCCTCGGACGCAGCGGCATCCTCGGAGACGGCCGGGTCCTCCGAGACGGGCGGCTCGTCGGCGGGCACGACGGCCTCCGCCGTCTCGTCCTCCTGCGTGCCGCCACCGACGATCGAGTACTCCGGGCTGTTCTCGCCGAAGTAGATGCGCTGCTCGAAGTCGCCCAGCTGGCCGCTCGCGGGGATGCCCTGCTGCAGGAAGACGGGGCGACCGTCGGCGGCGCGCTGGTTGCCGTACGCACCCACGAGGCCGTAGCCGTAGGTGTAGATGATGTGCTGGTTGTACCAGTCCTGCTCGGCGAGGAACTCGGGGTTCAGCTCTCGCAGCGCCACGACGGCGTCGCGCACCTCGCCGTCGATCGTGTAGCGGTCGACGTCGAGCGACTCGTCGAACGCGTAGTACTGGCGCAGACCCTGCAGCGCCGAGAACGTCACGCCGACGACCTCGGGATCCTGCAGGCGGATGTTCGCCGTCGTCGCCTGGTCGGCGGCGAGCGCGCCCGGCTCCGGGTTCGTCTCGACGTCGACGTCGACCTCGGTCATGTCGTCGACGCCGAACGCGAAGCGCGTCGCGTCGATGTTCTCCTGGATGTACGGCGCCTCGAGCGTGCCCGCCGAGGGGTCGACCTGGATGCGCTGGATGATCGCGGGGTAGCCGAAGCCGATGATGATCGACGCCACGACGAGCAGGGCCGTGCCGACGATCGAGTGGCGCCAGCGGCCGATGACCGCCGTCACGACGAAGAAGATCGCGACGAGCGCGGCGATGCCCGCGATGATCTGCTGGCCGGGGATGCCCGCGTTGGCCTCGGTGAAGCCGACGCCCGTCTCGACCTCGCCGCCGAGCGACGGCGACACGAGCGACTGGTACTGGCTCAGCCACGTGCTGAGGGCGAAGAACGCCATCCAGAGCGCGACGATGATGCCGATCTGGATGCGGGCGCTGCGCGAGATGCGCAGCTCGCGGCCCGTGACCCGCACGGCGCCGTAGAGGTACGCCGTCGCGATCGTCGCGAGGCCGCACGCGAAGAGCACGGCCAGCGCGAACGAGACGACCTCCTGGTAGAGCGGGAGCTCGAAGACGTAGAAGGACGCGTCGAGGCCGAACTGCGCGTCGGTCTCGCCGAACGGCTGGCGATTGAGCCACAGCAGCGCCGTGTCCCAGCGCGACGCGGCTGCGAGGCCGGCGAAGAGGCCGAACACGGCCGGCACGACCCACATCGCGAGGCGGCGCAGCGGTGCCACGAGCTCCTGGTAGCGGTCGAGCTGGCTCGACAGCTGGGCGTACATCGGCCGCGAGCGGAACGCGATCTGCATCGTGACCGCGAGCGGCACGGCCATCGCGAGGAACCCGATGGCGAACATCGTGGCCATCGCGACCCAGCGCACCTGCAGGACCTGCACGAAGCCGAGCTGGTCGAACCAGAGGATGTCGGCGTAGAAGCCGGAGAAGAGCATGAACCCCACCACGATGGCCGCGACGACCGCGAGCGTGATGATGAGGGGCGAGCGGCGCAGCGCGGGCTGTGCGCTGGCAGAGGTGTCTGACACGAGTCGGCTCCAGGGTCGACGGGGGGTCCACGCATCCTACCGGCGCGGGCTATGGCCTCCGCCGGTGCGTCCGCTCCCGGCGGAAGCCGAGGAAGCGCGGGGCTCAGCCCGCCGTGCAGGTCGGCAGCGCGTCGACGTCGCCGCCCGCTGCGACCGTCTCGATCGCCGCCATCGCGTCGTCGAGCGTGTCGACCGCGACGACCCGCAACCCATCCGGCACGTCTCCGACCACCTCGCCGCAGTTCTCGACCGGCGCGAGGAACCACTCGGCGCCGGCGGCGAGCGCCCCGTGCATCTTCTGCTCGATGCCGCCGATGCCGCCCACATCGCCCGTGGCGGAGATCGTGCCGGTGCCCGCCCAGTGGACGCCACCCGTGAGCGACCCCTCGGTCAGGCGGTCGACGATCCCGAGCGCGAACATCATCCCCGCGCTCGGCCCGCCCACGTTCGGCAGCTCGATCGACACCTCGATCGGGAAGTCGAAGGCGTTCTGCGGCACGATGCCCACGAGCCGCTGCCCCTGCTCCTCGAGGGGCTGCACCTCGACCGTGAGCGGCTGGCCGTCGCGCTCGACGTCGAACGTCGAAGCGCCGTCGACCGCCGCGATCGACGCCCGGATCGAGTACACGTCGTAGGCGGTCTCGCCGTTGACGGCGAGGATGCGATCGCCCTCCTCGAGCACCCCCTCTGCCGGGCTGCCCTGCAGCACCTGCGCGATCGTCACCTCGGCGTCGATCTCGTACCCCTCGTGCAGCAGCGCAGCCGCGATGGCCGCGGCCTGCGACGACTCCATCTCGATGCGCCCGGCCTCGTTCGAGTCCTCGATCGTCTCCTCGGGCGCGTACACGGCGTCGAGCGGCAGGATCTCGTCGGCCGGATCGAGGAACGCCTCGGCGACGTCGACCCACGTGAGCGGCCGCTGCGGGTTGCCTGCGATCGACACCGTGAGCAGCGTCAGCGCTCCCTCGGCGTCGGGATGGTCGAGGCCGGCGGGCACCGAGATCAGCGGACCCGCGTCCGTCTCGCCGAGCGTGTCGAAGGTCGGACCCGGCTGCTCGACGACGTAGGGCGAGGGCAGGAAGGCCATGCCGAGCAGTGCGCCGAGCGAGAGGAGCACGCCGATCCAGCCGCCGATCGCCCGCCGATCGCGTCGTCGCGGGAAGAGCATGCGCGGCCTCCTGTTCGCCGTCGGCGCAGGCTCCTGCGCCCACGAGCTGCCCGCCGCTCGCGAGCCCGGCGCTAGCGTAGTCGCATGGATGACCAGTCCCCCGACCAGGACCCGGATCGCGATCCCGAAGCCGAGCTGCGCGACATGCTGCAGCAGTTCCTCGGCGGGCAGATCGATCCGCAGCAGCTGGGCGCTGCCGCAGGCATCCCCGCAGATCCGGCCCTGCTGCAGCAGCTCATGGCGCAGCTGCAGAGCGCGCTGCAGCGCACGGGCGACGGCATCGACTGGTCCGTCGCGCGGCAGCAGGCGCTGCAGGTCGTCAGCCGCGACCCGGGCTCGGTGTCGACCGAGGAGCGCGAGGCGGTGCAGCAGGCCGCGCGCCTCGCAGCCACGTGGCTCGACGAGGCCACCGAGATCGGCACCATCTCCGACATCACGCTGCTCTCGCGCCAGCAGTGGGCCGAGGCGACCATGCCCGTCTGGCAGGAGATGAGCGAGCCGGTCGCGGCGTCGATCGCCGACGCGCTCACCGACGCCATGCGCCAGCAGGCGCCCGAGGAGGCGCAGGCGATGATCGCCGGCGCCGGCAGGCTCCTGCGCAACGTCGGCGGCACGCTCTTCGCGATGCAGCTCGGCCAGGTCGTCGGGCGCCTCTCGAGCGAGGTGCTCTCCGGCGGCGACGTCGGCTTCCCCCTGCTCGACGAGCAGGCCGCCATGCTGCCCGTCAACCTCCAGGGGCTCCCCGCGAGCCTCGAGATCCCTGCCGACCAGGTGCACATCTGGCTCGCGACCCGCGAGCTCGCCCACGCACGCCTGTTCCACCACGCGAAGTGGCTGCGCCTGCACGTGCTGTCGTCGGTGCGCGAGTACGCCGAGGGCATCCGCATCGACGTCGAGCGGCTCGAGGAGCTCGCGAGCGAGCTCGACATGTCGAACCTGCAGAACCCCGAGCAGCTGCGCGAGGCCCTCTCGTCGGGCTCGCTCATCCCGCCGAAGACCGAGGAGCAGCTGCAGAGCCTCGCGCGCCTCGAGACGACGATCGCCCTCGTCGAGGGATGGGTCGACGCCGTCACGGCCGACGCGACCGCGCGCCTGCCGCGACGCGACGCCATCGCCGAGGCCGTGCGCCGCCGTCGCGCCACCGGCGGGCCCGCGGAGCGCGCGTTCGGCACGCTCGTCGGCCTCGAGATCCGCCCGCGGAGGCTGCGCGAGGCCTCGGCCTTCTGGCGCGCCGTCACCGACGCCGTCGGCCCCGAGCGGCGCGACTCGCTGTGGGCGCACCCCGACCTGCTGCCGACCGCCGACGACATCGACGTGCCGGCGCGCGTCATCGCCGCGCTGCAGGGCGACGCCCCCGAGCCCGACGACGTCGACCGGGCGCTGCAGGATCTCCTCGCCGACGACCGCGACGACCGCCCCCACGAGCGCGAGGACGGCACGGCCGACTGACGCGAGCCCCGGCTGTGGACGGCAGCCGATGGCTCGAGCCCCGCGGGGGCATCCTGTCGCGCATGCTGCGCATCCACCCCGCCCTGCCCATCATCTGGACGTCGACGACGACCGTGCGGATCGGCGCCCAGCGTCCGCTCGCGACGCTGCACGACGTCGACGACGACACCGCCGCGCTCCTCGACCGCATGCGACGCGGGATCGTGCCGTCGGAGCCCGCCGTCGTCCTCGGCGCCGTGCGCGGCGCGCGGCTCGTCGCCGACCTGGCGCCCGCGCTGCTGCAGAGCGAGCGACCGCGGCTGCGCGTCGAGGTGACGGGCGTCGGCCCCGTCGCCACGACGGTGCGCCGCGTGCTGCAGGAGGACGGCCACCGCATCGCGCGCCGACGCGTCGACGTCTCCATCCCCGTCGCCGACTGGCGGCTGCCCGACCTCGAGCGGCAGCGTCTGCTGCGGCGCGACCGCGTGCACGTGCCCGTCGTCGTCGGCGATCAGCGCATCGTCGTCGGGCCGTGGACGGATCCTGGCGCATCGGCCTGCCCGCGGTGCGCCGACCTCGCCGACCCCGACGCCGCCGTGCCCCACGGGCTGCCCGCCATCCGCTCCGTGCCGGCGGCGGCCGTCGCGCAGACCGTCGCGCACGTCGCCGTGCTCGTGAACCTCGCAGCGCTCGGGCACGCCGACGTCGGCGCCGGTGCGTCCATCGCGCTCGACACCGGCGCGATCAGCGTCGAGCGGTGGGGGCAGCACCCCGACTGCGGCTGTCGAGCTCTGCCAGGAAGCGCGAGGGCGTCCTCGGCATCCGCCCCGATGCCGCCGCGTGCGACAGCGACAGCGTCGAGCGTGCCCGCGTGATGCCGACGTAGCAGAGCCTGCGCTCCTCGTCGATGGCGTCGAGCGTCGTGGCGTACGAGATCGGCAGCAGCCCCTCCGACAGGCCCACGATGCACACGTGCTCCCACTCGAGGCCCTTCGCAGCGTGCAGCGTCGCGATCGTGACGGCATCGACGCCCGGCTCGTGGTCGGTCGCGGCACGGCGCGCGAGCTCGCCGGCGAACCCCGCGGCCGTCGCACCGGGCGGCGCCTCCTCGGCGAGCGTCACGAGCGCGTGCAGCGCATCCCATCGAGCGCGCTCCTCACCCTGCCGCGCGGGCGGCTCGTGCGAGTAGCCGAGCGGATGGACGACGTCGATGACGGCCTGGAAGAGCGGGCGGCCGTCGTCGGGCGTCTGCTGCAGCATGAGCATCGCCTGCCGCACCGCGGGCAGCTGGAAGAAGCGCTGCGCACCGGCGAGCCGCACCGAGAGCCCCGCCTCGGCAAGCGCCTGCTCGATCCCCGCCGACTGCGCGTGGAAGCGCACGAGCACCGCGATCTCGGACGCCTTCGCACCACGGGCGACGAGCGCCCGGCATCGCTCGGCGACGGCGCGGGCCTCGGCCGCATCCGACGCGTGCATCGTCACCTCCGGCTCCGGTCCCGTGCGCTCGGCGCGCAGATGGATGGCGTCGCGGCCGCGCATCAGGCGGTTCGCGGCATCCACGATCTGCGCCGTCGAGCGGTGCGACCGCTCGAGTCGCACGACCGTCGCGTCGGGATGCCTGCCGATGAACTCGGGCAGGCTGCGTGCGTTCGCGCCCGCGAACGCGAAGACGGTCTGGCTCGGGTCGCCGACGACGCACACCTCCTCACGGCCGCCGAGCCAGGCATCCAGCAGCCGCTGCTGCAGCGGCGAGACGTCCTGGTACTCGTCGACCGTGAGGTGCCTGTACTGCCCGCGCACCGTGTCGGCGGCGATCGGCTCGCGCTCGAGCATGCCCGTGGTGGCGAGGATGACGTCCTCGAAGTCGATCTGCCGCCGGTCGTCCTTGAGCCGCTCGTACGTCTCGTGCAGCTCGATCATCGTCGACACGGGCATGTCGCCGGGGAGCGCTCGACCGTGCGCGCCCGCGGCGTACTGCTCGAGCGTCAGCGCGCGCGCCTTGCGCCACTCGACCTCTGCGGCCAGGTCGCGCAGCTGCGGCGTGTCGACCTTCAGCCGCAGCTGCAGCGCCGCGTCGGCGATGGTGCGCGCCTTCGTGGGCAGCACCTCGGGCATGCGCCCGCCGGCGAGCCGCGGCCAGAAGTGCGCGAGCTGCGCGAGCGCCGCCGAGTGGAAGGTGCGCGCCTGCACCTCCGCGCCCAGCGCGCGCAGCCGCGTACGCATCTCCCCCGCAGCCTTCGTCGTGAACGTCACCGCGAGCACGCGTCGCGGGTCGTAGACGCCCACCGCGACGCCGTACGCGATGCGGTGGGTGATGGCGCGGGTCTTGCCGGTGCCCGCGCCCGCGAGGACGCACACGGCGCCCTGCACGGCGACGGCCGCCTCGCGCTGCTGCTCGTCGAGCCGCCCCAGGATCTCGTCGGGCGTCACCGATCCAGCCAGCGCTGGATGAGGTGCGCGGCGATCGACGCGTTGCCGGGCAGCCCCACGACTCCGTTCCGCACGTCGTCGCGGGTGAGCCAGCGCACCTCGACGATCTCCTCGCCGTCGGGTCGCGCGGCCTCCGGGTCGAGCGCCACAGCCTCGAAGCCCACCATGATGCTCCGCGGGAACGGCCACGGCTGGCTCGCGACGTAGCGGGGCTCCTCGACCCGCACGCCCGACTCCTCGAAGACCTCGCGGACGACCGTCGCCTCGAACGACTCGCCGAGGTCGACGAAGCCGGCGAACAGCGAGAAGCGGTCGGTCCACGCGGCGTTGCGCCCCAGCAGGATGCGCTCGTCGGCCGCGTCGGTCACGAGCACGATCACGGCGGGATCCATGCGCGGGAAGTGCTGCGCGCCCGCGCCGTCGATGCCGACCCAGCCGCCCTGCCGGAACGCGACCGCGGAGCCGTCGATGCCGCTGAAGCCCGACGTCGCCTGCCACCTGGCGAGCGCGACCGCCTGCGTGAGGATGCCGGCGTCCTCGTCGTCGAGCTCGGCGCCGATCTCGCGCAGGCTGCGCCAGTCGCCCAGCTCGCGTCCGTCGCCGGCTCCGTCGACGACGGCGCCGTCGAGCGCCGAGCCGTCGACCGTCGCCGCGAGCACGATGGCACCCGGCTGCTGTCCGCCGTGGCCCGCGGTGCGCCCCAGCCACGCGATGCTCGCGCCCGAGGGCACGCGGTCGACGGGCACGCGCACGATCGCGCCGCCTGCGACGAGCGTGCGGTCGCCGTCGACGAGCACGACGCGGGTCGACGGATCGGCGAGCGCGGCCTCGAGCGAGCCCTCCCGCATCCGCGACGCATGGTCGCGATCGAGCGAGGTTCGCGAGAGGGGCGGGATCGAGGACGGGTTCGTCACAGCAGCCTTCCTGTCGCAGCGCGTGGCGACGCAGGAGCCGCGGATGCCCGCCGTACCCTTCCATCATGGCTGCGAACCCCTTCACTCTAGCCGCGCTGGCGACCTCCGCCGTGCCCGGCATCGAGGTCGTCGGGGCCGTCGACGACGGCTCGGACGCAGACGTGGAGGCCGTCGCCGCACGCACGGCGGACGGCCGCATCGTGCGCATCGTCGTGCCCCGCACGCGCGAGTCGCTGCGGCGTCTGAGCGACCAGGCCGTGACGCTCAACGTCTTCACGGCCGCGGTGCGCGACCGCCTGCCGTTCGAGGTGCCCGAGACCCTCGGCACCGCTGCGCTGCAGCGCACGGCCGTCGTGGTGTCGACGCGCCTCGGCGGCACGACGCTGCACCTGCCCGACGTCTCGCCCGCGCACGCCGGCCTCGCGGCATCCATCGGCGAGGCGATCGCGGCGCTGCACGAGCTGCCGACGAGCATCGTCGTCGACGCCGGGCTTCCGCACCGCTCGGTCGCCGACATCCGTCAGGCGCTCGTCGAGGTCTTCGACGCCGTCGCCGTGACGGGCCGCGTCCCCGCTCCGCTGCTCGCGCGCTGGGAGACCGCGCTCGACGATCCTGCGCTGTGGCAGTTCCAGGCCCGCGTCGTGCACGGCGACCTGCAGGCGCCCGCGTTCCGCCGTGAGCACTCGCGCATCACGGGCATCGACGGCTGGCACGCGCTCGGGCTCGGCGACCCCGCCGTCGACCTCGCGTGGCTGCTCGGCAGCGAGCACGGATCATCGGTCGACGAAGCGTTCGTGGCCTACGCGGGCGTGCGCGGAGCCGACCGGCAGCTGCGTCGCCGCGCGATGCTGCACGCCGAGCTCGACGTCGCCCGGTGGCTGCTGCACGGCGTGCAGGCGCACGACGACGCCATCGTCGCGGATGCCGAGGCGATGCTCGCCCGGCTCGCCGACCGCGTCGCCGACGACGACGCCTCGACGGCGCTGCGCCCCGAGCGGCTCCACACGATGGACCTCGCCGACGTGCAGCACATGCTCGACGAGCGGGGCACCTCGGTGGCGAGGCCCGAGGCTCCACGCCGCGGCGCCGACGACCTCACGGAGGAGATCGGCGACGTGGGGCTGCCGGAGTCCGCGCGGCGCTGAGCGCCTCGCCGCATCGCATCCGACGGCTCAGGCCAGGCGCCCCCGCGCCGTCTCCCACGCGTCGCGCAGCTCGTCGAGGCTCAGCACGTGCTCGGGCCGCACGACCTCGTCGTGCTCGACGAAGTACAGCTCGGCGCGCACGCTCTCGGGATCGACGCCCGCGTGCAGCGCGTAGGCCGCGCGATAGAGCGCCAGCTGGAGGCCGCGCTCGGCGACGTCGGCCCGCGATCGCGGCAGCGCCCCCGTCTTCCAGTCGACGAGGACGAGCTCATCGCCATCGCGCAGCACCGCGTCGATGCGGCACACGACCGACGTCGAGCCGAGCGGCAGATGCACCTCGAGCTCGGTCGCGACGTGCTCCATGCGCGCGTACGGCGATGCGAGGAAGGTCTCGCGCAGGCGCGCGAGGCGCTCGACGTCGACCGCGACGAGATCGCCCTCGTCGAGCGGCTCGTCGTCGACGAGGTCGGCGAGCCCCGTCGTGCCGCGCTGCTCCACCCACTGGTGGAAGAGCGTGCCGAGCCGGGTGGCGCGGAACGGGCGGCGCGGCATGGGGCGCACGCGCGCGAGCGCCTGACCCTCGGGATCGGCGAGCCAGTCCTTCGCGGTCGAGGCCGAGATGCGGCTCGGCGCGACCGCCCGCGCCGGGGCGTCGCGCTCGGCGAGCAGCAGCGCGATCTCGTCGTCGAACCGCGTCGGCGCCGCGGCGTCGGCCGCGCGCACGGCGGCGGCGGCGCGCTCGACGACGTCGCGGCGACGCCCGAGCGGGTCGGGCGGCCAGACGGCCTGCTCGAGCTCGAGCACCGTCGGGTTCTCGGCGTGCGCCGGCGCGGACGGCAGCTCGATGCCGAGCACGTCTGCGCCGTCGACGAGGAAGCGCGACGGCTTCGCGATGGCCTTGTTCCTGCCGATCCACCAAGCGCCCGACATCCACAGCGACGCCCGTGCACGGGTGACGGCGACGTAGGCGAGCCGGCGCTCCTCGGCGTGGAACTGGTCGGCGAGCCCCTCGGCGTACGCCTTCCGCTCGATCCCGTACTCGCGCAGGTCCGCGACGCCGGCGGGATCGAAGCGCGGCAGCTCGCCCGCGTCGCCGCGCAGGGCGTACGGCACCGCGCCCACGGCCAGCCAGCCGCGGGCATCCTGCCGCTGCATCGGCAGGGTCTTCTCGGTGAGCGACGGCACGGCCACGAGATCCCACTCGAGGCCCTTCGACGCGTGGATCGTGAGGATCTGCACGACGCCCGGCTCGGGCTCCGGGGCGGGTGCGTCGAGCGTGTCGTCGCGTGCGGCGCGCTCGAGCCAGCCGACGAGCGCCTCGAGCGTCGCGGCAGGGTCGGTGAGGGCGAACTGCTGCACCTCGGCGACGAACGCGTCGAGCGAGCGCCGCGGCGCGCGCGCCGGGTTGGCGAGCACCTCGACGTCGAGGCGCAGCTGCCGCTCGACGAGGCGCACGAGCTCGGGCAGCGGCAGCCCGCGCTGCGCGCGCAGCCTGCGGAACGTGCGTGCCGCGTCGCGGAGCCGGTCGGCCCCGGCCTCGGAGAGCGCCGACCAGACGGCGGCGTCGGCCGGGGCGTCGAGCAGGTCGTCGAGCGCGTCGACGAGCGAGGCGGAGGCGTCGTCGTCGGTCGACTCGCGATCGGCCTCGCGGGCGCGTTGCGGGACGAACCGCGTCGCGACCCGGCGTGCGTGGTCGCGCAGCGCGGCGAGGTCGCGGGGGCCGACGCGCCAGTGCGCGCCGGCGAGCAGACGCAGCAGGTGGCCGCCCGCCCTGGGGTCGGCGAGCACCGAGAGCGCTGAGCGCATGTCGACGATCTCCGGCTCGGCGAGCAGGCCACCCGTGCCGACCACGTGGCACGCGATGCCTCGGCGCGCGAGGGCGTCGGCGAAGGTCCACATGCGTCCGCGCACGCGCAGCAGCACGGCCGCGGTCGTCGGCGGGCTGCCGGCGCCGCGGTCGGCGAACCAGGTCGCGAGCGCCTCGGCCTCGTCGTGCTGCGTCTCGAACAGCTCGAGCGCGATCTCGCCCGCCTCGGCGCCGGGGCGCGGGCGCAGCCGCTCGACGCCGTGCGCGGGCAGCGGCGCGGCGATGCGGTTGGCGACGTCGAGCACGCCCGCCGCGTTGCGCCAGCTCGTCGAGAGCGCGAAGCGCGCCGTGCCGCCGAAGTCCTCGTGGAAGCGGGCGAGCGTGCCCGCGCTCGCGCCGCGCCAGCCGTAGATCGACTGGTTCGGATCGCCGACCGCCATGACGGGGTCGCCGCGGAACAGCGTCGTGAGCAGCCGCACCTGCGACACGGAGGTGTCCTGGTACTCGTCGAGCAGCACGACCCCGTGCCGTGCACGGACCTCGTCGACGAGCCGAGGGGCCGCCTGCAGCGCCTGGAGCGCGAAGCGCACCTGGTCGCTGAACTCGATGACGCCGAGCTCGCGCTTGCGCCGGTCGTAGGTGGCGGCGAGCGCGGCGAGCGGCTCGAGCGCCCGCATGGCGAGGACGTCCTTGTCGCGCTCGCGGCCCACGCCGACCTGGCCCCTGCCCACCTCGAGGCTCGCGATGCGCTCGAACGGCCGAGCGAAGCCGTCGAGCACGTGGGGCTCGAGCGCGTTGTCGCCGAGCTCGGAGGCGAGACGGCGCAGACCGTCGACGACGACGTCGTTCGAGCGCAGCGCCGCGAGCCGCAGGTCGTCGCTCGCGAGCGCGACGTCGCGGGCGAGCAGCCATGCCGCGGTGTCGCCGAGCAGGTCGGCGTCGGGATCGCGTCCGAGCACGAGGGCGTGCTCGCGGTACAGCTGGCTCGCGAACGCGTTGTACGTCGACACCGTCGGCTCGACGGCTGCGGCGGACTCGTCGACGAGACCGGCGCGCACCAGCTGCTCGATGCGCTCGACGAGGCGCACGCGCAGCTCGCTCGCGGCCTTGCGCGTGAAGGTGAGGCCGAGGATGCGCTCGGGCTCGACCATGCGATTCGCGAGCAGCCACAGCACGCGCATCGACATCGTCTCGGTCTTGCCGGATCCCGCGCCCGCGACGACGAGCGCCGGCTCGAGGGGCGCCGTGATCACGGCGGCCTGCTCGTCGGTGGGCACGCGTGGCGCACCCTCGGCCCCGGACGCCGCGTGGAGTCGCTCGGCGATCTCGGCGGGGCTGATCGTCGCCTCGTGGATGCGCTGGCTCATTCGGTCACCTGTCGTCGCACGTGGATCTCGCACTGCCCGTGCGCGAACTCGTTGAGGCAGTGCTCGAGGGGCACGGCCGTGAACGTCGCGGCCGCCATGCGCGCGGCGACGTCGACGACGCGCGCCTCGAACTCGCCGAGCTCGTCGGCGGCGAGCGGCGCCTGGTCGCCGACCGGCCTCGGGTCGCGCGGGTACAGCAGCCGCGCACCTGCGGACGTCGTCTCGGGTGCGACGGTCGCGATCGCGCCGCGTGCCGCGGCGAGCTGGTAGGCGCGCAGCTGCGCGTGCGCCGCGATCGCAGGACCGCTCGGCTTCTCCTTGCCGGTCTTCAGGTCGACGATGCGCACCTCGTCGCCGCGGCGCTCGATCCAGTCGATCGAGCCGCGCAGCACGACCTCGCCGATCGCGAGCTCGAAGCGCCGCTCGTGGTCGCCGACCTCGATGCGCCACCCCTGAGCCCGCTCGGAGCGCACGTAGTCGGCGATGGCCACCACGATCTGCTCGACGACGGCCCGCTCGCGCGCCGACTCCCACGGCGAGCGGAACGCCAGCTCGGACCATCGCGCCTCGACCGCCGCCATGAGCGATGCCGCATCGGCGGCGTCGGCGTGCTCGACGGCCGCGTGCACGATCGTGCCGATCGCCTGCGGCGTGGCCGAGCCCGTCGGGGCGAGACGACCGACCGCCCAGTCGACGGGGCACGTCTCGAAGCCCTCGAGCGCCGACGGCGAGACGCCGATCGGCTCGCCCTCGTCGGCGAGGGGAGCATCGGTCGTCGCGGCGGCGAGCCCCGCCCACTGGGACGGGTCGGCACCCGGCACGCCCTCGCTCGCGAGCCTGGCGAGGGCCGCCGCCGCGTCGCGCCGCAGGGGCTCGGACGACTGCGGGTCGACGAGCAGTCGCCGCAGCGTGCCCACGAGCTCGCGCAGGCTCCTGCCACGGGCGTCGACCTCGTCGGGCGCGGGCGGGAGCCCCGCGAGCCAGCGCGCGGGCCGCTCCTCCTCGGTCTCGATCGCGACGACGTGCACCGCCGCCCGTGCCCGCGAGACGGCGTGCACGAACATGCGCAGCTCGTCGCCGGCGACGTCGGTGACCGACGCCTCCCCCGCGAGCTGCTGCGCGCCGAGCAGCGACCCGCGCGGCCGCAGGTTGGGCCACGCACCCTCCTGCACGCCGGCCACGACGACGGTGTCGAGCTCGACGGACACGAGCTGCGACGGCGTGCCGATGCGCACCGACGCGGCGACCTGCCTGCCTGCGAGCGAGTCGAGCTCGAGCGCCGCCGACCGCCACGCGCGCACGAACTCGTCGGCGCGCACGTCGGGATGGCGCTCGGCGTGCCGCGCGGCGTGGTCGAGCAGCGCGACGACGGCGTCGAGCCTGCGGTGCGCCCATGCGGCGTCGCCGCCGCCCGCGAGCGCCGCCTCGCGCCACGCGTCGGCGACCCCCGCGCCGTCCCACAGGCGCCACAGCAGCTCGACGGCGGTGTCGGGGTCGTCGCCGTGCGCGAGCTCGGCGGCGTAGCGCAGCCGCGACGCGACGGCGCGCGCGATGCGTGCCTCCTGCCCTCCGACGCCGTCGAGCGAGGCCTCGTCGGCGAGGGCGATCGCGAGCAGCTCGTCGCCGGATGCCGGCACGCGCTCGTCGGCGAGCGCGCGGTGGCGCACGGCACGGCGCAGGCGGCGCAGACCGACGGCGTCGAGCCCGACGAGCGGCGACGAGAGGATGCGGCGCGAGACCTCGGGCCCGAGGGGCTCGACGCCCGTGACGACGGAGAGCATCGCCACCAGGTCGTCGGCGACGCTCGAGCCGCGCACGGCCGACCCCCCGCCCTCGCGCAGCGTCGGCACCTCGAGATCGGCGAGCGAGCGCTCGAGCTCGGCCGCGAGCCTGCCCGAGCGCGTGACGACGGCCATCTCGCCCCATGGGACGTCGTCGACGAGGTGCCTGCGACGGAGGATGCGCGCGATGCGCCTCGACTGCTCGACGGCGCCGTCGACGAGGTGCACCGCGATCGCGCCGGCGTCGCCCACCGCGTCGGCGGCTCGGTGCGTGCCGCCGAGCGCCGTGCCGATGCGCCCCGACAGCCCGGCGATCGCCGAGCGCAGCACCTCGCCGTGCCGGTGGTCGTGCGCGAGGTCGATGCGCGTCGAGAAGCCGAGTCGGGCGCCGAGCGAGCCGAGGATCGACGGGTCGGCGCCGCGGAACATGTCGGTGGCGGTGTCGGGGTCGCCGAAGGCCACGACGGTCGTGCCGGTGGCGTGCAGTGCCTCGACGAGTCGCGTCGCGCCCTCGGTGAGCTCCTGCGCGTCGTCGACGACGAGGAGGCGCAGGCGGCGCTCGCCGGCGCGCACGATGGCGGCGGCCCGAGCCAGGAGGCCGGGGGCGTCGAGCGCGCCGACGCCGTCGCGGTGCGCGAGCGCGAGCACCTGGTCGAGCTCGTGCTGCACGGCGCCCGCGGCCGCCCACTCGGGACGGTCGTGCATGCGCGCGAGGTCGTCGAGCGCCGCACGATCGAGCCCCTGCTCGCGCGCTCGCGCGAGCACGTCGCGCAGCTCGGTGCGGAAGCCCTGCTGCTCGCGCACCTCCGCACCCAGATGCTCGGGCCACTCGGGCCCCGCGCCGAGCTCGGCGTGCCCGGCGAGGAGCTCGGCGAGCATGCCGTCCTGCTCGGCACCCGAGAGCAGCTGCGGGCGCTCGGTGCCCTCGGCGAGGGCCTGCTCGCCGAGGAGGGCGTACGCGAAGGACGCCGCCGTGCGCGCGAGCGGACCGGGCGTCACGACCGCGACGCGGGCGGCGAGCCGATCGCGCAGCCGCGTCGCCGCGGCGCGCGAGCCGGCGAGCACCAGCACGTCTCCCCCCGCCCAGCCGAGCGTCTGCAGCCGCTCGGCCACGAGCTCGACGACCGTGGTCGTCTTGCCCGATCCCGCGACGCCCAGGACGACGGCGCTCGCGTCGACGGGCAGGTCGAGCACGGCGCGCTGCGAGGCGTCGAGGGTCGTGGGCACCCCTCGACGCTAGGGCCCGCCGCCGACATCCACGGCACCCCGGCCGCTGTCGGCGAACGCGCACGATGCGCCCACGCCCATCCCATATCCTTCTCGACATGGACATCCGCATCGGCATCAAGGACACCGCGCGCGAGATCGCGTTCGACTCCGCGCAGACGGTCGCCGAGGTCGAGCAGGCCGTGACCGCGGCGTTCGACGGCGGCCACCTCTCGCTCGACGACGCCAAGGGGCGTCGCTACCTCGTGCCGAGCGCGCAGATCGCGTACGTCGAGATCGGCTCCGAGTCGGCGCGCCGCGTGGGATTCGTGGCCTGATGGAGCTCCTCTGGATGCCGGTGCTCGGCGCTGCCGTCGGCGCGGTGCTGCGCTACGTCATCCCCGGTCGTGCCACGCACGGCATCCTGCTGCTGCCCGCGCTCGGCGCGTGCACGACGGCCGTCGCCTGGGTCGTCATGGTCGTCTCGGGCTGGAGCCTCGCCGACCCGTGGATCTGGCTGCTCGCCCTCGTCGCGCCGGTCGTCACCTGCACCATCGCAGCCCTCGCCCTCGCTCGCGTGCGTCCCGCTCGCGACGAGCAGCGCCTGCAGCACCTGCTCGCGACGCGCTGACGACCGCTCGGGCCGCGCGCGCAGCGACCGCGCCGACGCCGGCGACGGCGATCGCCTAGGCAGTGAGGCCCAAGGCGTCCATGCGGCGCGTGTGCGCGGCGACGATGTCGTTGAACGCGGGCTCGAGCCTGCGAGCGGGCGCGGGCGAGGCGTCCTGCGGCCCGTGCACGGCGAGGTACATCTGCAGCAGCGTGTCGCCCACGAGGCGGCGACCCCACAGCGCCATGCGGGCCGCGAGCCTCGGGTTCTCGGCGATCGCGCGCTGCAGCTCGCGTGCGAGCAGCGGATGCCCGGTCTCGCGCGTGAGCACCCGCAGCACCGCGCCGCGCTCGTCGTCGGGCAGGCCGCCGCCGTAGGCGACGAAGAAGTCGGTGAGCAGCCCCGTCGTCACGTGCAGCGCGAGCACCTGCTCGTACCAGTCGGCGCCCGCGACCTCCTTGGCGAAGCGCTCGCTCGAGACGTAGAACGGCTCCATCGCCGCGAGCGGCTCGACGTCGCGCGGCAGCAGCTCGGCGAGGTCGCGGTAGCGCGACGAGACGATGCGCAGCACCTCGACGAGGTTGGCCTTCGCCGCGAGCGTCGGCGACTCGTCGACCGCGCGTCCGGCCTGCTGCAGCACGACGAGCTGCAGGGCCAGCAGCTGCCCCAGGTACTGCTCGAGCCGCGGCTCGAGATCCTGCAGCAGCACGCGATCGCCCTCGGGGACCACCGTGCGGGGTCGCAGCAGCGACCTCGTCACCTCGCGCGGCGTGCGATCGAACCAGCGGACCACGGCGACGAGCCTAGCCAGTCCCGGCGCCGCCGACCGGCATCCAGGCGACCCGCCGGTAGACTGGCTCGGATATATCACGCAATCCAGAGACGGATCCGACTTGACGTTCGCAGCACTGCACATCGATGCCGACATGGTCGAGGCCCTCGCCTCCCACGGCATCCACGAGCCCTTCCCCATCCAGCAGCAGACCATCCCCCTCGGTCTCTCCGGTCAGGACATCATCGGCCAGGCCAAGACCGGCACCGGCAAGACGTTCGCGTTCGGCCTGCCCATCGCGCAGCGCATCGGCGCCGACCCCGAGCCCGGGGTCAAGGTGCTCATCGTCGTGCCGACGCGCGAGCTCGCGGTGCAGGTCACCGAGGACATGGTGCTCATCACCGGCAACCGCCCGACGCAGATCGCCTCGATCTACGGCGGCAAGGCCTACGAGGGCCAGATCGAGCAGCTGAAGGCCGGCGCGCAGATCGTCGTCGGCACCCCTGGCCGCCTCCTCGACCTCGCGAACCAGCGCATCCTCGACCTGTCGAAGGTGTCGGAGATCGTGCTCGACGAGGCAGACAAGATGCTCGACCTCGGGTTCCTGCCCGACATCGAGCGCATCTTCTCGCTCGTGCCGCCCGTGCGCCACACCATGCTCTTCTCGGCCACGATGCCCGGCCCGATCGTCGCGCTCGCCCGCCGGTTCATGTCGCGCCCGATCCACATCCGGGCGACCGACCCCGACGACACGATCGCGCAGGCGAACATCCGCCACCTCGTCTACCGCGCGCACTCGCTCGACAAGGACGAGGTCATCGGCCGCATCCTGCAGGCCGAGGGTCGCGGCAAGACCGTGGTCTTCACGCGCACGAAGCGTGCGGCCTCGCGCCTGTGCGAGGAGCTCATCGACCGCGGCTTCGAGGCGGCCGCCGTGCACGGCGACATGAGCCAGGAGGGTCGCGAGCGCGCCATGGCCGCGTTCAAGGCCGGCAAGAAGGACGTCCTCATCGCGACCGACGTCGCCGCTCGAGGCATCGACGTCGACGACGTGACGCACGTCATCAACCACACGATCCCCGAGGACGAGAAGACGTACCTGCACCGCGTGGGCCGCACGGGCCGCGCCGGCCGCACCGGCATCGCCGTGACGTTCGTCGACTGGGAGGACCTGCACAAGTGGGTCTTCATCGACCGTGCGCTCGAGCTCGGGATGCCCGAGCCCGCCGAGACGTACTCGTCGTCGCCGCACCTGTTCGAGGACCTCGCGATCCCCGCCGGCTCGAAGGGTCGCCTGCGGGCGACGCCGCCCGACCGCATCGCCAAGCGCGAGATCGAGCGCGACCGCGAGCGCGCCAAGCGCGACGGCGGGCGTGGCGGCTCGAGCCGGGGCGGTCGCGACGGAGGCCGCGACGGCGGCCGGGGTCCCCGTCGCGACGGCGCCGCCCGGTCGGACGCTCCCGCGCGCGAGGCCGAGCCGGCCGAGGGCCGCGGCACGCACGACGGCGGCGGCTCGGAGCACCACGACGGCAACGCCGCCCCCGCCCGGCGCAGGCGCCGACGTCGCCGCTCCGGCGGCGCGGGCGGCGCAGGCGCCGCCGCAGCGCCCCAGGCCTGACGCACGCACGACGAGACCCCCTCGGCCCACGGCCGAGGGGGTCTCGTCGTGCATCAGACGACGGACGCCCGCCCAGGATCGACCGCGATCGTGACGCCCGCGGCCTGGAGCCGGTCGATGAGGTCGTCGGAGCCGCCGGCCGTCGCCGTCGCGTGCTGCATCTCGGCGTCGGTGATGGGCAGCACGGCGAGGTAGGAGACGCGCCCGACGGCGGTCTGCGCCGCCATGATCGACGTCGGCAGCCCCAGCGGCGGGCCGATGAGCGCCGTCGAGAACGGCACGCCCTCGTGGAAGGGCGACCCGCTGGGGACGGTGTGCCCCCACGAGACCCACGTGCTGCTGCGACGCGGGTAGCGGGCGAGGCCCTTCACGAGCCGGATGGGCCAGTACGCGTCCTCGTCCTGCAGGGCGCCCTCGACGTCGGCGAGACCGTCTGCGAGCCCCGGCCAGTCGGCCGGCACGCCGATGAGCAGCTCCTGGCGGGCATGCTCGGCGAGCTCGGAGGGCACGTGCATCGGCAGCGCCGACATGCCGACGGTCGCGAGCGTCACGAACGGCCGCTCGTCGGTGGGCGGGAACACCACGAGGTCGATGCGGAGCTCGTCGGGCACGGCCTCGGCGAGCATCGTGCTGGGCTCGCCCAGGTGCCGACGCAGGTGTTGCACGAGCGTCTGCGCGTGCTCGTCGCCCGCGCGCAGCTCTGCCGGATCCGACCATGCCATGCGCAGGTCCTCTCGTGCTCGGGATGGATGCAGGGTACTGGAGCCGCGCGCGAGACGCGCCGTCCGCGCGTCCCCTCGCCCGCGGCGTCGGCGTCTCAGGCGGGCAGGATCGGCTCGGCGCCCGTGGCCTCCGCCACGATCGCGTCGAGCACCTCGGGGCTCGTCGTGTGCTCGCCGAAGAGGTTGGGCTTGCCGCGCCCGTGCCAGTCGCTCGACCCCGTCGTGACGAGGCCGTACCTGGCGGCGCGGTCGCGCAGCCAGGAGCGAGCGTCTGCGGGGTTGTCGCGGTGGTCGACCTCGAGGCCGAAGAGCCCCGCGTCGACGAGGTCGCCGAGCACCTCGTCGTCCATCGCCGCCTGCCCACGGCCCGCGGGATGCGCGATGACGGGCACGCCGCCCGCTGCGCGGATGATGCGCACGGCCTCGAGCGGCGCCGGCGCGCGATGCGGCTGGTAGTAGCCGCCGCGCCAGTGCAGGATGCCGTCGAACGCGCTCGAGCGGTCGGGGACGATGCCGAGCGACACGAGGGCGTCGGCGATGTGCGGTCGCCCGATCGTCGCGGTGGGCGAGGCGTGCTCCTGCACGATCTCCCACGTGAGCGGGTAGTCGGCGCCGATGCGCTCGACCATGCGCTGCGCACGATGCACGCGCTCGACGCGGATGCGCTCGCGCTCGGCGAGGAACGCGGGCGCCACGGGGTCGAGCAGGTAGCCGAGCACGTGCACGCTCGCCCACTGCTGCTGCGCCGAGAACTCGACGCCGGGGATGAGCCCCATGCCGACCTCGTGCGCCGCCTCGGTCGCAGGGCCCCACCCCGCGGTGGTGTCGTGGTCGGTGATCGCGACGGTGCCGAGCCCCGCCGCGTGCGCCTGCAGCACGAGCTCGCGCGGCGACTCCGTGCCGTCCGACTCGGTCGAGTGCGCATGCAGGTCGATGCGGCCCCACGACGTCGCACCCGCGGGGTTCGTGCCGGCTGCGCTCATCCCACCATCGTAGGAGCCGCCGCAGCAGCGCCGCGGCACCTACCCTGGAGAGGATGAAGGTGCTCGGATGGCTCGTCGGCATCGCCGTGGCTGCGGCGTTGCTCGTGGCGGCGTGGCCGCAGACGTTCGGGCTCGAGCAGGCGCCGGTGGTGGCCCAGGTCGTGTCGCTGCGCATGGGCGTCGTGTGCATCGCCGCCGTGCTGGCCGTCGTGGCCCTGCTGCTCATGGCGGCGAGGCGCATCCGCCGCTTCGCGGGCGCCATGGTCGTGCTGCTGCTCGTCTTCATGGTCGCGTCGTCGGGCATCCACCTCTCGCGCGGCGTCGACGACTCCGCGGCGGTCGCCGAGGAGGGCGACGTCGTGGTGCTGACGTGGAACACGCTCGGCGACGCGCCCGGCGCCGAGGCCATCGCGGGCGTCGTGCGCGACTCCGGCGCGGACGTCGTGATGCTGCCGGAGACGACCATCCAGATGGGCACGGAGGTCGCGGTGCTCCTGGGCGCCGAGGGCAACCCGTTCTTCGCCCTCACGACCGACTTCGCGAACGCCGACTACGGTGCGCTCAACACCACGATGCTCGTGTCGACGTCGATGGGCACGTACACGGCGCAGCCCTCGGTCGACGTCGGCCAGACGAACACGCTCCCGACCGTCGTCGCCACGCCCGACTCGGGCATCGGGCCCACGCTCGTGGCGACGCATCCCGTCGCCCCCATCCCCCAGCAGATGCGCAACTGGCGCGACGACCTCGAGTTCGTCGCGACGCTCTGCGCGCAGGGCGAGTCGATCATCGTCGGCGGCGACTTCAACTCGACGCTCGACCACTGGTCGTCGCTGGGCTCGGGCACGGGCGACATCGGCACCTGCGTGGATGCGGCAGGCGACGCCGGATCCGGGGCCGTCGGCACGTGGCCGACATGGGCGCCCGCGTGGCTGGGGGCGCAGATCGATCACGTCGTCGCCTCCCCGGACTGGCGCGTCGTCGACGCCGAGGTGCTCACCGGCTACGACGACCTCGGCAGCGACCACCGCCCCATGGTGGCGGTGCTGCGGCAGCGCTAGGCGGCGCGAGCGCCCGCGAGCCGGCGGACGAGGTCGGCGCGCGGCCCCGCCGCCGCCTGCGCGTCAGGCGGGGACGCCGCGAGCGTCCATCGCCCGCTCGACGATGTGCAGCCCCTCGAGACCCGGCAGCGCCGAGATCTTCGTGTCCATGTCGCGGATGAGCTTGCGGCCGTCGGGCCCCTGGAACAGGTGCGTCATGACGTGCGAGACCTCGTCGTCGGTGTTGATGCCGGAGCCCACGGGCTGCCACACCTTCGACATGACGAAGCGCGTGATGACGCGCGCCTTCTTGCTCTTCTCGAGCCGCTTGCGCGCCTGCGTCGCGTAGAAGGCGATGTGCTTCGACTCCTGGATCGCGATGCGCTTCAGCAGCGGCGTGAGCACGGGATGCGACTGCAGCTTCGCGAGGCGGTGGTAGGCGGCGTTCGCCGAGTACTCGTTGGCGGCGCCCCACGTCATGTGCACGGCGACGAAGTCGTTGCCGACGACGTTGCCGAGCAGCGACTGCTTCACGGGGTCGAGGCGATCCTTCCACCCGAGCTTCAGCCGCGTGGCCTTCAGCACGTCGTAGTCGACCGTGACGCCGTGCTTCGCGAGCACGGCGGCGAGCGCCTCGCCGTGCCAGAACTCCTCGCGGTTCCACATCGTCATGAAGGCGCCCACCTCGGGCTCCTTGTGCGACGGGGTCGTCAGGAGGTCCCGCAGATAGCAGACCGTGTGGTACTCGACGTCGCACATGTAGCGCAGCGTGCGCAGCGTCGACTCGGGCAGGGGGTCGGAGTCGAAGGCGTCGAGGTCGAGGTCGCCCCACTGGACGCCCTCGGACTGCTTCGTGTACTTGTCGATGTCGAAGGCCATGCTGTCGGGCGCGAGCCCGTCCCTCCTGCGCGGTGTGTGCCGGGCGACCGCCTACGCGGTCGCCTCGGGGATGGTTCGGAGCAGCGCCCTCGCCCGGTTGGCCGGGCCTCGGCGCCAGCGCGCCGACGTCCAGCCGCGACGGTCGGCCTCGCCCGCGAGCCGACCGTCCGGGTTGACGGCCGTGGGGTTGCCCACGAGCGCGAGCCAGCCGAGGTCGGCGTGGCTGTCGCCGTAGCCGTACGACGCCGACAGGTCGGCGCCGTGCTCGTGCGCGTACTGCGCGAGCCACGAGGCGCGCGCCTCGTCGACGAGCGGCGGCGTCGCGAGGTAGCCCGTGAGACGGCCGTCGCGCTCGTGCATCGAGCCGGCGACGACCTCGTCGAACAGGGCGGCGACGGGCGCTGCGAGCCGGTCGAACGAGCCGGTGACGAGCACGGTGCGGTGGCCGGCTGCCCGGTGCTGCAGCACGCGCTCGATGGCGTCGGCGCTCGCGTGGGACAGCATCCGCTCGCGGTAGCCGCCCTGCACGATGCGCTCGAGCCGGTCGACCGACATGCCCTCGTACCTGCGCATGAACTCGCGGATGAACTCGCCGCGGTCGCGACGCTCGGCGGCGAGGTAGCGGGGCACGTCGCGCAGCATCCGCGCGACCTCCGCCGGGTACGCCGTGCGGCGCACGCCCTGCGTGCGCACCCAGAGGTACTGCTCGACGATGTTCGAGTCGATGAGCGTGCCCTCGAGGTCGAAGACCGCGAGCACGTCGGAGCGCTGCGGGAGGCTCGCAGCCGCCTGCGCGATCGCCGCGCTCGCCTTCGCCCGTCGGCGCGCCGAGAACGACGTCGCGAGCTCGGTGACCGCGGGCAGGTGCACGTCCTGCAGGTAGTGGTCCCAGTCGACGGCCGTGATGTCGAACCCGCGGTCGGCGGCGACCTCGGGCGGCAGCGAGGCGTGGAGCGCCCGCGTGTTGGCGTCGTCGAAGATGATCTCCGACTGCACGTACACCTTGTAGAGCGCGATGAACTGGCGCAGGCGACCGATGTCGCGCACCGCCTTGTCGGTCGCGGTGCGCCACCGGCGCGTGCGGTCGGTCGTCGGCAGCGCGCCGAGCGCCCGCTGCGCCGCCGTCACGGCGCGCTGCTGCTGCGCGAGTCGACGATCGACGCGCGTGCCGCCCGGGAAGGTCCAGTTCGGCACGATGACGGGCGCGTCGCCCTGCTGCATCGGATGCGCGGTGAAGTAGCGCCGCACCGCCTGGAAGATCTCGTGGTACGGCAGCGGGTTCGAGCGACCGGACGACACCTGGTAGTAGGCGGGGCGGCCTGCGGGCGGCGGCTGCATCGCCGCCGCGAGCGCCGCGTTGACGACGTGATCGACGGGGATGACGTCGAGCACGGAGTCGGGCGAGCCGGGGAACTCGGGCAGCTGCCCCTTGCCGTAGGCCACGATGAGCGGATCGGCGACCTTGAAGCCGTCGATCCAGCCCGGGTAGGGGTGCTGGGCCGCCGACTCGATGATCGACGGGCGCACGATCGACAGGCGGCGCTCGGCGCCCCACAGCTGCTCGGCGGCGCGCTCGGCGAATGCCTTCGTCAGCGTGTACACGTCGGTCCAGCCGAGGCTCTGCGCACGCGTGCGGCCCGCCTCGACGAGCTGCTCGGTCACCCAGGCGCGACGCGCCTCCTCGCTCGCGGATGCGACGGCGAGCGGGCCGGCCTTGCCGTGCTCGGCGCGGGCGGCGTCGAGGAATCCCGTGAGCAGCTCGGGCATGCGCGACTGCATCTCGACGCGCTCGCGCGCCTGCCGCGCCGCGGCGTGCTCGAGCCGCCAGTCGACGTCGTGGTCGAGGCTCTGCTCGAGCGCGACGCCCTTGCGCAGGCCGCCGACGTAGCAGGTGGAGATGTGCACGACGTGCGGGTCGGCGCCCGTGGCGCGCACGGCCTCGTAGAGGCCGACGGCGCCGCCGAGGTTCGTGTCGAACGACTCGTCGATCGGCGGGTCGAACGAGACGCTCGCCGCCGAGTGGATGACGACGTCGATGCCAGAGGGCAGCGGCGCGACCTCGTCGAGGCCCGAGTCGATCACCGTCACGCGCGTGCCGATCGCAGCGTCCGCGGCCTCGTCGCCCACGGCGGCGCGCCACCGGTCGAAGACGGGCTTGCGCAGCAGCGCCGCGGCGCGGTCCTCCGCCGACTCGTCGCCCTTGCCGCGCACGAGGATCGACACCGTCGTGGACGGGAACGTCGCAAGCAGACGCTCGAGGATCGCCTGTCCGACGAAGCCCGTGGCTCCGGTCAGGAGGACATGGGCGTCGCCGAGGTCGTGCGGCGTGCGTGTGGGGCTCATGCCACCAGCCTGGCAGCCAGACGGTCGGCTGTCGCATCCATCCCCGGCAGGGCGGCCACCCGGTCGCGCACGCGCTCGAGGGCCGCGCGCCCGGCGGCGCCTGCGAAGGTCAGCCGCTCGAGCAGGTGTCGGGCGGACGCCGGCACGTGGATGGCGCCGATCGGCCATGCGGTGCCGAGCAGCGCGCGCCGCGTGAGGCGGCGTGCGCGCGGCGAGTCCGCGAGGCGACGCTCGGCCTCCTGGCCGAGGAACTCGAGGTGACGCTCCTGCACCTCGTCGACGATGCGCACGAGCGCATCGATCGTCGCGTGCCGAGCGTGGCGCTGCAGGGCGCCGAACGCCTCGCCGACGATCCACTCGTCGACGAGCCCCGCCGCGGCGTGGATCGCGACGACGTCGACGCCCGTGACGTTCGCGATGAGGGCGCGGCGGATGGGCCCGCGGCGCTCGGCGAGCTCGCGCAGCCGCACGCGCGAGCGCCCGCGCAGCTCGGTGGCGTGCCCGTGCGCGTCGAGGATGGCGCGCAGCGCATCCGCGATCCAGAAGCGCTCGTACGCCCACGTCACGAGGAACGCCGTCATGCGGGCGTCCTTGTGGGTCGCGGTCACGAGCATGTCGCGCAGGCGCTCCATCGTGGCGGCCTCGACGTGGTGCAGCACCGCCACGAGGCGCAGGGCGACGTCGTCGAGCGGCGCGTCGACGAAGGCCGCGAGGTCGAGGGCGTCGCGATGGCTGCCGCGCGCGTCGCGCGCGAAGGCGCGGACGTCGAACGCGCGCTGCGTGGCGGTGGTGGTCATCGTCTCGACGATACCGTCGCCCGCATGGCGGAAGCGTGCTGCGGCGCGGCTAGTGTTGGGCGCATGCGTGCGCTCGTCACCGGTGCGTCCTCCGGCATCGGAGCCGCGTTCGCGCGTGCCCTCGCCGCCAGGGGTCACGACCTCGTCCTCGTCGCTCGGGACTGCGGGCGGCTCGAGGCCATGGCGGCCGAGCTGCCCGTCGACGTCGAGGTGCTGCCCGCCGACCTCGCGGTGCGCGACGAGCAGGAGCGCGTCGCCGCCCGCATCGAGTCGGAGGACGCCCCCATCGGCATGGTGGTGACGTGCGCCGGGTTCGGCATGCACGCGCAGATCATGAGCGCCGACCCCAGCGAGCACGATCGCGCATGGGAGGTCATGGGGCGTGCGACGCAGCGGCTCGCGGCGGCGGCGGCACGCACGATGCGGCCGCGCGGCGAGGGCGCCATCGTCACGGTGTCGTCGACGGCCGGCCTCACGTCGATGGGCGCGTACGCCGCCATCAAGGCGTGGGTCACGACGATCACCGAGGGGCTCGCGAACGAGCTGCACGGCTCGGGCGTGACCGTCACGGCCCTCATGCCCGGCTGGGTGCGCACGGAGTTCCACGAGCGCGCGGGCATGGCCGCCTCCGGTCTGCCCGACGTGCTGTGGCTCGAGCCCGAGGCCGTGGTGCAGGCGTGCCTGCGCGACGTCGATCGCGGCAAGGTGCTGTCCATACCGAGCGTTCGCTACAAGACCTTCGCCGGATTGCTGCGCGTGATGCCGCGCGCGAGCGTGCGCGCCCTGTCGCGTGCGCTGCGATCGCGACGAGATCGGTAGGTTGTCCTGGTGGCAGACGCCCCGCACCCCCGCGACCGCTTCGACTCGAAGGCGCACGAGGTCGCTCGCTTCGGCGCGCAGCGCGGCGTGCTGAAGAGCGCCGTGCACGCCACGGTGACGCTGCACGCCGTCGACGAGCACAAGGCCGCGGCCCTCGAGGGCCAGCCGTTCATCCTCGTCGCGAACCACTCGAGCCACCTCGACGCGCCGTCGATCCTCTCCGCGCTCCCCTGGCGCATCGCGAAGACCCTCGCGATCGGCGCCGCAGCCGACTACTTCTTCGACGTCTGGTGGCGGCGCGGCCTGACGGCGCTGTTCTTCAACGCCTTCCCCGTGCAGCGCTCCGGGCGCCGCAAGCAGGTGGTGTCCGCGCGCTCGCTGCTCGAGCGCGGCATCCCCGTGCTGCTCTTCCCCGAGGGCACGCGCTCGAAGACGGGCCGCATGGCGCACTTCCGGCCGGGCTCCGCGGCGCTCGCGATCCAGCTGCAGGTGCCCATCCTCCCCGTGGCGCTCGTCGGCGCCCACCACGCGCATCCGCGCGGCTCGTCGTGGCCGAAGCCCGGCAGGCTGCCCGTGACGGTCGTGTTCGGCGACCCGATCGCACCGATCGAGGGCGAGACCGCCCGCGACCTCACCGCCCGCGTGCAGGCGGAGGTCGTCCGACTCGTGACCGTCCACGGCGGTCCTGACGCGAAGGAGCTGCCTGAATGACCGTCGAGCACATGAAGTGGTGGGGCTGGGGCCGTGAGGGCGTCGCGTTCCACCACGAGGACAAGCCCGCGTTCGCACCCTTCGTCGAGCGGGCCGTCGGGCTCGACCTCCACGCCTCCGAGGCCGTCGACACGCCGTCGTTCGACGACATCGACGTGCCCGCGTCGCAGGCGCCCGACTCGCTGCTGGGCGAGCTCCGCGGCGCCATCGGCGCCGAGCACGTCGTCACCGACGACCTCGACCGCGTCGTGCACACCTACGGCAAGTCGATCCGCGACCTCATCCGCGTGCGCGCCGGCATCCTGCCCCGCATCCCCGACGTCGTCGCCTACCCGGGCGACGAGGACGACGTGCAGCGCATCGTGCAGGTCGCCGCGGCGGCGAACGCCGTGCTCATCCCCTTCGGCGGCGGCTCGAACATCGCGGGCAGCCTCGAGCCGACCGCGACCGAGACGCGCCCCATCGTCTCCGTCGACATGGGCCGCATGCGCCTGCTGCTCGACATCGACGAGCCCTCGCAGGTCGCGCGCATCCAGGCGGGAGCCCTCGGGCCCGACCTCGAGGCGCAGCTGAACGCGAAGGGCTGGACGCTCGGGCACTTCCCCGACTCGTTCACGCACTCGACGCTCGGCGGCTGGGTCGCGACGCGCTCGAGCGGCATGCAGTCCGACAAGTACGGCGACATCGCCGAGATCGCGCGCGGCATGCGCGTCGTGCGCCCGGACGGCACCCTCGTGATCCGCGCGATGCCCAACGCGTCGACCGGCCCGAGCGTGCGCGAGATGATCCTCGGCTCCGAGGGCCGCCTCGGCATCATCACCGAGGTGACGGTGCAGGTGCACCGCGTGCCCGAGGAGCGCGTCATCCACGCGTACTTCTTCCCCCGCTGGGCCGTCGCGCTCGGCGCGATGCAGGCCATCGCGGCGTCCGACGCCGCACCGTCGATCACCCGCGTGTCCGACGCGCGCGAGACGGCGTTCTCGATGGCGACGAGCAAGACGCGCACCGGCACGTCGCGCATCCTCGCCGAGGAGGTCCTGCCGCGGCTCATGCGCTCGAAGGGCTGGGACCTCGACGAGATCTGCATGTCGTTCATCGGCTACGAGGGCTCGCCCGCGCACGTGCGTCGGCAGCGCGCAGCGGTCGAGCGCATCGTGAAGGCCTACGGCGGCATGGGCGTCGGCACGGGCCCCGGCGTGCTCTACGACCAGAAGAAGTTCGACACGCCCTACCTGCGCGACTTCCTCCTCGACCGCGGCGCCGTCGCCGACGTGTCCGAGACCGTCGCGCCGTGGTCGCGCCTGCTCGAGCTGTACGAGGCCACCGTCGCCTCGGCGAACGCCGCGTACGAGCGGATCGGCCAGCCCGGCTGGATCATGTGCCACCTGTCGCACTCGTACCACTCGGGCGCATGCCTGTACTTCACCTTCGCGTGGGTCGCGGGCGGCGACTCGATCGTCGAGTACGAGACCGTCAAGTCGGCGATCCAGCAGTCGTTCGTCGACCACGGCGGCGCGATCTCGCACCACCACGGCGTCGGCTTCGAGCACGCGCCGTGGCTCGAGCAGGACATCTCGACCGAGGGCGTCGCCGTCATGCGCGGCCTGTTCGCGGCGTCCGACCCGCAGCGCATCCTCAACCCGGGGGCGATCGTCGCCGACTGAGGCCCTGCCTGGCGGCGTCGACCTCGACCCACGCATCGCCCTCGTCGCGCTCGAAGCGACGGGGGCGATGCGCGTCGAGCGGGATGGGCTCGTGCAGGCGGACGGTGGCGTCGGGCGACCAGCCGGCGATCACCGTCGCCCGCTCGTCGTCGAGCGGCAGGGCACGGCCCGCACCCTCGAGCCAGCAGCGCACGTCGAGGTGCACGGCGTCGTGATGCTCGGCGACCGCAGCCCAGTCGGGCACGATCCAGCGGTGCTGCTCGCCGGTGGCCCGACCCCAGTCGTGCCTCCTGGCGAAGGTCGTCTCGAGCGGATGCGCACGGGCGAGCGCGACCCAGGCGCTCGCCGAGTCGATGCGCAGCAGGCGCTCCGGCTCGCGGACGGCGACGGCCGTCGCGCCGCGCCACCCGAGCTCGTCCTCGACGAGGTCGAGGGCGATCGGGAGCCTGCCGACGGTCTCCGGCGTCTGCGGCGTCGACCACCACGACCCGGTGAGCGGCGGGCCTGGCGCGTCGAGCGCATGCGCCCGCATCGCCTCGTCCTCGGCGTGGGCGGCGTCGCGCGCTGCACGCAGGTCGATCGGCGGCCTGGGCGGCGTCTCGTCCCAGCGCACGAGCCACGAGCCGGGCGCGCGGCCCGCGTGGAGCCAGTGCCCGCTCGCCGCGATGCGCTCGGCGATGGGGAGCATCGCCGCCACGACGTCCGGGCTCGAGGCGAGGTCGTCCTCCGCGTCGGGCTCCTGCCAGGACATGGCGGAGCCGACGGCCGCGCCGAGCGCGGCGTCGATCGCGGCGTCGTCGACGACGACGCTCGCCTCGACGATCGCGTGCGCGACGTCGGCGGAGGTGCGGACGGGCGCCTCCGGCGCCGTCGTCGACGACCCGTCGAGCGGGATCCACGTGCGACCGACGGAGGGCTCCTCGCGCCGCGCCGCCCACGCCGCCCAGACGACCGCGCCCCGCACGTCGTCGTCGCGCATCGCGACCTCCAGGCAGAGGCGTCGCCCGCGCGGGCCCGTCAGGATGCGCGCGGCGAGCGGCGTCGTCACGACGCCTCGGCGCGTGCGCGCAGTCGGGCGATGCCCGCGACGATCTCGTCGAGGACCTCCCGCGTCTCGAGGCTCGAGAAGTGGCCGGCCGCACGCAGCCGCACGACCTCGGAGCCCGGCAGCGGCGCGGAGGCGGGCACGTGGGGATCCCAGGACGGCACGAGCTCGACGATGCTCGCGTTCGCCGCGGTCTCGGCGGCGAGCTCGACGAGGGCGGGCGAGCCGTCGCGCAGCTCGGCGAGCGAGCGCCACCACGGCACGAGCCGTGCGCGCGCGGAGCCCTCGAACGGCGTCGCAACCGCGACGAGCCCGACGAGGCGCACGCCCGCGGGCGTCTCCCCCGCGATGGCGTCGCGCGCCCAGTCGACGAGCACGCGCTTGCCCGTGAGGCCGCCCTTCGAGTGCGCGACGAGCACGACGTCGCCCGGCAGGTCGTCGATGGCGGCGCGCACGAGCGGCACGGCGTCGACGAACGGGGCGAGGTTCCAGCCGAGCGCGGGCACGGCCCGCACGCCCAGGCCGCGGGCGGCGAGCCGGTGCGCGAGCGACTCGAGGTAGCGCCACCGCTCCCAGACGCCGGGGAGCAGCACCACGGTGACGCCGTCGGGCGGCGCCGCGACGTCGAAGGGGGTCGTGCGACGCATGAACCCGCGCAGCTGGCCCCGGGTGGCGTCGACGTAGTCGCGCGCCCACGTGAGGCCGCGCCGCAGCACGCCCCCGATCATGCGTCGGCTCGCTGCACGAACTCGGACAGCATCCGCGCGACGGGCTCCGCGCCCGTGATCATCGCCTCGTGCCCCTTGCCCTCGGCCTCGCGGAACGTCGCATCGGGGATGCGATCCGTCAGATGCCGCGCCCAGCGGCGAGGGCTCACGAGGTCGCCGGATCCTCGCACGACGAGCGTCGGGCACGCGATGCGCGGCGCGACGTCCTCGAGGCGGTGGTCGAGCATGGCGTCGAACTGCGTGAAAAACCATCGCGGCCCGGCCTGCGCGTACATCCGCAGCCCCACGGCGACGACGACGGGCGGGTCGTTCACGAGGTCGAGCAGCAGCCGTGCGGCCTGCGAGCGCTTCGAACGGTGCCTCGCGTCGACCGTCGGCCCGATCAGCACGAGGCGCTCGACGACCTCGGGGTGGCGCACGGCGAGCTCGGCCACGACCTGCGTGCCCATCGAATGGCCGACGGCGATGACGCGCTCGATGCCGAGGTCGCGCAGCACGGCCGCGACGTGGTCGGCGCACTCGGGCATCGTCGCGCGCTGCGCGGGCTCGGGCGACTCGCCGAAGCCTGGGAGGTCGATCGCGACGACGTCGTGGTCCTTCGCGAGCTCCGCCCGCAGCAGGCCGAAGTACTGCTGCCCCATGCCGATGCCGTGCACGAGCACGATGGTGCGCTCGTGGCCGCCTCGCCAGTGCCATGCGAGCACGACGTCGTCGCCGCGTCGGTGCTCGGTGCGCTCGGCGGCGAGGCGCCCCCGATTCTCGGCGCGCCACGTGCGCCCGCCCGGTCGCAGCCGATCACCCATCGTCCGATCCTAGATCGGCGCGGCTGCGCCGCCGGTGCCAGGATGGAGGCCATGAGCGAGACGACGACGAGCGCAGCCGAGACCACCGCCGAGCCGCAGGGCGACGGACGCAACGCCGGCCGGTCGACGACGCCGCTGTCGAGCCGCTTCGTGGAGCACGTGCAGCAGGGATGGGCGGATCGCGAGGAGGTGCTGCCCGAGCGGCGCGCCGCCGCCGAGGACGCCGCAGCCCGCCGCGCCGCGCTGTCGGCCATGCACGAGGGCGCCAGGATCGTCGTGCCCGCCGGACCCCGCAAGCAGCGCTCGAACGACACCGACTACCCCTTCCGCGCGGCACCCGACTTCGCGATCCTCACCGGCTGGGGCGCCGACGCGGAGCCCGACTCGGTGCTCGTGCTCGAGCCCGTCGCCTCCAGCGGTCACGAGGCGACGCTCTACTTCCGCCAGCCCGCGGGCCGCGAGACGACGGAGTTCTTCGCGAACGCCGAGATCGGCGAGTTCTGGATCGGCCCGCGCCCCTCGCTCGCGCACGTCGCCGCCGACCTCGGCCTCGCGACGCGCGATCTCGCCGACGTCGACGCCGTGCTCGACGACGCCTCGGTGCCCGTGCTCGTCACGACCGAGGGAGATCCCGCGGTCGTCGCACGCCTCGGCGATGCGGCGAACGCATCCGTCGACGGCGAGGACGTCGTCGGCCGCGACCTCGCCGAGCTGCGCCTCGTGAAGAGCGCATGGGAGGTCGAGCAGGTGCAGCGCGCCGTCGACGCCACGAAGGACGGCTTCGAGGACGTCATCCGCGACCTCGACGCCGCCAGGGCGCACGCGCGCGGCGAGCGCGTCGTCGAGGGCACCTTCCACCGTCGCGCGCGCATCGACGGCAACGCCGTCGGCTACGACACCATCGCGGCGTCGGGCGCGCACGCCTGCGTCCTGCACTGGACGCGCAACGACGGCGCCGTGCGCGACGGCGACCTCATCCTGCTCGACGCAGGCGTCGAGGTCGACAGCCTCTACACGGCCGACATCACGCGCACGCTGCCGATCTCGGGCACCTTCACGCCCGTGCAGCGACGCGTCTACGAGGCGGTGCTCGAGGCTGCCGACGCGGCGTTCGCCGTCGCGCGCCCCGGGATCGTCTTCAAGGAGATCCACGCCGCCGCCATGGAGGTCATCGCCCGTCGCACCGCCGAGTGGGGGCTGCTGCCCATGACGGCGGAAAAGTCGCTCGAGCCGGAGAACCAGCTGCATCGCCGCTGGATGGTGCACGGCACGAGCCACCACCTCGGGCTCGACGTGCACGACTGCGCCCAGGCTCGCCGCGACTTCTACCACGACGGCATCGTGGAGGAGGGCATGGTCTTCACGATCGAGCCGGGCCTCTACTTCCAGCCCGACGACCTCACGGTGCCCGAGGAGCTGCGCGGCATCGGCGTGCGCATCGAGGACGACGTCGTCGTCACCGCCGACGGCGTGCGCAACCTCTCGCACGCCATCCCCCGCACCGTCGACGAGGTCGAGGCGTGGATGGCGGGCCTGCGCGGCTGACCCGCGTCAGAGCGCGACGAGCGCGACGGCGATGCCGAGCATGACGACGGCGATGCCGGCGTCGAGGATGCGCCAGGCGCGCTCGGTGCGCATGATCGGCGCGAGGAACCTCGCGCCGTAGCCGAAGCCCACGAACCAGATCGCGGAGGCGACGAGCCCCCCGACGAGGAACGACCAGCGCGCGTCGCCGTGCGTCGCGGCGATCGACCCCATGACGAGCGTCGTCTCGATGAGGGCGTGCGGGTTGAGCCACGTGAGGGCGAGGATCGTGAGCACCGCCGTGCGCCGCGACGTGCGCTGCCGCAGCGCGACGCCCGTGCCACCCGCGCCACCCGCGCCTGCCGAGGCGTCGGCATCCGCCGGAGCCTCGACGAGCGAGCCGCCGCCGCGCCACGCGCGGCGCGCGCAGACGAGCGCGTAGCCGACGAGGAAGATCGCGCCCGCCCATCGGGCGACGCCGTCGAGCCACGGCACGTGCTCGACGAGCACGCCGACGCCGGCGACGCCAGCCGTCTGCAGCACGACCTCGCTCGCGATGCACGCGATGACGATGGCGCCCACGTGCTCGCGACGGATGCCCTGGCGCAGCACGTACGAGTTCTGCGCACCGATCGAGATGATGAGGCCGAGGCAGATGGCGAGTCCGGCGAGGAAGGCTGCGAGGGAGAGCACGCGTCGACGCTACGGCGCCGCGACCTGCAGCACCAGCGCACATCGCTGCAGCACCTGCAGCAGCGCTTCAGGTAGCCTGCGACGCATGGAGCTGCCCCGCGACCTGCTGCGCACGCTCGTCGCCGCGGTCGACACGGGCACGCTCGACGGCGCCGCGAAGGCGCTCGCGCTCACCCCCTCGGCCGTGAGCCAGCGCATCCGAGCCCTCGAGCGGCAGCTCGGCCGCGTGCTGCTCACCCGTACGCGGCCGGTGCGCCCCACGCCCGACGGCACGGTGCTGCTGCGGCTCGGCAGGCAGCTCGCGCTCCTCGAGCACGAGGCGCTCGCCGAGCTCGGCGCCGAGCAGGGCACCGCGACCGTGCGGCTCGGCGTCAACGCCGACTCGCTCGCGAGCTGGTTCCTGCCCGCGGTCGCCGCCGTCGCGTCGGCGCACGACGTCGTCGTCGAGCTGCACCGCGAGGATCAGGAGCGCACGGCGGCGCTGCTCGAGTCCGGCACCGTCATGGGTGCCGTCACGGCGCAGCGCGAGCCCGTGCCCGGGTGCGTCTCCTCCCCCATCGGCGGCATGCGCTACGTCGCCGCCGCGAGCCCCGCGTTCGCGGCGCGGTGGCTGCCGCACGGCGGCACCGCCGCCGAGCTCGCGCTCGCGCCCTACGTCGACTTCGACGACTCCGACGTGCTGCAGTCGCGCCACCTCGCGGCCCGCGGCGTCGCGGGCACGCCGCCGCGTCATCTCGTGTCGGCGTCCGCCGAGTTCGGCCGCGCGATCGAGCTGGGGCTCGGATGGGGCATGCTGCTGCCGTCGCAGCTCGACGAGGGCGCGTTCGTGGCGCTGCACGGCGAGCCGATCGACGTGCCGCTGCACTGGCAGCGCTGGAACCTATCGTCGACGCTGCTCGACGCCATCACCGACGCCGTCGTCGCCGCGGCGGCGGATGCGCGGGACATCGTGCCCGCGCGACCTACGGCTGGGGCGACTCGGGCTGGGGTGCGACCGGCGCCTCGGCGGGGGTCGTGACGGGCGCGGAGGCGCGCTGGCCGATCGCGTGCATCGTCTTGCCGGCGATGGCCTGTGGCGCGACGATGTCGTAGCGCGATGCGAGCACCTGCTGCACGCTCGAGAACTGGCGGCGGCGGCGACCGATCGAGTGCGTGACGATCGCGAGCACGATGCCGATCGCGGCGCCGAGCAGCGGCAGCACGAGCGCCGACTGCAGCGCCGCGTCGCCCATCAGCAGGTAGATCGCGAGCGCGAAGAAGATGCCGAACGAGAGGCCGCGCAGCATGCCGCCCATGGCGACGCGCCCCCACGTGAGCCTGCCGACGACGCGCTCCACCAGCTTGAGGTCGTTGCCGACGATCGCGAGCCCGCGGATCTCTCCCTCGGTCTCCGAGATCCTGTTCACGGCGGCCTGCGCCTCGGCGTAGGTCGAGAACGTCGCGACGACGACGCCGTCGGGCAGCCGCTGCTCGCCGCGGTCGGAGGGCTGGAGGATGCTCACCCCGCCATCGTCCCACGTCGTCCCGCGTCCGCGCGGGGCGTTCGCGACCCGCGAAGCCCACGGGTAGCGTTGCACCGTGAGCAGCAAGGCATTCGTCGCACGGCTCGCGGGATGCCCCGTCTTCGATCCTCAGGGCGACAAGGTGGGCCGGGTCCGCGACGTCGTCATGGTGCCGCGCGATGGCGCGTCGCCGCGCATCGTCGGCTTCGTCGTCGAGGTGACGGGCAAGCGGCGCGTGTTCCTGTCGATCGGCCGCGTCATGTCGATCGGTGGCGGCCAGCTCATCACGACGGGCCTCATCAACCTGCGCCGCTTCGAGCAGCGCGGCGGCGAGCAGCTCGTCCTCGCCGAGGTGCTCGGCCGAGCCGTGACGCTGCGCGACGGCACGCAGGCGCGCCTCGAGGACCTCTCGATCGTCGAGCAGCACACGGCCGACTGGATCGTCGACCAGCTGTTCCTGCGCAAGCCCCGCACGTCGCCGTTCGGCAAGGGGCCGACGACCCTCACGGGCTGGAACGACGTGCTGCACTCGCCCGAGGGCGAGCACGAGTCGGACCACATCCTCGCGCAGCTGCAGGACCTGCCGGCGGCCGACGCCGCGACGGCGCTGCTCGACCTGCCGGCGCAGCGCATGCTCGAGGTCGCGGAGGATCTCTCCGACGACCGGCTCGCCGACGTGCTCGAGGAGATGGGCGAGGACGACCAGGTCGCGATCCTCGACGCCCTCGGCGATGACCGCGCCGCCGACGTGCTCGACCAGATGCAGCCCGACGACGCCGCCGACCTCATCGCCCAGCTGCCGGTCGAGCGCGGCGAGGCGCTCCTCGAGCTCATGGAGCCCGAGGAGGCCGAGGACGTGCGCATGCTGCTCGCCTACGGCCAGGACACCGCGGGCGGCCTCATGACGACCGAGCCCGTCATCCTCGCTTCGGACGCGACGGTCGCCGAGGCCCTCGCGACCATCCGCAGGCACGAGATCGCGCCTGCGCTCGCCGCGGCGGTCTTCGTGACGCTGCCGCCGTACGAGGCCCCGACGGGCGCGTTCCTCGGCGTCGTGCACTTCCAGCGACTGCTGCGGTACCCGCCGAACGAGCGCCTCGGCACGCTGCTCGACCCCGCGCTCGAGCCCGTGCGCGTCGACGAGTCGGCCGCCGAGCTCACGCGACGCATGGCGACGTACAACCTCGTCTCGGTGCCCGTCGTCGACGACGCGTCGCGCCTCGTGGGCGTCGTGACGGTCGACGACGTGCTCGACCACATCCTCCCCGACGACTGGCGGCGCGACGACCCGGAGGTGCGTCGTGGCTGACCGCCAGGCACGCGACCGCGACGAGCGTCAGGATCGCCTCGCGACGCCGAAGGGCTCGGGGCGCCGGCTGCTCGGCCGCCCGCGCGGCAAGCGCGAGTCGAAGGACCGCTTCGGCGGCTTCAGCGAGGCGATGGCGCGCGGCATGGGCACGCCGTGGTTCCTCGTCGGGATGACGATCTTCGTCGCGTTCTGGCTTGGCTACAACTCGATCGCGCCGCACGACTCGCAGTTCGACCCGCAGGACCAGGGCTTCCCGCTGCTGACGCTCGCCCTGTCGCTGCAGGCCTCGTACGCGGCACCGATGATCCTCCTCGCGCAGAACCGGCAGGACGACCGCGACCGCGTGCAGATCGAGCAGGATCGCGTGCGCGCCGAGCGCAACCTGAACGACACCGAGTACCTCGCCCGCGAGGTCGTGGCCCTGCGCCTCGCGATCAAGGACATGGCGACGAAGGACTTCATCCGCGCCGAGCTGCGCAGCCTCCTCGAGGACATCGACGAGCAGCGCCGGGCGGATGCGGAGGCCGCCGAGCCCGAGCGGGTCGGCGAGCGCCCGGAGCCCGGGCGCCCGTGACGATCGCCGCCATCCGCGCCGCGCTCGCCCGCGTGGTCGACCCCGAGATCCGCAGGCCCATCACGGAGCTCGACATGGTGGGCGAGGTCTCGCTCGAGGCGGGCACGGCGCACGTCGACCTGCGGCTGACGATCGTCGGCTGCCCCGCCGCCGACCGCATCGAGGCCGACGTGCGCGCGGCCGCGGCGTCGGTCGAGGGCGTCGACGCCGTCGACGTGGCCGTCGGCGTCATGACGCCGTCGGAGCGCCAGGCGCTCGTCGAGCGCCTGCGCGGCAGGCGCACCATGGCGTTCGGGCCGGAGTCCCTCACCCGCATCCTCGCGATCACGAGCGGCAAGGGTGGCGTCGGCAAGTCGACGCTCACGGCCAACCTCGCCGTCGCGCTCGCAGCCACGGGGCTGCGGGTGGGGCTCGTCGACGCCGACGTGCACGGCTACTCGATCCCCGGCATCCTCGGCGTCGACGACGTGCCGACGCGCGTCGGCGACCTCATGATGCCGCCGAGCGCCCACGGCGTGCACGTCGTGTCGATCGGCATGCTCGTCGAGGGCAACCGCGCCGTCTCGTGGCGCGGTCCCATGCTGCATCGCACGCTGCAGCAGTTCCTCACCGACGTGTGGTGGGGCGATCTCGACGTGCTGCTCATCGACATGCCGCCCGGCACGGGCGACGTCGCCATCTCGCTCGGGCAGCTCCTCCCCCACGCCGAGGTCGTCGTCGTCACGACGCCGCAGCGCGCCGCGGCCGACGTCGCCGAGCGCTCCGCCGAGGTCGCGCGCCAGACCGGTCAGCGCGTCGCTGGCGTCGTCGAGAACATGGCGGGCCTCGTGCAGCCCGACGGCAGCGTCCTCGACCTCTTCGGCTCCGGCGGCGGAGCCGAGGCCGCGGCGCGCCTCGACGTGCCGCTGCTCGCGAGCGTGCCGCTGTCGATGGCGCTGCGCGAGGACGGGGATGCGGGCACGCCGGTCGTCGTCGCGCATCCGCACGACCCGGCGGCGCTCGCCATCGCGGCGCTCGCGCAGCGGTTGCGCGGCGGACTCGGGCTCGCCGGTCGCGCGCTGCCGTTCTCGACCCGCTGAGGCCGCCCGGGCTCAGTCCCCCAGCTCGCGCGCGAGCAGCTCGACGAGCAGACGGTGCACGACCGAGCGCGGCGTCGCCTCGATGACGGCGATGAGCTCGGCGCGCTCGGCCCCGAGATCCTCTGCGCCGATCTGCGCGAGGATCGCGCCCGCCGTCGCCGCGTCGAGCTGCACGCCCTCGAGCGCGCGCAGGGGCGCGGCTGCCTCGGCGGTGGCGGCTGCGACGCCGCGCACCTCCTCCGCGCACGCCCTGAGGGCCTCGAGCAGCGCGTCGAGGTGCTGCTCGAGCGCGGGCGTCACCGTGAGGTGCAGCGTCGAGGGCAGGTCGGGCTGCCCGTGCTGCACGAGCCCCGGCTGCGCCTGCGCGAGGAAGCCGCGTGCGACGAGCGCGTCGCCGAGGCGCAGCGGATCGACGGGCGAGGCCGAGGATGCGTCGCTCGCGATCGCGAGCGCGACGCCGACGGGAGCGCCCACGACGCGGAGGCCGTCGATGCCCTCGACCGTCGTGCGGATGGCGTCGGAGATGCGCTTGCACTGCGACTGCAGCTCGCCGAACCCGACGGTGCCGAGCGCCTGCAGCACGGCCCACGCCGCCACGAGTCCCGCCGCCTGCCGCGAGCCGAGCAGCGTCGAGGTCGCCACCGGGTAGCCGGGCCAGTCGGCGTCGGCGAACATCATGCCGCGCTGCCGGTCGGCGCCGCGCTGCAGCAGCACCGACGCGCCCTTCGGCCCGTAGCCGTACTTGTGGAGGTCGGCGGAGATCGACGTGACTCCCGGCACCGCGAGATCCCAGGCGGGCACGTCCGGCAGGAACGGCAGCACCATGCCGCCGAAGCAGGCGTCGACGTGGAGGTCGATGCCGCGCTCGAGGCAGGCGGCCGCGATGGCCTCGACGGGGTCGACGACACCGTGCGGATAGCTCGGGGCCGAGACGACCGCGAGGGCGACGTCGTCGTCGAGGGCCGCGACGAACGCATCCACGTCGGCCGTGCCGTCCGGCAGCACCGGCACGACGTCGAGCGTGAGCCCGAGCAGGTGCGCGGCCTTCGCGAACGCGGGGTGGCGCGTCGTGGGTGCCACGATGCGCGTGCGGCCGGGGTGCGCCTCGCGCGCCGCGAGGACCGCGAGGATCACGGACTCGGTGCCGCCCGACGTGCACGTCGACACGACGTCGTCGCCGCCGTGCAGCAGCTGCTTCATCGTCGCGCCGATCTCGCGCTCGACGACCGCGAGCGAGCCGTACACGAACGGGTCGAGCCCGTTGAGGTGCAGCACCTCGAGCGCCGACTCCTCGACGAGGCGGTGCAGCTCCGGCACCCCCGAGTCGTACACGTAGGAGAGCACGCGGCCGCCCCGCGTCGGGGCGTCGCGCTCCGCGCGCAGGGAGCGAAGACGCGCGAGCACCTCGTCTGGCTGGATGGCGAACGTCACCGTGCGACCTCCTGATCGGGTGCCACGTCGGCGTCGACGACGGCTCGGGTGAGTCGGTAGCCGCGCAACGGCAGCAGGGACAGCAGGGCGATGGCGGCGGGCAGGACGCTGAACGCGATGGCGATGCCCACGAGCACGCCCTCGGGCTGATCGGTGCCGCCGCGGCTCGCGACGTAGCCGGTCGCCGCGAGCACGAGCGCCATGACGATGCCGCCGATCGCGAAGCCCGAGGTCTCCATCGCGGTCCACACGCCGCCGATCACGCCCGAGCGGTCGACGCCGGAGCGGCGCCGGTCGTTCGACATCGCGTCTGGCAGCATCGCCATGGGCAGCGACTGCATGCCCGCGTAGCCGAGGCCAGCGAGGGCGACGGGCGCGTACACCCACGCGTCGGGCACGAGCAGCGCGGGCACGAGCAGGATGCCGCCGACGATGAACACGATCGACGAGAGCTGGAACGCGAAGCGCTTCGACGTGCGCGCCGACAGCCACTGCCAGCCGGGCGCCGCGACGATCGCGGGCGCGATGAGCGCGACGAAGAGGAACGTGATCGCGTCCTCGTCGAGCAGGATGTAGGTCGCGACGTACTGGCCGCCGGCGAGCATGAGCCCCGTCGCGACCGCCTGCAGGAAGAACGGCACCACGAGCGCGCGCAGGCTCGGGCCGTGCCGCAGCACGTCCCACGTCTCGCGGTAGATCGACGCGATCGAGCGGCGCTCCACGAGACGCGGCGTGCGTCGGGGCGCGCTCGTGACGGCCACGAGCGCGCCGACCGCGAGCAGCACGGCGCACACGAGGCCCATGAGCAGGTAGCCGGAGTGGTCGTCGCCGCCGAGCGAGCGCAGCGCCGGGCCACCGCCGCCGAAGGCGAGGATCGCGATGGTCAGCACGATGACGCGTGCCGTGAGGAGCCGCGTGCGCTCGTCGTAGTCGTGCGAGATCGCGGCCGGCAGCGTCATGTACGGCACCTGGAAGACGCTGAATGCCGTCGCGGCGCCGAAGAACGCGACGCCCACCCACACCGCCGCGGCGGCGGGCGCGAGCGAGGCGGGCACGGCGAACGTCGCGACGAAGAGCACCGGCAGCGCGATGGCGCCCGCGAGCATCCATCGGCGACGCGAGCCCGTGCGTGCGTCGTCGTCGTCGGAGAGCGCCCCGAGCACGGGGTCGGCGACGATGTCCCAGACCTTCACGGCACCGATGACGAGGCCGGCCCACAGCGCGGAGACGCCGAGCGTGTCGGTCATGAAGTACAGCAGCACGAGCCCGGGCAACGTGCTGAACCCGCCTGTTCCCAGGGAGCCGATCGCGTAGCGCCAGACCGTGGAGCGGGGGATGCGGTCCTGGGCCATGCAGCCGACTCTACGGCAGAAGGTGAGACATCGTCACCGGCGTGCCGCCCGCGGACGGATGCGGATCACGTCGCCTCGGCGTCGTAGGGGGCGCCGTCGGTGAGCGGATCGCGCGGTGCGGCCTGCCTGCGCGACGACCGCCCGGCAGCCGCCATCGCCGCGACGCTCCCCGCGGCAGCGGCCGCCGAGCCCGCGGCAGGAGCCTTCGGGGCGTCGTCCTGCAGCGCCTCGCGCACGATGCGGCGGGGGTCGTACTGCCGCGGATCGAGCTTGCGCCAGTCGACCTCGTCGAACTCGGGGCCCATCTCCTCGCGCATGCGATCCTTGGCGCCGTTCGCCATGTCGCGCACGCCGCGCACGAGGCCCGCGAGCCGCTCCGCAGCGGCGGGCAGCCGCTCGGGACCGAGGATGATCGCGGCGATGATGCCGATGACGATGAGCTTGTCGAGGGTCAATCCGAGGAACGTCACGGCCCTCTCCTCTCGACAGGCCACCAGCCTACGCGGTGCGTGGCCGGCGCGGCGCGGCGCGGCGCGGCTCCCAGCCTCGCCCATCCGGCTAGCCTCGCTCTCGGAGGCACCCGTGGAGACTGCACTGACGTCGAAGTACCTCGACGACCTGAGCCCCGAGGATGCGATCCTCGCCGGCGCTCGAGACGCCGCCGACGAGCTCGGCATCACCCCCATCGACCCCGCCGTCGGAGCGCTGCTCAAGCTCACGACCGCGACGCTCGCCGCATCCGCGATCCTCGAGATCGGCACGGGCACGGGCGTGAGCGGCCTGTGGCTGCTGCGGGGCGCCCCCACGGCGACGCTCACGTCGATCGACACCGAGCTCGATCACCACAGCCACGCGCGCGCCGCCTTCACGCAGGCCGGCTACGCGCAGGCGAAGGTGCGCCTCATCACGGGCTCGGCCAACGAGATCCTCCCGCGCATGAACGAGGCGAGCTACGACGTCGTGCTCGTCGACGCCGACCCCGCCGACCGCATCGAGCACGTCGAGCACGCGCTGCGCCTCGTGCGCGCGGGCGGCACGGTGCTCGTGGCGCACGCGCTGCTGGGCGGCCGCGTCGCCGACCCGGCGCAGCGAGGGGACGTCGTCGCCGACGCCCGCGCGCTGCTGAAGGAGCTCAGCGCGAGCGACGCCGTCGCCGTCGCCGTGAGCCCGGCAGGCGACGGCCTCCTGCACGTCACGCGCCTGCCCGAGCCCTGACGCGCGGCGACGCGGACGCAGAAGGGGGCGAGCCATGCGGCTCGCCCCCTTCTCGCCCGATGGCGTCGCGCTCGGTCAGGCCGAGACGACGACGCCGCTCAGCGCAGCGTGGAGCTCTGCCGCCTCCGCGTCGTTCACCGACACGACGAGGCGGCCGCCGCCCTCGAGGGGGACGCGCACGACGATGAGCCGTCCCTCCCTCACTGCCTCCAGCGGACCGTCACCAGTGCGAGGCTTCATAGCAGCCATGTGGGGGTTCCCCTCTCGTTCCCAGGCATCCAGTATCCCATGGAACCCCGTCGCGGCCCTGGGATGCGACCCGGAGCGACACGATCGTCACGCAATCGTCACGGGATGGTCCAGTCGACGCCGACGACCCACCAGCACGCCCACAGCCACGCGACCTGCCCGGCGACGCCTGCCGCGAGGGCGAGCGGACGCCACCACCTGCCCGGCAGCGTCGCGACGACCGCGACGAGCGCGAACGCGGGCAGGAGGATGCGGAACGTCGACGACTGCGGGAACCACACGGCCAGCAGGTACAGGAGGTAGGCGACGGTCCACGCCCATGCCTCGACGCCCATCGCCGCCCGCGTCGCGCGGCGCGCCAGCAGCCACACGCCGCCGCCGACGGCGAGCGCGAGGAGCGACAGGCCTGCGCCGCCGAGCCACCACTGCGCCCCCGCGACCCAGCCGGTGCCGGGGACCAGCGCCATCGGCCCGACGTACGGCGCGCGCCAGCCGAGCTCCGTCGCGACGTACGCGCCCGGCTCGCCCGTGCGGATCGCGGCGTACGCGGGCCACGCGAGCCCGCACGCGAGCGCCCATGCCGCCATGACGCCGAGCACGACCCGGTCGCGCGTCGGCCACGCATCCGGCCTGCGCAGCACCGCGTGCGCGAGCACGACGACGAGCGCGAGCGCGACGGCGAGGCCGGAGGGCCGTGCGAGCGCCACGAGCGGCACGAGCGCCGCGAGCATGCCCCACGAGCGGTGCCGCAGCGCGAGCAGCGCACCCGCGAGCAGCGCGAGATGCAGCGACTCGGCGTAGCCGACCTGCAGCAGCGGCGACACGGGGCCGAGCAGCACGAGCGCGAGCGCGAACGAGGCGTGGCGCGGGATGGTCTCGCGCAGCAGTCGGTGCGCGAGCACCGCGAACGCGGCGGAGGCGATCCAGGCGATGCCCAGCGCCGCGAGCTCCCAGTCGAGGCCGAGCCGCACGAGCGCGCGCACCAGCATCGGGTAGACGGGCATGAACGCCCACGCGTTGTCGGCGATGCCACCGTCGGCCTCGCGGGGCAGCACGTCCGGGTAGCCGAACGCGGCCACGTGCTCGTACCAGCGCGCATCCCAGATCGTCGACAGCTCGACGACGCTCGGCGACGCGTCGGTGTAGACGTTCGCGCCCTGCGCGGCGGCGAACGCGGCGAGCAGCGCCGTCGACACCACGCGGCTCGCCGCCCAGATGGCGAGCGCACGCCCCACCATGGGAGCCGCGCCCACGACGCCACGGCGCGACTCAGGCGGTGGTGCCCGTGAGCCAGGCGCGCAGGCCCCGCTCGACGTCGACGATCTGCTGCAGCGAGACCCGCTCGTCGTCGGCGTGCGCCTTCAGGGGGTCGCCCGGGCCGTAGTTGACGGCGGGGATGCCGAGGCTCCAGAAGCGGGCGACGTCGGTCCACCCGTACTTCGGGCGCGGCTCGACGCCCACGGCGTCGACGAACTCGCGCGCGAGCGGGGCGTCGAGACCGGGCCGGGCGCCCTCGGCGGCGTCGAGCACCTCGACGTCGAAGCCCTCGAAGAGCTCGGTGACGTGGTCGACGGCCTCCGCGACCGTCCGCGACGGCGCGAAGCGGTAGTTGACGTGCACGCGGCACTCGTCGGGGATGACGTTGCCGGCGACGCCGCCCTCGATGCCCACGGCGTTCAGGCCCTCACGGTACACGAGCCCCTCGACCTCGACGTCGCGGGCACGGTACTCCTGCAGCGTCTGCAGCACCTGCGCGGCGTCGTGGATCGCGTTGTGGCCGACCCACGAGCGCGCCGAGTGCGCGCGCACGCCGCGCGTGCGCACCTCGACGCGCAGCGTGCCGTTGCAGCCGCCCTCGATGTGACCGTTCGACGGCTCGCCGAGGATGGCGAAGTCGCCCTGCATGAGGTCGGGGCGCTCGGCGGCGAGGGTGCGCAGGCCGTTCTGCTCCTCCCCCACCTCCTCGTGGTCGTACCAGATCCACGTGACGTCGACGACGGGCTCGGCGAGCTGCGCCGCGAGCAGCAGCTGCACGGCGACGCCCGACTTCATGTCGACGGCGCCGCGCCCCCACAGGTACTCGACGGCGCCGAGGGTCTCGAACCGCGACGGCACGTTGCCGTTGATCGGCACCGTGTCGATGTGGCCGGCGATGACGACCCTGCGGTCGCGGCCGAGCTCGGTGCGGGCGACGACGGTGTCGCCGACTCGCGTGACGTGCAGATGCGGCACGGCGCGCATCGCCGACTCGATCGCGTCGGCGAGGGGGCCCTCGTCGTCGGAGACGGAGGGGATGTCGAGCAGCTGCCGTGTGAGATCCACGGCGGATGCGGTCAGGTCGAGCGTGGGGGCAGCCATGCGACCCAGCCTAGGCTGGACGGCATGACGCGCCTCGCCCACGGTCACGCCCTCGCGACGTTCGCCGGAGACCGGCTGCTCGACGCCTGGTTCCCCGCCCCGGCCCTCGGCGCCGCACCCGAGGGCGACGCCCGCTGGCTCGCCGCGCGCATCCTCGACGAGCACGCAGGACCCATCCCCGCGCTCGGCGTCGAGCGTCGCGTCGTGCACGCCGAGATCGACCTCGACGCAGCGCCCGTCGACGCGCTCGACGTGCTCCTGCGCCTCCACCTCCTGAGCCATCGGCTCGTGCAGCCGAACACCATCGCGCTCGACGGCGTCTTCGGCCTGCTGCCCCTCGTCGCATGGACGACGCACGGCCCCACGACCCCCGAGCACGCTCGCGCCGAGGCGCCGTCGCTGCGGCTCGCCGGCATCCAGGTGCAGCTCGTCGACCGCTTCCCCCGCATGACCGACTACGTGCTGCCGGAGGGCGTGCGCATCGGCGACGCCTCGCGCGTGCGCCTCGGCGCGCACCTCGCCCCGGGCACGGTGGTCATGCACGAGGGGTTCGTGAACTACAACGCCGGCACGCTCGGCACGTCGATGGTCGAGGGGCGCATCTCGCAGGGCGTCGTCGTGGGCGACGGCTCCGACGTCGGCGGCGGCGCATCCATCATGGGCACGCTGTCGGGCGGAGGCACCGAGCGCGTGACGATCGGCGAGCGCGTGCTGCTCGGCGCCAACGCGGGCGTGGGCATCTCGATCGGCGACGACTCGATCGTCGAGGCCGGCCTCTACGTCACGGCGGGCACGAAGGTCTCGGTGCTGACGCCGGGCGAGGACGGGGCGGGCGAGCAGGTGAAGGCCGCACGGCTCTCGGGCGTGCCCGGCCTGCTGTTCCGCCGCAACTCCGTCACGGGCGCCGTCGAGGTCCTGCCGCGCGCCGGCGCCGGCGTCGCGCTCAACGCCGCGCTGCACTAGGCGCTCCCCCACGCGGACTCCGTCGACGGAGGGAGGCTGCGTCCAGGTGATCGCTGATGGGATGGACGCATGAGCGATCCCGTGCTGACCCTGAGATCCCTGCAGAAGCGATTCGGCCAGAAGGTCGCCGTCGACGGGCTCTCGCTCGACGTGCCCGCAGGCTCCATGCTGGGCCTGCTCGGCCCGAACGGCGCAGGCAAGACGACGACGCTGTCCATGGCGACGGGGCTCCTGCGGCCGGACGGCGGCACCGCGACGGTGCTCGGCGTCGACGTGTGGCGCGACCCGCAGGGTGCGAAGGCGCGGATGGGCGTGCTGCCGGACGGCGTGCGCATGTTCGACCGGCTGACGGGCGCCGAGCTGCTGCGCTACACCGGGCTGCTGCGCGGGATGCCAGAGGCCGACGTCGTGTCGCGCGCGGGCGAGCTGCTCGCCGCCCTCGGGCTCGACGACGCCTCCTCGACGCTCGTCGTCGACTACTCGGCGGGCATGCGCAAGAAGATCGGCCTCGCATGCGCCCTCATCCACGCGCCGCGCCTGCTCGTGCTCGACGAGCCGTTCGAGGCCGTCGACCCGGTGTCCGGCGAGGCCATCCGCTCCATCCTGCGCGGCTTCGTCGCCTCCGGCGGCACCGTGGTGCTCTCGAGCCACGTCATGGAGCTCGTCGAGTCGCTCTGCGACCGCGTCGCGATCGTCGCCGAGGGGCGCATCCTCGCCGACGGCACGCTCGACGAGGTGCGCGCGGGCGAGTCGCTGCAGCAGCGGTTCCTGCAGCTCGTCGGCGTGCACGAGCTCGGAGAGGGGACGCTCTCGTGGCTGCGCTCGTCCTAGCACTCCGCCTCCGGCAGCTCGGGCGGTCGCTGACGCGCAGCCCGTGGCACATCGTCGGCCTCGTCTTCGGCGCCCTCTGGGCGCTGTCGATCATCGGCATGGTCGGGGCGCTGTCGTTCGCGCTGCGCGTCGGCGCATCCGACGGCGCTCCCCTGCTGCTCGTCGTCGCGACGAGCGTGCTCGTCGTCGGCTGGATCGTCGGCTCGGTGCTCACGAGCGCCGACGACTCGATCGCTCCGGAGCGCTTCGCGCTGCTGCCCGTGCGCGCCAGGCAGCTGCTGCCCGGGCTCGCGCTCGCGCACGCGCTCGGCATCGGCGGCATCACGACGGCCCTGACCCTCGCGGCGCTGCTCATCGCCTGGAGCGGCTCGGTGCCCGCCCTCGTCGCCGCCATCGCGATGCTGCCCGTCGCGCTCCTCACCTGCGTGCTCGCTGCCCGCGTCGTGTCGAGCCTGCTCGCACGCACGCTCGCATCGCGGCGCTCGCGCGACGCGACCGCCGTCGTCCTCATGCTGCTGCTCATCTGCTCGGGCCTCATCGTCACGGGCGTCGCGCAGCTCATCTCCAGCTCGTCGGCGCTGCAGTCGCTGCTGCCCGCGGTCGCCTCGGTGCTCGCGTGGTCGCCGATCGGCGCGACCGCGGGCGTGCCCGCGGCCGTCGCCGCGGGTGACTGGGGTGCCGCGGCGGTGCGCCTCGTCGTCGCGCTCGCGACCGTCGCGCTGCTGGCATGGGCGTGGGGCGCGCAGCTGTCCGCGCGGCTCGTGGAGCCCGTGCAGTCGTCGGGCGGCGGGCGCGTGCGCTCCGGCGGCATCGTCGACCGGATCGTGCCCGCGACGCCCGCCGGCGCGATCGCCGCCCGCGGCATCCGGCTCTTCCGTCGCGATCCGCGCCACCTGCTGAACGCCATCGCCACCCTCGTCCTGCCGCTCATCCTCGTCGGCACGCAGGCGGCCTCCGGCTCGCTCGTGCCCGAGCTCGCCGCGTTCCTGCCGCTCGTGATGGCGCTCGTCGTGCTGCAGGTCGCGCAGCTGTCGCTCGCGTACGACAAGGACGCGCTGGCGCTGCACGTGCTCACGGGCGTGCGCGGCCGCGCCGACCGGGCAGGCAGGCTGCTGTCGTTCGGCATCGTGCTCGGGCCGCCCATCGCGCTCACGAGCGTGCTCGTCGCCGCGGTGACCGTGCGCTGGGATCTGCTGCCCGCGAGCCTCGGCGCATCCGTCGGCATGGCCATGGTCGCTGCGGGCGTGGGCGTCGCCGTCGGCGCCTTCCTGCCGGGCCGCGCGCCCGCACCCGAGCAGGGGCCGTTCGGGCGGGGATCGTCGGGTGGTGCGCAGTCGCTCGTCGCCCTCGCCATCATGGCGCCCATCACGATCGCCGCGTCGCTGCCTGCCATCGCGCTCGCGATCGTCGGCGTGGCATGGATCCCGTGGGTCGGGTGGCTCGCGCTGCCCGTGGGCCTCGGCATCGGCGCCCTCGCCGTGTGGCTCGGCATCCGCATCGGCGGCGACCGCCTCGACCGTGCCTGGCCCGAGGTGCTGGCCGCGGTGTCGAGCGACTGACGCCCGCTCGGCGTCGGCGCGGCTCAGCGCCCGGCGTCGAACCAGCGCAGGACGCGCAGGGCACGCAGCGTCGTCCAGCGGCTCGGCTCGCCCACGGGCGCGTCGAGCCGCAGCTGCTCGGCACCGGGGTCGTCGTCCTCGGCGAGCCAGCGGCCGTCGGGCTGCCGCTTCGCGCGCACGACGCCGATCGCCTCGTCCATCCGCTGCTCGGGGGCGACGCCTGCGAGCCGCAGATGGTCGAGGGCCCGCAGCACGTCGTAGCGCCAGCGCGGCGGGAAGGGGAAGCGCAGGAAGGCATCGTCGACGACGAGGCCCGAGCGCAGCCCGCGCATGAGCGAGCGCTCGAGCAGGTACTCGACCCCTCGCTGCCGCATCGCTGCCGACGACGCCCCCGTCGCCCGCTCATGCTCGAGCAGCCCCTCAAGGACCGAGATGGTGCTCGCGAAGGACGATCGCGACGACCCGGCGTCCTCGAGGCGGAAGCAGTTCCAGCCTCCGTCGGGCTGCTGATCCTCGGCGCAGTAGGCGACGATCGCCGACACGTCGGCGCCGAACCGCGCGCCGGCCCGGATGGTGCGCCCGTTGATGCACGAGTCGACCTCGCCCTGCCAGAAGGGCCCGTCGTGGTACTCCCACCGGCCGTGCTCGGCGATGAGCGCGACGGTCTCGGCCATGACGGGCGCGTCGCCCGGCATGCCGAGGTCGCAGAGCGACTCGAGCACCCACGACGTCGACGTCCACGGCTGGGGCTCGCCCGACTCCCACGACCAGCCGGCGGGCGCCCACGCACCGCCCGCCCACAGGCCGTCGGCGCCACGGGCCGCGAGCAGCGCCGCGCCGAGGCCCTCGTGCTCGACGCGCGCGCGCTCGGCCGCGACCTCGTCGGGCGGCGCGTCGAGGAGATCCTGCAGCACCTGCCATCGGATGGCGGGATCGCCCTCGAGCAGCCAGGCCGTCACGTCGTCCATGGCCGCAGCGTACGCCGCTCCTCAGACGCCTGCCCGTCGCGTCGAGGTCCGAGCGCCTAGAGCCCGAGCAGCGCCTCGATGGGGCCGCGCACGAAGAAGACGACGAAGAGTCCTGCGACGATCCACAGCAGCGGGCTGATCGTGCGCGCGCGACCGGAGACGGCGTGCACGAGCACCCACGCGATGAAGCCGACGCCGATGCCGTTCGCGATGTTGTACGTGAGGGGCATGACGACGATCGTGAGGAACGCGGGCAGCGCGACCCGGAAGTCGGTGAAGTCGATCTCGCGGATCTGACTCATCATGAGCGCACCCACGATCACGAGCGTCGCCGCGGCGACCTCGAGCGGCACGACCTGCGTGAGCGGCGTCAGGAACATCGCCGCGAGGAACAGCACGCCCGTCACGACCGACGCGAGCCCCGTGCGAGCACCCTCGCCGATGCCGGCCGCGGAGTCGATGAACACCGTGTTCGACGACGCGCTCGCGCCACCACCCGCGACGGCGCCGACGCCCTCGACGATGAGCGCGCGCTTCAGGCCCGGGAAGGTGCCGTCGGGCGCCGCGATGCCCGCCTGCTTCGCGAGACCCGTCATCGAGCCCATGGCGTCGAAGAAGTTCAGGAAGAAGAGCGTGAACACGAGCATCGACGCCGCGACCGGGCCGATGCGCGCGAACGCGCCGAACGGATCCACCTGCCCCACGAGCGACAGGTCCGGCAGCGCCAGCAGCGCGCTCGGCAGCGCCGGAGCGTTGAGGTTCCACGCGTTCGGATCCTGCCCGAGCGACGGCCCGACCCGCAGGATCGCCTCGAGCACGATCGCCACGACCGTCGTCGCGACGATGCCGATGAGCAGCGCGCCGCGCACCTTGCGGGCGACGAGGATGCCCATGAGCACGACGCCCAGCAGGAACACGCCCGTCGGCAGCGACACGATCGAGCCGCCGTCGCCCAGCTGCAGCGGCGGCGACGCCACGCCCGTCGCGCGCACGAAGCCCGAGTCGACGAAGCCGATGAACGCGATGAAGAGGCCGACGCCCACGGCGATCGCGCTCTTCAGCTCGCCGGGGATCGCGTCGAAGATGCGGCGCCGCAGCCCCGTGACGCTCAGCAGCACGATGAGGATGCCGTTGATGACGACGAGGCCCATGGCCTCCGGCCACGTCAGCTCGCCCACGAGCGTGAACGCGAGGAAGGAGTTGATGCCGAGGCCGGCCGCCAGCCCGAACGGCACGTTGGCGACGACGCCCATCGCGATGGTCATGAGACCGCCGACGAGCGCCGTCACCGCGGCGACCTGCCCGTTCTCGAGCCAGTTCCCCGCGACGTCCGTCGCCGCCTGGTCGCCGGAGAAGCCGCCGATGATCAGCGGGTTCAGCACGATGATGTACGCCATCGCGAAGAACGTCACGAGGCCGCCGCGGACCTCCTGCGGGATGGTCGATCCGCGTTCGCGGATGCGGAAGTACCCGTCGAGCCGCTGTGCGAGCGCGGTGCGTGCCATGGCTGAGTCTCCTCTGGGACGGACCGCGTCGCTGCGGCAGGTGGATGCTAGATGTGGCGCTCGCCCGGGCCGACGTACAGCTGCTGCGGGCGCCCGATCTTCGTCTGCGGGTCGTCGACCATCTCGCGCCAGTGGGCGATCCAGCCGGGCAGGCGGCCGATGGCGAACAGCACCGTGAACATCCGCTCGGGGAAGCCCATCGCCTTGTAGATGACGCCCGTGTAGAAGTCGACGTTCGGGTAGAGCTTGCGCTCGATGAAGTAGTCGTCCTGCAGGGCGACCTGCTCGAGCTCCTTCGCGATGTCGAGCAGCGGGTCCGAGACGCCGAGCGCCTCGAGCACCTCGTCGGCCGACGACTTCACGAGCTTCGCGCGCGGGTCGTAGTTCTTGTAGACGCGGTGACCGAAGCCCATGAGGCGCACGCCCTGCTCCTTGCGCTTCACCCGCTCGACGAAGCGCTGCACGCCCTCGCCGGAGTCCTGGATGGAGCGGAGCATCGAGAGCACGGCCTCGTTGGCGCCGCCGTGCAGCGGGCCGGACAGCGCGTGGATGCCAGCCGAGACCGACGCGAAGAGGTTGGCCTCGGTCGAGCCCACGAGGCGCACCGTCGACGTCGACGCGTTCTGCTCGTGGTCGGCGTGCAGGATGAGCAGGCGCTCGAGCGCCTTCACCATGACGGGATCGAGGTCGTACTCCTCGGACATGAGGCCGAAGTTCAGCTTGAGGTAGTTCTCGACGAACGACAGCGAGTTGTCGGGGTAGAGGAACGCCTGGCCGATCGACTTCTTGTGCGCGTACGCCGCGATCACCGGGAGCTTCGCGAGCAGGCGGATCGTCTGCAGCTCGACGCGGCGCGGGTCGTGCGGGTCGTGGTCGGCGGCGTAGTACGTCGACAGGGCCGACACCGCCGACGACAGCGCGCTCATCGGGTGCGCGTCGCGCGGCAGCGAGTCGAAGAAGCGACGGAGGTCCTCGTGCAGCAGCGTGTGCCGACGGATGCGCGTGTCGAACTCGCCGAGCTCGTCGGCGGTGGGCAGCTCGCCGTAGATCAGCAGGTACGCGACGTCGAGGAACGACTTCTGCTCCGCCAGCTCCTCGATGGGGTAGCCGCGGTAGCGCAGGATGCCTGCGTCTCCGTCGATGTACGTGATCGCACTCTGCGTCGCCGCCGTGTTCACGAAGCCGTAGTCGAGGGTGGTGTGGCCCGTCTCGCGCATCAGCTTCGACACGTCGATGCTCGATCGGCCCTCGGTGGCGGGGAGGATCGGCAGCTCGACAGTGCGACCGTCGACCGTCAGGTTCGCCGTCTTGGGCGTCTCGTCAGCGTGGGTCACCATCCCACCCTATGGCGTGCGCAGGAGTGGTCGGAAACCGGCCAGACGGCGCGCGGCCTCGGCGATGCGCTCGTCGGATGCCGTGAGCGCGACCCGCACGTGACTCGGGTCGCCGTAGAAGTCGCCGGGCGCCACGAGGATGCCGTGCGCGGCGAGGTCGGCCACCTGCGCGCGGGCGTCGCGGCCGTCGGTCGACCACAGGTAGAGCCCCGCCTGGCCGCGCACCTCGAAGCCCGCCGCCTCGAGCGCGGGCAGCAGCACGTCGCGCCGCGCGCGGTACCGCTCGCGCTGCTCGGCGACGTGCGCGTCGTCGGCGAGGCCCACCGCCATCGCGTGCTGCACGGGCCCGGGCGGGATGAGCCCCACGTGCTTGCGCACCTCGAGCACGCGACCGACGACGTCGGCGCATCCTGCGACGAACGCGGCGCGGTATCCCGCGACCGACGACTGCTTCGACATCGAGTGCACGACGAGGAGGTTCGCCCGGCTGCCACCCGAGACGCGCGCGTCGAGGATCGAGGGCACCTCGTCGACGTCCCACGGCAGCAGCGCGTAGCACTCGTCGCTCGCGACGACCGCGCCGATCGCGCGAGCGCGCTCGACGACGCGCCGCAGCGCCTCGACGCCGGCGACGTCGCCCGTGGGGTTCGACGGCGAGTTCACCCAGACGAGGCGCGTGCCCTCCGGCCAGTCGTCGGGGTCGTCGGCGGGCACGGGCGTGGCGCCCGCGACGCGGGCGCCGATGTCGTACGTCGGGTAGGCGACCGTCGGGTGCACGACGACGTCGCCGGGGCCGAGGCCGAGCCACAGCGGCAGGCCCGCGACGGTCTCCTTCGAGCCCACCGTCGGCATGACGTTCGCGTGGCCGAGGCCGGTCACGCCGCGCACTCGCGCGAACCAGTCGACGATGGCGTCGCGCAGCGCAGGCGTCCCCCAGCACGTGGGGTAGGTCGGCGCGTTCGCCGCGTCGGCGAGCGCCGCCTGGATGACGGCGGGCGTCGCATCGACGGGCGACCCGACCGACAGGTCGACGATGCCGCCCTCGTGCGCGGCCGCGATGGCCTTCGCGTCGGCGAGCGAGTCCCAGGGGAAGGCGGGCAGCTGGTCCACGGCGGGCTCCCGGGTGCTCAGGCCTGCGGAGGCAGCGCCTTGACGATGGGGTGGTCGTCGGCGATCACGCCGACCTTGGCCGCCCCACCGGGCGAGCCGTGCGTCTCGAAGAACTGCACGTTCGCGTCGTAGTACTCGGCCCACTGCTCGGGGACGTCGTCCTCGTAGTAGATGGCCTCGACGGGGCAGACCGGCTCGCACGCACCGCAGTCGACGCACTCGTCGGGGTGGATGTACAGCATCCGCTCGCCCTCGTAGATGCAGTCGACGGGGCATTCGTCGACGCAGGCGCGGTCCTTCACGTCGACGCATGGGAGCGCGATCACGTAGGTCACGAGGGGGTCCTTCCGACCGCACCAGCCTACCTGCGGCGCGCACGTGCCTCGACCATGCGCGGTGCGCGCCGCGCGGGCGTCAGCTGCGTGCAGCCTCGCGGATGCGCCCGAGCGCCGCCCGCGACGGCCATGCCACGACGACGAGCGCGACGACGCCCGGCACGCCCACCCACAGCCAGCCGGGGAGGTCCGAGGCGAGCAGGCCGGCCGAGCCCGCGGTGCGGAACGGATCCAGCGACACGATCGCGATCGGCAGCAGCACCCCGAGGGCGGCGGCGATCGAGGCGGCGCGGGAGCCCATGAGCCGCGGTCCGACGACGACGCCGACGGCTGCCACGAGCGCGAGCACGAGACCCCACGGCTCGACCGCGCGGTAGGTGAACGTGCCGACCGTGCCGATCACGACCGCGACGAGGCCGACGACGACCGTCGTGCCCCAGCCGATCGGGGATGCGGCGCGCACCGCCCGGTAGTGCTCGACCTGCGCGATCGGCTCGCGCTGCCCGCCGACGTGCACGACGTCGTCTCCGTCGAGGGCGAGCTGGCTGCCGTGCGCCGCGAGCGCCGCCCGCACGCTCGACTCGACGGGCGCGAGCGGCACGGCGACGTCCGCGGGCTGCGCGGCGCGCACGTACACGGGGATGCGCAGGTCGCGCCCCACCGCGACGACCGCCGCGTGCACGGCGCGGTGGTCGGGATGCCCGTAGCCGCCGTCCTCGTCGTACGTCACGAGCGCGTCGGGCCGCAGCCGCTGCACCGCATCGAGCACGAGCAGCTCGACGTCGGATGCGGGCTGCGAGGTGAGCGCGGAGGCCGTGACGTCGGCGGCCGGCGCCGCGACGTCGCCGACCCATGCCATGCCGGAGTCCTCGAAGCGCGCATCCGGCTCGACGCGCGTCGCGCCGAGCGCCACGATCGCGCGGTCGAGCTCGGCGCTGCGCAGCGCGGGCAGCCCGCCCGCCACCGCGAGCGCATCCCGCAGCTCGGGCCGCACCTCGCCGCGCTCCCCCAGCGTGAGGGTCAGGACGGACGCGATGCCCGCCTGCGCGACGGTGGCGATGGCCGCACCCGTCGAGAGCGTCTCGTCGTCGGGGTGCGCGTGCACGAAGAGCACGTGCTCGCCGAGGTCCATCGCACCATCCTCGCATCCGCGGCGACGCGCTCCGGACGCCGCCGCGCCCGCTACCAGCGGGCGGGCACCGTCGGCGCCACGCGATGCCGCACGAGCGGCAGCGAGCGGTCGACCGCCGTCTCGATGCGCGCGAGGAGGTCGGGCGACGCGACGCGCCCCTCGGCGAAGTCGCCGGACGAGCCGTACACGCCCGTCGGCAGCGTGAGCGCCTGGAAGAAGCCGAAGAGCGGTCGCAGCTGGTGCTCGATGGTGAGGGTGTGGCGCTCGCTCCCGCCCGTCGCCGTGAGCAGCACGGGGGTGTCGACGAGGGCGCGCTGCTCGACGAAGTCGAAGAAGTGCTTGAAGAGGCCCGTGAACGACGCGCGGTACACGGGCGTGCCGACGACGAGCACGTCGGCGCCCTCGACGGCGGCGAGCGCATCCTCGACCTCGGGTGAGAGCTGCTCGCGCGCCACGGCGCCCGCGAACCCGGGCGCGATGGGCGCGAGGTCGACGCGGCGCAGCTCGGCGGGCGTGCGGTCGCCGATCGTGGCGAGCACGGCGTCGAGCAGCGCACCCGTCTTCGACACGGTCTGCAGGCTGCCGTTGACGCCGACGACGCGCAGCGGGGACTCGGGGCTGTCGCTCATGCAGGCACGCTATGTCGGCTGCGGGATGCTCGGGCGCGGATTGCGCCGTGTGACGACGCGTTGCGTCGTGCGACGCTGCGGCCTTGCCACGCCGCGCGTCGCTCGCGAACCATGCGTGCATGACCAGGCAGATCCGCTTCAACGCGTTCGACATGAACTGCGTCGCCCACCAGTCGTCCGGCCTCTGGCGCCACCCCGACGACCGGTCGCGCGAGTACGCGACGCTCGAGTACTGGACGTCGCTCGCGCGGCTGCTCGAGTCGGGCACGTTCGACGGCATCTTCATCGCCGACGTGCTCGGCACGTACGACGTCTACGGCGGCTCGAACGAGGCAGCCATCCGCAACGGCGCGCAGGTGCCCGTCAACGACCCCATCCTGCTCGTGTCTGCCATGGCGGCCGTCACCGAGCACCTCGGGTTCGGCATCACCGCCGGCACGGCGTTCGAGCATCCGTACCCGTTCGCGCGGCGTCTCACCACGCTCGACCACCTCACGCGCGGCCGCATCGGGTGGAACGTCGTCACGGGCTACCTGCCGTCGGCCGCACGCAACATGGGCCAGGAGGATCAGCTCGCCCACGACGACCGCTACGACCACGCCGACGAGTACCTCGAGGTGCTCTACAAGCTGTGGGAGGGGTCGTGGGAGGACGACGCCGTCGTCGAGGATCGCGAGCGCGGCATCTTCGCCGACCCCGCGAAGGTGCACCCCATCCGCCACGAGGGCAGGCACTTCCGCGTGCCCGGCATCCACATCTCCGAGCCGTCGCCGCAGCGCACCCCCGTGATCTACCAGGCGGGCGCGTCGCCGCGCGGCATCCGCTTCGCCGCGGGCAACGCCGAGGCGATCTTCGTCGCGGCGCGATCGAAGGAGGTGCTCGCCGCGACGGTGTCGCGCATCCGCGACGCGCTCGAGGCTGCTGGGCGCGAGCGCTCGTCGGCGCGCATCTACACGCTGCTGACCGTCATCACGGCCGCGACGCACGACGAGGCGATCGCGAAGGAGGCCGAGTACCGCTCGTACGCGTCCGAGGAGGGCGCGCTGACGTTCCTGTCCGGATGGATGGGCGTCGACCTCTCCGCGTACGAGTCGGACCAGCCGGTGGGCGACGTCGAGTCGAACGCGATCCAGTCGACGGTGCAGCACCTGCAGGAGGAGGCTGCGCTCGGACGCGAGTGGACGGTGGGCGACCTCGGTCGCCACTCGGCGATCGGCGGCCTCGGCCCCACGATCGTCGGCTCGGGCGAGGAGATCGCCGACGAGCTGCAGTCATGGGTCGAGGAGACGGACGTCGACGGCTTCAACCTCGCGTACGCCATCACGCCCGGCACCTGGGAGGACGTCATCGAGCACGTGATCCCGGTGCTGCGTGCTCGCGGCGCCTACCCGGAGGCCTACGAGCCCGGCACGCTGCGCGAGAGACTGCACGGGGCCGGACCGCGCGTGCCCGACTCGCACCGCGCCGCTCGCTACCGCGTCGCTCCCGCCGTGACCGGGCACTAGATGCTCGCGAGTGGGCAGCAGATGTCGTCGGCGGGCCCCGTCCACGACATCTGCTGCCCACTCTCGATGCTCCACAGCCACGATCCGTCCACAGGGCTGCGCGCCTCGGGGCCGTGCTGACGGATGGGCGGGCTTGGATCCGCGCATGCGATTCGACCCGTCCTCCTCCCCCTTCGTCGTCAGAGACGCGCTCGCGAGCGGCGCGACGCCCGGCGAGCTGCGAGGCTCCTCGCTCGTCATGCCGACGCGCGGCGCACGCGTAGGAGCGGCTCGCGCGGCGATCGACCCGCGCGGAGCGCTGCTCGAGGCGCTGCGTCCGCTCGCTCGCGACGACCAGTTCTTCTCGCACACCACCGCCGCGCGACTGCACGGCATGCCGCTGCCGGGGCGGCTGCTCGACGACCCCGTGCATCTGGCGTCGCCGTCGCTCACGAACCGCGTCCGCCGTCGCGGCGTCGTCGGCCATCGCGTCAAGGCGAGCGTCGTCGAGGTCGACGGGTACCGCGTCGAGAGCATCCCGGATGCGTTCGTGCACCTCGGCGCGTCGATCCTGTCCGTGGACGAGCTCGTCGAGGTCGGCGACTGGATCGTGCACCGGGATCGCGCCGTGCGGCTGACGCCCGCCGACCTGCTCGCGCACGCGCGCGAGTTCCGAGGCGCCCGCGGCATGCGGTCGGTCCTCGCTGCGATCCCGCAGCTCCGTGCGGGCGCCGACTCGCCCGGCGAGACGCGCACGCGCCTGCTGCTGCGACGCGCCGGGCTGCCCGAGCCCGTGCTGCAGCACCGGGTGCGCGACGGTCGCGCGCGACTCGTCGCGACGCTCGACATGGCGTACCCGGATCTCCACGTCGGCATCGAGTACGAGGGCGCGCACCATCATCTCGATGCGGGCCAGTTCGCCTACGACATCCGACGATATGCGGCGCTCGATGCGCACGGGTGGCGCATCGTGCGGGTCACGCACGCCGACATCCGCGATCGCGGCGCACGCGTGATCCCGCTCGTCCGCGCCGCCAGACGTGACAGTGGGCACTCGATGCCGTGAAGCGTGCGCTCCACCGGCATCGAGTGCCCACTCGCGGGCATCGAGTGCCCAGTCAACGGTCGGTCAGGACTGCGACTGCTTCTTCAGGCGCGAGGCTGCGCGAGCGCGCAGCGTCTGGTCGAGCTCGACCTTGCGGATGCGCACGGCCGTCGGCGTCACCTCGACGCACTCGTCGTCGCGCGCGAACTCGAGCGACTCCTCGAGCGAGAGCTGGCGCGGCGGCGTCAGGCGCTCGAGCTCCTCACCGGTCGACGACCGGATGTTGTTGAGCTTCTTCTCCTTGGTGATGTTGACGTCCATGTCGTCGCCACGCGAGTTCTCGCCGACGACCATGCCCTCGTAGACCTCGTCACCGGGCTTGATGAAGAACTCGCCGCGCTCCTGCAGCGCCATGATGGCGTTCGACGTCGCGGGGCCCGAGCGGTCGGCGACGAGCGAGCCCGAGCTGCGCGTCACGATCTGGCCGGCCCAGCGCTCGTAGCCCGCAGCGATCGCGTTCGCGATGCCCGTGCCGCGCGTGATCGTGAGGAACTCGGTGCGGAAGCCGATGAGGCCGCGGCTCGGCACCGTGAACTCGATGCGGACCCAGCCGGTGCCGTGGTTCGACATCGTCTCCATGCGGCCCTTGCGTCCCGCGAGCAGCTGCGTGATCGCACCGAGGTACTCCTCGGGCGCGTCGATCGTGAGGTGCTCGAAGGGCTCGTGCAGCGCGCCGTCGATGTGCTTCGTGACCACCTGCGGCTTGCCGACGGTGAGCTCGAAGCCCTCGCGACGCATCTGCTCGACGAGGATGGCGAGCGCGAGCTCGCCGCGGCCCTGCACCTCCCACGCGTCGGGCTGGCCGATGTCGAGCACGCGCAGCGACACGTTGCCGATGAGCTCGCGGTCGAGGCGGTCCTTCACCATGCGCGACGTGAGCTTCGAGCCCTTCACCTTGCCGACGAGCGGCGACGTGTTCGTGCCGATCGTCATCGAGATGGCGGGGTCGTCGACCGTGATCGGCGGGAGCGGCCGCACGTCCTCGGGGTCGGCGAGGGTCTCGCCGATCGTGATGTCGGCGAAGCCGGCGACGGCGACGATGTCGCCGGGTCGGGCCGACTCGGCCGGCACGCGCTCGAGCGCGCGCGTCGCGAGCAGCTCGGTGACGCGCGCCGACTGCACCGAGCCGTCGTGGCGCACCCACGCGACCGTCTGGCCCTTGCGCAGCGTGCCGTTGAAGACGCGCAGCAGGGCGAGGCGGCCGAGGAACGGCGACGCGTCGAGGTTCGTGACGTGCGCCTGCAGCGGCGCCTCGTCGTCGTACGTCGGCGCGGGGATGTGCTCGAGGATCGCCGCGAACAGCGGCTCGAGGTCCTCGTTCGCGGGCAGCTCGCCGTCGGCGGGCTTCACCTGGTCTGCGCGACCGGCCTTGCCGGACGCGTAGACGACCGGCACGTCGAGGACGGCGTCGAGGTCGAGGTCGGCACGATCCTCGGCGAGGTCGGATGCGAGACCCAGCAGGAGGTCCTGGCTGTCGGAGACGACCTCGTCGATGCGCGCATCGGATCGGTCGGTCTTGTTGACGAGCAGGATGACGGGCAGCGACGCCTCGAGGGCCTTGCGCAGCACGAAGCGCGTCTGCGGCAGCGGCCCCTCGGATGCGTCGACGAGCAGCACCACGCCGTCGACCATGGACAGGCCGCGCTCGACCTCGCCGCCGAAGTCGGCGTGGCCCGGCGTGTCGATCACGTTGATCGTGACGGCCTCGACGCCCTCGGGCACGTGCGAGCCCGCATAGCGGACCGCCGTGTTCTTCGCGAGGATCGTGATGCCCTTCTCGCGCTCGAGCTCGTTCGAGTCCATGACGCGGTCGTCGACCGTGCCGTGGGCGGCGAACGAGTTCGTCTGCTTCAGCATCGCGTCGACGAGCGTCGTCTTGCCGTGGTCGACGTGCGCGACGATGGCGACGTTCCGGATGTCGGGTCGCGTGGCAGTGGCCATGCTCAGCCTCTCGGGCTCGGATGCGGCCGCGCCAGCGCGCACCGCACGACGAGGTCGCCAGGCGGCACCGCCGCGCTCAGCCGCTGCGTGTACGGATCTCGGGATCGCACGCTCACGCGATGCGTCCCTGCCTCGATGCTACCGCGTCGAGGCAGGGACGTGTCGCCTACTGGCCAGGCAGGCGGGGCGGCGCCTCGCCGGCGTCGGGTGCGCCGGGCTCTGCGCGCTCGTCGATCTCGCCCTCGTGGCCGATGACGTCCGTCTGCGCGAGCACCTGCATCCGCAGGTCGCGGCGGGCACGCTGGCGTGCCGGGTCGGCGACGGGGACGGCGGCGATGAGACGCTGCGTGTAGGGATCCCGCGGGGCACGCAGGATCTGGTCGCGCGCTCCCTGCTCGACGATGCGGCCCGAGCTCATCACGGCGATGCGGTCCGACATGAGGTCGACGACCGCGAGGTCGTGGCTGATGAACAGGCACGCGAACCCGCGCTCGCGCTGCAGCTCCTTGAGGAGCTCGAGGACCGTCGCCTGCACCGAGACGTCGAGCGCGCTCGTGGGCTCGTCGGCCACGAGCACGTCGGGGTTCATCGACAGGGCGCGCGCGATGCCGATGCGCTGCTTCTGCCCGCCGGAGAGCTCGTGCGGGAAGCGGTTGCGGTACGACGTGGGGAGACGCACCGCATCGAGCAGCTCCTCGACGCGTCGCTCGAGCTCCTTGCCCTTCATCGTGCCGGCGAGCAGCAACGGCTCGCCGATGCTCTCTCCGATGGGGAGGCGCGGGTTCAGCGAGGACGCCGGATCCTGGAAGACGATGCCGACGCGCTGACGCAGCTGCTTCAGGAGGCTCCTGCCACCGGCCGAGATGTCGACGCCGCCGACGACGAGGCGGCCCTCGGCGATGGGCTGGAGACCGATCGACGCGCGACCGATCGTCGACTTGCCCGACCCCGACTCGCCGACGAGGCCGAGCACCTCGCCCCGGCCGATCTCGATGCTGACGCCGTGGACGGCGCGGAAGGCCGGCACCCGCCCCTGCCCGGGGTACTCGATGACGACGTCCTCGAGCGAGAGGACCGGCTCGGCGACGTGCTCGACGGGCGCGGACGCCTCCGTCACCTCGACGCCCTCCGCCACCTGCGCGGCTGCGAGTCGCAGGGTCGCGGTCAGGTCGATGACCTCGCTGCCGTCGCCGCCCGAGCCGAGCTGCGGCACCGCCTCGAGCAGCGCCTGCGTGTACGGGTGCTGCGGGGCGGCGAAGAGCGCGTGGATCTCGCCCTGCTCGACGATGTCGCCCTTCTCCATCACGACGACCCGGTCGGCGAGGTCCGCCACGACGCCCATGTCGTGGGTGATGAGCAGCACGGCGCTGCCGAGCTCGTCCTTCAGCGACCGCATCAGCTCGAGGATCTCCGCCTGCACGGTGACGTCGAGCGCGGTGGTGGGCTCGTCGGCGATGAGCAGCTGCGGGTCGAGCGACAGCGACTGCGCGATCATGGCGCGCTGCCGCTGTCCGCCCGACAGCTGGTGCGGGTAGGAGCGGAACGCCTTCGCCGGGTCCGGCAGCTCGACCATGTCGAGCAGCTCCATGGCGCGCTCCCTCGCGGCGCTCGGCAGCATCGGCCGGTGGGTGCGCAGCGCCTCGATGATCTGGAACCCGACCGTGTAGACCGGGTTGAGAGCCGTCATGGGCTCCTGGAAGATCGCGGCGACCCGCTCGCCGCGCAGCTGTCGCATGCGAGCCGGCTTCGCGCCGATGAGCTCCTCGCCAGCGACCTCGATGCTGCCGCGCACGCGCGCCGTCTTCGGCAGGAGGTCGAGGATGGCCATCGAGCTCACGCTCTTGCCCGAGCCGGACTCGCCGACGACCGCGACCACCTCGCCAGCGCCGATGTCGTACGAGACGTGCTTCGCCGCCGGCACCCAGAAGCCGTCGACCGCGAAGTCGACCGAGAGATCCGCGATCCGCAGCACCGGTCCGTCGTCGCGACGATCCATCGAGTCCACGCTGTCCTTCGTCATGCTCGTGCCTCCAAGCGCTGCTGCCGCGATGCACCTCGTGGGTGCGACTCTGCGACGATGGTCGAATGCAACCCGTCACGCTGCATTCCCGTGGGAACCGCGCCATCGCGGTGGCGATCTGGGCGCTGTCCGCGGCGATCGCGGCGGCGTCGATCCTGCAGGGCACGCCCGCGATCGTCCCGGCGCTCGCGTACGCGAGCGTCGCAGCCTGGGTGGGGCTGTGGCGCCCGAGCCTCACGATCGCCGACGACGGCATCGTCGTCGGCAACGTGCTGCACGTCGTCCGCGTGCCGTGGGAGGCGCTCGTGCACGTCTCGACACGCTACGCCCTGACGCTGCACGTGCCGAACGCGACCGTCAGCGTCTTCAGCGCGCCGCAGCCGGGGCGCTTCGCGACCTTCCGCGCCCGCCGCGTCGCCAGGCGCGACGGCGCGGAGATCGCCGGCATGCGCCCTGGCGACCTGCCCGGCACCGAGTCCGGCGACGCGGCGACGATCCTGCGGACGCGCTGGGACGCGCTGCGCGCCGCCGACGCCATCGAGGCCGGCATCGCCGACGAGGCCACGGTGCATCGTCGCCTCCGCGTCGACGCCGTCGCCGTGCTCGCATGCGGAGCCGTGGCGACGCTCGCGCTCACGGCGCTCGTCGCCTGACACGTCACGCATCGGCGGGGAGCTCCTTCGTCCGACGACGCGAGAAGCGCTTCTGGCGCGGGTCGAACGCATCGCGCAGGCCGTCGCCGATGAAGTTGATGAGCAGCGCGGGCGTGACGATGAAGAGGGCCGGCCACCAGAACAGCCACGGTCGCGTCGCGAAGGCCGACTGGTTCTGCGAGATCAGCAGTCCGAGCGACGACTCGGGCGCGCGCACGCCGTAGCCGAGGAAGCTGAGGCCGGTCTCGAGGAGGATCGCCGCAGCCATGAGCAGGGTCGAGGACACGATGACGACGCCGATGGCGTTCGGCAGGATGTGCTTGAAGATGATGCGGGCGTCGCTCGCCCCGGCCACGCGCGCCGCCTCGACGAACTCGCGCTCGCGCAGCGACAGGAACTCGGCGCGCACCAGACGAGCGATGCCCATCCAGACGAACAGGCCGAGGAAGATGCCGAGCGGCGCGACGCCGAGGCCACCCGTGGCGCGGCCGACGACGGCTCCGATGACGATCGCGGGGATCACGATGAACACGTCGGTCACGCGCATCAGCACGGAGTCGACCCACCCGCGGTAGTAGCCGGCGACCGCCCCCACCACGGTGCCGAGCACGCTGCCGATGCCGCCGATGAGGATCAGCACCAGGAACGAGTTCTGGATGCCGCGCATCGTCATCGCGAAGTAGTCGACGCCCGTGCGGCTCTGGCCGAACGGGTGCTCGCCGAGGGCGATGCCCGCGCCCCCGAGCCACTCGGGGATGAGCGAGAGCGTCGGGCGGCCGCCGTCGAGCTGCGGCAGCGGGCGGATCCAGTCGTGCTTCCACCAGCCCGGGATGGGGCCGAGGCCGACCGCGGACACCGCGAAGAGGAAGATCGCGAGCAGCAGCGCGAACGACACCATCGCGATGCGGTTCCGCACGAAGCGCTCGAAGACGAGCCCTCCCTGGCTCTTGCCGGGCTTCTCCGCCGCGTGCCGGACGTTCGGCGGCGCGGGGTTCGCGCTGTTCAGGTCGGTCACCGGACCCTCACTCTCGGGTCGAGCGCGGCGTAGCTGAGGTCCGCGAGGAAGTTGAAGAGGATGGCCATGACGGCGATGATCAGGAAGTAGCCCATGAGCGGGTTGAGGTCGACGCGATCGAGCGACGTCGCGAAGAGCGAGCCCATGCCGCTGATCGCGAAGACGCGCTCGGTGATGATCGCGCCGCCCAGGAGCGCGCCCACGTCGGCCGCGACGATCGTCGTGATGGGGATGAGCATGTTGCGGAAGGCGTGTCGCATCACGACGGTCCGCTCAGGGAGACCCTTCGCGCGAGCGGTGCGGATGTAGTCCTGGTTCATGACCTCGAGCATCCCGGCGCGCGCGTAGCGCGTGTAGCCGGCGAACGAGATGAGGAGCAGCGCGATGGTCGGCAGCATGTAGTGCATCAGGTTGTCGATGCCGAGGCCCCACATGTCGCTGTCGAAGCCGGGGGTCGTGCCCTGGGCCGTGGCGATCGGCCGCCCTCGGATGCGCGAGTTCGACACGTAGTCGGGCCATGCCTGCATGAAGCGGTCGAGCAGCACGAATCCGGCGGACGTCACGCCCGTCACGACGGCCGCGCGGATCACCTGGCCGCGATCCGGGCCGCCGACCACGAACCCGACGAGGACCGAGACCACGACGGTCGCGATCGCGAGGATCGCGATCGTCGCGGGGGTCGAGATGTCGAAGAGCCACTGCAGCGAGAAGTAGGCGACGTAGGCGAGCGCGCCGACGATGCCGGCCGCGAGCAGCGCGCGTCGGTTCTCGAAGCCGGCGACGAGCACCACGACGATCGCGACGGTGCCTGCGATCAGGATGGGCAGGCCGATGGGACCGATCGCCGGCTGCAGGAAGAAGTTCGTCGCTTCCATGGCGACGAGCACCGCGGCCGTCGCGGCACCCGACACCGCGAAGACGACGAGGCGTCGACGCAGGTCGCCGCCGATGAGCACCTGCCAGACGAGACCGGCGACGATGCCGATCCCTGCGATGGCCAGCGGCGGGATGACGGGGTTCGCGAGGAAGTCGTTGAAGCCGATGGCGATGAACTCCTTGAGGAGCACCGCGACGAGGAACGACGGCAGCGAGTAGAGGAAGAAGCTGAGGAACGTGATCGACACGTCGAACGCCGAGTACTGGCGCAGCGCCGTCACGATGCCGATCGTGACGCCGAGGAGGATGGCGAGGATCGTCGAGGCGGTCACGAGCTGCACCGTCGACACCATCGCCGTCGGCAGGATCGTCGTCACGTCGACGTAGCTGAGGTTCTGTCCGAGGTTGCAGCCGGCGAAGGGGACGACGCAGGTGAGGACGCCGCCGAACCACGGGAACCAGCGCAGCCACGAGGGGGTGTCGAGGTCGAGGGCCTGGACGCGCGTCTGGATGAGCTGCTGCGCGTTGATCGCGCTCGAGCCCTGCAGGTCGGCCAGCGGATTGCCGGAGTTCGCCGCCAGGTTGTACATCAGGTAGGAGGCGACCACGAGGGTCAGGATGGAGACGAGGATGCGTCTCACGATGAATCCGATCACGGTGCGGATCGTCCTCTCGTCTACGGCAACGGCGCACCGATGCTAGCCCATCGGTCGCCGTCGGCCCGTCGCGCGGCCCGCCGGCTCGTAGCCGGCGGGCGGCGCCATTCGGCATCGCGGGACGCCGGGCTTGCGCCCGACGTCCCGCGACTGGAGGTGCGGTCGCCCGCGAAGTGCTACTCCGCGATCGTCCAGGAGTTCGCGTTCCAGACGACGCCCGTCTGGCCGCCGAAGTAGGACACGCCGTCGACGCGACCGGTGTGCGCGTCGAGGCCCGGGGCCTGGAAGAGCGGGAGGCCGTAGAAGTCCTCCGCCGTCAGCGTGTCGATCTGGATCTGCAGCTCGTCGATCGCCTCGGCGTCGTCGATGATCGTCTGCGTCTGGTCGACGAGAGCGTCCACCTCGGGGTTCGAGTACGCGTTGTAGTTGCCACCGCCGCCGGTCTGCCAGATCTGCGGCAGGCCCGCGTAGCCGGCGCCGGGCGAGACCCAGCCGAAGATCGAGGCGTCGTAGCCACCGGCTCCGAGGAGCGAGGACCAGTCGGGCGAGCCACCGTCGTTGACGATGAAGCCTGCCTCCTGGGCGCTCGCCTGGATGAGCTGGAAGCTGTCGACGCGGTTCGGGTTCTCCGAGTTGTACAGGATCGTGATCTCAGGCGTGGCGCCTGCGAGCAGCTCCTGCGCAGCCGCGATGTCGGGCTCGGTGTAGCGGTCGTAGCCGTTCACGGCCGTCGCGTCCTCGTACTGGGGCTGCGACGACACGAAGAGCTGCGAGTCGAGCACCTCGGCCTCGGGGTTGATCGGGGTGACGATCGAGTCGAGGATCTGCTGGCGCGGCACCGTGAGCAGGAACGCCTCGCGGTACGTCGGGTTCGAGAACACGGGCGAGTCGAACGACAGGTCGAGGTGGTCGTACGAGAGCTGGTCGCCCTGGTCGATCACCGCGTTGGCGTCCTCGAGGGCCGCCAGCGTGTCGGCGGATGCCTGCGGGGCGATGATGTCGACCTCGCCGTTGCGGAGCGCGGCGACCTGGGCGTTCGAGTCGTTGATGAACGACAGGATGAGTCGGTCGTAGGCGACCTCCTCGCCTGCCCACTCGGGGTTCGGCTCGAGCACGATCGAGCCACCGTCGTTGGCCGTGTAGTCGGTGACGACGAACGCGCCGGCTGCGACGAGCAGCGACTCGTCGCTCGGCATCGAGGTGATGTCGTAGCCGGTGTTCCAGACGTCTGCGACTGCCTGGAGCTCGGCGATGGGCTCGGCAGGCGCGGCCGGGTCGCCCGCGGGGGCTGCCTCGAGGATCTCGGTGAGCTCCTGCGCCGTCACGCCCGCCTTGTCGGCGAGGACGTGCGCCGGCTTGCCGATGAGGTTGACGAGCTCCCAGTCCACGTAGGGCTCGTCGTACGTCAGCGTGAGCGTGCCCGCCTCGCGGTCGTACTCGGGGAACGACGTGGTGTCGAGACCGGTCGTCGATCCGGCGAGGGTGAAGTACTGCGTGCCGCCCGTGACCTCACCGGTCTCGGGGTCGAGCGTCGCGTCGTCGTAGTGGCCGGAGCCGATGGCCCAGGAGAGCACGAGGTCGTCGACCGTCATGGCCTCGCCGTCGGACCAGGTCGCACCATCCGCGATGGTGTACTGCACCGACAGCGGGTCGTCGCTGAGGAGCTCGTAGGTCAGGTTCGTCTCGTCGGGGACGATGTTGAACTCCTGGTCGAGCGTGAACGCCGTGCCCGGGCCCTGGCCGTTGCCGGTGAGGTAGTCGACCATGCCGTTGGTGTTCAGGTTCGACTGCGGGGTGCCGCTGTTCAGCGACGTCACCGCGTTGTCGACCGCGACCGTGATCGTCTGCTCGTCGCCGCCCTCGTCGCCGCCGCCGCCACCGGACGTCGTCGTGCACGCAGCGAGCGTGAGCGCGGCGACGCCGGTCAGGGCGAAGGCGGCCGAGAGGCGACGCGCACGAGAGGTGCTGATGCCCAAGGGATCCTCCTGGTGAGATGGGTCGCATCGCACGCATGCCGAGGCACCGAGCGACGCAGGGTTGTCCCGACCCTAGTCTCGCCCCGTCACCCGGAACCGCGCGGGAGGCGAAACGTTACGCAGCGGTGATGTTCATGCGCAGCGTGCCGCAGTCGACGCAACGGGCCCGCGAGAAGTCGCTGCGGGACGCACGATCCTTGCGAGACATGGAGCACGAGAGCGATCCCTCACCATCGCTCCCGCGGACTCCATGGCATGCCCGGAAGGACCTCCGGCAGCGGCCGGAGGGCACCTCGAGCAAGGAGGCTCACGCATGGTGCGAACGAGAGGAGGACTGGCCGCGAGGGGCGCGGCGACCGTCGCGGTGGCGATCGGCCGCGGCTGGATCGCGTCCTCCACCTACCACCACCCTGGCGGACCCCTCTCCGGGCGGACGTCGACGCCCGGGCAGGGCTAGGCTGGCGCCGTGCGCTCAGCCCTGCTCGTGTTCGACGGCGATTGCGGGTTCTGCACGACGGCGGTCGAGCAGCTCCGCGCGTCGCTTCCCCGCTTCCCCGAGGCGCAGCCGTGGCAGCGCGTCGACCTCGACGAGCTCGGCCTCACCCTCGACGACGTCACGACCTACGCCTGGCTGATCGATCGCGAGTCGGGCAGGCGCTGGCACGGTGCGCAGACCTTCGCCGCGCTGCTCTCCGGCCAGCGCGGCGCGCTCCCCCGGCTCGTGGGCGCCGCGCTCGCCGCCCCCGGCATCCGCTCCGTCGCCGCCGTCGGCTACGACTGGGTGTCCGCGCACCGCCACCAGCTGCCCGGCGGCACCCCCGCATGCGCGATGCCACCCGCGGGAGACGCACGGTGACGGGCCTCGCGCCCGCACGCACCTGGTTCCCCGAGATCGAGCCGCGCACGGCATCCCGCCGCTCGCGCTGGGTCGAGATCGCCTGCGTCCTGCTCGTGTCCCTCGGCGCGAGCGCCATCTACGCCGTCATCCAGATCGCCGACCTGGCGACGCGACCCGAGCCCATCGGCGAGCAGGTCGTCGCCCTGAATCCGCAGCGCGACGAACGGGCGTGGCTCGACCTCGCCTACCAGCTGACGGGCCACCTGCTCGACCTCGTGCCCGTCGTGCTCGTGTGCTGGCTGCTGTGGCGCTCCCGCAGACCGCACCTCGCTCGGCTCGGCATCACGTTCGACCGGCCGGCGCGCGACCTCGGATGGGGCGCCGTGCTGCTGCTCGTCGTCGGCATCCCCGGCCTCGCGATCTTCGCAGCCGGTCGCGCGCTCGGGCTCACGGCCGCGCTCGCGCCCAGCCCGCTCGACGCGCAGTGGTTCACGGTGCCGATCCTGCTCGTCGCGGCCCTGCGAGCCGGCGTGACCGAGGAGGTCATCGTCGTCGGGTACCTCTTCGAGCGGCTGCGGAGCCTCGGATGGGGTCGCGCCCAGATCATCGTCGGCGCCGCGCTGCTGCGCGCGACCTACCACCTGTACCAGGGCGTCGGCGGGTTCCTGTCGAACCTGCTGCTCGGCCTGCTGTTCGGCTGGCTCTACACGCGGTACGGCCGCCTGCTGCCGCTCGTGATCGCGCACGTCCTCATCGACGTCGTCGCGTTCGTCGGCTACCCGGTCGCGGCGGGCGCCTGGCCCGCGCTGTTCGGCCTCGACGGCTGAGCCGCGCGCGGGCGCCTCACTCGAGCGCCCACGCCTCCAGCTGCCACGTGAGCCTCGCGTCGGGGCCGTTGCGCGGCTGCACGCCCTCGACGCCCGGCGCGACGACGTCGGCGACCACGACGTTCGACAGCGGCAGCACCACGCCCTGCGCGACGATCGACGTCTCGACGGCGACCAGGTCGTCGCGCTCGAGGAAGGGATCCGTGCGGGTGCCCGAGGAGGCGATGAGCGCGTCGCGCTCGGGGTCGCCGATGCCCGTGAGGTTCTCCGACCCTCCGGTGCCCCACTGCGCCGCGACCTCCTCGGCCGTCGTCGGCAGCGGCACCGCCGCGATGACGGCGTCCCAGCCGCCCTCGGCGATGCGGGCGTCGAGGTCGTCGGCGCCGCAGTCGGCGATCGCCCACCCCGACTCGGCGACGCCGGCGGCGAGCGCCTGGAACGCGCGCGCCGCGAAGGGCTCCGTGCGGTCGTAGACGACGCAGATCGCCGTGCCCGCCGCGACGCCCGCCTGCTCGCGCTCGATCGCGGACAGCTCGGCGTCCGAGGTGCCCCATCGCTGCGCGAAGCCCGCATCCTGCAGCGCGATCTGGTAGCCGGGCGAGCCCGTCGGGAAGAGCGCGACGTCGGTCGTGCCCATGCTCTGCGCCCACTGGCCGCCCGCTGCCGCGATGACGTCGCTGCGCGGGATGCCGTGGAGCAGCGACTGCCGCGCGAGCGTCGACTGCAGCACGCCGCGGTCGCCGCGCAGCTGCAGCGTCCAGATCTCCCCCGTCTGCGCCGCCGTCAGCACGAAGCCGTTGCGCGTCAGGTCGCGGATGGGGACGAAGTTCTCCTCCGTCGGCTCGACCTCGATCGCCTCGACGTCGCTGCCGACGGCCGTCACGAGCCGATCGACGGGGAGCGACACGAGCTCGACGGACTCGATCGTGGGCGTCGTGCCCGCGTAGCGTCGGTTGGGCTCGAGCGTGACGCCGCCGTCGTCGACGTCGGCGACGACGTACGGCCCGCTCGAGACGAGCAGCGCCGCATCCGGGTCGGCATCGATGGCGAAGCCGTCGTTCCACTCCGCGGCGATCGCGGCGAGCGCCTCGGGATCGGCGATGCGGATGGCATCGAGCACGGCCTGCTTCGCCTCCATCGGATCGTCGATGCCGAGCGCGCGCTGCCCGACGACGTGCGCGGGCACCGCGAGCTGCAGCATCGTCTGCCAGTCCTCGACGGGGGCCGAGAGCGTGACGTCGAGCCTGCGCTCGAACTCGTCGAGTTCGGGCTCGCCCTCGGCGAGCGCGAGGCCACCGGGCTCGGCGACGTCGAACCAGGCGACGTCGTCGGGCACGACGAGGGCGCCCGCATCGTCGACGGACGCCTCGGGATCGAAGCCCCCCGGGGCGAGGGCGTTGGATCCTGCCGCCCACGCCAGCAGGAGGTCGGCCGCGTCGAGCGGGACGCCGTCCGACCACGACACCCCGTCGGCCACGTCGAAGCGCACCGTGAACGGGTCGTCGCTCTCGATCTCGACCGTGCCGAGGTCGGTGTTCGCCACGAGGGCGCCGTCGTTGCCGATCGACGCGAACTGCGCACGCGTCGCCGCCGCGACGTCGACGTTGCCCGGCGTCGCCCCGGCGGTCGAGGCGACGTTCGTGCTCGTGAGCTCGCCCTGCCACCCGATCGCGACCTCGCTGCCCTCCACGACCGACTGCGGCAGCGAGGGTCCGCACGCCGTGAGCAGCACGAGGGCTGCCGCGGCTGCGACGACGGGGCGCGCACGGCGCATGGCCACCTCCGGGTGTCGACGAGGTCGTCGGGATCGGTCGAGGGACGTCAGGATGCGCCGACGATCCTACGGACGCACCCTGACGGCTCCTCCCAGCGGCCTCAGTCGGCGAACGCCTCCGGCGGCGGGCACGCGCACACGAGGTTGCGGTCGCCGAACGCCTGGTCGATGCGCGACACGGGCGGCCAGTACTTCGCGTGCTCGACGCCGGGCACGGGGAACACCGCCTCCTGGCGCGAGTAGGCCCGCTCCCACTCGTGCACGATCGAGCCCGCCGTGTGCGGCGCGCGACGCAGCGGGCTCTGCTCGAGCTCCCACTCCCCCGCGGCCACGCGCTCGGCCTCGGCCTTGATCGCGATCATGGCGTCGCAGAAGCGGTCGAGCTCGGCGAGGTCCTCCGACTCCGTCGGCTCGACCATGAGCGTGCCCGCGACGGGGAACGACATCGTCGGAGCGTGGAAGCCGTAGTCGACGAGGCGCTTCGCGACGTCGTCGTTCGTGACGCCCGTCGCCTCCTTGAGCGGTCGCAGGTCGAGGATGCACTCGTGCGCGACGAGGCCGCCGGGGCCCGCGTAGAGCACCGGGAAGTGCTCGCGCAGACGCGCCGCGACGTAGTTCGCCGCGAGCACCGCGGCGCCCGTCGCCGCCGTGAGCCCCTCGGTGCCCATCATGCGCACGTAGCTCCACGAGATCGGCAGGATCGACGCGGATCCCCACGGCGCCGCCGACACGGGCTGCGCACCCAGCACGAGGCCATCGACCTCGATGGGGGCCTCGCGCGGGTCGCGCGGCAGGAACTCGGCCAGGTGCTGCTTCGCCGCCACCGGACCGACGCCCGGCCCGCCACCGCCGTGCGGGATGCAGAACGTCTTGTGCAGGTTGAGGTGGCTCACGTCGCCGCCGACGTCGCCGAACGACGCGTGGCCGAGCAGCGCGTTGAGGTTCGCGCCGTCGATGTAGACCTGGCCACCCGCCTCGTGCACGAGCTCGCACACGCGCCGCACGCCCTGCTCGTACACGCCGTGCGTCGACGGGTACGTGATCATGAGCGCCGCGAGGCGCTCGGCGTGGCTCGCGATCTTCGCCTCGAGGTCGGCCATGTCGACGTCGCCGGACTCGTCGGTCGCGACGACGACGACGCGCATGCCCGCGAGCACCGCCGAGGCGGCGTTCGTGCCGTGCGCCGACGCCGGGATGAGGCACACGTCGCGCGCCTCGTCACCCCGCGAGCGGTGGTAGCCACGGATGGCGAGGAGCCCGGCGAGCTCGCCCTGGCTGCCCGCGTTCGGCTGCAGCGAGACGACGTCGTAGCCCGTGAGGGCCGCGAGCCACTGCGAGAGCTCGTCGATCATCGCGAGCGTGCCCGCGGCATCCGCATGCGGCGCGTACGGGTGCAGCTCGGCGAACGCCGGCCAGGTGACGGGCTCCATCTCGGTCGCCGCGTTGAGCTTCATCGTGCACGAGCCGAGCGGGATCATGCCGCGGTCGAGGGCGTAGTCCTTGTCGGCGAGCCGCTTCGCGTAGCGCATGAGCGACGTCTCGGACCGGTGCGTGCCGAACACCTCGTGCGTCATGTACTCGGTGGTGCGCGCGAGCGCGATCGCAGGCTCGACCGCGCCCGCGTCGGCGAGGTCGAGGGCTGCGAGCAGGTCGCCGATGCCGGTCTCCGCCCACACCTCGTCGACCGACGCCTGCAGCGTGTCCTCGTCGACGACGTGCACGAGCACGCCGCGCGAGCGGGCGCGCTCCCCCGCCTGCCGCGCACGGCCCGGCAGACGCAGGCGCACGGTGTCGAAGACGTCGTCGTGCACGACCTCGATGCCCGCGGCGCGAGCGGCTGCCTGCAGCCGCACGGCGGCGAGGTGCACGTCCTCGGCGATCCGTCGGATGCCCTCGGGGCCGTGGTACACGGCGTACATGCCGGCCATCACGGCGAGCAGCACCTGCGCGGTGCAGATGTTGCTCGTCGCCTTCTCGCGGCGGATGTGCTGCTCGCGGGTCTGCAGCGTGAGGCGGTAGGCGGGGTAGCCGTCGGCATCCTTCGAGACGCCCACGAGCCGGCCGGGCATCTGCCGCTCGAGCCCCGAGCGCACCGCGAGGTAGCCCGCGTGCGGTCCGCCGAATCCCATCGGCACGCCGAAGCGCTGCGTGGAGCCCACCGCGATGTCGGCGCCGAGGGTGCCCGGCGACTCGATGAGCGCGAGCGCCAGCAGGTCGGCGCCGACGACGGCGACGCCGCCCGCTGCCTGCACGGCCGCGATGGCCGCACGCGGATCCCACACGCGTCCCGAGGCGCCCGGGTACTGCAGGAACGCGCCGAACGCGTCGGGCACGTCGCCGTCGAACGACGTCGTCGCGAGCTCGATGCCGACGGCCTCCGCGCGGTGCTGCAGCAGCGCCTTCGTCTGCGGCAGCGCATCGGCGTCGACGAGGAAGACGTTCGACGTCGCCTTCGACACGCGTCGTGCGAGCAGCATGCCCTCGACGACGGCCGTCGACTCGTCGAGCATCGACGCGTTGGCCGTGTCGAGCCCCGTCAGGTCGGAGACCATCGTCTGGAAGTTGATGAGCGCCTCGAGGCGGCCCTGCGAGATCTCGGGCTGGTACGGCGTGTACGCCGTGTACCAGGACGGGTTCTCGAGGATGTTGCGGCGGATCGGCGCCGGCGTGATCGTGCCGTGGTAGCCGAGGCCGAGCGCGCTGCGGCGCACGGTGTTGCGGCTCGCGAGCTCGGCGAGCCGCTCGGTCGCCTCGCGCTCCGTGAGCGCGGCGCCGATGCCCTCCGGCGTCGAGCGGATGCCCTCGGGCACCGCCGCATCCATGAGCGCCTCGAGCGAGTCGTGGCCGAGCAGCTGCAGCATCGTCTGCTGCGCCGCCGCACCCGTGCCGATGTGGCGGTCGCGGAACGCCCGCATCAGGCGAGCGACGCCTGGTAGGCGGCGGCGTCGAGCAGCTCGGGCTCGGAGGTGAAGCGCACCTTCACGAGCCAGCCGGCGCCCTCGGCGTCCTGGTTGACGAGCGTCGGGTCGCCCGCGACCTCGTCGTTGACCTCGACGACCTCGCCGTCTGCGGGCGCGAAGAGCTCGCCGACCGACTTCGTCGACTCGATCTCGCCGATGGCCTCGCCGGCCTGGAACGTGCGGCCGACGACGGGGAGGTCGACGTAGACGACGTCGCCCAGCTGGTGCTGCGCGTGGTCGGTGACGCCGATGACGTGGACGTCGCCCTCGGCGCGCACCCACTCGTGGTCTGCGGTGTACTGCGTGGTCATGCTCGCTCCTGACGGCGGTAGAAGGGGAGGTCGACGATCGTGACGGGGATGCGCGTGCCGCGCACGTCGATGGCGAGCGACCCGGAGTGGCCGGGGCGCACGAGCGCCATCGCGATGGGGTGGCCGAGGGTCGGCGAGAGGGCGCCGGACGTGACGACGCCCACCTCGACGTCGCCGTCGACGACCGGGTAGCCGGCGCGGCCGGCGCGGCGCCCCTCGGCGACGAGGCCGACGAGCACGGGCGCGTCGGCGGCGGGACCGGCCTCGATCGCGGCGCGACCGACGAAGTCGCCCTTCGTGCGCAGCGCGACCGATCGGCCGACGCCGACCTGCGCGGGCAGCGTCTCGGTCGACAGCTCGTGGCCGTAGAGGGGCATGCCCGCCTCGAGGCGCAGCGTGTCGCGCGCGGCGAGGCCGGCGAGGGTCAGGCCGAGCGGCGTGCCGACGCGCACGAGCGCATCCCACAGGTCGTCGGCCGCGTGGGCGGGCACGTACAGCTCGAAGCCGTCCTCGCCCGTGTAGCCCGTGCGGGCGACGAGGACGTCCTCGCCCTCGAAGATCGCCTCGAGCACGCGGTAGTAGCCGAGGTCGGCGAGCGGCTCGGACTCGAGCCCGATCGCCTCGACGATCGCCTGGGACGCGGGGCCCTGCACCGCGATGAGCGCCGTCTCGTCGGTCTCGTCGACGACGGTGGCGTCGAAGCCCGCGACGCGCTGAGCGAGCGCGTCGACGACGACGGCGCGATTGCCGGCGTTCGCGACGACGAGCCACTCGGTCGCTCCCAGGCGGTAGACGATGAGGTCGTCGAAGATGCCGCCCGACTCGGCGAGCAGCAGCGTGTAGCGCGCCTGCCCGAGCTCGAGCGCCGAGAGGCGACCGGCGAGCGCATGGTCGAGGAACGCCCCTGCCTCGCCGCCGCGCACCCGCAGCTCGGCCATGTGGCTGAGGTCGAACAGACCCGCCCGCTCACGGACGGCCGCGTGCTCGGCGAGGTCCGAGCCGTAGCGCAGCGGCATCATCCAGCCGCCGAACTCGGTGAGCTGCGCCCCGGCGGCGACGTGTCGCGCCTCGAGCGGCGTGTGCAGTGGATCGGGCATGAGTCCTCTTCGTGGGTCGGGACTCCCCCTCAGTCGCACCCGTCGACGGGATGCTCCTGAGCGGCCTGCGCATGCGGTCTTCGGACCTGAGAGGTTGGCGGGGAGTGCTTGCTCCTTCGGTGTCGCGCGAGGCGACTCTTCCGCATGGGCTGCGACGGCCGGTTCTGCAGTTGTGCCTCGATGCTAGCCGACGCCGCGGCCCATGACGGGCGTCGCGGCCGCGCCGCGCTCAGCGGTCGTCGTCGGTCTCGTCCTCGACGAGCAGATCCTCGCGGTACTGACCCGCGAGGTAGGCGGAGCGCGACATCATCTGGCTCGCGACCGGCGCCGTGAGCAGCTGCAGCAGCGCGACGAGCAGCAGCATGCCGGAGGCGAGCGGGTCGCGCAGCTCGAGCGCGAGGCCGACGGCGATGAGCGCGATGCCGAGCGTCTGCGGCTTCGACGCCGTGTGCATGCGGCCGAGCGCATCCGGCAGTCGCAGGAGGCCGAAGGCGGCGATGACCGTCAGCAGCGCGCCGAGCAGGATCAGCACGGCACCCGCGACGGTGAGGACGGTCTCGACGCCGCTCATGCGTCGCCCTCCTCTCGGCCGCGCACGGCCGCGGCACGGCCGGCGACGAATCGCGCCATCGCGACGGTGCCCGCGAACGCGACGAGCGACAGCACGAGCATCACCGGCACCGTGTACGGATGCTGCGACACGGCGGCCTCGATGGCGAGCGCGCCGACGACGACGGCGATGAGCACGTCGGTCGCGAGCACGCGGTCGATGGGCGACGGACCGCGCACGAGCCGCACGATCGCCATGACGGCGGCGGCGGCGAGCAGCACGCCCGCGACGACGAGCACGAGGCTCATGCGGTGACCTCCTGGTAGCGCGCCTGCTCCGCGCGCGACGCGAACGCGCGCACGAGCAGCCGCTCGGCCTCGTGGACCTCGTCGCGCGCACGCTGGAGGGACTCGGCGCTCGACGCGTCGAAGACGTGCAGGACGAGCTCCTGCCGCTCGAGCTCGACGACGACGGAGCCGGGGATGAGGGTGACGACCTCGACGGTCATCGCCTTCACGAAGGGGCTCTCGCTGTGCAGGGGCACGCGGATGAGCGCGTGCTGCACGGGGCGACGCACGGCGAGCACGCCGATCGACACCGACACGGACGCGCGCACGAGCCCCCAGCCGATCCACGCGAGCAGGCGACCGAGCGCGAGCGGCCGGAAGCGCTCCATCTCGGGCACGTCCGGCAGCGGGAAGGCCACCTGCACGCCGAGGGCGACGACGAGCCCGAGCACGGCCGCCGCGAGCGACAGGTCGCCCCACAGCAGCATCCACACGATCGTGAGGCCGATGGTGGCCGTCCAGGACAGCCGCGCCCTCAGGCGCCTGTGCACGCGCCGCATCATGGGATGGCCTCCTCGACCGCGTCGACGTACGTCTGGTCGCGCAGGTCGTGGGCGGCGTCGGTCGAGAACGACGACAGCGGACCGGCGACGACCGAGATCGCGCACGTGATGGCCACGAGCACGCCCGCCGTGATGAGCCAGGACGCGGGCAGGCGTCGATGCTCGGCATGCTCCTCGCGCTCGGGCTCCCAGAAGGCGCGGTGCCACACGCGGATGATCGCGAGCAGCGTGAGGAGGCTCGTCGCGATGCCGCCGAAGACGAGGGCGTACGCGAGCGGCGTGCCCTCGGCGATGCCGGCCTGGAAGAGCGCCACCTTGCCGAGGAATCCGGAGAACGGCGGGAGTCCTGCGAGGTTGATCGCCGGCACGAAGAAGAGCACCGCGAGCACGGGCACCGACGCGAGGCCGCCGATCTTCGACATCGACGTCGAGCCGCCCGCGCGCTCGATGAGCCCGACGACGAGGAAGAGCGCCGTCTGGATGAGGATGTGGTGCGCGACGTAGAAGATCGCACCGGCGAGCCCCGCCTCGGTCGCGAGGCCGATGCCCAGCACCATGTAGCCGATGTGGCTGATGAGCGTGAACGACAGCAGGCGCTTGATCTCGTTCTGCGCGAGCGCGCCGAGGATGCCGACGATCATCGTCGCGAGCGCGGCCCACAGCAGCAGGTCGGTGAGCGGGCTGTCGGGGAAGAGCAGCGTCTGGAGTCGGATGATCGCGTAGACGCCCACCTTCGTGAGCAGGCCCGCGAACACCGCCGTCACCGAGGCGGGCGCCGTCGGGTACGAGTCGGGCAGCCACGACGAGAGCGGGAAGATGGCGGCCTTGATCGCGAACACCGTGAGCAGCAGCAGCTGGATGACGAGCTGGATGCCCTCGCCGAGCCCCGCGAGCCGCTCGGACATCTGCGCGAAGTTGACGGTGCCGACGGCGGCGTAGACGACGGCGATCGCCAGCAGGAACAGCGTCGACGAGACGATGCTGACGACGATGTAGGTGCTGCCCGCCCGCACGCGCTCGCGCGGCGCGCCGAGCGTCAGCAGCACGTACGACGCGAACAGCAGGATCTCGAAGCCCACGAACAGGTTGAAGAGGTCGCCGGCGAGGAAGGCGTTCGCGACGCCCGCCGACAGCACGAGGTACGTCGGGTGGAAGATCGACACGGGCGCCTCGGAGGTGCCGGCGTCCTGATCCTGCCTCGTGGCGAAGACGAGCACCGTGATCGTGACGATGCTCGACACGAGCACCATGAGCGACGAGAGCCGGTCGGCGACGAGCACGATGCCGAGGCCCTCGGGCCACGCGCCCACCCACAGCACCTGCGGCCCGTCGGTCGATCGCCACACGAGCAGCGACGCGACGATGAGGACGAGCGACAGCGACGACGCCGACACGATGCGCTGCACGCGCGGGCTGCGCGGGAAGCACATCGCGATGCCCGCGCCGATGAGCGGCAGCAGCACCGGCAGGGGGATGAGGTTCACGGCATCCATCAGCCCCTCCCCTCCGGCTCGATCGTCTGCTCGCTGTCGCTGTGGTCGGCGCCCGGCTCGGGCAGGTGCTCGTCGGTCGCGTCGTCGGGCACCGCATCCGGCGCGTCCGGATCTCGCACGCCGCCCGACTCGGTGTCGTCATCGCCGTCGTCGTCGGAGCCCTCGCGCTCCGCGAACGATGCCGACGTGAGGTCGGCCTCGGCGCGGCGGCGCACGAGTGCGTCCTCGACGTCGTCGGCGACCTCGTCGTGCCCGTCGAGCTGGAAGGAGCGGTGCGAGAGCGCGAGCATGAAGGCGCTCGCGGCGAGCGAGATGACGATGGCGGTCAGCACGAACGCCTGCGGCAGCGGGTCGGCGATCTCGTCGGCGCCCTCGCCGATGATCGGGGCGCGGCCTGCGGCGCCGCCTGCGACGAGGAAGAGCAGGTTGACGCCGTTGCCGGCGAGCAGCACGCCCGCCATGATGCGCAGGATGGAGCGCTCGAGCAGCAGGTAGACGCCGCACGCGAGGAGGGCGCCGCCTGCGACGACGAGGGCGAGGCTCGGGATCACGACGACTCCCCCGTCCGGGCGCGGTCCGACGATGCGACGGGCACAGGCGCCTTGCCCTGGCGCACCTGCACGTCGATGCCGGCGCCGAGGCTGCGCACGAAGTCGAGCATCGCGCCGACGACGATGAGGTAGACGCCGACGTCGAAGACGAGCGTCGTCACGAGGTAGGACTCGCCGAGCAGCGGCAGGTCGAGGTCGATGCGGTACGACTCGCCGATGCGGCCGCCGATGAGCACGGGCCACAGCATGCTCGCCGCCGCGGTCGCGATGCCGATCCCCAGCAGGCGCCCCGCGTCGAAGGGTGCGGCGTTCGCGAGCTCGTCGCGGCCGGCGGCGAGGTAGCGCAGCGCGATGGCCAGCCCGCCGACGAGCCCGCCTGCGAAGCCGCCGCCCGGCAGGTTGTGGCCGACGAGCAGGAGGTAGATCGACACGACGACCATCACGGGGAACATGAGGCGCGTCATCATCTCGAGCACGGGTGCCGCATCCGATGCCTCGATGCCGCGCCCGCCGCTCAGGAACGCGCTCGAGCGCGCCGTGCCGGTGGACGGGCGGCCGCGGTCGCCGCGCAGGGTGCCGCGGGGGTCGGCGGAGCGCGTGCGGATGAAGATGAGGCTCGCGACGCCGGTGGCGGCGACGAGCAGCACGGCGATCTCGCCGAGGGTGTCCCACGCGCGGATGTCGACGAGGGTGACGTTGACGATGTTCGAGCCGTACCCGAAGTCGTACGCGCGCTCGTAGAACCGCTCGGAGATCGGGGCCTCGATGCGCGCACCCGCCGCCGCGAGCGCGATGAGCGACGCGACCGCGCCGACGCTGATCGCGAGGGCGGCGCGCAGCCAGCGGGCCGACTTCAGCGGCCGATCCGTGAAGTACTTCGGCTGGCGACGCAGCACGAGCACGAGCAGCACGAGCAGCACGGTCTCGCAGAGCACCTGCGTGAGCGCGAGGTCCGGGGCGCCCTGCAGCAGGAACAGCAGCGCGACGCCGTAGCCGACGACCGACAGGAGCATGAACGTCTTGAGGCGGCCGCGCGTGTTCGCGGCGAAGACCGCGGCGACGATGACGGCGGCGACGACGGCGAGCTGGCCGGGGCCGTCGGCGATGCGCACGGGCTGCAGGAAGGAGCCCGTCGCGAGCACGACGACGCCGGGCAGCGCCACGACGGCGCCGAGGATCGTCGAGACGTGGAGCGGCAGCGAGCCGGACTGCGTGCGACCCGTGACCTCGACGGCGAGGCGGTCGATGCCGCGGATGAGGAGGCGGAAGCCGCGCTCGAAGGGGTCGGCGAGCTCGTGGTCGCGCAGGCGCCTGCCGAGGCTCAGCCAGACGAGCACGCCGAGGACGATCGCGGCGAGCGTCAGCACGAGCGGCACCGTCACGCCGTGCCACAGCGCGAGGCGCTCGACGTCGTCGGCACCGATCGCCGACGCGAACGCGGGCTCGAGCACCCGCGTGATCGGCTCGCCGACCGCACCGAGCACGAGGCCGGCGGCCGCCAGCGCCACGGGCGCGGCGACCATGGGCCAGGCGAGGCCCGCCGAGACGACGGACTCGTCGCGCCGACGCCCGAGCAGCACCGTCACGGTGAGCCGCAGCGTGTAGGCGACCGTCATGGCGGCGCCGACCGCCAGCGCGCCGAGCGCGACGTACCCGACCCAGGGGTCGACGCCCTCCATGTGCGCGGCGTGCTCGGCGGCGGCGAGGCCGGACTCCTTCGCGACGAACGCGAGGGCGGGCGGCACGCCCGCCATGGCGGCGGCCGCGACGAACGCAGCGGTGGCGAGCACGGGATGGTCGCGGCCGACGCCGCCGAGCCTGCGCAGGTCGCGCGTGCCGTAGGCGCGGTCGACGGCACCGACGACCATGAAGAGCGCAGCCTTGAACATGGCGTGTGCTGCGAGCATCGCGAGGCCCGCGAGCATCGCCTGCGCCGTGCCGATGCCGAGGATCGTGATGAGCAGGCCGAGCTGGCTCACGGTGCCGTGCGCGAGCAGCACCTTCGCATCCGTCTGCCTGAGCGCCCGGGCCGCGCCCACGAGCATCGTCGCGGCACCGAGCACGATGAGGGTCGGGCGCCACCACGGGAGGTCGGCGAACGCGGGCGTGAGGACGGCGACGAGGAAGACGCCCGCCTTCACCATCGCTGCGGCGTGGAGGAAGGCCGAGACGGGCGTGGGCGCCGCCATGGCGCCCGGCAGCCAGAACTGGAAGGGCACGATCGCCGACTTCGCGAGCGCGCCGACGACGGCGAGCGCGACGCCGACCGACGCGACGGGCGTGTGCGGTGCGTCGGCCAGCACGTCGGCGAGCGACAGCGAGCCCGCCTCGTGCCCGATCATGAGCACGCCCACGAGCAGCGCGAGACCGCCGATCGTCGTCACGACGAGCGCGGAGTGCGCCGCGATGCGGTTCTTGCGCACGTGGTGGTTGAGGCCGACGAGCAGATAGCTGAAGACGGTCGTGAGCTCCCAGAACACGACGAGCAGCACGAGGTCGTCGGAGAGGACGAGGCCGAGCATGCTGCCCGCGAAGCCCGTGAGCAGGCCGACGGTGCGCGGGGCGAGGCTCGCCGAGCGGAAGTACCAGGCGCAGTACGCGAAGATCAGCGCGCCGACGCCCGTGACCACCATCGCGAGCAGCCATGCGGGGGACGTGAGGCGCAGGTCGATCGCGATGTCGAGCGTCGGCATCCACTCGATGCGCTCCTGCAGCACGACGCCTGCCGCGACGGTCGGCGCCTGGGCGGCGAACCATGCGGCGCCAGCGGCGCTCAGCGCGGCGGGCACGAGGAAGACGGAGCGCCCGAGCCTGCGGCTGAGCACGCTCGCGCCGACGGCCACGAGGGCGTAGGCGGCGACGAGTGCGATCACGGCGGCCTCTCTCGCGCCCTTGCGGCGCGGACGGGGTCGGAGTGCTCTCCCAGCATACCGTCAGCGGCATGCAAGGTGATGGCGAGGAGGCACGCCGAGGGCGAACGGCCGATCCTCGTGCGCGGCGGATGCGCAGGCCCGTGCGGGAGGATCGGGCCGTGCAGCTCCCCCGCCCCGTCGCCGCAGCGCTCGTGCTCGCCGCCACGGTCGTGCTCGGCGGCTGCGTGCTCGTGCCCGCATGGGCTCCCGTCGCCGACGTGCCGCCGCGGGGACCGCAGCCGGCGGCGGTGCTCACCGATCCGGACGATGCCCTCGAGGACGTCGTCGTCGCCGTCGAGTCCGCCGAGCCGGGAGACGGCGGCGAGCACACGGTCGACGACGGTGCGGGCGACGCGTGGACGTACGCGGTCGATGCGATCGAGGCGCCCGCCGAGCTCGCCTCCGACGACGTGCCGGAGGGGATGGTCGCCGTCGCGGTCGTGCTCGACGCCGCGCACCTGCACGGCATCTCTGCCTTCGGCGAGGTCTTCGAGGTGCTCGTCGTGCTCGACGACGGCACGGTGTGGACGTCGCTGTCCGACGAGTCGCAGGCGCTCGTGGGCGTCGACGACGCGGCCGCGCGCACCGACGACTTCGCGGGTGGCCGCATCGTGGTCGCGGTCGCCGCCGGAGCGATCGTCGAGCAGGTCGTCGTCGACTCCGTCTTCGGCGACGACCAGCGCTCGTTCACCCCGTGACGCGGCGCGCGGGGGACGCGGGGGAAGAGCCCCTGGTCCCCCGCGACGCCCGGTCCTACGCTTCGCTCATCCTGTGAGGAAGGAGCGCACCATGACCCTGCGCCGCACCATCGCGGTCGGACTCGTCGCCCTCGCGAGCGCGACGCTCGTCGGCTGCATCCAGCTGCCCGTCGGCGCGGCGCCGACGAGCCCCGCCACGTCGCCCACCACGAGCGCGCCCGCCACGAGCGAGCCCGCGTCGAGCGCTCCCGCATCCGAGCCCGCATCCTCCGAGCCGACGACGCCCGACGCAGGCGGCCTCGGCCCCTTCACGGTCGACGACGGCGTCGGCGACACGTGGACGTACACCGTCACGGGCTACGAGCTGCCCGCGACGCTCGAGAGCGGCACGGTGCCCGACGGCATGGTCGCGGTCGCGCTGCTGCTCGACGCGACGCACGACGAGGGCACCGCCTCCTGGGGCATCTGCTTCGAGGTGACGTTCACGGGATCGCAGGGCACGTACTCCGTCGCCGACGAGGCGTCGCAGTCCGTGGTCGCCGTGAACGACGTCTACCTGTCGGTGTCCGAGTCCTTCACCGAGGGGCGAGCCGTCGTCGTCGTGCCGGCGGCGGAGGCCGTGCCCGGTGCATCCTTCACGGTCACGTCGGTGTACGGATCGTCGTCGGAGACGTTCCCGCTCGAGTGAGCCGGATCGGGCGCGCGCTCAGGCTGCGAGCGCGCGCTCGACGTCGCCCGCGATGTCCCTCGGCTCGACCGTGGGCGCGTAGCGCTTGATGACGGCGCCGTCGCGGCCGACGAGGAACTTCGTGAAGTTCCACTTGATCGCGTCGCCGAGGATGCCGCCTTGCTCCTTGCGGAGCCAGCGGAACAGCGGGTCGGCGTCCTTGCCGTTGACGGCGACCTTGGCGGACAGCGGGAAGCTCACGCCGTAGTTCACCTGGCAGAACTCCGCGATCGCGGCGTCGTCGCCCGTCTCCTGCTTGAACTGGTCGGACGGGAAGCCGAGCACCACGAGCCCCTGCTCGCCGTACTGGCGGTGCAACGCCTCGAGCCCCTCGTACTGGGGCGTGAAGCCGCAGGACGATGCGGTGTTGACGACGAGCACGACCTTGCCCGCGTAGTCGGCGAGCGACTGCTCGGCGCCGTCGTTCCTGGTCATGGTGAAGTCGGCGATCGTCGTCATGGGCTCAGCCTGCTCCCGCATCCTCTGCGTCGTCTATGCCCGGTCGCTCGGCGTGGAGCCGGCGAGCTCGATGGGGCCGAGGGCTGCCGTCGCGATCTCCTGCGTCACCGACTCCCCACCCCTGCGGGCGAAGAACGCGCGGCCCTGGCCGAGGTACCAGAGCACCATGAGCACGAGGCCGACGACGAAGAGCCCGATCGCGATCGCGAGCGGCGCCCCGACGCCGAGGATCGGCGTGCCCGAGTACGACGCCTCGGGGTCTGCCTGCTCGACGACGGCGGCGACGAGGAGCGCGAGCAGCGTCACCGACCCCACGAGCGGGCCGAGTCCCACGAGCAGGAAGCCCTTCACGCTGCGCAGCAGCACGCGGCGCCAGTAGATGACGCACGCGATGCCCGTGAGCGCGTAGTAGAAGGCGACCACGATCGACAGCGCCGTGAGCGAGTCGAACAGGAAGTTCTCGCTCACGATCGACGCGCCGACGTACCAGGCGATCGCGACGATGCCGATGACCCAGGTGCCGAACGCGGGGGTCTCGAACCGCTCGTGCACCCTCGCGAACGCCCGCGGGAAGGCGCCGGACACCGCCATCGACAACGACGTGCGGGATGCGGGCAGGATCGTCGTCTGCGTCGACGCCAGGCCAGAGATGATGATCGACAGCACGAGGACCCATCCGAAGGGGCCCATCACCTGGCTCGCGACGGCGCCGAACAGGCCGGCGTCGTCGTCGAACTCCTCGACGGCGGAGAGCCCGGCGACGCCGATGATCGCGATCGCCGTCGTGAGGTAGGTGACGAGCAGGAGCACCGTCGAGACGACGCCCGCGAGGCCGGGGGCCGTCGCGGAGTCCTGCGACTCCTCGGTGAGGTTGACCGCCGACTCCCAGCCCCAGTAGATGAAGACGCCGAGCAGCATGCCGGCCACGAGGGCGCTCGGCTCGACGCCGACGGGGTTCAGCCAGTCGATCGAGAACGTCGGCGCATCGGCAGCGACGTCGCCGGACGCCATCGCCGCGATGCCCAGGCCGGCGAAGAGCAGCACGGCGCCGACCTGCGCGAGCACCATGACGCGCTGCACCGCCGCCGACAGCTCGGTGCCGATGACGCACAGGAGCGTCATGACGACGATGATGACGACCGCGAGCGCGACGACGACCCAGCGCATGTCGCGCAGGTCGTGGAGGCCGACGAGGTCGAGCAGGTAGTAGGCGGAGACGTCGGCCTGCGCGCCGATGACGAGCACGCCCGTCGTGAAGATGGCCCAGCCGCCCATCCACCCCACCCACGGGCCCATGGCGCGCGTGACCCAGGAGAACGTCGTGCCGCAGTCCTGGTCGGCTCGGTTCATGTAGAAGAACGCGCCGGCGATGAGGAACATCGGCACGAACGAGACGAGCAGCACCGCGGGCGCCTTGACCCCGACGATGACGACGATCGAGCCGAGCACCGCCGCGAGCGAGTACGCCGGCGCCGTCGAGTCGAGGCCGATGGCGAGGCCGTCCCAGAAGCCGATCGCGTCGGGCTTCAGGCCCTTGCCGCCCCGATCGGCGGCGACGCCCCGGGGTGCCGTCGCCTGGGACTCGTCGGATGCCGTCATGGCGCCTCCTTCGCTCGTCAGCCGATTCTGCCCCCTCGACGCCTCGGCGACGGGCTAGGCTCGCGCCCATGCGCGCCGACCACGGCAGGATCGTCGACGTCGACTCCCTCGACCAGCTCGACGCGTTGCTCGTGCGCGGCGCGCGAGCCATGACGGGCTGGCGGCTGCAGGACCTCGATCTGCGGGCGCGCGACGAGCAGCTGCGGCAGCTCGACCCGCGAGGCGCCGTGCTGCTGGGCTGCGATCTCACGCCCGAGCAGGAGTCGCGGCTCGTCGCCGGCGGTGCGCTCGTGTTCCGCGACGTGCCCGAGACGCCGTTCAACGCGTACCGGTCGACGCTCTACGACCCCGACGAGCTGCTCGACGTGCCGCCAGAGGAGCACGAGCGCAGCCTCGACGCCCGCGTGTACGCCTGGTCGCGGCAGCGCTCGCGCGACGTGGCGCACACGCTCGCCGCCGCGATGCACGACCACGCGATCGACGACGCGCTCTCGACCTGGGTGGTCGGGCGGAGGATCGTCGGCGTCATGGGCGGGCATCGCGTGCAGCGCGACCAGCCCGCCTACGCCGACGCCGCGCGCCTCGGGCGAGCCCTCACCGCATCCGGACGCACGGTCGCGACGGGAGGCGGGCCCGGCGCGATGGAGGCGGCGAACCTCGGGGCGCGTGCCGCCGGCGTCGACGACGCCGTGCTCGCCGAGGCGCTGCGGATCGTCGCGACCGTGCCGACGTACGCGAACGCCATGGCGCCCTGGCTGCGCACCGGGCTCGAGGCGCGCGCCCTGCTCGAGCCCGCATCCGACACCCTCGGCGTGCCGACGTGGCACTACGGCCACGAGCCGCCCAACGTCTTCCAGACCGCGGCGGCCAAGTACTTCCAGAACTCGGTGCGCGAGGATCTGCTGCTGCGCGTCGCCACCGCGGGCCTCGTGGTGCTGCCCGGCGAGGGCGGCACGGTGCAGGAGATCTTCCAGGACGCGTGCGAGGTGTCGTACGCCGACGAGTCGGGGTGGACGCCCATCGTGCTCGTGGGGCGCGCGTACTGGACGGAGCGGTACCCCGCGTGGCAGCTGCTCGAGGCGGTCATGCGCGGCAGGCCGGGCGCGCAGGGCATCGCGCTCGTCGACTCGGTCGACGAGGCCGTGGATGCGCTGCTGCGGCTCGAGCGCTGAGTCGCGTCAGACCGTCGTCGTGCCGCGCTCGATCGCGCCGGCGATGCGCTGCTCGAGGTCGGCGGTCGTCGCATCGGGCAGCACGATGAGCCCGTCGAGCTCGGCGCGGGCGCGGCGGTAGGCGCTCTGCCGCTCGGCGGCCGAGGCGGCGCCGTCGACGGCGATGCCGACGAGCATCCTCGCGGTCTGCAGGCGCTTGCGCTCGGCATCGGAGAAGTCGTGCTGCGCGCGACGGCGCGCCTCCGACAGCGCGACCTCGAACGCGTCCTCGAAGGCGTCGACCGCCTCGCGGTACTCGGCGACGCGCGCGGCGTCGGGCTGCTCGCCCTCCTCGGGGCGCAGCGCATCCGCTCGGCGCTTCGCGCGATGGAAGTCGCGCGTGAGCGGCTCGCGCATGTCGGTCATGAGCGGGTAGTCGATGACCTTCGCGGCGTCGAGCTCGTGGTCGAGCCATCGACGCGAGACCGCGTCGTGGTCGGCGAGCGCCCGCTGCAGGTCGCGCGACGCACCGTCGCCGTGCGATGCGGGCGCGGGAGCCGCCGATCCGGCGGCGACGCCGTGCTCGAGCCGCAGCCGCTCCATGCGCATCTCGTGGCGCTCGCGCCTGCCGCGCTCGAGGTGGTGGCCGATGCCGGCGACGCCCGCCCAGATGAAGCCGCCGAACGGGAAGACGAGCCACCAGAAGCCCCGGAGCAGGTCGAAGAAGGCGTCCACCCGCCCGACCCTAGCCGCGCATCCTCCACGCGGCCGGAGCGCGACGCCCTCAGGCGGAGACGGGCTCGGCCGCAGCGTGGTCGCGGTCGGCGACGACGTCGTCGGGGCGGCGCACCGTCGTGGCGATGACGATGCCGACGACCCACAGCGCGGCCGCGCCGACGAACGCGAGGCGCGCGCCCGCGACGAACGACTCGTCGAACGGCGTGCCCGAGGTCTGCAGGCTCGCCGACTGCGTCGCGAGCACCGTGACGAACAGCGCGGTGCCCGCCGCGCCGGCGACCTGCTGCAGCGTCGACACCATCGCGGAGCCGTACGAGTAGAGGCGGCGCGGCACGGCACCGAGCGAGACCGTGAAGAGCACGGGGAAGGTCGCCGCGAACCCGAGGCTCATCGTCACGTGCAGCAGCAGCACGAGCCACCACGGCGTCTGCGCCGTCAGCAGCGTCGCGAAGCCCACGAGGGCGACGAGCACGACGATCGAGCCGGGCACGAGCAGCACGCGCGGACCGTGCCGGTCGTACAGGCGGCCGACGACCGGGCCGAGGAGTCCCATGAGCAGCGCCCCGGGCAGCGTGACGAGGCCGACGACGACCGGCTCGAAGCCGAGCGCTCGCTGCAGCACGAGCGGCAGGGCGATGATGGCGCCGAACATCGCGATCATCGCGATGGCCATGACCGAGAGCGCACGCGTGAACAGCGGGTAGCGGAAGGTGCGCAGGTCGAGCAGCGCGTCGTCGGTGCGCTGCAGGACGCGCTGGCGCAGCACGAACGCGACGAGGGCCGCGACGCCGAGGACGGCGGCGACGGGCAGCTCCCATGCGGGCGCGTCGGCCTCGCCGATGAGCGCGAGCGCGTAGACGCTGCCGCCGAAGCCGAGCGCGGCGAGCGGCACCGAGGGCCAGTCGAGCCGTGCGGGCCGCACCTCCCCCACGTCGCGCAGGCGCGAGAGGCCGACGACCGCGAAGCCGATCGCGATCGGCAGGACGACGATGAAGATGAACCGCCAGTGCAGACCCTGCAGGATGACGCCCGAGAGCGTCGGGCCGAGCGCGGGCGCGCAGGAGATGACGAGCGAGACGTTGCCCATCACGAGGCCGCGGAGGCTCGGCGGCACGAGATCCATGATCGTCGTCATCATCAGCGGGAAGACGATCGCGGTGCCCGCAGCCTGCACGACCCGGCCGCCCAGCAGCATCCAGAATCCGAACGACGACGCGGCGATGAGCGTGCCGAGGATGAACAGCGCCATCGCCAGCGCGTAGGTCTGCCGCGTCGTGAGCCGCTGCTGCAGCCAGCCCGTGATGGGGATGACGACGGCCATCGTGAGGAGGAAGCCCGTCGTGAGCCACTGCGCCATGCGCTCGGTGACGCCGAGGTCGTCGATGATCGCGTCGAGCGCGACGTTCATCGCCGTCTCGTTGAGGATGACGACGAAGGCCGACAGCAGCAGCACCGTGATGGTGACCTTGTCGTCGGGCCGCAGGCGGGCGGCGACCGGCTGCGAGCCGGTGGCGGGCCCGGCGGTGGGATGCGCGTCGATGGATGCCATGGGGAGCTCTCCGGTGGTGGGGCGACGGCTCGCGGCGTCGGATGCTGCTGGTCGCTCGCGGGCGCGCGGCGCGACGGGTGGGTGAACGCGGAGGCGGCCGGGTGCATTCCCGGCGCACGCGCAGGCGGCACGCGCTCGACGTGGCTGCGCGCGGACATCCAGGATGCCAGACTGGCGACATGGAGTCGACGCCGCGGGACGCGGGCTGGGCCACGATCCCGAACCTCGTGACGGTGCTGCGGTTCCTGCTCATCGTGCCGGTGTGCGTCGTGCTGCTGCAGGGCGGCGAGGGCGACTGGCTGCCGGTCGTGCTGCTGGGCGTGTGGGCGTCGACCGACTGGATCGACGGCCAGCTCGCCCGCAGGCTCGACCAGGTGTCGGTGCTCGGCGCGAAGCTCGACCCGTTCGTCGATCGTCTCGGCACCGCGATCATCGCCGTCGTGCTCGCGATCGTCGGCGCGCTGCCGTGGTGGATGCTCGCGGTGCTCATCGTCTTCGACGTGGCTGCGACGCTCTTCGGCGTCAAGGCCGCGGCGCAGGGGCGCCTCCCCGTCACGTGGGTCGGCAAGGTGCGCACGTTCGTGCTGTTCACGGCGCTCGTCGCGCTCGTCGCGGCCGTCACGATCGCGCCGTGGCTCCTCGTGCCCGCGTACGTGCTCCTCGGCGCAGGTCTCGTGCTGCACGCGTGGGCGGCGATCGGGTACGTCGCCTCGGCGACGCGGCAGAGCCGCGAGCGCCGCACGCGCGCCGCCGGGTGACGATGCGGTGCGCAGGATGCGCGGCCTGACGCGCTCCTCGACGCATCCCGCGCATCCGCGAGGCTCGTGATTGCGCGTTCGGCGCTCCGGGCGCACCATGGGTGCACGCCGCGCGATCCGCGGCGACCGACAGCACAGGAGCGACCGCCATGAGCGCCATCCCCGACCTGACGCACGAGCGCGTCGTCACCGCATCCGGATCGAGGTCGGGCCTGCCGATCACGGTCGCCCTGCACTCCTCGGTGCTCGGCCCCGCACTCGGCGGCTGCCGCATGTGGACGTACCCGACGTGGGCGGACGGGCAGGCGGATGCGCTGCGGCTGTCGGCGGCGATGACGCTGAAGAACGCGGCGGCGGGGCTCGAGGCCGGCGGCGGCAAGTCGGTGATCGCGCTGCCGATGGGCACCGTGCTGAGCGACGACCTGCGCCGCGCGGCGCTGCTCGACCTCGGCGACCTCGTCGAGACGCTCGACGGGCGCTACCGCACGGCCGAGGACGTCGGCACGACCGAGCACGACATGCTCGTGGTGCGCGAGCGCACGAGCCACGTCGTCGGGCTGCCCGCCGAGGCAGGCGGCGCCGGCGAGCCGGCCGTCGGCACCGCCCTCGGCGTGCTCGCCTCCATCGCCCCCACGCTCGAGGCCGCGTTCGGCGACGCCCGCATCGCGGGGCGCTCCTTCGTGATCTCGGGTCTCGGGCAGGTCGGCGGACGCCTCGCGCGCATGCTCGCCGACGCCGGCGCCGACCTGACCGTCACCGACGTCGTGCCCGCGAAGCGCGCGCTCGCCGACGAGCTCGGCGCCCGCTGGATCGCACCCGAGGAGGCGCTCGTCACCCCCGCCGACGTGCTCGTGCCCGCAGGCCTCGGCGGCGTGCTCACGGCATCCGCCATCGCGTCGCTGCCCGTGCGCGCCGTCGTCGGCCCCGCGAACAACCCGCTCGACGAGCGCGAGGGCGCAGCGCAGCTCGCCGCGCGCGGCATCGTCTACGCGCCGGACTTCGTGGTGAACGCCGGAGGCGTCATCCACCTGACCCTGCTCGGCACCGGGTCGTCGGCCAGCGAGGTCGACGAGCGCGTGCGCGCCATCGGCGACACGACGCGCCAGGTCCTCGCGACGGCGCGCGAGCGCGGCGTGACGCCGCTCGAGGCCGCCGAGGCCATCGCCCTCGAGCGCATCGACGCCGCGCGGCTCGTGCGCGTCTGACGCGCGGCGCCGAGGCGCGCGGGCCACGCCGCGCGCGCCTCGGCGACGCCCGTCACGTGCGCGCTGCCGAGCGCGTGCCGAGGATCATGCCGACGCCCACCATCGCGCGGCCGACGGCGGCCGCGCCCCGCTCGCGCATCCGCGCGTGCACGCCCTCGAGCGCTGCGGCGAGCGCGACGTCGTCCGCGGCGTCGGCTGCCGAGAGCGCGCGCACGAGGTCGGCGGCGTCCTCGATCGCGACGCCGGCGCCCATGCCCGCCGTCGGCGGGGTGGCGTGCACGGCGTCGCCGATCGCCGTGACGCGCCCGCCCGGCCACGGTGCGAGCGCGGATGCGTCGGCCGAGGCGGCGTGGAAGCGGAAGGCCGCGACGCCCTCGGCGTCGGTGGCGAGCAGTGCCTGCAGCGGCGCCTCGCCCCAGCCCGCATCGCGCAGCGCGCCGACCGTCGCGTCGCGCAGCGCGGCGCCGCGCAGGCCGCGCAGCACGGCTCCCCTGCCGTCCTCGGCGAGCATCGCACCCCAGATGTAGGTCTCCTCCCGGGTCTCGGACATGCGCAGCGACGCATCGTCGACGACGGCGTGGCCGATGGGGTCGTGGTGCCCGACGTAGAGCGCGGTGGCGTCGGCCCCGATCGCGAGGCTCGACCGCGTGCCGAGGCGCTCGCGCTCCGCGTCGTCGAGGGCTGCCGCCAGCGTGCGGCCGGAGACCCCGACGAGGCCGGTCGGTGCGCTCGTGGGAGCACCTGCGAGCGTCGTCGCGATGGGCGAGCCGACGCCGTCGGCCGCGACGACGAGGTCGCCGTGCAGCACGGTGCCGTCGTCGAGCGCGACGGATGCCGCCTCGCGCGTCGCCGTCGCGGCGACGCCGACGCGCCCGCGCAGCAGGACGTGCGCGACGGGCTCGGCGAGCAGCAGTCGCAGCGTGACGCGATCCACGTCGATGCCGACGTCGGGGTCGACGTCGAGCGCGCCGCGCTCGGCGCCCTGGTCGTCGAACAGCGCGTCGGCGCCGCGCATCGCACCATCCGACGCCGAGGCGCGCAGGCGCTCGACGTCGCGCTGCGGCAGCAGCTCGGCGAGCGCCTGCTGCGCGGCGCGGCGCAGGGTGATGTGGTAGCCGGGCGTCGCGCGCAGGTCGCGGTCGCGTTCGACGACGACGGCGTCGTGCCCGCCTCGCACCAGGCCGTTCGCGAGGGCGAGCCCTCCGATGCCTCCACCGACGACGATCACGCGCATGATGCCTCCTCCGATTTCGCTGCGTCGCGCAGCAACTGCGTCACACAGTAACCTCGGTAGACTGCCGTGGCAAGCATGCAGACGGTGGAGGGTGCCATGACCGACGGCCTCGAGGCGACGCGCGACGCGATCGTCGACGCGCTCCCCGCCTGGCAGGTGCTCGTCGTGCAGCACAACGAGCTCGTCGCCCGCCGCATGGGCGTCTCGGCATCCGACCTGCAGTGCCTGTTCGTGCTCAGCAGGCACGGGGCGAGCACGCCGGGGCGCATCGCGGCCGAGATCGGGCTCACGACGGGCTCCGCGTCGCGGATGGTCGAGCGACTCCTCGTCGCCGGGCTCGTCGCGCGCACGCCCGACCCCGACGACCGGCGCCGCGTCGTCGTCACGGCACGGCGCGAGGCCCTCGAGCGCGTCGGCGAGCTCTACGGGCCGCTGAACGCGCGGCTGCGTGCGCTGCTCGCCGACCTCAGCCCCGCGGCGCTCGAGGGCATGCTCGGCTTCGTGCGCGCCGCGGAGGGCGCGACCGCGCAGGCGCTGCGCGATCGCGCCTCCGACGCGTAGCGGCCTCGGTCAGTCGCCGCGGCGGCGCAGCGTCTGCTCGAGCAGTCCCACGAGGGTCTCGAGGCGCATGTCGACGCTCGTCGCATCCTGCTCGATGCCGTCGAGCGCCGCCTGCGCGAGACCCGCCTTCGAGTCGAGCAGCTCGGCGATGCGCGTGTCGACCGTGTGGGCGGCGATGATGCGCCACACCGTCACGGGCAACGACTGGCCGATGCGGTGGATGCGGTCGATCGCCTGCGTCTGCTCGGCATCCGTCCACGAGAGCTCCGCGAGCACCATGTTCGACGCGACCTGCAGGTTGATGCCGATGCCGGCCGCCGTGAGCGAGCACACCGCCACCGACACCGAGTCGTCGCCCACGAAGGCGTCGATCGCCGCCTGGCGGGCCGTCGGCGTCTGGTCGCCGCGGATCGAGACCGTCTTGAGCCCGCGCTCGGCCAGCGTGCGCTCGGCGATGTCCATCGCGTCGACGTGCTTCGCGAACAGCACGACCTTGCCGACGCTGCGCGCGAGCTGCGCGGCGTAGTCGGCGGCGAGCGCAGCCTTCGCCGTGCCGATCTGCCGCACGAGGCGGAAGACGTTCTCGCCCGTGCCGGCGCCGTCGTCGCCGTCGACCTCGCTCGTGGCGATGCGGCGCACGAGGTCGTGGTCGATGCCGATCGTCGGCTCGGCGCGGTTCGCGACGGCGCGGTCGTAGCGCTGCACGAGCCGTGCGGCGAGCTCGCGCTCCGCCTCGCGGATCGAGCGCGCCGCCGCGTCGTCGAGCTCGACCGGCAGGTCGGCGATCGTGCGAGCGGGGATGTCGGAGGCGACGTCGACCTTGCGTCGGCGCACGATGCCCATGTCGACGACCGCGTGGCGCGCCGCGCGGTAGAACGCGGCGTCCATCGGCGTGAGGTGGGTGGCCTCGAGCGCGTCGGTGAGCTGCGCGTTCGGCTGCCGCCCGTCGATCCAGCCGAGCAGCTGCCAGATGGCGCGGAAGTCCTCGATGTCGTTGATGAGGGGCGTGCCCGTGAGCGCCATGAGCAGCGGGTTCGCGTGCCGCGCACGGATCGACGATGCGACGTCGAGCACGAAGCGCGAGCGCTTCGACGCCGTGTTCTTGATGAAGTGCGCCTCGTCGACGACGAGGCCCCGGAAGCCGTGGCGACGCATCCAGCCCACGTGGCGGTCGAGCACCTCGTAGTTGATGACGATGACGTCGGCGAAGCCGTCGAGGCGCGCGCCGTCGCCCTGCACGATCGAGACCGTGCGGTTCGGGATCCACCGCTCGGCCTCGCGGGCCCAGTTCATCTTCACGACGCTGGGGCTCACGACGAGCAGCGGGAACGCGTCGGCCGCCTCGGCGGCGAGCAGCGCCTGCGCCGTCTTGCCGAGGCCGGGCTCGTCGGCGAGGAGGAAGCTGCGGTGCCCGTCGGTCACGGCACCGACGAGCTGCGCCTGGTGCCGCATGAGCTCGAGTCCGCGCGGGGTGAAGCGGTCGACGCCCTCGGGCAGGTCCATCGTGGCTGCAGTGCCGTCGGCGCCGTACTCGAACGAGTGGAACAGGGGGTCGAGCAGGTCGAAGCCCGCGAGGCGGTCGGGCTTCGGCGCCCGCCGCGGGGTGTCGAGATCGGGCGCGAGGAAGGGGCTCGCGAGCTGCTGCGCCTCGACCGACGCGGGCACCACCTGGCGCTCGAGCTCGATCGTCATGACGGGGTCGGGCACGGGCTGCGGCTCGGGCTCGACCTCGATGCCCGCGGCCTGCAGCATGGTGCGGCGCGCCTCCTGCGCGGCAGCCGACGCGGGAGCGCCCTCGCCGAGGAGCGGCAGCAGGGAGGGATCGCGCGACGCGGCCTTGCCGAGGATGAGGGCGACGCCGTCGAGGCGCTTGAGCTCCTCGGCGCGGCGCTCGTGGCCGAGCTCGGCGTCGGCCTTCACGCGGGCGCGCTCCTCGCGCACGAGCATCGCGGCCGCCTGCAGCTTCGCGCGCGCCGACCGGCTGGCGGCGCCGCGCTGCACGCTGCCCTCGACCTCGCGAGCAGCTCGTGCGAGCCTCGGGATGATGCCGCCCTCGCGACGCTGCTGCTGCTGGTGACGCTGTGCGCGCCGATCGCCCTCGGGACGCTCGGCCGTCGCGGTGCCCGCACCCTGCGGATCTGCCACTGAGACTCCTCTCGACGCTGACGCGTCGTCGTTCGCGCACCGGCTCGGCCGACGCCATGGCGCGAGCCTCGCGGATCCGAACCACGCGGACGGGCGATCGCTGCGACGGTGGCGGGGGCGGAGGCGATCGTGCCTGGGATACGGCCACGACCGCGCGGACGCCGGTGCTGGCGACCACGATAGCGCGTCGGAGCGCGAGCCGCCTGCGCTCGGCGAGCGAGTCGGCCGCGACGCGTCGTCGGCGCGAGCCGTCAGCGTCGCTCGCGCACCGCGAGTCGGGCGGCGTCGAGCGCGATGGATGCGACGAGCACCGTGGCGCCGAGCGAGCCGATCGCGAGCGCGAGCATCACGCCGGGCAGCACCGCGAGCCCGATGATGGCGGGCACGACGAGCGCGAGCCCGAGGAGCGTCGCGACGACGATCGCGCCCGCGCCGCACGCCGCGGCGGTGCGCAGCACCCGGCGGTCGAGCGCGGCAAGCGTCACGCGGTCGTGCCAGGCGTGCCAGCCGTCGAGCACGTCGACGCTCGCTGGCGCAGCCCTGTCCTCCACGGCGACGCGGGCGACGACGAGCCCGAGCGATGCCGCGACGACCGGCAGCCGCAGCACGCCGGCCCCGACGCGGTGCGCGAGCGCCGCGGCGACCGGCGCGCGCATGACGACGAAGCCGGGCGACGCGGCCCGCGCGAGCCCCTCGCCGACGACGACGTCCACGTCGCCCGCCTCGAGGCGCGCGAGCAGCGCGGGGAGGTCGGCGGGGTCGTGGCGACCATGCTCGCCGAGCGTCGCGACGACGTCGGCACGCGAGGCGGCGGCGCGCAGCGCCGACGCGAGCGCCGCGGCCTCGTCCGGCACCGCGCGCAGCGGCGCGACGTCGACGCGCGCGTCGCCGGCCGCATGCTCCTCGGCGGCGATGGCCGCGGCGACGCTCGCGGGCACGACGAGGATCTCGAGGTCGAGCTCGGCGCCGTCGGCCGTGCCCAGCAGCTCGGGCACGAGCACGTCGAGCGCCTCGGCGTCGTGGGCGGCGACGATCGCCACGACGCGTCCGGCGGCGGCCGGCCCGGCCTGGCCCGCCGCATCCGCCCGCTCGTCGCCGTCGATGCGCTCGTCCATGGCGCCGAGCCTAGAGGCGGCACCTCCGCGCCGTGCCGAGTCGAGCGGCGAGGGCCTGCGGTCAGGCCTGCGGCTCGAGCATGGCGTCCGCGTTGTCGCCGATCCACGCGAGCAGCGGCAGCATGCGGTCGACGAGCTCCCGGCCGCGCGGCGTGAGCGAGTAGTCGACGTGCGGCGGCACCGTCGGGTGCGACTCGCGCTCGACGAGGCCGTCGCCGACGAGCACGCGCAGGGTCTGGCCGAGCATCTTCTCGCTGATGCCGTCGACCTCGCGACGCAGCTCGCTCCAGCGGCGCGTGCCCTCGCCGAGGGTGCAGAGCACGAGCACCCCCCATCGGCTCATGACGTGGTCGAGCACCGTGCGCGTCGGGCACGCATGCGTGAAGGCGCCGGGTCGATCGGCCAGGATCTGCGCAAGACTCACCATTGGGTGAGTACCGTACCAGAAGGTGGGTACCCACGATCGGGAATGCCATGGACGCGCGCGTCGCTGGACGCCCATGGACGGCGCGGACGCAGCGCACGCCACACGGAAGGGACACCCCATGACCATCCTCGTCACCGGCTCCACCGGCCACCTCGGCCGCCTGATCGTCGAGCGCCTCGTCGATCGCGGCGCCTCCCCCGCCGACGTCGTCGCCGGCGCGCGCTCCCCCGAGCGCGTCGAGGCGCCCGAGGGCGTCCGCACGGCGCTCGTCGACTACGACCGCCCCGAGACGCTCGCGCCCGCCTCCGCGGGCGTCGACGTGCTCGTGCTCGTGTCGGGCTCCGAGCCCGGCAGGCGCACGCCGCAGCATCGCGCGGTCATCGACGCCGCCGTCGAGGCGGGCGTCGGCCGCATCGTCTACACGAGCATCCTCGGCGGCGAGGCCTCGCCCCTGCCGCTCGCACCGGAGCACGTCGAGACCGAGGCCGCGCTCGCAGCCTCGGGCATCCCCGCGACCATCCTGCGCAACGACTGGTACACCGAGAACTACGTCGCCGACGTCGCGCGCGCCCGGGAGACGGGCGCGATCGCCGGCTCGGCGGGCGACGGACGCGTCGCGAGCGCGAGCCGCGTCGACTACGCCGACGCCGCCGCGGTCGTCGCACTCGACGACGCGCACGCCGGCCGCACGTACGAGCTCGCCGGCGACGTGGCCTGGACGTTCGACGAGCTGGCCGCCGCCGTCGGCGAGGTCGTGGGCCGCGAGGTGCGCTACGAGCGCCTCACGACCGACGAGCACGTGGCCGCGCTGCAGGCAGCGGGCCTCGACGGCGGCACGGCCGGCTTCGTCGCCGCGCTCGACGCGGGCATCGCCGCGGGAGCGCTCGACTCCTCCGACCGCACGCTCTCGCAGCTCATCGGCCGCCCGACGACGCCGCTCGTCGAGGGCCTGCGCACCATCGCGTGACCGCCGACGGGATGCGCGTCGCCCGGCGCGCATCCCGTCGCCGATCGACGGGCCGCTCGCCCCGAGGCCCGGCGATCGACGGCGCCCGCGATGCGTGTCGATGGTGCCGCCTACGCTCGCCGGCATGACGATGCGACCCGTGGAGTGGGAGGTGCGCCACCCCGTCTCCGGCGACCTCATCGCCATCGTCCGCGTGGTCGCGCTCGGCGCGGCGCGCGAGTGGTACGCGCGTGCCGTGTCGCCCGAGGCCGATCGGGCGCAGCGCTCGCTCATCGGCTACTGGGACAGCCCCGACGACGCCCATCGCGGCGTGCTCGCCCTCCACGAGCGACGGACGGGCCGATCGCTGGCGGCGGGCGGCGGTGGCGAGCCGACCCTGCCCATGGTGCCGATGAAGCCACCGCCCGACGAGCGGCCGCAGCGGGGCATGGCGGCACGCCCGCGACTCCACGCGTCGAGGCGCTGAGCCTGTACCCCACGACACGCGCCGCGGCGGTGGTAGCACGCCTCTCACCCAGACGCTCGTACGATCGAGCCCGTTGCTCGCGCGCGCTGCGCGCGCACCCGAGGAGGCACCGTGTCGACGGCCAAGAGGTTGCAGGCCATCCGAGAGCAGACGACTGCGCGGGCGCTGCAGGGCGAGCTGCCCGACGAGATGACCGAGGCGATGCTGGGCATCTGGGCCGCGCTCGACGAGATCGCGGTCGCGGTCGACTCGCGAGGGCGCGCGTCGTCCGGCGACGGCATCACGCCGCGCGAGCTCGGTCGGGAGCTCGGCGAGCCCGACCGTCGCATCCGTGCCTTCCTGCGCGAGCCCGACGACGGCGGCCCCGCCTTCACCCACATGAAGCACAAGCACTGGAGCCTCGGCCCCGAGGACGCCGAGCGCGTCCGCAGGCGCTTCGCCGGCTGACGCAGCCTCCACCGGGCCTCGCGAGGCCCGGCATCGGTGCGCGTCGCGCCGCGATCCGGGTGGCGCGCGACCCTGGACGATCGCCGTGAACGCCGTTCGACACGGGGCGTACCATCGTGCGCAGGAAACCCTACGCCGCAGGAGGATTCCCGATGAGCACCGCAGGAGACGTTCGCACGATCCGCGAGCGCTCGATGGAGCGGATGCGAGCGGAGTGCGACCCCGAGCGTGCGGCCGCCTACGCCCTCGCCGGGCTCTGGGATGCGGTGGAGCTGCTCTCGCGGGCGATCGAGGCCGACGGCGACGCCGACCGCGTCGCGCGTGCGCAGCTGCAGCGCCTCGTGCGATCGCTGCCCGTGCGACTCGCCGCCGTCGACCGCGACGCGTACGCCACGGCCGCCGTGACCGAGCACCTCGCCGAGGTGCTGGCGATGCCGAGTCGCGAGCACGGCCTGGGCCCCGCGAGCGGTCGACGACGGCGCTGCGGCGCCTGAGGGGCACGATGGCGCATCGCTCGCCGACGGCGCTGCGCTCCCCGGTGGCGCGCGGCAGCGGCCCGGGCCGGCGGCGTCGGCGTCGGTGTCGGTGGCTCGTGATGGGCTGACGTGATGGCACCCACCCACGCGGATCGCATCGCCGAGGAGCGCATCGCCGCACGATCGCGGCTCGCCGGCCTCGAGCAGCAGCTCGTCGAGCTGCGCGCCCTGCGCCGCGGCGAGTCCGACGACGACGAGCACGATCCCGACGGCGTGCCGCTGTCCGAGGAGTGGTCGCGGCTCGAGGGCCTGCGCGAGGCGGCGGTCGCGACGCTCGCCGATCTCGACGCCGCGGCCGAGTCCCTCGCGTCCGGCGAGGCGCCGCGATGCACCCGCTGCGGAGCCACGATCCCCGCCGCGCGGCTGCAGGTGCGGCCGCAGGCGCGCACGTGCGTCGCCTGCGCTGCGTGACCATCCGTGCGACGACGGCGGCGCGCGACGTCGCTGGCACGGTCGACGCGCGCTGTCGAGCCCGCGCGGTCGGGCCCGGTGCGCACGTAGCGTGAGCGCATGACCGAGCCGACGCACGAGCCCCAGCACGACCCCGACGACGCCCGCCTCGGCGGCACCGAGGACGCAGCGGTCGACGAGCGCGCCGAGGAGCTGCGCGAGCAGGGCATCATGCCCGACCCCGCCGCGATCCGCGAGGACGACCGCGAGGGTCGCGGCCTCTAGGGCGCGGCATGGTCGCGAGGGCGCTCCCCCGCGGCTGCGCAACCCCTTCGCGTCCGCGAACGACCTCGACCATGCTCGAGGGCATGACCGAACGCGACGACCTGCAGCACGACGCCGAGGCGGCAGCGCCCGGCGACGACGACATCCTCGTCCCCGACGACGCGCCCGAGAGCGGGCCGCTGACGCCGTCCGACGACCCCGACGGCGGGCCGAACGACGGCTCCGTCGGCAGCCCTCCGTGAGCACGGGCCCGACATGACGAACGCCCCGCCGGCCGGCGGGGCGTTCGTCGTGCTGGAGGGTCAGTCGCCGTGGTTGATGAGGCGCAGCCAACGCCCGAACTCGGCGTCGTCCTCGCGGTCGGCGATCGACGCGGGTGCCTGCTGCGGGGTCATGGGTGCCATGGGTCTCCTTCGTGGGTCAGTGCGCGACGAGCGCAGCGAAGGGGCTGTGCCGGTCGGCCTGGAAGTGGGTGGCGACGGCGTCGAGCGCGGCGTCGGGGATGGCGTCGATCGTGCGGCCGGCGCCGAGGTCGACGTGGCTGAGCTCGAGCCACGCGAGATGCTCGCGTGCGGCATCGAGCGACGCCTGCGGCGCGGCTCCTGCAGGATGCGCCGAGAGCGAGGCGATCACGGCGCCGAGGGATCCCGTCACGCGGTCGAGCAGCTCGGCGTGGGTGACGCGAAGCAGGGCGTCGTCGGCGATCGGCTCGGGCGTGCCCTCGATCGCGGCGAGGCGACGGTCGGCGTGGCGCACGAGCCGCGCGACCACGTGCCGCCGCGTGCCGAGCCGCGTGACGCTCGGCTCGGCGAGCGCCGCGTCGTCGAGCGAGAGCAGCGTCAGGAGCAACTGGCGCGTCGAGCCCTGGATGAGCTCGACCTCGGCGGCGAGGAGGTCATGGGGTGACCGCGCATCGCGATCGACGACGATGCTCATCGCGGTCGCTCCTCGTCGGGATGCCCGCGCGTCGCGCTGGGAGCGGCCTGCGCACCGGGGTCCGCCACGATGGGGTGCAGCACCTGCGCACCGACGGCGCGCCACGGGCTCGCGGCCGGCGCGAGTCGGCGCCTCATGCGGCCACCGCCAGCGCCTCGACGGCCGCCGGGCGGGCGACGAGCGCATCCTCAAGCACGAGCCCGGTGGGGCGGTTCGACTCCTTCACCATCGCCTCGAGTCGCGCCTTGTCGAGCGTCGTCGGGGCCGGCTCGTCGTACGAGAAGCGCACCGTGCTCGCACCATGCAGCCAGATCGCCTCGCGCGACGACTCCGAGCGGCAGGTCAGCAGGAACGGCTCGTGCCTGCGCAGCTTCGCGACCATCACCGCGGCGAGGTGCGCGAGCGTCTCGTCGTCGATGCGGATGCCGGCGTCGGCGATGCCGTAGTGCAGCGTTCCCATGGATGCTCCTGACTCGTGCGAGGCGATCGCCGGCCTGGCGAAGATCGTTCGATCGCGATATCGTTAGTTCACCGAGCAAGTTACATACTCTCGATGTCGGGCGCAACGGGGTCCGAGGAATGGTTCATCGAGACGTCATCTGCGATACGGAGGTCGAGCCACATGACGCAGCTGCAGACCGCATCGAGCACCGACTCCCGAGCGGCCGAGTCCCGCGCGGCGTGGGCGATCGAGGAGCTCCGGCTCGCCGAGGCGCGCCTCGTGCGACGACGCCAGAGCGCCTGCGGACCGAGCCAGACGACACGTGAGGTGCTTCGTCTCGTCACCGAGGCTGCCGACGACGATCGCCCGCTCACCCCGAAGGCGCTCGCTCGACTGGTGAACATCACGCCCGGTGGCATGACGGCCATCCTGAAGCGGCTGGCCGAGAACGGCCTCGTCGCGTACCGCCCCGTCGCCGGCGACGCGCGCAGCAAGGTCGTCGTGCCGTCGAACCGCAACGACCCCGACGCCGCCGACCCCGTGACCGAGCGCATCCGCGACGTCGTGCGCGGCCTCGACGCCGGCGAGGCGGAGGTGCTGGTGCGCGTGCTGGCACAGGTGCAGCGGGCGGTCGACGAGGAGTGCCGCTAGACGCGGGCGAGCCTGCGTCGACGTTCGCGGCGGGCGAGCAGGCGCGCCATGCTCGAGGCATGGACGACCTGCACGTGCCACCGGGCCCGGGAGCGCCGCGCGGCCTGCGCATCCGCGCGGCGGAGCTGGACGAGCGGTTCTCGCGCGCATCGGGCCCGGGCGGTCAAGGCGTGAACACGACCGACTCGCGCGTGCAGCTCTCGCTCGACCTCGCCGCGACGACCGCGCTCACCGACGTCCAGCGCACGCGAGCGCTCGCGCGCCTGGCGCCGCGCCTCGCCGGCACGGTGCTCACGGTCGTCGCGACCGAGCAGCGCTCGCAGCGGCAGAACCGCGTCGTCGCACGCGAGCGTCTCGCCGCCCTGCTGCGCGAAGCGCTCGCGCCGCCCATCCCCCGCCGCGCGACGCGGCCGACGCGCGCCTCCGGCATCCGCAGGCTCGACGGGAAGCGTCGCCGCGGAGCGACGAAGCGCGGGCGCGGGCGGCCGGGCGTCGAATGATCGGCCACGGCGCGACGACGCGAGGACACGGCGGCTAGCGACGCCAGCGCGCGCGACCCTGCGCGAGGTCGTCGACGCGGGCGATCACGCTCGAGGCCTCCTGCTCGTCGATCGTGAAGACGGCGACGACGTCGGCGCCGTGCGTCACGTCGTCGAGCGTCGCGCCCGACGCGTCGAGCTCGCGTCGCAGCGCACCCTCCAGCGCGTACGGCACCGCGACCGAGAGCCCGATCGTGCGTCGCACCGGCACGAGCGTCGCCTGCTGCAACGCGAGCGACGTCGTCGTGGAGTAGGCGCGCACGAGCCCACCCGCGCCGAGGCGCACGCCCCCGAACCAGCGCACGACCGTCGCGAGGGCGCCGTCGACGTCGTTGTGCCGCAGCACGTCCATCATCGGCCGCGCCGCGGTGCCCGAGGGCTCGCCGTCGTCGACGGCCGCCGACTCGCCGCCCGCGAGGAGCGCCCAGCACACGTGGGCCGCGTCGGGATGCCGCTGCCGCAGCGCCGCGACGATGCGCACCGCCTCGTCGCGGCCGGCGACGGGCTCGATGCGCCCGACGAAGCGGCTGCGCCTGACGACGAGCTCGCTGTCGACCGGGGCGAGGAGGGAGACGGGCACGGTGCGGGCTGCTCAGACGTCGAGGCGGGATGCGGCGGGCACGATCGAGGGTACCGACCACGCCCACGCGACGAAGCGCGGGGTGCCGGCGCCGCCTGGGCGCGGCCGCGCACGCCCCACGCCGAGGCGGCTGGGTCTCGCGGGTCGCCGGGCACGTCGGACGCGCGCGTCGAACCGATGCCGACAGGCGGACGGCGTCGTGCCGAACGCGGCGCCGAAGCCCTGACGGAGCGTGACCGCGCTGCCGAGGCCGCATGCGTCGGCGATGCGATCGACCGGCCGGTCGGTGGTCTCGAGCAGACGACGTGCCCCGTCGAGACGCCGCGACCGCACCCAGGCGGCCGACGTCGTGCCCGTCGAGGCGCGGAAGGCGGGTGCGAAGGTGCGGCGGCTCATCCCCGCTGCGGGTCCGGATGCTGCACGGTCAGCGGCCCGTCGAAGCACTCCCGCTGCACGTCGATGACGATGAGTGCTCGGCGCGTCTGCGTCACGGGTGAGTCCTCTCCTCGATGAGGTCGATGCGACCGGCTCCAGCCTCGCAAGACCCGGGGCGGCACGCGGGTGGCACGACGGACGCGCATCGATGGGTCCGGGCCACGAAGCGACGCTCAGCGGGTCGACGCCCGCCGTCGCAGGGCGGCCTCGAGGTAGCGCGCGGTGCGGCTCGTCTCGGAGGAGGCGACCGTCTCGGGCGTCCCCTCCGCCACCACGCGCCCGCCGGCCTCCCCGGATCCCGGACCGAGGTCGATCACCCAGTCCGCCTCCGCCACGACCCGCATGTCGTGCTCGACCATGACGACGGTGCAGCCGCCGTCGACGAGCCGCTGCAGGTGCGCGAGGAGGCGGTCGGAGTCGGACGGGTGCAGGCCGGACGTCGGCTCGTCGAGCAGGTAGAGGGTGTCGCCGCGCTGCACGCGCCGCAGCTCGGCGGCGAGCTTCACCCGTTGGGCCTCGCCGCCCGAGAGCTCGGTGGCCGGCTGCCCGAGGGCGACGTAGCCGAGCCCGACGTCGAGCAAGGCGTCGAGATGGCGCACGATCTCCTCGTCGCCGTCGAAGGCGACGCGGGCCTCCTCGACGCTCATGGCCAGCACGTCGGCGATCGTGCGCCCGTGCAGCTCGATCTCGAGGGTCTCGGCGGCGTACCGCGTGCCGCCGCACGCGGCGCACGGCGACGAGACGGACGGCAGGAACAGCAGCTCGACCTCGACCGTGCCCTCGCCCTTGCACACCGGGCAGCGGCCCGCCGCGACGTTGAACGAGAAGCGGCTCGCGCCGTAGCGGCGCCGTCTCGCCTCGGGCGTGGCGGCGAAGGCGGCGCGGATGCGGTCGAACACGCCCGTGTACGTCGCGACGTTCGAGCGCGGCGTGCGTCCGATGGGTCGCTGGCTCACCTGCACGATGCGGCGCAACCGGTCGGCCGGGCCCGACGCGCTGCCGCGCGTGACGACCGACTCGGTCTCGGCCAGCGGGTCGTCGACGACGGGCTGCGACTCGACGCCCGACGCGTGGGCATCGAGCTCGCTGCCAGCCCCTGCCTGCAGCAGGTCCGGCAGCGCCTGGTCGATGAGCGTCGACTTGCCGGAGCCCGAGATGCCCGTCACCGCCGTCAGCACGCCGACGGGGATCGAGACCGTCAGGCCGTGGAGCGTGTGCCGGTGCACGTCGACGAGGTCGATGGCGCCCTGCGGCGCGCGCCTCGCGCGCGGCTCGTCGCTCGCGGCCGGCTCGTCGAGGAGGTAGCGACGGGTGACGGAGTCGGTCGCGTCGCCGATGCCGTCGAGCGGACCGGAGTAGACGACGCAGCCGCCGGACCTGCCTGCACCCGGCCCGATGTCGACGATCCAGTCCGCCTCGCGGACGACGTCGACGGAGTGCTCGACGAAGAAGACCGTGTTCCCCGAGTCGCGCAGCCGGCGGAGGATGCCGAGCAGCGACTCGGTGTCGGCCGGGTGCAGCCCGGCCGACGGCTCGTCGAGCACGAAGACGACGCCGAAGAGCTGCGAGAGCACCTGCGTGGCGAGGCGCATGCGCTGCAGCTCGCCCGACGACAGCGTCGAGGTCGGCCGATCGAGCGACAGCGCCCCGAGGCCGAGGTCGACGATGGGCTCGAGCCGCGCGAGCACCTCGCCGACGAGCCGCTGGGCCGCGAGGCGTCGCTCGGGGCTCACCGCGTGGGCGCCCCTGCCCCAGCCCGGTTCCTGCACGCGACGCAGCACCGCGGAGAGGTCGTCGAGCGGCATCGCGGCGAGCTCGACGATGTCGAGGCCCTCGAACGTCACCGCCAGCGCATCCGCCTTCAGACGACGGCCGCCGCAGGAGGGGCACGTGACGCTGCGCATGAACGACGCCGCACGCTCGCGCATCCGAGCGCTCTTCGAACCCGCGAACGTGTCGAGCACGTACCTCCGCACGCCGAGGAACGTGCTCATGTACGAGGGCTCGAGGCCCTCGGCGACGGCCGCGCGAACCTGCGCGGGCGAGCGGTCGCGGAAGATCGGCACCTGGGGCGACTCGTCGGTGAGCAGCGCCCACTCGCGCTGCGCGCGCGGCAGGTCGCGCCACGGCACGTCGGGGTCGTAGCCGAGCGAGATCAGGCTGTCGCGCAGCTGCTTGCCGTGCCACGCCGTCGGCCATGCCGCGAGCGCGCCCTCCGCGATCGAGAGCGAGTCGTCGGGCACCATCGACTCCTCCGGCACGTCGTAGACGCGACCGAGCCCGTGGCACGTCGGGCACGCGCCCTGCACCGTGCTCGTCGAGAAGTCCTCCGCGAGCAGCATCGGGGCCCCGTCGGGGTAGCTGCCGACGCGCGAGAACAGCATCCGCACCACGTTGGCGATCGTCGTCGCGCTGCCGACGGTGGAGCGCGCCGAGCCGCCCGACCGCTGCTGCGGCAGCGCGACGGCCGGCGGCAAGCCCTCGATGAGGTCGACGTCGGGCACGCCCACCTGGCTGATGAGCCGGCGCGCGTACGGCGCGACCGACTCGAAGTAGCGGCGCTGCGACTCCGCGTAGATCGTGCCGAACGCGAGCGAGCTCTTGCCCGAGCCCGAGACGCCCGTGAACGCGACCAGCGCATCCCGGGGGATGTCGAGGCCCACGTCGCGCAGGTTGTGCTCTCGAGCGCCGCGGATGCGCACGCGCCCCGGTGGGGCTGGCTCGGGTCGGCGCTCGTCGTCCATGCGTCCAGTCTCACGCGGATGCGTGGGGCGCGCGGCCGCCTCGGCGGTCGCGCGTTCCTGCGGTAGTGGGGATGCGTGGCGCGACCGGTCGCGAGGACCGGTCGCGCCGAGGGTCACACGTTGAAGCGGAACTCCACCACGTCGCCGTCGGCCATGACGTAGTCCTTGCCCTCGATGCGCACGCGGCCCTTCGCCTTCGCGTCGGCCATCGAGCCGGCGGCGTCGAGGTCGTCGAACGACACGACCTCCGCCTTGATGAAGCCCTTCTCGAAGTCCGTGTGGATGACGCCGGCGGCCTGCGGCGCCGTCCAACCCTTGCGAATCGTCCAGGCGCGCGACTCCTTCGGGCCGGCCGTGAGGTACGTCTGCAGGCCGAGGGTGTCGAAGCCGATGCGGGCGAGCTGGTCGAGGCCCGACTCCTCCTGGCCGAGCGACTGCAGCAGCTCGAGCGCCTCCTCGGGCTCGAGGTCGACGAGCTCCGACTCGACCTTCGCGTCGAGGAAGACGGCCTTCGCGGGCGCGACGAGCGCCGCGAGCTCGGCCGTGCGGGCGTCGTCGGTGAGCACGGCCTCGTCGACGTTGAAGACGAACAGCATGGGCTTGGCCGTCATGAGGCCGAACTCGCGCAGCAGCGTCAGGTCGACGTCGGCAGCCGACAGCAGCGTGCCCGCGTCGAGCGCCGCCTTCGCCTGCTCGGCGGCGGCGAGCACGGCCGGGTCGGCCTTCTTGCCGCGCACCTCCTTCTCGAGGCGCGTGATGGCCTTCTCGAGGGTCTGCATGTCGGCGAGGATGAGCTCGGTGTTGATCGTCTCGAGGTCGCTCGCCGGGTTCACGGCGCCTGCGACGTGCACGACGTCGCCGTCGGCGAAGCCGCGCACGACCTGCGCGATCGCATCCGCCTCGCGGATGTTCGCGAGGAACTGGTTGCCGAGCCCCTCGCCCTCGCTCGCACCCTGCACGATGCCCGCGATGTCGACGAACGAGACCGTCGCCGGCAGGATCTTCGCGGATCCGTGGATCTCGGCGAGGCGATCGAGGCGCGGATCCGGCAGCTCGACGACGCCGACGTTGGGCTCGATCGTCGCGAACGGGTAGTTCGCGGCGAGCACCTGGTTCTTGGTCAGTGCGTTGAAGAGGGTCGACTTGCCCACGTTGGGGAGTCCGACGATGCCGATCGTGAGTGCCACGGGGATCGAGCCTACCGGCGACCCCGTCGCCGCCGGGCCACTGCCGCGACGACGCCGATCGACGCGAGGAAATGCCCACGGTGATCCGTGCGTTGCACCACGGCATGCAGGTTGAGATCTGGTCCGACATCGCGTGCCCGTGGTGCTACATCGGCAAGCGTCGCTTCGAGGCGGCGCTCGAGCGGTTCGCGTTCCGCGACCAGGTCGAGGTCACCTACCGGTCGTACCAGCTCGATCCCACGCTGCCCGAGCACCACGACGGCACCGAGGCCGAGTACCTCGCGACGCGCAAGGGCATCTCGGTCGAGCAGGCCGAGCAGATGTTCGCCCACGTCACGCAGCAGGCGCGCACCGTGGGCCTCGCCTACGACTTCGACGCGCTCGTCGTCGCCAACAGCATGCGCGCGCACCAGATCCTCCACCTCGCCAAGGAGCACGGCGTGCAGGCCGAGGTGAAGGAGGCCCTGCTCGCCGCGCACTTCGAGCAGGGTCGCGACATCGGCGACGCCGGCCTGCTCGAGTGCATCGCCACCGCAGAGGGCGTGCCCGCTGAGGCCGTGCGACAGGAGCTCGCGACGGGCTCGCGCATCGCAGACGTGCAGCAGGACGTCGCCGAGGCGCGCGCTCTCGGCATCCAGGGCGTGCCGATGGTCGTGCTCGACCGGGCGTACGGCGTCTCGGGAGCCCAGCCCGAGGAGGTCTTCCTCAGCGCGCTCGAGCAGGCCTGGGCGGCGCGCTCGCCGCTGCAGCCGGTCGGCACGACCGCCGACGGCGAGGTGTGCGGACCCGACGGCTGCGCCTGAGCCGCGCCCCGCGTCGGCGGGCACGAGATGAGCGTCAGCGGACCGCGAGGTGGAATGCGCCCTCGATGCACCGCTGAGGCTCATCTCGTGCGGGGCGATGGCGCGCATTCCATCAGGCGGCGCCCTCCGGAGCCTGCACGCGCTCCATGACGGCGATCACGTTGCCGGCCGGATCGGTCGTCCAGGCGATGTCGGGCCCCTGGCCGCCGCCCGGCACGATGCCGCGCTCGTCGTGTCGGAACCCGTCGTAGCGCACGAACTCTGCGCCCTTCGCGACGAGCAGGTCGACGGCGGCGGGCAGGTCGGGCACGACGAGGTTCAGCACCGTGAAGGCCGCAGGCTCGTGATCGGGCCTCGGGTAGACGAGCACGCCAGCTCCCCCGGGCAGCGCGAGGAAGAGCATGCCGTGCTCCTCCTTGACGACGAGGCCGAGCACGTCGCGGTAGAACGCCGCAGCCGCGGCGGTGTCGGGCACGGCGAAGCCGCTGAACCCCTCGATGTAGTCGGGCATGGACCACCTCCTCGCGACGAGCCTGGCGACGACGACGCCCGGCCGCAAGCGTTCCTCGCCGATCCGCGGCGCGGCGCATGCGAGACGGATGGGACGCGCGGCGCATGCGAGACGGATGGGACGCGCGGGGCGCGGGGCGCGGGTGGCACGATGGCGACGTGCCGCATCCCGCACCCCTCGGCGTGAGCGCCGCCCCACCGCCGCTGGGCGGCCCCCGCATCCTCAGCCAGCGCTGGAGCGACGTCGTGTTCGTGCACTGGCGCGTCGACGCGTCGCTCGTGGTCCCGCACCTGCCGCCCGGCTGCGTCCCCGACCTGCACGACGGCAGCGCGTGGGTCGGCCTCATCGCCTTCCGCATGTCGCGCAGCGCCTTCCTCGGTGGGCCGCCCGTGCCATGGCTCGGCGACTTCCCCGAGGTCAACGTGCGCCTCTACGCCGTCGACGACGCGGGCAACCGCAGCGTCGTCTTCGCGAGCCTCGACGCCGACCATCTCGTGCCGGTGCTCGTCGCGCAGGCGGCGTTCGGGCTGCCCTACCGGTGGGCGTCGATGCGGCACGGGCGGCGCGGCGACCTCGTCGCCTACCGCACGCGCCGCCATGGGAGCCCGGGTGCGCGCTCCCACCTCGTCGCACGCGTGCTGCCGCGCGAGCACGACGCATCCGAGGCCGACGACGGGCTCGCCACCTTCCTCACCGGCAGGTGGGGCTTCCATGAACGCCACCTCGGCCGCACCATCCTCTGCCGCAACGAGCACGAGCCGTGGCCGCTGCAGCCCGCCGAGCTCGTGCACCTGCGCGACGGGCTGCTCGAGGCAGCGGGCTTCTCGGGCGTCGCGAGCCGCGAGCCCGACAGCGTGCTGTTCGCGCCGGGGGTGTCGACCTCCTTCACGGTGCCGCAGCGCTGACGACGCGTATCGTCGGGGCCATGACGACGCGCAGGGTGGTGACGGTGCACGGCTCGGTGCAGGGCGTCGGGTTCCGGTGGGCGGCGAAGCAGGAGGCCGACCGGCTCGGCGTCGCCGGCAGCGCCCGCAACCTGCTCGACGGCTCCGTGGAGGTCGTCGTCGAGGGCGACGACGACGCCGTCGAGCGCATGCTCGCCTGGCTGCAGCACGGCCCGGCGTCGGCGACCGTCGCGGGAGCCGAGCAGGTCGAGCAGGAGCCGCAGGGCACGACGGGGTTCGCGATCCACTGAGCCTCGACGAGGCACGGCGGATCCCGCGCGCTCGACGGCCGGCACCCGGCGCGGATCGCGGCGTCGCCTGCCGCGGCGCCCACGCGGACGCCGCGATCGCGACGACCCTGGCCGGCTCGGCGTCGTCGGGCTAGGCCGCGTCGGCCGCTCGCGCCCGCCGACGCTGCGCCGAGCGGAACATGAGCAGCCAGGCCACCGTGACGACGACGGAGGCTGCGGCGACGATGAGCGAACGCGGGCCATCCCACGCGAAGCCCGCGAACGCGAACGTCAGGATCGACTGCGCGACGCCCGCCGTGATCCACCGCTGCCACCACGCGCCCGTGGAGAGGTACCCGAGCAGCACCGACAGCGCGATCGACGTCACGATCGTGCCGACGATCGTCGACGCCTCGTCGACCTCGAGCCGCCACGCCGCCCACACGAGGCCGACGGCGACGCTCGCGCCCATGCGGCCGAGCCGCGACTCGACGAGCGGCTGCAGCGTGCCGCGCCACCCGAGCTCGAGCGCGAAGGCGCACGGCACCGCGAGCAGCCAGAGCGGGAGCACGTCGACGCGGGCGTCGTGCTCGGGGATGGCGTCGATGCCCGTCGCGATGCCGATGCCCGCGGCCGCGAGCACGACGACGAGCGCGGCCGCCGCGGCGCCGAGGATCGTGTGCGCGACGAGCTGCCTGCGCGGCACGGGGCCGGGCAGCATGATCGCGAGCGCCCTCCGCCCGATGAGCCACGTGACGCCCGCTGCGACCGCGGGCGCCGCCCAGAGCAGCGAGGGCGAGTCGGCCGACGCCGCCGGGTCGACGAGCCGAGCGAGGCCACCGGCGGTGAAGACCGTCACGACGAACGTCGCGACCGCCCACCACGGGCTCATCGCTCCTCCGCGAGCCCCAGCTCGACGAGCTCGGTGATGAGGTCGCCGTAGGCGACGCCGGAGGCTCCCCACGCGAGGGGGAACATCGAGATGGTCGTGAAGCCCGGCATCGTGTTGATCTCGTTGACGACGAGGCCGTGCTGCTCGGAGATGAAGAAGTCGACGCGCGCGAGGCCGGAGCCCTCGATGGCCTCGAAGGCGCGGATCGCCGTGGCCTGCACCGCGGCCGTCGTGGCCTCGTCGAGCTCGGCGGGGCAGACGACGCGTGCGCGATCGGGGTCGACGTACTTCGCGTCGAAGTCGTAGAACTCCCCCGGCCGCAGCACGATCTCGCCGGGCAGCGATGCGCGCGGCATCGCGCCGTCGCGGCCCTGCAGCACGGCGACCTCGACCTCGCGGCCCGGGCATCCGGCCTCGATGAGCACGCGCGAGTCCTCGGCGAACGCCTCGGCCATCGCGCCGTCGAGCTCGAGGAGCGACGTGACGCGGGAGACGCCGACGCTCGAGCCCGCGCGGGCCGGCTTCACGAACAACGGCATGGTGAGGTCGCCGAGCCGCGTGCGGATGGCCTCGGGGTCGGCATCCCACTCGCGACGCTGCACCGTGATCCACGGCGCGACCGTGATGCCCGCGTGCGCGAGCACCGTCTTCGTGAAGTGCTTGTCCATGCCGACGGCGCTCGCGAGCACGCCGTTGCCGACGTACGGGATGCCGGCGAGCTCGAGCATGCCCTGCACGGTGCCGTCCTCGCCGAACCGGCCGTGGAGGATGGGGAAGACGACGTCGACGGGGCCGAGCGAGCGCATGGCACCGGAGGCATCGATCGCGACGAGGTCGCGCGAGTCGGTCGTCGACGGCAGCAGCACGCGGTCGCCGTCGCCCACCTCGGGCATGCGGTCGAGCGTCATCGACTCGGGGTCGTCGGGCTGCAGCACGAGCGCGCCGGCACGCGTGATGCCGATGGGCACGACGTCGTAGCGGTCGCGGTCGATGTGCGCGAGCACGCTGCCTGCGGTGGCGCACGAGATCGCGTGCTCGCTCGAACGGCCGCCGAAGAGCAGGGCGACGCGGATGCGGTCGGTCACGAGAGCATCTCCATGGTGGGCTCGGCGTCGTCGGTCGTGAGGTGCGGGGCGATGTCCCTCGGGTCCATCGCCTCGTCGATCACGAGCCGCACCTGCTCGAGGATGGGCATCGGGATGCCGCGCGCGGCGGCGAGCTCGGCGACGGGCGCGATGGACGAGAGCCCCTCCGCCACCTGGTTCATGCGTGCGACGACGTCCTGTCGCGAGTAGCCGAGGCCGAGCAGCCGGCCCGCGGTGAAGTTGCGCGACAGCGGCGACGCGCACGTCGCGATGAGGTCGCCGAGGCCCGCGAGCCCCTGCATCGTCTCGGGCTTCGCGCCGTGCGCGACGGCGAAGGCCGTGAGCTCCGCGAGCCCGCGCGTGATGATCGACGCCTTTGTGTTCTCGCCGTAGCCCACGCCGTCGACGATGCCGATCGCCACGGCGACGAGGTTCTTCAGCACGCCGCCGAACTCGGTGCCGATGACGTCGTCGTTGACGAACGAGTGGAAGTAGTCGTTGCGCGCGACGCGCGCCACGGCCATCGCGACGTCGATGTCGGCGCAGGAGACCACGGCGGCCGTCGGATGCTCCTTCGCGATCTCGAGCGCGAGGTTCGGGCCCGACACGACGGCGACGCGCTCCGGGCCGACGTGCGCGGCCTCGGCGATGACCTCGCTCATGCGCAGGCGCGTGCCCGCCTCGACGCCCTTCATGAGGCTCACGAGCGGCACGCCGTCCGGCAGCACGGGCAGCAGCGCGCCGAGCGTGCTGCGCAGCTGCTGGCTCGGCACCGCGAGGTAGACCTGCTGCGCGCCGGCGACGGCCTCGGCCGCATCCGACGTCGCGGTGAGCGCATCGGGCAGCGTGATGCCGGGCAGGTAGCGGGTGTTGCGGCGCGACTCGACGATCTCGCGCGCAGCCTCGGGCCTGCGCGCCCACACCGTCACGCGGTTGCCGCCGTCGGCGAGCACCTTCGCGAACGTCGTGCCCCACGAGCCGGCGCCGAGCACGGCGACGTCAGCCATCGAAGCGCCCCGTCTCGCTCTGGCCGCGCTTCGCCGGATCCCACCGCTCGGCGGGCGCCTGCTGGCCACGCAGCTCGGCGAGCAGCGCCGTGATCGCCTCCATGAGCTCGTCGGTCGCGCGCAGCAGGGTCGCCTGATCCATCGGGCCGCCTCGGTACGCGTCGAGGTCGAGCGGCTCGCCGAACAGCACGTCGATGCGCTTGCGCGGGAACGGCCGCACGCCGCGCCCGTACCGCGGCATGAGCTCCTGCGCACCCCAGTGCGCGACGGGGATGAGCGGCACGCCAGCCTGCAGGGCCATCCGCACCGCGCCGCTCTTGCCCCGCATGGGCCACAGCTCGGGATCGCGCGTCAGCGTGCCCTCCGGGTAGATGATGACGGCGAGCTCCTGCTCGACGAGCGCACGCGCCGCCTGCATGGGATCGGCGCCGCGCACGACGCCCGCCCGATCGACGGGGATCTGCTGCGTCGCCCGCATGAAGCGCCCCAGCAGGGGCACGCGGAACAGGCTCGACTTCGCCATGAAGCGCGGGGCGCGCCCCGCCTTCCAGACGGCGACGCCGATCGCGAGCGGATCGATCTCGCTCATGTGGTTCGGTGCGAGCACGAAGGCCCCCGACTGCGGCACGCGCTCGGCGTGATGCAGCCGGATGTCGGCCATCGCCGTCATCGGCGGCACGACCGCGCCCGCGAGGACGCGGAACGCGGGCGTGCGCTCGCCGTGACGGGCCATGGTCATCCGTCGACGTCGAAGTCGGCCCCGAGCACGGTCAGCTTCTCGATGAAGCGCTCGTAGCCGCGCGCGATGATGCCCACGTTGGAGATGCGCGAGGTGCCCTCGGCCGTCAGCGCCGCCACGAGGTGGCTGAAGCCGCCGCGCAGGTCGGGCACGACGATGTCGGCGCCGTGCAGCGTCGCCGGGCCCGCGATGACGGCCGAGTGCTGGTAGTTGCGCTGGCCGAAGCGGCACGCGTGGCTGCCGAGGCACTCGGTGTGGATCTGGATCGTCGCGCCCATGTCGCGCAGGGCCTCGGTGAAGCCGAAGCGCTGCTCGTACACCGTCTCGTGCACGATCGAGATGCCCTTGGCCTTCGCGAGCGCCACGACGAGCGGCTGCTGCCAGTCGGTCATGAAGCCCGGGTGCACGTCGGTCTCGACGACGACGGGCTTGAGGTCGCCGCCGGGGTGCCAGAAGCGGATGCCGTCGTCCTCGATCTCGAATGCGCCACCGACCTTGCGGTACACGTTGAGGAAGGTCGTCATCTCCTGCTGGCGCGCACCGCCGACGAAGATGTCGCCGCCGGTCGCGAGCGCCGCGCACGCCCAGGAGGCGGCCTCGTTGCGGTCGAACAGCGCCGTGTGGCTGTAGCCCACCAGCTGGTCGACGCCCTCGATGCGGATGGTGCGGTCGGTGTCGACCTGGATCTCGGCGCCCATCTTCTGCAGGATCGCGATGAGGTCCATGATCTCGGGCTCGACCGCCGCGTTCGACAGCTCGGTGCGGCCCTTGGCACGCGTCGCCGTCAGCAGCACCTGCTCGGTGGCGCCGACCGACGGGTACGGCAGCCGCACCTTCGCGCCGTGCAGGCCCTCGGGGGCCGACATGCGGATGCCCGTCGGCAGCTTCTCGACGACGGCGCCGAAGTTGCGCAGCACGTCGAGGTGGTAGTCGATGGGGCGGTCGCCGATGTGGCAGCCGCCGAGGTCGGGGATGAAGGCCTCGCCCAGGCGGTGCAGCAGCGGCCCGCAGAACAGGATGGGGATGCGGCTCGAGCCTGCGTGCGCGTTGATCGAGGTCTCGTGCGCGCTCTCGACGTCGACCGGGTCGAGACGCATGGTGTCGCCGAGCGTCTCGACGACGACGCCGTGGATCTCGAGGAGCCCGCGCACGACGCGGACGTCGCTGATCTCGGGCACGGAGCGCAGCTCGGAGGGCGTGTCGGCGAGCAGCGCCGCGACCATCGCCTTCGTGACGAGGTTCTTCGCGCCCTTCATCTCGATGCGTCCGGTCAGCGGCTTGCCGCCGCGGACCGTGATCGCGTCGACGTCGAGCCCGATGGCCTTGGCTGAGGTCGCGGACAGCTGGTCGGCGTTCACTTGGTTCCCGTCTGCACCGGCAGCGTCCTCGGCATCCAAGCGGGTCGGGTGGCCTCGAAGGCCGTGATCCGCTCCTCCTCGCGCAGCGTGAGCGCGATGTCGTCGAGGCCCTCGAGGAGGCGCCAGCGCGTGTAGTCGTCGATCTGGAAGTCGATCGTCTCGTCGCCGATCGTCACCGTACGGGCAACGAGGTCGACGGTGGTCTGCATTCCCGGGCTCGCCTCGGCCGCGGCCCAGAGGCGCTCGACGGCCTCCTCGGGGATGACGCCCGTCAGGAGTCCCTGCTTGCCCGAGTTGCCCCGGAAGATCTCGCCGAAGCGGGGGCTCAGCACCGCGGTGATGCCGAAGTCGCGTAGCGCCCACACGGCGTGCTCGCGGCTCGACCCCGTGCCGAAGTCGGGCCCGGTCACGAGGATGCCGCCGTGGCGGTAGGGCTCCTGGTTGAGCACGAACGCCGGATCCTGGCGCCAGTGGTGGAAGAGGGCGTCGTCGTAGCCCGTCTTCGTGACGCGCTTGAGGAAGACGGCGGGGATGATCTGGTCGGTGTCGGTGTTCGACGACCGCAGCGGGATGATCGGGCCGGTCAGCTGGGTGATCTGCTCCATCAGGCCATCGCCTCCTCGGTGCGGCGCGCATCCATCTCGAGATCCCACGGGCTCGACAGCGTGCCGCGGATCGCGGTCGCCGCGGCGACGAGCGGCGACACGAGGTGGGTGCGCCCGCCCTTGCCCTGGCGCCCCTCGAAGTTGCGGTTCGAGGTGGATGCGCAGCGCTCGCCCGGAGCGAGCTGGTCGGGGTTCATGCCCAGGCACATCGAGCACCCGGCGAAGCGCCACTCTGCGCCGAAGTCGGTGAACACCTTGTCGAGGCCCTCGGCCTCGGCCTCGAGGCGCACGCGCGCCGAGCCGGGCACGACCATGACGCGCAGGCCCTCGGCCTTGCGCCTGCCGCGCAGGATGTCGGCGGCCGCACGGAGATCCTCCATGCGCGAGTTCGTGCACGAGCCGATGAAGACGGTGTCGACCCGCACGTCCTTCAGCGGCGTGCCGGGCGCGAGATCCATGTACGCGAGCGCCCGCTCGGCCGCGGCGCGGTCGACGGGATCGGCGAACGACTCGGGTGCGGGCACCGTCTCGGACAGCGGCGAGCCCTGGCCGGGGTTCGTGCCCCACGTCACGAACGGCTCGAGCTCGTTCGCGTCGATGACGACCTCGGCGTCGAAGACGGCGTCGTCGTCGGTCGGGAGGGTCTTCCAGTAGTCGACGGCGGCGTCCCAGTCGGCGCCCTTCGGCGCATGGTCGCGGCCCTCGATGTAGTCGAACGTCGTCTGGTCGGGCGCGACCATGCCCGCACGGGCGCCTGCCTCGATCGACATGTTGCAGATGGTCATGCGGCCCTCGATCGAGAGGGCGCGGATGGCCGAGCCGCGGTACTCGAACACGTAGCCGGCGCCGCCGCCCGTGCCGATCCTCGCGATGACGGCGAGGATGATGTCCTTCGCGGTGACGCCGGGGCGCAGCTCGCCCTCGACGGTGATGGCCATGGTCTTGAACGGCTTGAGCGGCAGCGTCTGCGTGGCCATGACGTGCTCGACCTCGCTCGTGCCGATGCCGAACGCCATCGCGCCGAACGCGCCGTGCGTCGAGGTGTGCGAGTCGCCGCACACGACGGTGATGCCCGGCATCGTGAGGCCCAGCTGCGGCCCGACGATGTGGACGATGCCCTGCTCCTTGTCGCCGAGCGAGTGGATGCGCACGCCGAACTCGGCGGCGTTGTCGCGCAGCGTCGAGATCTGCTTCGCGCTCGTCGGATCCTGGATGGGCTTGTCGATCGCGAGCGTCGGGGTGTTGTGATCCTCGGTCGCGACGGTGAGATCGACGCGCCGGAGGGGGCGATCCGCCTGCCGCAGCCCGTCGAACGCCTGGGGGCTCGTGACCTCGTGCACGAGGTGGAGGTCGATGTAGATGAGGTCGGGCGAGCCGTCCTCCCCCTTCACGACGACGTGGTCGTCCCAGACCTTCTCGGCCAGCGTCCTGCCCATCCGTGTCCTCCTGTGCTCCAGTCGGCCAGTCTACGCCCGGGGTCCGACGGGGGCGTCCGACCGCCGGGAGCCACGCACGGGGCGTCCAGCAGGCGCGAGGAGGATCGGAGCGTGCAGCACGCTCCCTCGCATCCGCCCGTCGCGCATCCGGCCGCGCTCGTCGTCACGACCGATCGCGCCGCGGTCGACCGCTTCTACCGACCGCTCGTCGTGCTCGTGTCGATCCTCGTCGCCATCATGATCCTGCTCGTCCTCGCGATGGCCGTGCTCGCCGGCGCGAGCACGGCCGTCGGCGACGGCTCGGCGATCTGGACGGTCGCGCCCATGGGCGCGATCATGCCGTTCGTCGTGCTGACCGCCGTCGCGAACCTCGTGATCATGGCGCACGCGTGGGGTGGCCTGCGCGCGCTGCGCGAGCGCGTCGTCGCCGATGCGCGCGGGCTCGCGATCACCCTGCCTGGCATGCAGGTGCGGATGCCGTGGCAGGCCGTGCGGTCGGCGACGCTCGCCGGCTCGACCCGCCGCGCCCGACTCACGCTGCACGTCGACGCCGCGATGCTCGACGGCGATCTCTCCGACGCGCAGCGACGACGCATCGCGAGGCGCGGACTCGCGCTGCACCAGATCGGGATGCGGCCGAGCCTCGACGCCGTCGCGCACGCCATCGCGACCTGGACGACGGGTCGCGTCGTGCCGCAGCGGCGCTGACCGCGGCGTCACGCGGCGTCGCACCCTGGCGCCGTGCCCACGGCCCCTGCGAGGCTGGCGCGCGTGACCGAGATCCTCACGACCCACGCCGGCTCGCTCCCCCGCACGCCCGCCCTCCTCGCGGCGAACGCGGCGCGCACCGTGTCCGCCGACGGCTTCACGCTCGAGCGCACCGCCGAGCACGACGCGCTCGTGACGGCTGCGGTCGCCGACGTCGTCGTGCGCCAGCGCGACGCGGGCATCCGCATCGTCGGAGACGGCGAGTACGGCAAGGCGATGTCGACGGCCGTCGACTACGGAGCGTGGTGGTCGTACGCCTTCCAGCGCGTCGCGGGCCTCGCGCTCACCGACGACGACGTCTACCGATCGGGGCACGTCGCGAGCGAGCCCGGGCGCATCCGCCTCACGTCCTTCCCGCATCGCCGCGACCGCGTGGGCTTCCCCGGCGCGTACTCGGATCCGGACGGCGTGCTCGCAGGGCGCCGAGCCGTGCGATTCCCCGCGACCACCGGCCCGCTGTCGTACGTCGGGCAGGATGCGGTGGCGTCCGACGCGCGGGCGCTGCGGTCGGCGATCGACGCGGCGGGCGTCGAGGAGGGCTTCCTCACGGCGCTCTCCCCCGGCTCGGGCGCGCGCGTCGCCGACGAGCACTACGGGACCGACGAGGAGCACGTGTGGGCATGGGCCGACGTGCTGCGCGAGGAGTACCTCGCGATCGTCGACGCGGGCCTCACCGTGCAGGTCGACGACCCCTCGCTCGCCGAGAGCTGGGACCAGATCTCGCCCGAGCCGACCGTCGCCGACTACCGGGCATGGCTGCAGGTGCGCATCGACGCGCTGCGGCACGCGTTGCGCGGCATCCCGCCGGAGCGCGTGCGCCTGCACGTGTGCTGGGGCTCGTGGCACGGCCCGCACGTCACCGACCTCGGGCTCGAGCACATCGTCGACCAGGTGCTGCAGGTCGGGGCCGGCGCCATCTCGTTCGAGGCCGCCAACGTGCGGCACGAGCACGAGTGGCGCGTGTGGCAGGGCGTCGACCTGCCCGAGCACGTGCGACTGCTCCCCGGCGTCGTGAGCCACGCGACGAACGTCGTCGAGCATCCGCGCCTCGTGGCCGACCGCATCGAGCGGTGGGCGTCGATCGTGGGGCCCGAGCGCGTCGTCGCATCGACCGACTGCGGCCTCGGTGGCCGCGTGCATCCCGAGATCGCATGGGCGAAGCTCGCCGCCCTCGGCGAGGGTGCGGCGCTCGCGCGCCCCTAGCCCCGCACCGGGGCGCCCGGTGCCGCGCAGCGCGGTCGCCGGGGCGTGGTCGTCAGCGCAGGATGTCCCCGAGCCAGCTGCGCCGGCCCTGCTGCCCATGGCCCTGCTGGCCGTAGCCCTGCTGCTGGCCGCCGGAGCGCTTCTGCACCTGCTTCAGCACCTGGTCGGCGACCTTCCCGACCATCGCGGCCGTGCCACCCTGCCCGGGCTGCTGCCCGTGACCCTGCTGGCCCTGGCCGTAGGGCTGCCCGCCGTGCCCCGGCTGCGAGGGCCACTGCTGCTGGCTCTGCCGCTGCTGGTCGCTCTGGCGCTGCTGCCACGACTCGGAGTGCGGGGCCGGAGCCTGCTCGGTGAAGGAGCGCTCGATCAGCTTGTCGAGCTCGCCGCGGTCGAGCCAGATGCCCCGGCACTGGGGGCAGTAGTCGATCTCGATGCCGCTGCGCTCGCTCATCACCAGGGTGCTGCCATCGGTGGGGCACTGCATGGGAGGTCTCCTCTCGCGGCCCGGATCGGGCCACCGCCATGCTGACGCGGCATCCTCTGCGCGACCTATGCCCCATGCGGCACGCACGACCCGCGGACATGACGAAGGCCCGGGCGTGGAAGCCCGGGCCTTCGTGTTGGTTGGTGACCCCAGCGGGATTCGAACCCGCGTTACCGCCGTGAGAGGGCGGCGTACTAGGCCGCTATACGATGGGGCCGCATTGCAACCTGACAAGGATGCCACACCGATCCGCCGCGATGCAAAACGAGGCATGCTCGCCCCTCCGCACGGCGTGTCGCGGCTTCGGCGCAGCGCTCAGCGCGGGGTGCCGAAGACCCGCAGCGCCCCCACCGCGACGCTGCACTCGACGGGGAGCCTGCCCACGATCTCGCCGTCGGCGCACGCGAGCACCGTCTGGTCGTCGCACGCGATCGTCACGGTGCCGATGTCCTCGACGTGCACGCGCGGGTCGCCGAGGTGGCGCCCCTTGAGCGCCTTCGCGAGCAGCCCGAGGAACTGCGGGCGCGTGAGCTCGTCGGCCAGGATGCCGGTGAGCCTGCCGTCGACGGTCGACGCCGTCGGGGCGATGGGGATGCCGCCGCCGAACACGCGGTGGTTCGCGATCGCCGCGATCACCGTGCGCCATGTGCGCTCCTCGCCGCCGTCGATGCGGATGCGGAAGGTGCGATGCCGCAGCGACGCGAGCGTCGCGACGATCGCGGCCTGGTACCGCATCCGGGCCGGCACCCGCGTCATGCGGAAGGAGCGCACGTTGACGTCGGCGTCGAACCCGACCGACACGATGCCGGCCGCGAACGTCTCGCCGTCGGGGTGACGGATGCGGATGAGGTCGCAGCGCACCGGCTCGGTCTCGAGGAGCGCCGCCAGGCCCGCGATCGACGAGTCGACGTCGGGCATGCCGATCTCGGTCGCGAAGTCGTTGCCGCTGCCCGCGGGCACGATCGCGAGCGGCGTCGACGTGCCGCCCACGGCGTTGACGCCGAGGTGCACCATGCCGTCGCCGCCGACGACGACGAGCGCATCCGCTCGCTCGGCCGCGGCCCGCGCCGCGCGCTGCAGCGCGGCGAAGTCGGGAGCCGTGCGGTGCACGACCTCGTGGCCCGCGGCGCGCAGCACCTGCACGACCCGCTCCCCCACGGGCCCGGAGCGGCCGAACCTGGCGTGGGGGTTGGAGGCGACGACGACGTGCACGTCGGCGAGCCTACTTCCGGCGTGGCCGCCCGGCTCGGCGGGCATGCCCGCACGGCGGGCGCGCGCGTAGCGTGAGCGTCATGGAGATCACGAAGCACGTGCACGCCTGCCTCACGATCCGCAAGGGCGACGAGATGCTCGTCGTCGACCCGGGCGCGTTCACGCCCGCGTTCGACGCGCCGGGCCTCGTCGGCATCGTCGTGACCCACGAGCATCCCGATCACTGGTCGCCCGAGCACCTGCGGCGACTGCAGGAGGCGTCGGGCGGCGTGCCGGTCGTCGGCCCGGCCGGCGTGGCCGCCGCCGCGTCGGGCTTCGACGTCGACGTCGTCGCAGGGGGCGACGAGCGCACGATCGGGTCGTTCGCGTTGCGCTTCCACGGCGGCACGCACGCGCGGATCCACGCGTCGATCCCGCTCGTCGACAACGTCGGCGTCATGGTCGACGACGCCCTCTACTACCCGGGCGACTCCTACGCCGTGCCCGATCGCCCGGTCGAGCTGCTGGCGACGCCGTGCGGGGCGCCGTGGCTGAAGATCGGCGAGGCGATGGACTTCGTGCTGGAGGTCGCGCCCCGCCGCACGTTCGCCACGCACGAGCAGACGATCTCGGAGATCGGCAGGCGCATGGCGAACGAGCGCATCCGCTGGGCGGTCGAGCAGGGCGGCGGCGAGCACCACGACGTCGAGCCCGGCTCGGTGCTCGCCATCTGATCGCACCGCGCACGATCCGCACGTCGGGGCATCGCTCGCACGCCCGGGCGTCCCCGTTCGGTATGTGAACGGGATGACCTATGCTTGCGATGCCAGGACGCTGCATCACGACGCGGTCGGCGCCCGCAGCCCACGCCCGGACGCCGAGCCGACCGCGAGCCGCGTCGATCACGACGACGGCAGGAGCATGGTGGCCGAGCAGCTCGCAGGAGCCCAGACCCTCTCGCGCGGGCTGCGCGCGCTCGAGCTGCTCGCCGAGCACGCGCCCCTCACGATCCAGGAGCTCGCCGACCACCTGGGCGTGCACCGCTCGATCGCCTACCGCATCGTGCGCACCCTCGAGGCGCACCGGCTCGTCGTCAGGGATGCGGGCGGCAGGCTCGAGCTCGGTGCGCAGCTCGCCGTGCTCGCGCAGTCGGTCGACCGCGACCTGCGCGGCGCCGCCCTCCCCCACCTCACGGCGCTCGCGCAGGCGACGGGCTGCACGGCCTTCGTCGCCGTGCAGGACGGCGACGACGTCGTGACGCTCGTGAGCGTCGAGTCGCGCAGCGCCCGCGCATCCGTCGCGCAGCGGCCGGGCAGCAGGCATCCGCTCGCGCTCGGCGCACCCGGCATCGCCATCCAGACGCTGCTCACCGCGCGCGAGTGGACGGCGCTCGGGCACGACGACGCCATGCGCGCCGAGGTCGCCGTCGCCGCCGAGCGCGGCTACGCCACGAGCAGCGACGAGGTCGTGCCCGGGCTCTCGGGCGTCGCGGCGCCCATCCGCCACCCGCTGCCGCCGCACGCCGCCGTCGGCGTCGTCACGGTCGGTGCCGCAGACCTCGACGCCCTCGGCGCCGCATCCGCCGACGCCGCCCGCGCCATCGCGGCCGACCTCGTCTGAGCCGCGCGTGGATCTCGCATTCCTCGTCGCCCTCGTCGCGCTCGGCGTGGGCGCCATCGCGCAACGCACCGTCGGCATGGGGTTCGGCCTCGTCGTGACTCCGACGATGGTGCTCGCGGTCGGCCCGCTCGAGGCGGTGCTCGTCGTCAACGCGTTCGGCATCGTCGCGTGCGCGATGATCGTCGGCCGCGTGTGGCGCGACATCGACTGGCGCGGCCTCGCCTGGCTCGTCGTGCCTGCGATCGCGATGACGATCCCCGGCATCCTGCTGGCGCAGGCGTCGGATGCGGATGCGCTGAAGGTCGCCGTCGGCGTGCTCGCGCTCGTGGGCGTCGCCGTGTCCGCCGGGTTCACCCGCACCGAGCACGCGTTCGACGGACCACCGCTGCGCATCGGCGCGGGCGCGCTCGTCGGGGCCCTCAACTCGAGCGTCGGGCTCGGCGCGCCCGTCATCGGCATGTTCGCGATCCTGTCGCGGTGGGAGCACCGCGTCTTCGCCGCGACGATGCAGCCCTTCTGGATCCTGCTCAGCCTCTCGACCGTCGTCGCCCGCCAGACGATCGCCCCGGGCGGGGCGCCGCCGTGGGAGTGGTGGATGTGGCTCGTCGCCGTGGCACCCATCCTCCTCGGCGTGCTCGCGGGCGAGCGGCTCGCCGCACGCATCGACCAGGTCGTCGCGCGGCGCGCCGTCATCGTCTTCTCGCTGCTGTCGGGCATCGCGGTGCTCGTCACGGGCGTCGTGGGCCTCGTCTCCTGACCCGCGCGACCGTCCAGCCACACGACGTCGCGCGCTGCTAGCGTCGGCGCCGTGGGCGTGAACCTGGCGGCGATGGTCGTGCGATCGGCGCGCATCGCCGACCTCGCGCCGCTCGGCTACCGCCCGATCGGCATGCCCATCACGGGCGACGTCGCCGCGTCCTCGCGCGCCGAGCTCTCCGCGCTGCAGCACGACGGCGACGTCGTGCTGCTCGACGCCGGCTACGCGTGGATCGACCTCGGCGAGCGCGTCGTCGCCGCGCTGCGACGGCCCGTCGCGACGGCGCTCTTCGGCGCCGTGAGCGACACGTGGCTCTTCCAGCTCGAGGTGCCCGGGCGCCCCGTGCGTCGCATCGCCTGGAGCCAGGGATCCCTCGCCGACGACACGGGGGCGCGCCTCCCCGAGGAGGTCGACGGGCCGCTCGACGAGGAGTCGCTCGGGCGCGTGCTCGCGCGCGTCACCGGCTTCCCCGGCGGCCTCGACTGGCTCGCGGCGACCTGGCAGCCGCTCACCTTCCCCGACCCCGCATGAGCGCGGTCGAGCCGGCCGACCTCGACGTCGACGCACGCTGGCTGCCCGCCGAGACGACGACGACGGATGCGCTGCGCATGCTCGGCGCGATGGCCGCCGGCCACGCGTGCCCGCGGTGCGGCTCGGACGAGCACGGCATGCCGTGGGCGCGATCGCGCCACGGGCGGCTCGCGGCGTCGGCGGCGCGCTCCGGCGGGCGGCTGCTGATCGCGACGCGTGCGGCCGAGCTCGGCACGATCGGCGTCGACGTCGAGGGCGCCGACGTCGTGCTCGACGCATCCGTCGTGCTGCACGACGACGAGCTCGACTCGCCCCTCGCCGGCGACCTCGCGTGGGCGTGGACCGCGAAGGAGGCGATCGTCAAGCACCTGGGCAGCGGCCTGCGCACCGAGCCCGCGAGCATCCGCATCCGCGACTTCGCGGTGCACCGCATCCCAGCCCCGCCCGGCATGGTCGCGGCGCTGTGCACGGGCGCGGCCCGCGCGCGCTGACGCCCGCGCCTCGCGAGCGATGCCGTCAGGCTGCGGGCAGCGGCGGCGGGAGCGCGGGCAGGGCCGGCGCGTCGAGCCAGGCCGCGAGGAGCGGCGCGACGTCGAGGCCCGAGACGCGGGTCGCGAGCGCGACGAGGTCGCTCGTCTCGACCGTGCCGCCCGCATGCTCGTCGACCCACGCGTGGAGGAGCGTGCGCATCGCCTCCGGACCGATCGTGCGGCGCAGCGCGACGAGCGCGAGGGCGCCGCGCTTGTAGACGCGGTCGTCGAACATGTCGGCGGCGCCGGGATCCGAGAGCACGAGGTCCTGCGGGAGCGCCGCGAGGCGCGCGTGGTGCGCCCGCGCCTGCTCGTCGATCGACGGCCCGCCGCTCGCCTGCGACCACACCCACTCGGCGTAGCAGGCGAAGCCCTCGTGCAGCCAGATGTCGCGCCACGTGCGCGCCGTCACCGCGTTGCCGAACCACTGGTGCGAGAGCTCGTGCGCGATGAGGCGCACCGCATCCCACTCGGCGCGGCAGTGGTTGCGGCCGAAGGTCGACAGGCTCTGCGACTCGAGCGGGATCTCGAGCTCGTCGTCGGTGACGACGGTCGTGTAGTCGTCGAACGGGTACGGCCCGAACTCGGCCTCGAAGCAGGCGAGCATCTGCGGCTGCAGGCCGAACGACGCCTCGAACGCGGCGCCCGTCAGGCCGGCGGGGCGCAGCACGCGCATCGGCACCGCCGCCCGCTGGCGCACCTCCTGGTAGCGACCGATCTGCACGGTCGCGAGGTACGGGGCCATCGGCGCCCGCTGCGAGAACCGCCACGTGCGGGCAGCACCGCGGCGCTCGACGCCCGTCTGCTCGCCGCTGCACGCGACGACGTACGCGGAGGGCACGCGCACCGACAGGTCGTACGTCGCCTTCGACGACGCGCGGTCGTTGCACGGCATCCACGTGGGGGCGCCGTGCGGCTGCGCGGCGACGATGACGCCGTCGGCGAGCTCCTCCCACCCTGCCTCGCCGAACGCCCGCATGCGCAACGGCCTCGGGGTGCCCCGGTAGTCGACCTGCACGAGCATGCGCGTGCCCGCCGCGGCCTCGGCGGGCAGCGTCACGGCGAGGCGCGTGCCCGAGTGCGCGTGGCGCGCGCGTGCGCCGTCGACGAGCACGCGGCTCACGCGCAGGTGCGCGAGGTCGAGGCGGATGCGGCGCACGGGCTCGGCGGCGACGATCGTGAGCGTCGCGATGCCCTCGAGCAGGTTCGACGAGGGTCGGTAGTCAAGGTCGACCACGGCGTGCTCGACGTCGTAGGAGAGGTCGCCGTGGCTCGGCATGTACGGGTCGGCGTGCTCGTGCAGCATCACGGACGATCCTCCCACCGTCCGCGGCGCACCGCCGTCAGTCGTCCCACGGACCGATGGGGTTGCCGAGCCAGCGGGTGCGGCTCGGCACGAGCTCGCCGCGCATGACGAGCGACGCGGGCCCGACGGTCGCGTGCCTGCCGAGCGTCGCCGCGGGGAGGATGACGGAGTTCGGGCCGAGGGTCGCGCCGGCCTCGAGCGTCACGGTGCCGAGCGACAGCACGCGATCGTGGAAGAGATGGGTCTGCACGACGCAGCCCGCGTTGACGGTCGCGCCGTCGCCGAGCACCACGAGGTCGGCCTCCGGCAGCCAGTACGAGTCGCACCACACGCCGCGACCCACGCGCACACCCAGCATCCGCAGCCACACGACCATGGCGGCCGTGCCCGACGCGGGGCCCGCGAACCAGCGGGCGGCGAGCAGCTCGAGGTACGCGTCGGCCAGCTCGTTGCGCCACACGAAGCCGCTCCACAGCGGATGCTCGCCCTCGCGGATGCGGCCGACGAGCAGCCACTTCGCGGCCACCGCGACGAGCGCTGCGACGACGCCGAGCGCCATGAGCAGCAGCGGCGCGAGCAGTGCGGTCGCGACCAGCCCACCCCACGAGAGGTCGTCGCCGAGCAGCGCGACGAGCGCCGCGACCCCCGCGACCGGCAGCGCGACCGCGAGCAGCATCGGCACGACGCGGCCCGTCTCGACGAGCCCGCGCAGCACCTTGAGCCGCGTCGGCGGCGCGTAGGTGCGGGATGCGTCGACGCTGTCCGCGGTGCGCCGCAGCTGCGTCGGCGGGCTGCCGATCCACGACGAGCCCGCCTTGGCGGTGCCGCGTCGCGGCGCGGCCGAGAGCACGGCCACGAGCGACGCCTTCGGGATGCGGCGGCCGGGTGCCGCCATGCCCGAGTTGCCGAGGAACGCGCGCTTGCCGACCTTGACGCGCTCGGCGCGCAACCAGCCTCCCGTGAGCTCGTAGCCGCCCACGAGGGTGTCGTCGGCGAGGAAGACCTCGTCGCCGATCTCGGTGAGCGACGGGATCATCACGACGGTCGACGCCTCGACGCCGCGGCCGACCCTCGCACCGAGCATCCGCAGCCACACGGACGTCAGCGCGCCGGCGTAGAGGGGGTAGAGCCACGCGCGGGCGTCGTCGAGCACGCGCACGGTGAGCCAGGCGGCGAGGCCCGCGCCGGATCGCACCGGCACGGGACCCGTGCGCACCGCGAGCGCCGCGAGCCGCACGATGGCGAGCACGAGCAGCATGAGCGCCGCGTAGCCGACGAGGGCGCCGAGCGGCAGCCACGGCAGCGCGGCGACCACCGCCTCCCCCACGGTGTCGGCCGCGACGAGCGCCGGTGCGGCGACGAGCGTGCCGGCGGCGGCCGCGATCCACGGCAGCGCGGCGACGAGCACGCCCGCGAGCGCGTAGATCGCCGCCCAGCGACGCGGGCCGGGGGCGTGCCGCCCCTCCCATGCGCCGCGCGCATCCCCGACGCGCTGCGCCGGCGAGCCGGAGACGAGCGCGCCCGGCCGCACGCGGCCGCCGACGAACGAGCCGGGCGCGACCTCGGCCCCCGCGGCGACGCGCGCGCCCGGGCCGAGGGTCGAGCGCGCGCCGATGCGGGCGTCGCGACCGATGCGCACCGCGCCCACGTGCACGACGTCGCCGTCGATCCACGTGCCCGAGAGGTCGACCTCAGACTCGACGGAGGCGCCGCGCGCGAGCCGCAGGAAGCCGGTGACGGGCGGCAGCGCGTGCAGCTGCACGTCGCGGCCGATGCTCGAGCCCAGCAGGCGCGCGTACCAGGGCATGAGCGCGGCCCCGGCGATCGACGTCGCCGCGAGCTGCTGCTGCACCTGCTCGGCGAGCCAGATGCGCAGGTGGGCGCGACCGCCTCGCGGGTGCGCGCCGGGGCGCACGCCGCGCAGCACGATGCGGATGATCGAGGCGGCCAGCAGCATGCGGCCGGGCGGGGCGACGAGCAGCGCCGTCGTGACGACGACGAGCACGATGGGCGGCGACGGCAGCCATCCGACGACGGGGTGCAGCAGGGCGCTCGCGAGCAGCAGCCACGCGATCCACCGCGCCCCCGCGAGCAGGTGCAGCGGATACGCCGCGATCGCCTGGGCCACCTGGGTGCGGCGGCGGATGGGCTCCGCCTCGTCGTTCGAGCGCGACTGCGAGCCGCCGAGCGCGTCGAGGTGGCCGGCGAGCGCGCCGACGGAGGGGTGCTGGTACAGGTCGCCGACGACGACCTCCGGATGCCGTTCGCGGATGCGGCCGACGGCCTGCGCCGCGGTGAGCGAGCCGCCGCCGAGGTCGAAGAAGTCCGCGTCGAGCGCCTCGGGGTCGGCGGCGAGCACGTCGCGCCAGATGCCTGCGAGCCACGTCTGCGTCTCGCTCCACCCGTGGTGCGCCGTCGACGACGAGGGCAGCGGCCACGGCAGCGCGTCACGGTCGACCTTGCCGGAGGTGCGGGTGGGCAGGTCGTCGACGATCGCGAGGCGCGGCACGAGCGCCGCGGGCATCCGCTCGCGCAGCAGCGTCATCGCCACGGCGCCGTCGTAGGTCTCGTCGACCGTGAGGTAGCCGACGAGCACCTGGCTGCCGGCCGCGGTGCCGCGCACGGCGGCCGCGGCGCCCACGACGCCGGGCACCCGCAGCAGCTGCCCGTCGATCTCTCCGAGCTCGATGCGTCGGCCGCCGAGCTTGATCTGGTCGTCGGCGCGGCCGCCGAAGACGAGACCGGCGGGGTCGTTGCGCACGACGTCGCCCGAGCGGTACGCGCGCTGCCAGCCGAGGGACGGCATGGGTGCGTACCGCTCGGCGTCCTTCGCGGGGTCGAGGTAGCGCGCGAGGCCGACGCCGCCGATGACGAGCTCGCCCGTCTCGCCCTCGGCGACGGGCTCGCCGTCCGGGCCGACGACCGCGAGATCCCAGCCGTCGAGCGGCAGGCCGATGCGCACGGGATCGGTGCCGTCGAGCAGCGCGGCGCAGGCGACGACGGTCGCCTCGGTCGGGCCGTACGTGTTCCACACCTCGCGGCCCGGCCGCTGCAGGCGCTGCCCGAGCTCGGGCGGCACGGCCTCCCCGCCGAGGATCACCATGCGCACGGCGTCGAGCGACGCGACCGGCCACAGGGAGACGAGCGTCGGCACCGTCGAGACGATGGTGATGCCGTTCGCGACGAGCCACGGCGCGACGTCGACTCCTGAGCGCACGAGCGAGCGCGGCGCGGGCACGAGGCACGCGCCGTGCGCCCATGCGAGCCACATCTCCTCGCACGACGCGTCGAACGCGACCGACAGGCCCGCCATCACACGGTCGGCGGGGCCGATGGGCGCGTGCTGGAGGAAGAGTCGCGACTCGGCGTCGACGAAGGCGGCGGCCGAGCGGTGCGTCACGGCGACGCCCTTCGGCGTGCCCGTCGAGCCGGAGGTGAAGATGATCCACGCGTCGTCGTCGGGCGTCGGCGGCTCGACGGCGCGCGCTCCGTCGCCGCGAGCGTGCTCGGTGCGCACGACCTCGAGGCCCGTGGCGGCGATCGCCTGCACCGCGGCCTCGCCGAAGACCGTCGCGGCTCGCTCGTCGGGGTCGTCGGCATCGACGGGCACGTAGGCGGCGCCGCCCAGCAGCGTGCCGAGGATCGCGACGTACAGGTCGGTGGTGCCCGACGAGATGCGGATGCCCACGCGGTCGCCGCGCCCGACGCCCGCCTCGGCGAGGCGGTCGGCGAACGCCTGCGCCGCGTCGACGAGCTCGCCGTACGTCAGCTGCTCGCTGCCGTTGTCGAGCGCGAGGGCGTGCGGATGCTCGGTGGCGGTCGCTGCCACGACGTCGGCGAGGGTGCGCTCGGGGGCGGCCCGATGCGATGCGAGGAACGCGTCGGGGATGCTCGGGCTCGTCACGGACCCCATCCTCGCGCACCGCGGCGCGTGAAACCGCCCGGTCACCCGCCGGTCACCTGCCGTCCACCTCGCGCACCGAGCGCCCTGCTCGGCGAGATGCGCGGCGCTGCGCGCCGGCGCGAGCGCATGCCCGCCGCGCGGCCGCTCGCGCGCGCGTCCCACCGCGCGCTCGCCTCGTAGACTCGAGCACCATGGCGATGCTCCCCGTGGTGACCGGCAAGCTCGCCCTCGCGGGCCTCCGCCTCATGGGCCGCAGCGGCAACGCGCTGCCCGGCCTCGTCGTCGAGCGGCTGTTCCCCCGCTACCTCGCACGGACCCTCGCGGCGCTGCCGCACGGCGTCGTCGTGGTGTCGGGCACGAACGGCAAGACGACGACGACGAAGATGGTCGCGGCCATCCTGTCGCAGCGCTTCCGGGTGCTGACGAACGACACCGGCTCGAACTTCGTGCGCGGCACCATCGGCGCCGCCGTCTCGTCATCGACGTGGACGGGCCGGCTCGACGCCGACGTCGCCGTGTTCGAGCTCGACGAGGCCCACGCCGTGCGCTTCGTCGAGCGCTACCGGCCCGAGCGCGTGCTGCTGCTCAACGTCATGCGCGACCAGCTCGACCGCTTCGGCGAGATCGACCACACGGCGCGGCTGCTGCGGACGGTGGCGCAGGCCGCGACCGTCGCCGTCGGCCTCAACCGCGACGATGCGCGCATCGCGGCCATCGCCGACGGCATCGACGCCGCACCCGTCTGGTACCAGGTCGCCGAGGATCTGCGGCACCTGTTCCCCACCGACGAGGAGCTCTACGGCGGTGCGTCGCGAGCGGCTCGCGCCTCCGACGGCGCCGCCGCCGAGCTCGTGGCGTGGGGCGCGGACGGCACCACCATCCGCGTGGGCGACGTGCAGCAGACGTTCCCGCTGCGCGCATCCGGTGCCCACAACGCGCAGAACGCGACGGCCGCCGCCGCGATCGCCTCCACGTTCGACCTCGACCCCGGCGACGTCTTCGCCGGCCTGCGCGCCGTCGAGCCGGCGTTCGGGCGCGGCCAGTCGTTCACGATCGACGGCCGCGACGTCTCGCTGCACCTCGTGAAGAACCCCGCGGGCTTCCGCCAGTCGCTCGCCGCCGCCCGCGTCGAGGAGCCCTCGCGCATCTGCATCGTCATCAACGACGACGACGCGGACGGCCGCGACGTCTCGTGGCTGTGGGACGTCGACTTCACGGGGCTCGCAGGCGGGGTGCCCGTGTCGACCGCTGGCGTCCGCGCCGCAGACATGGCGGTGCGCCTGCGCTACGACGGCGTCGAGGCGGCGGCGGTGGATGCGGCGCTCGCCCCCGCCGTCGACCGCGCGCTCGCCGCGACGCCCGCGGGCGAGCGCCTGCTGATCTTCTCGACCTACACGGCGATGTGGGGCCTCCACCGCCATCTCGTCGCCCGCGCGAAGGAGGTGCGCGCGTGACCCCGCTGCGCATCGTGCACCTGTACCCGCACGAGATGAACATCTACGGCGACACCGGCAACGTCGTCGTGCTCCGGCGGCGCCTCGAGTGGCGCGACCTGCCGGTCGAGGTCGTGCCCGTGGGCGTCGGCGACCCGATGCCGGCCGACGTCGACCTCATCCTCGGCGGCGGCGGGCAGGATGCCGCGCAGGGCGAGATCGGCGAGGACTTCCAGCGCCGCGGGGCCGAGCTGCGCGCGGCAGCGGCCGACGGCGTCGTCATGCTCGCGATCTGCGGCGCGTACCAGCTGCTCGGCCACGAGTTCAACACCATCGGCGGCGCGCGCATCGCGGGCGTCGGCGTGCTCGACGTCGTGACGAACGGCTCGGACACGCGCCTCATCGGCAACCACGCCGTCGAGTCCGACTGGGGCAGGCTCGTCGGCTACGAGAACCACTCGGGGCTCACGACGCTCGGGCCGTCGGCGACGCCGCTCGCGCGCACCGTCGCCGGCCGCGGCAACGACGGCAGGGACGCGACGGAGGGATGCGTGCAGGGCAACGTCTTCGGCACGTACCTGCACGGCCCCGTGCTCGCGAAGTCGCCCCGCTTCGCCGACGAGCTGCTGCGCCGCGCGCTCGAGCGTCGCGGCGACTCGGGCGAGCTCGCGCCGCTCGACGACGCGCTCGCCCTGCAGGCCGCGGAGGTCGCGGCGCGCAGGCCCCGCTGACCCCGATCCCGTTCAGCGTGCGGGCGGTCGCATGCGCCACCACGGCCGGATCGCGACGATCGCGAGCGTGCCCACCGCGACGCCGAGCACCGTCTCGACGAGCCGCGACAGCAGCAGCCCATCGACGGGCACGGGTGCCGCGAGGTGCACGAGCAGCAGCGCGAGCGGCGTGATCGCCACGAGCCCGACGCCGTAGTTCCAGCCGATCACGAGCTCGACGACGGCCTGCAGCGCGACGACGACCGCGATGGTCGCGAGCGGCGGCAGCTCCACCGCGAGCAGCAGCCACGCGACCGCGAGGCCCGCGGCCGTGCCGAGGATGCGCTGCAGCCCGCGTGCGAGCTGTCCGTGCACGTGGGGCACGGCGAAGGCGACGACGGATGCGAGCATCGCCCAGTAGGGGTGGTCGCCGCCCGGCAGCGCGCCGGCGAGCGCCGTGGCGATCGTGCCGGCCACGAGGACCGCGACGACGGCACGCACGACCTGCCAGCGGATGCGGGGGTCGCGCGACGGTCGCGGCGGCGCCGGCTTCCGCGTGGGGAGCACGGCCTGCTCGAGCGCGCCGAGCAGCACGGCGAGCGTCGCCGTCGCCGTCGCGACGAGCGGCACGAGCGGCACGTCGGCGGCCGCGAAGGGCACCGAGGCGCACGCGCCCGCGGCGAAGACGAGGAAGAAGGGCCCCGGCGGCCGCCAGCCCTGCCGATCCGACGCCCACGTCGCGAGCCCGGCGACGGCCGCGACGAGCGGCACGGCGAGCCACGCGCGCCACGGCGTCATGCCGACGAGCGCGCCGGCCGTCGCGGCCGCCACGAGGAGCGCCCCCATCCACGCCTGCGTGCGCCACCGCGTCGGCGACGGGCGACGCCCGCCGTAGAGCGACGCGAACGCGCCGAACGCCGCCGCGATGCCGAGGTCGAGCCGGTCGACCGCGAGGAGGGTGCCGAGCGCGACGGCGAGCACGAGCGCCCCGCGGATCGCGACGCGGTGCGCGCCGGGCGCGGGTCCGACGCGCACGGCCTCGCCCCACACGCCGCGGGCGTGGTGCAGCGGACGCGACGGCATGCATCCATCCTCCCGCGGCTCCCGAGGCGGCCGCGCACGCATGCGCCGCCGGTGCTCAGTCGCCGGGGACCGCGACGTGCACGAGCGCATCGCCCGCGTGCACGATGGGCGCTCGCGTGAGGCCCACGACGATGCCGCTGCGATCGGCGCGCACGATGCGGCCGTTGTTGCCGAACGCGTCGGCGATGCGGCCGATGCGCTGCCCGTCCTCCACCTGCGCGCCGAGGTCGACCTCGAGATGCAGGATGCCCGTGCCGCGTGCCCGCACCCAGCCGCTCGACCAGCAGGCGATCGGCGGCTCGTCGTCGCTCGTCTCGTCGTCGACCATGTCGAGCGCCGCGAGCACGCGCAGCACGCCCGCGACGCCCACCGCGATCGGCTCCTCGTCGAAGCGCATCGCCTCGCCCGCCTCGAACAGCAGCACCGTGCCGCCCGCCTCGCGCGCCGCCTGGCGCAGCGACCCGTCGCGCAGCCTCGCGTGCAGCATCACCGGCGCGCCGAACGCCTCGGCGAGCCTGCGCGTCTCGGGATCCTCGAGGTCGGCGCGGATCTGCGGCAGGTTCGCGCGCCGAGCGGATGCCGTGTGCAGGTCGATGCCGACGTCGCACTTCGCGACGACCTCCGTCATCAGCAGGTGCGCGATGCGGCTCGCGAGCGAGCCGCGCGCCGAGCCCGGGAAGGATCGGTTGAGGTCGCGGCCGTCCGGCAGGTACCGCTCGCCGGTCATGAACCCGAGCACGTTGACGACCGGCACGGCGAGGAGCGTGCCGCGCAGCGTCCGCGGCGACACGGCCGCGAGCACCTGGCGGATCACCTCGACGCCCAGCACCTCGTCGCCGTGGATCGCGGCGTCGACCCACACGGTGGGGCCGGGCTCGCGGCCGTGCACGACGAGCACGGGCAGCCCGGCGTCGCCGCCCGTGACGAGCCGCGTGATCGGCAGCTCGACCTCCTGCGCCCGCCCGGCGCGCACGCGCACGGTGCCGATCGCGAACGACTCACGCGCCATCGCGGCCCCGGTTCCTCGAGCGCACCTCGCGCGGCGGACGACCGCCGAGGTACGACCGCGCGGAGTCGACGAGGAAGCCCTGCCGCAGCGCCTCCCTGCCCACGAGCATCCGGAACCCCATCTCGTCGCGTCGCGTCAGCGACATCTCGACCTCGACGACGCGCCCGAGCAGCGCGATCGGCGCGAGGATCACGATGCGCTCCTGCTCGGTCCCGTTCGACGAGCGGATGAGCCTGCGGTCGTGCACGGGCACGTCGACGTCGACCGAGTCGGCCGTCGAGCGCTGCCAGGGATGGATGGCGAAGCGCACCCGATCGACGCCGTCGACGGTGACCTCCTCGAGGTCGAACGCGTGCAGCGCACTCGTGCGCGCACCCGTGTCGAGCTTGGCCTTCACGTGGTCGAGGCCGAACGACGGCAGCCCCACCCACTCGCGCCAGCCCGCGACCGCGGTGCTGGCAGGATGGGGCGCGCTCATGCATCCATCCAACCAGGGAAGCCAGGTGGACATCCGATGAGGCTCGCGATCCTCTCCCGCGCACCGCGCTCGTACAGCACCCGCCGTCTGCGCGCCGCGGCCGTGGAGCGCGGGCACGACGTGAAGGTGCTGAACACCCTGCGCTTCGCGATCGACCTGTCCGGCGACGAGCCCGACCTGCAGTTCCGCGGCCTGCCGCTGCGCGACTACGACGCGATCCTGCCCCGCATCGGCAACTCGATCACGTACTTCGGCACCGCCGTCGTCCGGCAGTTCGAGCAGATGGACGTGTACACGCCCAACACGGCGAACGGCATCACCAACTCGCGCGACAAGCTGCGCGCGTCGCAGATCCTCGCCCGCCACGACATCGGCATGCCGGCGACGACGTTCGTGCGCGACCGCAACGACGTCATCCCGGCGATCGAGCGCGTCGGCGGCGCGCCCGTCGTGCTGAAGCTGCTCGAGGGCACGCAGGGCATCGGCGTGATCCTCGCTCCCACGATGAAGGTCGCGGAGGCCATCATCGAGACGCTGCAGTCGACGCGGCAGCAGGTGCTCATCCAGCGCTTCGTCACGGAGTCGCGGGGTCGCGACATCCGCGCGCTCGTCGTCGGCGACCGCGTGGTCGCCGCGATGCGGCGGGTGGCGCAGGGCGACGAGTTCCGCTCGAACGTGCACCGCGGCGGATCGGTCGAGGCCGTCACGCTCGACCCCGAGTACGAGCGCGTCGCGGTGCGCGCGGCCCAGATCATGGGTCTGAAGGTCGCGGGCGTCGACATGCTCGAGGGCAACGACGGGCCTCTCGTCATGGAGGTCAACTCCTCCCCCGGCCTCGAGGGCATCGAGCGTGCGACGAACCTCGACATCGCGGGCGCGATCGTCGACTACATCGGCGACCAGGTCGCCTTCCCGCAGATCGACGTGCGCGAGCGGCTGTCGATCTCGACCGGGTACGGCGTCGCCGAGCTCGTGGTGCACGGCGACGCAGAGCTCGTCGGCAGGACGATCAAGGAGTCCGGGCTCTGGGAGCGCGACATCACGGTGCTCACGGTGCACCGCGGCACGTCGGTGATCCCGAACGCGAAGGGCCGGGAGGTGCTGCAGGCGGAGGATCGGCTGCTGTGCTTCGGCCGCCTCGAGGAGATGCGCTCGATGATCCCCGAGCGTCCGAAGCGACGCAAGCGCGTCCGGCGCCTGCCGAAGGATGCGATGGACCCGCAGCCCGAGGGCTGACGCGCGCTCGGCGCCGCCGGGATGCGCACGGAGCGGGCCCTCGAGCGCCCATGACGGTCGAGGGCCCGCTCCGTGCGCATCGCGGGCGTCGACCGCCAGGCGCAGACGAGCGCGGACCGCCGGGTGCAGGCACCCGACGGTCCGCGCTCTCGTCGTGCGGGACGCTACGGCTTCGCGATGGCCTCCGCCTGCGCGATGGCCTCGCGGTCGACGGCCGAGAGCGCCGACGCGTCGACGGCGTCGCCGCGGCGCCACGTCGCCCACTTGCCGGACGCCTCGAACTCGACCGACAGCGGGATGCCCGTGCGGTCCTTCGTCAGCAGCGTGCCGATGACCGAGACGACGACCGTGACGAGCAGGTAGCCCACGATGGCCCACGTCGAGCCGGTCGACTGCAGCAGCGCCTGCGCGATCGTCGGGGCGAAGGCGCCGCCGATGATGGCACCGATGGCGTAGGCGATCGAGACGCCCGAGAAGCGCACCGACGCGGGGAACGACTCGGCGTACCAGGCGGCCTGCGCGCCGTAGGTGAGGCCGAGGCCGATGCCGAGCAGCACCGTCGCGATCGCGACGCCTGCGACGCCCGTGTAGACGAGCTGGAACAGCGGCACGATGCCGAGCGCGAGCACGACCCAGCCCGCGAGGTAGACGCGCTTGCGGCCGAGGCGGTCGGAGAGGTGGCCTGCGAGGAACGTGAAGATGAGCCACGACACCGAGCCTGCGAACGCGGCGAGCTGCACGCCCACCGGGTCGAACCCGAGGCCGGGCGGGGTGCCGTCGACGGGACGCGACGCGAGACCCTGCACGTAGCCACCGGTCGTCATGTAGCCCGCTGCGTTGTTGGCGCAGAAGATCATGGCGCAGGTCACCACGATGAGGCCGTACTTCTTGAAGACCTGCACGATGGGTGCCGACTGCTCCTGCGCCGTCTCCTTGATCTCCTGGAAGACGGGCGACTCGTCGACCGAGCGGCGCACGATGAAGCCGATGACGACGAGCACGATCGAGACGAAGAACGGGATGCGCCAGCCGACCTCGAGGAACGCGTCGCCCGGGAAGAGCGCGCGGATGGCGGCGAGGATGCCGGTCGCGAGCATGAGGCCGAGCGGCACGCCCGCCTGCACGAACGAGCCGTAGAGGCCTCGGCGGTTCGCGGGTGCGTGCTCGATGGCCATGAGCACGGCGCCACCCCACTCGCCACCGGCCGACAGGCCCTGCAGGATGCGCAGCAGCATGAGCAGGATCGGCGCGAGCACGCCCGCCTGCTCGAACGTGGGCAGCGCGCCGACGAGCGTCGTCGCGAGGCCCATGAGCAGCAGCGTGATGACGAGCATCGGGCGACGCCCGATGCGGTCGCCGAAGTGCCCGGCGAGGAAGGCGCCGAGGGGGCGGAAGAGGAACGAGATGCCGATCGTCACGAGCGACAGGATCGAGGCGAGGCCCTCGCCGGCCGGCAGGAAGAACAGCTGCGCGAAGACGAGGTTCGCCATGAAGGCGTAGATGAAGAAGTCGTACCACTCGATGGTGGTGCCGACCACGACGGCCCCGAGGACCTTGTTGCGCTCGCGCGCTGCGACGCGCGCCGAGGATGTGCTGGACACGTGGACTCCTTCGTCCGTGAGGGATCGTCATCGACCGCTGGGGAGCCTATCCCATTTCCCGAACGATCGGTCAGGAAGTGCCGACGCGACGGGGGTCATGCGGCGCTGCCTGACGTGCGGCGAGCATATACGATCCCGTCCACGATTCGTCAAGAGCCGTGCATCGACGCGCAAGCGCCGCCGTTGCCGGCGGGCGACGGATCGTATACGGTTGCCGCACGAGGAGGCATCGATGACGATGACGCAGGCTTCGGCCGCATGGGACCTGCTGGGCGGACGACCGGGCAAGGTCGTCGCCATGCACATCGGCTACGCCGCGCGAGCAGCGCAGAAGGGCCGCACGCCCGAGGCGCCCGGCTACTTCCTGAAGCCCGCCACCTCCCTCTCCCCCGGCGGCGACGTCGAGCTGCCCGCCGGCTGCGAGATCCTCGGCTTCGAGGGTGAGATCGCGCTCGTCATCGGCCGTGAGGTGCGCCGCGTCTCCCCCGACGACGCCTGGGCCGCCGTCGCGTGGGTCACCGCCGCCAACGACCTCGGCGTCTTCGACCTGCGCTGGGCCGACAAGGGCGCGAACGTGCGCTCGAAGGGCGGCGACGGCTTCACCCCGATCGGGCCGGCGCTGCTGCCCGCCGCCGACCTCGACCCCGCGGCGATCGAGATCCGCGTGTGGCTCGACGGCGAGCTCGTGCAGGCCGACGACACCTCCACGCTCCTGTTCTCGCTCCCGCAGATCGTCGCCGACCTCTCCCAGCTCATGACGCTCGAGCCCGGCGACGTCATCCTCACGGGCACGCCGGCCGGCGCCTCGACCTTCGCGCCCGGCCAGACCGTCGAGGTCGAGGTGTCGAGCGGTGGCCGCTCCACCGGCAGGCTCGCGACGGGCGCCGTCCAGGGCACGGCTCCCCTGCCGTCGTTCTCCGCGCAGCCCAAGCCGACGCCGGAGCAGTGGGCCGATGCATCGGGTCGCCCCGCCTCCGACTTCGCAGCCCCCGTCGAGCCCGTGCTCGACGACGCGCTCGTCGCCCGCATCGAGCGCGTCGCGACCGCGACGCTCTCGTCGCTCCTGCGGAAGCGCGGCATCGCCAACGCGACGATCGACGGCCTGCGCCCCTCGCAGCCCGGCACCCGCATGACGGGCGTCGCCCGCACGCTGCGCTACGTGCCGAACCGCGAGGACCTCTTCGCCACCCACGGCGGCGGCTACAACGCGCAGAAGCGCGCCGTCGACGCGCTGCGACCCGGCGAGGTGCTCGTCATGGATGCGCGCGGCGAGACCCGCTCCGGCACCCTCGGCGACATCATCGCCCTGCGCGCCCGCACGCTCGGCGCCGCCGGCATCGTCACCGACGGCGGCGTCCGCGACCTCGCGGCGGTGACCGAGATCGGCATCCCGACCTACCACTCCGGCGCGCACCCGAGCGTGCTCGGCCGCTGGCACGTGCCGTGGGGCGTCGACGAGACGATCGCATGCGGCGGCACGACGGTGCAGCCGGGCGACGTGATCGTCGCCGACGACGACGGCATCGTCGTCATCCCGCCCGGCATCGTGCGCGAGCTCGTCGACGAGGCCGAGGTGCAGGAGGCCGAGGAGGCGTTCATCGCCCGCATGGTCGAGGCCGGCGAGCCCGTCGACGGGCTGTTCCCGATGGATGCGTCGTGGCGCGCACGCTTCGAGGCGGAGCGCGAGGCCGGGCACGAGGCGCAGCGGTGACGGCGACGACGAGCAAGTCGCAGCGCGCGTACGCGCATCTGCACGAGCGCATCGAGCGCGGCCTCTACGGCCCCGGCTACCGGCTCGTGCTCGACGCCATCGCACGCGAGCTCGACATGAGCGTCGTGCCCGTGCGCGAGGCCCTCCGCAGGCTCGAGGCCGAGGGCGTCGTGACGTTCGAGCGCAATGTCGGCGCGCGCGTCACCGAGATCGACCCGGCCGACCTGCACGACACGACCGAGACGCTCGCGATGGTCGAGGGCGCCGCGATCGGCCTCGCCGTGGCGACGCTCTCCCCCGACGACGTCGCCGAGGCGCGCAGGCTCAACGACCAGATGCGCGACAGCCTCGACCAGTTCGACCCCGTGCGGCTCACGCGGCTCAACGAGGCCTTCCACCGCACCCTCACCGACCCGTGCCCGAACGAGCAGCTGAAGGGGCTCGTCGACGACGGATGGCGGCGCCTGGCCCGCCTGCGGCAGTCGACGTTCGGCTTCGTGCCCGGTCGCGCACGCGAGTCCGTCGCCGAGCACGAGCGCATCCTGCACCTGCTCGAGCGCGGCGCCCCGGCGCACGACGTCGAGCTCGCGGTGCGCGAGCACCGCCTCGCGAGCCTCCACGCCTACCTCGACCGCGCGGGCGACGACGCCCGGGGATCCGAGACCCACCGACCCTCGAACCGGGAGCGAATGTCATGACGAACCGTCCTGCGAACCTGCCCACCCACCTGCAGCACCACATCGGCGGCAGGGCCGTCGACTCGATCGGTGGCGAGACGTTCGAGGTGCTCGACCCCGTCACGAACGAGGTGTACGCCACGGCGGCCGCCGGCCAGCAGGCCGACGTCGACGCCGCCGTCGCCGCTGCGACGCTCGCGTTCGAGGAGGGGCCGTGGCCGCGCATGAAGGCGCGCGAGCGGGCGCGCATCCTCATGCGCATCGCCGACGTCGTCGCATCGCGCGACGACGAGCTGAGCCGGTACGAGTCGTTCGACTCTGGCCTGCCGATCACGCAGGCGAAGGGACAGGCGCAGCGCGCCGCCGAGAACTTCCGCTTCTTCGCCGACCTCATCGTCGCCCAGCGCGACGACGCCTACAAGGTGCCCGGCACGCAGCTCAACTACGTCAATCGCAAGCCGAAGGGCGTCGCAGGCCTCATCACGCCGTGGAACACGCCCTTCATGCTCGAGTCGTGGAAGCTGGGGCCCGCGCTCGCCTCCGGCTGCACCGTCGTGCTGAAGCCCGCCGAGTTCACGCCGCTGTCGGCCTCGCTGTGGGCGGGCATCTTCGACGAGGCGGGGCTGCCCGAGGGCGTGTTCAACCTCGTGAACGGCATCGGCGAGGAGGCGGGCGACGCGCTCGTCAAGCACCCGGACGTGCCGCTCATCTCGTTCACGGGCGAGTCGTCGACGGGCAAGCTCATCTTCCGCAACTGCGCCGAGCACCTGAAGGCGATGTCGATGGAGCTCGGCGGCAAGAGCCCCGCCGTCGTGTTCGCCGACGCCGACCTCGACGCGGCGATCGACTCGACGCTCTTCGGCGTCTTCTCGCTGAACGGCGAGCGCTGCACGGCGGGCAGCCGCATCCTCGTCGAGCGCGCCGTCTACGACGAGTTCGTCGAGCGCTACGCCGAGCGGGCGCGACGCATCGTCGTGGGCGACCCGTCCGACCCCGCGACGGAGGTGGGCGCGCTCGTGCACCCCGAGCACTACGACAAGGTCATGTCGTACGTCGAGATCGGCAAGGGCGAGGGTCGCCTCGTCGCCGGCGGCGGACGCCCCGAGGGCTTCGCGACCGGCAACTACGTCGCCCCGACGGTGTTCGCCGACGTCGCTCCCACGGCCCGCATCTTCCAGGAGGAGATCTTCGGCCCCGTCGTCGCCATCACGCCGTTCGACTCCGACGAGGAGGCGCTCGCGCTCGCGAACGACACCCGATACGGGCTCGCCGCCTACGTGTGGACGAACGACCTCACGCGTGCGCACACGTTCGCGCAGTCGATCGAGGCGGGCATGGTGTGGCTGAACAGCCACAACGTGCGCGACCTGCGCAGCCCCTTCGGCGGCGTGAAGGCGTCGGGCCTCGGCCACGAGGGCGGCTACCGCAGCCTCGACTTCTACTCCGACCAGCAGGCCGTGCACATCACGCTCGGCGACGTCCACACCGCGCGCTTCGGCGCGCGCTGACCCACCGCATCCGGCTCGAGGAGGAGCACGACATGAGCGCCACGACCGTCAACCCGAACCCCGTCCCCACGCCCTCGGCGCCTGCGCCCGACATCGTGCGCTGCGCGTCGATGGAGCTCGTCGTCACCGACCTCGCCGCGAGCCGCGCGTTCTACGTCGACGTGCTCGGCCTGCACGTGACCGAGGAGGACGACGAGGTCATCTACCTGCGCTCGTTCGAGGAGTTCATCCACCACAACCTCATCCTGCGGCAGGGGCCCGTCGCCGCCGTCGCCGCCTTCTCGTACCGCGTGCGCACGCCGGAGGACGTCGACCGGGCCGAGGCATGGTTCCAGGAGCTCGGCTGCCGCACCGAGCGGCGCCGCGAGGGCTTCGTGCGCGGCGTCGGCGACAGCGTGCGCGTGCAGGATCCGCTCGGCTTCCCGTACGAGTTCTTCCACGAGGTCGAGCACGTCGAGCGCCTCCACATGCGCTACGACCTGTACTCGGCGGGCGAGCTCGTGCGCCTCGACCACTTCAACCAGGTCACGCCCGACGTGCCCCGCGGCCGCGGCTACCTCGAGGATCTGGGCTTCCGGGTCACCGAGGACATCAAGGACGACCAGGGCGTGACGTACGCGGCATGGATGCACCGCAAGGGCACCGTGCACGACACGGCGCTCACGGGCGGCGACGGCCCGCGGATGCACCACGTCGCGTTCTCGACGCACGAGAAGCACAACATCATCCAGATCTGCGACAAGCTCGGCGCGCTGCGCATGAGCGACCACATCGAGCGCGGCCCCGGCCGCCACGGCGTCTCGAACGCGTTCTACCTCTACATCACGGACCCCGACGGGCACCGCATCGAGATCTACACGCAGGACTACTGGACGGGCGACCCCGACAACCCCGTCATCACGTGGGACGTGCACGACAACCAGCGCCGCGACTGGTGGGGCAACCCCGTCGTGCCCTCCTGGTACACCGAGGCATCCCCCGTGCTCGACCTCGACGGCGAGGTCGTCGAGACGGTGGCGCGCACCGACTCGTCCGAGATGGCGGTGACGATCGGCGCCGACGGCTTCTCGTACACGCGCGCCGGCGACGAGGACGGCACCTACCGCGGCGAGGCGGCGAAGGGCTTCAAGCTGGGGCACCAGCTGTGACGACGCCCGGCAGGGGGCTCGACGACGCGACCGTCGCCGCGCTCGCCGACGAGCTCGCCGAGGCGACGCGCACGCGCGGCACCGTCGAGCGCCTCACGGCGCGGCACCCTGGCATGACGATCGACGACTCCTACGCCGTGCAGCGCATCTGGCGGTCGCGGCGCGAGGCCGACGGCCACCGCGTCGTCGGGCGCAAGATCGGCCTCACGAGCAAGGTCATGCAGGTGGCGACGGGCATCACCGAGCCCGACTACGGCGTCATCTTCGACGACCAGGTGTTCGCCTCGGGGGCGACGCTCGACTTCGATCGCTACTCGAACGTGCGCGTCGAGGTCGAGCTCGCGTTCGTGCTGGGTGCGCCGCTCGGCGCCGGCGCGACCGAGGCCGACGTGCTCGCCGCGACCGAATGGGTCGTGCCGGCGCTCGAGGTGCTCGACTCGCACATCCAGATGGAGGGGCGCACGATCGTCGACACCATCAGCGACAACGCCGCGCTCGGCGCCATGGTCGTCGGCGCCACGCGGGTGCGGCCCGCCGACGTCGACCTGCGGTGGATCGGCGCGATGCTGTCGCGCAACGGCGAGATCGAGGACTCCGGCGTCTCGGGCGCCGTGCTCGGGCATCCCGCCCGTGGCGTCGCGTGGCTCGCGGGCAAGGTCGGCGCGCACGGCGATCGCCTGGAGGCGGGCGAGATCGTGCTGGCAGGATCGTTCACGAAGCCCATGTGGGTCGAGCGCGGCGACGAGATCTCGTGCGACTACCGGGAGCTGGGAGCCGTGACGTGCCGATTCGACTGAAGCCGACGTTCGCCGACCGCCTCACGGGCGTCGAGGAGCCGCTCGTCGGCCTGTGGGTGGCGTCGGCGAGCCCCATCGCCGCCGAGATCGTCGCCGGATCGGGCACCGACCTCGTGCTCGTCGACGGCGAGCACTCCCCCGTCGGCGTCGACGGGCTCGTCGGCGTGCTGCAGGCGATCGAGCCGTACGACGCGACGACGCTCGTGCGCGTGCCGTGGAACGACGCCGTCATCGTGAAGCAGATGCTCGACGCGGGCGCGCAGAACCTCATCGTGCCGATGGTGTCGACCGAGGCCGAGGCGACCGCCGCGGTGCAGGCCATGCGCTACCCGCCCCGGGGCGTGCGCGGCATCGGCTCGGCGCTCGCGCGTGCATCCCGCTGGACGGGCGTCGACGACTACGTGGCGCGTGCGCACGAGCTCGTCTCGCTCGTCGTGCAGGTCGAGACGGTCGAGGGCGTCGCCAACGCTGCCGCCATCGCTGCCGTGGAGGGTGTGGACGCGATCTTCGTCGGCCCCGCCGACCTCGCGGGATCGATGGGCTTCCCGCCCGCTGCTGCCGTGCGGGACGCGGTCGTGTCGGTGATCGACGCGGGCCGCGCCTCGGGGACGCCCGTGGGCGTCAACGCCTTCGCGGCCGCCGACGCCGACCACTACCTCGCGGCCGGCGCTGCGTTCGTCGTCGTCGGCGCCGACGTCACGCTCCTCGCCGCCGGCGCCCGCGCCGCCGTCGGCCGCCTCCGCCCGACCGACGGCGCCTCGGGCTCGTACTGACCGGTCGCCTCGTGCGCTGACCGGTCGTTCCCCGCACCGACTGGTCGCCTCGTGCGCGGATCGGTCGCTGCCCGGCGCGTGAGGCGGCCAGTCGCGGCTAGCGCTCCACGCGGTTGCGCACGGGCTCGCCCGCCGCGAGCGCCTCGAGGTTCGCGAGCACGAGGGCCGATGCGCCGCGCGGGCGACCGCCGGCGACGTGCGGCGTGATGACGAGGTTCGGCGTCGTCCACAGCGGGTCGCCGGCGGGCAGCGGCTCGACGCGCGTGACGTCGATCGCGGCGGCGCGCAGCGTGCCCTGCTCGAGCGCCGCGCGCAGCGCATCCTCATCGACGACCGCGCCCCGGCCGACGTTCACGAACAGCGCGTGCGCGGGCAGGGCGCCCAGCACGCCTGCATCGACCACGCCGTCGGTCGCGGCGGTCGCCGGCAGGATCGACAGCAGCACGTCGACCCTCGGGAGCAGCTCCGGCAGCAGCTCGGCGGAGACGACGGGGTAGCCGTGCCGTTCGCCCGTCGACCGTGCGATCCCCGTCACGCGGGCGCCGAGCGCCTCGAGCATCGGGGCGAGGCGCTGCGCGATCGAGCCGAACCCCCACACCGCCACGTGCGCGCCGTCGAGCGTGTGCCAGGCGGCGGTGTCGGGATGCGCCTGGTCGGCGCGGAAGGCGTCGTCCCAGCGGCCGTCCGCCTGCGCCGCCGCCATCCGCGGCAGGTCGCGCACGAGCGCGAGCAGCAGCGCGAGCGCATGCTCCGCGACCGTCACGTCGTGCAGCGAGCGACCGGAGGCGAGCACGACGTCGGGCGCGAATCCCGCGCCGGCGATGGCGTCGGGCCCGGCCGACAGCGTCTGCACGAGCCGCAGCCCGGGCAGCTGCTCGGCGGCCTCCGCGAGCCGCTCGGCAGGCACCACCCAGTCGACGAGCACCTCGGCATCGCGATGCTCCTGCGGGATGGGCTCGGCCGCGTCGAAGACGACGACCTCGTGGCCGGGCAGGTCGAGGCGGACGGACGACGGCACCAGCACCTTCATGGCATCGATCCTCGCAGGTCGAGCCAGCGGGCGCTGGTGCCGCCGGTGGTGGAGGCGCGGCTCAGCGCTGCAGCAGCACGTCGACGCCGACGGCGAGCGCCGCGGCGACGCGCCAGTCGAGGCGTGCGCCGTTCGGCGCGGCGGGCAGCTGCACGTCGTAGACGTCGCGCACGGCCCACGCGCGCTCGATCGACAGGATGGGGGTGCCGTCGTTGGCCGTGAAGTCGAAGTGGATGGGCCACCCGATGTCCGACACGCGGCGCAGGATCGCGAGGACCTGGTTGCGCTCGTGGCCCGAGCCCTCGAGGCCCTGCGAGGGCACGCCGACGTTGAACGTCGTCCGCAGCAGGCTCTTGCCGAAGTCCTTCTGGAACCAGCCGATCTGGCCGCCCTGCGCGTCGAGGATGTCGTACGTCGCGCCGAGATCGATCGCCTGCCGGGCCTTGAACGAGAAGACGGGCTGCGTGCGCGCCTCGTCGGCGAAGAACGTCACCTGCTCCTTGAACGCGAGTCGCTTCTGCTGCGCGACGCCGAGGATCGGGCCGTCCTTGCCGCCGCCGCGGATCTCGAAGCGGTTCACCGTGAGGCTCAGCCTCTGGCGGACGGCGATGCGGTCGTACTGCTGCTGGGAGTCGGTCACGGAGGCGAGCGTATGCCGCCCGCGGCATCCCTGCCTGGACGGCTGCTGTCAGATCGCTGCAGCGTGTCGCGGCACGGTGCTCACGGGCGTCGACCGTGCGTCGACCACAGCGCCCACCCCACGAGCACGGGCTGGAAGAAGAGCCTGCCGAGGCGCTTGGCGTCGGTGTCGAGGCCGAATCCGTCTCGACCGTCGGCGAACTGCTCGACGTTGCCCGGGAAGATCGCGGTGAAGAACAGCGCGGCGACCCTGCCGACGGCACGCTCGGCACGCCGTGGCGCGAGCACGAGCGCGCTGCCGAGCGCGATCTCGGCGACGCCCGACCACACGACCACGTCGTCGGCATCCATCGGCAGCGCGGCGGGCACCTGCGCCTGGAACTCGCGGCGAGCGACGGTGAGGTGGCTGACGCCCGCCCCGACGAGGGCGAGACCGAGCAGGACCTTGGCGGCACGACGCATGGAAGCGAGGCTAGCCGCCCCGCATCCGCCGCGCCGACGGAGGATGCGCCGCGTCAGGCGAGCGTCGTCGCGACCGCGAGCGCGACGAGCCCGATGAGCGGCAGCGTGCCCTGCACGGCCGCGGCACGCAGCTTCGAGCGGTCGGTCGCGACGAGGTAGCCAGCGGCGACGAGCATCGAGCCGAGGCCCGCGACGAGCAGCGCATCGCCCGCCGCGCGCTCGCCCGACGTCGGATCGGCGATGAGCACGAGCACGGCACCGGCGGCCGCGACGCCCGCGAGCAGCAGGTTGTAGACGCCCTGGTTCGCGGCGAGCGCCTTCGTCACCGCCGCGCTCTCGGCGGTCGTGCCGAAGATGCGCCGCGTGGCGGGCGCCTCCCAGCGCAGCGTCTCGAGCACGAAGATGTACACGTGCACGAGCGCGGCGAGCACCGCGAGCACTGCTGCGACGACGATCATGGTGGCCTCCTCGGGAGCGACTCGACCCTAGCGCCACGGGCTCCGCGCCGGCGTGCAGCCGCAGCCGGCACCGCTCGGCCGCACCCGGAGAACGAGAGAAGCGCCACCCTGCTGGGTGACGCTTCGCTTGCTGGGGTACCTGGACTCGAACCAAGAACAACGGTACCAGAAACCGTCGTGTTGCCAATTACACCATACCCCAATGACCCTCGGGCCAAGCATCGAGCATAGCCGACGAACCGGCGTCGCGCGAATCGGCGGCGGCGCCGCCGACGCGACGGGTCCCACCTCGACGACCGTCGTCGGCGACCCGGATCCCGCGACCGAGCATCCGATGCCGGCGTGCGTGCGCGGCGGGTGGGCCGTCGCCGCCGACGCGTCGACGATGCGACCCGAGCCGTTCACCCCGCGGATGCCCCGCCTCGCTATCGTGCGCGTGTCCGCCTCTCGGGCGAGCGCACCATGGCACCACCACCGCAGCAGCCCCTCCCCCGAGTCCGCAGGCCGGACGTCGAGGGCCTGCGCGCCATCGCGTCGCTGCTGGTGGCGATCCATCACGTCTGGCCGGGCCGGGTGTCGGGTGGCGTCGACGTGTTCCTCGTCGTGGCCGGCTTCCTGCTCGTGCCGCCGCTCGTCGCCGCGATCGCCGATCGTGGCCAGCGCGCGGCGGGCGAGTCGATCCGGCGAGCGATCGTGCGGCAGCTGCCGCTCGCGGGACTCGTGCTCGGCGTCGTCACGATCGCCGCGCTCGCGCTCTGGCCGCCGCACCTGCGTCGCGACATCCTGCTCGACGTGCTGTCGGCGGCGACGTGGACGATCAACTGGCGGCTCGTCGACCGCAGCACCGACTACCTCGCGCAGACCGCGACCGCCTCGCCCGTGCAGCATCTGTGGGCGACGTCGGTGCAGCTGCAGGCGAGCATCGGGCTCGTGCTCGTCGTGCTCGCCGCCGTCGTGCTCGGTCCGCGCGCGACCGTGCGACGGCGCGTCCTCCTCGCCCTCGTGGTCGTGGCCGCGACGTCGTTCGCATGGGCGCAGGTGCACGTCGCCATCGCACCCGACGCCGCCTACTTCGACACGGCCGCGCGCGCATGGGAGCCCGCGCTCGGCGCGATCGCGGGCATCGTCGCGCCCTCGGTGCGCCTGCACGCGCGGGCGCGAGGCATCGCCGCTGCCGCGGGCATCGCGCTGCTGCTCGGCACGGGAGCGCTCTCGCCGCTCGGGCCCTATCCCGGACCCATCGCGCTCGTGCCGGTCACCGCCGCCCTCGCCATCCTCGTCGCCGGGGCCGCGGATGCGCCGACCCGGGTCGCTCGCGCGCTCGGCTCACGGCCGCTCGTGTGGCTCGGCGGTGCGTCGTGGGGGCTGTACCTGTGGTCGTGGCCGCTGCTCGTCGCCTACCGGCTCGTGGCACCGAGCCGCGCGGACGCGATGCCGCTCGTCGACGGGCTGCTGCTCGTCGCCGCCGGGATCGTGCTCGCACGGGCCTCGCACGGTGCGCTGCGCGGCATCGACCGCCTCGCGCGCTGGCGACCCTCGCGCCTGCTCGCGCCGCTCGCGGCCGGCGCGACGATCGTCGCGATCGCGACCGTGGGCGCCGCATCCCCCGCATCCGCGCACGTCGTGCGGCTCGACTCGCGCGACGCCGCGCAGGCGGCGATCGCCGCGACGCTCGACGCGGGCTCCTTCGGCGGCACCGACGCGATCGGCAGCGCGTCGCAAGCGCCGGAGTGGGTCGAGGACGACTGCCTCGACGCCGGCCCCGACCGCGCGGCGCGCTGCGAGTACGGACCGCTCGGCGCTGCGCTCGACGTCGCCGTGATCGGCGACTCGCAGGCGATCTCGTGGATGCCTGCGCTGCGGCTCGCACTGCCCGACGCGCGCATCCGGGTGCTGACCATGGGGTCGTGCGCCTTCTCGACCGTGACGACCGACGTGCCCGACATCGCCCGCGACGCATGCGCGCGGCACGGCGACTGGGTCACCGAGCGATTGCTCGCCGACCCCGCCGACCTCGTCGTCGTCGCCAACGGACTGCACCGCGCCGACGGGCTCGTGGGCGCCGACGGGCCGATCGCAGCCGCGGATGCCGTCACCGCGACCGCGGACGGCACCGCCTCACGCCTCGCGCCGCTCGCGACCGCGGGCTCGCGCATCCTCTGGCTCGACGCTCCCGTGCCCTTCGCCTCGCTCGCGTCGTGTGCGACGCCGCACGCCGTCGAGCCCGCCCTCGAGCGCTGCACCGTCGACGGCGCGACGCTCGACGCGCGCGTCGGTGCGTTCGCCGCAGCGGCGGGCGAGCTCGGCGCGACGTACGTCGACGTGCGCGAGTGGCTCTGCGACGAGCGCACGGGTCTCTGCCCTGCGTCGATCGACGGCATGCTCGTCACGGCCGACGGCTCGCACCTGTCGTGGATGGCGTCGCGTGCCCTCGCGCCACTCGTGGGAGCGGCCGCGCGGGATGCGCTCGCGTGACGCCGCTCCCCAGCGCCCCTTCCCGAGTGGGCAGACGATGCTCGAGGACGGAGCGATCCGCAGCATCGAGTGCCCACTCGCGCGCAGGAGGTGCCCAGTGCCCGTGGAGAGAGGGCGCGCGGCGGCGCAGCGGCGCGGCGGCGCGGTGGCTCAGCGCCCGGCGGCGATGAGGTCGCGGTTGATGACCGACGATGCGATCGTGCCCTCGCCCGCCGCGACGGCGAGCTGGCGGAACCCCGGCGTGATGTCGCCGGCCGCGTAGATGCCGGCGACGCTCGTGCGCTGCGAGCGGTCGACGACGACGAGGCCCTCCTCGTCGCGCTCGAGCCCCAGCAGGTCGGCGAAGCCGATGCTCGCCTCCCACACCGGGCGCACGAAGCCGCCCAGGCGCGTCGAGCGGCGGCCGTCCTCGAGCACGACCTCCTGCATCCCCTCGCGGTCGCCCTCGAGCGCCGCGATCGGCGTGCGCTCGACCGCGATGCCGAGGGCGGCGAGGCGCTGCTCGTCGTCGTCGGTGACGGTGCCGACGCCGTTCGTGTAGACGACGAGGTCGTCGGTGTGGCGGCGGATGACGAGGGCGCGCTCGGCGAGGTCATCGGTCTCGCCGATGAGGGCGAGCGGCTTGTGGCGCTTGTCGTAGCCGTCGCAGTCCATGCACGAGTGCAGGCTCGTGCCGTACCAGGCGCGCACCATCGACGGCAGCGGCAGCGTCTCGGTGAGTCCCGTCGCGATGAGCACCGCCGGGCTGCGCAGCTCGGTCTGCTCGTCGCTGCCCGGTCGCTTCGCGATCGTCACGAACCCGCCGGGCACGGGCGAGATCGAGTGCACGATCGTGCGCTCGTACGAGACCGTCGGGTATGCGAGCACCTCCTCGCGGCCGAGGGTGCGCAGCTCGATGGGCGAGATGCCGTCGCGGCTGACGAACCCGTGGCTCACGAGCGTCGCCGCGTGCCGCGGCCGGTTGGAGTCGAGCAGCGCGACGTGCCGCTGCGCCCGCGCGAGGTTCAGCGAGGCCGCGAGCCCCGCAGGACCCGCGCCGACGACGACGACGTCGAGATCCACCGCTAGATGCGTCCCATGAGGCGCTGCAGGCGCGCGATCGTCTCGTCGCGGCCGAGCAGCACCATCGACTCGAAGAGCGGCGGCGAGACGCGACGACCCGAGAGCGCGACGCGCAGCGGGGCGAACGCCAGGCGGGGCTTCAGCCCCATCCCGTCGAGCAGCACCTCGCGCAGCACGCGCTCGACGTCCTCGATGGTGAAGGGCACGGCCTCGTCGGCGAGTGCGACGGATGCGGCGGCGAGCGTCGCGTGGGCGTCCTCGCGCAGCGAGCCGAGCGCATCCTCCTCGTGGTGCACCTCGTCGGCGGTGAGGAAGAGGAAGCGCAGCATGCCGTCGGCCTCGCCGAGCAGCTGCATGCGCTCCTGCACGAGAGGCGCCGCCTCGGCGAGCAGCGCGAGCTCGGCCTCGGTGGGCGGCGTCGACAGCGCGTCGCCCAGGTAGGGCACCAGGCGCTGGGCGAAGTCGCCCGGCTCGAGCGCGCGCACGTGGTCGCCGTTGATCGACTCGGCCTTCTTCGCGTCGAAGCGGGAGGGGTTGGGCAGCACGTCGGCGACGTCGAAGGCCGCGACGAGCTCGTCGCGGGTGAAGACGTCTCGGTCGGATGCGAGCGCCCAGCCGAGCAGCGAGAGGTAGTTGAGGAGGCCCTCGGGGATGAAGCCGGCCTCGCGCAGCAGGAAGAGGTTCGACTGCGGGTCGCGCTTCGAGAGCTTCTTGGCTCCCTCGCCCATGACGTACGGCAGGTGGCCGAAGCGCGGGATGGCGTCGACGACGCCGATGTCGGCGAGCGCGCGGTAGAGCGCGATCTGCCGCGGCGTCGACGAGAGGAGGTCCTCGCCGCGCAGCACGTGCGTGATGCCCATGAGCGCGTCGTCGACGGGGTTCACGAACGTGTAGAGCGGCTGGCCGTTCGGGCGCACGACGACGAAGTCGGGCGACGAGCCGGCCGGGAAGGTGATCTCGCCGCGCACGAGGTCGTCGAACGAGAGGTCCTCGTCGGGCACCCGGAGGCGCAGGCTCGGCTGGCGGCCCTCGGCGCGGAAGGCGGCGCGCTGCTCGTCGGTGAGGTCGCGCTCGTGGTTGTCGTAGCCCTGGCGCGGGTCGCGGCCGGCGGCGCGGTTGCGCTCCTCCATCTCCTCCGCGGTCGCGTACGACTCGTAGAGGTGGCCCGCCTCGAGCAGGCGGTCGATCATGCCGCGGTAGATCTCGCCGCGCTGCGACTGCCGGTACGGCGCGTGCGGCCCGCCGGTCTCGACGCCCTCGTCCCAGTCGATGCCGAGCCAGCGCATCGCCTCGAGCAGCTGCTCGTACGACTCCTGGCTGTCGCGCGCCGCGTCGGTGTCCTCGATGCGGAAGACGAGGCGACCGCCGGTGTGGCGCGCGTAGGCCCAGTTGAACAGGGCCGTGCGGATGAGGCCGACATGGGGGGTGCCGGTGGGAGACGGGCAGAAGCGGACGCGGACGTCGCTGCCCGAGGCAGTGGTGAAGGGGACGCTCATGGCGTGACCCATCCTAGGCGGCGGGCGGATGCGTCGGCGGTGCCGCGTCGGCCGCATCCTGCGTCGCCCGCGCCTCGAGGATGGCGTGGGCGCGCGCCATGACGTCGAGCTGCGCGACCGAGTACACCTCGAGCATCGTGCTCACGACGGTCGCCTGCATCTCGGCGGGGCTGCGCGAGCCGTGCGCGGACGGGTCGGTGACCCACGCCCACCGCCGCCGGATCTCGGCGAGGTGCGGCGCGAAGCGCTCGGCGAGGGCCTGCCGCGCCGCCTCGTCGGCGTCGGCGGGCAGCGCCTCGAGCTCGGCGTCGAGCGGCGTGCTCCCGAGCTCGTCGATCATGGTGCGCAGCCGCTGCATGCCCGTGTCGTCGTAGATGCGCGAGTACACGAGCATGAGCGATCGGTCGGCGGCGCTCAGGTGCCCGCCGACGTCGCTGAAGCCCTCGGGCAGGTCGGCGCCGCCGCCGTGCTCGACGATCGCCACGACCTCGTCGCGCATGCGCTGCAGGCGACCGATCTGCTCGTCGAGCTCATCGGCGAGCGCGTGCAGGGCCTCGGCGCCGCTGCCCGGGTCGTCGACCATGTCGCCGATGCGCGACAGGGGGATGCCGAGGTCGACGAGCCTGCGGATGCGCAGCAGACGCACGAGGTGCGCGGCACCGTACTGCTTGTACCCGTTCGCGCGGCGCTCGGGCTCGGGCAGCAGCCCCACCGCGTGGTAGTGCCGCACGGTCTTGAGGGTGGTGCCGGCGAGCTCGGCCAGCTGCCTCGTGCTCCACGCCATGGGCCGACGCTAACGGCGACCCCCGCCGAGCAGGCCGCCCAGCAGGTCGCCGAGCACGTCGCCACCACCGGATCCCCTGCCGCCGCCTGCGCCGCCGAGGATGCCGCCCAGCAGGTCGCCGAGCCCGCCGCCGGGCTCCGACGCCTTCGGCTTCGATGCCTTCGGCTTCGCCGCGCCGCGGGCACCGCCGGCGCCTGCGGTCGGCAGCGACCCGGAGCCGGCGCCGCCACCGCTCCTCGCGAAGGGGTTGTCGCCCCGGCTCGCGGTCGACGCCGAGCCGCCCGACGGCGCCTTCGCCGCGCCGCCGCCCGAGCCGCGCGACGAGCCCTCGTCCCCGCCGCCGCCCGCGCCGCCGCCTCCGAGCACGCGCTCCGCGAGCCACGCGAGCACCATGGGCGCGACGATCGGCAGGATCCTCCGCACCACGTCTCCGAGGCCGCCGCCACCCGCCCCGCCGAGCGCCGCGACCACCTGATCGGTCTGACCGCCGAACACGTTGCGCACGATGCGGTCGCCGTCGTCGGCGTCGACGTCGCCGTCGAGCCGCGCACCCAGCGCCCCGTGATGCCTCGACAGCGCTCGCTCGAGCGACGCCGCGCCCGCGTCGTCGCGTGCGTTCGCCTGCATGCCGCCCACGAGCGCGGGCAGCACGGCCTCGAGCGCTCGTTGCGCATCCGCCTCGTCGACGCCCGCCTGCCGCGCGATCCGCGCGACGGGCATGCGGTCCATGAGCTGCTGGATCTCGGACACGGTGACCTCCCTCGCCGGCGACCTCGCCGACTCGCGGCCAGGCTAGCCCGCGCGCAGGGCGCGCCGACAGGCGCCCGATGGTGCTGGCGCAGGAGGGATGTGGTGGGCTAGGCGGGTGCGCTCACCGCTGCCCGACTATCTGACCGAGGTCCTCGAGGCCTGCACCGAGGACGACGGCGAGCTCGCCGCCTACATCCCGGAGCTCGCCGACGCCGACCCGTCGCGGCTCGCGCTCGCGCTCGCGACCCCGGACGGCACGCGCTACGCCGTGGGCGACGCCGAGGTGCGCTTCACGATCCAGTCGATCTCGAAGCCGTTCGCGTACGCGCTCGCCCTCGTCGACCACGGCCTCGAGGCCGTGCTCGAGCACGTGGGCGTCGAGCCCTCGGGCGACGCGTTCAACGAGATCTCCCTCGACCCGGTGACGAACCGACCCCTCAACCCGATGATCAACGCGGGCGCCATCACGGTGCACTCGCTGCTCGACGTCGACCGCGTCTCAGCGGGCTTCGCTGCCTTCGCCGGTCGCGAGCTCGAGGTCGACGAGGATGTCTACCGCTCCGAGCTCGACTCGGCCGACCGCAACCACGCCATCGCCTACATGCTGCGCAACCACGGCATCATCGACGCCGACCCTCACGCGGTGGTCGACGGCTACACGCGCCAGTGCTCGATGCTCGTCGACGTCGGCGACCTCGCGATGATGGCGGCGACGCTCGCGAACGCGGGCACGCATCCCGTCACGGGCGAGCAGGTCGTGCCGCGCTGGGTGGCACGGCAGACGCTCTCGGTCATGACGACGTGCGGCATGTACGACGCGGCCGGCGACTGGTTCACGCTCGTCGGCATCCCCGCGAAGTCGGGCGTCTCGGGCGGCGTCATCGGCGCGCTGCCCGGCAAGGGAGGCTTCGCGGCGTTCTCGCCCCGGCTCGACGCGCACGGCAACTCGACGCGCGGCGTGCGCATCTTCGAACGGCTCTCGGACGACATGGCGATGCACCTCATGGAGGTGCCGCCCGCCGCTCGCCCCCTCACGCACGGCCATGCCGCGCAGGACGGCGACGGCGACGGCGACGTCGACTCGATCTACGAGCTGCAGGGCGCGGTCGACTTCGTCGGCATGGAGCGCCTGCTCGCCGAGCTCGAGCACGAGGAGGAGGGCGAGCGCGAGATCGTGCTCGACCTCGGGCGCGTGCACGAGGTGCGCGACGTCGGCAGGCGCATGCTGCTCGAGGGTGCGCGCAGGCTCGGTCTCGACGGGCATCGCATCGTCTTCGTCGACCCCGACGACCTGCTCGAGACGGGCGACGCGGGCACGATCGACGTGGGCGACGGCCCGGAGGCTCGCGTCGTGCGGCGCCGCTGAGGCGCTACGCCAGGCGCACGAGCGCGAGCGCGAGCGTCGCGATGCACGCCGACGCGCCGATCGCCACGAGCACGCCACGCCAGTCCTGGCGCACGAGGTCGACGAGTCGCACGCGCGACAGCAGGCCGACGAGCGCGGATGCGAGCAGCAGCGACTGCGCGAAGCCCACGGCGTCGAGCACCACCTGCGGCATCGGCACGAGCGCCCGCAACGCCACGGCCAGGAGGAAGCCGATGACGAACAGCGGCACGATCGGCGGACGCGTGCCCTCCGCGTCGCCGGAGCGCCTGCGCTGCGCGGCGACGAGCGCCGTCATGGGTGCGAGGGTCACGACGCGCACGAGCTTCACGACCACCGCGAGCGCGAGCGCCGCAGGCCCCGCGATGGCCGCGGTCGCGACGACCTGGCCCACGTCGTGCACGCTGGCACCCGTCCACACGCCGAACGCCGCCTCGTCGAGCCCGAGCGGGCCGCGCAGCAGCGGCAGCGCCGCGATCGCCGCGGTGCCGCAGAGGGTCACGAGCGCGACGGGCGTCGCCTGGTCGCGCTCCGAGGCCCCACGCGCCTGCGCGACGGCGCCGATCGCCGACGCCCCGCAGATCGAGAAGCCCGCCGCCATCAGCACCCGCTGATCGGCGCTCATGCCCGCGAGACGTGCGAGCGCCCACGTGAGCGCGAACGCGGCTGCGACGAGCGCGACGACGCCCAGCACGAGGGCCGGCCCGAGCGCGAGCACGTCGGCGAGCACCACCTGCACGCCGAGCAGCACGATGCCGGCGCGCATGAGCGTGCGCCCCGCGACCTTCGCACCCGGCACGAGTCGGGCATCCGCCGCGAGCGGCGTCTGCCCGAGCGCGAGACCCAGCAGCACCGACAGCGTGAGCCACGGCACGTCCACGCCGCCCGCGAGCAGCGCATGGTGGATGCCGAGCGCGACGAGCGCGACGGACACGCAGGCCGCGACGCCGGGCAAGGCGCCGCGCGCGGCAGCCACCCGCCTCAGCCCTGGACGACCGGGTTGCGCAGCGTGCCGAGGCCCGCGACCGACACCTCGACGGTCTGCCCCGCACGCATCGGACCGACGCCCGCGGGCGTGCCCGTGAGGATGACGTCGCCAGGCAGCAGCGTCATCGCGGCCGACACGTGCTCGACGATGGTCGGGATGTCGAAGATCAGGTGCTTCGTCGAGCCCGACTGCTGCAGCTCGCCGTCGAGGCGGGTCTCGACGAGCACGTCGGCGACGTCGAGGTCGGTCTCGATGCCCGGGCCGAGCGGGCAGAACGTGTCGAAGCCCTTCGCGCGCCACCACTGCCCGTCGGACTGCTGCAGGTCGCGCGCCGTCACGTCGTTCGCGATCGTCCAGCCGAAGACGTGGTCGAGCGCGTCCGCCTTCGCGACGCGACGCGAGACGCGGCCGATCACGAGCGCGAGCTCGCCCTCGAAGTGCACCTCGGCCGACTCGGGCGGCAGCACGATCGGGTCGCCCGGGCCGATGACCGACGTGTTGGGCTTCAGGAAGATCAGCGGCGAGTCGGGCACCTCGTTGCCGAGCTCGGCCGCGTGGGCAGCGTAGTTGCGGCCGACGCCGACGACCTTCGAGCGCGGGATCACGGGCGCGAGCAGCTGCAGCTCGGAGAGCGGGATGCGCTCCCCCGTCGTGTCGAACCCGGCGAACAGCGGGTCGCCGGCGAGCACGACGACGTCGGTCTCGTCGACGACGCCGAAGACGATGCGGCCGTCGTGGGATGCGCGGACGATGCGCATCAGCGTGCCTCGGTGAGCTGCGTCATCCAGCCGTGCGGGTCCTCGGCGCGGCCGTACTGGATGTCGGTGAGCGCGGTGCGCAGCGCCATCGTCACCTCGCCGGCGGGCGCATCGGGGTCGCCGAACGCATCCGCCTCGTCCTTCGCCTTGATCGCGGCGATGGGCGTGATGACCGCGGCGGTGCCGCACGCGAACGCCTCGACGATCTCGCCCGAGGCGAGGCCGTCGCGCCACTCGGCGAGCGTCACGGGGCGATGCTCGACCTCGTGGCCGAGGTCGCCTGCGAGCTCGAGCAGCGAGTTGCGCGTGATGCCGTCGAGGATCGAGGGCGACTTGGGGGTGACCAGCGTGCCGTCGGCCTTGACGAGCACGACGTTCATGCCGCCGAGCTCCTCGAGGTTCGCGTCGCCCGACTCGTCGAGGAAGAGCACCTGCGCGCAGCCGTTGGCGAACGCCTCCTGCGTGGGCAGCAGGCTCGCGGCGTAGTTGCCCCCGCACTTCGCAGCGCCCGTGCCGCCCCTGCCGGCGCGCGCGTACTCGCGCGACAGCCAGATCGAGACGGGCTTCACGCCGGCCGGGAAGTACGGGCCCGCGGGGCTCGCGATGACCGAGAACAGCACGGTCTGCGCCGCGCGCACGCCGAGGAAGACCTCGTTGGCGATCATGAAGGGGCGCAGGTACAGCGAGTCCTCGCCGCCCTCGGGCACCCACTGCTCGTCGATCTCGACGAGCCTGCGCAGCGACTCCACGAAGTCGTCGACGGGCAGCTGGGGCAGGGCGAGGCGCTCGGCCGAGCGCTGCATGCGCAGCGCGTTCTGGTCGGGCCGGAACGTCCACACCGAGCCGTCCTCGCGGCGGTACGCCTTCAGCCCCTCGAAGATCTCCTGGCCGTAGTGCAGCACGGCCGACGCCGGGTCGACCTGGAACGGCCCGTACGCCTGGATGCGCGCGTCGTGCCAGCCGCGCTCGACGGTCCAGTCGATCACGGCCATGTGATCGGTGAAGTGCCTGCCGAAGCCGGGGTCGGCGAGCACGCGCTCGCGCTCGGCCTGCGCCTTGGCGGCGGTGGATGCGGTGGTCGTGAACTGCAGGGCCATCGTGGCTCCTTACGCTGCTGCGACGAGCGCGGCGATGCGGTCGCCCGTCGCGGAGGTGGTGGTGGATGCCGGGCGATCGGCGACGTCCTGGTCGACGGCGTCGCGGATGCGCCGCGCGGCGTCTGCGTGGCCCAGGTGCTCGGCGAGCAGGGCGGCCGACAGGATCGCCGCGGTGGGGTCGGCCGTGCCGGTGCCTGCGATGTCGGGCGCAGAGCCGTGCACGGGCTCGAACATGCTCGGGAAGGCGCCGTCGGGGTTGATGTTCCCCGAGGCTGCGAGCCCGATGCCGCCGGCGATCGCGCCGGCGAGATCGGTGAGGATGTCGCCGAAGAGGTTGTCGGTGACGATGACGTCGAAGCGGCTGGGCCGGTCGACGAGGAAGATCGTCGCGGCGTCGACGTGCAGGTAGTCGACCGTCACGTCGGGGTGCTCGGCGGCGACGGCGTCGGTGATGCGACGCCACAGCCCTCCGGCGTGGGTGAGCACGTTCGTCTTGTGCACGAGCGTGAGGTGCCTCCTGCGACTCTCGGCGACCTGGAAGGCGTACCGCACGACGCGCTCGACGCCGAACGCCGTGTTGACGCTCGTCTCGTTCGCGACCTCGTGGGGCGTGCCGCCGCGGATCGTGCCGCCGTTGCCCGTGTACGGGCCCTCGGTGCCCTCGCGCACGACGACGAAGTCGACCTCGCCCGGGTCGCGCAGCGGGCTCTCGACGGCGGGGTGCAGCGCCGTGGGACGCAGGTTGACGTAGTGGTCGAAGGCGAAGCGCAGGCGCAGCAGCAGGCCGCGCTCGATGATGCCGCCCGCGAGGCGCGGATCGCGCGGGTCGCCGCCGACGGCGCCGAGCAGGATCGCGTCGTGCGTCGCGATCTCGGCCATGGTCTCGTCGGTGAGGATGTCGCCCGTGGCGAGGTAGTGGTCGGCGCCGAGCGAGAGCTCGGTCTCGACGAGCTCGACGACGCCGTCGAGCGCGGCGCGCAGCACCTTCCTCGCCTCGCTCGTGACCTCGGGTCCGATCCCATCGCCGCCGATCACGGCGAGTCGCAGCTGCTCCACGCGTACCTCCTGGCTCCCGACCCTATCGGCGGCCGGCCGCACGGCGAGCACGCCGGGCGCGCGCGGCTGGCACGTCGCCGCTCGCCGCGTCCAGGCCCCGCGCCTCCCTGCTGCTCGGGCTAGCCTCGTCACCCTCGCGTGCCACCGCGGCGCGCTCGCTCGAGAGGAGCGCCGCATGCCCAGGCTCACCGGTGTCGACCACATCGCCATCACCGTCCGCGACCTCGACGCGAGCGTCGCCTTCTACGAGCGCCTGCTCGGCACGCCACCCGTCGGCGAGATCGAGGACGGTGCGCTGCGCAGGCGGCTCTTCGCACTGCCGAACGGCACGAACCTCGGGCTCACGCAGCACGAGCTGCCTGCGCCCGGCGACTTCACGCCCTACGCGCCCGGGCTCGACCACCTCGGCCTCGCCGTCGACGGCCGCGAGGAGCTCGAGCGCTGGGCGCAGCACCTCACGAGCATGGGCGTCGAGCACGGCGGGCTCGTCGAGGCGCCGTACGGCATCGCGCTCAGCTTCACGGATCCCGACGGCACGGCCCTCGAGCTCTTCGTCGGCGCCTGATCCGGGCGTCGCCCGCTCGCGCTCGGCAAGCACACCCGCGCCGTCCTGTCCAGCGCCACCGCCCACGGCGCGAGCCGGGCTACGGTCTGCTCACGGCGAGCGACCCGCGCTCGTCACCTTGGAGAGGAGACCACCATGCTCGGCTTCGGCATCTTCCTGCTCGCCGTCGGCGCCATCGTCGCCTTCGCGGTGCCCGGCCTCTGGCAGGTCCCGGGCGTCGACTGGATGCTCATCGGCTACATCCTCATGGGCGCCGGCCTGATCGTCGCGATCGCAGGCGCGATCCAGATGGCGCGCGGCCGCTCGCGCACCGTGCGCTCGACGAGCGTCGACCCGGCCTCGGGCTCGCGCGTCGACCGCCTCGAGCACCGCGACGACCTCGCCTAGCGGCTCGCGGTCGCCTCGGGCGCGGCGGGCATCGACGCCGTGTCGGTGCGGCGCCCTCCGCGCACGAGGCGCACCCACGTGAGCACCGCCGCGGCGGCGATGAGCACGGCCCCGACGCCGGCGGTCCACACGACGCCGGCGTCGAACGCATGCCGGGCCGCCTCTGCGAGCGCTGCTCCGGTCTCGCCCCCGATGGCCTCCGCCTCGTGGATGCCGCCGCTCAGGGTCTCGGTCGCACGCGCGGCGCCGGCGGCGTCCACGCCCTGCGGCACCACGAGGGTCGCCTGGTACACGGCGGTGAGGATGCCGCCGAGCACGGCGGTGCCGAGCACGGCGCCCAGCTCGTAGGCCGTCTCGGACACGCCGGCTGCGGCGCCCGCCTTGTCGACGGGCGCGCTCGCGAGCACGAGGTCGTTCGAGAGCGTCTCGGCGGCGCCGATGCCCGCGCCCAGCAGGGCGAAGGCCGCGGCGATCGCGGCGACCGAGATGTCGGCGCCCATGACGGCGACCCCGACGTAGGCGATCGTCGAGGCGACGAGCGCGCCCACCATGACGACCTCCTGCCGGATGCGGCGCACGAGCCGCACCGAGCCGAGACCCGCGAGGATCATCGCCGCGGTGCCGGGCAGCAGCACGAGCGCCGCCTCGAGCGTCGACAAGCCGACGACCAGCTGCAGGTGCTGCGTGAGGAAGAAGAGGAAGCCGACGAGCGCGACGACCGACAGCAGGTTCACGAGCACGCCGGTCGAGAACGCGCGGTCGCGCAGCAGCGCGAGGTCGAGCATCGGATGCTCGGCGCGCTCCATGCGACGCACGAACAGCACGCCGGATGCGGCGGCGAGCGCAGCGAGGCCGATCGCGATCGCGTCGACGCCGTCGGTCGCGACGTGCTTGATCGCGGCGGCGAGCGGCGCGAGCGTGAGCATCGCGAGCACGATGCCGACGACGTCGACGCGCGGCGCGGCCTCGTCGCGGCTCTCGCGCACGAGCAGCGGCACGAGCACGAGCATCGGCACGAGCAGCGGCACGGCGAGGAGGAAGATGCTGCCCCACCACAGGTGCGCGAGCAGCAGCCCGCCCACCGACGGACCGACGGCGGAGCCGACCGAGAATCCGGTCGCCCAGATGGCGATGGCCAGGCGGCGCTGCGTGCGGTCGCGGAAGAGGCTGCGCAGCAGCGACATCGTCGAGGGCATGAGCGTGGCCCCGAAGAGGCCCTGCAGCGCGCGGCCCGCGATGAGGAGCTCGGCGGTGGGCGCGAACGCGCACAGCACCGACACGACGCCGAACCCGACGGCGCCGATGAGCAGGAGGCGTCGACGACCGAAGCGGTCGCCGAGCACGCCCATGGGCACGAGGAGGCCCGCGAGCACGAGCGGGTAGACGTCGACGATCCACAGCTGCTGCGCACCGGTGGGCTCGAGCGCCCCGGCGATCTCAGGCAGCGCGAAGGACAGCACGGTGTTGTCGATCGCGACGAGGAGCACCGGCAGCATGAGCACGGCGAGCGCGATCCACTCACGAGCGCCGGCGCGCGACGACTGGGTCTGGATCGTGGACATGCCGACCACTGTACCGTCTGGACGGTACAGCCGCCACCGTATGCTGGAGGCATGTCCGAGCGACCGAGCGCCCGCGAAGCGATCCTCGACGCCTTCGTGGAGGTGGTGGTCGAGCAGGGCGAGCGAGCAGCCACCCTGCAGGCGGTCGCCGAGCACGCGGGGGTCTCGAAGGGTGGCCTGCTGTACCACTTCGGCTCACGGGAGGCGCTCGTCGAGGGGCTCGCCGAGCGGCTCGCGGCGCTCGGCGCCGAGGACGCCGCCCATCTGCAGGAGACGGACGATCCCGTCGCACGCTTCATCCGCGGCTCGATCGTGCGCGAGACGCCGATCGACCGCGCATTCGTCGCCGCCTTCCGCCTGATCCAGTCGGGCGAGCACGCAGCCCTGCGGGAGGCTCTGCAGGGCGTCGACGCCGGCTACCGCGACGTCATCGCCGACGCGATCGGCGACGACCTCGCACCCGTCGTGACGCTCATGAGCGACGGCTTGTACCTGCGCTCGGGCCTCGACACGGCGTGGGCGCCGAGCGACGCCGACGTCGAGCGCATCGTCGCCGCGGTCGACGACATCGTGCGCCGCGCGCGCGGCTGACGCGGCCCGCCGCTACGCGCGCTCGGCGATGATCGCCGCGAGCTCGGCGGGCTTCGACCACATGGGCCAGTGGCCCGTCGGCAGCTCGACGATCGTCAGCGCACGCTGCTCGGCCAGGCCGCGCAGGAAGGGTGCGCCCTGCTCGGCGTAGGCACGGTACTCGTCGCCCGAGAACGCCGTGGCGACGAGCGTCTGCGGCACGTCGAGCCTGCGCTCGTCGCGCAGCACGACGGCGTCGCGCACGATCGCCGCCGGCTCGAGCACCGCCCGCTCGCGGAACGTCGCGAGCTGCTCGTCGGTCAGGTCGCGCATCGAGCCGCCCTCCAGCTCGTCCTCCCACGCGTCGTCGAGGTGCAGGCCGTCGCCCTCGAGGCTCGCATCCATCGACGCACCGTCGACGACGGGGCACGTGTCGACCCACACGACGTGGCGCACGGCATCCACCGCGCGGTCGAGGGCGGCCGTGGCGGCGAACGCGGACCCCGAGTGCGACACGAGCACGGCAGGGCCGTCTCCCATGGCGTCGAGGATCGCCTGCACGTGGCTCTCGACCGTCACGGCGTCGGGGTCGGCGCCCGGCTCGAGGCCGGGGAGGGTGAGCGCGACGACGTCGTGGCCGGCGGCACGAAGCCGCTCGGCGACGTCGTCCCACGCCCAGGCGCCGAGCCAGAAGCCCGGCACGAGCACGATGCGAGCCTGATCCGTCTGCGTCGAGGTCATGGCCGAGACGCTAGCCCCGGCCCCCGACACCGCGCCAGACGCGGCGAGCGCTACAGCTCGACGATGTCGATCTCGCGGATCGACTCGGCCTGGATGGCCTCGCCGATCTCGGCGAGCAGCGCCTCGGGCGCCGCCTGGTCGACCGTGATGATCGACAGCGCCTTGCCGCCTGCCGACGTGCGCGCGATCTGCATGCCCGCGATGTTGATGTCGGCCTCGCCGAGCGCGCGACCGTAGATCGCGACGATGCCCGGGCGGTCCTCGTACGTCATGACGACGTGGTGCGACGCGAAGGGCACCTCGACGTCGTGGCCGTTGATCGACACGATCTTCGCGACCTGCTTCGGACCGGTGAGCGTGCCGGTGACCGACACGCGCTGGCCGTCGCTCGTCGCCGCGACGACCGAGACCGTGTTGCGGTACTCGTCGCTGCGCTCGTCGACCGTGAGCTCGCTCGAGACGCCGCGCTCCTGCGCGATGACCGGGGCGTTGACGAACGTGACGCCCTGCTCGCTCACGATGCGCGAGAAGAAGCCCTTGAGCGCACCGAGGCGCAGCACCTTCACGTCGTACTGGGCGAGGTCGCCGTGCACCTCGACGTCGACCGACTCGACGGGGCCTGCGGCGAGGCCCGCCGCGAACTGGCCGAGCTTCTCTGCGAGGGCGATGCCGGGTCGCACGTACGGGTCGATGACGCCGCCCGCGACGTTCACCGCATCGGGCACGAGGTCGCCTGCGAGCGCGAGCCGCACCGACTTCGCCACCGCGACGCCGGCCTTCTCCTGCGCCTCGTCGGTGGAGGCGCCGAGGTGCGGCGTGACCTGGATCGTCGGCAGCGACGTCAGCGCGTCGTCCTTCGGCGGCTCGGACACGAAGACGTCGAGTCCCGCACCCGCGATGCGACCCTCGCGCAGGGCATCCGCGAGCGCGGCCTCGTCGACGATGCCGCCGCGGCTCGCGTTCACGATGCGCAGGCTCGGCTTCGCGAGCGCCAGCTGCGGCGCGGCGATGAGGCCCGTCGTCTCGGGCGTGCGCGGGATGTGGATCGTGATGAAGTCGGACTCGGCCATGAGCTCGTCGAGCGAGCGCAGCTCGACGCCGAGCTGCGCGGCGCGCGCGGGGCTCACGTACGGGTCGAAGGCGATCAGGCGCACGCCGAAGCCCGCGAGGCGCTCGGCGACGAGCACGCCGATGCGGCCGAGGCCGACGATGCCGATCGTCTTCTCGTAGAGCTCGACGCCCGTGAACTGGCTGCGCTTCCACTCCCCCGCCTTCAGCGAGGCGTGGGCGGCCGGGAGGTGCCTCGCGAGGCCCAGGATGTGCGCGATCGCCAGCTCGGCGGCGGAGATGATGTTGGAGGTCGGCGCGTTGACGACCATGACGCCCGCCTTCGTCGAGGCCGGCACGTCGACGTTGTCGAGGCCGACGCCCGCACGGGCCACGACGCGCAGGCTCGGCGCGGCGGCGAGCGCCTCCGCGTCGACCTGCGTGGCCGAGCGCACGAGCAGCGCGTGCGCGTCGGCGAGGGCCGACAGCAGCGCCGGGCGGTCGGTGCCGTCGACGTGGCGGACCTCGAAGTCCGGTCCGAGGGCGTCGATGGTGGCGCTCGAGAGGGTCTCGGCGATGAGGACGACGGGCTTGGACACGCGGATGCTCCTCGAGGTGCGGCGGGGGCTCGGCACGTGGGCGGTGCCTCGACGAGCCTAGCGAGCGCGGAGGGCGAGCGCGGGCATGGCGGACTCGCAGCGTCACGGTGGAGACTCGTGTCCCATGATCATCGTCACGACGAACGACCTCCCCGGCTTCCGCATCCTCGCGGTCCACGGAGAGGTCATGGGCCTCACGGTGCGCAGTCGCGACGCCGGCACGACCTGGCTCGCCGGCATGCGCTCGATCGGCGGCGGCGAGATCCCCGAGTTCACCCAGATGCTCATCGAGTCGCGCATGCAGGTCATGGGTCGCATGGTCGAGGAGGCGCAGCGCCGCGGCGGCAACGCGATCATCGCCATGCGGTTCGACGCGAACGAGATCGCGCAGGCGTGGACCGAGATCTGCGCCTACGGCACGGCCGTCACGGTCGAGCCGATCGCCGACGGCCCCGGCTCGACGGCGCAGTCGCAGCAGCTCGCCGCGCGGCCCGTGCCCCAGCTGCAGCCGCAGGCGCCTGCGCAGGGCTACGCACCGCCGCAGATGGTGCCGCCGATGCCCGGCCAGGTGCCGTGGCCGCCGCAGGGCGCACCGGGGCCGCCGCCGCCGCCGCGCGGCTGACGCGCGCGTCGATCGCGCCGCCCGCCGTGCGGGAGGATGGAGGCGATGGATCCCTTCCTCGTCGCCCAGTGGGTGCTGCGCATCGTGCTCGCCGTCGTCTTCGTCGCGATGGGCGCGCTGCACTTCGTGCCGCGGGTGCAGCGCGGGATGGAGGCGATGATCCCGCCCGGGATGCGCGGCACCGGCATCCGCTCGCCGCGCACGCTCGTGCTCGTGTCGGGCGTCGCCGAGATGCTGGGCGGCCTCGGGCTGCTCGCACCGTGGTGGCCCGTGCGGTTCGCCGCGGGCATCGGCCTCATCGCGCTGCTGGTCGCGGTCTTCCCGGCGAACGCCTACGCGGCACGGCACCCCGAGCGCTTCGGCCCCCTGGCGGTGCCGCTCGTGCCGCGAGCGGTCGGCCAGCTCGTGCTCGGCGCGCTCGTGCTCGTCGCCGCGATCTGACGCGGCGCGGCCGGCCCTAGCCGGCGAAGGCGGCGGCGGCGGCCTGCCGCGCGAGCTCCTCCAGCAGGAGCGACAGCTGCGCGCTCACGGCGAGGCCGAGCACGAGGATGCCCGCGCGCGCCGCCAGTCGGCGCCCGCGCGCGACCGCCGATGCGGCGGCGAACAGCACCGGCGGCACGGCGACGCCCGCGTACAGCACCGCCCACGGCACCGCGTCGGGCATGCCGACCTGCGCGTAGACCTCCGGCAGCCCGACGAGGTTCGAGACCGCCGAGTACAGCTGGTAGGCGAACAGCACGACGAACACGAGCATGACGATGACGACGTCGCTGCGGCGCTCGACGCGCTCGACAGGCTCGTCGCCGAGCACGGCATCCGCGTCGGCCTCGGCGTCGACCTCGGATGCGGGCGCGGAGCCGCGCGGGCTCGTCGGCTCGTCGACGGGCTCGGCCGTCGCCGTCTCATCGGGCTCGACGCCGTCGTGACGATCGGTCATGCGAGCACCCCCACGAGCAGCGGCCACGGTGCCGTGACGACGACGCCGGCGATCCACCACGGCACGGGCTGCGGCGCGAGCCGGCGGGCGGCGAGCCACCAGCCGATCGGCGCGAGCACCGCGAGCAGCTCGCCGAGCTGGTACATCGCGAGGGAGAGGATCGTCTGCTGCTGCGCCGGGTTCTGCAGCATGACGGCGACCCACCCGACGGCCCATGCGATGGCCAGCACCAGGAAGAGCCCCGCGACGATGCGCGTGCCGAATGCTGCACCCGTCGCGACGACGGGGGCGGCGGTGCCGACGGCAGCCGCGTCCGCTGCGGCGTGCGCCTGCGGGTCCTGCGTCACGAGCGTGTCGTCGGCGTCGTCGCCCTCCCAGCTGAGGGCATCGCGATCGTCGTCTGGCACGCGGGAACCCTACCGGGCGGGGCTATGGGTCACCGGCCGGGTCGCGCGCTGCGGCCTGCGGCCTCACGCAGCCCGACGGCCGCGCAGCATGCGGCGCACGCGCATCGCGAGCGCGCAGGCGACGGTCGCGACCATCCAGAGCACGACGATCGGGCCGAGGTCGGCGATGCCGACCGTCGCCGTCGTCGCACCGTCCGCGCTGGTCGACGCCTCGAACGCGACGGCCGAGAAGAGCCCCGTGGCGATGCCGTCGTCCGGTCCGGCCGTCGCGATCACCACGATCGCCGCCGCCAGCACGGTCGACGCGGTCGCGAACGCACCGAGCGCCAGCGCCCGTGCCGCATCCTGTGCGAGTGCCATGATCCACCCCGTCCACCCGACCGTCGCGGTCGAGTGCAGAACGTGCACCACGCTCTTCGACTCGACGCAACCGGCTGGCTCCGGGCTGTGGAGAGAGCGGCGTCAGCGCGCTGCGGCGAGCCGCCGCACCCAGGCGCCGTGCGCATCCGCGAGCGCGACGGGGCGCTCGTCGATCGCGATGCAGAAGTCGGCCACGCCCGGTGCGACGTCGATCGCGTCGAGGCGCTCGCGCACGACCGGCAGCACGTCGAGGCCCTCGTCGGAGATCCACGTCGCGTCGCTCGCTCGCACGGTCTCGGCGAACGCATCCCGGCCCTCCGCCTGCACGTGCGCGAGCACGGCCGTGTGGAGCACGACGGTCGTCGCGGCGCGACCTCGCGCCTCGTCGACGAGCGCGAGCGTGCCGTCGAGCAGGTCGCCCGCGCGCACCTCGGTGCCGTGCTCGCGAGCGATGGCGACGGCGGCGTGCAGCCGGTCGACGCGGTCGCGATCCGGCTCGCCATCGCCGACGGACCAGATGAGGGTCTCGAGCCAGCGCACGTCGTCGTCGCTCGCCGCCGAGCGCGGGGCGATGTCGAGGCCCGCGCTCCATGCGATCTCGGGCATCGTCGGCACGCGGCCGTCGAGCCTCGCCGACAGCCTCGGGGCGGCCGGATCGCCGAGCACGCGCTCCCCCGCGTCCGTCTCGTAGCCGTACGACCAGCGGCCGGGCTGCAGGCACAGCCCCATGGAGGCGCCGACCTCGACGATCGCGAGCGGCTGCGGCAGCGACGCGAACGCCGGCAGCAGCGTCGCGAGCCTGCGCGCCTCGTTCGTCTGCGTGCGGCGCGTGCGGATGCCGTGCTCGATCGCATCCCAGCGCTCGTGCACCACGGGCGCGGCCTCGGCCCACGACATCCGCGTGTCGACGCCCGCGAAGCGGATGGCCGACAGCACGAGGTTCGGCTGCTGCTCGATGCGCGTCAGCGGTGCGAGCCGAGCGACCAGCTCGGGGTCGGTCGCGACCCCGTGCGCCCAGTCGGCGTAGCGAGGCGAGCGCAGGTCGCCCTCGAGCTCGGCGAAGCGCAGCCAGCGCTCCGCGACCGCCGACTGCGCCGTCTCGTCCTCCACGCCCCGAACCTCGTGAGGTTCTCGGCCGCCTTCGAGGTGAGAAGCGGCCGAGAACCTCACGAGGTCCGGCGGGAGGCGCGGCTACTGGTTCGAGAAGGCCGCGTCGAACGATGCCGTGGGCAGGGTCCAGAGCAGCTGGCGGATGCGCGTGACCGCCTCCGCAGCGCCGACGAGCCGATCCATGCCGGCGTCCTCCCACTCGATCGAGATGGGGCCGTCGTAGCCGATGGCCGCAAGGGCGCGGAAGGCGTCCTCCCAGTGCATGTCGCCGTGCCCCGTCGACACGAAGTCCCAGCCGCGTCGCGGGTCGCCCCACGGCAGGTGCGAGCCGAGGATGCCCGCGCGGCCGTTCTGCGGCCGCAGGCGCGTGTCCTTGCAGTCGACGTGGTAGATCCGGTCCTGGAAGTCCCAGATGAACGCGACCGGGTCGACCGACTGCCACAGCATGTGCGACGGATCCCAGTTGAAGCCGAACGCCTCGCGGTGGTCGATCGCCTCGAGCGTGCGCACGCTCGTCCAGTAGTCGTACGCGATCTCGCTCGGGTGCACCTCGTGCGCGAACCGCACGCCCTCGCCGTCGAACACGTCGAGGATGGGGTTCCACCGCCGCGCGAAGTCCTCGTAGCCCGCGTCGATGCGGTCGGCGGGCACGGGCGGGAACATCGCGACGTACTGCCAGATCGACGAGCCCGTGAAGCCCACGACGGTGTCGACGCCCAGCTTGCGGGCGACGCGCGCCGAGCGCTGCATGTCCTCCGCAGCGCGCCGGCGAACGCCCTCCGCCTCGCCGTCGCCCCAGACGTACGGGCGCAGGATCGCCTCGTGCCGGAAGTCGATGGGGTCGTCGCACACGGCCTGGCCGGCGAGGTGGTTCGAGATCGCGAAGACCTGCAGCCCGTGCCGGTCGAGCACGTCGAGGCGCGACCGCACGTACGCGTCGTCCTCGTCGGCGCGAGCGAGGTCGAGGTGGTCGCCCGATGCGGCGATCTCGAGGCCGTCGTAGCCCCACTCGGCCGCGAGCCTCGCCACCTCCTCGAACGGCAGGTCGGCCCACTGTCCCGTGAACAGCGTCACGGGGTGCCGTGCCTGCTGCGTCGTCTGCTCGGTCATGCGGCCACGCTCCTCGCTCGCGCGGTCGTCTCGATCCACTCGCCGGAGGCCGCCGACCGCAGCACCGCATCCGTGAGCACGGCGGCGCGGAGGCCGTCGCGGAAGGTGGGGAGCCCGTCGGGCGTCGCACCCGCGATCGCCGCGTACGCGTCGGCGACGAAGGCGTCGAAGGCGTCCTGGTAGCCCATCGGATGGCCGGCGGGCACCCGCGAGAGGCGCGCGGCGTCGGGCGAGAGCGACTCGGGGTCGCGCTGCAGCAGCCGCGACCCCGCGCGCTCGCCGATCCACAGCTCGTCGGGCCGCTCCTGCTCGAAGCGGTACGACGCGTCGGCGGCGTGCCACTCGATCGTGAGCGCGTTCTTCCGCCCCGGCGCCATCTGCGTGACGAGCGCGGTGCCGACGGCGCCGCCCTCCAGGCGGAAGAGCACGCCCGCGATGTCCTCGTTCGCGACGGATGCGTCGCCGCGCTGGTCGAAGACCGTGCGCGTCGTGGCGGCGAGGGAGGCGATGCGCTCCCCCGCCACGAACTCGACGAGGTCGAGGAGGTGCGAGCCGATGTCGGCGAACGCCCGCGAGGGTCCGCCGAGCGCCGATCCCGCGCGCCAGTTCTCGTCGTCGGCGAGCAGCATCCAGTCCTGCAGGTAGGCGGCGTCGACCGACAGCAGCGCGGCGCCGGATGCGGCCAGGCGCGCCCGCGCCTCCCGCACCATCGGGTGGTAGCGGTACACGAACGGCACGGCGCCGACGAGACCGGCGTCGTCGAGCGCGTCGACGAGCTCCTGCGCCTCGTCGACCGACGTCGCGAGCGGCTTCTCGCACACGACGTGCCTGCCTGCGGCGATCGCCTGGGCGGCGAGCGTCGCGTGCGTCGTGTTCGGCGTGCACACGTGCACGACGTCGACGTCGGCGGCGACGAGCGATGCGGCATCCGGCAGCGCGTGCGCGACGCCGAGCGCCGCAGCGGCCTCGGCGGCCCGAGCCTGCGACGACGACGCGATCGCGACGAGCTCGGCGCGGGCGGATCGGGCGGCGTGCGCGTGCACGCGCGCCATGAACCCGCCTCCGAGGATGCCGACGCGGGGCGCCGTCACGCCCGCACCCCGTCATGGGCGGCGGTCGGGTCGAAGTCGGTCTCGACGGGCACCATGGCCTCGACCGACGAGTCGAGCGTCACGGGCTGGCCGGTGCGGATCGACTCGTCGATCGCGATCATCGCCTCCAGCACGTGCAGCGCGAGCTCGCCCGACGCGCGGTGCGGCCTGCCCTCGCGGATGGCCCGCACCATGTCGACGATGCCGATGCCGCGGCCGCCCACGGCGCCCTCGACCTCGACGGCCTCCCAGGCCGAGTCGGCGCGGAAGTCGTCGCCGACGCGCGTGACCTCGAGGTCGCCCTCGAACGTGTTGGGGTCGGGGATGCGCAGCGTGCCCTCCGAGCCCGTGATCTCGACGACGCCTGCACGACGGTAGGCGGTGTCCCACGAGAACGTCGACTGCGCGACGCCGCGCTCGAGCTCGAGGTTGACGTGCACGTGCGTCGGCACCGCGACCGGGAAGGTCTCGCCCGCCCGGTCGCCGACCTTGATCGTGCGGGTCGTCTGCGGCGTGCGGCCGATCGCCGAGACGCGGCGGATCGCGCCGAGCGCGCTGACGAGCGTCGTCAGGTAGTACGGCCCCATGTCGAACACGGGCCCCGCCCCGGGCGCGAAGAGGAACTCCGGGTTCGGGTGGAACAGGTCGGGGCCCGCGTACTGCATGACGGTCGTCGCGCCGATGGGCTCGCCGATGACGCCGCGCTCGATGGCGCGCAGCCCGCTCTGCACGCCCTGGCCGAGCACGGTGTCCGGCGCGATGCCCACGCGCAGCCCGAGCTCGTCGGCGCGCGCGAGGAGCGCGCGGGCGGAGTCGAGGTCGACCCCGATGGGCTTCTCGCTCCAGACGTGCTTGCCCGCCTCGAGCGCCTGCAGCGACACCTCGACGTGCGCAGCCGGGATCGTGAGGTTCACGACGAGCTGCACGTCGGGATGCGCGAGCACCTCGGCGGGGCTGCCCGCGAAGGGCACGCCGTGCTTGTCGGCCTGCGCCCTGGCCCGGTCGACGTCGAGGTCGCCGAGGATGACGACGTGCACGTCGGGGTACTGCGCGAGGTTCGTGAGGTACTGCTCGCTGATCATGCCGGCGCCGATGAAGCCGATGCCGACGGGGGTGTGCAGCGTCACGCTGCCTCCTTCTGTGCTCACTTGACGGCTCCGGCGGAGAGTCCGGCGACGAGGTGCCGCTGGACGAGCAGGAAGCCGACGAGGATGGGGATCGAGACGACGATCGACGCCGCCATGAGCTGGTTCCACAGCACGTCCGACTCCGACGAGTACGCCTGGAGGCCGATCGGCAGGGTGCGGGTCGCGTTGCTCGACAGCACCGCGGCGAAGAGCACCTCTCCCCACGCGCTGATGAACGAGTACACGGCGACCGCGACGATGCCGGGACGTGCGACGGGCAGGATGACGCGGAACAGCGCGCCGAGCCTGCCGGTGCCGTCGATCATCGCAGCCTCCTCCAGCGCTGCCGGGATCGCGCGCATGTAGCCCGTGAGCATCCAGATCGAGAACGGCAGCGTGAACGTCATGTACGTGACGATCATGCCGAGCAGGCTGCCGGTGAGCTGCAGCCCGATCGTGCGCTGGATCTGCGTGAAGATCAGGAAGAGCGGCAGCAGGAAGAGGATGCCGGGGAACATCTGCGTCGACAGGATCACGAGGCTGAAGGGCCGCTTGGCGCGGAACGACAGCCTCGCGAGCGCGTAGGACGCGAGGATCGACACGATGACCGAGAAGGCCGTCGCCGTCACGGTGACGACGAGCGAGTTCATGAAGTAGCGCGCGAGCGGCACCGTCGACCACATGTCGATGAACGGCTGGATCGTCCACGTCGACGGGAACCACACGAACGAGCCCGACACGTCCGACAGCGGCTTGAACGCCGTCGTGACGATGATCCACAGCGGCACGAGCACGAACAGCGACAGCAGCGTGAGGGTGATGGCCCTCGCGACCTTGAAGCCACGGGTCTCAATCATCGAGCTCGCCTCCCTTCGGCAGCACGAGTCGGATGTAGAACACCGACACCACGAGCAGCGCGAGCAGCAGCAGGAAGCTCATCGCTCCGCCGGCGCCGAAGTCCCACAGCAGGAACGAGTTCTGGTAGATGAGCGGCGAGATCAGCAGCGCCTGCGCAGGCGACTGCGGACCGAACAGCACGTACGGGATGTTGAACTGGTTGAAGAGCCACAGGCCGAGGATCAGCACGAGCGCCGCGTTCGCGTGGCGGATCATCGGCAGCGTGATCGTCCAGAACTGCTTCCAGTTCGAGGCTCCATCGAGCGCTGCCGCCTCGTAGACGTCGGTGGGCACGTTCTGCAGCGCCGCGAGGAGCATGAGGAACGCGAACGGCCACATCGACCAGATCGACACGACGACGAGCGAGATGAACGAGTTGTCGCCGATGAGCCAGTAGGGCCGGTCGTCGGTGAGGCCGAGCAGGTCGACGACGACCTGGTTCACGACGCCGTCCTGCTGGTTGAGCATGAAGCCCCATGCGAGCGTGCCGACGTAGGTGGGGATGGCGTACGGCACGAGGAAGAGCGTGCGCAGCAGGCCACGGCCCTTGAAGCTCGACGTGAGGAACACGGCGGCGGCCATCGCGAGGATCCACGAGACGCCGAGGGTCAGCACGACGTACACGGCGGTGCGGCCGACGGAGCCGATGAACTCCGAGCCGATGGCGCTCGTGGGGTCGAGGCCGCGGACGAAGTTGTCGAGGCCGACGAACGGCGCCTGCAGCCAGTTGCGCAGGCTGCGCTGGTTCAGCTCGATGAAGGCGATCCACACACCGAGGACCATCGGGATGATGTGGATGAGCAGCTCGAGCAGCACGGCGGGCAGGATCAGCAGGTACGCGAGCCTGCGGTCCTTGCGCTGCTGCGTGCCGCGGCGGGGCTTCGCGGATGCCGTGGGCGCCGGCGTGGGCGCCTCGGTGTCCGGGCGGGTGGCGGTGGTCGTCATGAGGGACCCTCCCGTCGGGGGCCGACGCTCGCGCGCCGGCCCCGTCGGGGTGGTGTCAGCGGACCTCGCCGTTCGCGGCCGCCAGGCGGCTGGCGACGTCGGCGTCGCCGCCGGTCGCGAAGGCCTGGAACGACTCGCGCACGGCGTTGCCGACCGCGGCCTCGATCTCTCCGATGTTGCCGACGAGCGGGAAGGGCGCGGAGGCGTTGGCCTGCGCGTCGCGGCGCACCTCGAGCGTCGTGTCGCCGGAGTCGGCGAGCAGCGGCTCGTCGTACGCGTCGGTGACGACGGGCAGGAGGCCGAAGGCGGAGGCGAGCTCGGCCTGCTCCTCGACGCTCGTCATGTGCTCGACGAACTCGAACGCCTGCTCCTGGTTCGGGGAGTCGACGAGCACGGTGATGTTCGTGCCGGCGATCATCGACTCGACGTCCTCGCCGCCGTCGAGCACGGGCGTGGGCGCGATCGCCCAGTCCGTGAAGTCGCGCGAGGTGAACTGCTCGATGGGGTTCTGCTGCAGGATCATCGCGGCGTCGCCGTCGATGAACTGGTCGACCGCGTCGGCGCCGAGGTCGATCTCGGCGTTGCTGGGCGCCATGATCTGCGCATCGGTCATGAGCCCGACGTACGCCTCGACGCCGGCGACCTGGCCGTCGCTGTCGAGCGTCGACGCGCCGTCGTCGTCGACGAACGCGCCGCCGTGCTGCTGGCCGAGGATGAAGGCCATGTGGGCGTTCTGCTGCACGTTCGCGGCAGCGCCCGAGTAGCCCCACTGGTCGATGGCGCCGTCGCCGTCGGTGTCGACGGTGAGCTGCTGCCCGACCTCGACGAACTCCTCCCACGTCGCGGGCGGCTCGGCGATGCCGGCCGCCTCGAACAGCGTGGGGTTGTAGTACAGCGAGTACACGTTGGAGAGGAAGGGCACGGCGTCCTGCGTCTCGCCCGGCACCTGCGCGGCCTCGTAGACGGCGGGCACGAAGCGGTCCGATCCGCCGAGCCAGTCTAGCGAGTCGCCCTCGACGGTCGACAGCGCTCCCGTGTCGTGCAGCGAGCCGGTCCAGGTCGTGCCGATGTTCAGCACGTCGGGGCCGGTGCCGGAGGAGATGGCGGTGAGGATGCGGTTGTAGAGGTCGGCCCACGGGATGACCTCGAACTCCACCTCGATGCCGGTCTCGTCGGTGAAGCGGTCGATGGCCTCCTGGTAGGCGGCCTCGGAGTCGCCGATCGTGGCGGTCTGCTGCGTGGCCCACCAGGTGATCGAGCCGCCCTCGGCGTCGTCGCCGCCTCCTGCCGAGCAGCCGCTGGCTGCCAGCAGCACGGTGGCGGCGGCTGCGGCCCCAGCGATGGTCTTGATGCGCGTCATCGGAACTCCTTCGTCCTGTGGTGCGTGCATCCCGGCCGGCGACGCTGCCGGACGGGTGTGTCGTCGGCGAGCCGACGGTGTGATGGTGGTGGTGCGGTCAGCGAGCGGTCGTGAGCGCGCGGATGCCGGCGAGGCTCGTGGCCGCGCCGTCGAAGATGTCGCCGCGGTACTCGTCGAACTCGACGATGAGCAGCTCGGCGGTGGGGGCCGCCTCGAGGATGGCCGCCCAGTCGATGGCGCCCTCCCCGACGGGCAGCTGGTCGTGACGGTCCTTCGACAGGGCGCCGTCGACGATGGGCGCGTCCTTGAGGTGCAGCGCGACGACGCGGCTGCCGAGCGAGCGCAGCAGCGCGGGCACGTCGGCGCCGCCGACGGCCGCCCAGTAGGCGTCGACCTCGAGGACGACCTCGGGGTCGAGCGCGTCCGCGAGGACCTCGAGGGCCGTGGTGCCGTCGATGATCGACTCGGCCTCCCACGCGTGGTTGTGGTAGCCGAGCGCGAGGCCGTGCTGACGAGCGCCGGCGGCCGACGCGTTCAGGTGGTCGGCGATGCGCAGCACGCCGTCGCGCGTCGCCCAGTGCTCGGGCTCGGTGAAGGGGTCGATGATCGTCTGCACCCCGAGCGACGCGGCGGTCGCGAAGATCGCGTCCTGGTCCTCGCCGAGCAGTCGGGCGTGCGCCGTGGGCACGGCGATCCCGTTCGCGGGCAGCTCGGTGCGCAGCTCGTCCGCCCAGGCGACGAGGTTGAAGAGCTCGATGCGGTCGAAGCCGGCGGATGCCGCGCGGGCGAGGGAGGGCGCGAGCCCGTCGGACGCGATGCGCTCGCGGATCGAGTACAGCTGCAGTGCGATGTCGCTCATCGGCTCGGGTCTCCTCATCGAGATTGCTCCGGTTCCCGATGACCGTAGCAAGACTTTTGCTGCTGACAAAGCAAAAGTCGAACATGACATAAACTTAAGTACGGGTGCACTAGCGTGGAACCCCGTCGCGGCCCCGCGACACGAGGCGAGGAGGCCGCATGTCGCTGGCGATCCCCCCGCATCCGACGAGCGCCGGCGTGCTCCTGCAGCACTTCCTCGACGGCCGCGCCCGCACGCGCGCCGAGCTCGTCGAGGCGACGGGCCTCGGGAGGGCGACGGTCGCCGCGCGCACCGACGCGCTCGTCGCCGCCGGCCTCCTCCGTCCCGCGGGCGCGACGACCTCCACGGGCGGTCGTCCGCCGTCGATGCTCGCGTTCGATCCCTCGGGCGGCACGATCGTCGCCTTCGACTTCGGCGCGCGGCATGCGAGCGTCGCGGTCACCGACCTCGCCGCCACGGTGCTGGCGTCCATCTCGCTCGCCCTCGACGTCGCCGACGGCCCCGTCGCGGCGCTCGACGCGGCCATCGCGCACGCGAGCGCGCTGCTGCAGAGCGCCGGCCGCGACGTCGCGTCGATCGTCGGCGTCGGCGTCGGGGTGCCCGGCCCCGTCGAGCACGCGACCGGGCGGCCCGTCAACCCGCCGATCATGCCCGGCTGGGATCGCTTCGACATCCCGCAGCACGTGCAGCGCGCGTTCCCCGTGCCGGTGCTCGTCGACAACGACGTCAACATCCTCGCGCTCGGCGAGCACGCCGCGAGCGGGGGCCGCCACGGCGACCTCGTCTTCGTGAAGGTCGCGACCGGGATCGGCGCGGGCATCATCGCGGGCGGCGTGCTGCAACGCGGCGCCGACGGCGCCGCAGGCGACCTCGGCCACATCCGCGTGCCCTACAGCCCATCGCCGTTGCGCACGCCCGAGGACGAGCGCGACCTCGAGGCCATCGCGAGCGGCACGGCGATCGCCGAGGTGCTCGCGTCGCGCGGCATCGCGGCGACGACGAGCGAGCACGTCGTCGCGCTGCTGCGCGCCGGCGACGCGGATGCGCACGAGGTCACCCGCGAGGCGGGCCGCGTCCTCGGCGAGGCGCTCGCGCTCGTCGTGAGCCTGCACAACCCCGCCGTGATCGTGCTCGGCGGCTCGATCGCGCGTGCGGGCGAGCAGCTGCTCGCGGGGGTGCGCGAGGTCGTCTACCGGCGATCGATCCCGCTCGCGACGCAGCACCTGTCGATCGTGCAGTCGCAGGGCGGCGCGCTCGCGGGCGCGCGCGGCGCCGCGATCCTCGTGCGGCAGCACGTGCTCTCCCCCGCCCTCGTCGACGCGCACCTCGCGCGCTGACGCCCACGCGGCGGCGTCAGCGCAGCGCGCGCAGCGGGCACGCGCTCGGGCCCTCGAGCCGCGAGCCGTCGGGCGCGAAGCGCGAGCCGTGCGCGCTGCAGTCCCAGCTGCGCTCCTGACCGTTCCACTGGACGAGCGCGAGCACATGCGGGCAGAACGCCGACACCGTGCGCGTCACGCCGTCGACCGTCGACGTCGCCACGGGCGTCGCACCGCGCAGATGCACGACGCCTTCGCCCTCCGGCGGAGTCGCCGCACCCACGTCGCGCACGGCAGCCATCCACGAGCGCGAGTCGGCCGCAGCGACGGCCGCGACGCTGCCGAGCAGGTTGCCGGCGAGCGCGAGCGTCGGGCGACGACGGAAGAGCGTCGCGGCCCACGGCCGCGGCGCGTCCGAGAGCCAGCCGTCGATCGCGAGCGCGCACGCGACCGCGCTCGTCATGCCCCACTTGTCGAAGCCGGTCGCCACGAGCACCCGCCCGCCGCTGCCCATCCGAGCCCCGCACCACGGCAGCAGGTCGGGGGTGCGGTAGTCCTGCGCCGACCATGCGTGCGTGCGCTCGGCACCCGGCCAGTGCCGCTGCGTCCATGCCTCGAGCTCGTCGACGCTCGAGCGCTCGTCCTTCGCACGGCCCACGGGGTGCCCTGCACCACCCACGACGAGCTCGTCGGCGAGCGGCGCCGCCGAGCGCAGCGAGCGCGACGGCTCGTCGACGCTCAGGTGCATGCCCCGCGGGACGACGCCGGGGATGCGGTACGAGATCGCGTACGAGCGCTGCGCCTCGAGGAGGACCGAGAGCGTCCGCGAGGGCACGGGCGAGCCGGTCGCGAGCACGACGCGCGACGCCCGCAGGGTACCCGCCGTCGAGTCGACGTCGACGTGGTCGCCTCGCACGCGCGTGCGGCGCACCGGGGCGTGCTCGTGGATGCGTCCGCCGGCGGCGCGCAGTCGCGCCGCGAGGGCTGCGAGCGCACCGACGGGATCGAGCAGGTGCTGGTCGCGCAGGCGGGCCGCGGCGGTCGTCGCGAACGGCAGCTCGGGCACGTCCCGCCCGACCGGCAGGCCCGCGGCGCGGGCGACGCGCACCTCCTGGTCGATCGTGCGCGCGCCGCTCGACGTGACGGCGTACGACCAGGCGTCCTCGCGCTCGCTCGCCTCGCCCACGGCGTCGACGAGCCAGCGCTGCGCCTCGAGCGTCGCATCCACGTACGCCTGCAGCGGCCGCTCGCCCGCGACGCTGCGGATGCGCTGCAGCCGCGCGCCCTGCAGCGCCGAGAGCTTGCCGCTCGTGTTGCCGGTCGCGACCGCGCCCACCGTGCGCGCCTCGAGCACCGCGACGCGCATGCCGCGCTCGGCGAGCAGCACGGCCGTCGCGAGGCCCGCGAGGCCCGCGCCGACCACGGCGACGTCGACCGGTGCGTCGTCGAACGCGTCGGTGTCGATGGGCGGATGCGAGGCGAGCCAGAGCGACGTCATGGCGCCAGCGTCGCCTGGCCGCCCGCGTCGCGGCCAGCCCCTTGACCCGGCCCCGCACGAGCGACGGCCCCGCCGCTCGCGAGGAGCGACGGGGCCGTCGATGCGCAGGCTAGGTCAGCGCGCCGCCGAGCCGTCGGTGTAGTCGGCGTCCGGCTGCTCCCAGGCGAAGAGCGAGCGCAGCTGCTTGCCGGTCGCCTCGATGGGGTGGCCTGCCTGCTGCTCGCGCAGGCGCGTGAACTCGGGCGCGCCCGCGTCCTGGTCCTCGATGAAGCGCTTCGCGAACGCACCCGACTGGATGTCGGCGAGCACGGCCTGCATGTTCGTCTTCACCTCGGGGCTGATGACGCGCGGGCCCGAGACGTAGTCGCCGTACTCGGCGGTGTCGGAGATCGACCAGCGCTGCTTCGCGATGCCGCCCTCCCACATGAGGTCGACGATGAGCTTCAGCTCGTGCAGCACCTCGAAGTAGGCGATCTCGGGCTGGTAGCCGGCCTCGATGAGCGTCTCGAAGCCGTACTGCACGAGCTGCGAGGTGCCGCCGCACAGCACGGCCTGCTCGCCGAACAGATCGGTCTCGGTCTCCTCGGTGAACGTCGTCTTGATGCCGCCGGCGCGCAGGCCGCCGATCGCCTTCGCGTACGACCATGCGAGGTCCCAGGCGCCGCCGGTCGCGTCGACCTCGACGGCGACGATCACGGGCACGCCGCGGCCCGCCTCGTACTCGCGGCGCACGGTGTGGCCCGGGCCCTTCGGCGCGACGAGCACGACGTCGACGCCCTCGGGCGCCTGGATGTAGTCGAATCGGATGTTGAAGCCGTGGCTGAACAGCAGCGTCTTGCCCTCGGCGAGCACCGGTGCGATGTCGTCGGCGTAGATGCCGCGCTGGTGCTGGTCGGGCGCGAGGATGACGATGACGTCGGCCCACTCGGCGACCTCGCGGTTCGTGCCGACCGTGAAGCCCGCCTCCTCCGCCTTCGCGCGCGACGTCGACTCGGCCTTGAGGCCGACGCGCACGTCGACGCCCGAGTCGCGCAGGTTCTGCGCGTGGGCGTGGCCCTGCGAGCCGTAGCCGATGACGGCGACCTTCTTGCCCTGGATGAGGCCCAGGTCGGCCTTGTCGTCGTAGATGACCTCGGTCATGGGGGATCGCTCCTCGTGGTGGTGGGTGTGCTGGGTGGTGTGGTGGTCGCGCGGCGCGTCAGGCGCGCAGCACGCGCTCGGAGATCGACTTGCCGCCGCGACCGATGGCGAGGAGGCCCGACTGGGCGATCTCCTTGATGCCGTACGGCTCGAGCAGGCGCAGCAGCGCCTGGCACTTCGCGGAGTCGCCCGTGACCTCGATGACGAGCGCATCCGTCGTCACGTCGACGACGCGGGCGCGGAAGAGGTTCGTGGCCTCGAGGATCTGCGACCGGGTCTGGTGGTCGACCTTCACCTTGATGAGCATGTGCTCGCGCTGCACCGAGCCGCTCGGCTCGAGCTCGACGATCTTCACGACGTTGATGAGCTTGTTCAGCTGCTTCGTGACCTGCTCGAGCGGCAGGCCCTCGACGTCGACGACGACCGTGATGCGCGAGAGCCCGGGGATCTCGGTCTTGCCCACCGCGAGCGACTCGATGTTGAAGCCGCGGCGAGCGAAGAGGCCCGCCACGCGGGTCAGGAGGCCCGGCTTGTCCTCCACCAGGAGGGAGAGCACGTGCGTGGTCATCACTCGTCACCCCACTCCGGGCTGTGCTCCTTGGCGTACTGCACGAAGGAGTTCGAGACGCCCTGCGGCACCATGGGCCACACCATCGAGTCCTTCGACACGATGAAGTCGATCACGACGGGCCGGTCGTTGGTCTCGAGCGCCAGCTGGATCGCGGCGTCGATCTCCTCGGGCTTCGTGACGCGGATGGCGAGGCAGCCGTACGCCTCCCCCAGCTTCACGAAGTCGGGGATCATGCGTGCGTCGTCGCCGGTCTCGAGGTCGGTGAACGAGTGGCGGCCGTCGTAGAAGAGGCTCTGCCACTGCCGCACCATGCCGAGCGACGAGTTGTTGATGACGGCGACCTTGATGGGGATGTCGTTGAGCGCGCACGTGGCGAGCTCCTGGTTCGTCATCTGGAAGCAGCCGTCGCCGTCGATCGCCCACACGGCGCGCTGCGGCTCGGCGACCTTCGCGCCCATCGCGGCGGGCACGGCGTAGCCCATCGTGCCGGCGCCGCCGGAGTTCAGCCAGGCGTTCGGGCGCTCGTAGCGGATGAACTGGGCCGCCCACATCTGGTGCTGCCCGACGCCGGAGGCGAAGATGCCCTCGGGCCCCGTCAGCTCGCCGATGCGCTGGATGACGTGCTGCGGCGCGAGCTTGCCGTCGGTCGTCGGCGCGAAGCCGAGCGGGAAGCGCTCCTGCAGGCCGTGCAGCCGCTCCCACCAGTCGGTGAGGTCGGGGCGGCCACCGACGACGGCGTCCTGGAAGGCGACCGACAGGTCGGAGGCGACGTCGCGCACGTCGCCGACGATCGGCACGTCTGCGGTGCGGATCTTCGAGATCTCGGCCGGGTCGACGTCGACGTGGATGACCTTGGCACCGGGTGCGAACTCCGACGCCTTGCCCGTGACGCGGTCGTCGAAGCGCGCGCCGAGCGCGAGGATGAGGTCGGACTCCTGCAGCGCGAGCACCGCGGGCACCGTGCCGTGCATGCCCGGCATGCCGAGGTGCTGCGGGTGCGAGTCGGGGAAGGCGCCGCGCGCCATGAGGGTCGTCACGACGGGTGCGCCGATCGCCTCGGCGAGCTCGTGCACCTCCTGCGACGCCTTCGCGCGGATGACGCCGCCACCGACGTACAGCACGGGTCGCTCGGCCTGCGCGAGCAGCGCGGCCGCCGCCTGGATCTGCTTGCCGTGCGCCTTCGTGACGGGGCGGTAGCCGGGCAGGTCGACGCGGTCGGGCCAGATGAACGGCGCCGACTGCTGCTGCGCGTCCTTCGTGACGTCGACGAGCACGGGGCCGGGGCGCCCGGTCGAGGCGATGTGGAACGCCGCCTGCAGCACCGAGGGCACGTCGGCCGCGTCGGTGACGAGGAAGGAGTGCTTCGTGATGGGCATCGTGATGCCCGTGATGTCGGCCTCCTGGAACGCGTCCGTGCCCATGAGGTGGCTGAAGACCTGCCCCGTGATGGCGACGAACGGCACGGAGTCCATGTAGGCGTCGGCGATCGCCGTGACGAGGTTCGTCGCACCCGGGCCGCTCGTCGCGATCGCGACGCCGACCTTGTTCGACGCCGAGGCGTAGCCCTCCGCCGCATGGCCGGCGCCCTGCTCGTGCCGCACGAGGATGTGGCGCACGGCCGACTGCTGCATGAGCTCGTCGTAGAACGGGATGATGGCGCCGCCGGGCAGCCCGAAGACGTCGGTGACGCCGAGCAGCTCGAGCGAGCGCAGGATGGCACCGGAGCCGGTGAGGACCTCAGGCCCCTGCACCCTCGGCGGCGTCGGACGTGGCGCGATGGTCATGGCGATCTCCCTGCACGCGGATGCGTGCGTCAGCCCGTGACGGCTCCCTGCGCAGCAGAGCGCACGAGACGGGCGTACTTTGCGAGGACTCCCCGCGTGTAGCGCGGCGGAAGCGGCTCCCAGCCTGCTCGGCGGGATGCGAGCTCGTCGCCGTCGACCAGTAGGTCGATGCGCTGAGCCGGGATGTCGACGCGAATGGTGTCGCCATCACGCACGAGTGCGATCGGACCGGAGTCCACTGCCTCGGGAGCGATGTGTCCGATGCACAGGCCGGTTGTGCCGCCTGAGAATCGTCCGTCCGTCAACAGTAGTACATCCTTGCCGAGCCCAGCGCCCTTGATGGCGGCGGTGATGGCGAGCATCTCCCGCATGCCGGGACCGCCCTTGGGACCCTCGTAGCGGATGACGACGACGTCGCCCTTCCGGATCTCGCCGTTCGTCAGCGCATCCATCGCCGCGCGCTCGCGCTCGAAGACGCGAGCCGGGCCCTCGAAGGTCTCGGCGTCGAAGCCGGCCGTCTTCACGACGGCGCCCTCGGGCGCCAGCGAGCCGTGCAGCACCGTGAGGCCGCCCGTGGCGTGGATGGGGTCGTCGAGCGAGCGCACGACGGTGCCGTCGATGGGCTCGGGCGCGAGCTCGGCGAGGTTCTCGGCGACGGTCCTGCCGGTGACGGTCAGCGCGTCGCCGTGCAGCAGGCCCGCCTCCAGCAGCGCGGCCATGACGACGGGCATGCCGCCGACGCGGTCGAAGTCCTGGGCGACGAAGCGACCGAACGGCTTCACGTCGGCGAGGTGCGGCGAGCGCGCCCCGATCTCGCGGAAGTCCTCGAGCGTGAGCTCGACGCCCGCCTCGTGCGCGATCGCGAGGAGGTGCAGCACGGCGTTCGTCGAGCCGCCGAGCACCATCGCGACGGTGATGGCGTTCTCGAACGCCTTGCGCGTGAGGATGTCGCGGGCGGTGATGCCGCGGCGCAGCAGCTCGACGACGGCCTCGCCGGAGCGGTGGGCGAACATGTCGCGGCGGCGGTCGGCCGACAGCGGCGTCGACGAGCCGGGCAGGCTCATGCCGAGCGCCTCGGCGACGCAGGCCATCGTGTTGGCGGTGTACATGCCGCCGCACGCGCCCTCGCCGGGCGCGAAGCCGCACTCGATGCGCTTGAGGTCCTCCTCGCTCATCGTGCCGGCCTTGCACGCGCCCACCGCCTCGAAGGAGTCGATGATCGTCAGCTCCTTCTCGGTGCCGTCCGAGAGCCGCACCCAGCCGGGGGCGATCGAGCCCGCGTAGACGAAGACCGAGGCGAGGTCGAGGCGCGCGGCAGCCATGAGCATGCCGGGCAGCGACTTGTCGCAGCCGGCGAGCAGCACGGTGCCGTCGAGGCGCTCGGCCATGACGACGGTCTCGACGGAGTCGGCGATGACCTCGCGGCTCACGAGCGAGAAGTGCATGCCCTCGTGGCCCATCGAGATCCCGTCGGAGACGGAGATGGTGCCGAACTGCAGCGGGTAGCCGCCGCCGGCGTGCACGCCCTCGCGGGAGCCCTGCGCGAGACGGTCGAGCGACAGGTTGCACGGGGTGATGTCGTTCCACGACGAGGCGATGCCGATCTGCGGCTTCTCCCAGTCGTCGTCGCCCATGCCGACGGCACGGAGCATGCCGCGGGACGTCGTCGCCTCGATGCCGTCGGTGACCGCGCGCGAGCGCGGCTTGATGTCGATCGCCATGAGACCTGAGTCTAGGAGCGCCGGGCGCGCGCCACGGCATCCGCGCACCGTGCCGCGCGTACGCGCGCCGTGCGCGATGCCGCTAGCGTGGCGCGAGTGATCCCCGTCGGACTCAGCACGATCAGCGTCTTCCCGCGTCCGCTGGAGGACGGCTTCCGCCTGTCCGCCGAGTGCGGCTACGACGGCGTCGAGGTCATGGTGACGACGGATGCGCGCACGCGCGACGCCGACCGGCTGAAGGTGCTCGCGAAGGCGTACGACCAGCCGATCCTCGCGATCCACGCCCCCACGCTGCTGCTGACGTCGTTCGTGTGGGGCAACGACCACTTCGTGAAGCTGGAGCGCTCCGCGCAGCTCGCGGTCGACACCGGCGCATCCACCGTCGTCGTGCATCCCCCCTTCCGCTGGCAGGGGCGGTACGCGGCGACGTTCGAGGAGTCGGTGCGCGCCACCGAGGACAAGTACGACGTGGCGATCGCCGTCGAGAACATGTTCCCCTGGCGCACGGGCGGCAAGGACCGCAAGGCGTACCTGCCCGGCATCGACCCGAGCGAGATGGACGTGCGGCACGCGACGCTCGACTTCTCGCACTGCGCGCTCGCGGGCCGCGACTCGCTCGAGCTCGCGAAGGACCTCGGGCCCCGGCTGCGTCATCTGCACCTCACCGACGGCATCGGCGGCAAGGGCAATCGCACCTCCGACGAGCACCTCGTGCCCGGCCGCGGCAACGAGCCCGTCGCCGAGGTGCTGCAGATGCTCGCCGAGCAGGGATTCGACGGGCAGATCATCGCCGAGATCAAGACGCGCGGCGTGCGCACCGAGAAGGATCGCCGCGCGCTCATCCAGGAGACCATCGACTTCGCACGCACCCACCTCGGGCAGGCGTAGTCGGTCGCAGCCACCATGCGCGACCCCTGTGTCGTCGCAGCGCGCGAGAGGTAGCGTGGGCTCGTGCGCAAGTTCATCCTGAACCCCGGGTTCATCGCCGCCGTCGCGAGCGGCATCGGCGTCCTGAAGATGACGCGCGAGGGGCCGCGCGACTGGCGTCTCGGCCTGCTCTGGGCGTCGTGGGGCATCGGCGTCGCCCTCGCGGTCGGCTCGGTGATCGACGACGACAAGCGCGTGCGCGCCCAGGAGCTCGACCGCGAGCTCGGCCTGTAGCCGTGACCCGCATCGCCGTCGTCGGCGACGCGCTCGTCGACGTCGTCGACGGCCGCAGCGTCGCGGGCGGCGCGGCGCTCAACGTCGCGGTCGGCCTCGCGCGCCTCGGCGCCGACGTCGACCTCGTGGCGATGGTCGCCGACGACGAGCCCGGCCGCCTCCTCGCCGCCCACGCCGCATCCCACGGCGTGCGCCTCGCGCCCACGCCCGCTCCCCTCGGCACCGCCACCGCCACCGCGACGCGCGACGGCGACACCATGCGATACGCCTTCAATGACGCAGGGGTGCGGCGCCACGTCGACGTGACGCCGCTGCTGCCCATGCTCGACGCCGCCGACCTCGTCGTCGTCTCCTGCCTCGCCTTCGACGACGCATCGCAGGTCGAGCCGCTGCTGCGGCTCGCGGACGCCGAGCGGCGCCTCGTCGTCGACCCGAACCCGAGGCCCGGCTACCTGCCGACGCCCGAGCAGGTCGTGCGCTTCCGCGAGGCCGTCGAGCGCGTCGCGGCACGCGCCCGGCTCGTGAAGGTGGGCGACGAGGATGCCGAGCTCGTGTGGGGCACCGAGCCGCACGCCGTCGCATCGCGCCTGCGCTCGCTCGGCGCCGACACCGTGCTCGTCACCGAGGGCCCGGACGGCGCGACGGCGCACACGCGCACCGCATCCGTGCACGCACCCATCCACCCCATGGGTGCGCCCATCGTCGACACGATCGGCGCCGGCGACGCCACGATCGCGGCCGTCGCCGCAGCCATCGGCGACGCCGAGGTGTCGGGCTACGACCTCGGCGACGACCTGTGGCCTGCCGTCCTCGCCGACGCGATGGCCATCGCCGCCGCGACGTGCCGCGTCGAGGGCGGCCTCCTGCAGCTGCCGCGGCGCTGACGCGGTCCACCCGCGTGCGCCCGGCCCGCGGGCCGCGAGGTCGGCAGTGGCAGCGCGAGCCTCGGCGCGCGCCGACCTAGGCTGGGGCGATGGAGCTCAAGTCCCTCGACCAGTCGTCGAAGCTGAAGCACGTCCTCTACGAGATCCGAGGGCCCGTGCACGCCGAGGCCGCCCGGCTCGAGGCCGAGGGGCACCGCATCCTCAAGCTCAACATCGGCAACCCGAAGCCGTTCGGATTCGAGACGCCCGAGACGATCGTGCAGGACATGATCGCCGAGATCCGCAACGCCGAGGGCTACTCGGAGTCGAAGGGCATCCTCTCCGCACGCCGCGCCGTCGTCGCCCGGTACGAGGGCGTCGAGGGATTCCCGCAGCTCACGGTCGACGACGTCTACCTCGGCAACGGCGTCTCCGAGCTCATCACCATCACGATGCAGGCGCTGCTCGACGAGGGCGACGAGGTGCTCATCCCCGCACCCGACTACCCGCTGTGGACGGCCATGACGAGCCTCGGCGGCGGCACGCCCGTGCACTACCTGTGCGACGAGGAGGCGGGCTGGCAGCCCGACCTCGAGGATCTCGAGCGCAAGATCACCCCGCGCACGAAGGCGCTCGTCGTCATCAACCCCAACAACCCCACGGGCGCGGTCTACTCGCCGGAGGTGCTGCGCGGCATCGTCGACCTCGCCCGCAGGCACTCGCTGCTGCTGCTCGCCGACGAGATCTACGACCGCATCCTGTACGACGACGCCGTGCACACGTCGATCGCGTCGCTCGCACCGGACCTCCTCACCATCACGTTCAACGGCCTGTCGAAGACGTACCGCGCCGCGGGGTTCCGCGCGGGCTGGATGGTCATCTCGGGCCCGAAGCACCACGCGACGGGCTTCCTGCAGGGCATCGACCTCCTCGCCTCCACGCGGCTGTGCCCCAACGTGCCCGCGCAGTACGGCATTCAGACGGCGCTCACGGGCCATCAGTCGATCGAGGACCTCCTCGGCCCCGGCGGGCGGCTCCTCGAGCAGCGCGACGCCGCCGTCGCGGGCCTGCGCACCATCCCCGGCGTCTCCGTCGTCGCGCCGCGCGGGGCGCTCTACGCCTTCCCGCGGCTCGATCCCGAGGTGCACGAGATCCGAGACGACCAGCAGCTCGTGCTCGACCTGCTGCTGCGCGAGAAGATCCTCGTCGTGCAGGGCTCGGGCTTCAACTGGCCTGCTCCCGACCACTTCCGCATCGTGACGCTGCCGTACGCCGACGACCTCACCGTGGCGATCGAGCGGCTCGGCAACTTCCTCGCCTCGTACCGGCAGTAGGCGCGTCGCGGCCTCGGTGGGCTCACGCGAGGCCGCAGGATGCGGCGACGTAGTCGAGCAGGTCGCCCCGCGTGACGTCGTCGCTCGGCAGCCGCAGCTCGAGCGGCTCGCCGTCGAGCACGACCTGGAAGACGAGGGTCGTGCCCTGCTTGTCCTCGGCGATCGCGTGGGCGTCGCATCGACCGGGGCGCACCGTGAACGCGACCGTCTGCGCGTCGCCATCCGGCGTGATGCTCACGCCGAGCGGCACGGTCGTCGCTCGCTGGCCCGCGGCGTCGACGAGCGCGAGCAGCACCGTCGACTCCACCGAGACGACGTCGAGCGCACCCTCCCCCGTCGGCGTGAGCCGCACCGACACCGTCGCGTCCGCACCGAGGGCCGGCTCGGGCACGTCGATGGGCAGCCAGTCGACGTCGGCGGCGCCCTCGACCGCGAGCCTGACGCAGGGCGCGTCGGTGAGCGCGGGGATCTGGCCGTAGGGGTCGCCAGGGTCGACGGCGATCTCGGTGCCGTCGTCGAGCACGACGACGACCTCGTCGTCGACGGGCGCGTCGTCGCACGTCGGCTCGGGCAGCTCGCCGCGCAGCGCCCGGCTGGCCCCCGGAGGGATGCGAGCGTCGTCGCCGGCGACGAGGGGCTCGGCGAGCGCCGACGAGCGATACTCGGCGTGGTCGACGACGATCTCGGCATCGGACTCGTTCGTCACGACGATGCCCACGATGCCGTCGCGCACGTCTCCTCGCCCCTGCACGATCTCGGCGGACAGCGCGGGCGGCGCCGCTCCCTCGTCATCGCCGGGCGCGCACGCCCCGAGGACGAGGCTCATCGCACCCGCGAGCACTCCCGCGGCGACCCTCACGCTCCAGCGCATGCCCTCCAGCATCCAACCTTTGCGGGTATTCGGCCGCTTTGGAGGGGAAGAGCGGCCGAGAACCTCACGGGGATCGCCGACCGAGGCGTCGGCGTCCACGCTGCGGGCCCGCGCTCGACTGCGCGCCTGCACGTCGAGCAGCGTCGGCACCGGGGTGCAGGCATCGTCGCGATCATGGACGGCCTGCGACTCGTTCGCTCTCCTCTGCTGGGCCACGGTGACGACGCGGATGCGGCGATCGTCCACGCCGAACGGGACGTCGTCCTCGCTGCCGGCGCGTGCCCCCTCGATGGCGACGGCGCGGTCGTCGCGCTCGGCGACGTGGCTGCGCAGGCTCGTCAGGCGCTGGTGAACCTGGACGCGGTCCTGCGCCGCTGCGGTGTCGAGGTCGTCGACGTGGCGTTCCTTCGAGTCCCGGTGGTCGCCACGGATCCAGAGCAGCTGCACGCCGCATGGTCGGTCGTACGGGCGCATCTCGGCGACCACCAGCCTGCCGCGACGCTCCAGAGTGCCTCGGCGCTGGGATGCCCCGGCCGGCTCGTCGAGATCGAGGCGATCGCGACGCGGACGCCGGGCTGATCGCGGTCGCCGTGATCGCGCTGCCGAGCCGAGACGGAGAGAGGGCCTCGCGCTGCCGCGCGAGGCCCTCTGCTGGTACACCCCCCGGGACTCGAACCCGGAACCAATTGGATGAGACTCGCACCGCCCGACAATGCCCTGAGCGGCCCGCGACCGCCGGTTTCAACCCTCTTTCGACCTCGCACGTTGCCCTGGCTTACCCGGGAGTGCCCGCGCAATGTGGAGAGTATGTGGAGAGCGCCGGCCTTGGGTCGCGAGTCGGTCAGTGGCTGCACGTACGCTCCCCCGCATGTCGTACTACGCCGTCGAATGGGTCGTCTTCCACCCGCTGACGAAGAAGAACCTCGCCCGCATCATCCTCCGCACCATCGACGGCGTCGACTACTACGTGGCCGTCCGCGACGCCGGCGGGGAGCGTGTCGTGCTCGGCTCATGGGATGCGCTCGGCACCGCAGAGAACAGCGTCGTCGCGATGTACCACCAAGAGACGGGCGAGAGCATCTACGGCGACCCCGAAGCCGACCGGTACCTCAGAGTGCACGGGCAGACGCCGCTGCCCGGCGCGCGCATCGTGCGTGACGAGACGGCCGGCGCATCCCGGCAAGCCGCGATGCCGCCGCTCCGATCCGCGCGGCCGTGAGCGTCCGGTCCTAGGCTGCGAGCCATGGATACGGAGACGGAGATCGCCCTCCGCAACTACGACGCCCTGATCCGCGCGAAGGGCCTTGACCGCGTCGCGCTCGACTGGGACGCCGGCACGGTGACGTGGGGTGATGGAGGGGTGCTGCACGTCGACGTGCTGCTCGAGCCCGGCTTCACGTCGGGGACGCAGGACCTCGGGTAGACGACGAAGCGCCCCTCCCCGTGCTGTGTGGGGAGGGGCGCTTCACCGAGGTGCTCGTCGTCAGCTGATGGCCGGAGTGGGGCTTGCTGCACCGATCGGCTGGACCGTGGTCGTCACCGGAGCGGTGCCGCCGCCGATCTGACGCTTCGTCTCGGCGGCGATGCGGCGGATGTGGCCGTTCGCGTGCTCGAGCATGTTGTTGAAGCGGTCGGTCGTCATCGCCTTGAACGTCTCGTCGGGGTCGACGAGGTGGTAGTTCGCCTTCAGCGAGGTGACCTGGCCCGGACGAGCTGCGGGGTCCGAATTCAGTGGGTAGACGAAGCCGGTCTCGACGCATGCGGCGACCGCACGGGACGACTGCGACTCGGGAGTGGTGCCGTTCACGCCGGCGTCGTAGTAGAGGCGAGCGCGGGTGTCCTTCTTGATTGCGTTGACCGTCGCCTGGACCGCGTCGACCTTGTTGTTGATCGCCTGGTCCCAGGTGTAGGGCTGGCCGGGAACGTACCTGCCCTCCTGAATCCACTTGACGTTGTTGTAGAGCTCCGTCTGCTGTGCATCGGTGAGTGCCATCAGGAATCCTTCCGGGTTGGTGGGGTTGGTGGGGTTGTAGTTCCAGTCGATGTACTGCTCGCCGTCGACCTGGGTGGTGACGCCGCTGAGGCCGGTCCACAAGTCGAAGTGCAGGTGCGCTCCGAACGAGTAGCCGGTGTTGCCGGATCGGCCGATGGGCTGACCCGCCTGCACCGTGTCGCCGATCTCGACGAGGCGGCTGCCAGCGCGCATGTGTGCGTAGCCGGTGCGGAAGCCGTACTGGTCATGCCGGATCAGCACGAAAAGGCCGGCGCCCGAGTAACCAAACCCGCGGGGCGTGAAGGGTGCGAACTGGTCAGCGACTGCTACGACCGTCCCCGCGCCTGCCGCCACGATGACGAAATCGTCGCCCGCGAAGTCGATGCCCTTGTGACCATCGGCGTCGCCCGCCCTGGGGCCGAACGGACTTGTGATGCTCTTGCCTGGAGCGGGATTGGTGAGCACTCTCGCCATTCGCTCCTCCTCTCTGTCACCACCAGTGTCTCGAACGCACGTTCGAGTCACCAACCAGCACGCATCTCGCGTGAGGCGCGCCTTCCCTGGCTACGCCTGGCTACTGGTGTGGGCAGTCGAAGCCACCCGACCACGCCTCCAGGCACTGCCTTTCGATCAGCCAACGCCCGCCTGGACGCCTCTGTTTGCCATGAAGCTCGCCGGATTCGAGCGCCTTGCGCACCGTCACAATGTGCCGCCGCTGCTCCACCGCGGCTTCGAGGGTAGTCAGCAGGTCGAGGTCGTTCTTGTCCATAACGTCTCCGTAGGTGCGGGTCGAGTCGATCGAACATATGTTCGACCGCCGACAAGGCCGGAGGCGCAGAAACGCCCCCGACGACTCACCCATGAGGGTGAGCGCCAGGGGCGTTGGTCGCCGGCGTCTAGTGGCCCGCCGAGATGGCAGCCGATCGAGCTCGCGACTCCTGCAGCAGACGCGTCGCATCGGCCTCCGTCAGCAGAACCATGCCGCGCGACGAATTAGCGGTCTCCATCAGCGCCTCGAGCCAAACCTGGCTCAGCTCGGGCACCCGCGAGCCGGAGAACTTGAACTCGAGCGGGATCGCCGGCGACATCCACAGGCTCACACGCCCGGACCCGTGCTGCAGGTCGATGTCCCAGGAAAGCAGGAAGGATTCCTGCCGACGGAGCTTCGCGGCGACCGCGACCTTCACGTGCGCGAGCAGGCGGTCGTCGATCGCATACTCGGTCGCGCCGGCGTAAATCAGCTGTCCCATGTTTGCAGCCTAGAGGCCGCCTGCGACCGGCTAGTAACGGCCTACAGGCACGCTCGTCGCCCGCATCAGCGGGGCTGGGGCCCGAACAATTGGTGCGGTCAGTCGTTCATACGCGTGCGGTCGCTAGCGCTGAGTTCCGCCGCATGCTGTCGAAGAGACTCATGAATGCCACCGACGATCGCGGAGACGATGCCAAGGACGATCGCCAGGCTGACGAGACCGCCCGCTACATAGCCCGAGTAGATGGCCGCGATCGGGTTGTACGTTTGGAGTCCGATCGCCATGAAGAACGCGATCACGCCGCCCGCTACGGAGATCCACGCAACGACCGCAAGGTTGGTCGCGATCGCGTTCTTCTCCTGCATGGCACGAGACTAACTGGCTGGAACCGGCGTCAACTGGAGACGAGCGACAGTCCTATCGCGAGCGACGGCGTTCCGCCTCGCCAGACCGCGCGCTCGTACGCAAGAACACAAAGAGGGCCCCGGCGCCCGCATCAGCGGGGCCGGGGCCACGGGTCGCCTATCAGGCTTGATCGGCTGTCGGGTCGTCGTCGTCCTCGATCGCAAACGCGCCACGCTCGACAACGGGGAGGAGGAGGGACTCGCGGTACAAGCGCGATGCGATCGCATCCACGGCTTCCCGCGCGTAGGGATACAGCGCCATTGAGGCCACCTCGTGAGCGAAGAGCCGAAGAGCCCGCCCGGATGGCACGTCGCCTTCGGTGACCTCGTACTCGCCAGCGACGGTCACATCGATGACCCCTCGGTGATCTTCAATGCTCATCACCAGTCGTACGCCGAAGTCCTCGTCATCGTTGCGATGCTGGATGCCAAGAGAAAGATCAGCGTCGTCCTTGGGGTCACGAGCGCTCACGTGAAGCCGCCCGCCGTACTCGTGGAAAACGACGGAGGCCAGCTTCGTGCGACGGATGATGTCGCGCAGCGTGTCGGTGTCCTGCTCGGTGAGCTCAGGCACGAGCTAGACCCCTGCCCGCTCGACTTCGTGGAACCGGCTGCCGGCCTCCGCCCACTCCGCGAAGGTGGTGGGCTCCCAAGAGGGCGAGGGGGCGTTCCACGTGACTCGAACGGCCGACGTCTGCTCCCAGGGGGACGCCGCGCACAAGTCGATCGACTGCCCTCGATCTTCCTCGATCTCATGGAAGATGAGGGCGCCGACAGCGTTTGCATATCGACGAAGAGTCGACAAGCGCGGGTCGGCGTCGTAACGCTCGAACTTCTGCACTGCCTGCTGTGTGATCCCCATACGATCCGCGAGCTGCTTCTGCGTCAGGCCAGCGTCGCGACGCATCTGAACGAGGCTTTGCCGCAGCTCGCGGTGCTCGCGAGCGAGCATCATCGAGCGGGCCTGCACAGCATCCGTGACGGGCGAGAGGACGTTGAACATGTCAAGGAGCTTAGTGGCACAACCTTGCAGTTGTGCAAGGGGGTGCTGTCACCTGTAGTAGCGCTCAGCGGCGTGGGCAATGGCCGCTCGCTGGTGCGCCTTGCTCACCTTGATGTGGTGGTGGAGACCGACGAGGAGGTCGATGCGGTGGGCAGGCTCTCCGTGGTAGAACCGCATGGCCTTGCTGAGCGCCTGGTGGCGCAGTTCGTAGATCTCGGGCTCCCTACGCACGGGCTTGATCGGCGTCTTCTCATCGCCGGTGTCCTCGAGCATCCCGTGCGCTGCCGCGTCGAGGAGCTCTCGGATCTCGCCGATCTCGTGATCGCGCGCGAAGTCCCTCAGCGTCGCCAGCCACGCCTGTACTGCGGCGATGTCCTCGTGCTCGTGATCCTGGTGATCGATCCACGTCAGCGGGAACTCTCGAGGGCTGCAGCAGCGTGAGTCGCTACCCGTCCGATGGTCTCCGCTCGCCACCCGCCGATCGTAGCGCTATCAAGTATCGAAGAACCCGGCACCCGCTCCGAGGGAGCGAAGCCGGGGGCTTCATGTTCACGATGATGATCGTCAGCGCACGCGCGCCTCGGGTGCGGAACCGAGGCCGACGCGCTCGAGCACCGCGTCGACCGCGGGCGTGGCCATGATGCGCGTGATGATCGAGGAGACGACGACCGCCTGACCGCCGACGCCGAGCAGCGCCCAGCCGTTGAGCTCCTCGTCCAGGATCGTGACGACGGGCGGCACGGCGGTCGCGACGCCGACGAGCGCGGCGAGGCCGGTCCGCAGCGTCGCCCGCAGCGGGTGCTGCTGCTGGGTGGTGAGGCGCCGCTCGCGGCGCGTGATGGGCTGGGACATGCTGACCTCCTACGGGGTCGGGAGCGGATCGGGAAGCGGGAGCGGCACGTCGATGCCGGGGTCGGTCGGTTCGGGATCGGGCGGCGTCACGGCACCGACGCGGCATGCCCCGACGTCCGCGGCCGTGCCGTCCGTGTAGGTGACTTGCCAGCGGCCGGCGTCGTCGCAGACGAGGGACGCGATGCCGCGGCCGTCGAGTCCTGCAGGCCCCTGCGGTCCCGCCTCACCCGCTGGCCCCTGCGCGCCCGTCGCACCGGGCTCACCCTGCGGACCCACGACCGTCTCGCCCGGCTCGCCCTTCACGCCGGGGGCGCCCGCGCTGCCGACCTCGCCGTTCGGGCCGGGCGGGCCGATCGGACCCGCCGGCCCCGGGGCGCCGTCTGCGCCAGGCTCGCCGTCCGAGCCCGCCTCACCGCGCGGCCCCTGCGGTCCGGGCTCGCCAGCGGCGGGCACACCCGCAGGCACGGGCGCGGCTGCGTCCTCTACCTCGTCGGGCGAGGGGACGTCGCCGATCTCGCAGTCGTCCGCCTCGGCGCACGCCTCGAACAGCTCCTGGTAGTCCGCGTCGCGCTGCGCATCTGCGGCCTGGTCGGCGCTGATGAACGCCTGCTGCACAGTCAGGCGCCACGCGAGGATCCCGGAAGGCACCATCAGCAGCACCCCGCACAGGATCGCCAGCGCGATCATGGCGCGGCGCCAGTGTCCGGCGAGCGGCTGCGCATTCTCGCGCAGCTCGTCGAGAGCGGTCACGTCTTCTCCTCACGGTCGAGGTCGATCAGCATCTGCTTGAGCGCGGCGATCCGCGCGGGCGCAGCGGGTGGGGGCGGCGGATGCTCGCCGACGATGTGCTGCATGAGCGAGAGCTCGAACACTCCGTGCTCGTGGTCGAGCTGCGTGAGGATCGCGTTGCGCCTGTCCAAGCGGTTGCGCTCGCCCTCCATCTGGTCGAGCAGCACCTCGGCGCGCTCGGCCCGCGGCTTCTGCCGCGTGATGAGCGCGACGACGATCCCCGAGATGCCCGCGCCGCCGGCGAGCGCGACGACTAGGGGCACGATGAGCGCACCGTCCACGGGCACCCCCTCTCAGGGCTCGGGGGCTACGGCTTCGCGAGCTGCGCGGCGAGCGCGTCGATGAGCGCCTGCGCGTCCGGCTTCGGCATGGTCGACGCGATCGACGCGGCGAGCAGCGCGATGTCGTCGGCGTCGAGCGACACGTCGCGCGCCTGCTTGATCTCCGGCAGGTCAGCGTGGATCGCCGCCACCTGCACCGCGGTGCGGTCGAACGTCGCGCGGCGGATGAACAGCTGCTCGAGCCACGCTCCCATCACGCGCAGCGCGCCCGCGTTCTCGCCCACGGTGGTCGCGATGCCGTCGATCTTCTTCGCCGCGGTCGCAGCCGCGTCGATCCCCGAGCGGCGCTTGATGAGCTCCTCGAGCCCCGCCGCGTTCGCGAAGAGCCACTCGAGGGCTCGCTTCTCCTCGACGGTGAGTGCCACGTCGTCCTCCTCGTAGTAGTCGGCCGGCGCATCCGCGACAGCCTTGGACGCCTGCGCGTCGATGAACGGCTTGGGGTCGACGAGCCGACCGTCGATGCGGAGCTCGACGTGCACGTGGACGCCCGTCGAGCGGCCCGTCGATCCCATGACGCCGAGCACCGCGCCGGCGACGACGTTCGGCGTGCGGAGCGCGACGCGCGAGGCGAGGTGCCAGAGCGAGACGCTGACCACCGTGCCCTCGCGCACGTTGCCGTACAGGGAGCGCAGGACGTTGAGCAGGGAGCCCGTCGCCTTCGTCGTCGTGCGGACACCGAGCGCCCCGTACTGGTCGGACAGCGGCGTGACCGACCCGTCGATGAGCGATTGCAGCGGCACGCCCTTCTTGTTCCGCACGTCGGGTCCGTAGTCGGCGCCCCAGTGCATGTCCTCGGTGATGCCGATCGCCTGGTTCGGAGCACGCGGCCCGAAGGGCGACGTGAAGACGAGCTGCTGGGGGCTGAGCTTCGCCATCACGCCTCCCTTCGTCGAGCAATTACGACCCGATCGGCCACTGCACCGGCGGCAGGTGGAACTCCGACGCGGCCGGCGCGCCGCTCGGGATCGTGAACAGGTTCAGCAGTTCGCCGACCGTGCCGCCGACGTAGCAGCCGACCGGCGTGAGCGCGCCACCGATGAAGCCCATCAGCGTGCGCGGGAACGCCACCTCGTTGAGGCTGGCCCACTTCGGCAGGTTGATGACCGGCGTCTGCGCAGCGATGTTCGTCGGGGCCGCGGTCGTGCCGCGCTGCAGGCGCATCCCCATGTGCACCATCCCGTCGACGCACTCGAGGTTCACCCAGCCGCGGTCGTGCACCGTCCACCCCGAAGCGAGCAGCGGCGTCGCCAGCGGTCCGATGTTGCGCGCCGTGTTCCCGCCCCGCAGGAACGCCCGCATGTACTTCAGGAACTCCTGGTACCCCTTCGCCGAGGGATGCGTCGCGTCCGCCATGTACGTGCTGTCAAGGCCGATCAGCCACTCCCACGCGTGCCAGATCACCTCGCAGCGGTTGGTCAGCGCGGAGTCGCGCATCGCCGTGCTCACCGGCATGAGGTTCGGGTGCCGGCCGAGGTTGTTCCACAGGCCCGGCACGACGATGACCCGCGCATTCGGGAACTGCGCCCGGGCCTTCGCCGCAAGCGTGTCCATCGCCGCGAGCACCTGCGCATACGAGTAGTTCGCGCGGGCGTCGTTCCCGCCGCCGGCGATCCACACGTACCCGACCGTCGCGTTGTCGAACGACGCATCCGCGATCGCCGTGTCGAGCTGAGCCTCGAACTGCCCTGACACGAGGTTCTGCCCCGCGATCGCGTAGTTCTTCGCCGTCCACCCCTCGGCCTGCGCGAGGTACTCCGGCCACGTCCACGGCGTCACGTTCGACGCACCGACGAACACGGCCACGTTCCGCACCGGACGCAGCAGCGCCTCCCACGCGTCGAACGCCGCCTTCACGTTCGCGGCGGTCGGCACGACGCCCGCAGCGCCCGCGTTCGTCTCGGCCTGCGTCGCGAGCTCGACGAGCCCCTGCACCGTCGTCGTCGCCGTCGGAGCGGCCGGACCCTGCGGACCCGTGTCGCCCTTGACGCCAGGGTCGCCCTTCGCGCCAGCCGGGATCCCGAACGCGATCGTGCGCGCCGATGCCGTGCCGCCGAGCGTCACCGTCGGAGCCGCGCCGGCAGCGAGCGCCGACGCGGTCGCGCCCGTGATCGTCCCCGCCGGCCCTGTGCTGCCGGTCGAGCCCGTGTTGCCACGCGGGATCCCGAACTCGACGACCTTCGCCGTCTCCGGTCCCGAGATCGCGACCGTCGCCTGCGCACCCGCAGCGAGCGTCGTCGCCGACGCCGAAGCGAACGTGCCCGTCAGGCCCGTGTCGCCCTTGTCGCCCTTCGCGCCCTTGAACTCGCCGAGCTTCGTGACGCCCTCGGGCAGGTCGGATGCTGCCATGTCAGTTCCCCCCGGTCTTGATGCCCCACGCGTTCGGCGCGACGGCTTGGATGTAGAAGCCCGGTGGAGTGCCCTCCGGCCAGTCCGCGACCGGCGGGCCGACGAACACCGCGAACGGCCACGCCTCGCTGTCCTGCTCCGTGATGCGGCCACCACCCACCGCGGCCGGGAACACCCACGTGTCCACGCCGAGGAAGCGCGGCCCGTCGAACGTCTCCTCGAAGCGGCCGACCTCGATGACGTACCGCGTCACCGGCCGCAGATCCGTCGACGCCGCGAGCGACACCGAGAACGCACCCGACGCCGCGACGTCGACCGTCACCGGCGCGGCCGACACGAGCTCCCCGTCGGGGCCGTACGCCTCACGCTGGGGCCGCACCCGCAGCTGGGGCGAGAGGCCGACGAGCGCGTCGAGCCCGAGGTCGGTGAGCGTGCCTTCGTAGACGTAGGGCATCAGGGCTCCTCTGGGGCAGGTGCGGACGGGACGGGGCCGAGGGTGTCGACGAGCGGCACCGCAGCCGGCATGTCGAGCGGCTCGATCGGGTCGGCCGTCGACAGCGGATGCGAGACGGTCGCCTGGTCGGCGAACACGACGCGCACGTAGGTCGCGCTGATGTTGATCGACACCGTCTGCTCCGGGTCGACGTCGAGCGCCTCGCACACGGCGACCCAATGGTCAGGACTGATCGTCACGGTCACCCCTTCACCGGCGGGTTGTTCGGCACCTTGCCGCCACCCGAATGGAACGCATCGATGTGCGCGTTGTACGAGTTGGCGATCGCCGTCATGTAGTCGATGACGGCGTTGATTGACCCCTGCATCGCGTTCGCGCGCTGCTCCGCCGCCGTCAGACGCGACCCCAGCGAACCGATGTGGCCGTCGTGCTGATTCGTCTTCGTCTCGAGCGCCGTCGTGCGGGTGCCGAGCGAACCGATGTGGGAGTTGTGCTGCCCGACCGTCGTCTCGAGCGACGACGCCCGCGACCCCAGCGACCCGATGTGCACCGACAGCGTGTCGACCACGCCCTCGAGCGCGAGGATCCGCGAGTCCGCAGCACCCGCGAGCTCGCTGATTCGCTGCGTCGTCCACTCCTGCACCGTCACCCACGAGCCACCCGAAGGGAGCAGGAAGCCCGACCGGCCGGCTGCGTGGCCCACGGCCGCGAACGACGTGCCGTCCGGGGACGCGACACGCGTCATCCCGCGCTCGATCGTCGCCGACTCCTGCGGCGACCCCGTCTCGATCTCGCTCAGCCGTCGGTCGAAGTCGAGCAGCGCGCCGTCGTCGGTCCTGTCGCGGATGGCACTCACAGCGTCGTCACCCCCACCGTCAACTCCGTCGACGAGAGGTCGCCCGACAGCGACGTCACGTAGCCCTCGCGCAGCCCCTCGTCGAACTGCACGTCGCCGTCGTGCCAGACCTTCGTCCGCGCCCCGAGCCGGAACTGCGACACGTCGATCGGGTAGTCGGGGTTCGCGAGGTCGACCTTGAAGCGGTGCCAGCGCACGGGCTCACGCACGGCCCGCAGCTCGGCGAGCGCGAGCGCGTCACCATCCGCCTTCGACTCGACGTGCTTGTGCGACTTGGTCGCATCCATGTCGGGAATCCGCGTGCCGGCGATGCCAGCGTTCGGCGAGAGGCCGACGACCATGTCCTGACCCGACCCCTTGCCGAGCACCGAGATTCCCGAGCGCTGCGTCGACCCGTCCGACCCCTCCTCGAAGTCGAAGATCGGCGAGCGCGGCGCGGACGCCGACCACACCGGGAACGACGCACCCTCGACCATCGGCGAGCCGACACGCACCACCCAGTGCAGCAGCCCGTCCGGGCGCCACTGCGGATCGAGCACGACGTCGGGGCCGCCGTCGGTGTCCTGCACCTCGGACAGCATCGCCTCGAACGTCTTGAAGTCGTGATGCGACCACTCGCGCGTGTGCGGTCCAGCCTCGGTCGCGGGCAGTTCGATCGGCAGCGTCCAGTTGTCGCCCGGCACCACGCGGTACGCCGCGCGCAGCAGGTTGATCGCCAGGCCGCGCAGCGACCGGTTCGCGATGAGCAGCTTCCCCGTCGGCGAGTACGTCGGCGGCATCGAGGCGTAGCGGCGCGACAGCAGCTCGCGCACCTCGACGGTGGGAGCGGTGAGCGTGTCGTGCGTGCGCGCCTCGTCGACGAGCAGGCCAGCGTGCACGGCCACGCCCTTCCACGACACGACCGCGGTGCGATCCCACGGCCGTGTCGCGTCCTTCCACTTCTCGCGAGTCAGCGGCACCGCCGCGTCACGCGGACGGAACACGACACTCGACTGGCCGATGCCCCGCATCTCTGCCGTCCACGTGCCCGACGCCGGCACCCGGACGAGCTTCGAACCGGAACGCGTGTCCACGAGGTCGCAGGAGTACAAGCCGCCGCCTCTCAGACGTAGGTGTCGGTGATCTCCCCGGCAGCGCTCCCGCTGCCCGTGAGCGTCACGCCCCATTCCTTCGTGCCACCAGCGGGGACGGTCCACGTGCGCGGCGTAACCACCGCCCCCGTCAGCACGACACCGTCGCGCGTGACCAGGCCCGTCGCGAAGTCCACGACGTCGGTGCTGTTCGCCGGCACCGCGCCGACCGTGTAGGGCAGCTCGTCCGCGCCCCAGATCTGGTAGCCGCCCGGCTGGGGACCGGCGATGCGGAACCTCGGCGACGCCGGGAAGTTGCCACGGTTCACCATCACCTTGCCGACGTTCGACGTCGTCGGCTCAGACCGTCGCTCGCCGTACCGTCGCGGATCCGCGCACCGCAGCATCAGGTCGTACTCGGGGTGGTGTCCGCTCGTGAACCGCTCAACGTCGGCAGACAGGACACGGCACCACGCCCAGGTCGAGAAGCCGTCCTCCTCGACCACGACGCGGCCGCGCTCGCCGTCAGCGCCGAGCCCGGCGAGCCGGTCGGCCGCGAGCGCCCGCGACCGAGAGTCACGCTGCCGCACCTGACCGGCGACCGTCACCACGCGGCCGGGCAGGTACAGCGGGGTGTCGAACTCGCCGTGCGCGCCGGGGCGGCGGCTGCCACCTCCGACGCCAGCGGGGCGACCCCACCATCCGGTGAGGCCGCCCCGTCCGATCGAATAGCCCTCGAACCCAGGACGGGCCCGATCGTCGACACCCTCGAGCGTCGCGCCGAACAGATGCAGCTTGAGCATCGACTACCTCCGCCTCAGCGCCTTCGTCACGTTCCGGCGCGCGGCGCTGCCCGCCAGCGCCGCCACCTCTTCGACCGACGGCCCCTCGACCACCGTGAGCGGCATCGTCACCGACGCGCCGCCAGCAGCGGGAGTCGATGCGAGCACGCCGCCGTCCGCCATCGGCATCACGCCGGGCATCCGCCGCAGGCCCTCCATGAGGAGCGCCCACGACCGAGGCGAACCATCGAGGGGCGCGTACAGCTCATCGACGTCGGAGCGGTCACCGACCACTCGCCACGTCTTCGGCGGCACCATCTGCGCGAGCGGCGCCATCGGAGTCAGGCCGCTGCCGCGGATGCCGCCAGCAGCCATGAACTCGGTGATCCCGCCGAGCGCGTTCAGCTGCAGGTTCGTGCCTGCAACCTGGAACGTGCCCGGCGTCGCCGTCTCCACGATCACCCGCACGCGGCGGCCGTTCGCGTGCGTGATCCAGTTGTTCAGGTCGTCCTGCGCCGGCGTCGTGTTCGCCGTCACCACGATCGACCCGTCGGGCAGGGTCACGATGCGATCAGCGAGCGCCTGCACCCGGGCCTGCTCCTCCTGAGCGTTCGACCCGTACGCGGTCACCGCGTCCGTCGGCGTCTGCATCACCGTGTCGATGAGAGCCTGCGCTTCCTCCCGCGTGTAGCCCATCGCCTCGAGCTGCAGGAGCAGCGCATCGCGCGACTCGTTGTACCGGGCGGACAGCTCGGCCTGGCTATCCCCAGTCGCCGCCGCCGCCTGCTGCTCCTCGTACATCGCCGAGATCGCGCCACGGATCTGACCCTCGAGTGCCTGACCGGCCTCGGTCGCCTGCAGGTTCGAAGTCACGATCGACGAGATCGCCAACTGCGACCCGTCGGCAGCGACACCTACCTCGCCGATCGCACCCGCCAACCGCAGGCTTGCATCGTTCAAGAAGCCCATCTGGACGATCGGCTCGCCCCACTCGTTGAGGCGGACCTGCGCCTCGTCGAGGCCACCGATCAGCTCATCACGCATCGTGTCCGCCGCGGCCTGCGTCGTGGCGTCGAACTCCGACATGCCGTCGATGAACGAGTCGAGGTCCGACGTGTCGGCGAACGGGTTTGCGAACAGGATGAGCGACTTAAGCCCCTCCGCCACGTCCACGAGCGGGCCAGACACGAACTCACCGAACGCCTCGACGCCCGACGCGGCTGCCTCAACCGTCGACCGACCGAAGTCCAGCGCACCGTTCGCAAGGTCGAGGAGGAACTGCGTCAGGGGGCCGCGGTTCTGCGACACCCACTCAGCGAAGTCGCCAAGCGGCTCCGAGAACGCCTGCGCGAGCGCACCTTTGATGCCGTTCGCAGCGACCTCGATGTTGCGCTGGGCCTGCTCGATGGCAGTCGCGTCATTCGACGAGAGTGTGTCGAACATGCGCTGCGCAGCGCCGGTCACACCGTTCAGCGCGTCGATGGCGGTCGTCGGGTCGAGCGCGAAGAGCGCCTCGCCGAGATCCTCCGCCTGCGTGCCGAAGAGGGCCACCGCGGCCGCGTTCCGCGCGACCGGATCCTCCATGTCGCGCAACGCGTCGAGGACGGCGTCGAGGCCGTCAACAGCCCCTTGCCCGCCAGCGGCAATCTGCGCCGTCATCTCCGCCGCATTCAGACCGAGCAGCTCGAAGCCCTCAGCCGACTTCTCCGACCCGTCGGTCGCGAGGATCTGGAACTCTTTGAGGGCGTCTGCCGCGAGGTCGCTGTTGCGCGCACCAGCGTCGAGGCCCTGCGAGATCAGTCCGAGCGCCATCTCGCCGGAGAGCCCGAGTCGCTGGAACAGCGCTGGGTACTCGGTGAGGGTGTCGAGGAGGTCCTCGTTGCGGTTCAGCCCTTCGCGGGCGCCAGCAGCAAGCAGGTCGAACGCCTGATCGGCGGACGACGCAACGCCCGTACGCAGCAACGTCGCAACCGCGGCAGCGACAGGCTGCACGTCCTCACCGAGGACGTCCGCAATCCCGGCCAGACCCTCGATGACCCGCTGCGAGGACGCGACGGACGCGTTCTCGTCGACGAGGTCGAACTGCAGCGCGAGACGCGCGGTGTCCATGTTCGCTTCGATCGACTCGCCGAAGACGTTCGCGTACGCCTCTCCAGCGACGAGTCCCAGGCGACGCGCCGATGCCTCGTCGATGCCGGTCAGCGCCTGCAGTCGGTCGTAGCCGACCTCGATCTGCAACCCCTCCTGCAGCGCTTTCGCGCCCTCGCGTCCCGCGAGGTAAAGCAGGCCGACAACGGCACCCGCGACGGGGAGTGCCGACATCGTCGCGAGCAGCGACTCACCGAACTCGTCGCCTGCGTCGTCGCCCGCGGCGCCCGCCGCGTCAGCGACGCCCGCGAGGTCAGCCTCAGCCTGCGACGTGTTCGCCGCGACGTCGACCTGGGCCCGCGCGCCCTTGAGCGCGCCGAGCTGACGCTCCATGCGCTGCAGGTCCGACTCGGCCTTCTTGATGTCGGTCTTGACGTCGGTCGTGACCTCGAGCGCGCGAAGGTACTCGAGGTGCTGCTCGACCCGGTCGATGCCCTGCTCGGCCTTCTCGACATTCGCGTCGAGCTTCGCGACCGTCTCCTGCGAGACGATCCGCTTCGCCTGCGCCTCGACGCGGTCCATCGACGCCAGTGCGCCCTTCGCGTCCGCGTCGACCTTGATCGGCTTCGACTCGACGCGCTTGCCGGTGGCCTGGATCTCCTTCTCGGCGGCCTTGATCTGCGACGTGTCCGCCGTGAAGAGCGACTGGAGCTCGAAGACCGTGGCCATGGGTACCTCCGATCAGTGCTTCGTCAGCTCGCGACGAAGGCGGGTATCGCGCTCGAGGAGCGAGAAGATGAGGGTGCGGATGCCGACCCACGGCATCGCGAGCACAGCGGGGTCGTCGAGGACTATGCCGTGCTCGTGCGAGAGGTCGTCGAGGACGATCCCCCAGTGCGTCGCGATCGCCAGCCACGACCCGTCGATCTCGACGGCCGCTTTCGGCCGCTCGGCCTCGGTCGCAGGCTTCAGGTGGTCCGGCAGCGGACGGTAGTCGGGGAACCACCCGTCCGCGTCGGGCTCCCCTACGCCGTACGGGGCGAGGTCCTCCGCCGTGACGATGCCGCTTTTCGCGCGGCATCACCCGCGACGGACGCGTCGCCCTCGCGGGGCGTCCACAGGATCTTGCCGATCCAGTCGGCGTACTGCTCGGAGCGCGCCCAGTAGAAGACGGCGTAATACGCCATCCGGTCGATGCTCTCCTTCGGCACCCCGTCGGCATCCATCTGCGCGTAGACCTCGTCGGTGAGCGCGGGGTGGCTGTCGCCGATGGAGTCGAGCACGGCCTGCACCTCGGGCGGCACGGGACCCTTCACGAGGCCAAGGCCGACCTCGCCGCGGATGGCGGAGGCGATGATCGCCTTCGCGCGCTCGACCGTCGGCGCGGGCACGCGGTAGATGCGGCCGTCGTAGGGCAGTTCGAGGTCGGGCTGCGCCCACTGCTTGAAGTCGCCGATCATGGCATGCTCCTCGGGTCTGGGGAGGCGGGCCGAGCCGTTGAGGCTCGGCCCGCCATCGGTCACGGGGTCTCCGGCTCCGTCTCCCAGCCCGTGAACGGGTTGGGGATCTGGCGCACCGGACCCTGCGACTCGCAGGTGTAGGCGAACTTCTCGACGTTGCCGTCGGAGGCGGTGTTCACGCGCGACCACGTCACGCGGAACTGCGCCTCGAAGCCGAAGTCCGGGTCGGGGATGCCCGTGTCGGGCTTGTGGTAGAACTGCAGGCCGACGTTCGCCTTGCCGTCGAGTGCGTCGGGCAGCGAGCGGCGGATGAGCGCGTCGATCTCGGGCAGGAACTTGCCCGTCGTCTCGCTGCGGTAGCCGTACTGCTGGTAGGCGAGGCCGAGCGCCCAGGCGACGACGCTCTGGTTCGGTGAGCCGCCATCGTCGTAGGACGCGATGTCCTGCGTCGTCGGCGTCCACGTGGGCGCGAGGTTGTCGATGCGGCGGGCGGGCTGCCACGTCGGCTCGGTCGCGCCGTCGATCGAGACGTCGACGTTCACGCCGTACTCGTGGGACTTGCCGAGCGTGGTGCCGGCGGGGAGGGGAACGCGTGCGCTCATCGGGTGGACTCCTTCTCGGTGTCGCTCGGGCCGTCGACGACGTCGGGCGGCGTGGTGGTGTCGACGAGCGTCGGGATGCCGTCGGCGCCCGGTACGACTCGCAGGAGCGAGCCCTCCGGGATCTCGACGACGGCGGGCGCCTCGTCGGGGTCGGTGGAGCGCGGCGGCTTCATGCCCGCCTCGCGGTATCGGTCTGCCGTGCTGGTCACGGGGTCTCCTCCTCGGTGTCGAGCGTGATGAGCCAGTTCTCGGTGCGGCCCTGACGGCGGCTCGCGTCGACGCCGAGGGGCACGGTTCGGCGGTCGCTCGCGCCGAGAATCCCCCGCCATCGGCAGAGGTCACGCAGCAGCGGGAACGACTGGTCGACGAGCGCATCCGCGCCCTTCGGGTCGTCGGGAGCGCCGAGGTGCTTGAGCTGCACCCGGCGCTGCGAGAGGTGCCGGACGTCGGCGGTCGCGTAGACGGTCACGCCGACCGCGCGGCCCGGGCCCTTCGTGGGCCCGTAGTGCACGCCGACGACAGTCGGCGAGTAGGCGGGGCCGTCGGGCTGCCACGACCACCCGTCGAGGGTGCCCAGCAGCGCGCAGATGCGCTTCGTCAGCGCGACGTCATCCACCGAACACCGCCCGGAGATGCTTCTCAACAGTCGGCGACAGCTGGTCCGCCTGTTCCTCGGCCGCCGACTCGAGGAACTTCGCCCGCCCGCCGTTGCGGTGCTCGTAGTCGAGGTTCTCGTGCTGCAGACGGGCGACGAAGTCCGTGTAACCCGCGGTCACGGTGAGGTCTTCGACCTTCACCTCGCGAGTCTTCACCGTGTCGCCCGAGTCCTTGGGGAAGCGGTCGTCGGAGACGTCCATGACGTCGTTCGCGTGCTCGGTGAGGGCGTCCTGCGCGGCCTTCTCGAACGACGTCAGGAGTGGCAGGTACTGCTCCATCGCCGCCTCCTTCCAAGGTGAGGTCGTACGCTGACGGACATGAGCGACACCCGCGCACCGGCCAGCAGCCCGCTTGCGATCCCGGCGCTTGTGGTCGGCATCCTCGGTGTCGCCTCGCTAGCGCTCATCCGAATTCCGCTTCAGGCGGCTCCTGCCGTGTTCCTAGGCGTCGTCGCGATCGTCCTAGGGCATCTCGCACTATCGAAGGGCGCAGGACGCGGCCGCCTGCTCGCGATGGGCGGGCTCGTTGGCGGTTACCTGGCGCTCGCGGGCGCAGTAGTCGCGATCGTGCTGATCGCGGTGCGCTAGCCCTACTCGAGCGCCAGCGTCTGGAAGCCCGGCAGCGTTGGATGCTCACCACGCGTGATCGCGACGACCGCGGCCTCGCGCTCGAACGGCGTGCCGACCCAGATCGTCACGAGCGACTGCGGCGGCACGAGCTCGTCCGCATCCGTGTGGACCTGCGATGACGACACCGCCTCGACGCCGCTCGCGGTGACGACGACCTTCTGCTCGTCGACGACGAAGCCGCGCACGTCGCGGGGGTCGCCGTAGCCGGGGCCCATCCCGCCGCCGTCGACGCGGTCGCGGACGGAGACGGTGTGGGGCTTGAAGTAGTCGGGCAGCGGGATGCTCACTGCAGCCACCACAGGGGGTCGGTCGGCGGATGCTCCGCGACCATCGGCACCGTGAAGGCGATCTGCGCGCGCGAGCGCAGCATGCCCTTGTGCTCGTCGGTCAGCATGAGTGTGCGTTCGGTGCGGTAGGTGATGCCCTCGGAGAACGGCCCCATCGAGCGCTGCATCGACGCCACGTCCGGGTCGTGCGCGGGCTCGTTCGCCATGACGAACTTGACCATCTCGCGCGACACCGTGCGGCGCACCGCGAGCTGCTCGACGGTGAGGGGGCCCGGCGGCGGCGCGTACGCGTCGATGCGGACAGCCGCATCGTCGAGCAGCGCCTCCGCCGTCGCCTCCTTGCCCGTGGGGAAGGCCGGCCAGATCGCCTTCAGGTCTTCGACCGTCGCGTACACCATGACCGGCCTCCCTTCGTTCGAGCTACTTGCGACGCTGGCGCGTCGGCTTCTCGGCGGGCTCGCCGACGACCGGGATGCCGTCGTCGCCCACGGGCGACTCGGGCTCGGTCTGGGCGGGCGGGAGGCTCGCGGCCTCCTCGTCCGTGACGGGCTCGCCGACCACGTCGGTCGGCTCGAGGTCGGTGCCCGCCTCGTCGACGACGACCTGCTCGTCCTCGACGCACGGCTGCCACTCGGGCCCGAGGTCGGCGGCCGTCGCCTCGTCGACGTTCACGACCGTGCCGCGGTCGTTGCGGAAGCGGACGCCCATCAGGCGACCTTGTTCTGCACGACGGCGAAGCGGTTCACGAACGCGTACCAGCCGTAGACGATCTCGAGTCGCAGCGCGATCTCGTTCTTGCGCTTCAGGTCGCCCTGGCCGTCCGGGTCTCCAAAGCGGATGATCTCGATCGGCAGCTCGCGCTGCACACCCCAGCGGATGCCGTTGACGAAGTCGCCGACGATCGCGCGGACGCCGGTGTCGGCAGCCTCGGGCGTGCCCGAGACCGTGTCGCCGACCGCCGTGGGCACGCCCATGAAGTCGGTGATGTTGGTGCCGAAGCCGAGCTGCGGGTAGCGCTGGTCGGACGTCTCGCCCGAGCCGTCGCGCTTCTTGAGGTTCGACAGGGCCCAGGCGAAGCGCGGGTCGATCGCCGCGCCGTTGACCTGCGACGGCGTGGAGCCCGACATGAGCAGGCCGACCGCCGCGCGGAAGTCGTCGTCCGCGTCCCCCGTCGCCTGCTCGACGTTCTTCGTCGTGGCGGTGACGTAGTTGTCCCAGCCGGTGATGACGGTGCCCGAGAGCGGGTTGATGCGGTGCAGGAGGCCGAGGTCGAGGCCGCGCGAGAGCGCGACCTGGCCGGCGTCGGCGACCTCGCGAAGGACGCCGAGCTGCTGGTCCTCGTCGGCCCACTCCACCTCGTTCGAGAAGCGGAGCGTGACCTGGCCCTTGTGGGGCTTGGCCTTGACCGAGCCGAAGCTGGTCGAGGACGACGACTTCTCGCCGGACTCCTCGACGTACTCCATCTTCGGGATGTCGTTGAAGGTGATGATGTCGACCTCGCCGAAGCGCATCGGCTCGCGCGGCGAGAGCTGCGCGACGGTCGAGAGGGACTTCGCCTGCTTGACCATGCCGTCGGCGATGGTGCGAGGCATGAGGACCTTGGCGTCGTTGGTGCCGAAGACGGCCATGGGGTTCTCCTTCCGGGAGAGATTGGTGTCAGTCGTCGCTGCCGCCGCCGAAGAGGCTGCGCACGGCGGCGCGCTCTTCGGACTCGACGTTCGACGTGTCGGGGCTGTCGCCCTGGGAGGGGATGACCGGCGATCCTGCCGCCGTGAGGAGGGGCTTCAGCTCGGTGGCGTGTGCCTCGAGCTCCTCCTTGGTGGAGCCACGCAGCGCGCCCGCCGGAACGCCGGTCGCCTTCGCGACGTCGGCGCGCCAGGTGGCGAGCTGCTCCTTCTGCTCGAACGTGCCGACCTTCGCCTCGGCGTCGGTGGCGCGCTGCGCTGCGGCGTCGCGCTCCTGCTCAGCGGTCGCCTTCGCGGCCTCCGCCTGCTCGGCGCGCGTGGTGAGGTCGCCGAGTCCGGCGACCTTGCCCTCGAGCTCGGTGATCTTGCCCTCGAACTGCTCGCGCTGGCGCGTGAGTCGGTCGCGGACCTTCTCGTCGAACTCGTCCTGCGACGCGATCGTCATGGGGAACGTCATGCGTGTGCTCCTTCAGCCCCGATTGACCGCTCGGGTAGGCGTGGCCCCGCACAGCGCGGGGAGGTTCAGGTGTCGTAGTCGCCGGACTCGAACCGGTCGACGAGGGTGCGCACTCGCTCGCGATGCGCGGCGAGTTCGCGCGGCTTCATGCCGTCGGTGCGTCGCGACGCCTCGTAGACGTCGACGGGCACCTCGCGGGCCTGCGGGTCCCAGGAGGGCACGGCCGTGCATCCGCAGTCGTTGTGTGCGGCGAAGTAGTTCGTGTCGTAGCGGTAGACGCGACCACGCTGCGCGAGCGCCTTGCAGAACGAGCACGAGGTGCCGCGCGCGCGCCGCTCCCACCCGCGCGAGCGCGGATCCTCGCGCGTCGAGGCGACGATCGTGAGCCGCCCCTGCTCTACGACGTAGCGCGCAGCGGGCGCCGCGAGAGCCGCGAGCATGAGCGCCGGCGTCTCCGTGAAGAGGTGCTGCGCCGCGAACCGCACCATGCGGTCGATGCGCTCCTCCTCGATGGGATCGGCCACGCGGGCGCGGTACGAGCCGCGCACGTTCAAGCCTGATCGCACGTCGTCGTACCAGTCCGCCGCGACCGCAGCCGCGCCCTCGCCGTAGCGCTGCACGAGCGAGGGCACGAACTGCAGCAGCGCATCGCGCACCGCCTCGGGCCGCTCGAGGTTGAGCGACCCGAAGAAGAGCGTCAGCTCCTCGCGGATGAGACGGCCGGCACCCAGCTGCAGGTCGCGCAGCGTGCGCGCTTCGGCATCGGAGACCCAGCGCCGGGGCATCAGACGCCTCCGACGGCCTCGCTCGGCGATGCCGTCTCGCCCGTGGCCGGGCGACGCGCTGCCTCGATGAGCGCAGCCATCGTGCCCGAGCCCTCGGCGCGCCGCTTGTCGGCGAGCAGCCGCGTGACCGTGGGGCCGGAGAAGCCCGCGAACTTGAGCGCCTCGGGCGACTCAGCGAACCACGGGAAGACGCGCGAGAGCTGCTCGAGCGCGGCCGACGCCGTCACGGGCGACGTGAACGCCGGGTCGAGCCACGACGCCTGCAGGCCCCGCAGCTCCTCGGCGTACGCGTCCTTGCCGTCGCGCAGTCGCACGATGCGGCGCGCGACCTGCCGCAGCGCTGCGCCGTAGACGCGGACCTGCGCCCGCGACTTCACGATCAGGTCCTTCTCCGCGGCGTACAGCGCCTCCGCCGAGGGCGGGTTGTCCTGCACGATGCCGAGCGACGAGATGGGCAGGCCGGTCTCGCCTGCGATCTGCGATGCGTAGATGCGGTGCAGGTCGGCGAGCGGCTGCGTCGTCATCTGCGCCATCTGCGTGACGGTCGGCAGGTCGCCGTTCTCGTCGCGGCTGATGGCGAGCCAGCGGTCAATCGCCAGCGCCCACTTCGACTTCGCGAACGCGGACTCGCCGACGCCGAGAGCGAGCATGCGCGGGGCGGCGTAGAAGTCGGCTCCGATCTCGGTGCGGATGATGTTCGCGATCGCGTGGTCGGTGATGGTGCGCACGCCTCGCGTGATTCGGGAGCGGCCGAACGGGCGGTCGAGCTGCGGGTCGAACGCGAGCGGCTCGGCCCACACCTCGCCGAGCGCGTTCGCCTTGCGCTCTGCCGTCCATGCTCCCGACGAGCGGCGGCGGCAGAGGAGGACCACGTCGGGCAGGTAGACGTCGACCGCGGACGCGCGACCGTGCTCGTCGACGTCGGTGATGGCCATGTAGGACGACACGCGTCGGCGGCGCTTGTCCCACTTCGCGGCGGACCACTCTGCCGAGCGAGCCATGACGAGGATCTCGGGCTCGCCCGAGGCGACGTCACCGCGCGCGGTCGTGATGAACGAGCACGAGTGCTTCAGCGAGGACGTGATCGCCTGCGGCAGCTCGAGGTCGAACCGGTTCCCGTCGAGGATCTCCTCGAGCTCGAACGGGTCCTCGCCCTGGTCGGGCGCCGCGAAGCCGTCGAAGATCATCCGGTCGCCGAGGCCGCCGACCGCCCGCTCAGGCCAGCCGAGCGATGCGCGGATGCGTGCCATCGCCTCCGGCGGGATGTTGCCCGTCGGCCGCAGCGGCATCTTGCCGTCGTAGTACATCGAGTTGCGGACGTTGCCCGGGCGCTTCTCGATCCACGTCTTCATCAGCCCGCGGACGATGTCGAGCTCGGCGTCCGAGACGTTCGTCATGAAGCGGGGCAGGCCGTCGACGGCCGTGGACGCGACTGCGATCACGAGATCACCTGCTTCCTGGATGGGTCTCGCTTCGTGTGCCGCGCGCCGTAGTGCGCGACGCTGATCGCCTCGAGCGGCGTTTCGTCACCGTCGACGGTGGTGGCTTCCCAGCCCCACGCGCCGGATGCGGTGCGCTTCTTCTTGTCGGTCACCGCGACGGAGTCGTCGAGTACCTGCTGCCCGGCGTCGGCGAGATGCGTCAGCGAGCGGTCGAGGAGCGAGTCGTACGCTCCTGCGCACGCGGCGAGGTACTGCGTCGTGTTCAGCACGCGGATCATGCGAGGCGGCACCTTGCGCTCGATGAGCGCCTGCTTGAGCGTCTCGGCGCCAGCCGCGCCGGAGATGACGATCTCGGCGGTCTGCCGCCAGCATCCGGCGAGCCAGTCGGCGAGCGGCGCGATGCCGTCCTCGACCGGGCCGGTCTGCGCGTCGAGCAGCTCGGCGTGGATGCCGGTGGAGTGCTTGCGCGCGCCGCCGAGCGACACGCGAGTGCCGTCCTGCGAGAAGGCGACGCCGTAGGAGATCGTGCCCTCCGGTGCGGCGTCGACACCCTGTCGGTCCCAGAGCGTTCGGCTGATCGCACGCGACCCGGGGTCGTCGGAGTCCCAGACGCCCATGCCCTCGCGCAGGAACGACTCGTCGTCGCCGAGCTGCTCGCGCATGCGCTGGATCGACTCGGCCGGCGTGCGGTGCGGGAACGACGGGTTCGCCTTCGCCCACTGCTCGCGGTCGTCGGGGTCGGCGCCCTCGTCCGCGCCGACCTCGATGTAGAGCGTGTCGCTCGCCGCGTCCTCGCCGGCGCTGCGCTTCGCCTCGACGGCGAGCATCTTGCGGCGGCGGCCCTTGAACACCTCGGCCGGATCGGTCGGCTTCGGCGGCGTGCCCATGTAGATGACGAGCGGGTTCTTCGACACGTTCGTCGTCGGGATCATGTCGGTCAGCGCGCGCTCGGTGAGGATCTGCGCCTCGTCGAACACGACGATCGACACGCCCTGCAGGCCACGGCCGAAGCCGTGCTCGCGCGCACCGAACGAGATGCGCGACCCGTTCATGAAGCGGATCGACTGCTTGCCGTTGCCGCCGCGGACCTGCCGGATGTGAGGCGCGACGAGGCGGCGGCGCGCGAACGCCGCGAGCGACTCGAAGGTCTCGTCGGTCGTCGCCGAGTGGTGCGCCGTCCACAGCACCTTCGTGCCCGGGAACAGGATGCACAGCGCGAAGACGATCGAACCGATCGTGAACGTCTTGCCCGCCTGGCGGCAGATCGAGATGATCGCGCCGCCGATGCCAGCCGCGTACAGCCCGGTCGACCGCTTCGCGAGAAGCGCGCGCGCGAGGCCTCGCTGCCAATCGTCGTGCTCGACGCCCATCTTCCGGCACTGCGCCTCGACGCCCGGATAGCCCGTCGCGACGATGTCCGACGGCAGCACGAGGTGCTTCGCGACGTCAGAGAGCCTCGGGGTCCCAGTCCTCGTCTTCAGCGTCGGCGGCATCGGCAGCCTCCTCGGCCTCCCGTGCCTCGATCTCCTCGAGCTCGCGCATCGTCTCGTTCAGCAGGCGGGCGTTCGGTGGCAGGTCGCGGGCAGCGATCCCGGCCTCGATGGTCTCGGCGATCTGATCGCGCAGCGCGACGAGGTACGCCTTCCGGTCACCCGAGGCGGCCGCAGCCGCGAGCTTCGCGCGGGGCGCCGGCGCGGCGTCGACCCACGTGCGCAGCGACGTCCTCGAGACGCCGAGCATCTGCGCAACACTGTGCAGCGACTGACCGCCCCGAACGCGCTCGACCGCATCGGCCTTGAACTCGTCCGAGTAGGTCTTCCTGCCGCGCGGTTGCTGGGCAGTCGACTTCCTCGAGGGACGCTTCGACGAGTCGGCTCGAGGCATCATTCCCCCGACTGGCATGTGGAAAACGTTCAGGGAGAGATCGGCGCTATCCCCCTGGGGTCGCCTCCCCCTAGTGGGGAGGGGGGGTGGTGGCCCCCTGATGCGCCGATCGCGATGCCGGAGCCGGTCACGTGCGGATGACCTCACCGTCGGCGTGTGCCCGGACCATCTCGCGCACGTCGTCGATGAGCGTGTCGGGCCAGCCCCACGCGACTCCCTCGTCCAGGTACACCGTCTGGACGTCCATGCCGCGCATCTCGAGTCCCTGGTAGCGCAGCTCGATGCTGCCGCCGCTCGCGAAGTCGATGCGGTGTCGGCCGTTCGCTCGGCACACGAGCGAGACCTCGAGGCCGTCGGCTGCGCGCAGGATCTCGTCGAGGGCTGCGTGCTCATGCCCGTGCGTCACGACGACGATGCTGCGGCCGCGGTGCGCGTCGATGGCGAGGCCGAGTGCTGCGAAGCGGTTCATGTCAGCTCCTGGTTCCTCGGTCCCCACCCTGGCGAGGACGTGATGACCGCTGGTCGGTCCTTCGGGATCGGGTCGGGCTTGTTGCCTCGCTGCCGGTTGCACCAGCGGTGCAGCAGGCGCGTGTTGGTCTTCGACAGCGGGTCGCCGCCCCACGAGACGTGCACGATCTCGTCGACGACCGGGAAGCGATTGTCGTCCGGGTCGAGCTCGTTCGCCATCGCGGTGCCGAGCCAGTCTTCGGGCCATGGGCACTGGTGCCATGCGCAGTGGGTGCCGCGAGCAAGGAGGTCGCGGCGGAGGTTGCGGCGTCGGTGGCCGTTCGCGTAGCGAGGGTTCGTCGCCATGACGCCGCAGCCTCTCGTTGTCGCGCTAGATGCCGATGGCGCTCGCGTACTTCAGGACCTCGCGAGCTGCCTCGAGGCGGATGCCGTCGTGGTCGCTGGTCGTCATGAGATGCGTGAGCGTCTCGAACGCCTGGCCCATCGCGTCGGTGACGGTGGACCCCTCGCTCTTCGGCGCCTTCGATGCGCTGTCGAGCGCCTGGCTCCACTCGGGCTGCGTGGTGTCGGCCATGGGTGTCTTCCTTCTCCCCCGAGGGCGCTTCCCCCGTGAGCCTGTGGTCGGCAGTCAGCCGAAGCGGTTCGTCAGGTAGACGCCGAGCCCGCACGACGCTGCGATCGCCTGCTCGCTCGGCGAGACGATGTCGCGCGACGCTCGTGCTGCCTGCTCGAGGTCGGTGTTCGTCCACTCGACGGCCGCGACCCATGCGACCGGGAACGCGTTCTCGCCGGGGCGGATGAGCTGCAGGTAGGCGTTGATCGCCCGGCCGACGTCGGCGCGCGCTTCGACGATGTCGGGCGCGAAGTAGTCGAAGGCCGCCTCGTCGTCATCGTCCACGGCAGCCTCCGGCGAAGGGGTCCTCGGTCGCGCTCCTGCTGTGCGATGCGGGCCGCCTCGCTGACGCACGAGCACGGGGCCGGTGCAGGAGGTGGTGCGCTGGCGCCGTGCGCCGTGGCTGCAGATGCGAGTGTGAGCGGCCGAGGAGGTTGAGGGGCTTCGGGCCTCTGGACGAGCCCAGGGAACGTGCACCGCGTCTGCCTAGACTCCGGGCATGGCGCGAGCGTGGTGGGTCAATCAGGGACAGTCTCCGTCGAGCACGTACCCGATTATCTGGTCACCTCTGATCGGACAGGGTGGCCGACGCATCTGGCACTGGGACGCCATGGACCGGGCTGCGAAGGGCGACCTGGTGATCCATTACGCGAGACAGGCCGTGCGCGGTATCTCGCTCGTCGAAGGACCGGCCGCGCCCGCGGCGCGCCCGTACGCGGAGGAGCACTGGAACAACGACGGCCGGCAGCTCCCGGTGGAGTTTGTCGAGCTCGCCGATCCCGTACCGCTGGCTAATCTGCCCATCGCCACACGGATCGCCGAGGATGAAGGCGGCCCATTCCGTCGAGACGGATCCGTACACCAGGGGTACTTCTTTCCGCTAACGGTCGCTGCAGCCGCACAGTTCGCAGCACTGGCCGATGTCTCGATCGCTCCCGACCCCGCGGACCCCGACACGTTGACCGTCGAAGGTGAGACGGACCGAGAGGGCTTCATCAAGCTCCGACGCGAGCAGTCGAAGGTTCGCCAGTGGCTCCTTCGCCAGCAGGCAGAACCCGCGTGCGAGCTCTGTGGATCTGCGCTCCCTGCCGAGTACCTTGTGGCTGCTCACATCAAACCGCGCTCACGCTGCACGGAGGCTGAGCGACTGGATCCTCACGTGGCGATGCTCGCGTGCTTGTTCGGGTGCGACGCGGCGTTCGAGCGCGGCGACCTCATCGTTGATGCTGACGGCATTATCGGCGTGCGCGCAGTCGAGCCGGCCCTGAGAGCAAATCTGGCCAGGATGAGGGGCTCGAGAGCCCCCGCTTTCAGTGCCCGCCGCGCTACCTACTTCGGGTTTCATCGTGAGTTGCACCTCGCGCGCTGACGTCGCTTAGCGCACGCGGACGCAGTCCTCGCTGACCACCCAGGGATCGAACCTGGGATCATCGCCTTAACAGGGCGCTGCTCTGCCGCTGAGCTAGTGGTCAAAACGCGCTCGGCCATCTCCCCCACGGAACGGCGTCGCGCGGGCGCGAGCGTCGGGTCTCAGACCACTCCGCGCGCGCATGAGAATGGCCCCGAACGAGTTCGGGGCCATTGACCGCTTAAGCAGAGCCTAGCAAGGGCGACTGTCATAGGTCTCAAAGGTCAGCCCTGCCGACGCCCCGCAGCCCGCGCCCTGCGCTTCTGCACGTCCACCTCGAGCAACCGCTCCCGGGAGGTGCGCATCTTGCCGCGGACGAGGCGGAAGCGGATGAGCCCGTCTCGCTGCCACCGGAAGATCGTGCTCTCGCCGCGACCGACCTCGGCCATCGCCTCGCGCATCGTGAGCATCTCGTGGTCCGTCACGCTGCCTTCCCTCCCTCGTAGCCCTCGAAGATGAGGGGCCACGGCTCGTCGACGTCCCGATCGGTGCGCTCGAAGTCGCACTCCTGGTTCGTGCACGCGTACGTCGTCACGCCCGGCGCTACCCGCGGCTGCCGGACGATCACCTTCCGCTGCTCGCAGGTCGGGCACGGCGTCTGCGACTTCCGCACGTACGGCGCCACCCGGAACCGACCGAGCGCCCGCTGCAGCGTCCACGCGCGCTGCTCCTCGGGCAGGTGCTCGTCGACGACGACGCCGAGCAGCACGTCCCACCACCAGTCGAGCGCGCCCTGGTCGTTCGCGATCTCCGGCAGCCACTGGATGATCGACGACGCGAGCCACACAGCCTCGGCGCGGACGAGGTCGGCCCCGTCCGTGAGGCGCGGCATCCGGTGCCGCGTGCCGGTGAGGCCCTCGACGCCGTCGACGATCGCGCCCATGACCTCGCCGTACGCGTCGAGGATCTCGGCCCGCACGGGCGCCGGCGTCTCGTCCTTCGACCCCGCGACGCGCTGCTTGATCTCCTTCGCCTTCTGCGGATCCGATGCCGACTCCATCGCGAGTACGCAGTCGGGGATCATGTCGACCGCGCCGCGGAGCTGCCCGAAGCAGCGGCCGCAGATCAGCGACGCGTCGTGCGCGAGACGCGGCCGGCAGCCTCGGCAGTCGCCGTCGCCGCGGCCGTAGTCGGGGCACTGCGCGAAGTGCTCGCCGCGGTGCGTGCAGCCGTGGACGCACGCCCGCTCGGTCGTCTCGGTCATGGGGTCTCCTCGGTTCGGTCCTGCTCCTGCATCCGCGCGGCGTACAGCGCCCGCCGCGCGATCTCCTTCTCGACCTCGTGAATCGCGAACACGTGCCACCAGCGCACGCGGCGCCAGCGACCGAAGCGGCCGCGCTCCTGCTCCGAGACGAGGTACTGCCACCAGGCGCCGCAGACGCGGCACGGCGCGACGCCGCCGTCCGCGGCCACGCCCGGGAGCGCGCGACGCTCGCGCAGGCAGTCGTGGCGGTTCACCGTGAATCACCGGACTCTCGGACGACCAGCACACCGGCGTCGGGTGCTGCTGCAGCTGCGCGGCGCACGGCACGCTCGGCGCGCTCACCGAGTGCCACGAGGATGAGCGGCATGCTCGATCGCTTCCCGCTGTGGGTCGGGTGCTCGAACGCGAAGTCGCGCATGAGCCAGACCACGCGGGCGGCGCGGAGCATCCGCTGCGCCCACCAGGCGTTCGCGTGCGGACCGAGGAAGATGCCCTCGCCGTGCGCGAGCATGCGCTCTGCCCATGCCGTCGAGTTGCTGAACGGCGGGTTGAGCCAGACGAACCCGTGCCACTGCTGCGCGAGGCCGTCGTCGTCACGGGTGAAGCGCTGCAGGGCGGGCACGTTCGTCTCGGCGTCGACGGGGCTCGCCGGGTCGAGGTCGAACGTCTCGCCGAGCGCGTCGAACACCCATCGGGGCGTGAAGCGCTCGTCGCTGTCGGTGCGGTCGACCGCCATCGGGAACATGGGCAGCGAGGTCACCGGGAACCCTCCCCAATGCCACCCGACTCAGGGTCGACCGGCTGCCACGGCGTGGCAGGGCGGACGAACATGGGCGACGACGGGCGCGCTGCGTGCATCGTCTCCGCGAGCAGCACGTTGCGCGTGACGTACATGAGCCCGGGCACCGGCCCGGGTGCCTCGAAGCCGTACTCGTACTCGACCTCAGCCACGGTCACTCCCCTCGGAATTGCTCGATTCCGGCGTGATGTGGACGCCCTCGTCGTACCTAATCGAGACGGGCACGCTTGCCAGCACGCCGTCGGGCCTCGCCGCGATAGCGTCGGGCAGTCCGACCGCCTCGACCCAGTCCTCGGCCCAGCAGGGGTAGCCCGCCTTCGTGGCCTCAGCTGCGGCCCACGACTCGCGCTGGACGTCGTCGAAGTCGCTGGGTCGACGACGGCAGACGGCGTCTCCTGGTGCCGTGCAGACGAACGCCGTGTGGAGTTCACCTCCGTCGATGACGAGTTGCACGAAGTGGTTGCTCATCGGTCGCTCCTCCCGGTCTCGGAACTGCCCAGTTCGCGGGACGATTCCCGCTCGAGGTGCTCGAGCCGCGCGCGCTCGGTGTCGAGCCGGTCGATCATCCGCACCGTGGACGCTGCGACCTTCACGAGCTCGGCCCGCATCAGCAGCGACTCCCCCACGGTCACGCCCTCGTCGATCGCGTGGTCGAGGCCGTGGACGTCAGCGGTCGGGGCTGCGAGGAGCACCTCGGCACCGACGTGGCGCAGCCGCACCTCGAGCTCGTGCGCCTCACGCATCTCGTCCTCGATCCGCTCGTCCTTGATCCGGTCGTGCAGCGCGTCGGCATCGAAGTCGTCGTGGTCGTACATCACGCCGCCGCCTTCCATGCCGGGTCGACCTGCTCGAGCGTCACTCGGAGCGCCTGCAGGAGCCGGTCGAGAGCCTCGTCCCCGAGCAGCTGCTGCCACGCCTCCTGGTCGCCGACCGTACGAAGCAGCTGCGCCGTGCAGTTGGACACCCCGTAGACACGGCTCGCGGTCACCCTGGGACCCACGTCCCTGTGCGACGCCGTCGACCCCCACAACGCGTGGTGCACGCGCTCGGCCTCGTCGCGCAGATGCTCGAGGTCCGATGCCGTGATGGTCGTCTGGGTCTTCATGTAGTCGGTCATGCTGCTCCCTGCTCGAGGTGGCGAAGGTGGACGATGTCGGCGAGCATCTGAGCCCGCCCGCCCGGGTTGAGGTACGCCGGGATGCGTCGGATCTCGGCGAGCGCGTCGGCGTGCTCCTGCTCGACGCGTGCGGCCTCGGCGTCGGCGTGAGCTCGCGACCCGTCGCGCTCGGCGATGAGCCGTCGGACGTCGGCGTCGACGAACGCTCGACGCTGCTCGGCCCACATCCGCTCGGGGCCGGCGGTGATGGTGTGGGTGCGCTCGGCTTCGAGGTTCGCTCTGCCGTCGGCGGTGGCGTACGCGGCGGCCTGCTCGCTCAGGAACACCTCGAGGGCGCTCCACTCGTCGGAGGTGGTCTGGGTCATCAGAAGGGTTCCTCGTCCTCGAGTGATGCGACGTAGCGCTGCCGACGCCGTGCGTGGAGGGCGTCGGCCATCCATAGGTCTCGCTGCCGTCTCGCCGTGCCACAGGGTCCGCAGTCCGTGAAGAGGCCGTTGGGATGCTCCGGGCATCCGATCGGCGGGGCCTGCAGCTCGAGCGGCACCTCCGGGGGTCGCAGCTCGCGCTCGTGCTCGTCGCGCCACGCACGCCAGCCCTCGCTCGGCTCCGGCATCCGTGGCTCCTGCACCGCCTGCTCCCCCGCTCCCCCCACAGCCGAGAGGCTTCGCGAAGGCTCGCGAGGAGCCGGCAGGTCCGACGCCGACGGCCGGTCGATCCGCAGCGTCTCCGTGATCTGCAGCAGCGATCGCCCGTCCTCGACGTACAGCGTCAGGAAGCCGACCTCCGCCAGCTCGAGCAGATGCGTCTCGATCTCGCGTTCGGTCAGCGGGTCCGACCGCTTCGGCCACAGCGCCGCGAGCAGCAGCGTCGGCGTCGCCTCCGCCCTGCCCTGGTCGTCCGCCACGAAGTGCAGCAGGAAGCCCGTCGTCCTCGCGGCCGCCGACGCCCTCAGCAGCGTCGTCGAGTGCCAGTCGTCCAGCCGGACGGAACGAAGTCGGTGGCGTGGCATAGGAGAACCCCTCGATGCAGATGTCGATCGCGAGGTTGATGTCCTCCTCGCGCACGGTGAAGCACTCGGTCCAGCCGCGACCGCGCCACAGAATGCGGCCCGAGTCCTCGGCGGACGCGAACGCCTTGGGGAAGAAGACGGCGAGCTCGCGCAGCGCCTCCCGCTCCCATGTCTCGTCGGTGCCCTCCTGCAGGAGCAGCACCTGCCCACCCGAGCGGGTCAGCATGTCGATGCGAGCCCAACGCCACGCGCGGCCCACCTTCAGCACCCGCTCGCGGCGCCAGTAGACGACGTACGTCATCGCCAGCGGCATCCCGGCACTCATGCAGCACCGCCACGTACGCTCTGCGTCGTGATCTGGGTCTTCATCGCGATGTACGCCGCGTCAGTTGCAGGCCCGGCCGTCGGCCTCGCGCGCCTGTACCGTCGGGCCACCAAACAAGCCCGCGAACTCGCCGCAGCGCCGAAGTCGACGTCGGGAAGTCCTTCGTACGGGGAAGCGAAGGTCCTGACCGCGACGCACCGCGATGACGTGCTCGCCGCCCGTGCCAGCATTCGGCTGGATGTCCTGCTCATCGGCGGTGGCGTGTTCCTCGCCGCCCTCGCAAGCGTGCTGGTACTCGTCTTCCCCATCGAGGCCGGGACGCCGGCCCCTGCCTCCCCGGGACCCGACGAGGCCACCCCGAGCGTCTTCGACATCTGGGCCCAGCTCGTCATCCCCGCAGCAGTGGGCGTCGCGACGCTCGCGTTGGGTGCTGCGACCTTCTGGGTCGCGCGAGTGGCGAACACCCTCGCGAAGAACGCGCACGCGCTGGATGAGGCGAACGCATTGATCGCACGCGAGGAGTCCGAGCGACGGGAGCTGCGCGACGTCGTCGGAGCCATCGTTGCCTGGGGACAGAAGCAGTACGCGCAAGCGAACCCGCACTCAGCGACCATCGGCGACTGGACGGCTCTTGAAGCCCTTCTCCGCACCTCAAGCGTCGACGGGTCTGACGTCGCTCTGACCATCCTTCGAGAGATCAAGGACTCGTCGTTCTGGGGGCAGAGCGACTTCGCCGACAAGGTCTTGCTCTCGCAGTGCGGCGGCATGGTGAGTTCGACCGCGCAGGCGGTCGCTGACGGGCCCGTGGCCCTCGCCGGGATCCTCGACGGACTGCCCGCATGGCATGGCCTCTGGCGATCGTTCGCAGACAACGCAGTGGAGTATCCCGACGGCTCAGCCATGGGACACGGACAGTGGCTCGCGGAAGGTGCGGTTATTGGGCACGAGGAAGCCGCACGCGCTGACACCCATGAGGGCGAGGCAGAAGGCGAGCCCGACGCTCCCACCGGCGACCGTCCTACCGACCGGTGACCAATCACGCAGCACCGTCCGCATCCCAGTCGCTCGCCGGCGAGCTCGGTGGCCTTGAGCATCCGCGACGATGAGCCGCCCTGCGTGACGGGCGACTCGATCGCCTTCGCGACGTCCATCGACTTCGGAAAGCCCGAGCCGTAGAGCCATGCGATCGAGTCGCGGATGTCGAAGCCCGCGAGGCGCAGGCCGAGCGTCATGAGGTCGACCGTGCGCGAGCCCGCGAAGACGAGCGCGTGGCCGCCGGGCTTGAGGACGCGCATGCACTCGTCCCAGACGGCGACGGGCGGGACGAACGCGTCCCACTCCTTGCCCATGAAGCCGCGGCCTCCGGGGAGGTAGTCGCGCTCGCCGTTCACCCAGCGGGTGATGGTCTCGGCGACGTGGCGGGGGTCGGTGCTCGCGAGGCCGTACGGCGGGTCGGTCACGACCGCGTCGACCGACGCGTCGGGCAGGGTCGCGAGGATGTCGAGGCAGTCGCCGTGATGCACGGTCGCCTCGTCGGACTCGAAGTAGACCGTCACCGCGTCACCGCTACGAGCAGGGCGGCCAGCGACACCACGAGCGAGACGGGAGAAATGTACGGCTCGAAGCGCGCGAGCACCTCGCGGTGGCGCGTGTATCGCTGGCGCCGCCGGTTCATCTTCAGGTCGACATCCATCAGGCACCTCCCTGGCGCTCGAGCTGAGCGACGCGTGCGCGCGCGTCGTCGCGGTGGCGGGCGACGAGACGCAGGCTCGCTGCGGACTCGGCGGCGCGCTCCTCGGCTGCGAACGCGACGCCGCGCCAGATGTCGCGGTCGTGCTCGGCGCGGCGACGCAGACCACGCTCGCGGCCGAAGGCGACGAAGAGGGCGAGCAGCACGAGCATGACGAACCCCGCGCCGAGCAGCTCGGCGAGGTCGAAGAGGTGGGGACTGGTGGTGATGGTGGGGGTCATCGTGGTGCTCTCCTAGTCGCGGAGGGGTGGGATGGCTGGGGTAATGCCGCCGTCGTCGTCGAGGACGACCCAGCCGTGCACGGCGTGGAGCATGGGCTCGCGGGCAGGGTTGGCGTGGAGCGAGATCTTGATGCCGCGTCGGCGGGCCTCGGCCTGCAGGTCGGCGTTCGACTCGATGTCGCTGTTCATGCGGGAACACAGCCAGACGACGTTCGAGAGGCGGTGCTTCGTCTTGCGCCCGCCCATGCCGCCCTGGCGGTGCTGCGGCACGAGCGTCTCGGGGTCGCAGCGGCCGAGCATGTGCCATGCGCACGCGTGACCGTCGCGGGCATGGACGCCCTTGCGGATGCGGATAGGAGTCGGTGAGCTCACGACTGCATCTCCGTGGTGAGCCGCGCAGCCTTCTCCTCGAGGTCGGCGTACGCCGTGCTGTGGAACTCGCCGTTGACCGAAGGGAACACGTCGAGCATGACGTCGTGCTGCACCGTGATCGGCAGCGCCTCGAACGCCTCCGTGCACGACCAGAACCACACGCTTCCGAGGCCGCGGCCGCGCGCAACCTGTCGCGGGGTGACGATGGCGATGCCCGTGTTCGAGCGGTAGACGTCGCTCGCCTTGCCGTCCTTCACGGACGCCGCGAAGAGCACGCGGATCACCGTCGGAATCCCGACTGGATGAGCGGCGTCATGTTCTTGTTGATGCCGAGCAGGCCGATGTGCTTCGTCTTGAGCGCGGTCTGCGTGTCCTCGGCGTGGTGGAAGAGCGCGCGGAGGTCGTCGTGTGCCTTCTTCTCCTCGAGCGTCGACGTCTTCGCCATCGACCGGGCGACCGTCACGGGGTGGGCGGCGGCGTAGTCGGCGAGCGCGAGGTTGTACGCCTTCGAGTGCGCGCGCTCGGCGGCGTAGCGCTGGTCGTTGATCTCGCGGAGGACGTCGGCGATCTCGAGGAGCATGAGCTCGATCTCGCCGAGGAGGTCGGCGACGCCGGCCGGATCCTCGGGCGACTGCGCGTGGACGAGTCCGGCGCGCTCTCGCAGCGACGGCCACGCGGCCGACACGTTCGCGGGGTCGAAGACGATCTCCTCGGTCATGGGTCAGCCCTGCTTCCTGGTGGCGCGGGTGCGCGGAGTCACCGGGGTCATCGACTTCGCGGCCTCAGCGCGCGCCTCCTGGGCTGCCTGCATCGCGACCGCGATCGCCGTCGGGGCGGGTACGGCGTCGAGCGCGGACGGCTTCGGCTTCGACTTCGGCGCGGGCGCGGCCTCGGCGGCGGGTGGCGCGGCGAGGTCGCGGAGGCGGACCTTCATCGCCATGTGCAGCTCGGGGTCGATTGCGCGCTCGCCGCGGGCTTCCTCGCGGATGGCCTCGACCTCCTGCTCGGTCTGCGCGTCGAGCACACGCTGCAGCCACGGCACGCGGGCGACCGACTGCGCTGGCTCGTCCGTGGGAGCGGGCGCCTCGGGCTCGCCGACGGGGTGGTCGTCGGGCTCGCGGCGATCGCCGAGCACGTCGGCGAATGCGCGGCGCAGGGCCGAGCGGAGGGTGAACGCGCCGAACATCGTCTGCGGCTTCGTCTCCCACAGGCCGCGCCACGAATCCTCGAGCGGGATCGACTCGTCCCACGACGCGGTGACGACGGTCGGGATTGCCCAGCCCTCGCGGTAGACGGTCGCGCGTGCGAGCGGCGGTGCGTCGTTGCCGAGCAGCGCGTCGACCCAGGCGACACCGGGGCCGAGCGTGTCGGGGATGCCGTACTCGATGACGGTGCCGCGTAGCTCGCCGGTCTCGGTCGCGACGCGAAGGTAGTCCTGCAGGGTCGCGGCGACGCGCTCGGTGGTCGGGGTGTCGGTGGTCATGCCTTCGCCTTCGGGTGGGTGATGCGGAGCGCGGCGGATGCGTACGAGGTCGTCGTGAAGCGGTCGCGGGCGGCGGTCTCGAGCGCGGCGAGGCGGCCACGCAGGGCGACGACCTCGGCGTGCTCGTCGGGGTCGGCGGCTGCCCATGCGGTCTCGTCGAGCGCGGTGCGCTTCGCGGGCTTCGCGAGCGTCGTGGTGCCGAGGTCGTCGCCGAACGACCAGCCGGTCGACTTCGCGCCCGGGTGCTCCTGCTCGACGCGCTTCTCGAATGCGGCGCGGGCGGCCTTCTGCTCGTCAGTCGCAGCCTTGAGGGCGGCGTCCTTGAGCAGCAGGGTCGTGCGGACCTCGCGCAGCTCGTCGCTGATCTCGTCCTCGGGCGCGCCAGCGTCGGCCCACTCGAGCCAGCGACGTCGAGCGTCGGCGGCCTCGGCGATGCGCTGCTCGTCGCGCGGGATGACGATGATCTCGGGGTCGACGTCGATGGGGAGCTCGCCGGACTCGTCGAGCACGCCGACCACGTAGACGGCCTCGTCGAGTCCGAACAGCGCGAGGATGTCCTGCACCTGCGTGTAGTGCTCGGCGGGGATGCCGGACTTCGGCCGCTTCCATCCGTGCTCGTGGATCTTCACCTCGAGGGTGCGGAGCACGTCGCCGTCGGACTCGAAGCCGTCCGGGGTGCCGATGTGGCGCGGGTCGGCGAGCGACGCGAACGCGTGGTCGTTGCCAACGATCGCGGTGCCGCGCAGGAACGCGGCCTCGCGGATGAGGAACGGCTCGAAGCGGTGTCCGGCTTGGGTGGCGGCGTTGCCCTTGAATCGGGCTCCATTGAGCTTGTCGAGCAGCAGCGGCCGCCACGCGGCGCGCGACTGCATGATGCGGTGGATCTCGGATGAGGTCGGGCCGCCATCGGCACGCGCGTCCTGCCACGCGCGCTCGTCGTCGGCCTTCGACGCGAGCGGCGTCGCGAGTTCGGCGAGCCTGGCGCCGAGCGGCTGCTCGACGAGGCGCTCGAGCGCGGTCATCGCTGGCTCGCGAGCGTGTTCAGCGCGGTGAGCATCGAGAGGGAGGGCATGGGCATGGTCGGGTCTCCTGGTGGTGGGGGTCAGGCGGCGCGCGTGGTGCCGTGGTTGCGCTCGGCGCGCTCCTTGGCGGCGCGTGCCAGGCGGATCTCGATGGCCTTGTCGATGCGGACGCGCAGCGTCGCTGCGGCGACGACCGCGATGCGCCAGGTGGCGGCGTCGCGCTTCGAGAGGGTGCGGCTCCATCCGTCCTGCTCGATCACGCCGCCCTCGGTGAGCTGCTTGCGAGCGGTGCGGAGGCCGGAGGGCGAGTGGCGGAAGTCGGGGCCGAGCAGGCGGACGCGCTCGTCGTGGATCTGCTCGATCTCCTGGTCGGTCAGCGGTCGGCCGGCCTCGTCGAGGATCGCGAACACCTCTCGCTCGCGGTCCTCGAGCGCCTGGCTGCTGATCGAGTCGGCAGCGGCGTGCGAAGTGACCATGTCGGTGCGGCGGGCGCGGGCGGAGTCGCCCGTGATGCTCGAGAGGATGGCGGGCTTCGTCATCGAAGGGCTTCCTTGAGGTCTTCGCGCAGGAGCTCGTTCCGGTACGAGACGGCGAGCGCTTCCGCTTCGGTCAGCAGGCCGTCGTCGATGGCTTCGCAGATCTCATCGACTGCCTCGCTGACGGCCTCGCGCTCGAGGTCGCCGATGAAGTCGGCGATCCGCTGCTCGCGGGTCGGGTTCGTGACGCGGATGGTGTGGCTGCGGCGGTCGACCACCGCGATGGCGAGCGACTCGGCCATGTGCATGGAGGCGTGGCCCTGGCTTGCGATCTCGAAGTCGCACTCCACGCAGCGTCCGTAGGGCTCGCCGGGGAGGGGGTCGAAGCGGGTGGGTGCTGCTGTGGGGGTAGGCATGGTCACTGCTCCTCGGGGTCGAAGTCGAGTCGGAACGGGAGGTGGAGGACCGCGAAGAGGCGGTCAAAGGTCTCGGCGGCGAGGCCGACGAGCGCGACGATCACGAGAGGCCGTTGACGACAGACGCGATGAGGTGGGCGCCGAGCGACGCGACGCCGGCGAAGACCGCGAGCGAGGCGAGTGGCCGCACCGTGTGGCGAGCGAGACGCTCACGACGGGCGGGAGTCACGAGGCGACCGCCTGCAGGTGCGCGCGACGGCTGTCTCGCGTCTCGACGCGCTCGGCGACGCGAGCCTCCCGCCAGCGCTCGAGCTCGTCCTGGGCGTAGACGATCTGGCCGCCTTCGTAGCGGATGTACGCGGGCCCACGTCCGAGCGCGCGCAGATTCGAGAGGGTCTTCACCGAGAGCCCGACGAACGCGGCCGCGCTCTGAGCGTTGAGCCAGGGCGCGCTCATGCCGCGCTCCGCTCGGTGATGGGCGTGAGCACGTCGAGGATCGGGACGCCGAAGTGCTCGGCGATGAGGGTGAGCTCGTCGATGGAGAACGACGAGACGCCGAGAAGGCGACGCTTGAGCGTCGAGAGAGCGAGGCCCGTGGCCTCGGCGAGCGCCTCGATAGACTCGCCCCGATCCGCGAGGATCGAGCGGATTGCCCGAGCGGCTCGTCCACTGGGGGTGCCGTAGTTCATGTGAACTACCGTAGTTCAGATGAACTACAGCGCAAGCATTCTTGCGCGTTTCGTGTCAAAAGTGACACGATCAGAACGTGACTGACTACCAGCCGACGTTCATCTACCGCGAGGTGGCTGCTCGCCTCCGTGGCCTCATCGCTCGCCACGGCATCAGCCAGAGCGACCTAGCGACCGTCTGCGGCGTGTCGCAGTCGCAGTTCTCGAAGATGGTGCGCGCGGTGCGCCCAATGAGCGTCGACCAGCTCGCCGCGGTCTGCGACGCGCTCGAGGTGGACCTCGGCGAGTTCATGCAGGAGATTCAGGCGTTCGCTGACACCCGGGCCAACAGCACGGCCGCTGTCATGGTGCTGGTCGAGGACGGCGTCCGCGCTGAGGAGCCGCTGTACGCCGAGCCCGGCGAGCTCGACGACTGGGGCTACGCGATCGCCGAGAGCATCGGCACGACAGAGGGTGCACCTACCGTTACCGACGCGATGGACGTGTCAGAAGTGCACGGCGCAGACGAGGAGAAGCAGAGCACCTATGGATTGGCCGCAAAGCGAGGACGCCGCAAGGCCGACCAGCCCCACGCTGACTGACCTCGCAGCCCTCGCGAGCCACATGGGATACGGACTCCATATGCGCCACCTCGACGACCCAGACGTGCTCGCCGTCACGAACACCGTGAACGGCACCATCTCCTACGCCTGGGGCCTCACGCACAGCGAGCAGCGTTCCGTCATCGCTCACGAGCTCGGCCACGCCTACTACGGGCACGACTGCACGACCGAGCGCGCGGAGCGGGAGGCCGACCGCTGGGCCGCCGACCTGCTCGTCGACCCCGAGCACTACGCGCTCCTCGAGCGCGAGGGCGCCGACCTGCACGCGATCGCCGAGTCCCTCGACGTCACCGAGGACGTCGTCGACGCCTTCCGCGCGCACTGCCTGCAGCGCCTCGGTCGGCGCACCTACGGCACGCGCATCCGCGGCCGCCTGACGAACCGCCTCGCGCGACGGCTCGCCTGATGGCACGTCCACCCCTCGGCATCGAGCGCTGGGGCACCGTCAACACCCGTCGGGTCGGCTCGGGCCTGTGGATCGCGAACGCCTGGTATCGCGACAGCATGGGCCGGCGGCGGCGGATGCAGCGCAGCGGCCGCAACCAGTCGATTGCGAGGCAGGCGCTCGACGACGCGCTGCACGAGACGCTGCGCGCGCACGACGCCGACACGACGCCGGCCACGACGCTCGCGGCGCTCGCCGACGCCTGGTGGGAGGAGTTCTCCCGCGGCCCCGTCGTGGAGAGCACCCTGCACCTCTACGACCGACAGCGGCTCGACATCGTCCGCACCATTGGCGGCATGCGCGTGCGCGAGGTCACGGTGCCGTGGCTCGACCGCTACTTCCGCACGCTCGATGTCGAGCGCGGGCCGTCCGTTGCGAAGCGGCACCGCGTGATCCTCAGCCACATGCTCGACCTCGCGCTGCGGCATGGCGCCGTCCCGATGAACCCGGTGGCGCAGACGCGCCTCCCGCATCACGCGAAGGCGGCGGTCGTCGCGCCGACGCTCGCGGCCATCGACGCGATGCGCGACGCCTTCGCGACCTCGGACCTGCGGCTGCGCTCGACGGGCGGACTCCGCGACTACGCCGACGTGCTCGTCGCGACCGGCGCGCGCACGAGCGAGGTGCTCGCCCTCCACTGGGCCGACGTCGAGCTCGAGGCGGGTGCCGTCACGATCCGCGCGACGCTCGCGCCCGACCTCGCAGGGCGCACGACGCGACAGGAGCGCACGAAGACCGACGCGGGCTATCGCCGCCTGCTGCTGCCCGACGACGCCGTCGCGACGCTGCTCGAGCGACGCACGCGCTCGACGTCGGAGTGGGTCTTCCCCGCCCGCGGCGGTGGCATGCGCTCGGCGGGGAACCTGCGGCGGACGTGGCGCGACGCGCTCGCCGGCACGCCGCACGAGGGCACGACGCCGAAGGGCTACCGCAAGGCGGTCGCGACCGCGATCGCCGCAGCGCTCGGCTCCGAGGCCGCGGCCCAGCAGCTCGGCCACACCTCCGACGCGACGACGAAGGCGCACTACATCGAGCGCCTCGCACACGGCCCGGACGCACGCGCCGTGCTCGAGCGTCTTCGGCAAAGTGGAGAGTAAGTGGAGACTGGGCACCCCCGGACATGACGAAGGCCCGGTCAGACTTGCGTCTGACCGGGCCTTTCTCGTACACCCCCCGGGACTCGAACCCGGAACCAATTGATTAAGAGTCAACTGCTCTGCCAATTGAGCTAGAGGTGCTCGGCGCATCACTGCGAACCGAGGAACCACGATAGCACGACGCGAGGGGCGTGTCGGACCACGATGATGGAGCCATGCCTCTCAGCGTCGGCGACCTCGCCCCCGACTTCGTCCTCCCCGCCCACGACGGCTCGCAGGTGCGGCTGTCCGACCTCCGTGGTCAGCGCGTCATCCTCTGGTTCTACCCCGAGGCCATGTCGCCCGGGTGCACGCAGCAGGCATGCGACTTCCGCGACTCGATCGCGTCGCTCGCGGCCGAGGGCCTCACGGTGCTCGGCATCTCGCGCGACGCGGTCGAGCGCCTCGCGCGCTTCGCCGAGCGCGACGCCATCCCGTTCCCGCTGCTGAGCGACGCCGACCTGCAGGTGCACCTCGCGTACGACACGTACGGCGAGAAGCAGCTCTACGGCAAGACCGTGCAGGGCGTGCGGCGCACGACGCTCGTCGTCGACGTCGACGGTCGCATCGAGCACGCGTTCTACAACACGAAGGCCAAGAACCACGTCGAGATGCTGCGCAAGCGCCTCGGCTTCGCCGCCGTCTGAGCCTGGGGTCAGCGTTCGGCGAGCAGCACCATCGTCGACGTGCCGACCTCCTCGTCGGCGACCGCGTCGGCGAGCCAGGGCGGGCGCGCCCGCAGCACCTCGCGCCAGCCGTCGGCCCGATAGCGACGCATCGCCGCCTCGTTGAGATCGACGACCTCGAGGCAGGCGTGCAGGCCCGCCTCCCGGATGCCGGCGACGACCGTCGCGAGCAGCCGCGGTCCGAGCCCCATGCCGCGCGCCGACGGGTCGACGAAGAGCGCCGAGACCCAGCCGAGCTCGTCGACGCGGCAGCCGTGGGCCGCGGCGCACGCCTCCGCTGCCGTCGCCTGCGCACCCGTCGACGGGTGCACGCCGCGCTGCGACGCGGCGGCGGGCTCGCGCAGCCAGCACGCGTGCCCCACGGGCACGCCGTCGACCTGCGCCGTCCACGCCTCGGCCGCGTCGTGCGCGTGCAGGAACTCCTCCGCGGGGAACGGGAGGGGGTTCCGCAGCGGGTAGCGCGTGACGGGCTGCTGACGCAGGAGCGCGTCCACGAGCGCCGGCAGGTCGCCTGCGTCGCGCGACCGGATCGTCGCCCTCCCGTCGCTCACGGTCGCTCCCACGACTCGAGCGGACCCGGCGTCTCGATGAAGAGCGGATGCGGTGCCGCGGCGGCCGTCGCGAGCGCCGTCGCGCGTGCCGGCTCGCGCTCGGACACCTTCGCCAGCAGGTGCGCGTGCTCGTACGCGAGCTGCCCGGTCGTGACGGTGAGGCGCCCCTCGGCGCGCACGGGCATGCGGATGCGCGACGCGTCGAAGCGGTAGCCGCGCGCGTCGGCCTCGTCGACGAGGTGCACGAGGTAGGCGCCGATCGCGCCGAGCGGCTCGGGATCGGCGCGGAACCGCTCGAGCTGCGGATGCGCGAGGTAGCCGCGCGTGGCGCCGGCGAGCACCGCCTGGGCGAGCAGCGACTCGCGCCAGCCGGCCACGAGGCCGCGCCGATCGAGCAGCGCGGGATGCAGCGACCAGATCCTCATCCGCTCCACGCTAGTGCGGTGCGCGGTCGGCGAGCCCCGCGCCGCCCATCCCGCGGGTTCGCGTCTCGCAGGCGTATCCGGGGCTCGAGGGAACAGGCCCCTCCGCTGCCGGGATCGCCTGCGAAGCGCACACCGACGAGGCGCGCGGCCGCGGGTCAGAGCTCGACGACGCGCCCGCCGTCGACGCGCCAGCGGCGGTCGACGTGCACGGCGTCGAGCATGCGCCGGTCGTGGGTCACGAGCAGCAGCGTGCCCGTGTACGACTCGAGCGCCTGCTCGAGCTGCTCGATCGCCGGCAGGTCGAGGTGGTTCGTGGGCTCGTCGAGCACGAGCACGTTGACGCCGCGCGCCTGCAGCAGCGCGAGCCCCGCACGGGTGCGCTCACCGGGCGACAGCTCGTCGACGGGCCTGCCCACGTGGTCGGCCCGCAGCCCGAACTTCGCGAGCAGCGTGCGCACGTCGGCCTGCGTCCAGTCGGGCACCTCGCGCTCGAACGCGTCGGCGAGCGGCGTCTCGCCCGCGAGCACCGCCCTCGCCTGATCGATCTCGCCGATGGCGACGGAGGCGCCGAGGCTCGCCGTGCCCGCATCGGGCGTCTGCCGCCCGAGCAGCAGGCGCAGGAGGGTCGACTTGCCGGCCCCGTTCGGGCCCGTGATGCCGATGCGGTCGCCCGCGCGCACCTCGAGCGACAGCGGGCCGAGCGCGAAGGCGTCCACGCCCTCGCCGTGCCGCACCGTCGCGCCCGACAGCGTCGAGACGACGCTCGAGCCTCTCGGCGCGGCCGCGATGACGAGCTCGAGCCGCCACTCCTTGCGCGGCTCCTCGACCTCGTCGAGGCGGGCGATGCGCGACTCCATCTGCCGCACCTTCTGCGCCTGCTTCTCGCTCGACTCCGTCATCGCCCGGCGACGGTTCTTGTCGTTGTCGGGAGCCTTCCTCATGGCGTTCCGCACGCCCTGGCTCGACCACTCGCGCTGCGTGCGGGCGCGCGACACGAGGTCGGCCTTCTTGTCGGCGAACTCGTCGTACGCCTCGCGCGCGTGCCTACGCGCCGTGGCGCGCTCCTCGAGGAACGACTCGTAGCCGCCCCCGTAGACGCGGTTCGACGACTGCGCGAGGTCGAGCTCGAGCACCTTCGTGACGCACCGGGCCAGGAACTCGCGGTCGTGGCTGACGAGCACGATGCCGCCGCGCTGCTCCTGCACGAAGCGCTCGAGCCGCTCGAGCCCGTCGAGGTCGAGGTCGTTCGTCGGCTCGTCGAGCAGCGCGACGTCGAATCGCGACAGCAGCAGCGCCGCGAGCCCCACCCGAGCAGCCTGCCCGCCGCTCAGGGACGTCATGAGCGACGCGGGGCCGACGCCGGCACCCGATGCGAGGCCCAGGTCGTCGAGCACCTCCGGCAGGCGATCGTCGAGGTCGGCGGCGCCGCTCGCGAGCCAGCGCTCGAGCGCGACGGCGTACACGTCGTTCGGGTCCTGCCCGTCGGCACGCGGCGCGGCGGCGGCGAGCGACGAGGCGGCCTCGTCCATCTCCGCAGCCGCCTGCGCGCATCCCGTGCGCCGGGCGACGTGCTGCGCCACGGTCTCGCCGGGCACGCGCTCATGCTCCTGCGGCAGCCAGCCCACGAACGCATCCGCCGGGTCGAGCTGCACGGATCCGCCCTGCGGCTCGTCGACGCCCGCCAGGATGCGCAGCAGCGTGGACTTGCCCGCGCCGTTGGCGCCCACGACGCCCACGACGTCGCCGGGCGCGACCGTCAGGTCGAGCGCCTCGAAGAGCGTGCGATGCCCGTGACCGCCCGCGAGGGACTTCGCGACGAGCGTCGCCGTCATCGCGTCGGCTCCGCGGCCTGCGTGAGCATCGCGACCGCGAGCGCCGTGACGCGCGCCCTCACAGACCCTCGTCGAGCTTGCCCTGGCGCTCCTGCGCGAGCCACTCGCGGACCGGCTTGCGGAAGACGAGGACGAGCGCTGCGAGCGCGGGCAGGAACATCGCGAGCGCGAGCGGCACCGGCCCCTCGGCTCCGTTGAACGTGCCGAACGAGACGCCGATCTGCAGCACCTGCCAGACGACGATCGCGGCACGCGTCCACGAGCGGCCGTCGAGCGCACCCCTGCCCGCCTGCAGGAGGAACAGCGACACGCCGACGAGGCACGCCGCCCAGAACAGGCCGGCCGCGAGGTCGCGACCGTCGCCGCCGATCACGGTCACGACCGACCAGATGGCAACGCCGAGGAGCGCCACCGCCTCCAGGAAGACGATGATCGCGAGGATCCCCACCGTGCGCGGCCGTTCGCTCATCGCTGCATCCATCAGACCTCTTGCCCTGATCTCGACCACTGTGGGAGACTCGTTCCTCGGGTCGCTGGCGAGGACGCCGCCCCATCTGAGTCTTGACTTGCCGCGAGAACGCGGACACCTCACCACATTACAAGGAGTGCCTCTATGGATTGGCGCGACGACGCCGCATGCCTGACGGTCGACCCGGAGCTGTTCTTCCCGATCGGCAACACGGGTCCTGCGATCGATCAGATCGAGAAGGCCAAGACCGTCTGCGCACGCTGCCCGGTGACGGAGCAGTGCCTGCAGTACGCCCTCGAGACCAACCAGGACTCGGGCGTCTGGGGTGGGCTCAGCGAGGACGAGCGCCGCGCGCTCAAGCGTCGCGCTGCCCGCGCGCGTCGCGCCAGCTGAGTTGACGCAGCACCGTCGACGGGCCGATCCGCGAGGATCGGCCCGTCGACGCATGTCGGGGGCGTGCACGTGCGCCGGCACGCGATCGCGCGGCGCGGAGTCCGTGTGCGAGGCGCGCGACGCGCGCCGCTCGACTGCCGTCAGCCGCGGTCGAGGAAGCGCAGCGGCACCGAGATCGTGACCTCCGTGCCCTGGTCGACGCGCTGGCCCCAGTCGATCGCGCCGGAGAGCTCGCCCGTGATGAGCGTCTTCACGATCTGCGTGCCGAGTCCAGAGCCCACGCGTCCGGCGGGCAGGCCCGAGCCGTTGTCGCACACCCGCACCGTCAGCGTGTCGTCGTCGCGGTCGGCGTTGATGCGCACGAGCCCGTCGTGCCTGCCCTCGAGGCCGTGCTCGACGGCGTTCGTCACGAGCTCGGTGAGCGCGAGCGCCAGCGGCGTCGCGTAGGCCGACGGCAGCACCCCGAACGATCCGCGACGCTCGGTGCGCACGCGCGCGTTGTGGATCGACGCGACCTCGCTCGTCAGCTTGAGCGTGCGGTCGAAGACGGCGTCGAAGTCGACCGACTGGCTGAGTCCCTCCGAGAGGGTGTCGTGCACGACCGCGATCGACGCGACGCGGCGCTCGGCGTTGACGAGCGCCTGCTGCGCCTCGTCGGAGTGCGTGCGACGCGCCTGGATGCGCAGCAGGGCCGCGACGGTCTGCAGGTTGTTCTTGACGCGATGGTGGATCTCGCGGATCGTCGCGTCCTTCGTGATGAGCGACTGCTCCTGGTGCCGCAGCTCGGTGACGTCGCGCGCGAGCACGATCGCACCGATGCGCTCCCCTCCCCTGCGCAGCGGCAGCGCGCGCAGCGAGATCGTCACGGAGTGGGTCTCGATGTCGGTGCGCCAGGGGGCCCGCCCGGTGACGACGAGCGGCAGCGTCTCGTCGACGTCGCCGGAGTCGTCGATGAGCTCGGTCGTGACCTCGGCCAGCGAACGGCCCTCGAGCTCCTCGCGGAACCCGAGGCGCACGAACGCCGAGAGCGCGTTGGGGCTCGCGAACGTGACGAGGCCCGCGCTGTCGAGACGGATGAGACCGTCGGAGGCGCGCGGCGCTCCCCGGCGGGGACCCGTGGGCGCCGACTCGTCGGGGTAGTCGCCGACCGTCATCATGCGCAGGAGGTCGTCGGCGCACTGCTTGAACGTCAGCTCCTGCCGACTCGGCGTGCGCTCGGCGACGTTCGAGTGCGTCGTGATGACGGCGACCGTCGTCAGCACGTCGCCGACGCGACGCGACACCGGCACGGCGCGCACGCGCGTGTCGCCGTCGGTGCCGGGCTCGGGGTGCGTGGCCTCGACGATGCGGTGCGAGGAGAACGCGTCGTCGACCTGGCCGCGCCACGCGTTGCGGATCGGCTGGCCGATGAAGTCGCGGTAGAAGAGCGTGCCGGAGGACGACGGACGAGCATGCGACAGGGCGACGAACCCGTCGGAGCCCTGCGTCGGCAGCCACAGCACGACGTCTGCGAACGCGAGGTCGGCGATCAGCTGCCAGTCGCCCACGAGTCGGTGGAACCAGGGCACGTCGGGTGCGTCGTGCCTGCCGTGCTGCTCGACGAGGGTCGCGAGGGTGGTCACCTCCGTCAGCGTAGTGCGAATCGCAGGCCCCTCCTGCGCGACGTCGCGGATGCCGCGCGTGCCGCCGCCCGTGTGGGCTGCGCGGGCAGGAGGGTGCGCGCCGTGGCCTGCATCGCGCGGCGCAGCCGTGACCTCGCGGCGACGTCGACGAGCGGTCGCGCCGAGAGCAGCGCGGCGTCGGCGGCCGCGACGTCGAGCGGCCACTGGGCCACCGGCGCGATGCCGCCGAAGCGCTGCAGCGTCTGCGCCACGCTGGTCTCGGGCGCGATGCCCGACGCGCCCATGCGCACCTTGTTGACGACGACCGCGACTCGATCGGTGGGCACGACGTCGACGAGGTCGGGGTGGGCACGCAGCAGTCGCATGACGCCCACGGGGTCGCCGGTCGTCATGGCCACGACCCGATCGGCCGCGCGCAGCGCTGCGATCGTCGCCGCGTTGCGGCGTGGCCCGAAGACGTCGCTCGAGATCTCCTCGTCGCGCTCGAGGCTCGCCGCGACGTCGACCACCGTCCAGCCGGCCCAGTCGCGGCACGCCTCGAGCACGCCCGCGACGCGATCGGCGGCGAGCTCGGGCCACCGCCCCGCACGCGTGATGCCCGTGAGCACCCGCACGTCGCCCACCGTCGTCTGCAGCGTCTGCGCCACGCGGTCGAGCTCGTCGACCGTGAGGCTGCCCGTGCGCACGAGCCGTGCGGCCGCCGCGAAGCCCGGCGCCTCGTCGAGCAGGCCGAGCGCCGGAGCGATGCATGCGGCGTGGCAGTCGGCGTCGACGAGCGCGACCCGCTGCCCGTACGCGGCGAGCTCGGTCGCGAGGCCGATCGCGGCCGTGGTGCGCCCTGGCGCACCCGCTGGACCCCAGACCGCGAGCACGCGACCGCGCGGGCGCTCCTCGCGCTGCGCGTGCGGCGTCACGATGGCCCACTCGATGGCAGGGAATCCGTCGGCGAAGCGCACCGACTCGACGCCGAGCGCCCGAGCCCTGCCCGCCTGCGCCGCGTCGTCGACGATGGCGAGCACCCGGATCCCCGCGGCATCGCAGGCGCGCACGAGCTCGGGCTCGAGGTGCGGCGCGTCGGCAGACACGAGCACGGCGTCGACCTCGATGCCGGGCAGCCGCTGCACGAGCTCGCCGGCCCTGGCGGCGCGCACGGCGACGCGATGCCCGTGCCGCTGCGCGAGCTCGGCGAGGGCATCCTCGCGCTCGAGGGGCGCCGAGATCGCGAAGACCGTCACGGTGTCACCGGTGCCGCGACGGGCACGACGCTCAGCGCGTGCCCGGCGGCGGTCGCGTCGAGGACGTCGGCGACGTCGGCGCGTGGCACGAGCACCTCGAGCCGCACGGCGTCGTCGGCGATGATCCCCTCGTCCTCCACGAGGCCGACGACGACCGCGTCTCCCACGAGCACCGTCGCCGCCTCGAAGGCGCCCTCCTCGCCGAGCGGCGCCGCCCAGACGTCGACGACGCTGCCCTCGTCGACCGACGACGGCAGCCCGCCATCGAGGGCGACGACGACCGTGGCGAGGTCGAGCGAGGCTGCGTCGCCGAGCGCCGACAGCGGCAGCGCCTCGCCCGCGCCCACCGGCGAGACGACGACGAGGCCCTCGGGCGCGGCGTCGCCGACGAGGTACGCGTCGGCCGCACCCTCCATGCGCAGCTCGACCAGCTCGACGTCGCCGGCGCCCACGACGTCGCCGGGCAGCAGCGTCTCGCTCGCGACCCAGACGGGCGTCGAGCGGTCGGCCGCCTGGATGACGAGCCACACGCCGACGATCGAGACGACGACGAGCGCCGCGCCGATCGCGAGCCTCGGGTCGAACCATGCCCGTCGCATCCGCACCTCCTTGGTCGTGCACCCGACGAGGTGCGTGGAGGTACCGTTGCAGGAACCGCGCGGACGCGACCTCGGCTGTCCACAGGAGGCCCGCTCTCCACAGGCGAGGAGCGCTCCCGTGGCGACCGGAGCATCATGGATCCCGTGCACGAGCGACGCTTCCTCAGCGCGGCGGACGCCGCGGAGGTCCTCGGCGTGCAGCCGCGCGAGGTCGTCGAGCTCATCGACTCGGGCGCGCTCCCCGGCATCCGCGTCGCGGGCGGCTGGCGCGTCGAGCTCGCCGCGCTCCAGTCGTGGATCGACGAGCAGTACGAGCACGAGCGCAGGCACGCCCTGTGGCAGGAGTCGCAGACGGCGTCGATCGCCGACCTCTTCGGGCGCGGACCCAGCCGCTGACCCGAGGCCAGCGGGCGGCGCCAGGGCGTCCGCTACGGCAGGCGCACCCAGTCGATCGCGGCGAACGGCACGAGCTCGACGCCGACGACGTGGTGCGGATGCCGAGACGAGCCCGGCTCGTGGATCGCGAGGTCGACATGGTCGCGAGCGACGCGATCGATCGTGCCGTGGAGGGGCGTCGGGCAACGCAGCTCGACGGGCGCACGCCGCCTCGCGAGGTCGCGGAGCGCGAAGCCGAGGCTGAGCCGGCCGGCGAGCTGCGGCGCCGGCGCACCGTGCTGCGCGCCGGGTTCGAGCGAGCGCACGAGGGCGTCGTCGTCGAGTCGCACCCCCGCGATCGCCCGCAGCGGGACGATGCATCCCGCGCCACCCGCCCCGCTCTCGCGCCTCGTGCCGCTCAGCCAGTCCTTCCCCACCGCGAGTCGCTCGATGCGCAGCCGCTCCCCCGTGCGCAGCCGGAGGTCGAGGCTGCGCGGCGCAGCTCGCAGGCGGTCGAGCAGCTCGAGCCTGCCGACGCGGAATCGCTCCTCCTCGGCGAGCGTGTCGCGCTCGTGCGCGCCGAGCTCCGCCTCGAGCTGGCTCTCGAGGTCGTCGAAGAGGTCGTCGAACCGCACGGCCGAACCGTAGCCATGCGGCCGCGAGGGCGGGGCCGCTGTCCACAGCGGACGGCGTCGCGCGGAGCTCTCTCCACAGGCTTCGCGCTGCCGTTCCCCTCGCCTGCCCCCGCGTCTACGGTTGCTGGCTGGCACGGTTGCGGATGCAGGGAGACACCATGGCGGCACGGGCGAGGATGTCGGCGGTGGAGGCCGACGACTACTTCGACTACCAACCCTGCTCGACGCTCGACCTGCCGGATCCCGCGCCGCTCGTCGAGAACCTCACGCGGTGCGTCATCGAGGTGCTGCTCGGCGTCCGCGACGTCGAGCAGGTCGCGCGCTGGGTCACCGAGGACACCTACCTGCACCTCGCACGCCGCGCGATCGCGTCGCGGCGCACGCGCACGCTGCGCAGGCAGCAGGCGACGCGCATCGGCTTCCGCATCGGCCCGACCGTCGTGACGCATCCCGCCGACGGCGTCGTCGAGGCGACGGCCATCGTGCGCTCGCCCGGGCGCACGCGCGCCGTCGCGATGCGGCTCGAGGGCCTCGACGACCGCTGGCGCGCCACCGCGCTGCACGTGCTGTGACGCGCGGGCCGCGTCAGCGCGCGTCGCGCTCGTCAGCCTCGTCGTCCGCAGCCTGGCTCGACGTCTCGCCCGGCGCGCTCGCGCCCTCCGCCGCCGCCTGCTCGGCGGCGATCTCGGCGCGGACCTCCTCGCGGTACTTCACACGACGCACGCGGCGGTTCATGTCGAACAGCAGGAGGCAGACCGCGATCGCCACGACCGCCGTCGCGATGAACCCGATGACGCCGGGCGTCACCGAGTCGGGGTCGAAGGCGGGGGCGTTGCGCACGAGCGCATCCAGCACGGTCACTCCTCGTCGATCCCTGCGAACAGGTCGGTCTCGGGCAGGTGCTCGCCGACGGTCGAGCGAACGAGCTCGAAGTCCTCGGTGGGCCAGGCGCGGCGCACGACGTCGTGCGGCCAGAAGAAGTAGGCGGTCTGGGGGTCGACCTGGCTCGCGTGCGCGCGCAGCGCGGCGTCGCGCTGCTCGAGGTGCTCGGAGACGTCGATGCGCGTCGTGACGCGCGGCGTGCGCCCCTGCATCCACTCCGCCATCTCACGGATCTTCGGCAGCCGGTCGGACTCGGGATCGTGCAGCTCGAAGTCGGCCAGCAGCGCCTGCACCTTGTCGGACGACGACATGCGGTCGTAGTAGACCTTGGAGACCGCCCACGGCTCGCCGAGCTCGGGGCTCTCGTCGCTCGCGGCGTGCTCGACGGCCCACATCGTGATCTCGTGGCAGCGGATGTGGTCGGGATGCGGGTAGCCACCGCGCTCGTCGTACGTGAGCACGACCTGCGGCCGCAGCCGGCGGATGATGCGCACGAGCGGGCGCCCGGAGACCTCGATCGGGATCGTCGCGAACGACAGCGGACGCACGGGCTCGCCCTCGTCGGGCAGCCCGGAGTCGAGGTAGCCGAGCCAGACGTGGTCGACGCCGAGCGCCTCCTGCGCCCTGCGCATCTCGACGCGGCGCAGGCCCGCCATGTCGCGTGCGGCGTGGACCGTGTCGAGGAAGCCCTCGTTGAGGATGTCGCCGGACTCGCCACCCGTGCAGCTCACGACCGTGACCTGCGCGCCCTCGGCGACGTAGCGGGCGACGGTGCCCGCGCCCTTGCTCGACTCGTCGTCGGGATGCGCGTGCACGCTGAGCAGGCGACGCATCGCTCCTCCGCTCGGACGTAGGCTTGTGGTGGGACCCATCGATCCTCCCACGGAACCGCCGACATGACCGACCTCGCAGCCCGCTACGGCCGCACCCCAGAGCGGCGCCGACGAGACCGCACGATCGCGATCGCCGTCGCCGCCTTCATCGTCGTCGTGATGCTCGCATGGGTCGTCTGGGGCGGCCTCGCCGACGACCGCGGCACGATCGAGACCCAGGACACGGGCTCGACGCGCATCGACGAGCACCGCATCCAGCTCGACTTCACCGTCACCGTCGAGCCCGGCACGCCCGTGCGGTGCGCCCTCAACGCCTTCGACAGGAACCACACCACCGTGGGATGGGTCGAGCTCGACGTCGATGCATCCGAGCGCTGGACGACGCCGCAGAGCGTCGAGGTCCTGACGTCCGACCAGGCCATCGGCGGATTGGTCTACCGCTGCTGGCTGCGCTAGGCTCGCGGGCACTGCCGGTCCGCTCGGGCCGGCTTCCCGCATATCAGGAGACCTCATGCCCGACACGACGGAGACCTGGCTGAGCCAGGAGGCGTACGACCGCCTCCAGGCCGAGCTCGACAACCTGACGGGGCCCGTGCGCGTCGAGATCGCGAAGCGCATCGAGGAGGCCCGCGACGAGGGCGACCTCAAGGAGAACGGCGGCTACCACGCCGCCAAGGACGACCAGGCGCAGATCGAGGCGCGCATCCTGCAGCTCACGCAGCTGCTGCGCACCGCCAAGGTCGGCGAGGCCCCCGCCGCCAACGGCGTCGTCGAGGCCGGCACGGTCGTCAAGGCGTCGATCGCCGGCGCGAAGCAGACGTTCCTCGTGGGCAACCGCGAGATCCACTCGGCGGGCGACGAGCTCGACGTGTACTCCGAGTCGAGCCCCATCGGCGCCGCCGTGCTCGGCCTGAGGATCGGCCAGTCGACGACGTACACCGCTCCGAGCGGCAAGGAGATCGACGTCGAGATCCTCGACGTCGAGACCTACCGCAGCGCGTAGCCACCCGACGCACGACCGACGGCCGCCCGCGTCGCGCGGCGCGCCGTCGTCGTCGCATGGCGACGCGCGTCAGATCTCGTGCGGCTCGTAGCCGGCGCGGCGCAGCGCCTCGAGCAGGCGCTGCGCGTGCTCGGGGCCGCGCGTCGTCACCGAGAGCTCGATGGCGACGTCGTTGATCTGCGTCCACTCGTTGTGCCGCGTGTGCAGCACCTCGACGACGTTCGCCTGCTCGTCGGAGAGGATCTGCGCGATGATGGCGAGCTGGCCCGGTCGATCGGGCAGATCCATGCGGATGCGCAGGTAGCGCTGCGAGGCGACGAGGCCGCGGCCGATGACGCGCTCGAGCACCATGGGATCGACGTTGCCGCCGGAGACGACGGCGACGGTCGACCCGGCGTCGCGCACGGCACCCGTCATGATGGCCGCCGTCGTGACGGCGCCCGCGGGCTCGGCGACGAGCTTCGCCCGTTCGAGCAGGGCGATGATGGCGCGTGCGATGTCGTCGTCGGTGACGGTGACGACCTCGTCGACGCATGCGCGGATGATCTCGAAGGGCAGGTCGCCCGGTCTGGCCACGGCGATGCCGTCGGCGATGGTCGGCGACGTGACGATCGTGGTCGGGGATCCCGCGGCGAGCGACGGCGGGTAGGCGGCGGCGACGCTCGACTGCACGCCGACGACGCGGATGCGTCGACCGAGCTCCGCAGCGCGCTGCTTCGCGGCCGACGCGACGCCGGCGGCGAGGCCGCCGCCGCCGATCGGCACGAGGATGGTGTCGACGTCGGGCTGCTGGTCGAGGATCTCGAGGCCGACGGTGCCCTGCCCGGCGACGATGTCCGGGTGGTCGTAGGGCGGCACGAAGGTCGCGCCCGTCTCGGCGACGTGCGCGACGGCCGCCTGCAGCGCCGACTGGAAGTCGAGGCCGCGCAGCTCGATGCGGGCGCCGTAGTCGCGGGTGGCCTGCACCTTCGGCAGTGCCGCGCCCATCGGCATGAAGATCGTCGAGCGGATGCCGAGCTCGGAGGCCGCGAACGCCACCCCCTGCGCATGGTTGCCCGCCGAGGCGGCGACGACGCCCCGCTCGCGCTGCTCGGGCGTGAGCTTCGAGAGCATGTTGAAGGCGCCGCGGATCTTGTACGCGCCGGTGCGCTGGAGGTTCTCGCACTTGAGGTGCACGGGCGAGCCGAGCATGCCGGACAGGTGCCGGGACAGCTCCATGGGCGTGTGCTGGATCGCGGAGGCGACCGTGGCCTGGGCCTCGCGGAACTCCGCGAGCGTGGGACCGGGGATCGTGCCCCGAGCATCGAGCGAGGTCATGCGACCGGGACCTCCGAGGGATCGCTCGGGCGCGGATGGGTGCGCCACGAGCCGGTCGCGATCGTCGTGATCGCGACGTTGAGGAATGCGACGACGGGCACGGCGAACAGCGCGCCGGGGATGCCCGCGACGATCGACCCGCCCGCGACCGACAGCACGACGGCGAGCGGGTGCACCTTGACGGCGGTGCCCATGATGAACGGCTGCAGCACGTGGCCCTCGACCTGCTGCACGAGCAGCACGATGCCGAGCATGATGACGGCCGGGATCGGTCCGAGGGCGATGAGCGCGACGAGCACGGCGATCGCACCCGTGGCGATCGCGCCGACGACGGGGATGAACGAGCCGAGGAACACGAGCACCGCGATGGGCACGACGAGCGGGAACCCGCCGTAGAAGAGCCCGAGGATGAAGGCGCCGAGGCCGATGCCGACGGCATCGATCGCGGCGACGAGCACCTGCACGCGCACGAAGTTGCCGAGGGTGACCCAGCCGGCGCGTCCGCTGCCGTCGACGGCGGGGCGGGCGCGGCGGGGGAAGATGCCGACGATCCACCGCCAGATCCGTGCGCCGTCGAGCAGGAGGAAGATCGTCGCGAAGATCGTCAGCAGCATGCCGACGAGCAGGTGCCCGAGCGACGAGCCGACCGAGAGGGCGCTCGCGACGATCTGCTGCGTGTCCTGCTGGATGGCCTGCACGAGCGTGTCGGTGTAGCGGGAGATGTCGCGCTCGGTGAGGTGCAGCGGCGACTCGAGCAGGAATCGCCGCAGCCCGTCGTACGAGTCGATCGCCCGCTGCTGCAGGTCGGGGTAGCCGCCGCGGATCTGCGAGACGGCGAGCCAGAACAGCGCCGTGACGACGGCGAGCAGCGCGACGACGCTGACGGCGACGGCGAGCGCGCGCGGCCACCGCCTGCGCACGAGCCATCCGACGAGCGGGATCATGAGGGCCGTGAGCAGCGCGGCGACCATGAGCGGGATCACGATGATGCGCAGCTGCGACACGATCCAGAGCACGAGCGCGAGGACGCCGGCGACGACGAGCAGCCGCCACGACCACGCGCCGGCGATCTGCAGGCCCGGCGGCACGAGCGGAGGCTCGACGGGTCGCTGGTCTCGCGCGCCGAAGAGCCTCATGGCCCACGAGCCTAGCGACGCAGACCCCCCGTCCAGCACATGCGTCCCCTGTGGTGCGGCGATGCGACGTCGGTGGTGACCCCTAGGGTCGGGGGCATGGCTCGAGCTCGGCTGTCGGCGGCGGAGGCGCGGCGCGTGGCGTTCGCGGCGCAGGGCTTCGCCGCTCCCCCGCCCCACGTCGGCATGCGGCAGCTCTCCGGTGCCTTCGCCCGGCTGGGCCTGCTGCAGCTCGACACCGTCAACGTCTTCGAGCGCAGCCACTACCTGCCGCTGCTCGCGCGCCTCGGCGCGTACGACCGGGGCGTGCTCGATCGGCTCGTCGCGCACGATCGCCGGCCGCGCGTGCTCGGCCGCACGACCGAGCTGTGGGCGCACGAGGCGGCCATCGTGCCCGTGGCCGACGTGCCGCTGCTGCGCTTCCGCGCCGAGCGGTTCCGAGCCAAGCACGCAGCGTGGCTCGCCGAGCACGCGACGCTGCTGCACGAGCTGCGGGCGGCGTTCGCGGCGCAGGGGCCGTCGACCGTGGGCGAGATCGAGCATCCGCGCAACGTGCGCGGCTCGGGCGGCTGGTGGGATCGCGGCGACGCGCACCACGCGATCCACGCGATGTTCCGCACGGGCGAGCTCGTGGTGCTCGGCCGCCGGCGCTTCGAGCGCGTCTACGACCTCGCCGAGCGCGCGCTGCCCGCCGCGCTGCAGCATGCCGTGCCCGAGCAGGAGGCGACGATCGAGCTCGTGCGTCGCAGCGCCGTCGCGCTCGGCGTCGCGACGGTCGACGACCTGCGCGACTACTACAGGCTCGCGTACCTCGCCGATGCGCGCGCGGCGGTGGATGCGCTGGTCGAGTCGGGCGAGCTGCTGCCGGTCTCGGTCGACGGCTGGCAGGCGCCCGCCTACCTCCATGCGACGCAGCGCATCCCCCGGTCGGTCGAGGCCACGGCGCTGCTGTCGCCGTTCGACCCCGTCGTGTGGCATCGCCCGCGCGCTCTGCGGCTGTTCGACTTCCACTACCGCATCTCGATCTACACGCCACCGGCCGAGCGGGAGCACGGCTACTACGTGCTGCCCGTCGCGGTCGACGGCGACGTCGTGGGGCGCATCGACCTGAAGAGCGATCGACGCGCGGGGGTGCTGCGCGTGCAGCACGCGCACGTCGAGCCCCGGTTCGCGTCACGCGCGGGCGAGCTCGCGGAGCGCATCGCGCCGCGGCTGCACGAGGCGGCGGCATGGCAGGGTCTCGAGACCGTCGCCGTGACGGGGCCCGGCACGTGGGCGGGCGACGTCGTCGCCGCGATCGGCTAGAACGCGATGCGCGGCGGCTCGGCGGTGCCGCCCGTCGCCTCCTCGTACCGGGGCTCGGGGATGCGGCTCGCGTAGAGCGACGTCGGGAAGCGCTTGCGCAGCGCCTCGCCCTCGCGGGTCGCGGCGTTCACGGCGCGACGCTCCTGCTGCACCCGGTCGTTCGACTCGGCGACGTCGGCGCCGCCACCCCTCGCCGCCGACTCGGCGACGGCGGCACGCGCACGCTCGAGACGACCGCGCGCGTCGACGATGGCGTCGCGAGCCTTCGAGACCCGGCGCACCGCGAGCACCTGCCACAGCACGACGACGAGCAGCACCACGACGACGGCGGCGATGACGGCGAGGAGGACGGGATCCATGGCCTCCACGCTACCGGCGCGCACGCATCCGCTCATCCCCCGCCGTGCGACACCGCGAGCCCGGACCGCGAGCGACGACCCTCGCGACGAGCGGGCCCCGCGGCCGGGCTCGAGATGCGAGGGCCGAGGATGCCTCCGGCGTCGAAGGATTCGCACTACCCCTGGCGCGGCCCGCTCGTCAACGGCCGGAGAGCATCCACATGCATTCGATAGGAACGTCTGCGGACGCCGCGACCTGCGACGCCCGGACCCACGAGGACGGGGAGACGATGACGTCGACGGACGCGAGAGCGAAGGAGCACCGGTCGCTGGTGCCGGCCCGCATGGACCGGCTGCCGTGGTCGCGCTTCCACTGGATGATCGTCGTCGGCCTGGGGTTCTCCTGGATCCTCGACGGCCTCGAGGTGCAGATCGTCGCGGCGAACGGCTACGCGCAGACGCTCGGCATGGATGCGGCGCAGGTCGGCCTCGCCGGCACCTTCTACCTGCTGGGGCAGGTGTTCGGCGCACTGGTCTTCGGCAGGCTCGCCGACCGCCTCGGGCGCAAGAACCTCTTCCTGATCTCGCTCGCCGTCTACCTGCTGGGCTCGGCGATCGCGGGCCTCTCGTTCGCGCCGTGGTTCTTCTACCTGTGGCGCTTCGTGGCCGGTGCGGGCATCGGTGGCGAGTACGCGGCCATCAACTCGGCGATCGACGAGATCATCCCCGCGAGGTACCGCGGCCGCGTCGACATCGCCATCAACGGCACGTACTGGGGTGGTGCGGCGCTCGGCGCCGTCGCATCCTCGCTCTTCCTCAACACCGACTACTTCGACCAGGACCTCGGCTGGCGCCTGTCGTTCTTCATCGGGCCCGTGCTGGGCCTCGCGCTCATCTACCTGCGCAGGCACATCCCCGAGAGCCCGCGCTGGCAGATGACGCACGGGCGCGAGGAGGAGGCCGAGCGCGGCGTCGACGAGATCGAGGAGCGCATCCGCGCCGAGGGCAAGCAGATCGACCCCGTCGACGACTCGAAGGCGATCACGGTGAGCGAGATCGGCAGGGTGCCGTTCCTCACGATCGCGAAGGTGCTGTTCCGCGAGTACCCGCGCCGCACGTTCGTCGGCGTCACGATGATGGTGACGCAGTCGTTCCTCTACAACGCGATCTTCTTCACCTACGCGCTCGTGCTCGAGAACTTCTACGACACCCCGCCGGCGACCGCCTCGCAGTACTTCATCGCGTTCGCGCTCGGCAACCTGACCGGAGCGCTCGTGCTCGGGCGGCTCTTCGACACGTGGGGCAGGCGGCGGATGCTGTTCGGCACGTACGTGCTCGCGGGCCTCATCCTGCTCGTCTCGGCGTTCCTGTTCCGCGAGGGCACGCTCGATGCGACGACGCACACCATCTTCTGGTGCGCATCGTTCTTCTTCGCCTCGGCAGGAGCATCGGCCGCGTACCTCACGGTGTCGGAGATCTTCCCGCTCGAGCTGCGCAGCCAGGTGATCTCGTACGTGTTCTCCATCGGCCAGCTCGTGGGCGCCGCGGCGCCCGCGCTCTACGGTGCGCTCATCGGCGACGGCACCGACCGCGAGCCGCTGTTCTGGGGCTACGTGCTCGGCTCGTGCGTCATGATCGCGGGCGGCATCATCTGCGGCCTCTTCGGCGTGAGCGCCGCAGGCAAGTCGCTCGAGGACATCACGTCGCCGCTGTCGCTCGTCGAGGCGGCGCAGAGCAAGGTCACGCCCGACGACGCGGAGCCCGGCTCGGGCGATGCGCAGTCGCCAGGCGGCGCGCGACGGGATCGGTGATCGCAGGCGGCATCCGCCGCACGACGAAGGGGTCGACGCCCGCAGGCATCGACCCCTTCGATCGTGGTGGGGAGGCGCTCAGGCCTTCGACTCGGCCCTGAGCTCGGACGTCTCGGCGGCGACCTTCTGCTCCTCGGCGGGTGCCGGCTGCACGTCGGCGACGGGCGCGGCCTTCGGCACGTCGGCGTCGGCTGACGGCTTCGGGCGCGATGCGAACTCCTCGAAGACCTCGCGCGGCGTCTCGCGCGTCTCGAGCTGCACGTCGTCGCGGCCGAGGACCATGCCGCCGATCCAGTCGCCGAGCACCCGCAGCTTGCGCTCCCACATCGGGATCGCCATGCCGTGGTAGCCGCGGTGCGCCATCCATGCGAGCGGACCGGTGAAGCCGATCTTGCCCTTCTGGAAGGCGCCCTGCCCGAGGCCGAGGCCCGCGACGGCGCCGAGGTTGGCGTGCACGTACGCCTGCGGGGCCTCGCCACGCAGCGACGCGACGATGTTCTTCGGGAGCAGCTTGCCCTGACGCACGGCGTGCTGCGCGTTGGGCACGCAGAAGCCGCCGGGGCCGGGGGTCTTCGACACGTCGGGCACGGCGGCGACGTCGCCCGCCGTCCACGCGTGGGGCACGACCTCGTCGCCGTCGACGACCTGGAGGCGGGTGTTCGCTGCGACGCGGCCGCGCTCGTCGAGCGGCAGGCCCGTCTTGCGCACCATCGGGTTCGCCATGACGCCCGCGGTCCAGATGATGAGGTCCGACTCGAACGACTCGCCCGTCGAGAGCTCGACGAGACCGCCCACGGCCGACTTCAGCTGCGTCTCGAGGTGGATGTGCGCCTCGCGCGCCTCGAGCTGCGCGATGACCTTCTTCGCCGTCTCGAGGCTGACCTCGGGCATGATGCGCCCCATCGCCTCGATGAGGTGGAAGTGGATGTCCTCCATGACGATGCTCGGGTAGAGCTCGATGAGGCTCGTGGCGAGCCCGCGCAGCTCGGCGAACACCTCGATGCCCGCGAAGCCGCCACCGACGACCGTCACGGTCAGCAGGCGCGTGCGCTCGGGGCCCTCGGGCATGACGGAGGCGCGTGCGAAGTTCGCGATGAGGCGGTCGCGCACCGCGGCGGCCTCCTCGATGGTCTTCATGCCGATCGCGACGTCGGCGACGCCCGGGATCGGGAACGTGCGCGAGACGGCACCGGCGGTGAGCACGAGCTCGTCGTACTCGATCTCGAACGACTCGCCGTCCTCCGGCGTGACGGTCGCGGACTTCGACACGTGGTCGATGGCCGTGACGCGCGCGGTGATGACCGCGGTGCGCCGCAGGTGCTTGCGCAGGGAGACGACGGAGTGGCGAGCCTCGATCGAGCCTGCGGCGACCTCGGGCAGGAACGGCTGGTACGTCATGTACGGCAGCGGGTCGACGAGGGTCACCTCGGCCTCGCGGCGGCCGAGGATGCGCTCGAGGCCGCGTGCGGTGTAGAAGCCGGCGTAGCCACCGCCGACGATCAGGATGCGAGTGGTCACGGTGATGGCTCTCTGCTCTGTGGGGGTGTGCGACAGCATCATCGATGCTACTCCTGCTGCGACGCGCCTTCGGACGCGTGCCCTACCGCATCGCCCTCGCCGGCGGCCATGGGACGGCTGCACGTGCACGTCTCGGGCTGCCAGTCGCCCATCGCGAGCGCCGCGTCGCCGATCGGGTTGACGCCGGGCCCGGCCGCGAGGCTGTGGGCGACGAGCGCGTGGAGGCACTTGACGCGCGTCGGCATGCCCCCGGCGCTGATGCCGTCGATCTCGGGCACGTCGCCGTACGCGGCGCGCTCCGCGAGGTACGCCTCGTGCGCCGCGAGGTACGCCGCCGCGACCTCCGGGTCGCCGAGGCGCTCCTGCAGCTCGGCCATCGCGCCGGATGCCTCGAGCCGCGACGCCGCCACCGTCGCGTCGGGGTGCGTCAGGTAGTGGAACGTCGGGAAGGGCGTGCCGTTCGCGAGCCTCGGCCGCGTGGCGACGACGGCCGGCGCCCCGCATCCGCAGCGCGCCGAGACGCCCACGACGTCGCGCACGGGCCGCCCGAGCTGCTCGGTCATGATGGCGATGTCGGCCTCGGTGGCGTGCTCGAGCACGGGGATCCTTCCGGTGGGTGCGCGCTCAGCGCGCGTCGAGGGGCGTGCCCGACGAGAGCGTCGCAGCGTCGGCGTCGGTGAGCCCGGCGAGCACGACGGATGCGATGCCCGCCTGCACCCAGTCGCCGTGCGACTCGACGAGATCGGTCGTGAACGTCGGCGCGGCCTCGACGGACTCCGCAGGGCCGCGGTCGTCGAGCACGACGTAGGCGGTCTCGCCCGGGTAGACGTAGAAGAGGCGATCGCGCGCCTGCGCCTCGATGAAGGCCGGATCGTCCCACTGGGCGACCTCGTCGGTGAGGTCGTCGACGTTCTCCTGCTGCTGCGCGACCTGATCCTGCAGGTCGGCGATGGTCTGCCGCTGCTCGAGCAGCAGACCGATCGATGGCGCGAGCGTGAAGGCGCCGACGACGACGAGCCCGCCGACGACGAGCAGCGTCCACGAGACCCGCAGCCGCCCCATCTGCGCGTCGGCCGGACGACGCGGCTCGGCACCGCGGCGCTCGGTGCGCTCCCTCGCCGTGGAGGCGAGGGCGCGCCCGAGGCCGCGGATGCCGCCGGGCCGGTCGTCCGTGCCGCGCATCGCGCCGGGCCTCAGCCCTGGAAGCGCGGGAACGCCGCAGCGCCGGCGTAGACGGCGGCCTCGGCGAGGTCCTCCTCGATGCGCAGCAGCTGGTTGTACTTCGCGACGCGGTCGGAGCGGGCGGGGGCGCCCGTCTTGATCTGACCGACGTTGAGGGCGACCGCGATGTCGGCGATCGTCGTGTCCTCGGTCTCGCCCGAGCGGTGCGAGAGCACCGATGCGTAGCGAGCGCCGGCCGCGATGCGCACGGCGTCGAACGTCTCGGACAGCGTGCCGATCTGGTTGACCTTCACGAGCAGCGCGTTGCCCGCGCCCTTCGCGATGCCGTCGGAGAGGCGCTCGGGGTTCGTGACGAACAGGTCGTCGCCGACGAGCTGCACCTTGTCGCCGAGCAGCTCGGTGATCTTCACCCAGCCGTCCCAGTCGGACTCGTCGAGCGGGTCCTCGATCGTGATGAGCGGGAAGGACGCGACGAGGTCGGCGAAGTACTCGGCCATCTCGTCGCTCGTGCGCGACGTGCCCTCGAAGCGGTACGCGCCGTCCTCGTAGAACTCGCTCGCCGCGACGTCGAGACCGAGCGCGATGTCGGTGCCCGGGGTGTAGCCCGCCTGCTCGATGGCGCGCACGAGCAGCTCGAGCGCCGCGCGGTTCGTCGGCAGGTCGGGGGCGAAGCCGCCCTCGTCGCCCAGGCCCGTCGACAGGCCCTCCTCGTTGAGGATCTTCTTCAGCGTGTGGTACGTCTCGGTGCCCCAGCGCAGCGCCTCGCGGTACGTGGGCGCACCGATCGGCAGGATCATGAACTCCTGGATGTCGACGCCGGTGTCGGCGTGCGCGCCTCCGTTGATGACGTTCATCATCGGCACCGGCAGCACGTGGCCGTTCGGGCCGCCGAGGTAGCGGAAGAGCGGCAGCGCCGCCGAGTCGGCTGCGGCCTTCGCGACCGCGAGCGAGACGCCGAGGATCGCGTTCGCGCCGAGGCGCGACTTGTTGTCGGTGCCGTCGAGCTCGATGAGCGTCTGGTCGATGATGCGCTGGTCGTCGGCTGCGAGGCCCTCGATCGCGTCGGCGATCTCGCCGTTCACGGCCTCGACGGCCTGCTCGACGCCCTTGCCGAGGTAGCGGCCCGCGTCGCCGTCGCGCAGCTCGTAGGCCTCGAACGCGCCGGTCGACGCGCCGGAGGGCACCGCGGCGCGGCCGACGGCGCCGTCGGAGAGCAGCACCTCGACCTCGACGGTCGGGTTGCCGCGCGAGTCGAGGATCTCGCGGGCGAGCAGTGCGTCGATGGATGCCACGTGGGACTCCTTGCTTGGGGGTGGTGGTCTCTCTCGCGGGCGTCGCGCCAGCCACGCGCTCGCCCGCATCCGAGCCTATCCCTCGGGCCCTCGCAGCGCGGGGTGGCGCGGGCGGCGAGCGGGGTCAGTCCGAGGCCCGCAGCGGCTGCACGTCGAGGGCACCCGCGGGGTCGGCGTCGGCGCGCAGCGTCAGCACGTGGGTGGCGCCGGAGGCGGCGAGCCCGTCGAGCACGCGGGCGACGTTCTTCGTGCGCCTCGCGACGCGCACGGCGCGACCCTCGGCGACGACGCGTCGCTTGACGGCGGCGACGAGCGCGGGGCTCGCGTCGCGGTCGTGCAGGATGCCGACGACCTCCGCGTCGGCGTCGGCGCGCAGGTCGACGAGGTCGATGAGGCGCTCGAAGCCGAACGAGATGCCCGCGCCGGGCACGTCGGTGCCGAGGAACCGCCCGACCATGCCGTCGTAGCGCCCGCCGCCACCGATCGAGTACGGCACGGCGGGATGCGCGATCTCCATGATGACGCCCGTGTAGTAGCCCATGCCGCGCACGAGCGAGGGGTCGAGCTCGAGCCGCACGCCGAGCGACGCCGGATCGAGGTCGAGCAGCGCTCGCACGGCCTCGGTCGCCTCGCCCGGCAGGCGCGACCAGTCGCCGGCCGCGACCGCGTCGATCTGGGCGAGCACGGCCCCGCCGTCGATGCCCGCGTCGCCGAGCTCGCGCGCCACGCCGTCGCGACCGATCTTGTCGAGCTTGTCGATCGTGATGAGCGCGCCCTCGCGCGCCGCCTCGTCGACGCCGGCCGCCTCGAGCATCGCGTGCAGGATGCGGCGGTCGTTGACGCGCAGGAACGCGTCGGCGAGGCCGAGGCGCTGCAGCGCGTCGCCCGTCGCGACGACGAGCTCGAGCTCGGCCTGGATGCCCGGCTCGCCCACGATGTCGATGTCGCACTGCACGAACTGCCGGTAGCGCCCGGCCTGCGGGCGCTCGGCGCGCCACACGGGCGCGATCTGGATCGCGCGGAACACCGTGGGCAGCTCGGCCCGGTTCGTCGCGTAGTAGCGCGCGAGCGGCACCGTGAGGTCGAAGCGCAGGCCGAGGTCGTTCAGCTCGGCGGGCGTCTCGGCGGCGCGCAGGTCGTCGACCGTGAGGCCGCGGCGCTGGATGCCGAACGCCAGCTTCTCGTTGTCGCCGCCGAGGCCGGCGTGGAGTCGCTCGGCGAGCTCGACGACGGGCGTCTCGATCTCCTCGAACCCGTGGTCGGCGAACGCGCCCCGGATGACGTCGGCGACGTGCGCGCGTCTGCGCTGCTCGGCGGGCAGCATGTCGCGCATGCCGCGGGGAGGGTTCACCTGGGATGCCACGTGCTCCATCCTCCCGCATCCGGCATCCGACCGGGCGCGTCTGCGGACGCCCCCTCGGGCTTGGCAGGATGGAGCGATGGCCTCCCGCCTCCGCAGACCGCTGCTTCGCGACCACGGCGTCGCGTCGCAGCTGCTGCGACTGACGATCGTGGGCATGGTCGTGGCGGCCGAGGCGCGCCGCGTCGGCGTGCTCCTCGACCTCGGCGCATCGCTCGTCGTGCACTTCTCGTACTTCACGACGCAGGCGAGCGTGCTCTCGGTGCTCGTCGCGATCTGGATGGTCGCGCAGCCGGCCACGCATCGGCCCGCATGGTTCGACTGGCTGCGCGCCGCGACGACCGCCTGGGTGCTGCTCGCGGGCGTGACGTACGTGACGGTGCTCGAGCCGGGGTCGTTCCTGAACCCCGCCGAGCCGTTCCAGAGCATCGTGCAGCATCAGCTCGTGCCGTTCGTGATGGTGCTCGACTGGGCGCTCACGCCCGGCCGCACGCGCGTGCGCCGCCGCTTCGCATGGACATGGCTCATCTACCCGGCGGTCTACGCGATCGTCGCGGTGATCATCGCGCAGCAGATCGGCGCGTGGCTCTACCCCTTCCTCAACCCGGTCGCGGCCGACGGCTGGCTCGGCGTCGCCGTGCAGACGACGGGCGTGCTCGGGATCCTCATGGCGCTCGTCGTGCTCGTGGCGCTGCTGGGGCCGCCGGGATCGGGGCCGGCGACGCGCATGCGGCTGCGGGACGCGGGCGCCGCGACGCCACCGGAGGACCAGGGCGCGGTGGCGCAGGGACCCGCACGAGATGAGCGTGAGCGAGACGCCGAGCGGAATGCGCCCTCGGCGGCCCGCTGACGCTCATCTCGTGCCGGCACTCCGGCGTCGCCGCGACGCGCGAGCCGCCGCGGTCGGTCATCCGGCCGGCTCGGGCTCCCAGGCGGGCAGCGGGTCGGCGTAGCGCGCCCACGCCGCGGGGCCGGCCGCGAGCTCGTCGTCGTCGAGCGCGGCGGCCGCGAGCGCTGCGGCGATGCCCGACCGGTCGAGGTCGACGCCGATGATCGCGAGGTCCTGTCCGACCGCGACCGGGTCGTCGGGGTCGGCATCGAGCGCGTGCAGCGCGAACGACCCCGCCGCCTGATCCCACCAGCCGACTCGGCCGGGACGCGTCGCGAGCGCGACGAACCCCGCCGACCGCACGACGGCGCCGTGCCTGCCGCTGCCGAGCGCGTCGAGCGCCTGCACGAGTCGCGCGGGGTGCAGCGGGCGCACGTGCTCGAAGCGCATCGCCGAGACGCGCCGGTCGGTCATGTGCGGGTCGTGGTCGCCGTTCAGCACGCACGTCCAGCCGGGATGATCGTGCACGGCGTGGATGCGCCGCCCGACGGGCGGGTCGACGACGCCTCGGTCGAGGCGCAGCCGTGCGCGCGGCGCGACGTGGGCGACGAGCGCCATGAGCGTGCTGAGCGTGGGGGTGTCGAGCGGGTGCCACCCGACGATGGTCGCCACCGTCGCCTGCTCGAGCTGCTCGACGAGTCGCTGCGCGCGCCCGCATCCGCACGGCGGCAGGCCTGCGAGCCCCAGCAGCCGCAGCAGGGTGCGGGCGTCGACGACGCACTCGATCGCGCCCGGCAGCTCGGCGTCGGCGAGCATGCCGACGACGTGCATGGGCTGCACGCTCGCCGGCACCTCGACGACGACCCCGGCCGCGGCGTCGAGCGCCTCCGCGATGCCGTCGACGGCGGCGTGCTGGATCGCCGCCGCCTGCACGAGCGGCGTGCCCGTCGCCGCCGCGAGCCGCCGTGCGTGCCGCGATCGCTCGCCGTCGCTCACGCCGAGCACCATCGTCGCCACGCCCATGTCCGTCTCCATCTGCTTTACTGAGAACTGTTCTCATCATGGCATGCGCGGACGCATGCCGCCGACCCGGGAGGTCCCATGAAGGTCCGTGCATCGCTCAAGTCGCTCGCGAGGCAGCCGGGCGCACAGGTCGTGCGTCGCCGCGGCAAGGTCTTCGTCATCAACAGGCGCAACCCGCGGATGAAGGGCCGCCAGGGGTGACGCGCGCCGCGCCGTCGCAGCCGTGACCCGTCGCGCGCCATCGCGCGTGCCACGATGAGCGCGTGACGCCGACGTCGACCCAGCTCACCGACCGCTCCGTGCCGATCCTCGCCCTGCGGGTCGTCGTGCTGCTCGCAGGACTCCTCGCCGAGGCGTGGAACCTCGTGACCGTCGCCGGCGAGGGCGAGCGACTCAGCGAGCACCTCGGCTACTTCACGGTGCAGTCGAACGTGCTCGTGCTCGTCGTCGTCGCCTGGATGCTGCTGCGCCCCGAGGGCAGGCCGCGCTGGTTCGACGCCCTGCGCGGCGCGACCACGGCGTACATCGTGCTCACGGGCCTCGTCTGGGCCGTGCTGCTCGCCTCCCCGGCCGAGGCGCTCGGCTTCGACGTCGAGTACCCGAGCTTCGCCCAGCACCGGCTCATCCCCGTGCTCATGGCGCTCGACTGGCTGCTCGTGCCCACGGCGAGGCCGCTGCGCGTGGGCAGGTGCATCGCCGCATGGATGCTCTACCCCGTCGCGTACCTCGCTGGATCGTGGCTGCGCGGCGGCCTGGGCGACGGGTGGATCCCCTACCCCTTCCTCGACCCCGCGGTGCACGGCGGCATCGGCGGACTCGTCGTGCCGACCGGGCAGGTGCTGCTCGCGTTCGTCGTCGGCATCGCGCTCGTCGCCGCCGTCGGCCGCGCTCGTTGGCGACCGCGCGAGGGGCTCGAGCGGCCGGCGCCGCGCATCCACCGCGACTGACGGGCCCGCGCTCGACTCAGGCGTCGGGCGTCGACAGGTCGCGACGCTCGGGCGCGACGTGCGCCTCGCGCGAGTCGCGACGCACCGCATCCGCCCGCAACCGCGCGTCGCCGCGCAGTCGCGACCAGTACGGCACCGCTCGCAGGTGCGGGTCGGCCCGGCCCGCCGCCCACGGTGCGCCGAGCCCGATGACGACGAGCGCCACGGGCAGGGCGACAGCCACGACCACGACGGGCTCGGACGCGAGGAGCGCCGCCGCGGCGACCCCGCCGAGCGTCAGCAGCAGCCATGCGACGACGGTCGTCGAGCCGGGCGCGACCGTGCGACCGGCGAGCAGCAGACCCCCGAGCACCACGCCCGCCAGCACGGCGAGCAGGACCTCGATCCACACCACGAGACGCTCCGACCGTCGACGGCTCAGGACGCCGCTGCGTCCCGACCCGGGCAGGCTACCGGGCCGACCTCCGCGCAGCGCTCACGCCTGCGCGTCGCCAGCCGCGCCCGCCTCGCGCTCCCCCGCGCGCAGCTCGGCATCGCGCTCGCGCACCGCGAGCCGCAGCGCGCGCTCGGCGTCGACGCCGTGCGCGCTCGCCTGCTCGACCATCGCGAGCAGCGCCGCGCCCAGCTCGGCCTCGGTCGACGGCGCGGACGCCTCGGCCTCCGGCAGCGTCACGAGCCCCGCCCTGCGGGCCCGCTGCAGCGTCTTCTGCGCGAGCGCCAGCGCGGGCAGCCCGGGAGGGATGCCGTCGAGCGCGCTCTCGCGCTCGGACTTCTCGGCGCGCTTCAGCGCATCCCACGACGCCACGACGTCGTCGACGCCCGACACCTGCGCATCGCCGAAGACGTGGGGATGGCGCGAGCGCATCTTCGCGGCGGCATCGCGCGCGACGTCGGCGATGTCGAAGCCCTCCTCGACCGCGGCGATGTCGGCGTGGAACAGCACCTGGTACAGGACGTCGCCGAGCTCCTCGCGGATGCCCGCGACGTCGCCCGTCTCGATGGCGTCGACGAGCTCGTAGGCCTCCTCGACGAGGTACGTCACGAGGCTCTCGTGCGTCTGCTCCGCATCCCACGGGCAGCCACCCGGCCTGCGCAGCCTCGTCACCACGCCGACGAGGTCGGCGAGCGCATCCGGCTGCGCGGGCACGTCTGCCTCGTCGCTCACGACTGCTCGCCCGCGTCGATCGGATGGCCGTCGGCGTCGAGCGCGCCGGGCTCGGCTGGCTTCGGCGGCGGGAAGATCGCCGCGAGCAGCTGCGAGACCCACTCGATGAGCTCGGCATCCGGCAGCGGCTGCGCCTGCGTGCCGGCGAGCCGCCCGCCGCCCGCGGTCGGCACGGGCACGAGCAGCGTGCTCGACGACCGATTCAGCTTCGCGGCCGGGTGCATGCGGCGCAGGCGCAGCTGCAGCGACTCGGGCAGGTCGGCGGGGCCCACGCGGAGGTTCGGCCCCACGGTGATGACCTCCGACAGCCGCGAGCGCATGGCCTGTCGACGCAGGCGCGCCATCGCGAGCAGCGTGATCACCTGCTGCGGCGGCGGGCCGTAGCGATCCTGCAGCTCGTCGGCGACCGTGTCGATCGCGGTGTCCGACGGCGACGACGCCGCGGCCGCGAGCTTCTGGTACGCCTCGAGGCGCAGGCGCTCGGCGTCGAGGTACGACTCGGGGATGACCGCATCGACCGGCAGCTCGAGCCGCAGCTCGCGCGGCGCCTCCTCGGCGTCGCCGCGGAACGCCGACACGGCCTCGCCGACCATGCGCAGGTAGAGGTCGAAGCCCACGCCGGCGATGTGCCCCGACTGCTCGCCGCCGAGCAGGTTGCCGGCGCCGCGGATCTCGAGATCCTTCATCGCCACCTGCATGCCCGCGCCGAGCTCGTTGTGCACCGCGATCGTCTCGAGGCGATCGTGCGCCGTCTCGGACAGCGGCGTCTCGGCGTCGTACAGGAAGTAGGCGTACGCGCGCTCGCGGCCTCGGCCGACGCGACCGCGCAGCTGATGCAGCTGGCTGAGGCCGTAGCGCTCGGCGCGGTCGACGATGAGCGTGTTGGCGTTCGGGATGTCGAGGCCGGTCTCGACGATCGTCGTCGACACGAGCACGTCGAAGCGCCGCTCCCAGAAGTCGACGATCACCTGCTCGAGCTGATGCTCGTTCATCTTGCCGTGGGCGATCGCGATGCGCGCCTCGGGCACGAGCTCCGAGATGCGCGCCGCCGTGCGGGCGATCGACGACACCCGGTTGTGCACGAAGAACACCTGGCCCTCGCGCAGCAGCTCGCGGCGGATGGCGGCCGCGACCTGCTGATCCGAGTGGGCGCCGACGAAGGTGAGGATGGGGTGCCGCGCCTCGGGCGCCGTCGCGAGCGTCGACATCTCGCGGATGCCCGTCACGGCCATCTCGAGCGTGCGCGGGATGGGCGTCGCCGACATCGACAGCACGTCGACGTTCGTCTTCATCTGCTTCAGCAGATCCTTGTGCTCGACGCCGAAGCGCTGCTCCTCGTCGATGATGACGAGGCCGAGGTCCTTGAAGCGCACGACGTCGGTGAGGATGCGGTGCGTGCCGACGACCATGTCGACCGTGCCGTCGGCGAGGCCCTGCAGCGTCGCCTTCGCCTCGGCGTTCGACTGGAAGCGGCTGAGCGCCGCCACCTGCACGGGGAAGCCCGCGAACCGCGCGGCGAAGGTCTCGTGGTGCTGACGGACGAGCAGCGTCGTCGGCACGAGCATCGCGACCTGCTTGCCGTCCTGGATGGCCTTGAACGCCGCGCGCACCGCCACCTCGGTCTTGCCGAAGCCCACGTCGCCCGAGAGCAGCCGATCCATCGGCACCTCGCGCTCCATGTCGCGCTTGACCTCGTCGATCGTCGTGAGCTGATCGGGGGTCTCGGCGTAGGGGAAGGCATCCTCGAGCTCGTGCTGCCACGGGGTGTCGGGGCCGAACGCGTGCCCCTTCGACGCCATGCGGGCGGCGTAGAGCTTCACGAGCTCGACGGCGATGTCGCGCACGGCCCTGCGCGCCTTCGACTTCGCCGCCTGCCACTCGCTGCCGCCCATGCGCGACAGCGTGGGGCTCTCGCCGCCGACGTAGCGCGACAGCTGGTCGAGCTGATCGGTGGGGACGGACAGGCGGTCGCCCGGCTGTCCGCGCTTCGACGGCGCGTACTCGAGCACGAGGTACTCGCGCACCGTGTGCGTCGCGTTGCGCCCGCCCGACGAGACGGTGCGCTGCGTGAGCTCGATGAAGCGGCCGATGCCGTGCGTCTCGTGCACCACGAGGTCGCCGGGCTTCAGCTGCAGCGGGTCGACGACCGTGCCGCGTCGCGTCGCGAGGCGCCGCGGGGCGCGCGCGTCGACGCCGACGGCGCGGCCGAAGAGCTCGGCCTCGCTGACGAGCGCCACCTTGCCCGACTCGACGCGGAAGCCGTGCTCGACGTCGGCCTTCGCGACGTGCACGATGCCCGGCTCGAGCACGTCCGGCAGGGCGTCGGCCTGGCGCGCGGCGACGCCGCGCTCGGCGAGCACGGATGCGGCGCGCTCGCCCATGCCGTGGCCGGCTGCCGTGACCACGACGCGCCAGCCGCCCTGGGCGAGCGCGACGACGGCCTCGACCGCGGCCTCGGCGCCCTGGCCGATGGGGTTCGGGATGCTCGAGACGAGCTCGGCGCCGTCGTCGGTGAGGTCGGTGCCGAACGACGACAGCGCGTACCAGGGGCCGTCGGCGGCCTCGCGCAGCTCGCCGAGCTCGAGGAACCCGCCCGACGCGAGGTCGACCGGCACCTGGGCGCCTGCCGCGGCGGCGGACCAGGCGGCCTCGAGGAACTCGCGGTTCGTGTCGTCGAGGATCGCGACGCGGTCGCGCACCCGCTCGGGCCCGATGACCGCGACGGCGGCGTCGGGCAGATGGTGCGTGAGGGGCACGAGCTGCGGCAGCAGCAGGGGCGCGAGCGACTCCATGCCCTCGACGGGCATGCCGTGCGCGATCTTCTCGAGCATGCCCTCCATCGCGGGCAGCTCGTGCTGCAGCTCGGCAGCGCGCTGACGCACGTCGTCGGTGAGCAGCAGCTCGCGGCCGGGCGGCAGCTCGATGACGGGCACCGGATCGGGGTCGGAGCGCTGGTCGGCCACCCGGAACCAGCGCAGCTGCTCGACCTCGTCGCCGAACAGGTCGACGCGGATGGGGTGCTCCTCGGCGGGGCTGAAGACGTCGAGGATGCCGCCGCGCACCGCGAACTCGCCTCGCCGCGTCACCATGTCGACGCGCTGGTACGCATGGTGCACGAGCGAGCGCGTGAGGTCGGCGAGGTCGACGCCGCGCTGACCCGCCTGGAGCACGATCGCCTTCGTGTCGCCGAGGCCGATCGGCGTGGGCTGCAGCGCGGCACGCGCCGACGCGACCACGATGGCGGGCGTGCCCGCAGGGCGCGTGCGCACGTCGTGCAGTGCACGCCAGCGCTGCCCGACCGTCTCGGCGCTCGGGCTCAGCCGCTCGTGGGGCAGCGTCTCCCACGCCGGGAAGGCGACGACGGTCGCATCCTGCAGCCATGCGCCGAGCTCGGCGACGAGCGCGTCGGCCTCGCGCTTCGTCGACGTGACGACGAGCAGCGGGCGGTCGGAGGACGCGATGGCTGCGAGCAGCGGCGCACGCATGCCCTCGGCGACGGTGAACGACCCGCCGACGGCGATGCGACGGCGCGCATCGGCGAGCGCCGTCTCCTCGAGGACGGCGAGCAGCGGAGCGAGGCTCACTGCGTGTAGACGACGGCGCCCGCGGCGTCGGTGACGGAGAACGAGTACGCGAGCGCGGCGGGGTCGCCGGGCGGGGGCGCGGCCACGAACACCTGCGTGCGCTCGAGCTCGACGCCCTCGAGGCGCTGCATCTCGATCGGCGTGCCGTACCAGGTCATGGTCGTCGTGTTCTCGCCCGCGGGGCCCATGAAGACGACGTACGGCTGCGTGGCGACGTCGCCCAGGACGCACACCGTCGAGCCCTGGCCGAGGCATACGCCGAGCGGCTGCGAGTCGCCGGCGCGCTCGAGGATGACGTCGAGCGTGCCCGTGGTGTCGCTCACGTCGACCCATGCGCGCACGTCGTCGCCGATCGTCGCGCCCAGGTCGTAGCCGTTCGGACCCGTGGGGCCGTCGTTCGCATCGCCGCCCACGCACCCGGCGAGCGCGAGCACGAGGCCTGCCGCCGCTGCGGTCGCGGCGATGCCGCGCAGCGCACGCTGTCGAAGACGCATCCGAACCCCTCCCGGTCGACGATCCATGCTAGCCGCGACCTCCGACGCCGCGAGCCGCGCCGACGTCGTGCTGCGCGGTCAGGGCGAGTGCAGCGCCTGCTGGGCGGGCACGAGGCCGTCGCGCAGCACGTGCTCGACGGCGTCGGCCGCCGCGTCGACCATGAAGGGCAGCTCCTGCTGCTCGGTGGCCGAGAAGCGCTTCAGCACGAAGTCGGCCGGATCCTGCCTGCCGGGCGGGCGGCCGATGCCGACGCGCACCCGGATGAAGTCGGCGCCGCGTGCCGCGATGACGTCGCGCAGGCCGTTGTGGCCCCCCGCGCCGCCGCCGCGCTTGAGGCGCACGGTGCCGAGCGGCAGGTCGAGCTCGTCGTGGACGACGATCACCTGCTCGATCGGCACGGAGTAGTAGTCCATGAGCGATGCGACGGGACCGCCGGATCGGTTCATGTACGTCTCGGGGAACGCGAGGACCACCTTGGGCCCACCGACGATGCGCCGCTCGCCGACGCTCGCGACGGCCTTGCGGTGGCGCGAGCGCGTCACGCCGGCGCGCGAGCACAGCTCGTCGAGCACGTCGACGCCGACGTTGTGGCGGGTGCGCTGGTAGTCGGGCCCGGGGTTGCCGAGCCCGACCACCAGCCACGCGTCGGTCATGCGCGTTGCGGAGCGCGGACTACTCGTCGTCCGACGACGCCTCGGCGTCGTCGGCGTCCTCGGCCGTCTCGCCCTCGGCGGGCTCCTCGGCGGCGTCCTCGTCCTCGAGCACCGGTGCGGGCGGCACGGAGACGCCCACGACGAGCGTCTCGGGCTCGGTGACGAGCTCGGCGCCCTTCGGCAGCGTGACCTCGGACGCGAGGATCTGCGCGCCATCCTCGAGGCCCTCGACCGAGACGACGACGTTCTCGGGGATGTGCAGCGCCTCGACCTCGAGCAGCAGCGTCGTGTTCTCGAGGTTGTGGATCGTGCCGGGTGCGCTCTCGCCCTCGACGTGCACGGGCACGTCGACCTGGACCTTCTCGCCACGGCGCACGACGATGAGGTCGAGGTGCTCGAGGGCGGGGATGCCCTGCAGCACCGGGTTGCGCTGGATGTCCTTCACGAGCGCCAGCTGCGACTCGCCCTCGATCTGGAGGTCGAGCACGGCGTTCGCCTTGCGCACGAGGAGGAAGACGGCGTGGCCGTCGAGCGAGAGGTGGCGCGGCTCGGTGCCGTGGCCGTACAGGACGGCGGGGATCTTGCCTGCGGCGCGGAGGCGACGCGCTGCGCCCTTGCCGAACTGCTCGCGGATCTCGGCGGCGAGCGTGTTGTCGTCGGTGCTCATGGTGATGCTCCCTGTCGGGGCCTGGTGGCCCGGGTGGTCGTCGACCTCGGTCGGCGCACGGGACGCAGCCGCATGGGCACGTCGCCGCGTCGATCACGGGCGCGCGGGCGCCCCTCGCCGAGGTCTCGACCGACGATGCTACCAGGGGCGGCGCTCCGGGCGTGTCGCGGCCGCCTCCGGCTCAGCGCGCGAACGTCTGCTCGATGGAGCGCGCCGGCCTGCCGAGCACGCGCTCGACGTCCGGCGACACCGTCGCGAGGGATCCGTCGGCGATGGCCGTGTACGTCGACACCCACGCGTCGAGCTGCCACTCCTCGGCGCCCCACCCGTCGCGCCGCCACGCGTACGCCTGCTCGACGGTCTCGTCCTCGAAGCGCAGGTCGCTGCCGGTGGCGACCGCCGCGCGCGCGATGGCCTCGTCGATGCGCGGAGCATCGGGGCCCGTGAGCGTGTAGGCGACGTCGACGTGCGCCGAGGGGTCGCGCAGGACCGCCGCCGCGACGTCGGCGACGTCGACGCGCGACACCGCGGCGAGGCGGCCCGTGCCCGCCGGACCGCGGATGACGCCTCGCTGGTCGGCGAAGCGCACGAGCGACTCCTGGTAGAGGCCGTCGCGCAGGAACGTCCACCGCATGCCCGAGGCGCGCAGCGCCTCCTCTGCGGCATGGTGGTCGCGGCCGAGCGTGAAGGTCGCGTCGGGCGCCGCGCCCTGGAACGACGTGTAGACGACGTGCCCGACGCCCGCCTCGGCCGCCGCGGCGATGACCGAGGCGTGGTCGTCGCGTCGCGTGGGCGACTCGGACGCCGACACGAGCAGCAGGGTGTCGACGCCGGCGAGCGCCGCGCGGCATGCCGCGCCGTCGGCGTACTCGGCGACGCGCGCCTCGAAGCCGCCGGGGGCGCGCGCCGCGTCGCGCACGAGCACGATCGGCTGCAGGTCGGCGAGCCGCTCGAGCACGAGACCGCCGAGCGCACCCGTCACGCCCGTGAGCGCGAGGGTGCCGGGCTGCGGCTGCGACGTCATGCGCCCATCCTCTACCCGACCAGCCCGCCGACGAGGTAGATCGCGAGCGACAGCGCGAAGCCGAGCACGGCCATGAGGCCCTGCAGCAGCGTCCAGGTCGACAGCGTCTGCTTCATGTCCATGCCGAAGAAGCGGCTCACGAGCCAGAAGCCCGAGTCGTTCACGTGGCTGAAGCCGACGGATCCCGCCGCGGTCGCGAGCACGATCGCGACGATCTCGATCGGGTTGTAGTCGCCCGCCGCCACGACGCCCGTCATGAGCGACGCCGCCGTCGTGAGCGCGACGGTCGCAGAGCCCTGCGCGATGCGCACGATCTGCGAGATGAGGAAGGCGGCGACGATCGCAGGGAGCCCGATGCCGTTCAGCGACTCGGCGACGGCGTCGCCGATGCCCGTCGCCCGCAGCACGCCGCCGAACATGCCGCCCGCGCCCGTGACGAGCACGACGGAGCAGATGGGGCCGAGCGCGGAGTCGGCCAGCCGCTCGACGAGCGCGCCGGGCTTGCCCATGCCCCAGCCGAGCACCCACATCGAGACGAAGACCGTGATGAGCAGCGCGACGGGCGTCTCGCCGAGCGCGCGCAGGATCGCGACCCACGGCTGCGCCTTGAACGAGTCGGGGTCGGGCTGGAACGACGCGGCCATGTTGAGGCCCGTGTTCAGCAGGATCAGCGCGAGCGGCAGCAGCAGGAGGGCGACGATGCGACCGACCGACGGCGACGAGCGGAACGCCTCGACGTCGTCGTCACCCGCCCGCCCGTCGAGGATCGTCGGCACGGCGATGTCGAAGCGGCGCCCGATGCGCGAGCCGACGAGCATGCCTGCGACGTACCAGACGGGGATCGCGACGACGAGGCCGAGGATCAGCACGAGGCCGACGTCGGCGCCGTAGATCGCCGCCGCCGACACGGGGCCCGGGTGCGGCGGCACGAAGATGTGCATCGCCGAGAACGCGATGGCCGCGGGGAACGCGATCGACAGGAACGAGCCGCCCACGCGCCTCGCGACGGCGTAGATGATCGGCATCATGACGACGAGGCCCGCGTCGAAGAAGATCGGGAAGCCCATGAGCAGGCTCGCGACCGAGAGCGCGAGCCCCGCCCGCTGCTCGCCGAAGCGCGCGATCATCGCATCCGAGAGCACCTTCGCGCCGCCCGACGCCTCGATCATGCGCCCGAGCATCGCGCCGAGCGCGACGAGCAGCATGACGCTGCCGAGCGTCGGGTTGAAGCCGAAGCCCAACGCCTCGACGAGCCGCTCGAACGGGATGCCGGCGGCGATCGCCGTGAGGATGCTCGTGAGCATCAGGGCGAGGAAGGCGTGCACCTTGCACGCCATGATGAGCACGAGCAGCAGGGCGACGGCGGCGGCTGCGAGCAGCAGCAGCCCTCCCGTGCCGAGATCCCACATCAGCTGCAGGTCTTCCATGACGTCCTCGTCTCGTTCGCGTGTCGTGTCGTGTCGTGCGGTGGCGTCGTGTCGTGCGGTGCGCGTCAGGCGCTGCGCGCGCGGCGCTGCAGCAGGCGCTGCAGCTCGTCGACGATCTGCTCGGGCGTGCGGTGGATGTCGACCTCGACGCCCTCCTCCCACGCGGCGAGCGGCTCGAGCGTCTCGAGCTGGCTGTCGAGCAGCGTCGTCGGCATGTACTCGTGGTCGCGGCCCGCGAGGCGCTGCTGCAGGATCGCCTTGTCGCCCACGAGGTGCACGAACAGCAGGTCCGGCACGTGCGAGCGCAGCAGCTCGCGGTACCAGCGCTTGAGCGCCGAGCACGCGACGATGACGATGCGGCCCGCGTCGCGCTCCTGCGCGATGCGCTCGCCGATGAGCCGCAGCCATGGCACGCGATCCTCGTCGGTGAGGGGCGTGCCGCTCGCCATCCGCTGCTTGTTCGCGGCGGGATGCAGGTCGTCGCCGTCGATGAACGCGACGTTGAGGCGCGCGGCGAGCGCAGCCCCGATCGTGGACTTGCCCGTCCCCTGCGCGCCCATCATGATCATCGGCGGATACGTGACAGGCATGTCAGCCCTTCGTGTCGGCGTCGGTGGCGGAGCCCGCGGCACCGAGGTGCAGCAGCACCTTCGACGATACCGAGGCGTCGGCGGCGAGCCCGAGCGCCTCGAGGGCGTCGGCCGCGTCGAGGACGTGGGTGACGATGGGGTCGACGGCGAGCGAGCCGTCGGCGAGCGCGGCGACGACGTCGTCGATCTCGTCGCGGAAGCGGAACGACCCGACGAGCCGCAGCTCGCGCGTGATGGCCGTCGCGATGGGCACGGCGACGTCGCCTGCGCGCTGCAGCCCGAGCATGACGACGGTGCCGCCGCGGCGTGCCGACCGGATCGCCGTCGCGAGGCCGGGGAGCGTGCCGGACGACTCGACCACGACGTCGGCCTCGACCGCGGCGAGCGCATCGGCGTCGCGGGCGTCGATCGTGCGGTCGGCGCCGACCTCGCGGGCGATGCGCATCGGCAGCTCGTGCAGGTCGCTCGCGACGATCTCGGCGGCGCCGTGGTGTCGCAGCACCGCGACGGCGAGCGCGCCGATCGGCCCCGATCCCACGACGAGCGCGCGCAGGCCGCGCACGTCGCCCGCCTGCCCCACGCCGTGCCACGCGACGGCGGCCGGCTCGGCGAGCGCCGCGATGCGCAGGTCGAGCCCGCCGGGCAGCGCGCGCAGCATGCGCGCAGGCAGCGCGACCCGCGTCGCGAACGCGCCGTCCTGGTGCGGCATGCGCGCCGCGGAGCCGAGGTACGAGTCGGGCGTCGCGGGATGCACGGTCACGGGCGTGCCGGCGGCCGGACCCGAGCCGTCGGCGGCTGCGACGGCGACGACGCCCGAGACTTCGTGGCCGAGCACCATGGGCTCGCGCAGGATCGACTCCCCCGCCGCGCCGTGCTGCCAGTAGTGCAGGTCGGAGCCGCAGATGCCGCCGTACGCGACGGCGACGACCGCCTCGTCGGCTGCCGGCGTCGGCTCCGGCACCTCCTCGACGCGGACGTCGGATGCGGCGTGCGCGACGACGGCGATCGTGCGTCGGTCGATGGTCATGGTCACACCACCGCCGTCATGCCGCCGTCGACGTGCAGCGTCTGCCCGTTGACGAACGACGAGGCGTCGGAGGCGAGGAAGACCGCCGCGCCGACGAGGTCGCGCACGTCACCCCACCTTCCGGCCGGCGTGCGACCGCGCACCCACGACGAGAACTGCTCGTCGGCGACGAGCGGCGCCGTGAGCTCGGTCTCGACGTAGCCGGGCGCGATCGCGTTCGCCGTGATGCCGTGCGGCGCGAGATCGGCGCAGAGGCCCTTCGTGAGCATGACGATCGCGCCCTTCGTCGCCGAGTACGGCGCGATCGACGGGCGCGCGAGCTGCGACTGCACCGAGCCGATCGACACGATGCGGCCCGAGCCGCGCGCGATCATGCCGCGCGCGACGCGACGCGAGAGCAGGAAGGCGCTCGTGAGGTTCGTCGCGAGCAGGTCGTGCCAGTCGTCGTCCGCGAACTCCGAGATGGGCGCGCGGCGCTGGATGCCCGCGTTGTTCACGAGCACGTCGGGCGTGCCGAGGGCATCCTCGATCGCGCCCACGCCGGCGTCGACCGCCGCGGCGTCGGTGACGTCGAAGGTCGACACGTGCGTCGCCGCATGCGTCGCATCGGCGATCTCGCCTGCGGCCCGCTCGGCCTTCGCGCGGTCGCGCCCGTGCACGACGACGGTGGCGCCCGCATCCGCGAGCCCCTCGGCGAGCGCACGGCCGATGCCCTGGCTCGAGCCCGTCACGAGCGCGACGCGCCCCGTGAGGTCGAAGGCGGCGAGGCCCCTCGGTCGATCGGTGTCGTGGTGCGTCATGCGCGTGCCTCCGTGTCGGTCATGCTCGTGCACCCCGCGTCGCGCGCGGGGCCGGTCGTGCCAGCGGGTTCGTGAGGGCGACGGCGGCCTCGCGCAGCGCCGCGCCCACCGCCTCGACGTGCGCGGGCGTCGCGACCTCGGCCGGGACGGCCGCGCCGATCGCGAGCGCCGGGTCGCTCGGCGTCCACGGCGGCATCGCGACGGCGACGCCCGTGACCCCCTCGAACGACTCCCCCGCGTCGACGGCGTAGCCGCGCTCGCGCGTCGCCGCGATCCTCTCGAGCACCGCATCGAGCCCGCCCGCCGAGCGCGACGTGCGCGAGGGCGCCGTGCGCCCGCGCAGCAGCGTCCGCACCTCGTCGTCGTCGAGCGCCGACAGCAGCGCCGTGCCCGCCGCCGTCAGCTGCGCGGGCAGCCGCGAGCCGAGCGGCGTGCCCACGCGGCCGTGCGCGCGGCCCTCGTGCCGGGCGAGGTAGAGCGTGTCGAGGCCGTCGAGCATCGCGATCTGCACCACCTCGTGCCGCAGCACCGGCGAGCGCTCGCAGACGCCGAAGAGCTCGCGCACCTGGTTGAACTGGAAGGCGTAGGCCGCGCCGAGCTCGGCGACGCGCCGCCCCAGGCGGAAGCCGAGCGGCACGCGCTCGACGACGCCGCTCGCCTCGAGCGCGAGGCACAGGTTCGACGCCGAGGACTTCGCGATGCCGAGGCCCCGCGCGAGCTCGGTGAGCGTCACGGGCCCGTCGGCCTCGGCGAGCAGCCCGAGGATGCCGATGCCGCGCGTGACGGCCGGCGCGGGATCGCGCTGGTCGGATGCGTCGGCGGGCACGGCGGCGGGTCTCGCGCGGCTCAGTAGAACTCGACGGTGTCGACGACGTTGCGCATGGGCTCGCCGTCGAGCAGGCGGCGCGCGTTGTCGGCGAAGAGCGCGACGATGCGCGCGGGCTCCTCCTCGTGCAGCGCCGCGGTGTGCGGGCTCAGCAGCACGCGCTCGTGGCTCCACAGCGGGCTGTGCTGCGGGAGCGGCTCGACGGCCGTGACGTCGAGCGCGGCGTAGCCGATGCGACCGTCGTCGAGCGCGCGCACGAGCGCGTCCTCGTCGACGACCGTGCCGCGGCCGACGTTGACGAGGATCGTGCCTGGGCGCACGCCTGCGAGCACGGCATCGCCCACGAGACCCTCGGTGCGCGCGGTGCCCGGCAGGGTGAGCACGATGGCGTCGACCTGCGACGCCGCCTCGGCGAGGTCGTCGGCGGGCACGAGGCGGTCGACGTGCGGCACGGCCTGCCCTGTGCGCGTCGTGCCCCAGATGGTGGCGCCGAGGGCGCCGAGGCGCGCGGCGACCTGCGTGCCGATGCCGCCGAGGCCGACGACGAGCACCGTCATGTCCTCGACGTGGCGCATGGCCCAGCCGTCGTCCCAGCTGCGCTCGCGGCGCTGCCGCTCGAGCCGCGGCACGTCCTTGGCGCCCGCGAGCACGCCGAGCACGGCCCACTCGGCGAGCGGCGCCCCGTGCACGCCGGCGCTCGTCGTGAACGTGACGCGCTCGAGGGTCTCGGCGTCGAGTCCCGCGGCCTTCACCTGGCTGCCGCCGCCCGCGGCCATCGTGTGCACCCAGCGCACGGAGCCGGATGCGGCGAGCACGCTCGCGAGCTCGGCGGGCGAGCCGGGGACGCCGAAGAGCGCGTCGCAGCCGGCGAGCGTCGCACGCCACGCGGCCCGCTGCGCCTCCGACCGCTCGGGGCGGGCGGGCCGCGCCCACTCGCCGATGCTCGCCGCCGGCGGCACGGCCTCGACGTCGCGCACGACCTCGATGCGGGGCTCGAGCGCCTCGAGCCGCTCGCAGAGCGCCTCCGGCAGTGCAGCGGCGATGCCGACGCGCAGTCGTCCCATGGCCCATCCCTCCGTCGATGTGCGCCCAGCCTAGCCGCGATCCAGCATCCTGAACCTGGTTCGGCAGGTTGGACCTGCGTAGGCTTGCCGCATGAGCGAACGCGACGCCGTCGTCGGCATCATCGGGCTCGGCGCGATGGGGCGCCCCATGGCCGAGCACCTCCTCGCAGCGCGCGGCGAGCTGCACCTCAGCGGGCGCTCGCGGCGGCATCGCGACCTCGAGGAGCGCGGCGCGACGTGGGCGTCGTCGCCGCGCGAGCTCGCCGCCTCCGCCGACGTCGTCGTGTCGATGCTGCCCGACCTGCCGCAGCTCGAGGCCGCGCTCGACGGGCCGGAGGGCATGCTCGCCGCGGGGCGCCCGCTGCTGCTGCTCGTCGCATCGACGTCGTCGCCGACGGGCGTGCGCGCCCTCGCCGAGCGGCTCGCGAGCAGCGATGCGCGCGTGCGCGTCGTCGACTGCCCCGTCTCGGGCGGCGTCGACGGCGCGACGGCGGGCACCCTCTCGATCATGCTGGGCGGCACGGATGCGGACGCCGCGGAGGCCGCGCGCATCCTCGCGCCGTGCGGCACCCCCGTGCACCTCGGGCCGCTCGGCGCCGGCCAGGTCGCGAAGGCCGCGAACCAGCTCGTCGTCGGTGCGACCATGCTCGCGATCGCGGAGGCGACGGTGCTCGCCGAGCGCTCCGGCATCGACGTCGACCGCCTCTGGACGCTGCTCGCCGGTGGCTACGCCGGCTCGAACCTGCTGCGCTCGAACCACCGCAGGCTCGTCGACGAGGACTACGCCCCGGGCGGCCTCGCCCGCTACATGGTGAAGGATCTCGGGTTCGCGGCCGACGTCGCGTCGGCGACGAGCACGCATCCCTCGCTGCTGCCCGCGCTGCGCGATGCGTACGCCGAGCTCGTCGACGCGGGCCACGGCGACGACGACCTCTCGGTGGCGCGGCGGTTCGTCGCCGAGCGCTGAGGCCCCGCCCCGCCCCGCCGCGCCCGCGTCAGAGCGCGCGCAGCCGCGGGCCCAGCTCGTCGGCGAAGAAGGCCATGAACGCGTCCGGATCCTCGCTCGCATCCATGAGGGCGACGTTGTCGAAGCCGGCCTCCACGAAGGGGCGGACGACCTCCACGTGCCGCTCGACGTCGGGGCCGCACGCGAACGCCTCCTCCATGTCCTCCACGCGCACCGCCTGCGTCGCCTGGTCGAACGCCGTCGGATCGGGCAGCTCTGCGAGCACCTTCCAGCCCAGCTGGCCGAACCGGAAGCGACGGTGCGCCGCCTCCGCGCCGGCGCGGACGTCGGGCGCGAACGCCGTGGGCGCCTCCGCGTAGCGCGGGCCGCTGCCGCCCGCCGCCGTCCACGCCTCGACGAGCGAGGCATCCGGATCGGTCGAGAACAGCCCGTCGCCGAGGTCGGCTGCCAGGCGAGCGGCCTGCGGGCCCCCCGCCGCCACGACGATGGGAGGCAGCTGCTCGGGCAGGTCGTAGACGCGGGCGTCGACGAGCTGCAGGTGCTCGCCGCGATACGAGTGCGTGCCGCCGGACCACAGCAGGCGGATGATCTCGAGCGCCTCGCGCAGTCGCGCGTGACGGTCGCCCACCTCGGGCCACCCCTGGCCGACGATGCGCTCGCTCAGCCGCTCCCCCGCGCCGACGCCGAGGGTGAAGCGGCCGTCGGACAGGATCTGCAGCGTCGCCGCCGCCTGGGCGATGATCGCCGGGTGGTAGCGCACCGACGGGCACGTGACGCCCGTCGCGATGCGCAGGGTCTCGGTCTTCGCGGCGATCGTCGCGAGCACCGCCCACGCGAACGACGAGTGCTCGTGCTCGGGCAGCCACGGGTGGAAGTGGTCGCTGATCTCGACGAAGTCGAAGCCCGCCCGCTCCGCCTCGACGGCGCGGCGCACGAGCTCCTTCGGGTCGACGTCCTCGGCGAAGAGCTTGTATCCGATCTGCATGGCGGCAACGCTCGCAGCCGCGATGCCCCGCCGCCACGGGTGGACGCGCCGTCGCGGCGGCGCTAGGCGGCGGTCGTCGTCGTGCGCACGCGGTAGACGCTCGTCGTCGCCGCGAGCCACAGCCAGCCGTCGTCGCCGAACGCGACGTTCGCGACCGTCTCGGGCACGGGCACGAACGCGAGGCGCTCGCCGTCGGCCGAGAAGACGTGCACGCCGTCGCCGCTCGACGACCACACGCGACCCTCGACGTCGATCGCGATGCCGTCGGGCGTGCCGCCCTCCACGCGCACGAACCGCGCGCCGTCGACCGCGCGCGTCTCGGCACCGGATCCCTCGATCCGGTACGCGCGGATCGTCGCGACCTCGTCGGTGTCGCCCTCGTCGGCCGACTCGGTGACGTACAGCGTCGCGTGGTCGGGGCTGAAGGCGATGCCGTTCGGCTTCGCCATGTCGGTCACGACCGCGCGGATGCCGTCGGCCTCGCTCCAGCGGAACACGAAGCATCCGCCGTACTCGCGCTCGCCCGGGTGCCCCTCCTTCGGCTGCTCGATGCCGTAGGGCGGATCCGTGAACCAGATCGACCCGTCGGGATGCTCGACGAGGTCGTTCGGCGAGTTCAGCCGATGCTCGCCGAAGCGGTCGACGAGCACCGTCACGGCGCCGTCGCGCTCGAGCTCGACCGCCCGCCTCCCGTGCGAGCACTGCACGACGCCACCGCGCGCATGGATGCGGGCGTTCGTGAACTCCACGCCCGTGCGGTGCACGTGCAGCCCGCCCGTCTCGTCGACCTCGAGGATGCGGTCGCCGTGGATGTCGGACCAGCGCAGCCGGCGCGACTCGGGCATCCACAGGGGGCCCTCGCTCCAGCCCGCGCCGGTCGCCATCCGCTCGACGCGGGCGTCGGCGGCGAGCAGCCCGTGCGGATCGTGGATGGTGGGCGGGGTCGAGGACGTCGGCGTCATGCGTCGATGCAAGCAGAGCGGCACGGGCCTCCGCGACGCCTCGGTGCGCGCATGCCCGCGCGACTAGCCTGGGAGGGAATCCCCGCCCCGAGGTCTGGAGCCGCATGCCCACCGCCAACATCGCCGTCGTCGGACTCGCCGTCATGGGCTCGAACCTCGCGCGGAACCTCGCGAGCCGCGAAGGCAACACCGTCGCCGTGTACAACCGCACGACCGCGAAGACCGACGCGCTCGTCGACGCCCACCCCGAGGCGGGGTTCGTGAAGGCGACGACGATGCAGGAGCTCGCCGACAGCCTGCAGACGCCCCGCACCGCGATCATCATGGTCAAGGCCGGCCGCCCCACCGACGCCGTCATCGACGAGCTCGTCTCGGTGTTCGAGCCCGGTGACATCATCGTCGACGGCGGCAACGCCCTCTTCACCGACACCATCGCGCGCGAGCAGCGGGTGCGCGAGACCGGCATCCACTTCGTCGGCTGCGGCATCTCGGGCGGCGAGGAGGGTGCGCTGAACGGCCCCTCGCTCATGCCGGGCGGCACGAAGGAGTCGTACGAGACCCTCGGCCCGATCCTCGAACGCATCGCCGCGGTCGCCGAGGGTGAGCCGTGCGTGACGCACGTGGGCGCCGACGGCGCCGGCCACTTCGTGAAGATGATCCACAACGGCATCGAGTACGCCGACATGCAGCTCATCGCCGAGGCGTACGACCTCATCCGCCACGCCACGGGCAAGAGCCCGGCCGAGATCGCCGACATCTTCGCCGAGTGGAACGAGGGCGAGCTCGAGTCGTACCTCATCGAGATCACCGCCGAGGTGCTGCGACAGGTCGATGCGAAGACGGGCGAGCCGCTCGTCGACGTCATCCTCGACGCCGCGGGCGCCAAGGGCACGGGCGCGTGGACGGTGCAGACGGCCCTCGACCTCGGCGTGCCCGTGTCGGGGATCGCCGAGGCCGTGTTCGCCCGCTCGCTGTCGTCGAAGCCGCAGCAGCGCGCCGCGGGCGCGAGCCTCCCCGGCCCCTCGACGCCGTGGTCGGTGCAGGACGCCGACCAGTTCGTCGAGGACGTGCGCCTCGCGCTCTACGCCTCGAAGGTCATCGCCTACTCGCAGGGCTTCGACGCGATCATCCAGGGCGCGATCGACCACGACTGGGCGATCGACAAGGGCGAGGTCGCCCGCATCTGGCGCGGCGGCTGCATCATCCGCGCGCGCTTCCTCAACCGCATCACCGAGGCGTACGCGGCCGACCCCGGCCTCGTCGCGCTCGTGACGGCGCCCTTCTTCTCCGAGGTCATGGCGACGGCGCAGGACTCGTGGCGACGCATCGTCGCCGGCGCTGCGCAGTCGGGCATCCCCATCCCCGCGTTCGCGTCGTCGCTCGCGTACTACGACGGCCTGCGCGCCACGCGCCTCCCCGCCGCGCTCGTGCAGGGCCAGCGCGACTTCTTCGGTGCGCACACCTACCGGCGCATCGACGCCGAGGGCACCTTCCACACGCTGTGGTCGGGCGACCGCTCCGAGGTCGAGGCCGAGGACACGCACTGACGCCTCGCGCCCGCTGACGGGCGGCGCGTCGCCCCTCGGGGTGGCGCGCCGTCTGCGCGCGCGCCGCATCCGCCCCGCCTCCCGGCGCTCCTCGCCTCTGGCAGGCGATTCCGTGGGCGGAGGGAAGGTGCCGCTCCGCCCCACCGGATCGTCTGCGAGACGGAGAGTCAGGGGCGCCGAGCGGTTGCGTCTCGCAGGCGATTCCGGCAGCCGAGGGAGCATGCCCCTCCAGTGCCGGGATCGCCTGCGAGACGCGAAGCGAGCAGGGCTCGGCCGGGCCGCCCACCCCGCGCGTGCCACCATCGTGGGATGAGCGCCTTCCACGCCGACGCATCCGACCTGCCCGAGCCCGAGCGCGAGGTGCTCACGTGGCAGGGATTCGGGGATGCGGGGCGCGAGCTCGCCACCGCCATCGCCGCCGACGGCTACGCCCCCGAGATCGTCATCGCCATCGCGCGCGGCGGCCTCCTGCCCGCCGGGCACCTCGCCTACGCGCTCGGGCTCAAGCTCGCCGACGCCATCAACGTCGAGTTCTACACCGACGTGCACCAGACGCTGCCCGACCCCGTGCTGCTCGAGCCCATGCTCGACGTCGAGGCCATCCGCGGCCGACGCCTGCTCGTCGTGGACGACGTCGCTGACTCGGGCCGCACCCTCGCGCTCGTGCTCGACCTGCTGCGCGGCATGGGCGCCGAGGCGCGCTCGGCGGTGCTCTACGCGAAGCCGACGTCGATCGTCGACCCCGACTTCGTGTGGCGCCGCACCGACCGGTGGATCGTCTTCCCCTGGTCGGCCGAGCCGCCCGTCACCGCCTGACGTCGACGACCGCGTCGTCGACAGCCACGACGTCGATCGGCCGCGTGAACGACTCGCGCCGCGCATCCGCCTCCGCATCACCCGTGAACAGGCCCGATGCAGGCGTGCGCGGCTCGACGCGGTCGCGCTCGCGCTCGCCCGCGCCCTCGCCGGGCCCACCGGTCGGCACCACCTGCATCCGCTGCATCGGCAGGGCCTCCGGATGCTCGCGCCGCAGCCACTCGACGAGCGCCTCCCGCACGTGCGCACGCAGGTCGGCGAGCGTCGGACCATCGGCCGCCGTCACGAGCGCGCGCACGCGCACGAGCCCGCCCACCGCATCCGTCACCTGCAGCACCTGCACCCGCTCGTCCCAGATGTCGCTCTCGGCGAGGATGCGCTCGAGCTCGGCACGCATCGCCCGCACGGGCACGCGCCAGTCGACGTCGAGCTCGACGGCGCCCATGACCTGGCTCGTCGTGCGCGTCCAGTTCTGGAAGGGCGTCGTCGTGAAGTAGGTCGACGGCAGCACGAGCCGCCTGTCGTCCCACACCCGCACGACGACGTACGTGAGCGTGATCTCCTCGATCGTGCCCCACTCCCCCTCGACCACGACGACGTCGTCGACGCGCAGCGCGTCCGACCCGACGAGCTGGATGCCCGCGAAGACGTTGCCGAGCACCGACTGCGCGGCGAGGCCGGCGACGACGGATGCGACGCCCGCCGACGCGAGGAGGCCCGTGCCCGCGACGCGCGCCTCCTCGAACGTGAAGAGCGCCGCACCGCACGCGATGACGACGATCACCACCACGAGCACGCGGCGCAGCACCGCGACCTGCGTGTGCACCTTGCGCCGGTGGCGATCGCCCTCGGTCGCGCCGTAGCGCGCGAGGACGGCATCGCCCGCGACGCGCAGGATGCGCACGACGAGCCACGCCCCCACGCCGATCTGGGCGATGAGGAGCGTGTGCGCGAGGATCGCGCCGCCGTCGCCGAGGTCGCGCACGAGCCCCGACGACGCGATCGCGACGGCGAACGCGATGAGCGTGCCGAGCAGGAAGACCGGCCAGCGCAGCGGCCTGCGGGCGGCGACGAGGCGCGTGCGCGACCTCGTGATCGCGGCGACGACGCCCACGAGCGCGACGCTCGCGAGGATGCCGACGCCCACCGAGATCGCGAGCGCGACCCCCGCGGTGACGAGCAGCTGGATCGGCTCGGGCATGGAGCTCCTTCCATGGGATCGGAGCGCGCCACGATACGTCAGGCACCCATCGATCGCATCGCAGGGCGTGTCGCACCGCCGACGCGGAGGGGCTCGGCCGCGCAGGCTCAGGCGCGGCGGCGGTACTCGAGCTCGGGGCGCCCGCGCGTGCCGTAGCGGGGGCTGCGCTCGGCGACGCCCGCATCCGCGAGGTGCTCGAGGTACCTGCGGGCGGTGACGCGCGAGAGGCCGAGGTCGGCGCCGACCTCCGTCGCAGACCGGGCCTCGCCCGCGGCGAGCAGCGTCGACACCGACTCGAGCGTCTCGGCGGACAGGCCCTTCGCGAGCCCGGGCGCGTTCGTGGTGCGCAGCGCCGCGATGGCCCGATCGACCTCCTGCTGCGTGAGGCGCGACGCGCCCTCGAGCTCGTCTCGGTACGCGCGGTACTGCCGCATGCGCTCGGCGAACACCGCGAAGCCGAACGGCTTGATGAGGTACTGCACGACGCCCACCGCGACGGCCTCGCGGACGGTGTCGAGCTCGCGCACGGCCGTGACGGCGATGACGTCGACGACGAGGCCCGCCGCGCGCAGCTCTCGGCACACCTGCAGGCCGTGGCCGTCTGGCAGGTTCATGTCGAGCAGCAGCAGGTCGATGCTCGTCGCCCCCTGCTGCGCGTCGCGCAGCGCCCGCAGGGCTGCGGACGCCGAGTGCGCGACGCCCGCGAGCTCGAAGCCGTCGCAGCGCCCCACGTACGCGGCGTGGGCGGCGGCGGTGCCGCGGTCGTCCTCGACGACGAGCACGCGGATCACGGCAGCCGCCTCGGCTGGAGGCTGCGGTCGGTCGCGGCGCGCACGTCGGCGTCGTCGTCGGCGGGCGGCTCGGCGTCGGGCCGCGGCAGCACGACCGTCACGACGGCGCCCACCTCCTGCCCGAGCTCGATGGAGCCGCCGAGGCGCTCGACCGTCTGCCGCACGAGCGCGAGCCCGAAGCCGCGGCCGCCCGCGCCGTGCTCCTTCGTCGTCCACCCCTGCTCGAAGGCGAGCTCGCGCGCGTCGTCGGGCACGCCCGCACCGGAGTCCGACACCTGCATGACGATGCCGCCGTCGTCGTCCGAGCCGAGGTACACGGCGACCCATCGCGCGCCGAGCTCGCGCGACGTCGCACCCGTGCGCGGGCGGGCGGATGCGGCGGCGTCGATCGCGTTGTCGACGAGGTTGCCGAGGATCGTGACGAAGTCGATCGGGTCGACCCAGTGCGTGCCGGGATCGAGCCGCGTCTCGAAGTGCAGCTCGACGGCGCGCTCGCGCGCCTGCGCCGTCTTGCCGAGCAGCAGCGCCGCGATCACGGGCTCCTCGTCCGCACCGACCACCCGATCGGCGAGGCGCTGGCCCAGGTCGCGTTCGGCGGCCGCGACCTGCAGGGCGCGCTCGGGCTCGCCGAGCGACAGCAGCGATGCGATGGTGTGCATGCGGTTGCCGAACTCGTGCGTCTGCGCGCGCAGGGCCGTCGCGAGCGTGCGCACCGCATCCAGCTCGCCCGACATCCGCGACAGCTCGGTGCGGTCGCGGATGGTGAGCATCGTCGCGTCGCCCGCGGCGCGCCGCGGCCTCGGCACCTGCGCCCCCTCGCGCTCGACGACGAGCGAGCGCCTGCCGACGAGCACGGGCGCGACGGCGTCGCCCGGCTGCGCGAGCAGACGACGCACCGCACCCGGCAGGCCGCGCTCGACCCCCACGGGCAGCGCGACGTCGCCCATGCCCAGCAGCGTGCGCGCACGGTCGTTCGCGAGCACCACCCGATCGCCCTCCACGAGCACGACGCCGTCGTCGACCGAGTGCAGCACGGCCTCGTGCGCCGCGAAGAGGTGGGCGAGCTCCTCGACGCGCCTGCCGCCCGTCGCTCGCCGCAGGCTGCGCGCGAGGAGCCCGGCCGCGAGCGCCGCGAGCAGCACGGCCGCGACGAGCACGAGCGCCACCCCCACGAGCCTCGACACCACCTCGCCCGCGACCTGCGCGATCGTCACGCCGCCGGAGACGAGCCCCACGACCTCGCCGTCGACGACGACGGGCGCGACGGCGCGCGCCGACGGCCCGAGCGTGCCCTCGTACGTCTCGGTGACGACCTCGCCAGCCACGGCCGGCGCGATCGTGCCGAGGAAGCGACCGCCGATCTCGGCGACGTCGGGATGCGTGTAGCGGATGCCCGACGGATGCATGATCGTCACGTAGTCGAGCCGTGTGCGATCGACGACCTCGAGCGCGTACGGCTGCAGCGCCGCCGACGCCGCGGCGACCGTGGCCTCCTCGTCGGCGTCGAACGTCGCGGCCGCAGCCGACACCGCCGCCTCGACCGTCGGATCCGACGCGAGCGTCAGCACGACGTCGCGGCTCAGCACCGTCGCCTCGTGCTCGGCGTCGGCGCGCGCGTCGAGCGCGAGCAACGCGAACGCGACGACGGCGCTCGCCACGAGCAGCGCCGTCGACTGCGCGAACAGCCGCGTCGCGATGCTCGCGTCGCGCCAGCGTCGACGCATGCGCTCCCCCTCGTCGCGGCCGTTCCCGCCTCGCGGACCGCGCGTCCGCTGCGAACACTATGCACGAAACGGGCGCCCCTCGCGCACGACCGAGGATGCTCGCTCATCGGAAGCGTCGCACCGTTGCGACGACCAGGAGGAAGAGCATGGCGACGACGCCCACCACCACCAGCACCCCGAGGCGCCACTCGCGTCTCGCCACCCACGGCCTCTACGTCGCGGTCATCATCGCCGTCGTGCTCGGCGCGGCCGTCGGCCTCATCTGGCCCGAGGTCGGCGTCGCGCTCAAGCCCATCGGCACCGCGTTCGTCGCGCTCATCAAGATGATGATCGCGCCCGTCATCTTCTGCACGATCGTGCTCGGCATCGGCTCGATCGCGAAGGCCGCGACGGTCGGCAAGGTGGGCGGCCTCGCGCTCGGCTACTTCATCGTCATGTCGACGTTCGCCCTCGCGATCGGCCTCGTCGTCGGCAACTTCGTGCACCCGGGCGAGGGACTCAACATCTCCTCCGCCGAGTACGACGCGCCCGCCGGCGAGGAGGGCGGCCCGCTCTTCGGCATCATCCCGACGACGCTCGTGTCGGCCTTCACCGGCACGCACGTGCTGCCGGTGCTCTTCGTCGCGCTGCTCGTCGGCTTCGCCCTCCAGCGCATGGGCGAGCGCGGCAAGCCGCTGCTCGAGGGCCTCGCGCTCGTGCAGACGCTCGTCTTCCGCATCCTCACGATGATCCTGTGGCTCGCGCCCGTCGGCGCGTTCGGCGCGATCGCCGGCGTCGTCGGCGAGACGGGCTGGGCCGCGATCGGCGCCCTCGCCACCCTCATGCTCGCGTTCTACGCGACGTGCATCGTGTTCGTGGTCGGCGTGCTCGGCACGCTCCTGTGGGTCGTCGCCCGCGTCAACATCTTCAGGCTCATGGGCTACCTGGGCCGCGAGTACCTGCTCATCGTGTCGACGTCGTCGTCCGAGTCGGCGCTGCCGCGCCTCATGGCGAAGCTCGAGCACCTCGGCGTCTCGAAGCCCGTCGTCGGCATCACGGTGCCGACCGGCTACTCGTTCAACCTCGACGGCACGGCCATCTACCTGACGATGGCGTCGCTGTTCATCGCGACCGGCATGGGCGTGCCCATGTCGATCCCGGAGCAGATCGGCCTGCTGCTGTTCATGATCGTCGCGTCGAAGGGTGCCGCGGGCGTCACGGGCGCGGGCCTCGCGACCCTCGCCGCCGGCCTGCAGACCTACCGCCCCGACCTCGTCGACGGCGTGGGCGTCATCGTGGGCATCGACCGCTTCATGTCGGAGGCGCGTGCGCTGACGAACTTCACGGGCAACGCCGTCGCGACGGTGCTCATCGGCCACTGGACGAAGCAGATCGACCACGGCCGCGTCGCGAACGTGCTCGCGAAGCGCGACCCGTTCGACGAGGCGACGATGGAGGATCACCACGGCCCCGAGACGTCGACGCCGCAGTCGGCGACGGAGGCGGTGCGGGTGAGCGCCGGCGTCAGGCGCTGACGCGACGCATCCATCCTGAGGGGCTCGGCGGGCGACCGCCGGGCCCCTCGGCGTCTCCCGCGTCGGGCTGCGTGCGCCAGGTGCCGCGGTGACGAGAGCGGCGCGGCGGGGTCAGGCGGATGCGCGCCGGGCGCGGAGCGCGCGGATCGCGAGCGCGAGGCCGAGCCAGGCCGCCGACGCCACGACGCCGTACCAGGGCAGCGTCACGACGAGCAGCGTGCACAGCGCGAGCCCGAGCATCGAGACCCACGCGGGCACCCATGCGTCGCGGCGCCATGCGCCGGGCTCGGCGTCGGTCGCCGCGCGGGCGGCGCGACGCATCCGCAGCGCGCCGACGTGCCCGATGGCGTAGTAGGCGAGCACCGACGTCGACGACAGCGCCACGAGCACGACGGGCGGCGCGACGAGCACGAGCACGATCGCGAGCGCAGCCATCGCTGCCTCGGCGAGCGCGGGCGCCTTCGTGCGCGCCGAGATCCGTGCGAGCGCCCCGGGCAGCTCGCCGTCGCGGGCCATCGCGAGGCTCGTGCGGGAGAGGCCCGCGAGGATGCCCATGAGCGAGCCGAGGCACGCGATCGCGCCGATGGCGAGCAGCACGCGGTGGAGCACGGGGTCGGCGACGAGGGATGCCACGGGCGTCTCGGGCCAGACGATCGCGTCGGCGTACGCGGTCGTCGTCGCCCACGCGACGAGCGCGTACAGCGCGAGCACGATGCCGAGGGCGCCGAGGATCGCGAGCGGCAGCGTGCGGCGCGGGTCGCGCACCTCCTCGCCGAGCGTCGCCATGCGCGCGTAGCCGGCGAACGCGAAGAACAGCAGGCCGGCGCCCTGCAGCACGGCGAGGGGCCCCGGCGGCGTCGCGAGCGCTCCGAGGTCGGTGCAGGCGTCGGCTGCGGCCTCGGCGCCGCCGATGAGCCCGAACGAGCATCCCTCCGCCCCGACCATCGTGAAGGCGGTGCCGGATGCCGGGGCGACCATGGCGATGCCGGGCGCGAGCGACGGCAGGCCGAGCGCTGACCAGACGAGCGCCAGCGCGATGCCCGCGAGCGCGAGCGACACGACGACCCAGGTGATCCACGCCGTCACGCGGATGCCCTGCGCGTTCGCGAGCGCGAGCGCGACGATCGCCGCGATCGCGATGGGCTGCTCCCAGCCGGGCCACAGGTGCGACGCGGCGACGAGCGCGATGGCGGCGGCCGAGCACGTCTTGCCCGTGAGGAAGAGCCAGCCCGCTGCGAAGCCCGTCGCGGGCGACAGCTCGGCGCGCGCGTAGGCGTAGCCGCCTCCGGAGACGGGATGCCGCATCGCGAGCTGCGCCGTCGACAGCGCGTTCGCGATCGCGACGACGGCGGCGAGCACGAGCGCGACCCACAGCCACTGCCCTGCGACGGCGGCCGCGGGCGTCCACACGAAGAAGACGCCGGCGCCGAGCATGGCGCACAGCCCCACGACGATGGCTCCGGGTGCGCCGAGGCGGCGTTCGAGAGCGGTCACGAGCGGATGCGGATGGTCGGCACGCGCGCACGCTAGCAGTGCCGGGTGACGTGCGAGCGTCAGGCACGGGGGTGGGGGTAGCCCCACCGGTCCGGGAGGCCATCCGCATCGGCGACGCCCCGCGCGCTGCCTAGGTTGGACACCATGGCACGGAACCTGCTGCGGCACCTCGCGACGACCGGGCACCTCGTGGTGCTCGGCATCGTCGGACTCCCCATCGTCAGCGCGCTGCTGACCCTGCTGGCGTCGGGCGTGGGCCTGCTCGTCGTGCTCGGCATCGGCGTCGTGCCGCTCGCGGCGCTCGCCCTGAGCATGACGGGCATCGCCTGGATCGAGTCGCATCGCGTCGCGGGCCTCCTCGGGCACGACGCCGGCCCGTTCCGCATGCGGCGCAGCACCCGCACCGACTGGCTGCGCGTGCCCGCGACCCTCGGGCTGCAACTCGTCGACGGCCGCAACCTCGCGAGCCTGCTGCACCTGCTCGTCGTGAGCGTGCTCGGGCTGCTCTCGCTCGTGGGCCTGTGGGTCGTGGGCGTCGGCATCGCGCTCGTGGCCACGCCGCTCGTCGGCGGCTCGGAGCCCGCCCTCCCCGTGGCCGCCGGGTGGTCGGTGCCCATCGGGCTCGGTGCCGTCGCGCTGTCGCTCGCGCTCCTGCTCGGCCTCTCCGAGGCGCACCGCGCCGTGTCGATCGCGCTCGTCGTGCCCGATCGCAGCGCCGACCTCGAGCGCCGCGCCGAGGAGGCGACCGCGCAGCGCGAGGGCGCCGTGCGCGCCGCCGACGTCGAGCGCACCCGCATCGAACGCGACCTCCACGACGGCGTGCAGCCGCGGCTCGTGTCCATCGGCATGAGCCTGGGCCTCGCTCGCACGAAGCTCGAGTCCGACCCCGCCACGGCGGCGGCGCTCATCGACGAGGCGCACGCGTCGACCAAGGCGGCCGTCACCGAGCTGCGGCAGCTCGCGCGCGGCATCCACACCGCGGTGCTCGACGACCGCGGGCTCGACGCCGCCCTCTCCGCCCTCGCATCCCGATCGCACGTGCCCGTCGAGCTCGACGTGCGGCTGCCGAGGCGCTGCTCGCGCGATGCGGAGGCGACGATGTACCTCGTGATCGCCGAGGCGCTCACGAACGTCGCGAAGCACGCGAAGGCCGGGCGCGTGCGCGTGACGGTGCGCGACCGCGACGCGCTGTGGGCGCGCATCGAGGACGACGGCGTCGGCGGTGCGATCCGCGTGCCCGGCGGCGGGATCGACGGCATCGCGCACCGCGTGCAGGCCGCCGGTGGCACGTTCGTGCTCGACAGCCAGGCAGGCGGCCCGACCGCGGTGGAGGTGAGCGTCCCGTGCGCATCGTGATCTGCGAGGACTCCGTGCTGCTGCGGGAGGGCCTCGTGCGACTCCTCGCCGACGCCGGCCACGACGTGGTCGCCGCGCTGCCCGACGCCGACGGCCTCGCGCCCGCGGTCGCCGCATCCGCGCCCGACCTCGCGATCCTCGACGTGCGCATGCCGCCCACGTTCACCGACGAGGGCATCCAGGCCGCGCTCCGGCTGCGCGCCGAGCAGCCGCGCGTCGCGGTGCTCGTGCTGTCGCAGTACGTCGAGGAGCGCTACGCGGCCGACCTCATCGCCTCGGGAGGGGCGTTCGGCTACCTGCTGAAGGATCGGGTCGCCGACGTCACCGACTTCCTCGCGAGCGTCGACGCGATCGGCTCGGGTGCCACGGTGCTCGACCCGGAGGTCGTCGCGCAGCTCCTCGCTCGACGCGGCCGCGACGCGCGCATGGAGCGGCTCACGAGCCGCGAGCGCGCCGTCCTCGCCCTCATGGCCGAGGGCCGCTCCAACCAGTCGATCGCGGGTGCGCTGCACCTGTCGATCGGCGGCGTCGAGAAGCACATCTCGTCGCTCTTCGCCAAGCTCGGGCTCGAGCACGACGACGGCGACAATCGCCGCGTGCTCGCGGTCCTCGCCCATCTGGACTCCACGGGAGGATCCCATGTCTGACACCCTCGCCCGCCCCACCGCCCCCGCACCTCGGTCATCGGGACCTCGCGGCGCGGCCATCGCGATCGCGATCGTCGGCGGCGTCGTCGGCGCCGTCGCGCTCGTGCAGGGCGTCGCCGCCGCATGGCCCTCGTCGCCGCTCGAGCGCGTCGTGCTCGAGCTGGACGCCGGCGAGCTCGACGCGGCGACGGCGCTCGATGTCGACATGGGCGGCGCAGACGTCGACGTGTCGTTCGCCGACGTCGACGTCGCGACGCTCGAGGTCGACGCACCCGACGCCGACCGGTGGCGGCTCGAGGTGCGCGGCACCACGATCCATGCGCACGACGGTCGCGGATGGGGCCTCCTCGGCTGGGGCGGCGGATTCGGCTTCGACGACGACCAGCAGGTCGCGACGCTCGTGCTGCCCGACACCCTCGAGGGCGCGCTCGACGGCGACGTCGAGATCGGCTCGGGCTCGATCGCCGTGTCCGGCGACTGGCTCCGCCTCGACGTCGACCTCGCCTCCGGCCGTGCCGACGTCGACGCCACCGCGACGCAGGCGTCGATCGACGTCGCCTCCGGCTCGGCGTCGCTCGACCTCGTCGTCGAGGGCGACGTGCGGGTCGACCTCGCCTCCGGCGACGTCGTCATGACGCTCGAGCACGCGGGCGACCTCGAGATCGGCGTCGCCTCCGGCACCGTCGACGCGCGGCTGGGCAGCGGCCCCTACGACGTCACGAGCGAGGCCGCGATCGGCGAGGCGATCGTCGACGTGCCGCAGCGTCCCGGCGCCGCGCAGGCGATCGCGCTCGAGATCGCGTCGGGCTCGGTGCGGCTCAGCGAGCGCTGACGCGCTCGAGCAGCACGAGCACCTCGGCGTGGTCGTTGTGCGGGAACATGTCGAACATGCGCGCCCGCACCGGGCGCAGCGACGGCATCGCCTCGAGGTCGCGCGCGAGCGTCGCGGGGTTGCAGCTCGAGTACACGACGTGCCGCGCCGCCGATGCCTCGAGGCGCGCGGCGAGCGCCCCGATGCCCCGCCTCGGCGGGTTCACCACCACGAGGTCGGCGTCGACGGCGGCGTCGCCCGCCGCGGCCGCGTCGCCGACGGCGAAGCGGGCGCTCGACCCGATCGCCGCCGCCGTCTCGATCGCACCGGCGATGGCCTCCGCGCTCGTCTCGACCCCCACGACGTCGCGGCCGGGCGCCGCGGCGTGCAGCGCGAAGCCGCCGACGCCGCAGTACAGGTCGGCGACCGACGCGGGGTCGACGGCGTCGATCCACCCTGCGGCCTCGCGGTACAGCGCCGCGGCGACGGCCGAGTTCGTCTGGAAGAAGCCGCCCGGCCGCAGCGCGAGCGGGATGCCGTTCAGCACCATCGGCAGCGACTGCCGCTGGGTCAGCGGCACCTCGACGTCGCCCTCGACGACGGCCTTGTGCTCGGGCAGGATGCTCGCCGATGCCACGACGAGCCCCGGGATGCGCTCGCGCAGGGCGTCGAGGCGCTTCGCGATGCGCGGCACGGCCTCGGTGGAGCGCAGCACGAAGCGCACCATCAGCCCCCCGTCGGGGCTCGACGTCACGAGCACGTGCTTCAGCTCGCCGCGCCGCTCCGGCACGGTGTACGGCGGGATGCGCGCGTCGGTCACGAGCTCGGCGAGATGCGGCAGCGCGTCGCGGATGGGCTGCTCGTGCAACGGGCAGGCGCGCAGGTCGATGCCGCGGCGCTCACCGTCGAGGATGCCGAGGGTGGGGGCGTCGACGGTGCCGCCCGCGACCATCTTCGCCTTGTTGCGGAACGCCTCGACGGCCGAGGCGTGCGGCGGCAGCCACGCCGCACCGGGCACGGCGGCCTCCGCGCCGACCTGCTTGCGCGCGAGCTGCGCGTCGTACGCGGTGTCGATGCGCGTGCACGAGTCGCAGAGCCCGGCGCGGTGGTAGCCGCAGTCGAGCGCCGGGGCGAGGCTCACGCCCTCGCCGCCCTGCGCACGTCGACGCTCGACGGGTCGTCCTGCACGTGCTCGACGACGACGCCGCGCCATGCTCGGGCCGCCCACGCGCCGAGGATGCCGACGAGCGCCGCCGCGACCGCGAGCGCGACGCCGACGGGCACGAGCGGGCGCAACGCGCGCACGGGCTCGAGCGTCTCCTCCGACTCGCCGATGAACGACGCGTCGACGTGCCCGGAGATGCCGAACGCGAGCACGGCCATCGCGACGAGGCCGAGCACGCGGCCCAGCCACTCGACCGACCGCAGCCCGCCGAGCGCACCGTCGAGCCACGGCCCCCGCTCGATGCGACCCGCGCGAGCGCGACGCAGCGTGACGAGCTCGAGCACGGCCTCGCGCACGAGCACCCACGCGAGCCGCACGGCGATCGCCGCGATCGCGAGCACGGCGAGCGCGAGGCCGACGGTGGCGACGCCGTCGAGCACCGACTCGCCCCACGGGTCGTAGACGACGGGGTCGCACGTGCGGCACTGCTGCCGCGTGAAGAGGCCGAGCAGGATGACGCCGAACGCGGCGAGCGCGAGGATCGTGAGGACGCGGTCGACGGGCGCCTGCCGACGCGGCGCCGTCCTCGCCTGCGACGAGCGCCAGAACCGCGGCCACGCCCTGCCGAGCTCGCCCACGGCATCCGCCCACCGTGCAGACGGGCCGCGACCGAGCAGCACGCAGCCCGCGATGGCCGCGGCGCCGGCGACGAGCATCCCGAGCCCGATCGCGACGGCAGCGCCGTGGCCCTCGGTCGCGCCGAAGGCGATCGCGAGCAGCGCACCCGTCGCGAGCACCCCGCCCGCGATGCCGAGGGCGACGCGCACGGGCGGCAGGGCGCCCTTCGCGAGGGCGACGCGCTCGGCGGCCGGCAGCATCGGTGCGCCGTCGCGCGCGAGCCGCAGCGCCTGCCGCATGCGGAGGGCGCGCTCGAGCCCCGCGCGCAGCGGCTCGCCGATGGCGCCGACGACGAGCACGACCGCGAAGCCCGAGATCGAGGCGCGCGAGACGATGTCGGCCGGCGCTGCGCCCGAGCCCACCATCTCCTGGTACGCGACCATGACGAAGGTGCCCACGAAGAGCGCGAGCCCCACCACGGCGATCGCGCCCTGCGTCACGGCCGCGAGGCCCGCGACGACCGCGATCGCCGGCGTGAGCGGCGCTGGCGCGATGCGCGTCACGATCGGACCCCGATCGTCGTCAGGCGGCGCCGTCGAACATCGACGTGACGGAGCCGTCCTCGAAGACCTCGCGGATGGCGCGCGCCAGCAGCGGCGCGATCGACAGCACCTCGAGGCACTCGAAGCGCTGCTCGGGCGCGAGCGGGATCGAGTCGGTGACGACGACCTTGTCGATGACGCCCGAGCCGAGCAGCTCGGCTGCCGGCTCCGAGAAGATCGCGTGCGTCGCCGCCACGATGACGTTCGTCGCGCCGTTCTTCTTCAACGCCTCGGCGGCCTTGAGGATCGTGCGGCCCGTGTCGATCATGTCGTCGACGAGCAGGCACGTGCGGCCCTCGACGTTGCCGACGATCTCGTGCACCGACACCTGGTTCGGCACGAGCGGGTCGCGACGCTTGTGGATGATCGCGAGCGGCGCGCCCAGCTTGTCGGACCAGACGTCTGCCACGCGCACGCGGCCCATGTCGGGCGAGACGACCGTGAGCGTCGACGGGTCGAGGGTGTCGCGGAAGTGCTCGAGCAGCACGGGCATCGCGAACAGGTGGTCGAACGGGCCGTCGAAGAAGCCCTGGATCTGCGACGCGTGGATGTCGACCGACATGATGCGGTCGGCGCCGGCCGTCTGGAACAGGTCGGCGACGAGACGCGCCGAGATGGGCTCGCGGCCGCGGCCCTTCTTGTCCTGCCTGGAGTAGGGGTAGTACGGCATGACGACCGTGATGCGCTTCGCGGAGGCGCGCTTCAGCGCATCCACCATGATGAGCTGCTCCATGAGCCACTCGTTGACGGGCTTGCCGTACGACTGCAGCACGAACACGTCGGCGCCGCGCACCGAGTCCATCATGCGGGCGTAGATCTCGCCGTTCGCGAAGGTGCGGGCGTCCATGCCTGCGAGGTCGGTGCCGAGCTCGTGCGCGACCGCCTCTGCCAGTGCGGGGTGCGAGCGACCGGAGAGGAGCACGAGGTGCTTCCGGTTCTTGGCGACGATCGAGGACACGATGCTCCTACTGCTGGTCTGCGTCGGTGGGGTCGGCGGGGTCTGCCGGGGTCTGGGATGCCTGCTGCGCGGCGATGGCGGCGTCGGCGGCCGCGGCCGCGGCCGTGCCTGCGCGGCGCTCCTGCACCCATCCCTCGACGTTGCGCTGCGGCGCGACCGTCATGGCGAGGGCTCCGGGCGGGACGTCCTTGCGCACGACGGCGCCGGCGGCCGTCTTCGCGCCGGCGCCGAGCTCGACGGGAGCGACGAGCACCGTGTGCGACGACGTGTGCACGTGGTCGCCGATGACCGTGCGGTGCTTGCTGACGTCGTCGTAGTTCGCGGTGATGAGGCCGGCGCCGAGGTTGACGCCATCGCCGATCTCGGCGTCGCCGACGTACGAGAGGTGCGGCACCTTCGAGCCCGTGCCGATGACGGCGTTCTTCGTCTCGACGGCGGCGCCGATCTTGCCGCCCTCGCCGAGGATCGTGCCCGCGCGCAGGTAGGAGAAGGGGCCGACGGATGCGCGTGCGCCGACGACCGCGAGCGTCACGTCCGACCGGCGGATGACGGCGTCCTCGCCGACCTCGGTGTCGGTGACGGTCGTGTCGGGGCCGATCGTCGCGCCGCGCGCGATGCTCGTGGCGCCGTGCAGCTGCGTGCCCGGCAGGATCGTGACGTCCTCGTCGAGCGAGACGTCGGCGTCGATCCACGTCGAGGCGGGATCGACGATCGTGGCGCCCGCGAGCTGGTGGCGACGCACGATGCGACGGTTCAGCTCGAGCGCGATGTCGCTCAGCTGCGCTCGGTCGTTGACGCCCGCGACGAGCCAGTGGTCGTCGATCGGCACGGCCTCGATGCGGCCGCCGCCCGCCTGGATGCGCAGCGCCGCGTCGGTGAGGTACTTCTCGCCCTGGTCGTTGTCGGTGCCGATGCCGTGCAGCGCCTCGCGCAGCTGGGTGGCGCCGAAGACGTAGATGCCGCCGTTGACCTCGTCGATCGCCTTCGTCGCGACGTCGGCGTCGCGCTCCTCGACGATGGCCTGGAAGTGGCCGGCGCGGTTGCGGATGATGCGGCCGAAGCCCGACGGGTCGGGCAGGCGGGTCGAGAGCACCGTGAGCGCGTTCTGCGCCGACTCGTGCTCGCGGACGAGCTCGCGGAGGGTCTCGGCGTCGATGAGGGGCACGTCGCCCGAGAGCACGACGACGAGCCCGTCGAAGTCGCTCGGCAGCTGCGCGATCGCGACCTCGACGGCGCGGCCCGTGCCGGGCACGTCGTCCTGGTCGGCGATGCGGGCGCTCGGCGCGTGGTGCGCGATCTCCTCGACGAGGCGGTCGCGCTCGTGCCGCACGACGGCCACGAGGTGGGCGGGCTCGAGCTCGTGCGCCGTGTGCAGCACGTGGGCGATGAGCGAGCGGCCGGCGAGCGCGTGCAGCGGCTTGGGGGTCGTGCTGCGCATCCGGGTGCCGGCTCCGGCGGCGAGCACGACGACGGCGATCTGGGGCATCCCGCACCTTCCCTGGTCTGGCCGGGTTCCACCGTACCGTCCCCTGCGCGCACCCCGGCACGCGGCGCGTGCGTCCCGACCGGTCGCTCGTGGGGGGTGACCGGTCGCTCGTGGGGGTGACCGGTCGCTCCTGGCCACGACGAGCGACCGGTCACGCCCGAGGAACGCGGGTCAGGCGCCCCGAGGCGGATGCTCGAGCAGCTCGAGCTGGTCGGCCAGGTACGCGTCGAGCCGGGTGCGCTCGGCAGCGGTCCTGCCCCACCGCACCCACGCGACCCCGCCGCGGATCGCGAGCACGGCATCCGCGGGTGCGTCGACGAGGGATGCGTCGATCGCGACGGGCGCGGTGGCGTGGTTCACGACGTCGCCGATCGCGAAGCCGCCCGCGAGCGCGGCGACGCGCTCGGCGCGGCGCAGCTCCACCGACGCCGTGAGCCCCTGCGGTCGGCCGGGATCGGTCACGCGCGTGATGGTGCCCGTCGCGTGCACCGAGCCGTCGCGCGCGACGAGCAGCGCCCCGACGCGCCACACGCGGCCGCGGCGATCGATGCGCGGCGGCCGACCCACGCCGAGGATCCGTCGCGGGATGACGACCTCGCCGAGCCACTCCTCGCGTGCGCCGGCGGCAGCGAGGCGCCGCACGGCCGCGTCGATGGCCGCGCGCACGGCGGCGACGTCGTCGCTCACGCGGCGCCGCCGAGACGAGCGATGGTCGGCGGCTCCCCCACGATGCGCATGCAGCGAGGGTAGCGAGCGGGTGACGAGCGCCGCGGGCGGGGCGCTCCGCCACCAGGATTCGAACCTGGACTGCACGGCTCCAAAGGCCGGCGTGCTGCCGTTACACCATGGCGGATCGCGCCCTCCAGCCTACGAGGCTCCAGGGCGCGACCCACGACGCCTGCCTCGCCTCAGGACCGCTCGGAGCTCCGCGTCGACGCGTCCTGCTCGTCGTCGTCGCCGACGTCGAGGCCGGGGTCGCCCGCGTGCGGCTGGTCCTCGACCTCCGGCAGCTGGCCGCGGGTCTTGACGAGGCTCGCGACCGTCGCGACGAGGATCGTCGCCGCGATGACGACGAGCGAGAGCCACGTGGGGATCTCGGGCACCTGCTCGAGCGGCTGCCCGCCGTTGATGAACGGCAGCTCGTTGACGTGCAGGGCGTGCAGCAGCAGCTTCACGCCGATGAACGCGAGGATGAAGGCGAGCCCCTGCGCGAGGTAGACGAGGCGCTGCAGCAGGCCGCCGACGAGGAAGTACAGCTGCCGCAGCCCCATGAGGGCGAAGGCGTTCGCCGTGAACACGATGTAGGCCTCCTCGGTGAGGCCGTAGATCGCCGGGATGGAGTCGACGGCGAAGATGAGGTCGACGACGCCGATCGCGACGATCGTGAGCAGCATCGGCGTCACGAACCGCTTGCCGTCGACCACCACGGTCAGCCGGTCGCCGTGGTACTTGTCGGTGACGGGCAGCCGGCGCCGCAGCAGACGCATCGCGCGGCTGTTCGCCGGGTCGGCCTCGTGGTCGGAGAACGCCTGGCGCCACGCGAGCAACAGCAGCAGCGCCCCGAACACGTAGAAGATCCACGACAGGTTCTCGATGAGCGCCGCACCGATCGCGATGAAGCCGCCGCGCATGATCAGCGCGATCACGATGCCGATGAGCAGCACCTTCTGCTGGTACTCGCGCGGCACCGCGAAGGCGGTCATGACGAGCAGGAAGACGAAGATGTTGTCGACCGACAGCGCCTTCTCGGTGAGGTAGCCCGCGAAGTACTCGCCGCCGAAGCCCCAGCCGGACACGAGACCGATGCCCACGCCGAACAGCAGCGCGAGCCCGATGTAGAAGGCCGACCAGCGCGCGGCCTCGCCGATGGAGGGTTCGTGGGGCTTCCGCACGTGCGCGAAGAACTCGAACACGAAGAACGCGATCGTCACGGCGATGGTGACGATCCAGACGATCGGGGTGATCTCCATGCGCTTCCTCTCTCGGGCAGCAGGTCGACATCCGGATCCTGACAGCCGCCGACCGGCGCCGCGCGTCAGGGCGAACCCATAGGAGTCCGTGGCAGCGCCGGCGCCGCAGGTGCGAGGCGCGAGGTGCGAGACTCGACGCATGCCCGCCCACGACGAGGTCGACGAGATCATCGCGCAGTGGGTGCATGTGCGCCCCGATGCCGACGTCGCCCCGTTCGCGGTGCTCTCGCGGCTCACGCGCCTCGCGCGGCGCCTGCAGCGCGTGCGGGCGGCGGCGTTCGCGGATGCGGGCATCGAGGCGTGGGAGTGGGATGTGCTCGCCGCGCTGCGACGTGCCGATGCGGCGCTCACGCCGAAGGAGCTCATCGCGCAGACCATGGTGACGAGCGGCACGATGACGAACCGCATCGACAACCTGGTGGGGCGCGGCCTCGTCGAGCGCATCGCGAACGACGCCGATCGTCGCTCGACGCGCATCCGCCTCACCGACGACGGGCTCGACCGCGTCGACTCCGCGCTCGACGCGCTGCTCGACGCCGAGCATCGCGTGCTCGCCGCCATGGGCCACGACGACCGACGTCGACTCGCGGGCCTGCTGCGCGACGTGGGTCACGGGCTCGACGCCGGGCCGGTGCTGCCGTAGTGTCGCGCGCGCCGCTCGTCGTGCGCGGCTCCGTGCGGCACGTCTTCGCGTCGAGGGCGAGCGCCGTCCTCGCGGCGTTCGGGGTGGTCGTGCTCGGCGCCGGCATCCTCATCGGTCCCGTGGGAGCGGTCATCGGCGTCGCGACGCTCGGCCTCCTCGCCTGGCAGTGGCGGTCGCTGCCGAGGCGCATGCTCGTCGTCGACGCCCCGGGGCCGGGCGCGAAGGTGCACCACGGCCGCGACGGCCGGCGCTCGGTGCGCCTCGCCGACGTCGCCGGCGGCATCGTGCAGCGCACGGCGGGCACGACGTACCGCGGCATCCGCACCGGCGCGACCGTCGAGCAGTGGCTGCTCGTCGGCCGCGACGGACGCGTGCTCGATCGCGTCGACGGCCGTGGCCTCGCAGCCGACGACCTGCTCGCCGCACGCTCGCGCATCGGCGGCACCTGGATGTCGCTGCGCGAGGCGCACGAGCGCGGGGCCCTCCCCGCCGACGCCCCGTGGGATCTCCGCCACCCACGGCGCGCGGGAGCGGTCGCGGTGGCAGCGGGCATCGCGACCCTCGTCATCCTGCTGGCGGCGTGGGCGTCGCTCGCGGAGGTCGGCCGCGCCGCCTTCCTGTGGCCGTGGTGGTGACGCGACGTCGGCCGCGCACGAGATGAGCCTGAGCGGCCCACCGGGTGGCATGCACCCTCGGCGGCCCGCTCAGGCTCATCTCGTGCTGTCGGCGCGGACGCGCCGCACGCCTCAGTAGCGGTAGTGGTCGGGCTTGAACGGGCCCTCGACGGGCACGCCGATGTAGCGCGCCTGGCGGTCGGTGAGGGTCGTGAGGCGCACGCCGAGCGCGTCGAGGTGCAGACGCGCGACCTCCTCGTCGAGCACCTTCGGCAGCACGTGCACGTCGGTGGCGTACTCGGCGGAGCGCTGCGCGAGCTCGATCTGCGCGAGCACCTGGTTCGAGAACGAGTTCGACATCACGAACGACGGGTGACCCGTCGCGTTGCCGAGGTTCATGAGGCGACCCTCCGACAGCACGAGGATCGATCGGCCGGTCGGCAGGCGCCACTCGTGCACCTGCGGCTTGATCTCGACGCGCTCGGCGCCCGTGGCCGCGAGGCCCGCGACGTCGATCTCGTTGTCGAAGTGCCCGACGTTCGACACGATCGCGAGGTGCTTCATGCCGAGCATGTGGTCGGTGGTGATGACGTGCTCGTTGCCCGTCGTCGTCACCCAGATGTCGACCTCGTCGAGCACGTCCTCGACGCGTGCGACCTGGTACCCGTCCATCGCCGCCTGCAGCGCGCAGATCGGGTCGACCTCCGACACGATGACGCGCGCGCCCTGGCCGCGCAGCGACTCCGCCGCGCCCTTGCCCACGTCGCCGTAGCCGACGACGAACGCGACCTTGCCGCCGATGAGCACGTCGGTGGCGCGGTTCAGGCCGTCGGGCAGCGAGTGGCGGATGCCGTAGCGGTTGTCGAACTTCGACTTCGTCACGGCGTCGTTGACGTTGATGGCGGGGAAGAGCAGCTGGCCCTCGCGCGCGAGCTCGTACAGGCGGTGCACGCCGGTGGTCGTCTCCTCGGTGACGCCGAGCAGGCCGTCGGCGATGCGCGACCAGTACCGGTCGTCGGCCGTGATGGATGCGGTGAGCACGGCGTCGACGACGCGCTCCTCCTCGCTCGCGTCGGCGGCGGTCTCGGGCAGGCGCCCTGCCTGCTCGAGCGCGCGGCCGCGGTGCACGAGCAGGGTGGCGTCGCCGCCGTCGTCGAGGATGAGGGTGGGACCCTCGTCGAAGGCGAAGATCTGCTGCGTGCAGGCCCAGTACTCCTCGAGCGTCTCGCCCTTCCACGCGAACACCGGGACGCCCGCGGGGGCGTCGACCGTGCCGTTCGGGCCGACGACGACGGCCGCTGCCGCCTCGTCCTGCGTGGAGAAGATGTTGCACGACGCCCAGCGCACGTCGGCGCCGAGCGCGACGAGCGTCTCGATGAGCACGGCCGTCTGCACCGTCATGTGCAGCGAGCCTGCGATGCGCTGGCCCGCGAGCGGCTGCTCGGCGGCGTAGCGCTCGCGCAGCGCCATGAGGCCGGGCATCTCGTGCTCGGCGAGGCGGATCTGGTGGCGTCCGGCCTCGGCGAGGGCGAGGTCGCGCACCTGGAAGTCGAGTCGGCTGGCTGCATCCACGGTCATGCGCCCATCCTCCCACTCGAGGCGGGCGTCGCGCGTCCGCTCACCGCGCACCACGCGTCCGCTCACCGCGGAGCGCGCGTCCGCTCCCCTAGGCGCGGATGATCGCGAGCGCGGCGTCGCGGACGCGCTCCATCGTGCCCGCCTCCTCCGCCTCGACGTTGAGCCGCAGCAGCGGCTCGGTGTTCGAGGGGCGCACGGAGATCCACCACGAGCGGTCGTGGGCCGTGATGCACAGGCCGTCGAGCTCGTCGAGCTCGCCCTCGCTCGCGAACGCCTCGACGATGCGGGCGTAGGCGGCCGGCACGTCGTCGACGGTCGAGTTGATCTCGCCGGACGCGTGGTACGGGGTGAAGCGGTCGGCGAGCGCCGACATCGCCTCGCCGGTCGCGCCGAGCTCTGCGAGCACGTGCATGGCGGCGAGCATGCCGTTGTCGGCGCCGAAGAAGTCGCGGAAGTAGTAGTGCGCGCTGTGCTCGCCGCCGAACACCGCGTTCGTGCGCGCCATCTCGTCCTTGATGAGCGAGTGGCCGACGCGGGTGCGGATGGGCGTCGCGCCGGCGCCCGCGATGGTCTCGGGCACGATGCGCGACGAGATGAGGTTGTGCAGCACGACGACGTCGGTCTCGCCCGCGGCCTGCACGCGGCCGATCTCGCGGAGCGCGACGATGGCCGAGATCGCGGAGGGCGACACGGCGGCGCCGTGCTCGTCGACGACGAAGCAGCGGTCGGCGTCGCCGTCGAACGCGAGCCCGAGGTCGGCGTCGTGCTGCACGACCGCGGCCTGCAGGTCGACGAGGTTCTTCGGCTCGAGGGGGTTCGCCTCGTGGTTGGGGAAGGTGCCGTCGAGCTCGAAGTACATCGGCACGATCTCGATCGGCAGCGCGGGCAGGCCCGCGTCGGTGCCGAGCACGGCGGGCACCGTCATGCCGCCCATGCCGTTCGCGGCGTCGACGACGACCTTGAGCGGTCGCACGCTCGAGAGGTCGACGAGGTCGCGCAGGTAGGCGGCGTAGTCGGCGAGGACGTCGCGCTCGACGAGCGAGCCGGTCTCGGCCTCCGCCTCCGGGATGCCGGTCTCGAGGTAGGCGGCCGCCCGATCGCGCACGGCGGCGAGCCCCGTGTCGAGGCTCATGGCCTGCGCGCCCGCCCGGGAGAGCTTCATGCCGTTGTAGGCCGCGGGGTTGTGTGAGGCCGTGAACATGATGGCGGGGGCGTCGAGCGTGCCGGACGCGAAGTACGACTCGTCGGTCGAGCACAGCCCGATGAGCACGACGTCGCCACCGCGCGCACGGATGCCGTCGGCGGCCGCGGCGGCGAGGTCGGGCGACGAGGGGCGCATGTCGTGGCCGATGACGATCGGGCGGTCGACGCCGACCTCGTCGGCGAAGCCCGCGCCGAGCGCGCGCACGACGGTGGGCGTGAGCTGCCCGTCGACGAGCCCACGCACGTCGTAGGCCTTCACGATGGCGGCGAGGTTCTCGGAGTCGGTCATCGGCTGTCCTTCGGCGTCGGGCGATGTCGGCGGTCAGACATCGGCGCGGTGCTGCACGATCGTCCATCCGGCCGGCGGCTGGATGCGAGCGGCGTGCACGTCGCAGAGGTCGTATCCGCCCTCCTGCCGCGCATCGAGCAGCGGGCCGATCGCCATCATGCGGTCGTCGTAGTCGTAGGTGAGGGTGCGGTCGGCGTAGTTGCGGCACGTGGGTCGCGAGCACAGCCTGCCGTCCATCCGGATCAGGCTACTCGTAGGATCGACGCATGGCCCGCGCACGCTCCCGACGACGCCACGATCGGGGTCCGAGATCCTCGGTCGCCGGGCCGGTGCTCCCGCTGCTCGAGTCGCGGCAGACGCGCTTCGAGGACGTGGCGGCCGACGCCGCCGAGCACCTCATGGGTCTGTGGCCCGACGACCTCGCGGGCGTGCGCTTCCGCTGGGCCGACATGCCGCCGTCGGAGACGGCGCCAGGCGCCCGCGAGGTGCCGCAGTGGGCGGTCGACCACCGCGAGCGCACGATCACGATCTTCCGCCTCCCCATCCAGCGTCTCGTGCATCTGCACGTCGACGACGAGTGGCATCGGCGCATCGCGATCGAGTCGTGCGTGTTCCGGGCTGCGGCGGAGATCATCGGCCGGGAGCCGTGGGAGATCGCTCCCGACCGCTACCGGCACCACTGAGGCGCGTCAGAGCACGACGTCGATGCCGCTGCGGGCGGCGAGCGGCGGCGTGATCGACGATCCGGCGATGCCGTCGGGCCCCGAGGTGGTGACGGCGGCGACGACGCCCTCGCCCTCGATCGTCGCGATGCCCGCCTGGGCGGGCAGCGAGCGCAGCCCGTTCGGCGCGAGCTCGAACGACTGGCCGCCGACGGCGACGGTCGTCGCCTCGTCGCCGATGTTGAGCACGTGGATGCGCGGATCCTGCCCCTGCGGGACCGCGACGGTCGTGGCGCCCGCGAGCGGCTGCGTGGCGGCGGCGATCCAGTCGAGGTCGACGCGGTCGCCGTCGATGCGCACGTGCCGCGCGCCCGCGACGATCGGCACGTCGGCATCGATGCGCAGCGCGTAGGTGCCGGGGGCGAGCCCTCCGAGGTCGACCTCCTGCACCTGCCCGCCCTCGAGGTCGAGGGTCGACGCGATGGGCTGCGATCCGTCGGCGATCGTCGTGATCGTCACCTGCGTCGACTCGGCGGCGAGCAGCCGCAGCGCAGGCGTCGCGTCTGCGAAGCCCTCCTGCGTCTGCACGCCCGTCGCCTCGCCGATCTCGAGCCCCGCGATCGCGACGCTCGTGGCGGCCTGGGTCGGGTCGGCGACGTCGACGCCGCCCGGCTGCAGCGTGCGCACCACCGTGTGCTGCAGGTGCGCGGCGACGGGGCCGCCGGAGGATGCGACGTGCACGACGGGCGAGGCGACGCCCGGCGCGAGCGCCGCGAGGTCCAGGACGGCCGTGCTGGCGGGCGCGATGGCGATGCCGGTCGAGCCGACCGCGTCGACCTCGCCCTCGGTGCCGAAGATCCGCACGTCGACCGACGTGGAGGCGCGACCGGGGTTCGCGATCGTCAGCACCGAGCTGCGGCCCGTGGTCGTGGCGCCGCCGACGAGCCACTGCGACGTCGACGGGGCGACGCATTCGCTCGCCGCGGCGCCGAAGGCGGCATCGCTCGCGACCGCGAGGGACTCGGCGCCTGCGACGTCCGCTCCGCGCAGCGCCACGAGCGAGCCCTCGACGCCGTCGAGCGCGACGTCGGCGCGCTCGTCGGTCGACGTGACGAGCTGGGGGTCGGCGAGCACGCGCACGATGCCGGCGTCGCCGCTCGCGTCGCCGACGCCGAGCAGCGGACCCGCGCACACGCGCGACTCGATCGGGGCGGTCGGCACGACGGACTGCGCTCGTGGCTCGGCGGTCGTCGCGGGCAGCGAGGGTCCTGCGAGCACGGCGAGCACGCCCACGGCGATCGTCGCGATCCCTGCGGCGGCGCGCACGCCCCACAGCCCCACGGTGCGGGGCTGCAGCGCGCGGGCCCGCTCGGCGGCCTCGTTCGCGGCGGCCTCGCGGTCGGTGGCGGTGACGTCGGTCGCGAGGTCGACGGGCGCGGCGTCGTCGGTCGCGGCGTCGTCGTGCGCTGCGTCGTCGGTCACGGCGTCGTCGTGCGCAGCCTCGTCGACGGCATCCGCGGATGCGTCGTCACCCTCCGGCACCGAGCCGGCTGCACCCGCGGCCGCAGCGTCGCGCGCCGACTCGGGCGCCGCATCCTCCTGCGAGCCGTGCGTCTCGCGCGGCTCGCCGTCGTGTCCCGTGCGGTCGTCGCTCATGCCCAGTCCTTCACGATCCTCGCTCGGCGCGATCGCGCCCGCGAGCCGCGCCTGGCCGACGGCAGCGCGAGCACGATCGCCGCAGCGATCGACAGCAGCTGCGCGGCGAGCAGCGCCCACGCGAGCGTCGTCGTGGCGGGGGCGGTCGCGACGGCGGCGTCGCGCTGCCACAGGACGCCCACGGTCGTCTCGCCGATCTCCTCGAGCCCGTCTCGCTCGGACAGGCTCGCGTCGACGACGGTGCCGAGCGCCGCGTCGCCGTCGGCGAGCAGCACGTAGCGCACCGACCACTCGTCGAGGGCGGCATCCACGTCGCCACCGCCCGCGACGAGGTCGGCGGCGACGACGGCGAGCGCCGAGCCCCGCTCGCCGACGTCCGACGTCGCGACGAGCGTCGACGCGTCGGTGAGGGTCGCACCCGAGCCCCGCTCGACGCGAGCGGCGACCGCGTCGTCGCCGAGCGGCGTCACGACGAGCGTGCCCACCGCGGGGTCGGCGACCGCGTCGGCGACGACGAACGCGGGCAGCGCGCGCACCGGCGCCTGCTCGAGGACGGGCGTGAGCATGCCGAGGACGACGACGGGTGCCGCACCGAGCGCCGCTGCGAGCGCGACGAGCGACGTCGGCACGCCGGCGCGCATGTCGAGCACCGCGGCCGTGCGGGTCGCCGCGGCCACGAGCCCGAGCAGCATGGCGCTCACGCCCGTGCCCGCCCACAGGTGCACGGCGTCGAGGCCCGTCGTCGCGACGGCGACGTGCGTCTGCGCCACGGCGGTCGCGAGGCCGAGCGTCGCGAGCGCGATCGCCACGAGCGCCCGTACCCGCAGGAACGGCGCGGCGACCGCCATGAGCACGAGCGGCGCCGCGAGGCCGATCGCGATCCAGCGGCCGTCGACGCCGAGCGCGTCGCCGACGACGCCGAGGCCGCCGAGGTCGCCCGAGGGCATGCCCAGCAGCAGCTGCAGCGGCGTCGCGGGCTCGCTCGCGAGCTGCACGCCCGGGTCGGCGAGCGCGGCGAGCGGCGTGCCGGCGGCCCACTGCCACGCGACGGTCGGGCCCGCGAGCAGCAGCGTCGGGACGATGGCGGCGAGGATGCGCGGCGAGCGCCAGTCGCGCACGGCAAGCGCGAGCCAGCACACGAGCACGAGGGGCAGCAGCGACGGCGCGCCCGCGACGATGCCCGCCATCGCGAGCGCCGCGCCGCCGGTCGCTCGCCACGAGCGTGCGGCGGCGAGGCCGCAGGTCGCGGCGACGGGCAGCAGCACGTGCGCGACGACCGCGCCGAGCCTGCCCTCGTGGACGCCGACGAGCAGCGTCGGCGCGAACGCCCACACGGCGGCTGCGACGGTCGGCATCCACCTGCTCGTCGTGATCGAGCGCACGAACGCCCACCCGGTGACGGCCGAGAGCGGCGCGGCGGCGAGCAGCGCGACGATGACGGCCGTCGACGGCGCCCAGGGCGTCAGGGTGCCGAGCATCGCGAGCAGGAGCGCGAAGCCGTCGGCCGGCCCGGCGACGTCGCCGAGGCCGTCGCGCACGCCCCACGTCACGTCGGACCACAGGCCGGCGACGGTGGCGTCGAGCGGCATGAGCGCGCCGCCCGTGAGCGCACCGGCTCCGATGAGCGGGGCGAGGACGAGCACCGAGACGACGACCGCGAGCGCCGCGACCCACAGCGCGGCGCCCTCGACGAACCCGACGCGCTCGTCGACGACGCGCGCGTTGTGGTCGACGTCGTCGCCGATGCGCTGCCGATGCTCGCGCAGCGCCCGCCAGGACACGCGCAGGCCGCGCAGGTCGCGCCACGGGGCGACGCGCGTGCGGCGGATGCGGCCGCGCGCCCTGCCGACGCGTCCGAGGCGCACGGCGGCGGTGGCCGCGGCCGCCCACTCGGCGGGGATGCTGCCCGGCCGCTTCGCGAGCACGTGCCCGATGGAGCGCAGCAGCGCGAGCGGCAGCAGCGCCAACCAGTGCAGCGGCACGAGCGCGGCGTTCGCGTAGACGAGCCTGCGGTGCAGCTCGGCGGCGCGCGCGATGCGCGTGCGCCGAGCGTCGGACACCCTGCGCAGCCGGAAGTGCTCGGGCCCGCCCGCCCTGCGCACGCGTGCCGCGGGCTGCAGCGCGACGCGATGCCCGGCGAGGCGAGCGCGGATGCCGAGGTCGAGCCCTGCGTCGATGCTGGGCAGCGCGGGGTCGAGGCCGCCGAGCGCCGTGTAGACGTCGCGTCGCACGAGCACGCCGGCCTCGGCGACGCCGAGCGCATCCGAGTCGCCGTCGTGCTGGCCCTGGTCGAGCTCGCCGTCGTGCAGTCGCACGCTGCGGCCGAGCGGCGTGAGGGTCTGCCCGTACTCGGCGAACGTGTCGGGCTCGGCCGCACGCATGACCTTCGGTCCGACGACCGCGACCGAGGGGCTCGTCTCCGCGGTCCCGAGGAGCGCCGCGAGGGCGTGCGGATGCGGCAGCGAGTCATGGGCGAGCAGCCAGAGCCAGTCGCCCTCCTCGGCCTCGGGCAGCGCTCGTGCGCCCGCTGCGACGGCCTCGCCGAAGGATGCCGACGCCTGCGCCTCGACGAGGTGGACGCCGGCGTCGGTCAGCAGCGTGCGCGACGCGTCGGTGCTGCGCGCGTCGACGGCCACGATGCGCTCGGGCCTCGCAGTCTGCGCTGCGATGGCCTCGAGCGTCCGAGGGAGGTAGTCGGCACCGTTCCGGACGGCGAGCACGACGAGGACACGCTGACGCACCCGGCAAGGCTAGGCACCATGTGCGCCGCTCGACGGGAAGGTCGCCGGTGCGGCGCGAAGTCGTCAGCGACCGAATGCGCCGCGCACGCGCACGGCTGCACGGTGCACGGGATCGTTCTCGAGCTCCTCGATGCGCGTCCGCGCCTCCTCGAGCTCGCGCCGGAGCTCGTCGCGCTCGACCGCCGCGGCCTCGAGCGCGACGCGATGCTGCTCGCGGTCGTAGGCGATCCCATCGCGGTCCTCGACGACGCGGGCGAGCTCGGCTCGCTGCTCCTCGGCGTCGGCGCGGGCGCGGGCGACGTCGGCATGGGCGACGGCGTCGACGTCGCGGAGGTCGTGCGCGACGCCGCGGAGCCGCACGATCTCGGCGTCGTCGAACGGCTCGCCGTCCTCGAGCGACGCGGCGAGCAGCTCGGGCAGCCGGGCGTCGAGGCCGCGCAGCGACGTGCCGAGCGACCGGTCGAGGCGCAGGCCGTCCTGCGACATCTCGTCGGACGTCATCATCCTGAGCGCGAGGAAGGGCAGCAGCACGCCACCGCGCAGTCGCCGCCAGTCGCGCATGCCGTGATGGTTGGCGCTCGGGCGCAGCTCGGGGCTCTCGTCGTAGCCGCGACCCATGTTCTCGGTCTTGCGCATGACCTGCGCCACCGAGCGCCACGGCAGGTGCAGCACCTCGAGCTCGAGACCCTCGGGCACCTCGCCGTGCACGCCGATGCTCGTCGAGTGGTTGCCCTGCACGACCTCGACGTCGGGCGAGGCGACGTGGACCGCGTTCGGGGTCGGCTGCGATCGCACGCCCGCTGCCTCGAGCTGCTCGGCGTCGCGCTCGTCGCGCAGCACGAGCCGCTCGATGCCGGCCCCGGAGCTCGCGATGCGGCCGACCATGTTGACGACGGGCACGCGCACCTCGCCGAGCTCGACGGGCATCGCGGCGAACACGTCGCGGAGGGTGCGAGCAGGGTCGACGGGCCGGAGGAACTCGTCGGCGTCGGCGTTGATGACCCAGGTGGCCCCGAGCGCGTGCGCCTCGCGTGCCATGCGCGTCACGACGCGGCCCTGCTGCTTGCGGTGCTCGGGGTCGTCGTGGATCGTGAGCGGGGCGACGCCCGCGTACGCCTCGAGGATCTCGCGCGTGCCGTCGACGGATCCGTTGTCGGTCACGACGATCCGGTCGACGCCCTGCGCGAGGTGGTGCTCGATCGTGGCGGCGATCACGTCCGCCTCGTCGCGGACCATCATGGTCATGACCAGCATGCGGGTCAGCCTAGAGCCGAGGAAGGCTCGGCGAGATGCAGGGGGTCACGCCGAGCGACGCAGCTTGCGGCGCTCGCGCTCGGAGAGCCCGCCCCAGATGCCGAAGCGCTCGTCGTTCTGCAGCGCGTAGTCGAGGCACTGCGCGCGCACGTCGCAGCCCTCGCAGATGCGCTTGGCGTCGCGCGTCGAGCCGCCCTTCTCGGGGAAGAACGCCTCGGGGTCGGTCTGCGCGCACAGCGCGTCGACCTGCCACGAGAGCTGGCCCTGCTCGTCGCCCTCGGCGACGGGCGTCGCTCGGCGGAGCGACGATCCGGGGACGCCCAGCTGGACGGGGTCGACGAACCAGTCGTCCGGAACGCTGCGACGGTTCGCTTCGCGCATGCGGTGCTCCTGATCCCTCTTCGCGCCGCTCGGCCTGCGTCGCGCTGCAGCAATTACACCGGTGTGATTCGCCCGCGTCAAGTCGCGGACCCTACAACCCTCCACCGACGCTGCAGGGAAGCCCGCGGATCACGGCGTGTCGCGCACCTCGAGCGCGAGCCACGCGTCGCGCGTGTCGAGGCGGATGGCCTCGGGCGAGGAGGCGAACGCCGCCTCGCCCCGCGCGAGGTCGAGTCGCACGCCTGCGACCTCGACGGTCGTCGGGGCGACGGCGAGCACGACGGCGCACGCCGCGGGGCCCGCGTCGTGCGCGCCCATGACGTGCCGCAGCTCGAAGGGTGCGGCGGGGCGGTAGGCGGTCGCACCCTCGAGCGGCACGGGATGCAGCATGGGGTCGTCGACGGGCGTGACGTCGACGACGCGCAGCAGCTCGTCGCGATCGACGTGCTTGGTCGTGAGACCGCCGCGCAGCACGTTGTCGCTCGCCTCCATGAGCTCGATCCCGAGGCCCTCGAGGTACGCGTGCAGGTTGCCGGCGGGCAGGAAGACCCCCTCGCCCGGTGCGAGCGAGACGCGATGCAGCATGAGCGCCGTCGCGATCCCCGCGTCGCCCGGGTAGTCGGCCGTGAGGCGCGCGACGGTGTCGGCGGCCGCCGCGTGCTCGGCGGGCAGCGACGGCGCCGCCGCCACCACCCCCGCCACCACGTCGTCGACGTCGCCGCCGCCCGCGAGCAGCCAGGCGAGCGCCTCGCGCGTCGAGCGGCGCACGATCGCCGCGTACGGGGCGACGCGACCGTCGATCGCGGCGAGCGCGTCGAGCACCGCGAGGGTGCGTGCAGTGGGCTGGAAGCCCGAGAGCGCCTCGAACGGCGTCACGGCGACGATGAGCTCGGGCTTCGAGCGCGGATCCCGGTACGACCGGTGCGATGCGTCGAGCGGCACGCCCGCAGCCTCCTCCGCGGCGAAGCCCGCCTGCGCCTGCGCCGTCGACGGATGCACCTGCAGCGACAGGGCATGCGCGGCGGCGAGCGCCTTGAGCAGGATGCCGGGCTGCTCGGCACCGGCGTCGGCGAGCGCGACGTCGAGCGGCGTGCCGTCGTCGAGGCGCGCGGGCCACGCGGGGTGCGCCCCGAGCCACAGCTCGGCCTCCGGACCACCGGAGGGCTCGGAGCCCAGCAGGTCGGCGAGGAGCGCGTCGCTCCCCCATGCGTAGTCGCGCACGTCGTTGGCGATGCGCGCCAAGCGGACCGCGGAGGCGAGGTCGGTCATGGTGAGCGACGCTACAACACCCGCGCCGCGCGGCCGCGTGCTGCGTAGGCTGCGAGCCGATCCATGCGTCGAAGGAGCCCCATGACCCTCACCCAGCTGCCCAGCGACTTCTACGGGATGGAGTCGCAGCTCACCGCTCGCGAGCAGGAGGCGATCGCCGAGCTGCGCGCCGCGCTCGAGCCCATGCGCGACGTCGTCGACGAGCACTGGCACCGCGACGAGTTCCCCATGGACGTCATCCCCGCCATCGCGGCGACGGGCGTGCTCGGCCACTCGTGGGAGGAGACGCAGACCTTCCCCGCCTCGGCGGTGTACCGGGGCTGGGCGGCGCTCGAGATGGCGCGCGTCGACGCCTCCCTCTCGACCTTCGTCGGCGTGCAGAACGGCCTCGCTGCTGGCTCCATCGGCGCGTGCGGCTCGCCCGAGCAGCGTGCCGAGTGGCTGCCGCGCCTCGCGTCCGGCGAGGTGCTCGGCGCGTTCGGGCTCACCGAGCCGCTCTCGGGCTCCGACTCCGCCCGCGGCCTGCGCACGACCGCGCGCCGCGAGGGCGACGAGTGGGTGCTCGACGGCGAGAAGCGCTGGATCGGCAACGCGACGTTCGCCGACGTCGTGATCATCTGGGCGAAGGACGTCGCCGACGGCCAGGTGAAGGGCTTCATCGTGCCGACGACGACGCCGGGCTTCACGGCGACGAAGATCGAGCGCAAGATCGCGCTGCGCATGGTGCAGAACGCCGACATCGTGCTCGACGGCGTCCGCGTGCCCGAGTCGCTGCGCCTGCAGCGCGCCGAGTCGTTCCGCGACACCGCGCGCGTGCTGCGCCTCACGCGCGCCGAGGTCGCGTGGGCAGCCGTCGGCGTCATGGCCGGCGCGTTCGAGGCCGCCGTCCGCTACACGGGCGAGCGCGAGCAGTTCGGCCAGCCCATCGCGGGCCACCAGCTCGTGCAGGACCTGCTCGCGAAGTCGCTCGGCGCCATCACGGCCTCCATCGCCCTGTGCGTGCAGGTGTCGCGCATGCAGGACGAGGATCGTCAGGACGACGCGCACTCCGCCCTCGCGAAGGCGTTCACGACCGCGCGGATGCGCGAGGTCGTCGCCTGGTGCCGCGAGGTGTGCGGCGGCAACGGCATCGTCACCGATCACGACGTCGCGCGGTTCTTCGCCGACGCCGAGGCGCTCTACTCGTACGAGGGCACGTTCCAGATGAACCAGCTCATCGTCGGCCGCGCGATCACGGGACGGGCTGCGTTCGCCTGAGACGGCGGGGTCAGGGCTCGTCGCCGAGCGCGTCGCACGTCAGCACGGCGAGGCCGCCCGACCAGCCGGCGGGTGCGACCTCGAGCTGGCCCTCGTCGGCACCCGCGTCGCACGCGGCCTGCGCCTCGTCGACCTCGACCGACCACGCCGCGCCGCCCGGCCGCGACGAGCCCGTCTCCGGGGCCTGCACCGCCATCCAGCCGACCGCGGCCACGACGACGACCGACGCGGTGGCGACCCGCGCGATGCGGGCTCGCCTCCACCCGGCGTCGCGGTCGCGATCGACGACGATGCCGGCGGCGAGCGGCACGAGCGCCGCGCAGTACATGCCCGCCGCGGCGCCGTAGCGGAAGATCACGACGGCGCCGAGCCACTCCTCGCCCTCGAGCGACGCGTAGCGCCACACCTCGAGCTGCGACGTGAGGATGCAGCCGGCCATGATGCCCGCCGACAGCAGCGCGAGCGTCACGACCGCGATGCGCTGCCGCGACGTGCCGCGCACGAGTCCGACGACGCCCGCGATCGCGAACGGCACGAGCGCGGCGAGCCCGACGACCGGTCCCACGTCGGCGAGCGCGGCGATGACGTCGGCCCGTGAGCCATCGACGATCGGCAGCACGGCCTGCACGAGCCACGCGAGCACGATGTCCGGGATGCCGATGCCGAGGCTCGGGTAGCCCTCGCGCGGCGACAGCAGCATCGCGGCGACCTGCGCCGCGGCGCCCACGAGGGTCGCGACGACCGGCAGCCAGGTCTCTCGTCGCCGCGGCCGCAGCATCGCGAGCGCGAGCGGCACGAGCAGCACGGCCTGCACCTCGGTGAGCATGCAGGCGAGCAGCACGCCCGCCCACGCCACGCCGGCGATGCCGCGGCGAGGATGGGCGAGCAGGATCCAGCACCCCAGCCACAGGCAGTAGGTGTGGAGGTTCGCGAGGTTGCCGAGCACCTCGGCGCCGAGGGCGGGCAGCACGATCGGCACGGCGGCGATCCCGAGCCGCGCGGGCCACCAGCGCACGACGTCCGCCGAGAGCACGAACGTCGCGACGGCGACGGCGACGACGAAGGCGATCGAGGCGAGCGTGACGGCGACCGCGTGCAGCTCGAGCGGGACGACGGCGACGAGCACCGCCGTCACGAGCCTCGGCAGCAGATGGAGGTAGCCCGCATACGGCTCGAGCAGCACGGCCCAGCCGCCGCGCTCGAGCGCGTCGGCGAGGAAGTCGCGTCCGTCCTCCGCCCAGAGCACGTCGAACGTGCCCTGCGGGATGCGCAGCACGAGCCACAGTCCTCCGACGGCCGCGAGCAGCACGATCGGCAGCCACCGCGTCACGACGCCGGCGCGCGGCGCGCGTCCTCGTGCTCGGCTCGGCACGTGCGGCGGCGCGCTCGCGCCGGGCTCCGTGCCGGTCGTCACGTGCGGACGCCCTCCGGTCGCTGCGGCGCGGAGGTCGTGCGGCGACGCAGCACGCGGCGGGCGAAGCCCCAGCGCGTGACCTTCGCGAGCGCCTCCACGATGATCGACGACGACATCTTCGACACGCCCTGCGCACGCTCGCGGAACTCGATCGGCACCTCGTCGATGCGAGCGCCCAGGTCGGCGGCTGCGATCGTCAGCTCGATCTGGAACGCGTAGCCGCGGCTGCCGACCGCGTCGAGGTCGATGCGCTCGAGGAGCTCGCGACGGTACGCGCGGAAGCCGGCCGTCATGTCGTGCACCGGGATGCCGAGCGCGATGCGCGCGTACAGGTTGGCGCCGCGGCTGAGCGCCTCGCGATGCCGCGGCCAGTCGACGACCGAGCCGCCGCGCACCCAGCGCGAGCCGATCGCGAGGTCGGCGCCGTCGTCGACGCGGGCGAGCATCGCGGGCAGCCGCTCGGGCGGATGCGAGCCGTCCGCATCCATCTCCACGAGCACCTCGTATCCACGCTCGATGCCCAGGCGGAAGCCGGCGACGTACGCGGCGCCGAGCCCGCGCTTCTCGCTGCGATGCAGCACGCGGATGCGTGCGTCCTCCGCCGCCATGCGCTCGGCGAGCGCTCCGGTGCCGTCCGGGCTGCCGTCGTCGATGACGAGCACGTGCACGTCGGGCGCCGCCGCGAGCAGCCGCCCGAGCGTCACGGGCAGCGACTCGCGCTCGTCGTAGGTGGGGACGAGCACCAGGGTGCGTGGCAAGGGATGGCTCCTCCGGTCGAGGTGGGCCGATCATGGCACACGCGTGACCGCGGGACATGAACGGCGGGTGTCCGAGAGGGGTCCGGGGCCAGAGCGCCTGCCGGATGGCCGGGCGGGCTCGTGGGACGATGGTCGGCATGACCCTGCGGCCGGCCTCCCTGCTGGCCGGCTGGGCGGTGGCGCTCCTCGCCGCGGGCGACGCCGTGCGCTACTCGCTCGGCTACGCGGGCTGGGCCGTCGTGTGCGGGCTCACGCTCGTGGCCGCCGTCGTCGTCCTCGTGCGGGCCCGTCCGCGCCTGCGTGCGACGCCCGTCGCGCTCGCGATGCTGCTCGCGCTCATGCTGCTGTCGGCGGTCTGGGCGATCTCGCCGCTCGCGACCCTGCTGGGTGCCGCGCTGCAGCTCGCGACCGCGGCGGCGGGCCTGCTGCTCGCGCAGCTCGAGCCCGAGCGGCTCCTCGCGACGGTGCACGGCGTGCTGCAGGGCATCCTCGCCCTGTCGGTCGCCTTCGAGCTCGCCGTCGCCGTGCTCGTCGGCGGCCGCGTGTACCCGCTCTTGCCCATGCCGGGCGTCGACTCCTACGGGCCGGACTCCCCCGCCTCCTACGCGTGGTCCCGCGGGCTGCTGCTCGAGGGTGGGCGCATCCAGGGCATCGTGGGCAACGCGAACCTGCTGGCGATGCTCGCGCTGCTCGCCCTCGTGCTGGCCGCGTGCCTCGCGGCGTCGCGGCGGCTGCGCGCGTGGCCGGCGTGGGTCGCGCTGCCGCTGCTCGTGCTGGCGCTCACCCGCTCGGCGACGGTGCTCGCGGCGCTCGCGGCCGTGGGCGTCGTCGCCGCGCTCGTCGCAGCCTGGCGCAGGCTGCCGCGCCGCGCCTTCCTCGGCACGCTCGCGGGCACGGGCGTCGTGCTGCTCGCCGCGGCGACGACGGCCGTGGTGCTGCGCGAGCGACTGCTCGACGCCGTCGGCCGCGACGGCGACCTGACGGGCAGGACCGGCATCTGGGAGGCCGTCGCTGGGCTCTGGCTGCGCAGCCCCGTCGTCGGCACCGGCTGGGTGGGCTACTGGCCTCCGTACGTCGAGCCGTACGACGACCTCGCGGTGCACGACGGCGTCGTGTACCTGCAGGCGCACTCGGTCGCGCTCGACGTGCTCATGCAGCTCGGCGTCGTCGGCCTCGTCGCGTGGATCGCGCTGCAGGCGACCGCGTTCGTCGGCGCCGGGCGGTGGCTGCGCGACGCGCCCGCCGGCGAGGCGGCGCTGCGCGCCGCGCCGCTGCTGGTGCTCGCGGCGCTCGTCGCGCAGGGGCTCGCGGAGTCGCGCCCGCTCATCGAGCTCGGCTTCGCGCTGCTCGTCGCGCTCGCGCTGCGGCTGCCCGCTCGCTCGGGCGCCGTGTCCGAGGCGGTGCGCGCGTGAGGCATCTGCTCGAGGTCGCCGAGCACGCCCTCGGCCAGGCGCGCATGATCCAGGCGCTCGCGACGGTGTCGATCGGCACGGCCGTGCTGGCGCCGCTCATCGTGCGCCTGTCCGGGTGGGCGGGCCTCGCGGGCGTGCTGGCCGTGCTCGTCGTGCTCGCCGCCGGGTCGCTCTGGTCGATGCGCCTCGAGCTCGAGGTGCGGCACGTGCCCCTCACGCTCGCCGTGCTCGTGGCCTACGCGGCGCTGTCGATCGTGTGGTCGCGCTATCCGGGTGCCGCGGCCCTCGGCGTCGCCGAGCTGCTCGCCGTCGGCCTCCTCGGCGCCTACGTCGCGCTGACGCGCGACATCTCGCAGATCGTGCGCGCCTTCGGCGCCGTCCTGCGGCTCGTGCTCGCAGCCTCGTTCGTCGTCGAGATGCTGCTCGGCGTCGTGCTCGACATGCCGTTGCAGGCGCTCGGCGTGCACGGCAACCTCATCCGCCTCGGCCCGGTGCAGGGCCTCATGGGCCGCGCGGAGCTCATGGGGATCGTCGGGGTGCTCGCGCTCATCACCTTCGTCGTCGAGCTGCGGATGCGGTCGATGCCGACGTGGCCGGGCGTCGCGTGGATCGCGGGTGCGGTGGCGACGGTGCTGCTGTCGCGCTCGGCGACCGTCATGGCGCTCGCGCTCGTCGCCGTCGCGGCCTACGGCGCGCTCGCCTTCATCCGCGCCGCCACCCCGCAGCGGCGGACGAGCAGGCAGGTCGCCGTCGTGCTCGCGGCGGTCGCGTCGGCCGTCGTCGCGTATGCGGCCCGCTGGCCCATCATCGGCGCGCTCGACGGCGTCTCGGAGGCGCTGTACCGCCTCGACGTGTGGCGGCAGGTGCTCGCGGTGCAGCGGCTGCAGTCGCAGTGGCTCGAGGGCCGCGGGTTCGTCGGCAGGTGGAACCTCGACGTCGCGCCCTACTCCGAGGTCGCCAACGTGCAGTCGCGGCAGGTCGTCGACGCGTCGAGCGCGTACATCGACGCGCTCGTGCAGATCGGTGCGCTGGGGTTCGCCCTGCTGCTGCTCGCGCTCGCGGCGGCCACGGGGCGATCGTGGCTGCTCGCGTCGCGCAAGCGCTCGGTCGTCTACGTGTGGCCGGCGGTCGTGCTCGCCGTCATGGTGGTGTCGGGCTTCGCGACGAGCATCATGCTCCACGAGCTGGGGTGGCTGCTCGTCGTCGTGTGCGCCGTGAAGGCGTCGCACGCCATCTCCTGGCGCCGAGCCCTCGAGCCGCCGCGGGAGCGGTAGGCTCGCCGCGATGCGCCAAGGAGACCGAGTGAGCGAGCACGTCGTCGTGACGGGAGCCGCGGGCTACGTCGGCCGGCACGTCGTGCGCGCGCTGCTCGATCGCGGCGCTCGCGTCACGGCCGTCGTGCGCTCGACGCGTGCGTACCGCGTCGACGATCGGGCGCGCATCGTCGAGGCCGACGTCCTCGACGCCGACCTCGACCTCGACGCGATCGTCGACGGCGGCGTCGACCGCGTCGTCCACCTCGCGTGGGAGGCCGGCTTCGCGCACGACGCCCCGGTGCACATGCTGCACGTGTCGCAGCACTACCGGCTGCTGCGCGCGTTCGCTGAGGCGGGCGCGCACACGATCGCGGCCCTCGGCACCATGCACGAGATCGGCTACCACGAGGGCGCGATCGACGAGTCGACGCCCACGAACCCGACGTCGCTCTACGGCGTCGCGAAGGATGCGCTGCGCCGCGCGACGCTGCGCTCGCTCGGCGGCGATGCGCGCGTGCTGTGGCTTCGCGCCTTCTACATCCTCGGTGACGACCGCAACAACCAGTCGATCTTCACGAAGCTGCTGGCCGCCGCCGAGGCGGGGCAGCGCACGTTCCCGTTCACGACCGGCACGAACGAGTTCGACTTCATCGACGTCCAGGAGCTCGCCGAGCAGATCGCCGTCGCGACGCTGCAGGACGAGGAGTCCGGCGTCGTCAACGTCTGCTCGGGCGAGCCCGTCTCGCTGCGCACCCAGGTCGAGCGCTTCATCGCCGAGCACGCGCTCGACATCGAGCTGCAGATCGGCGCCTTCCCGGATCGCCCCTACGACTCCCCCCGGACGTGGGGCGACCCGACGCGCATCCGGCGCATCCTCGAGCGCGACGCGGCCCGCCGAGCCTGAGAGGTCGGCGCCGCTCGTCGAGCAGCGCCCGGCTCAGCGCCGCTCGTCGAGCAGCGCCCGGTAGGCATCGGCCGTGCGCCGCGCCGTGGCGTCCCACGTGAACGCGCGCGCCCATCGCGGCCCGGCCTCGCGCGCGTGCGCCGCGACGCGCTCCGTGCGCGCCTCGCGGAGTCGCTCGCGCATCGCGACGGCGTCGCCGGCGGGGAAGTAGAGCGCGACGTCGCCACCGACCTCGCGACCGACGCCCGCATCGACGACGACGACGGGCGTGCCGGTCGCGAGGGCCTCGAGCGTCGGCAGGCCGAACCCCTCGTAGCGCGAGGGGAAGGCGAGCGCGTCGGCGCGTGCGTAGACCGTGGGCATCTCGGCGTCGCTCGGCGCGATGCGCGCGACGCGGTCCGCGATGCCCGCCGCCGCGAGCATGCGCTGCTCGTCGTCGGAGAGCGGGCCGCCGCCCACGAGCACGACGTGCAGCGCGGGCTCCTCGGCGAGCAGCGGAGTCGCCGCCTCGACGAAGACGTCGAAGTCCTTGTAGCCGCGTCGCACCCCGACGAAGAGCAGGTAGCGCTCCGGCAGGTCGATCTCGACGCGGGGCGCGTCGAGGAACGCGTCGGCCACGCCGAGCGGCACGACGACCGCGTGCTCGGCCGCCGCGTCTCCGTAGAAGCGCCGCAGGTCGGCGAGCGTCGCCTCCGAGATGCTGAGCACGAGGTCGGCGGCCTCCACGAACCGGCGCTTCGCGAAGTGCGGGTTGCCGAGCGGGAACTCCTTCGGGAAGCGCTCCGGCATGAAGTCGTACACGCTCATGACGCGCGGCACGGGCAGCGGCCGCAGGTACGAGGGATGCGTGAACGTGTGATGCACGAGGTCGACGGGGGGCAGCGCCCGGCCCTGCTCGCGCGGGCGACCGAGCACGCGCCACCCGAACCACTCGGCGCGGGCTCGCAGCGCACCGGGGTCGGCGCGGCGCGGCACGAGCCCGCTCGCGGCGAGGTGCTCGTTGCGCGTCGTGCGCGACAGCAGCACGGGCTCGACGCCGTGCTCGGGCAGCCGCAGCGCGGTCTCGACGAACATCTTCGAGACGCCCCCGCGCTGCTGCGCGACGAACGCCTGATCGTCGAAGGCCACTCGGATCTCGCGGTCGGTCACCGCTCCATCGTGGCACGCGCGTAGGATCGTCCTCGATGACCTTCGACGTGATGCTGCCCTTCTACGGTCGCTTCGACCACCTGCAGCTGGCGGTCGAGAGCGTGCTGTCCCAGACGCACGAGGATCTGCGCCTCGTCGTCGTCGACGACGTCTACCCCGACCTCGCTCCCGGCGAGTGGGTGCGCTCGCTCGGCGACCCGCGCGTCGAGTACGTGCGCAACGAGGTGAACCTCGGCGTGAGCCGCAACTACCTCTCCTGCGTCGACCGCATGCGCAGCGACTACTCGATGCTCATGGGCTGCGACGACGTGATGCTCCCCCGCTTCCTCGAGCGCGTCCACGAGCTCGTCGCCGAGCATCCGGGCGTCGACGTCGTGCAGCCCGGCGTCCGGGTGATCGACGGCGACGGCGGCGCGACCGATCCCCTCGCCGACCGCGTGAAGCGACTCGTCTCGCCGCGCGGGCCCCGCCCCGTGCTGCTGTCGGGCGAGCCGCTGGCGCGCAGCCTGGCGTTCGGCAACTGGACCTACTTCCCGTCGATCGTGTGGAAGGTCGAGACCATCCGCTCGATCGGGTTCCGCGCCGAGCTCGACATCGTGCAGGACATCGGCATGCTGCTCGACATCGCGCGACTCGACGGCTCGCTCGTGCTCGACGACGAGGTCGTCTTCGCCTACCGCAGGCACGCCGCGAGCGTGTCGTCGGCGACGGCGGTCTCCGGCAAGCGCTTCGACCAGGAGCGTGCGATCTTCGAGGAGCAGGCGAGCCTGCTCGCCGAGCGCGGGTGGCCGCGCGCCGCGCGCGCGGCTCGACGGCGCAGCCTCTCGCGCCTCAACGCGCTGACGCAGCTGCCCGCCGCGCTGCGCGCGGGAGACGCGGCAGGCAGGAGCGCGTTGCTGCGGCACGCGCTGCGCTGACGACGATAGGCTCGGTGCCATGACGGCTGCGCGACGAGTGCTCATCGTCATGCCCGCGTTCAACGAGGAGGAGGCGGTCGGCGCATCGATCGCCGACGTGCTGCGCACCCTCCCCGGCGCCGGCTGCCTCGTCGTCGACGACGGCTCTCGCGACGCGACGGTCGAGCGCGCTCGCGCCGCCGGCGCGCTCGTCGCACGCCTCCCCTACAACCTCGGCGTCGGCGGTGCGATGCGCGTCGGATTCCGCTTCGCCCTCGAGCACGGCTACGACGTCGTCGTGCAGATCGACTCCGACGGCCAGCACGACCCGGCGTACGTGCCCGAGCTGCTCGCGCGGCTCGACGACGCCGACGTCGTGCTCGGCGCTCGCTTCGCGGGCGTCGGCGACTACCGGACGCGGGGCCCGCGCAAGTGGGCGATGTCGGTGCTGTCGACCATCCTCAGCCGCACGGCGGGCACGCGCCTGACCGACACCACGAGCGGCATGCGGGCCTCCGGCCCGGCCGCCGTGCGCTTCTTCGCCGAGAACTACCCTGCCGAGTACCTGGGCGACACGATCGAGTCGCTGACGCTCGCGGCGCGCGCCGGCCTGCGGGTCGTGCAGGTGCCGGTCGTGATGCGCGAGCGGCAGGGCGGGGTGCCCAGCCACGACTTCTGGAAGTCGACCGTGTTCCTCGGTCGTGCGGCGATCGCGCTCGTCTTCGCGCACATGCGCTCCGTCTCGACGCTGGCAGGTCGCCCGTGAGCATCGTCACCTACGTGCTGGCGATCGCGTGCGCGATCGTCGGCATCCTCGTCGTCGTCGAGCTGCAGCGCAGGCAGCGCCTGCGCGAGCGGCATGCCATCTGGTGGATGATCGCGGGGTTCGGGGCGCTCGTGCTCAGCGTCTTCCCGCAGCTGCTCGAGTGGGCTGCCGACGTCGTGGGCGTCGAGGTGCCGACGAACCTCGTGTTCTTCGCATCGATCGCGCTGCTGTTCGGCATCTGCCTGCAGCTGTCGAGCGAGGCGACCGAGCTCGAGACGAAGACCCGCACGCTCGCCGAGCGCATCGCGATCCTCGAGCTGCGCATCGCCGAGCTCGAGCGCGGCTCGCGCGCACCGCAGTCGCCCGCCGACATGCGGCGCGACGACGAGACCGACCGGGCCTAGCCGCTCAGACCCCGTCGACGACGGGCGCCTGCGGCGTGCGGTCGTCGTCCGCGAGGCGGCCGGACGCGCGGACGAGCCCGGCGACGTGGACGGCGACGCCGAGCGCAGGGCCGACGCCGACGGCGACGACGGCACGCGTCGCGAGGTCGCCGGGCACGAGCAGCAACGCGATCGTCGTGATGGCAGCCACCGCCCATCCGCCGAGGTACGCCCCGTGCGATGCGCGTGCGAGCACCATGGCGCCGCTCACCGTGAGCAGCGCGATCGAGCCCGCCGAGCCGACGATGCCGGCGAGCACCGCGCCCGGCATGCCGTAGCCGCGGTCGAAGAACGCGGCGAGCGCGACGGGGCCGAGCCACCATGCGAGTGCCGCGAGCGCCGCCGACACGACGGCGACGACCACGGCGATGCGTCCGAGCAGCGCGAGCGGCCTCCCCTGCGCTCGGAACCGGGTGACGAGGAAGGTCTGCAGCGCCATGACCGCGACGACGAGCGGAGCGCGGGCGAGCGTGAAGGAGAAGGAGAACGCCCCGAACTCCTCGTCGGGCACCTCGGGCGACAGCACGCGCAGGGCGAAGGGGAAGCCGCTCACGAGCAGCGCGGTCGCGGCGCTGCCACCCACGGTCACCGCGATGGTCGCGAGCAGCGCCCGCGGCGAGGCGACGACCCCGACCGACGCGATCGCGCGGCGCACGGGCACGAGCGTCACGACGACCGTGACGAGGAAGGGTGCGGCGAACGCCAGCACCACGACGGGCATGGGCGCGCCGAGCGCGAGGGCGAGCGTCGTGAGCACGGCACGCGTCGCGGCGTCGACGACCATGGTCGTCGCGACGAGACGCCACGCCTCAGCGCCGTAGAGCAGCCCCGAGACGGCCGCGAGCAGCACGTATCCACCGATGCCGAGCGCGAGCGCCGCGGCGATCGCGGGCTCGCCGCCCGCGAGCAGCGCGGCGACGGCGATCGCCACGATCGCGACGGCCCCGACGACGAGCACGGCCGCGAGCACCGAGCGCCCGCGCCCGCCCGGCGCCGCAGGGCCGGAGGCTCGTGCGATCTCGTGCTGCACGCCCGCGACGGCCGCGACGACGAAGTACAGCAGCGACCACCACACCGTGAACGACTCGTAGCCGTCGGGCGGCAGCAGCCGGGCTGCGAGCAGCTGCGACACGTAGCCGAGCCCGCCGGCGACGACCGTCGCCCCGAGCAGCCACGTCGCCGCGCCGATCCGCGCGCCCGCGCGCTCAGGCATCCGCCGGCATCCGCGTGCGCCGCGCCGCGCGCACCCGCTCGACCCAGTAGGCGACGCCCCTGCCCGGGCCTCGGTCCTTCAGGCGCATCGCCCAGCGCTCCACGCCGTGCCACGACAGCCACGCCATCGCGAACGCCGCCACGAGCGCGAGGAGCGTGAACGGCACGTAGCCCCACAGGTGCACCCCGAGCGCGGCGAGCACCTGCTGCATGGGCCAGCCGTAGAGGTAGAGCCCGTACGAGTAGTCGTTGTCGCGGCCGATCCACTGCAGGCGACGCGGCAGCCGCGCTGCGAGGTACAGCAGCACGTAGGCGAAGGCGGGCAGCCCGACGACGTGCAGGCCACCGCGGAACGCGCTCACGACGACGACGACCGCCGCGAGGGCCGCGAGCCCGTCGTGCAGGGGCACGTGCCGCGAGTACACGGCGATGCACGAGCCGATCATGAAGATCAGCGTGAGCTGGATGAAGTAGCGGTCGGTGAAGAACGGCAGGAGGCCGAGCGCGGCGTCGCCGGCGATGGCGTACGCCATCTGCAACGCGAACAGCACGCCCGTGACGACCGGCACGATCCAGCGCGCGCTCACGAGCACGCCGAAGAGCACGAGACCCGCGATGACGAGGTACGCGAAGAACTCGTAGCGCAGCGTCCACAGCGAGCCGTTCATCACCGAGCCGGCGACGGCGCCGTACGGGTTGTCGCCGAAGACGTCGAGGATGCCGTACTGGCGGATCGACAGATCCCAGTTCGCCAGGAGGTAGGCGACGGGGCCGCCGGGCTCGGCAGTGAGGTACGCCGCGAGGTCGCGGCCCTTCGCGAGCCACCACGCGGGCCCGATGACGAACGCGGCGACCAGCAGCACGAGCCAGTAGGCGGGCATGATCCGCAGCACGCGATGCCAGAGGAACTGCACGACGTCGGTGCGCGCGCCGCTCTTCGCGATCAGGTAGCCGCTGATGGCGAAGAACCCGAGCACGGCGACGCCGCCCAGGTTCTCCTGCTGCTCGAAGCGGGCTGCGAACGGATCCTGGCCCCAGCCGCCGATGGGGTACGAGTGCGACAGGACGACGGCGGCTGCGAGCAGGAGACGCAGGATGCCCAGCGCGTTGTCACGCCCGGCGAGCGCCTCGCCGATGGACGGCCCGGTCGCCGTCGGATAGCGCGCGAATCGCGGTCGCGACTCGGTCGCGTCGAGCGAGGACGATCGATGCACGTGTCTCCCGACCCCGGATGGCCTGACCATGGACGCCCTCGATCCTAGGATGCGCGTCGGCGTCCAGCCGTCACCTCGTAGATTGGAGGCCGACACCGCGAGGAGGAGCGACGTGCAGCGACGCCTGAAGGACTTCGTGGCAGGGGCGGCGGTCTTCTTCGCCCTGGCCATGACGTGGTCGCTGGCGACCCCGTTGATGGGCGTGCCCGACGAGCCCGCGCACGCGGTGCGCGCGGCGGCGGCCGCCCACGGCCAGCTGACGTCGGTGTCGTCGGAGGTCGTGCCAGGCACCGCCGAGTTCGACGTGCCGGTCGGCATCGCGCAGGCCAACAACCTCGCGTGCATGGCCTTCGACCCCACCCTGACCGCCGAGTGCCAGCCCGACGTGCCCGACGAGGCGCAGCCGCTCGGCGCAGGCACCTCGACCGCGGGGCTGAACCTGCCGACGTACTACGTGCTGGTCGGATGGCCGACGCTCCTCCTCGGCGGCGAGGCGGGCATGTGGGCCATGCGCATCGTCAGCATCCTGCTGTGCTCGCTCGCGGTCGGCGCTGCCGTCATGGAGCTGCGCTCCGCTCCGCGCTCGCGATGGGCTCTCACAGGGCTCGCCCTCGCCGCCACGCCCATGACGCTCTGGCTCGCGGGCTCGCTGAACCCGAACGGCCTCGAGTGGGCGGCCTCGGCGGCCGCGCTCGCGGCGCTCGTGGCGATCGCCCGCGACGCCGATGCGTCCCGCGGCGTCCTCGTGCAGCGCGTCGCGGTCGTCGTCGCCGCCGCGGTGCTGCTCGTGTCGGCGCGCAGCATCACGATCGCCTGGCTGCTCGTCGCCATCGCCGCGGCGCTCGCGCTCGCGAACGCCGAGAGCCTGCGGGCCGTCGTGCGTCGCAGGACGCTGTGGATCGGCGTCGCGATCGGCGCCCTGTACGCGGGCGCCTGCGCCCTCTGGATCGTGCGGCCGCCGCAGTACGACTCGTACGTGCTCCCCGTGCCCGGCATCGGCGAGACCTTCGCCCAGGGCTTCTCGACCGTCTGGCGCGGCACGCCGTTCTACTGGCGCCAGATGGTGGGCGTCTTCGGCTGGAACGACACGCAGGCACCCGACATCGTCGTCGCCGCCTACGCCGCAGCCATCGGCGCGCTCGTGCTCGGCGCCGTGGCGCTCGCTCGCATGCGGACGCGCCTCGTGCTGCTCGGCGTGGTCGCCGTCATGCTCATCGTGCCGCCCGTCGTGCAGGGCCTCCTCGTCACCGAGGTGGGCTACATGTGGCAGGGCCGCTACATGCTCGCGATCCTCGCGATGCTCCTCATCGTCGCGGGCATCGCGCTCGACGAGCGCGAGCCGTCGCTCGGCGCAGCACGACTGCAGGGCACGCTCCTCGTGGTCGCGGCCACCGCCTCGGCGTTCGCGCTCCTCGTGATGGCGCAGCGATTCGCCGCCGGCACCGATCAGGGCTGGCGCGTCTTCCTGCTCGACCCCAGCTGGCAGCCGCCGCTCGGCACCATCGGCGTGACGATCCTCGCCGCCCTCACGACCGCGGCAGCGGTGCTGGCGCTCGTGCGCGCCGGCGACGGCCGTACGGAGCCCGTCGTGGTGCGCTCGACCGCGAGCGTGCGCTAGACCGGCGGCAGCGGCACGAGCCGCCCCCGACCCGCTCGTGCCACCGCCGCGGAGGCGCACGCCGGGGTCCGCGGCCGCGTCCGCCGGGCAGGCAGCGCGCGGCGGGCCGCGGACGCGTCGGTGCGGAGCGCGCGAGCCGCGGCCGAGCGCGGTCGCCGCAGGCACCGCCGCCCCGACCCGCTCGCGCTTCGCACGGCTGCCGCGCGCCCGCAGGCAGGCCACGATCGACGCCGCGCGAGCCCGGTCCGGGCCTCATCGCTCTCGCACGGACGACGACGGCCCGTGCTCCTGCAGGAGCACGGGCCGTGGGTCAGGCCGACGCGGCCGTCAGCGCGTCAGGGTGCGGCACGCCAGCCACGTCGTGCTGCCGGCGCCGACGTTGATCGCGGCGACGCAGACCTCGCTGCGGCCCGCGGGGATCGGCACCGTCAGCGAGAAGCCGTGGTCGGCCCCGTACGCGGGATAGGCGCGACCGACGTCGGTCCGCGTCTGGTTCGCGAGGCCTCGGCCGCCCCATCCGCCGTTGACGTAGACGTGCAGCTCGACGGCCGCAGCCGTGTCGGGATCGATCGACCATCCGCTCACGAGCGCGTTCGCGCCCGAGACGGATGCGTTCTCGAAGTTGCCGAAGGGCGAGCCGCTCGGCAGCGTCACCGACTTGCACCGCCAGACGTTCGAGCCGGCGCGCACGTTGATGTACGCGACGCAGACCTCGTGCACCCCGCCCGTGAGGCCCGAGAGCGTGGTCGAGTAGCCGTGGGCGTTGCCGTAGCCGGGGTTCGCCCGCCCGACGTCCGGCCTCGACGCGTCGGCGACGAGGGCGCCGCGGGGTCGGCCGTCGACGTAGACGTGGGCCTGGATCGGGTCGGCCGTGTCGGGGTCGATGGCCCAGCCGCCGAGCGAGACCGTGCCGGGACCCGTCGCCGTGACCACGTCGAGCGAGCCGAACGGCGGACCGCTCGCGAGGCTGCCCTCGACGGTCTTCCACGTGTTCGAGCCGCCGCCGACGTTCACGAAGGCGATCGAGACGTCGCTCGTGCCGACCGGCAGGGGCACGCGCAGCGTGTAGCCGTGCGCGGGGCCGTAGGCGGGATGGACGCGGCCGACGTCGGGACGGGCCTGGTCGGCACGCGTCGCCGAGATGAAGCGCGTGCCGATGTAGGCGTGCACCTCGATCGAGCTCGCGGTGTCGGGATCGATGGTCCAGCCGGCGACGACCAGCTCGGAGCCCTCGATGCGGGTCGTGTCGATCGATCCGATCGGAGAGCCCGTCGGCGTCGACACCTGCTGGCACGACCACGTGTTCTGCCCGGCGCCGACGTTGATGAACGCGAGGCACACCTCGCTCGTGCCCGCGGCGAGCCCGACCGTGATGTCGAAGCCGTGGGCGTCGCCCAGCCCGTAGGCGCGCCCGACGTCGGGTCGCGATCCGTCGGCCCGGTAGCCGGACTGCGCGACGCCGTTCACGAACGTGTGCACCTCGAGCGACGCCGACGTGTCGGGGTCGAGCGCCCATCCCGTGATGCGCACCGATCGCAGGGAGGTCGTCGTCGACTCGATGCGCACGATCGGCGAGGGGTCGCCGGCGAGCGGTCCGCGAGGATCGCCGAACCAGTCGCTGAAGATGCGCCAGAAGTTGCGGTTGCCGTACGCGGAGCACGCGTCGCCCGTGCCGTACAGGTTGCCGAGCGCTGCCGCGTTCGGCTGGTACGGCGTGTAGTTGTACAGGCCGGCGGTGGCCTGGTTGGCGACGTACACGCGGCTCGTGCCGCACGCGGAGTTGGGGTGGAACAGGATGTTGTTCCACGCGGCAGGCTGGTGGTTGTACGAGCCGGGGAAGGCCCGGTACACCTGGAACTGCCTGGCCGCGTAGTACACCTGGTAGAAGAAGCCGCCGAAGCTCGAGTCGCACGGAGCCGTGTCCGGGCAGGCGAAGCCGGTCGCCGACGAGTACCGCGTGCCGTTGGGGCTGCGGTGCGTGACGAGGCTCTGCTCCTTCTCGAGCAGCACGAGCAGCACGCGCGGGCTGACGCCGCACGCCGCGCCCACGCGGGCGACGATGCTCGCCGCCGACTCGGAGCCCGATCCGGCCATCGCGGAGCAGTACCGGTTGGCGGCCATCGCGGGCGTCGCCTGCGCGTACTGCGGCAGGCACGTGTAGCCCGCGGCGCAGTCCGGGCGACGCTGCTGCATGAACGACTGGATCTGCGACGTCGTCATCGAGCCGCCGTCGTAGAAGTTCGCGTCGGAGATGATGTTGCCGGCGTCGAAGTTGCGAGCATCCGCCGCCTGGGCGGGCGGAGCCGACGACGTCGACCAGGGCATGACGAGCGAGGCGAGCACCGCCAGCACGGTGCACACGACGACGATGGACGTGCGCCTGCGACGCGGGGCTGAGCCGATCCTCACGCGGGGCAGTCTAGGTGCGCGCCGAGGATTCTCCCAGGATCAGCCCCGCGGGTCGCAGAGATAGTCGTAGATGTGGTCGAGCGCCGCGTCCCAGTCGGCGTGGCCCGCATCGATCGTCGCGAGCGCACCCTGCTGCAGCGTGCGCCGCCGCTGCTCGTCGACGATCAGCTCGTCGAGGCGCTGCACGACGTCGTCGACCGTGCGCATCGACTGGTTGCTGTTCTCGTCGGAGAACAGCCACTTGAAGAAGGGGCTGTCCGGCGCGACCATCGTCGCGCCCGACGCCATGATCTCGAGCGGCAGGTACGACGGGTGCCTGCTGATCTGCAGGGTGAGCCCGATGTCGGTCTCGCGGTAGATGGCGCCCGTCGCGCGGTAGTCGAGCAGTCCCATGTCGACGAAGTCGGCCTGCTTCGGCAGGTAGCGCGCACCGGCGGCGATGATGCGCACCCCGTCGCCATGCTTGCGCTTGATCCGCGCGAGCGACTCGTAGGCGAGCTCCCAGCAGTTGCGGAAGTGGTCGCGGGCGTAGGCGAAGATCGTCACGGGCTCGTCGGGCGCCTTCTGCCTGCGACCCTCGGGATGGAAGATCGAGCGATCGACGGCGGGCGCGAACCACGTCGCCTGCTGGTCGTAGAGCCCCGTGTAGATCTTGTGCATCGTCGACGTGTTGCACAGGCCGTAGAGGCCGAGCCGGTAGCTCTCCTCCGTCATGGCGAACATCGTGCTCGCAGGGTAGAACTCGGGCTCGTAGTCCTGCACGAGGTAGAACTTGCGGCGCATGCCCTGCGCCTTCGCGAGGTGCATGGCCGTGAGCCAGAGCGTCGCGACGCCCGCATCCGCCTCGGGGATCGCCGCGAGCGACGCGTCGGTGCCGTCGTAGTGATGCACCTCGGCCTCGCGCAGCTCGGGGAAGGCGGCGGCGAGCGCCGTGGGCACCCAGTGCGGCGACGGTGCCGAGAACACGACGAACCGGTTGTGCACGCCGTGCTCGCGCTGCAGCTTCGCCGCGATGCGGAAGCAGGTGTTGAGCCCGCCGAAGAAGGGCATGTCGATGTCCGGGATGAACCAGTTGATCGTCTTGACGTCGATGCGGCCCGCGTGCTCCTCGTGCAGCGCGCGCACGCCGTCGCGCTGCGCGGCGCTCACGCTCGCCGTGCCCAGCAGGCCGACGGCCTCGGCGGAGATGCCCATCGACTGCTGCACGACGCCCCACGGGCGCCCCAGCGCCTGGAAGGTCGAGCGCAGCGGCGACGCCTCGTCCTTGGAGCGCAGCGCGGGCACCGCGGAGCGGCGGGACAGGTTGGGGCTCCAGAACGGGTCCTCGCCGCGCAGCCAGGAGTGGTAGCGCCAGTAGCTCGCGAAGAAGTCGGTCTCGGGGATGCCGCTGCCCGAGCGCGTGACCGACTCGTGGTGGCGCACGAGGTCGAACGGCAGCACGACGTTGCGCCGGCCGCGGAGATGCTGGTCGAGACCCAGCACGACGTCGGAGCCCGTGAGGATGAAGTTCTCGTCGAGCCCGCCGACCTCGTCCCAGTGCTCGCGGCGGATGAGGGTGCACGCACCCGTGACGGCGAGCGAGTCGCGGTAGTGCGCCGTCGAGCCCAGCATGGTCTCGGAGCCCGGCTCCATGCCGGTGAACGTGTTGTCGGCGAAGCCGTTGGGGCCGAGCGTCACGCCGCCGTGCTGGATGCGGCCGTCTGCGAAGCGGTGCTGCACGCCCACGGTGCCGACGCCCTCGCGCAGGAGGTGGCCGACCATCTCGGCGAGCCATCCCGCATCCATGACCTCGGTGTCGTCGTTGAGGGTGAGGACGAGCGGGCCGTCGGTCGCGGCGACGGCCGCGTTGATGGTCGTCGAGTAGTTGAAGGGGACCGACTCGTGCCACACGACGCGCACGTCGAGGCCGGCGGGCGTGTGCTCGGCGTACCAGGCCTCGCGCTCGTCGGTGCGGCCGGCGTTGTCGAAGATCGTGACGTCGAGCGCCGGGTACTCGGTGCGCGCGAGCGACGGGAGGAGGCGCGAGAGGTTGTCGCGGTGGTGCCTCGTCGGGATGACGATCGAGACCTTCGGCTGCTCGGCAGGCTCGAACCGCACGCGCAGCACCTGGCCGGCGGGCTCGGCCGTCGCGCGCTCGCCGCGGGCGGCGAGCGCCTCGACGACCATGGCGGCGTCTGCCGCGTCGGGGCGACGCGTCCGACGCGCGGCGGTCAGCAGCACGGAGGGCACGCGGCCGATGCGCGCGGCGTCGAGACCGTGGGTGAGCAGGAGTCGCCAGATGCCGCGGTCGTCGAGCACGGCGTCGGCGGGGATGGCATGGGCGCGGATCACGAAGGCGCGGTCGACGTGGTTGGCACCGAGCAGCATCTCGGGCGAGTGCTCGGGCACGAACTGCGGGTGCACGCGCTCGGTGCCGCGGCGGTGGTCGCGGTCGAAGGCGATGAGGGCACGCGAGGGGTCGTTGGCGTGCTCGCGCGCGATGACCGAGAGGGCACGGGGGTCGAGCTCGTCGCCGTCGCGCAGCAGCAGCACGAGCTCGTCGTCGGCGAGGCCGAGCGTCGCGATCGCGGTGCCGGACGCGGCGGGCACCAGACGTGCGCGCACGCCGCGCTGGCCCTCGACGCTGCGTCGCGTGCGGGCGTCGACGGCCGAGCCCGCGACCTCGACGACCACGGCGAAGCCGACGTGCGAGGTCGACGTCGGCTCGGGGAAGCCGGCCCGGTGCTCCTTGAGCCACGAGGGGTAGTCGCCGGGCTTCGTCACGCGGATGAAGCCGCCCGCGTCGCTGCCGTACGCCGCCTGGAACTCGGCGCGCGCCGCACGTGCCGTGCGCACTGCGACGAGTGCCGAGTGGCGCCCGCGAGACCCGGCGGGCAGGACCTTCCGAGCGACACGACCGAGGGCACGACGCAGCGACGACATGGCTCCGAGCCTAGCCAGTGCGACCCGTCGAGACACGCTGCGGTAGGCTCTGCGGGTTCGGAACACGATCTTGGAGGTGGCGTGGCTGCGGACATCGTCGCCGAGCGCGTGGCGCGGATCGAGGCCTCCCCCTGGGAGGAGGCCGGCGCGAAGGGCACGGGTCTTCGGGGCCTCGCGAATGCCGCGACCGACCTCTGGCGCTACCGCGAGCTGTTCGGGCTCCTCACGCGCCGCGAGCTGAAGGCTCGATACAAGGACTCCCGTCTCGGGTTCCTCTGGAGCCTCGTGCGACCGCTCGCGATGCTGCTCGTGTACGCGCTCGTCGTCGGCGAGTTCCTGGGCGCCGCGCGCTCGATCGAGGACTTCGCGATCTTCATCTTCGCCGGCCTGGCGATCTACACGCTGTTCTCCGAGATCCTCGCCGGCGGCACGAGCTCGATCGTCGCGAACGCGGGCCTCATCAAGAAGGTCTACCTGCCGCGCGAGATCTTCCCGCTCGCGACCATCGGGCCGGCGCTGTTCACCCTCGCGATCCAGCTCGTCATCCTCGTCATCGCGGCCCTCGCGTTCGGCACCCTCTCGTTCGGCCCGCATCTGCTCTACGCCCTGGGATCGATCGTGCTGCTCACGATCTTCGGCGCCGCGACCGCCCTCGTGCTCTCGGCGCTCAACGTCTACCTGCGCGACATCCAGCACCTCGTCGACGTGCTGCTCGTGCTGCTCATGTGGGGCTCGCCCATCCTGTACTCGCTCTCGATGGCGCACGACCGCTTCACGGCCTTCGGCGTCTCGGGGCTCAACGAGATCTACACGAACTCCCCGCTGACCCTCGCGGTGCTGGGCTTCCAGGAGGCGTTCTGGAACCCGGGCTTCTCGGCGCAGTACGTCGACCAGCTCTGGCTGCACATGCTCGTCGCAGGCCTCGCCGGCGTCGTGCTCCTCTTCGTGGGGCAGCGCATCTTCGCGCGCCTGCAGGGCGACTTCGCACAGGAGCTGTGATGCAGCACGTCCCCGTCGTCCGCGTCGAGAACGTCTCGAAGCACTTCACGGTCCGCAAGGACAAGAGCCTCAAGGAGCGCATCGTCAACGTGTCGCGCAATCGCGCGCACGTCGAGCGGTTCGAGGCGCTGAAGGACATCGACCTCGAGATCATGAGCGGCTCGACCGTCGGCCTCATCGGCCCGAACGGCTCCGGCAAGTCGACCCTGCTGAAGACCATCGGCGGCATCATCCAGCCGTCGTCGGGGCGCGTGGTGCGACGCGGCCGTCTCGCGGCGCTGCTCGAGCTGGGCGCGGGCTTCCACCCCGACCTCACGGGCCGCGAGAACGTGTTCCTCAACGCGTCGATCCTCGGGCTCAGCGAGCAGCAGACCGCGGGCTACTTCGACGAGATCGTCGCCTTCTCGGGCATCGAGGACTTCATCGACACGCAGGTGAAGTTCTACTCGTCGGGCATGTACGTGCGCCTCGCGTTCGCCGTCGCCGTGCACGTCGACCCCGACCTGCTGCTCGTCGACGAGGTCCTCGCCGTCGGTGACGAGGCCTTCCAGCAGAAGTGCCTCGACAAGATCCGCGCCTTCCAGCGCGAGGGCCGCACGATCGTGCTCGTCACGCACACCATGAGCCAGATCACCGACCTGTGCACGCGCGGCGTCGTCCTCGCGAAGGGCAACGTCGTGTTCGACGGCGCCCCGGTCGACGCGGTCGACCTGCTGCGCGGCGGCTTCCGCGCGCAGCGCGCCGAGGAGTCGGTGCGCCTCGAGCGCGAGGCGCGCGAGCGCGACGAGGCGGCGCGCGCGCGCGTCGCCGACCTCGACGTGGGGCTCGTCGACGCCGACGGCTCCCCCATCTCGACGCTCGAGCACGGCCGCGACGGCTTCGTCGACGTGACGCTCGACGCTCGGGAGCGCATCGACGACTGGAGCCTCGGGCTCCAGATCTCGACCTCCCTCGGGCAGCTCGTGCTCTTCACGACGACCGAGCGGCTGCGCGTGCAGAAGCGTCCGCTCGAGGGCCGGCAGCGTCTGCGGTTCCGCTTCCCCGCCTTCCACCTCGGCGGCGGCGAGTACACGCTCACGGCCGCGCTCTCGTCGGGAGACGACGAGCTGGCGCGCACGAGCGGGCCGACGTTCCGCACGGAGTCCCCGGAGCGGACGATGGGGCCGGTCGTCACCGATGTCGCCTTCGAGCAGCTCGTCTGACGCGTCGCGCGTCGCGGTGCTGCTCGCGACGCACGACGGCGCCGCCTTCCTCGACGAGCAGCTCGACTCCATCCTCGCCCAGCAGGGCGTCGCCGTGACGGTGTTCGTCTCGGACGACGGCTCGACCGACGGCACGGCGACGATGCTCGAGCAGCGCGCGGCATCCGATGCCCGCCTCGTGCTCCTGCCCGCCGGCCGCTTCGGCTCGTCGTGGGCGAACTTCTATCGGCTGCTGCGCGACGTCGACGGCGACGGGTTCGATGCCGTGGCGATGTCCGATCAGGACGACGTGTGGATGCCGGGCAGGCTCGCGACGCAGGTCGCCGCGCTCGCCGACGCCGACGCCGTCTCGTCGGACGTCGAGGCGTTCGACGAGCACGGGCGTCGCAGGCTCATCCGCAAGAGCCAGCCGCTGCGGGCGCTCGACCACGTCTTCGAGAGCGCGGGACCCGGCTCGACCTTCGTGCTCTCCCCCGCCGCGGTCGGGCTCGTGCGCGACGTGCTCGACGCCGATCCCGTCGCGTCGACCGTCGAGGCGCACGACTGGCTCGTGTACGCGGTCGTGCGTTCCGCCGGCATGCGGTGGCGCATCCTCGACCAGTCGCTCGTCGCGTACCGGCAGCATGGGGCGAACGTGCTGGGCGCCAACGTGGGCGTGCGCGCCCGCATCGATCGCAGCGGCCGCATCCTGCGCGGGTGGTACCGCGAGCAGGTCGGGCGCGTGGCCGAGGTGAGCGCGCGCGTCGCCGCGCCCGCGGAGCGCGCCGAGCTCGAGACGCTCGCGCGAGCGGTGCGCGGCTCGCGCATCGACCGGATGCGGCTCGCGACGCGTGCGGGCGCCTTCCGCCGACGCAGGCGCGATGCGGTCGCGCTCGGGCTGCTCATGGCCGTCGGCGCGTTCTGACGCGATCGCGTCAGGGGTCGCCGGCGCGGCGGCGACCCAGCAGGCGGTCGCGCACGCGGCGCGCCTTCCACGGGATGCGGGCGACCTTGCGCGCGACGACGCGCTCGAGCGACGCCTCGGCGACGTCGAGCTTGTGCTCGAGCAGCGCGTGCGAGCGGGCCGCCTCGGCGGCGGAGAGCACCGTGCGCACCGCGTAGCCGCGCTCCTGCGCGGCCGGGGCGAAGAGCCGCTCGATCACGTGGGCGAGGCTGCCGTCCTTGTACTCGCCCTCGGTGGGGAACTCGTCCCAGTCGAACCCCGCCTCGACGAGCGGCGCGAGCGCCTCCGGCCGCGCAGCGAACATCGAGCCGTAGGGCGCGACGGGGCTGTCGTCGTCGAGCGGCACGCGGATGCCGGCGCGACGCGCGACCTCGATCGCGCGCGGGCGGTTCGTGTACCAGGCACGACCGAGCGTGCCGTACCACGAGTGCACCATCGGCGGCACGACGAGCCCGAGACGCGGCGACTCGGCGAAGAGCCCGAGCATGCGCTGCGCGTGGCCGCCCGAGCCGAGCAGGTTGTCGAGCAGCAGGCGCTTGAAGGCGCGGCCCGCCGTGCCGCCGACCTGCGGGCTGCGCTTCGAGTGCACCTTCACGACGACGTCGACCTCGCCGGACGTCAGCAGGTCGCGGCAGCCGAGCAGGAAGGCCGAGATGTCGCGGCCGCGGTTCGACGGCATGACGCGGACCTCGCCTGCGACGTCGAGCGCCTCGAGACCGCGCTCGAGCTCGACGCCGCGCTCGGCGCCGAAGGTCGTGACGACGAGCCGGTGGGGGCCGAGGCCCGCGATGCGCGCCGCGAGCTCGGGCAGCATGTCGGGGTAGAAGACGTGGGCGACGACGAGCACGCGCAGCGACGTCGGCTGCACGACGGGATCGTCGGAGAGCACGGAGACGAGCCCGAGCGCCGTCTGCAGCGCGCGCGGCGGCGCCTCGCCCGCGAGGGAGGCCGCGAGCGCGTCGACGTCGAGGCCGCGGTCCGCGAGCTCGCGCACGAGCGTCGCGGTGCTGAGGCCTTCGGCGTCCGCCTCGAGCGGATCGCGCAGCACGACGTCGCGGTGCACGATGGGCGCCCCGGCCTCGACGGCGGCGAGCGCATCCTCGGCGACGATGCCGCCGGACGCCCGCGGCGCGTCGCCATCCACGAGCCACGCGCCGAGCGCGTCGCCGCGCACGACGACCCACGAGCGCTCGTCGTCGACGAGTCGCGCCGAGTCGCCGGCGGGCCATGCGTCGCTGAGCGGGCCGATCCAGTCGTCGTCGGCGAGCAGGACGGCGTCGGGCTCGAGCGCGCGCGCGAGGTCGCGCGCGGCGTCGCCGTCGGCGACCACGTGCACGCCGTCGGCCACCGAGGCCGCATCCGCGAGGGCGCGGGCACGGTCGACGACCACGACGGCGTCGGCCTGCGCGCTGAGCCGCGCGAGCATCCATCGCAGCGTCGTCGCGTCGCGCACGGGGCGCGCGACGTCGACGACGGCGACGCGGGGCACCTACGCTCCGACGAGCTGCGTGAGGTACCGGCCGTAGCCGCTCTTCACGAGCGGGGCCGCGAGCCGAGCGAGCTGCGCGTCGTCGATCCACCCGGCACGCCAGGCGATCTCCTCGATGCAGCCGATCTTGAAGCCCTGCCGGTCCTCGATGACCCGCACGTACTCGCTCGCCTGCATCATCGACTCGAACGTGCCGGTGTCGAGCCAGGCGACGCCGCGGTCGAGCACCTGCACCTGCAGGCGGCCGGCGTCGAGGTAGCGCTCGTTGACCGTCGAGATCTCGAGCTCGCCGCGGGCGCTCGGCTCGATGGACTTCGCGATCTCGATGACGTCGTTGTCGTAGAAGTAGAGGCCGGGCACCGCGTAGTTGCTCTTCGGCTGCGTCGGCTTCTCCTCGATGGAGATCGCGCGCTTCTCGTCGTCGAACTCGACGACGCCGTAGGCCGTCGGGTTGGCGACGTGGTACGCGAAGACGAGACCGCCCTCGATCTCGCCGTGCGAGCGCAGGCTCGAGCCGAGGCCGACGCCGTGGAAGATGTTGTCGCCGAGCACGAGCGCGACCGACTCGTCGCCGATGAACTCCTCGCCGATGATGAAGGCCTGCGCGAGGCCGTCGGGGCTCGGCTGCACGGCGTACTGGATGTCCATGCCGAGGTCGCTGCCGTCGCCGAGGAGCGCGCGGAACTGCTCGTTGTACTCGGGCGTCGTGATGACGAGGACCTCGCGGATGCCGGCCATCATGAGCGTCGACAGCGGGTAGTAGACCATCGGCTTGTCGTAGATGGGCATGAGCTGCTTCGAGATGCCCTTGGTGATGGGCCACAGCCGCGTGCCGGAACCTCCGGCGAGGATGATGCCGCGCATGGTCTCCCTAGTCGATGCTCGTGCGATGCTCCCGCGAGTCTACGCGGGCGCACCCGGCCGGGCCGCGGCGCTCGCCGCTCAGCGACCGGCGCGCAGCCGGGCGAGCGCGACCGCGCCGTACGTCGCGGCCATCTGCTCGTCGTTGCGGCCGCCCATGACGTTGCCCTGGTAGAGGCCCTCGATCTGGGTGTCGGGCACGAAGTCGTAGTTCGCGGGCGCGGGCCGCACCTGGCGCACGCTCGCGCCGATCTCGAGCGCGGCGGCGTGCAGCCAGATGTCGTCGTTCGACGGCGCGACCTCGAGGAACCGCGTGCCCGACGCGCGACCGGCGCGGTGCACCGCGACGGGGAAGAGCTGCCCGGACACCGAGGTGCCGAAGTGCCGCGGGCTCGGCTCGACCGTCATGCAGGGATGCCAGCGGAGGTAGGGGTCGACCTCGTCGTCGGTGAGGCCGATGACGTGGGCGCGGTGCACGACGACGTCGTCGGGATGCTCGCGGTGCACCCGGATGAGGTCGGCGAGCCAGTCGCGCGGGTAGAGCTGGTCGTCGTCGCTCGTCACGAGCGGCGTCTCGAGGTCCTCCGAGATCGGGTACCACTTCGTGTGCACGCCCAGCTGCTGCTCGACCTCGAGCACCTCGAGGCCGCGCGCGACGAGGCGCTGCAGCTCGGGCCCGATCCCCCGCGCATCGGTCGGCGAGAGCGACAGCACGATGCGGGCGGGCAGGGCCGCCCCGTCGGCGATCGACTCGAGCGCCGTCCAGGCCCGATCGACGCGGCGGCCGTGCGACGTCATCGTGACGGTCACGGGCGAGGTGGGATCGACGATCGAGCGCGTCGACGTGCGGTTGCGCTCGGCGAGCTCGTCGATGCGGCGGGCGACCTCGGGCGACGCGGCATCGTCGTAGACGCGGGTGGCGACGGCCTCGCGCTCGGGGCCGGGAGTCCGGTGGGTGAGCGCGCGCAGGCGCCGTGCGGCCCCCCGCGCGAGACGCGCGATCGTCTGCATGCGGCAATGGTAGCCGGGTGCGCGCACCGCATCTCTGCGCGAGAGGGCTTGACCTTGTACCCCACGTCTGCAGAAGATGGGTACAGAAACGCCGATCCTGGGAGGATCCACAGGATCTCGCAAGCGACGGGAGACCACCGTGCACCAGCGCATCGCAGCCATCGTCCTCAGCGTCTCCGTGCTCGCCACGGCGCTCATCGCCGCGCATCCCCCAGCCGCCGAGGCCGCGATCGACCGCATCGCGGGCTCCGATCGCTTCCAGACGTCGGTCCAGGTGTCCGACGCGATGGGGGCCAGCCGCGGCGGCGTCGTCTACCTCGCGAACGGGCTCGCATTCCCGGATGCGCTCGCCGCAGCACCCGTCGCGGCCGCCGAGGACGCTCGGCTGCTGCTCTCGGCCCCGTGGGACATCCCCGACTCGGTCGTCGCCGAGATCCGCGACCTCGCGCCACGCGAGATCGTGCTCGTCGGCGGCGAGCCCTCGCTGAGCGAGGCCGTGCGCGCCGAGGCAGCCTCGCTGGCGCCCACGATCACGCGCATCGCCGGCAGCGACCGCGTCGAGACCTCGATGCTGCTGCTCGACCGACGACGCAGCCTCCCCGTCGCGCAGCCGACGCAGCTGTGGATCGTGAGCGGTTGGAACTTCCCCGACGCCCTCGCCGCAGGCGCGGTCGCCGCGCGGGACGGCCACGCGCTCGTGCTGACGGGCGGCGACCAGCCGGCCTTCCGCGACATGCTCACCGCGCGGATGGGCGGCATCCCCCGCATCAACGTCGCGGGCGGCACGCCCTCGGTGAGCGACGCCGTCGTCGGCTTCGCGAGGACGCTCGCCACCACCAACCGGTACGCGGGCTCCGACCGCTTCCAGACGGCCGTCGTCATCAACCGCGCCTTCACCTCCAGCGCAGCAGGGGGTCGCATGCTGCTCGCGAGCGGCCAGAACTTCCCGGACGGCCTCGTCGCGAGCGTGCTCGCGGCGCACCGCGGCCAGCCGCTCTACCTCGTGCCGCAGGCGTGCGTGCTCGACGACGCCGTCGCGGGCGAGATGGCCCGCCTCGGCATCCGCGACACCACGGTCATCGGCGGCACCCCGTCGGTGAGCGCCGCCGCCTCGCGCCTCGAGCGCTGCGTCGACCTCGGGGCGGTGCAGGCCGAGGTCATCTCGATCGTCAACGCGCACCGCGCGAACGTGGGCCTGCCCGCGCTCACGCCCCACGGCGGGCTCACGACGATGGCCCAGGGCTGGAGCGGCCAGATGGCGGCCGCGCAGAGCATGGTGCACTCGACGACCTTCTGCAACGAGACCTTCGCCATGGGCTTCCGCCGCTGCGCCGAGAACATCGCGCGCACCGGCTCGGCGAGCGCCGGCGGCGTCATGAACGCCTGGATGAACTCGGCGGGGCACCGCGCGAACATCCTGAACCCGAACCTCACCCACATCGGGGTCGGCGTCGTGCAGGGGCCCGACGGCAGGTGGTACTGGACGCAGAACTTCGGCGGCTTCTGAGCCACCCGTCGCGCGCCCGGTAGACTGCCGGGCGCGCGACGCTTCCGCGCGCCCGTGAACGAAAGAGACAGCAGCAGTGAAGATCCTCGTCACCGGCGGCGCCGGGTTCATCGGCTCGAACTTCGTCCGTCGCACGCTCCAGGACGCATACGAGGGGCTCGAGGGGGCCGAGGTCGTCGTGCTCGACGCCCTCACCTACTCGGGCAACCCGCAGAACCTCGCGCCCGTCGCCGACAGCCCGCGCTACGAGTTCGTGCACGGCGACATCCGCGACAACGCGCTCCTCGACCGGCTCATCCCCACGGTCGACGCCGTCGTGCACTTCGCCGCCGAGAGCCACGTCGACCGCTCGGTGCGCGACGCGTCGGTGTTCGTCGAGACGAACGTCGTCGGCACGCAGCGCCTGCTCGACGCCGCGCTGCGTCACGACCTGCAGCGGTTCGTGCACGTGTCGACCGACGAGGTCTACGGCTCGATCGCCGAGGGCTCGTGGGACGAGGAGCGCCCGCTCGAGCCCAACAGCCCGTACTCCGCGTCGAAGGCGGGCTCCGACCTGCTCGCACGCTCGTACCACCGCACGCACGGCCTGAACGTGTCGATCACGCGGTGCAGCAACAACTACGGCCCGTACCACTTCCCCGAGAAGGTCATCCCGCTCTTCGTCACGAACCTCATCGACGACCAGCACGTGCCCCTCTACGGCGAGGGGAACAACATCCGCGACTGGCTGCACGTCGACGACCACTGCCGCGGCATCGCGATGGTGCTGACGCGCGGACGAGCGGGCGAGATCTACAACATCGGCGGCGGCACCGAGCTGACGAACAAGGAGCTCACCGAGCTGCTGCTCGAGAAGACCGGCAAGGACTGGTCGTACGTCGACCGCGTCGCCGACCGCCTGGGCCACGACCTGCGCTACTCGGTCGACATCTCGAAGATCCAGGCGGAGCTCGGCTACGAGCCGCAGGTGCCGTTCGAGCAGGGTCTCGCCGACGTCGTGCAGTGGTACCGCGACAACCGCGCATGGTGGGAGCCGCTCAAGGAGCGGGCGGCGCTCTGACGATGAGGATCCTGCTCGTCGGCGCGAACGGCATGCTCGGCCAGGACCTCCGGGCGGCCCTCGCGCACCATGACGTCGTCGCCGTCGGCAGCCGCGAGCTCGACGTGCGCGACGCGGCGGCGTGCCTCGCCGCCGCCGACGGCGTCGACGCCATCGTCAACGCGAGCGCCTACACGGCGGTCGACCAGGCCGAGTCGGACGAGGACGCCGCCTACGCCGTGAACGCCGACGGCCCCGCCAACCTCGCCGCCGCCGCGGCCGCGAACGGCGCCGTGCTCGTGCACGTGTCGACCGACTACGTCTTCCGCGGCGACGCCACCGAGCCCTACGCCGAGGACACCCCCGTCGACCCCGTGTCGGCGTACGGGCGCACCAAGGCCGCGGGCGAGGCGCGCGCGCTCGCCGCCAACGCCGACACGATCGTCGTGCGCACCGCGTGGCTCTACGGGCCGGGCGGCGGCAGCTTCGCCTCGACGATGGTGCGGCTCGCAGGCGAGCGCGAGACGCTCACGGTCGTCGACGACCAGCGCGGGCAGCCCACGACGACGCACGACCTCGCCTCCCGCATCGCGGCCCTGCTCGACGGCGGCGTACGCTCGGGCATCTTCCACGGCACCTCGAGCGGCGAGACCACCTGGTTCGGCTTCGCGCGCGCCATCTTCGAGGAGCTCGGGCTCGACCCCGAGCGCGTGCAGCCGACCGACTCGACCGCGTTCGCGCGCCCCGCGCCGCGGCCGGCCTACTCCGTGCTCGGGCACGACGCGTGGACGCGTGCGGGCATCGAGCCCATCGGCGACTGGCGCGCAGCCCTCGCGGCAGCCGTCGCGCGCGGCGAGCTCGCGGCATGACGACGCTGCGCGTCGTCCTCGACGGCGTCGGCGAGCAGCCGTCGAACGTCGGCAGGTACGGCACGCAGCTCGCGCGCGCCATGCACGCCTCGGCGCCCGCTGGCGTCGAGGTCGTGGCGTTCGCCGCCGGCGCCGACGCCAGCGCTCGGGCCACGGTCGAGGGCGAGCTCGCCGAGCTCGATGGCGTCGAGTTCGCCCGCATGCCGAGGCGCGAGCTGCGCGAGGCGTGGCTGCACTCGTTCACCACCACGGCGTTCGACGGCCTCCTGCACGGCTCGAGCCTGCTGGCGCCCATGCGCGCCGACGACGACGACGCCGGCAGGCAGGTCGTCGTCACGGTGCACGGCCTCGAGGCGCTCGATCGCGACTCGCGCACGGCACGCTGGTTCCGGCGGGCGCTGCGCCGCGCGTGGCGCCATGCCGACGCCGTCGTCGTGCCGACGCACGCGACCGCGGCGCAGCTGCAGGAGCTGCACGACTTCGGCGACCGCGTGCGCGTCGTCGGCGCGGGCGTCGACCCCGCCTCGCGCGTGCCCGCCGACGCCGACGCGCGTGCGCGTCGCCTGGGGCTGCCGACGCGCTACGTGCTCGCGACGACCGACCGCGGACGTCGCGCGCGCGCCGACCGGCTCGTGGCCACCGTCGCCAGCGGGCAGATGCCCGACGTGCCCGTCGTCGTCGCCGGCCCCGTCTCGTGGGGCGAGGTCACGCTGGCTCAGATGGCCGTCGAGGCGGGGCTGCCGCCGTCGCGCATCCTGCCCGTCGGCGACCTCGACGCCGCCGACCGCGCCGTCGTCGTCGCACGTGCGGACGCCATGCTCCTCGTCGCCGACGAGCTCGGCTTCGCACTGCCCATGCTCGAGTCCTTCGCGCACGGCACGCCCGTCGTGCACCCCTCCTCCCCCGCCTCCGACGAGGTCGCCGCCGATGCGACGCTCGCCGTGACGCTCGCGGGCGACGACTCCGACGCCGATCGCATCGCGCACGCCGTCGGCCAGGTCGTCGCGCACGACGCGATGCGCGAGCGGCTCGCGCTGCTCGGGCAGGATCGCGCTCGAGCGTTCGACTGGTCGACGACCGCCGCCCAGCTCTGGCGACTGCACGCGGACCTGTGATGCGCGTCAGCGTCGCGCTCTGCACGCATCAGGGCGAGGCGTACGTCGAGCAGCAGCTGCGCAGCATCCTCGCCCAGACGCGACCCGTCGACGAGATCGTCGTCGGGGACGACGCGTCGACCGACGCCACGCTCGCGATCGTCGAGCGCGTCGCGGCCGGCACCGACGTGCCGTTCGCGATCGTGCGGCACGCGCCCGCGCTCGGGGTCGCCGCGAACTTCGCCGACGCCATCCGTCGCTCGACGGGCGACGTCGTGGCGCTCAGCGACCAGGACGACGTCTGGCACCCCGACCGCATCGCGCGGATGCTGCCGGCGCTCGAGGGCGTCGCGCTCGCGCACTCGGACGCACGGCTCGTCGACCGCGACGGGAGCCCGCTCGGCGCGACCCTGCTCGACGCGCTGGGCGCGAGCGCATGGGAGCGCGAGCGCATGACGAGCGGCGGCGCCCTCGACGCGCTGCTGCGACGCAACCTCGTGACGGGTGCCACGGTCGTCGTGCGCAGGGATGCAGCGCTCGCGGCGCTGCCCGTGCCGGAGGGCTGGATCCACGACGAGTGGATCGCGATGACGTGCGCGCTCGGCGGCGGCGTGCGGCTGCTCGCCGAGCCCACCATCGACTATCGCCAGCACGGCGCGAACCAGATCGGCGTGCGCAGGCTCACGCTGCGCGGACGCCTCGCACGCCTCGTCGAGCCCGACAGCGGGTCGCACGCGCGCAAGGCGCTGCGAGCCCGCTCGCTCGCTCGCGAGGCGGCCGCGCGCGGTCTCGGCACGCAGGAGCAGCGACGCGCGCTCGCCGAGAAGGCCACGCACGAGGCCCGTCGAGCCGCGCTGCCCGACGCACGCGTCGCCCGCGTGCCCGCGGTCCTGCGCGGTCTCGCGGCCGGGCGTTACGGCCGATACTCCCGCGGGGCGCTCGACGTCGCACGCGACCTCCTCGAGCGCCACTGACGCCCGTCGCGCGCGACCTCGTCAGTCGCCGGCGACGAGTGCGTCGACCGCGCGCCGCTCGGCCTCGAGGATGCGTCGACGCGGCACGAGCTGCGCCGCCACCGAGTGCCGCCTCCTCGCCGTCGCGAGGCCGCTGCGCGCGATGCGCTCGAGCTCGCCCTCGCGGCGCGAGATCCGCAGCAGCCTCGCGGCGATCGCATCCTCGTCGGCCGGCTCGAGCACGATGTCGCGCCCATCGCGGAAGTCGCGGTTCTGCGCGCGGGGATCGGCCGTCACCGCGAGCGCGCCGCACAGCATCGCCTCGATCGTCGACCCCGTCGGGAAGCCGTCGAAGCTGCCGGGGGCCAGCACGTCGGCCCGCACCGGCGAGACGACGACGTCGACGCCCAGGAGCACGCTGCGCAGGCCGATGGCAGGCAGCACGCCGTGGAGGCGGAAGCCCGCAGGGTCGCGGTCGCCGAGATCGTCGGCGGCATGCCCGCCGACGAGGTGCGCCACCACGTCGACGCCCGCATCGCGGAGTCGGTCCACGACGCCGAGGAACACCGGCAGGCCCTTGTCGGCGCCGTCTCGCGTGTAGCGATGCGCGACGAAGGCGACGTCGAGCACCTCCTTGCCGGAGCCGAAGTACGCCGAGCGGCGTCCGGCGCCCGGCGAGAGGTAGAGCGGATCGACGACGACGCCGGGGATCTCGGTGACGCCGACGCCCTCGCGCACCGAGCGCGCGACGCGCTCCGTGACGATCGGCTGCGTCGTGATCACGTGCCTGAGCATCTCGGAGGCGAGCACCCGGTCGAGCCTGCGCTCGACGTCGGCGTCGCCGAGGTACAGGCCACCACCCGGGTACAGCTCGAGGACGAACGGCACGCGCCGCCGCTCGAGCTCGTCGAGATGGTGGTCGACGGTGTTGAGGAACACGAGGTAGGCGAGCGACGCGCCGTCGAGCGAGGCGTCGTCGAACGCCTCCACCCGCTCCCACACGCGCGGCTCCTGCGCCGAGTAGGCCGGCAGCGACGCCTCCAGGTTCGGCGAGGTCGTGGCGACGCGGTCGACCGTCCCGTGGCGCAGCAGCCACGAGAACTCCGCGATGCGGAACCCGGTGCCGACGGTCGGGAAGTGATCGTCGACGATGACGACGCCCGTCACGGGTTCCTGCCGAGCGCCCTGCCGAGGTGGTGCACCAGGCGGTGCGGCAGCACGCCGAGCCGCGCCCGACGTGCGCGACCGACCACGATGCGCGCCAGCTCGCCGGCGGGCACGTGCTCGACGGGCGTCACCGCAGGCGGCAGGTACGTCAGGTGGTCGGCGCGCGCGAGCCACTCGGCCGCGACCTCCGACACGAGCGGCGAGTCGTGGGCCGCCTGCCGGTGCAGCGCGAGCTCGTCGAACTGGAACCGCGTGCGCAGCAGCAGCGCCGTGTCGGTGCGGCCGAGCAGCTCGCGGAGCATCTGCGTCGACAGCTCGCGGTTCAGCTCCTGGAGCGGGCACGGCGCATCCCACAGCAGGAAGGCGATGGCGCACAGCCGCTCGTCCTCGCGCTCGATGGTCTGCAGCCGCAGCACATCGCGGAAGGCCTCCTCGATGAGCCGGTTCGACGCGCCCACGAAGAAGCCGCGCAGGATCCACTCGTGCTCGGCGAGCCCGCGGATGCGGTTCGGCCTGCTCGACGCGCTCGCGTTCTGCTCGGCGGGCAGCAGGCGGAAGCGCACGAGATCCTCGTCGCCGAGCACGTGGATCGGGTAGTGCTTCACGAGCGTGATCCAGCGCTCGAAGTCCGGCAGCTGCCGCAGCCGGTTGTCGTAGAGCCCGTGCTCCTCGTAGAACCGCCTGCGGATGAGGATGCTGGGGTGGCACAGCGCGTTGCCGTGCTCGAAGAAGAACCGCAGCCACTGCGCCTGCGAGCGGTTCGGCTGGCGGAAGATCGCGCTCCACGACGGGATGCGCTCGGCCGGCAGCGGCGCGCCGTGCTCGTCGACGTACCGTGCACCCGTGAACACCGCGCCGAGCTCGGGGCGCGCGTCGAGCACGGCCATCTGGCGCTCGAGCTTGCGGCGCTCCCAGACGTCGTCGGAGTTCAGCACGGCAACGAGCTCGCCGCGCGTCTGCTGGATGGCGAAGTTCAGCGCCGCCGCGGCGCCCTGGTTCTGGGCGAAGCGGAACACCCGCACGCGCGGGTCGTCGAACTCGGCGATGACGCCGACGGATCCGTCGTTCGACCGGTCGTCGACGACGACGAGCTCGAGGTCGCCCATCGTCTGGTCGAGGACGCTGTCGATCGCCTCGCGCACCCACGCCTCGTGGTCGTAGCAGGTCATGACGACCGAGACGCGCGGGCGCTCGCCGACGCCGGTGGGCACGGGCGTCGCGATGGGCGCGTCGCGCATGGCCGACTCGGCCTCGGGGAGATCCGGGGTGGCCGAGAGCCGCGACTCGAGGTCGTGCAGGAGTCGCGTGAGCTCACGCCGCGGCTGCTCGCCGTCGAGCAGCTCGATGTAGCGCGGCAGGAGCCCGCGGATGAGCTCGTCGCGATCGCGCTGCTTCGCGCTCGACCACTGCCCGCCCTCGTGCACGCGGTAGAGCGTCGCGACCTCGGGCGCGAGCAGCGCGGGCCCGTGCGCCGTGACCGACATGCAGATCATCCAGTCGTACGACGTCGTCTCGAACACCTCGGGCCCGATGCGCTCGAGCACGTCTGCCCGGTACATGCAGGCGCTGAACGTCGCGAACCAGTTGTTCTCGGCGATCTGGTAGTCGGTGAGCTCGGTGACGAGGCGATCCATGCCGATGAGCGGGATGACGCTCGACGATCCGGAGTCGTCGTCGAACAGCAGCACGCGGCTCGCGACCATCGTGTGGTCGGGGTGCTCGTCGAGCAGGCGCGCGCCGATCGCGAGCCGGTCGTCGCGGATCCACTCGTCGTCGCCCTCGAGGCACGCGACGTACTCGCCCTGGCACGCGGAGAAGCCGCGGTGGTAGTTCTGCGTGATGCCGAGCCTGGCCTGCTCGGGCAGCACCCGCACCGTGAGGTGCGTCTGCCGCGCAGCCCACTCCTCGATGCGCTCGCGGGTGCCGTCGGTCGAGTGGTCGTCGGCCACGACGACCTCGACGTCGGCGTCGATGCGCTGCATCGCGATGGATGCGAGCGCGCGGTCGATGTACTCGATGTGGTTGAAGGTGACGAGCAGCACCGACACCGTCGGACGATCAGCCACGGGTGCCGCCTTCCATCCTCCATGCGATCGCGTCGCAGATGCGCTCGACGTCGTCGGTCGTGAGCCCGCCGTGGAACGGCAGGGCGAGGCATTCGTCTGCCGCGCGCTCGGCGTTCGGCAGGTCGCGCGCAGAGGGCAGCCGGTCGTAGGGCGCGATGACGCTGCAGAGCGGGTGGAAGTAGCGCCTGCTCACGACGTTGCGCTCGCGCAGCGCGGCGTGGACGGCATCGCGGTCGACGGCGCCGTCGCGGTCGACCCGCAGCACGAGGTACTGCGCCGAGGGGCCGAGGCCCGCGACGATGCGGAGGCCCTCGATGCCCGAGAGCCGTCGCTCGTAGACCTCGCCGAGGCGGCGGCGCTGCAGGATCTCGCCGTCGAGCATCTCGAGCACGCGCAGTCCCATGGCCGCGTGCAGCTCGCTCATCTTGCCGTTCAGGCCGACGCCCTCGACCTCGTCCTCGGATGCGATGCCGAAGTTGCGCGAGCGCCGCAGCCGACGATCCACCTCGGGGTCGCGGGCGATGAGCGCGCCGCCCTCGACCGAGTGGAAGAGCTTCGTCGCGTGGAAGCTGAGCATCGTGACGTCGCCGAGCACGGCGTCGCCGTCCGGGAAGACGGGGCGCGCGCGACCGAACGAGTGCGCGCCGTCGTAGACGATGCGCAGGTCGTGCTCCCTGGCGATCGCATCGAGGGCGTCGACGTCGCACGGGGTGCCGTAGATGTGCGTCGCCACGATGGCGCTCGTGCGCTCGGTGACGCGATCGGCGACCGATGCCGGGCTGATCGTCATCGTGACGGGGTCGACGTCGGCGAACACGGGCTCGAGCCCGAGCGCGGCGATCGCGTGCACCGTGGCGGGGAAGGTGAAGGGCGTGACGACGACCTCGCCGCGCAGGTCGAGCGCCATGAGCGCGCCGAGCAGCGCGTTCGTGCCGTTGCTCCACACCGAGACGTGCCCCATGCCGATGCGCTCCTGCAGCGCGGCCTCGAAGCGTCGATGGAACGGCCCGAGGTTCGTGAGGGTGCGCGACTCCCACATGCTGCGCAGGTCGTCGACGTAGTCGTCGAGGTCGGGCAGCATGGGCTGGCTGACGTAGCGGGGAGCGTCGAAGCCCTTCGGTCCGGCCGAGGTCACGCGGTGCCTTCCTGCTCGTACGAGGCGAGCGTCGCGAGGACGCCCTCGCGATCGCGGTCGCGGAGTCGTCGATTGCCGACGTAGACGCCCCAGGGCTCGAGGTCGCGCGTGACGACGCTGCCCGCGCCGACCGTGGAGCCCTCGCCGATCGTCACGCCGGGCAGCACGACGGCGTTCGCGCCGACGATGCAGAGCCTGCCGATGTCGATGGGGGCTCGCGTGGCGTTGCGGTACCGCTCGGGCACCGTCGAGTTGCCGAAGCCCCAGCCGGTGAAGTCGTCGGTGCCCGTGAGGATGCGTGCGCCCTGCGAGACGGCCGCGTAGTCGCCGATCGTGACGGCGGCGCCACCCGTGATCGAGGAGAAGCACGCGATGTGCACGTGATGGCCGATCGTCATGGGGTCGCGCGCCACGATGAGGGTGAAGTCGTCGACGAGCACCGGATCGCCGAACGTGATGTGCTCCTGCCCCACGATGCGTGCGGACGGGAAGACGGTGACGGGCACTGGCCACCATCCCTTCTCATCGTCCGCAGGCTCTCGGACAGCCTATGGTCCGGCTCGCGATCGCGACCGGCCCTCCACAGGCGGGCAGGCGGCACCGTGCCGCAGACGCGAGCGTAGGGTCTGTCCCCCGAGAGGAACCTGGACGGCTCGCGCCGGCGCTACGGCGCGGGCGAGGGCTCCTCGACCGTGGCAGCCGTGGCGATCGCCTCGTCGACCATCGCGTGGATCGCCGGGAAGTCGGGGTCGAACGTCTCGACCTGCGGCGGCACGAGCTCGAGGTTCGTGATCGGCAGGGATCTCGTGCGCTCGGCGAGGTCGGTGAGCGAGCCGATCATCGACTGCGGGATGTCGGTCTGCACGAGATCCTGCCCGGCCGACGACAGCGCGGCGTACTGCGTCAGCAGCGTCTGCGGCGTGAACTGCGCGATCACGGCCTCCTGCACGACGCGCTGCCGCTCCATGCGCGCGTAGTCGTTCGAGCCCGCACGGCTGCGCGCGTACCAGAGGGCGTGGTAGCCGTCGAGCTCGACGGCCTGGCCCGCACGGATCCACTCCTCCACGGGGCCGCCCTCGATCGCGATCGGCACGTCCTCCGGGATGTCGATCGTGATGCCGCCGAGCGCGTCGATGAGGTCGTCGAAGCCCTGCATGTCGACGATGACGAAGAACTGGACGTCGATGCCCGTGGCACCCTCGACGGCCTCGCGCGTCGCCTCGATGCCCGGGCTCGAGCCCTCGGGCGTCGTCGCCGCGAAGAGGTCGGGGTTGTTCTGGCCGTACGTGTAGGCGGCGTTGATGTAGCAGTTGGACGTGCCGCAGTCGAAGCCGTTCGGCCACTGCGAGGCCATGACCGAGCCCTCGGGGAACGGCACGCGCTCGAGGTTGCGGGGCACGCCGATCATGGTCGCGGCGCCGGTCTCGGCGTTGACCGACACGACGGTGATGGAGTCGGGACGCAGGCCCACGCGGTCGGCACCCGCATCGCCGCCGAGGAGCATGAACGTGTACTGGCCGTCGATCGGCTCGACCGACGGGCCGCCGAAGGCGAAGACGTTCGACACGAGCCCGCGGCCCGCGTCGATGAGGGTCGCCGTGTAGCCGGCCGCTGCCGCGGGGGCGACGGTCACGAGCACCGCGACGGCTGCGACGACGGCACGCGCACGAGGTGCGGCCTTCGCCACCTGCGCGAGGCGCAACGTGTCGAGGCCGAGCACGAGCCACAGGATCGCGTAGGCGATGACGAGCACCTCGAGCACGAGCAGGCCGACGGCGTTGCCGACGATCGTGAGCACGAACGCGCGCGACACGAGCCACAGCACGCCGCCGACGATCGCGAGCGCCAGCAGCACGAACGTCGCGACGAGGCCGACGCGGCCGAGCCGCTTGCTGCCAGCCAGGATCTGCGCGCTGCCCGGCAGCAGGAATCCGACGACGACGAGCCACCACGCGCGACGCGTCATGACGCGCTCGGAGCCGTCGGGGCTGCGCAGCGACGTGCGCGGCGCGAGCAGCACCGTCATGCGCGCTCCCCACCCTGCGCGACGCGCTCCTGCAGCGCCTGCGCCTTGCGCTCGACGGCCTCCTCGAGGCCGGCGGCGAACGCGTCGAGCCTCGCCGCCACGTCGGCGTCGGTCGTGCCGAGGATGCGGGCGGCGAGCAGGCCCGCGTTGCGGGCACCGCCGATCGAGACCGTCGCGACCGGGATGCCGGCGGGCATCTGCACGATCGACAGCAGGGAGTCGAGGCCGTCGAGGCGCTCGAGCGGCACGGGGACGCCGATGACCGGCAGGCGCGTCATCGACGCGACCATGCCGGGCAGGTGCGCGGCGCCGCCTGCGCCGGCGATCACGACGCGCACGCCGCGGTCGGCCGCGGCTCGCGCGAACGTCGCCATCTTGTCCGGCGTGCGGTGCGCGGAGACGACGTCGACCTCGTAGGCGATGCCGAGCTCGTCGAGCGCGGTCGCCGCATCCTGCATCACCCGCCAGTCCGAGTCGGACCCCATGATGACGCTCACCTGCACTGCCACGCAGTACAGGGTAGGCGTGCGGGCCATGGTCGGCGCGCGCTCGCGCGGCGCGCCGTGGCCGATCCGCTCAGTCGAAGGCCGCGGCGGCCGCGCGTGCCTCGTAGGCGACCTCGTCGAGCTCGTCGCCCACGACCGTGACGTGCCCGACCTTGCGGCCGGGCCGCGCCGTCTTGCCGTACGAGTGGATCTTCGCGCTGCCCTGCGCCGCGAGCGCCCGCTCGTAGCGCGCCTCCATGCGACCCTCCGCGGGGCCGCCGATGACGTTGACCATGACGGCGGCGGGAGCGAGCATCGCGCTCGACCCCAGCGGCAGGTCGAGGACGGCCCGCAGGTGCTGCTCGAACTGGCTCGTGACGGAGCCGTCGATCGACCAGTGCCCGGAGTTGTGGGGTCGCATCGCGAGCTCGTTGACGAGCAGGCGACCGTCGTCGGTCTCGAAGAGCTCGACCGCGAGCGCGCCCGTGACGTCGAGGCCCTCGGCGATCGCGACCGCCATCTCCTCCGCCACGGCGCCGAGCGCGCCTGCGCGCGGCGCGGGCACGACGACCTCGGCGCAGATGCCGTCGCGCTGCACCGTCTGCGCGAGCGGCCACGCGACGACCTGGCCCGAGGGGCGGCGAGCGACCTGCTGCGCGAGCTCGCGGCGGAAGGGCACGAGCTCCTCGGCGAGCAGCCGCGGGCCGCCCTCCTCGGCGCCCTGCAGCCAGTCGGCGACGTCGTCGACCGCGCGCACGACGCGCACGCCCTTGCCGTCGTAGCCACCCGTCGCGGTCTTGACGATCGCGGCGCCACCGTGGTCGTCGAGGAAGGCCTGCAGCTCGGCCGCGGCGTCGACGGGTGCCCAGTCGGGCTGCGCGATGCCGAGCTCGGCCATGCGGGCGCGCATCTGGCGCTTGTCCTGCGCGAAGCGCAGCGCATGCGGGCCGGGGTGCACGGCGACGCCGGCCTCCACGAGCGTCTGCAGCACCGTCTGCGGCACGTGCTCGTGGTCGAAGGTCACGACGTCGACGTCGCGCGCGAACGCGAGCACCGTCTCCGCGTCGCGGTAGTCGCCGACGGCCGTCGCGGCGAGCGCAGCCGACATGCCCTCGGCCTCGGCGAGCACGCGCAGCTCGACGCCGAGCGCGACGGCCGGGGGGATCATCATGCGGGCGAGCTGCCCGCCTCCGACGACGCCGACGATCATGCGCGTGCCTCCTCGGGCTCGGGAGCGGATGCGGGTGCCGGGTCGCGATCGGGCCTGCCGAGCGCCACGACGCGGAAGCCCGCCGCGGTCCACGCGTCGCGATCGAGCACGTTGCGGCCGTCGACGACGACGCGGGCGGGCGTCGCACCCGCGAGGACGCGGGGGTCGAGGTCGCGGAACTCGCGCCACTCGGTGCCGAGCGCGAGGACCGCGGCGTCCGCGACGGCGTCGGCGAGCGAGTCGGCGAGGCGCAGCGCCGGCGCGCGACGTGCGGCGGGCGCGGCGGCCTGCGGGTCGTAGGCGACGACGTCGTGCCGCTCGGCGAGGCGCATCGCGACGTCGAGCGCCGCCGAGTCGCGCACGTCGTCGCTGTCGGGCTTGAAGGCGAGGCCCAGCATCGCGACCGCTCCCCCGCCCGCGGCGTCGAGCTCGCGCTCGACGAGGGCGACCATCCGATCGCGACGACGCAGGTTCACGCGATCGACCTCGTCGAGGAAGCCGAGCGCCTCGGGCGCGCCGATCTCGATGGAGCGCGCACGGAACGCCCGGATGTCCTTCGGCAGGCAGCCACCGCCGAAGCCGATGCCCGAGTTGAGGAAGCGACGGCCGATGCGCGCGTCGATGCCGATCGCGTCGGCGAGCTGCACGACGTCGGCGCCCGCCTGCTCGGCGACCTCCGCCATGGCGTTGATGAAGGAGATCTTCGTCGCGAGGAACGCGTTGGCGCTCACCTTGACGAGCTCGGCCGTCGCGTAGTCGGTGACGATGCGGGGCGTCTCGCGCGCGAGGATCGATGCGTAGACGGCGTCGAGCAGGGCGACGGCGTCGTCGTCGCCGTCGCGCACCCCGTAGACGAGGCGATCGGGGGCGAGGGTGTCGGAGACCGCGAGGCCCTCGCGCAGGAACTCGGGGTTCCACGCCAGGCGCGCGCCCGTGGGCTCGACGAGCGCCGCGAGCCGCTCGGCGGTGCCGACCGGCACCGTCGACTTGCCGACGACGAGCATGCCCTCGCGCAGGCGCGGCAGCAGGGCGTCGATCGCGGCGTCGACGTACGCGAGGTCCGCGGCGTCGGAGCCCGGCTGCTGCGGGGTGCCGACGCAGACGAACCAGACGTCGGCCTCCACGCTCGACGCGTCCGTCGTGAACCGCAGCGTGCCGGCAGCGATCGCCGTCGCGAGCATGTCGTCGAGGCCTGGCTCGAAGAACGGCGCGGCTCCAGCCTGCAGCGCGTCGACGCGCGCGGCGTCGACGTCGATGCCGACGGTCTCGAAGCCCAGCGACGCCATGCCTGCGGCGTGCACGGCGCCGAGGTAGCCGACGCCGACGACGGCGATGCGGGGTGCGGTCATGCGAGATCCTCCAGTCGACGCGCGTCCTCGACGCGCGGTTGGCTCGGGGTCTGGGCGACGAGGTCGGTGAGGGTGCGCTGCACGAGCGACGCGCTCGGCACGTCGGCGAGCGTCACGGGCTGGTCGCCGCCCGTCGACAGCAGCACGTCGCCGGAGCCGAGGAGGGCCTGGATGCCCTGCCTGCGCAGGGTGACGTCGTGGATGCGGGCGAGCGGCACGTCGCGCTTCCGCCCGCCGAACGCGCTGCGCACGATCACGCGCCGCGACGTCAGCACGACGCGGCGCGACATCCACGCGAGCGTCGGCACGACGCACAGCGTCACGACGAGGACGAGGGCGAGCGTCAGGATCACGAGATCCCACAGCGGCCACTCGACGCGGCCGAGCGCGAACGTCGTGCCGAACGCGATGCCGCACAGCAGCGCGGCGGGGAGGACGAGCACCCTGCCGTGGGATCGCAGGCGCACGACGATGCGCTCCGGATCGCTCATGGCTCCATCCTCGCAGCAGTCACCGCACGTGCGTGACGTCACCCGCCGAGACGCGCTCGACGCTGCCGTCGACGTCGACGTCGAGCTCGCCCGCCGGCCCGAGGCCCGTCGCCGTGCCGACGAGCGTGCGATCGCCGGGCAGCAGCACGCGCACGTGCGCGCCGATGGTCGAGCAGCGCGCCGCGATGCGCGCGTGCAACGCGGGGTCGGCCAGGTCGGAGGCGTCGCCGAGGCCCCGCAGCACGCCGGCGAGCACGGCGTCGGCCAGCTCGGGGGCGTCGGCGGTCGCGCCCGCGATGCGCAGCGACGTCGCGCGGTCGGTCGGCAGCTCGGCCGGCTCGAGCACGAGGTTGACGCCGACGCCGACGATGACGGCGTCGCCGCGACGCTCGCAGAGGATGCCGGCGACCTTCGCGCCGCCGACGAGCACGTCGTTCGGCCACTTCACGCCCACGCGCGCATCCGGCACGAGCGCATCGAGCGTCTCGGCGAGCGCGAGCCCCACCGCGAGCGGCAGCCAGCCCCACGCATCCTCCGACGCCGTCGGCCGCACGAGGATGCTCGCGGCGAGGCAGCGGCCAGCAGGCGCCACCCACTGCCTCCCGAGGCGTCCGCGTCCCGCCCGCTGGTCGAGCGTCGCCCAGGTCGCGAGCGTCGGCGCCGACGCGTCGACGACGTCGAACGTGCTGCCGACCGACGGCAGCGCCGTCACGCGCGCGAGCGCGCGCGCACGAGGGAAGGAGGGGTCGGTCGGCATGGGCGCTGCGGGCACGCGCCCACGGTACCCGCGCGTCCGAGGGCCCGCGCGGCTTGGAGGAATCCACGACGGAACCGCGCGGAACGTCGTGGGATGCCGCCAGGGCCCGGCATCCGCCGCCGTCTAGTGTGGACGGGTGACCAACCCCGAGACGACCACCGCTGCCCGGATCGAGCAGCTGCGTCAGCGCAACCAGGAGGCGGTCGTCGCCAAGGAGCGCGCCGCGCGAGAGCGGCAGCACGCCAAGGGCAAGAAGTCGGCTCGCGAGCGCATCGAGGCGTTCGTCGACCCGGGCACCTTCGTCGAGTTCGACGCCTACGTGCGGCACCGCACCACGGCCTTCGGCATGGACGCGAGGCGCCCGTACGGCGACGCCGTCGTCACGGGCATCGCGACGATCCACGGGCGCCGCATCGCCGTGTACTCGCAGGACTTCACGACCTTCGGCGGCTCGCTCGGCGAGGTCGCGGGCGAGAAGATCGTGAAGATCATGGACTACGCCATGAAGGTCGGCGTGCCCATCGTCGGCATGCTCGACTCGGGCGGCGCCCGCATCCAGGAGGGCGTCGTCGCCCTCGGCAAGTACGGCGAGATCTTCAAGCGCAACACGGCCGCGTCCGGCGTCATCCCCCAGATCTCGATCATCATGGGCCCCGCGGCCGGTGGCGCCGTCTACGGACCCGCGCTCACCGACTTCGTCGTCATGGTCGACAAGTCGAGCCACATGTTCGTCACCGGCCCCGACGTCATCAAGACCGTCACGGGCGAGGAGGTCGGCTTCGAGGAGCTCGGCGGCGGCCTCACCCACAACTCGATCTCGGGCGTGAGCCACTACCTCGCCGCCGACGAGGACGATGCGCTCGACTACGTGCGCGCGCTGCTCGCGTTCCTGCCGGACAACAACCAGTCCGAGGTGCCGGCGTACGACCACCAGGCGCACCGCGTCGTCAACGACCTCGACCGCACGCTCGACCGCGTGATCCCCGACTCGCCGAACCAGCCGTACGACGTCATCGACATCATCGAGGTGCTCGTCGACGACCGCGAGTTCCTCGAGGTGCAGCCGCTGTACGCGCCGAACATCGTCATCGGCTTCGGGCGCCTCGAGGGCCGCACCATCGGCATCATCGCCAACCAGCCGAAGCAGATGGCGGGCACGCTCAACATCGAGGCGGGTGAGAAGGCCGCGCGCTTCGTGCGCTTCTGCGACTCGTTCTCGATCCCCATCCTCACGCTCGTCGACGTGCCCGGCTACCTGCCGGGCACCGACCAGGAGTGGACGGGCGTCATCCGCCGCGGCGCGAAGCTCATCTACGCGTACGCCGAGGCCACGGTGCCGATGGTGACCGTCATCACGCGCAAGGCCTACGGCGGCGCGTACATCGTCATGGGCTCGAAGCAGCTCGGCGCCGACATCAACATCGCGTGGCCCACCGCCGAGATCGCCGTCATGGGCGGCCAGGGCGCCGTGAACATCCTCTACCGCTCCGAGATCAAGCAGGCGGAGGAGGAGGGTCGCGACGTCGCGGCCGTGCGCCAGCAGCTCGCGAACGACTACACGTACAACGTCACGAGCCCCTTCCTCGCAGCCGAGCGCGGCGAGCTCGACGGCATCATCGAGCCCTCCGAGACGCGCGTCGCCATCACGAAGGCCTTCCGCGCGCTGCGCACGAAGAAGGTCGCGCGCCCCGAGCGCAAGCACGGCAACATCCCCCTGTGACCGGCGCACCCGTGCGGCCGGTCGCTCGCGACGCAACCCCTCGCGCCCCCCGCGCGACGATGAGGACGATGGACGCATGACCGAGACGTGGAAGCCGGAGCCCGGCGACGCCGACATGGTGGTGCTGCAGGGGTCGCCGACGGCCGAGGAGGCCGCGGCGGTGCGCGCCGTGCTCACCGAGCTCGGCACCGACTGGGCGCAGACCAAGCACCGCAAGGTGCTCGACGCCCCGTCCGGCTGGCTCGCGGGCACGCGGCCGGGCGACGGCTCCATCGCGTCGACCTCGTCGGGCGTCTGAGCGCGAGACGGCGGACGACGCCATGGTGAGGCTGCGACGCGCCCGCCCGACCGAGGACGCCGGCATCCGCAGGCGCCGCGCAGGCACCGGCTGGACGTTCGTGCACGACGACGGCAGCGCGGCGTCGCCCGAGGATCGGGAGCGCGCCTCGGCGCTCGTGCTGCCGCCCGCGTGGACCGACGTGTGGATCGCGGCCGACCCCCGCGCGCACATCCAGGCGACGGGCGTCGACGGCGCGGGCCGCACCCAGTACCGGTACCACGATGCCTGGTCCGAGAAGCGCGACCGCGTGAAGTTCGAGCGGGCGCTCGACCTCGCGGAGGCGCTGCCCGCCGCTCGCCGCCGCATCACGAGCGACCTCGGCACCGACGGGCTCACGCGCGAGCGCGTGCTCGCCGCCGCCATGCGCCTGCTCGACGCCGTCGCGATCCGAGCGGGCGGCGACGCCTACGCCGACGACAACGGCAGCCGAGGCCTCATGACGCTGCTCGTGCGCCATGCGACCGTCGAGGGCGACGCCGTGCGGCTCCGCTTCCCCGCGAAGTCGGGCCAGAAGTTCGACGTGACCGTCGAGGATGCGCCGCTCGCGGCGTGCGTCGGCGAGCTGTCGCGGCGCTCGGGCAGGTCGCGCCTGTTCGCCTGGGACGACGGCGGCACGCGCCGCGCCCTGCGCGACAGCGACCTGAACGCCGCGGTCAAGGAGGCGACGGGCGGCGAGTTCACGGCGAAGGACTTCCGCACGCTGCACGGCACGATCGTCGCCGCCGACTCGCTCGCCCGTGCACGCGACGTCGGCACGCAGCGCGAGCGTGCGAAGGCGGTGCGGCAGGCGGTCGTCGACGTGTCGGAGGCGCTCGGCAACACCCCGTCGGTGGCGAAGGCGTCGTACATCGACCCCGAGGTCTTCGAGCGCTTCGAGTCCGGCGAGGTCGTCGGGCTGCGCGGCTCCCGTGAGCGGGCGCTGCTGGCGCTGCTGCGCTGACGCGTGGCGGCGACGCCGGGTCGCAGCGGTGGCTCGCGGCGCCGCGGTCGTCAGTCGAGGGCGTCGCGCGCCTCCGCGGCGCGACGCTCGCGCTCGGCGACGCGGCGCGCTGCGGCCTCCCGGACGTCGACGGCGGCGCGCTCGTCGGCGCGTGCGGCATCGAGCTCGCGACGGAGGCGCGCGAGATCGCGGTGCAGCTCCGCTGCGCGCTGCTCGAGATGCTCGGCGCGCTCGCGCGCCGTCGTCTCGGCAGCCTCCGCGCGATGCAGCGCGCTCGCGGCGTCGCTCGCCTCCCGCTCGGCCTCGCGCACCGCGCGCTCCACCGCCTTCCGCGCCCGACGCTCCGCGACCTCGTCGCGACTCGCCCGCGGCACGGCGGGCGGAGGCGCGCCACCGGCGAGCGCACCCGTCAGGTCGACGCCCTCGAGCCCGACGGCCTCCAGCGCACGCACGAGCCTGCCGCTCGCGACGGCGCGGCCCGCAGCCTCGTCGAGCATGGCGGCCGTGAGCGTGCGCTCGACGTCCTCGCGCGCCGCAGCGCTCACCTGCACCCTGGCCGTCTCGGCGATGGCCACGGCATCCGCCGCGAGGCGCGAGACGAGCTGCCGCCGCTGCGCGGACAGCACCCGCAGCTCCGCGCCGTCGAGGTCGTCCTGCGCGTCACGAAGGGATGCGGCGAGCTCGAGCATGCGCGCCACCTCGCCGGGTCGCTCGCGAGCGAGCGCATCCACCGTCCACGCGGCGACCGTCGGGCGCCGCAGCGCGCGGATGCCGCGCGCGAGGTCGCGGTCGCCCTCTGCCTTGGCACGCGCATCCCGTGCGGCGGTGAACGCCGCGGGCTGCTCGCGCAGCAGCTCGGCGGCGATGGCGTCGAGATCGGTCACGACCCCATCCTCCCGTCGAGGCCACGACGGCGACAGGGTTCGGGCGCCGGCGCCGACGTGCCGGACCCGAGGCTCAGTCGGCGCGCACGAACCGCGCGACGCACTCGACGTGGTGCGTGTGCGGGAAGAGGTCGAACGCCTCGATCGGGCCGAGGTCGTAGCCGGCATCGACCAGCAGGCGCGCATCGCGCGCGAACGCGACGGGATCGCACGCGACGTAGACGACCTGCCTCGGCGCGAGCTCGACGAGCGACGCGATCGTCTCGCCACCCGCACCCGCGCGCGGCGGGTCGAGCACGACCGTCGCAGCGCGCAGCCGGTCGCGCTCCGCCGCGGATGCCTCCCGCGCGGTGTCGCGCAGGAAGCGATCGACCTTCGCGGTGATCGCGAGCGCCCCCACCCACTCCGACAGGTTCTCGGCCGTGTGATCGGTCGCGACCTCGTCGGACTCGACGCTCGTCATGCGAGCCTGCGGGCCCAGCACGTCGCCGAGCGCCGTCGCCAGCAGGCCGACGCCGCCGTACAGGTCGAGGTTCGCCGCCTTCGGGTCGACGAGCGCCGGGTCGATCGCGCGCCGCACGGCGCCGACGAGCACGCTCGGCGCCTCGCGGTGCACCTGCCAGAAGCCCGAGCGATCGACCTGCAGCTCGCGGTCGCCCACGCGCTCGACGATCGTGTCGGTGCGTCCGCGCACCGGATCGCCCTCGGTCGCGATGACGTCGACCGAGCCGTCGGAGCGCTGCACGTAGTCGACGCGCGTCGCCCCCGGCAGCCGCAGGTCGAGCTGCGCCTGATCCTGGATGCCCTCGGCGGCGAGCGGCAGGCTCGTCACCGGCACGACGGTGTGGCTGCGCGCCGCGAACGGCCCCTGGCGGCCGTCGTCGTCGACCTGCAGCGTCACGCGGGTGCGCCAGCCGCGTCCGCCGCGCACGTCGTCGCCCGGCGCCAGCTGCACCCGCACGGTGCGCTCGATGCGGCCCGTGCGGCGCAGCGCATCCTCGACGACGCGCTGCTTCAGCATGCGCTGCGCCGCGAGGCGCACGTGGCCGAGCTCGGCCCCGCCCGCACGACGCTCCGGCGATCGCTCGATGCCCGCCTCGGGCCACACGTGCGGCACGCGGTCCGGCGACGCCTCGAGCACCTCGAGCGCCTCGGCACGGCCGAACGACTTCTTGAGCTCGGTGACGCGCACGCGCACCGTCTCGCCGGGGAGGGTGTCCGGCACGAAGAGCACGCGGCCCTCGTGCCTGCCGACGAAGACGCCGCCGTGCGCGACGTTGTCGATCGTGAGTGCGAGCTCGTCTCCGCGCTGGATGGGCATCCCCCGATCCTCCCACGCCACCCGCGCCGCGCGCGTGCCGCTAGCCGCGCCGCTGCCTGCGCAGGGTCTCGACGACCCGCAGCCAGATCTCGCTCGCCGTCGGGTACGCGGGCACCGCGTGCCACAGGCGCGCCGTGGGCACGCTCGCCGCGACCGCGACGGTCGCCGCGTGCAGCAGCTCGGCGACGCCGTGACCCACGAGCGTCGCGCCCACGAGCACGTCGCGGTCGGCGTCGACGATCGCCACGACCGTGCCGCCCGCGTCGTCGCGGGCGAGCGCCGTGCCCGCGACCGCGAGGTCGATGGCGACGCGCTCGACGCGGATGCCCGCACCCTCCGCCTCGCGCTGCGTCATGCCGACGGCGGCGACCTCCGGGTCCGTGAACACCACCTGCGTCAACGGGTCGTCCGCGACGCCGACGACGTCGTCGGCGCTGCCGCCCTCCGCGACGCGTGCGACGACCTCGCCCGCGATGCGCGCCTCGTGCTTGCCCATGTGCGTCAGCTGCCACCTGCCCGCGACGTCGCCAGCCGCGTACAGCCAGCCCTCGGCGCCGGCGACCCGCTGCAGCCCGTCGACCTCGATGCCGTCGAGCCCGACCGCCTCGAGGCCGAGGTCGTCGGTCGCGGGGCGCCTGCCGGTCGCGACGAGGATCTCGTCGGTCACGATCTCCTCGCCGTCGATCGTCGTCGTCACGGCTCCGCCGTGCACGTGCCCCGTGCCGGTGTCGCGCGGATCGTCGCGTCGCACCGCCTGCACGTCGACGCCGAGGCGCACGTCGACGCCGGCGGCCCGCAGGCCCTCCTCCACCGCCGCGCCCGCCTCCGGCTCGAGGCGCGACAGCAGCCCGCCGCGCACCGCGAGGGTCACGCGCGCGCCGAGCGCCGCGAGCCACGTGGCCGCCTCGCACGCCACGACCCCGCCGCCGACGACGAGGATCGATCCGGGCACCTCGTGCATCGACGTCGCATCGCGCGAGCCCCACGGCAGCGCATGCTCGAGCCCCTCGATGGGCGGGGCGACCGGCACCGAGCCCGTCGCGATCACGACGGCGTGCCGTGCGACGAGCGTCGTGTCGCCCACGACGACCGTGCGCTCGCCGACGAGCCTGCCCCGACCGCGCACGACCTCGATGCCCGCGCCCTCGGCCCATTGCACCTGACCGCCGTCGTCCCATCCCGACGTGAACGCGTCGCGCCTCGCGAGCACCGCCTCGACGTCGAGCGGCGCCTGCGCGCCGAGCCCCGGCATGTGCTGCGCGAGCGAGCGCACCGATGCCGGCACGAGCAGCGCCTTCGACGGCATGCACGCCCAGTACGAGCACTCCCCGCCCACGAGCTCGGCCTCGACGAGCACCGCCGTGCGACTCGATCCCTCGATCGCGTACTGCGCGGCGTTCTCGCCGACCGGTCCGCCTCCGATCACGATGACGTCGTGCGTGGGCTCGTTCGCTGCTGGCATGCCCTCACGCTACGAGCACGCGGACGCCTCCGCCAGCGCTTGCGCCGCCGCTAGCCTGACGGACGATGCGCTTCCATCTCGCCTCCACCTCCCCCGCCCGCCTCATGCTCATGCGGCAGGCGGGCATCGAGCCCGTCCTCCTCGCGAGCGACGTCGACGAGGACCTCGCCGTGGAGGCGTTCGAGGCCGAGCACGGGCCGGCCACCACGGCGCAGGTGGTGCAGCTGCTCGCTCGCGCGAAGGCCGAGGCCGTGCTGGGCCGCGAGCCCGAGGGGCGGCCGATGGATGGGCTGCTGTTCGGCGGCGACTCGGCGCTCGAGCTCGACGGCGCGACGCTCGGCAAGCCGCACACGCCCGAGCGCGCACGACAGCGGTGGCTCGCGCAGCGCGGCCGCGAGGCCGTTCTGTACTCCGGCCACTGGCTCGTGCGCCTGGAGGAGGGCCGCGTCGTCGGCGCGGCAGGCGCGACCGTCGCGGCCCGGCTGCGCTTCGCCGACCTCGCCGACGACGAGATCGACGCCTACGTCGCGACGGGCGAGCCGCTCGAGGTCGCCGGTGCCTTCACGATCGACTCGCTCGGCTCGGCCTTCGTCGACGAGATCCACGGCGACCCGTCGACCGTCATCGGCATGAGCATCCCCACCGTGCGCCGTCTCGCTCGCGAGCTCGGCGTCGCCTGGCACGACCTCTGGAACCGCTGACCCGCCTTCATGCGCGGACGGCGGCCCGGCCGAGGCCGAGCCGCCGCCTGCGGGGGCGCATGCGTCAGGTCTGCGGCTGCGCCTCGACCGACGCCGCCGACGCCTGCCCCTCGTCGCCCCGCTCGATGTCGAGGTCGACCGCCGCCTGCTGGAACTGCGCGTCGTAGAGCCTGCGGTAGGCACCGTGGTGCTGCAGCAGCTCGTCGTGCGTGCCCTGCTCGACGATGTCGCCGTGCTCCATCACGAGGATGACGTCGGCGTCGCGGATGGTCGACAGGCGGTGCGCGATGACGAACGACGTGCGGTCCTGGCGCAGCGCCGCCATCGCCTGCTGCAGCAGCAGCTCGGTGCGCGTGTCGACCGATGACGTCGCCTCGTCGAGGATGAGCACCGACGGCCTCGCGAGGAACGCGCGCGCGATCGTGACGAGCTGCTTCTCGCCCGCCGAGAGGTTCGAGGCCTCCTCGTCGAGCACGGTGTCGTACCCGTCGGGCAGCGACTGCACGAAGCGGTCGACGAACGTCGCCCGCGCCGCCTCGAGGATGTCCTCCTCCGTCGCGGTGGGGCTGCCGTAGGCGATGTTGTCGCGGATCGTGCCGCCGAAGAGCCACGTGTCCTGCAGCACCATGCCCGTCTGCTCGCGCAGCGCGTCGCGCGTGAGCGTGCGCGTGTCGACGCCGTCGAGCGTGATGCGACCCGCATCGATCTCGTAGAACCGCATGAGCAGGTTCACGAGCGTCGTCTTGCCCGCGCCCGTCGGCCCGACGATCGCGACGGTCTGCCCCGGCTCGACCGACAGCGACAGGTCGCTGATGAGCGGCTGCGCAGGGTCGTACGCGAAGGCGACGTGCTCGAAGGCCACGGCACCCGTCGTCGCCTCGATCGTGCCGCCGTCGGCGTCCGACTCCTCGTCGTCGGCGTCGAGCAGCTCGAAGACGCGCTCGGCGCTCGCGGCGCCGGACTGCACCATCGTGAACGTCTGACCGAGCTGCCCCAGGTTCTGCGAGAACTGCTGCGAGTACTGGATGAAGGCCTGCACGTCGCCGATGCGGATCGACCCGTTCGCGACGAAGAGGCCGCCCGCGACGGCCACGAGCACGTAGCCGATGTTGCCGACGAACGTCATGAGCGGGAAGACGAGCCCCGAGAGGAACTGCGCCTTGAACGACGCCTGGAACACCGCCTCGTTCTCGGCCTGGAACTGCTCGCGCACCTCGCGCTCCTTGCCGAAGACCTTCACGAGCGCGTGACCCGTGAACGACTCCTCGACGAGGCCGTTGAGGCGGCCCGTGCGCCTCCACTGCTCGGCGAACAGCCCCTGGGCGCGGCCCATGACGAGACCCAGGATCACTCCCGTGAGCGGCACCGAGATGAGCGCGATGAGCGCGAGCCACACGTTGATCGTGAGCATCATGATGAGCACGCCGACGATCGTCAGCACGCCTGTCACGATCTGCGACAGCGTCTGGCTCATCGACTGCCCCACGTTGTCGAGGTCGTTCGTGACCCTCGAGAGCAGCTCGCCGCGCTGCATGCCGTCGTAGTAGCGCAGCGGCAGGCGGTGCACCTTGTCCTCCACGTCGGAGCGCAGACGCGCGACGGTGCGCTGCACGACGCGGTTGACGAAGTACCCCTGCACCCACTGGAAGACGCTCGCCATGACGTAGAGCGCGAGCACGAGCATGAGCGTCTGGCTGAGGGCCGTGAAGTCGATGCCCTGGCCGGGCTGCAGGTTCGGCATCGCCGCGACGATGTTGGCGAAGTCGTCCTGCCCCTGGTCGCGCAGGCCCTCGACGATCTGCTCCTGCGTGGCACCGGCGGGCAGCTGCTGCTGCACGAGGCCCTGCACGATGAGGTTCGTCGCCTCGGCGAGCACGCGCGGCGCGACGACGTTGAGCGCGATGCCCGCCGTGCCGACCACGAAGACCACGGCGAGCAGCGCCTTGAACGGCGCGAGCATCCCCAGCAGTCGCTTGAGCGTGGGCAGCAGCGCCTTCGCCTTGCCGGGAGGTGCCTCCCAGTCGTCGGCGCCGCGACGCGCGGCCTCCGCCAGCTCCGCCTCGAGCCGCTCCTCCTCGGTGAGCTCGCGCTCGACCCGGGGCTCCTCCTGCATGCGAGCCATCGTCAGACCTCCACGGCCATCTGCGAGTCGACGATCTCGCGGTACGTGTCGTTGGATGCGAGCAGCTCGTCGTGGGTGCCGAGGCCCACGACCCTGCCGTCGTCGAGCACGACGATGCGGTCGGCCTCGACGATCGTCGAGACGCGCTGCGCGACGACGAGCCTCGTCGTGCCCACGACGTCGGTGGCGAGCGCGGCGCGCAGGCGGGCGTCGGTGCCGAGGTCGAGCGCGCTGAACGAGTCGTCGAACACCAGGATGGGCGGCCGCTTCACGAGCGCCCGTGCGATCGCGAGCCGCTGACGCTGTCCACCGGAGACGTTCGTGCCGCCCTGCGAGATGGGGCTCTCGAGCCCCTTGTCCTTCGCGCGCACGAAGTCGGCGGCCTGCGCCGTCTCGAGCGCTGCCCACAGCTCGTCGTCGGTCGCGTCCTCCTTGCCGTACCGCAGGTTCGACGCGATCGTGCCCGAGAACAGGTACGGCTTCTGCGGCACGAGGCCGATCGAGGCCCACAGCGCCTGCTCGTCGGCGTCGCGCACGTCGAGCCCTCCCACGGACACCGAGCCGGTCGTGACGTCGAACAGGCGAGGGACGAGGTTCACGATCGTCGTCTTGCCCGCACCCGTCGACCCGATGATCGCGACGGTCTCGCCGGGCTCGACCCGGAACGAGACGCCCTCGAGCACCGGCGTCTCGGCGCCGGGGTAGGTGAAGGTGACGTCGTCGAAGACGATGCTGCCGGGCGTCGGCTGGTCGGCGCGCGCCGCGGTCGACGTCGCGACCGACGGCTGGGTCTCGAGCACCTCGGTGATGCGACGGGCACCCACCGCGGCCCTCGGGATCATCATCGTGAGGAACGTCGCCATCATGACGCCGAAGAGGATCTGCATCAGGTACTGCAGGAACGCCATCATCGTGCCGACCTCGAGCGTGCCCTGGTCGACGAGCTGCGCGCCGAACCAGATGACCGCGACGCTCGAGGCGTTGACGATGAGCATCACGAGCGGGAACGTGAGCACGAAGAGGTTGCCCGTGCGCAGCATCGCGTCGGTCACCCCGTCGTTCGCCTGCTGGAAGCGTGCGCGCTCGCGACGCTCCTGCACGAAGGCGCGCACGACGCGGATGCCGGTGAGCTGCTCGCGCATGACCTGGTTGATGCGGTCGATGCGCTCCTGCAGCAGCACGAAGATCGGCACGAGGCGCGAGACGATGACGCCCATCACCAGCACCATGAGCGGCACGATGATCCAGATGAGCCGCGAGAGCTCGGCATCGGCGCGCACGGCCATCACGACGCCTCCGATCGCGAGCATCGGCGCCGACATGAGCATGGTGCAGCCCATGAGCACGAGCATCTGCACCTGCTGCACGTCGTTCGTGTTGCGCGTGATGAGGCTCGCAGCGCCGAAGCGCTGCACGTCGCGCTCGGAGAACGAGGCCACGCGCCCGAAGATGCGGGCACGCAGGTCGCGACCGGCCGTCATGGCCAGTCGTGCCCCGAAGAGGATGGCGAGCGCGTTGGCGATCACCTGGCCGAGGCTCACGAGCAGCATCTCGCCGCCGAGCCTCCAGATCGTGTCGGTGTCGCCCTGCAGCACGCCCTCGTCGATGATGTCCGCGTTGATCGTGGGCAGCATGAGCGAGAGCAGCGCCTGCGTCATCTGGAAGACGACGACGAGGATGAACGCGACCCACGACGTGCGGATCGCGGCCGTGATGAGCCTCCACAGCTTCATGTGCGGCTCTCCTTCCGGTCGGTGCGGGAGATCCCGTGCAGCAGGATCCCGGTGACGTCTGACATGTCCATGGCCGCGCGGTCGCCCCAGCCGGTCGCGGCGGCGAACGTCAGGGTGCGCAGCGCGTCCGCCGCGACGAGCGGGGAGACGGCGAGCTCGTCGTGGTGCTCGGCGAGCAGCGACGCGATGCGGTCGCGCAGCTCGTCGAACCGCGGGTCGTCTCGACGGCCCTCGGCGAGCAGCACGGGGCCGAGCGCGATCGCCATCTGGAAGATGGTCGAGAAGCGCACCGTGAGCACGCCGGCGATCGCTCGGATGGTGGTCTCGAGCGACTCGTCGGCGAGGTCCTCGAGGTCGCGGAGGTCGTAGGCGACCTCGGCCGTGCGGTCGAACAGGGCGCGCAGCAGCGAGTCCTTGTCGCCGAACGATCGGAAGAGGGTGCCCTCGGCGACGCCCGCGGCGTCGGCGAGCTGCCTCGAGGTGATCGCGGCGCCGTGCTCGAGCACGACGGGGACGATCGCGTCGAGGATCTGCAGCTGCCGATCCTCGAGCGTCATGCGGGTGGGGGGCGCCATCGATCGACGATGCTACTGAGTGAGCACTCACTCCGCAACGCGCGCATCCCCCGGGCTCCCGTTCCTGTGGGGATCGGCAACGGATGCCGCCGCCGCGTTGTCGACGTCCGCCGAGAGCGCGCATCCGGGCTCGCGTAGGCTCGGTGCTCATGCCCCCCATCACGAAGGTCCTCGTCGCCAATCGCGGCGAGATCGCCGTCCGAGTCATCCGAGCCGCGAGGGACGCGGGGATCGGCAGCGTCGCCGTCTACGCGGAGCCCGATCGCGACGCGCAGCACGTGCAGCTCGCCGACGAGGCGTACTCGCTGCACGGCTCGACGAGCGCGGAGTCGTACCTCGTGATCGAGAAGATCCTGTCGGTCGCTCGCCGCTCGGGCGCCGACGCCGTGCACCCCGGCTACGGGTTCCTCGCCGAGAACGCCGAGTTCGCACGCGCCGTCATCGACGCGGGCATCACCTGGATCGGCCCGAGCCCCGACGCCATCGAGGCCCTGGGCGACAAGGTCTCGGCGCGCCACATCGCCGAGAAGGTCGGCGCTCCCCTCGCGCCCGGCACGCTCAACCCCGTCGCGACCGCCGACGAGGTCGTCGCCTTCGCCGACGAGGTGGGTCTCCCCGTCGCGATCAAGGCCGCGTTCGGCGGCGGCGGCCGCGGCCTCAAGGTCGCCCGCACCCGCGAGGAGATCCCCGAGCTCTTCGACTCCGCCACGCGCGAGGCCGTCGCGGCGTTCGGTCGCGGCGAGTGCTTCGTCGAGAAGTACCTCGACCGCCCGCGCCACGTCGAGACGCAGTGCCTCGCGGATGCGCACGGCAACGTGGTCGTCGTCTCCACGCGCGACTGCTCGCTGCAGCGTCGTCACCAGAAGCTCGTCGAGGAGGCGCCCGCGCCCTTCCTCTCCGACGAGCAGGTCGCACGGCTCTACGAGTCGTCGAAGGCCATCCTCAAGGAGGTCGGCTACGTCGGCGCAGGCACGTGCGAGTTCCTCGTCGGCCGCGACGGCACGATCTCCTTCCTCGAGGTGAACACGCGACTCCAGGTCGAGCACCCCGTGTCCGAGGAGGTCACGGGCATCGACCTCGTGCGCGAGCAGCTCCGCCTCGCCGAGGGCGGCGTGCTCGACTACCCCGACCCCGAGGTGCGCGGCCACTCGTTCGAGTTCCGCATCAACGGCGAGGACCCGGGCGCCGGCTTCATCCCCGCCCCGGGCCCCGTGCGCGCCTTCTCCCCTGCCACCGGCCCCGGCGTGCGCGTCGACTCCGGCGTCGTCTCCGGCGACGTGATCGGCGGCCAGTTCGACTCGCTGCTCGCGAAGCTCGTCGTCACGGGCGCCACGCGCGCCGAGGCGCTCGACCGCGCGCGCCGCGCCCTCGCCGAGTTCCGCGTCGAGGGCCTGCCGACGGTGCTGCCCTTCCACCGCGTCGTCGTCGACGACCCCGCCTTCGCACCCGAGGGCGACGAGCCCTTCTCGATCTACACCTCGTGGATCGAGACCGAGTTCGCGAACGACATCCCCCGCTGGGGCGGCGAGGCCGGCGAGATCGGCGGGCCCGAGGCCCGACGCGAGGTGGTGGTCGAGGCCGACGGCAAGCGCATCGCCGTGTCGATGCCCGCACGCCTCTTCCCCGAGACCGTCGCGACCAAGGGCCCCGCGCCCAAGCGCACCCGCATCGCCGCCGCAGGCGGGGCCACGGGCGGCACCATCGCATCCCCCATGCAGGCCACCGTCGTGAAGGTCGCCGTCGAGGAGGGCCAGCAGGTCGTCGCCGGCGACCTGCTCGTCGTGCTCGAGGCGATGAAGATGGAGCAGCCCATCCAGGCGCCGCGCGACGGCGTCGTGACGGCGCTCGACGCGACGATCGGCACGACGATCGCGAGCGGCCATCGCCTGCTGGTGATCGCCGACCCGGAGGCCTGACCCTCCCCCACCCTGCGCGTTCGCGTCTCGCAGGCGATCCCGGGTGGTCGAGGGAAGATGCCCCTCTGCGTCCCCGGATCGCCTGCGAAGCGCAAGCCGCTCAGCGTGCACCACGATGGCGGTGGCGGTCGGCGCGCACCATGCGCCGGATGTCGGCGAGCACGCGATCCCAGTCGTGGAGCACCTCGGCGTCGGTGAAGCGCAGCACGTCGTCGCCGCGCAGCTGCAGCTCGCGGTCGAGCCATCGGTCGCGCTGGAACCCCTCCACGAGCGCGTGGTGCTCGCGCCCGTCGATCTCGAGGATGAGGCGCTCGCCGAGGCGGAAGTCTCGGGGTCCGAGGCCTGGCACGCGACGCTGGGTCTCGACGCGGATGCCTGCCTGGCGCAGGCGCCACCGCACGATGCTCTCCCCGCCCGCACCGGCCCCGGGGTCGACGAGACGGGCGAGCATCCGCCCGTGCGCCGTGCCGTCGAGCACGCCGCGGAGCCAGGGCAGCCAGCATCGGCCCTGGTGGGTGGCGCTGTCGAGGACCGCGAGCGCGAGCTCGGCGGGTTGGCGCTCGACGACGTGCTGCAGCGATCCCTCCGAGCGATTCGAGCACCTGCACCACGTCCACGACGCGAAGCCTGCCGTCGCGGGCACGCTCGCACGGCCCGATGCTGGCCGCGTGTGGACGGTCGATCCTGCCGCTGCGCTGTGGAGACCCGCGCCGGGCACCCGTCGCGCATCGCGTCTCGCAGGTGATCCCGGGGGTCGGAGGGAAGATGCCCCTCGGCTGCCCGGATCGCCTGCGAGACGCATCTCCGCAGGGCGACGCGAACGAGGCCCGGTCGAGATCCGCGCCGCCCACGATGCCGTCGTCGGCCCGATCCGCCGCGGGAGGAGGCGTGACCCTCGATCGCGCGCGTCACGCGCGCATCCCCACCGCTCGCGTCGACAGGTCCGAGTAGGCTGGCACCATGCACCTCGTCGCCGAAGCATCGCACCTCGACGCCACCGTGTCGCCGACGGATCCGTTCACCGCGATCATCCTCGTGGCGTGCGGTCTCGGCGCCATCGCGATGGTCGCGCTCGTCGGCGTCGCCCTCGCGACGCTGTTCGGCCGCGCCGACTGAGGCCCGCGCGCACGCGTCACCCCATGGGGAGGACGCGGCGCCACTCGACGTGCCCTCCCGTGGGCACGTGCGCGGCGATGCGCCGCGCGACGGCCTCGTCGTCGACGTCGATGAGGGAGAAGCCGCTCACGACCTCGGTGCGCTCGGGGCACGCGCCGTCGGAGAAGACGGCGTCCTCCTCGCGGCGGCCCTCGCCGCCGGGCGTCGCGCGTCCGCCGCAGCGCGCGCTCTGCAGCGCCTGGCCGCCGACGATCGTGCCGCCGAGCTCGCGCACCCGCTCCTCGAAGGCACCGAGCTCGCCGAGCTCCACGGCCGCGCTGCCCCGGCGCGTCGCGTCCGCCGTCATGGCGCCTGCGTCGGGTCGTCGAGCATCGCGGGGCAGCCGTTCGCGATGGCTCCGGGCCGCAGCTCGAAGTGCCACGACTCGTTGGCGTACGTCTGGCAGAGCCCGAAGGCCCACCCCTCGGCGGCGAGCCACGCCGCCGCATCCCAGCCCCCGACGTCGACGGCGTCGCCCGTGACGTGCGACGAGCGCTCGGGCGTCGACACCCACCGCGCCGCCTCCTCCGCCGACCCGTAGGTCGTCACGGCGTCGTCGAGCATGCGCTGCTGCAGCGCCGCCGACCGCCATCCGGAGTTCACGACGAGCACGATGCCGCGCTCGGCGGCGGCGTCGGATGCGGCGCGCACGGCCGAGCGCAGGTCGGGGTCGAGGTTCGCGATGGCGGGCACGTCGTCCCACGCCGAGACCGGACCGCCCGGCAGCGCACCATCGTCGGCGCCCGGCGTCGGATCGACCACGTGGTCGACGGCGCGCTCGACGACGGCGAGCGCAGGGAGCGGTGGCGACGCGGCGCCGAGCGCCTCGAACGTCGCGACGGGCACCGCGACGCCGGCGACGGCGACGACGGCCGTGGCGAGCAGGGCGCGGCGGCGAGCGCGACTCGCGCGGCGCGCGGTCGCGGTGGCAGCGGCGGTGACGGCGGTGGCGGTGGCGGTGGCGGTGGCGGTGGCGTGCATGCATCCATCCCACGCGCCCGCATGTCGCGAGAGCGTCTCGAGATCCCGATACGCCGGCGATACGCGCCCCTCCGTACGATCGGGGTCATGCGCGTCCTGGTCCTCGAGGACGAGCCCTACCTCGCGGAGGCGATCCGCGACGGCCTACGGCTCGAGGCGATCGCGGCCGACCTCACCGGCGACGGCGACGCCGCCCTCGAGCTGCTCGCCCTCACCGACTACGACGCGGCGGTGCTCGATCGCGACGTGCCGGGACCCACGGGCGACGACGTGGCCCGCAGCATCGTCGCGAGCGGCACGGGCACGCCCATCCTCATGCTCACGGCCGCCGACCGACTGGGCGACAAGGCCTCGGGCTTCGAGCTCGGCGCCGACGACTACCTCACGAAGCCCTTCGCGATGCAGGAGCTGGTGCTGCGGCTGCGGGCCCTCGATCGTCGGCGCACGCGCCCGCGTCCGCCGGTGCGAGAGATCGCGGGACTGCGGCTCGACCCCTTCCGCCGCGAGGTGCACCGCGACGGGCGCCACGTGGCGCTCACGCGCAAGCAGTTCGCAGTGCTCGAGGTGCTCGTCGACGCGGGCGGAGGCGTCGTCAGCGCCGAGACGCTGCTCGAGCGCGCCTGGGACGAGCATGCCGACCCGTTCACGAACGCCGTGCGGATCACGGTCTCGACGCTGCGCAAGCGGCTCGGCGAGCCGTGGCTCGTGCGCACGGTGCCGGGCGTCGGCTACCGCATCGCCGCTCCCGAGGAGGATGCGGATGCCGCCGGCCGGTGAGCGCCGACGGCCCGGCGCGAGCGTGCGGCTGCGGCTGGCCGTCTCGTACGCCGCGGTCGTGGTGGTCGCGGGCGCGCTGCTGCTCGCGGTCGTGTGGGTGTTCCTGCTGCGCTACGTGCCCGCCGGTCCCATCGACGCCGCGGCGGGCTTCGTCCCGAGCCGCGGCGACCTGCTGCGCGCGTTCGTGCCCCCCGCGGCGCTCGCGATGGCCGGGCTCCTCGTCGTGGGGCTCGCGGGCGGCTGGCTGCTGGCAGGCAGGATGCTCGCTCCCCTCGCCCGCATCGGCGACGTCGCACGGCTCGCGGGGCAGGGCTCGCTGACGCACCGCATCCGCCTCGAGGGCCGCGGCGACGAGCTGCGGGAGCTCGCCGACGTGCTCGACGGCATGCTCGATCGACTCGAGGCGCATGTCGCCGAGCAGCAGCGATTCGCGGCGAACGCGTCGCACGAGCTGCGCACGCCGCTCGCCACGACGCGGGCGCTGCTCGACGTCGCACGCAGCACGCCGCCCGGCGACGTGCCCGCGCTGCTCGAGCGCCTCCACGACGTCAACGGCCGCGCGATCGACCTCACCGAGTCGCTCCTGCTCCTCGCACGCGCCGACGGCCGCGCGTTCGATCGCGAGCGCGTCGACCTGTCGCTCGCCGCCGAGGACGCCGTCGAGACCCTCCTGCCGCGTGCGGAGGCCCGCGGCATCGTGGTCGAGGCGGCGACGGAGGCCGCACCGGTCGTCGGCTCCCCCGCGCTGCTGCACCAGCTCGCCGCGAACCTCGTCGACAACGCCATCGTGCACAACCTCCCGGCGGGCGGGCGCATCCACGTCGCCACCGGCGTGCGGCACGGCGTCGCGGCGCTCGACGTCGAGAGCACGGGGCCGCTCGTGCCGCCCGACGTCGTGCACACCCTCACGGAGCCCTTCCGTCGCGCCACCGACCGCGTGCACGAGCGCGAGCGCCCGGGTGTGGGGCTCGGCCTCGCGATCGTGCGCAGCGTCGTCGCGGCGCACCACGGCACGCTCGTGCTGCGGGCGCGCGTCGACGGGGGCCTCCGGGTCTCCGTCGAGCTGCCCCTCGCATCCTGAGCGACGCACGGCGCTCCTCGGGCAGACTGGCCGCATGCGCACCGCCCGAGTCGTCTCCGTCAACCGCGACGACCGTCACCGCTTCTCGAAGCCGCCCCGCGACTCCATCACCCTGATCGCCGGCATCGGCGTCGAGGGCGACGCGCACGCGGGCGCCACCGTGCAGCATCGCTCGCGCCTACGTCGCGACGCCGCGCAGCCGAACCTGCGTCAGGTGCATCTCATCCATCGCGAGCTCTTCGACGAGGTCGAGGCGGAGGTCGCCTCCGGCGATCTCGGCGAGAACGTCACGACCGAGGGCATCGCGCTGCTCGAGCTGCCGCGCGGCACGCGCCTGCGGCTCGGCGCCGACGCGATCGTCGAGGTGACGGGCCTGCGCAACCCCTGCTCGCAGATCGATCGCTTCTCGCCGGGGCTGCTGCGCGAGGTCGTCGGTCGCGACGAGGACGGCGCCATCGTGCGCCGCACGGGCGTCATGGCCGTCGTCGCCGCGGGCGGCGTCGTGCGCCCGGGCGACGCGATCGTCGTCGAGCTGCCCGAGGGGGCTCGGGAGCCGCTGCAGCCCGTGTGAGGGCGGACGGTCAGTCGGTGACGCGGTGCATCGCGCGCGCTGCGTCGGCGATGGATCCCGTCAGCGACGGGTAGACGGGGAAGACGCGCGCGACCATGTCGACCGTGAGCCGGTGCTCGGCGGCCATCGCGATCGGGTAGATGAGCTCGGATGCCTTCGGCGCCACGACGACGCCGCCGATGACCGTGCCCGAGCCGGTGCGCGCGAACAGCTTCACGAAGCCGTCGTCGACGCCCATCATCTTCGCGCGCGGGTTCGTCGACAGGTGCACCGTGTGGATCTCGCCCTGCGCGATGCCCTCCTCGATCTCCTTCGACGTCCACCCGACGGTCGCGATCTCGGGCTGCGTGAAGATGTTCGACGCGACGGTGCGCATCGAGATGGGGTTCACGGCGTCGCCGAGCGCATGGAACATCGCCGTACGGCCCTGCATGGAGGCGACGGATGCGAGCGGCAGCGCGTTCGAGCAGTCGCCGACGGCGTAGACGCTCGGCAGGTTCGTGCGCGCGACGCGGTTCACGAGGATGTGGCCGGAGTCGGTCAGCTGCACGCCGGCCTCCTCGAGGCCGATGCCCGCCGTGTTGGGGATGGAGCCGACGGCCATGAGGCAGTGCGAGCCCTCGACGGTACGGCCGTCCGACAGCGTCACGACGACGCCGTCGTCGCTGCGCTCCACACGGTCGGCGCGCGACTTCGCGAGCAGCGTCATGCCCTGGCGGATGAAGACGTCCTCGATGACGGCCGCCGCGTCGGCGTCCTCGCCGGGCAGCACCTGGTCGCGGCTCGACACGAGCGTGACCTTCGAGCCGATGTTCGAGTACGCGCTCGCGAACTCGGCACCCGTGACGCCGGAGCCGACGACGATGAGGTGCTCGGGCACCTCCTCGAGGCCGTACAGCTGCGTCCACGTGAGGATGCGCTCGCCGTCGGGCATCGCCGTGGGCAGCATGCGGGGGCTCGCACCCACGGAGATGACGATCGTGTCGCCCTCGAGCTCGTCGAAGTCGGCACCCTTGCGCCCCGTCGAGACCGCGACGCGCGTCGGCGAGACGAGGCGACCCTCGCCCTGCACGATGTGCACGCCCGCGCGCTCGAGGTCGGCCGACATGTCGATCGACTGCTGCGCCGCGAGCGACAGCAGCCGGCGGTTCACGGCGCGGAGGTTGACGGCGACCTCTGGCTTCGAGGGCCTGCCCGACTCGCCGCGCGCGTAGAGCTGCACGCCGAGGCCCGACGCGGCACGGATGGCGGCGGCCGACTCGGCGGTCGCGATGAGCGACTTCGATGGCACGACGTCGGTCAGCACCGCCGAGCCGCCGACGCCGACGCGCTCGACGAGCGTGACGTCGGCACCGAGCTGCGCGCCCGCGAGCGCCGCCTCGTACCCGCCCGGTCCGCCGCCGACGATGACCACACGCTGCTGCCGCTCGAACACGCTCACCCGACGATTCTCGCAGCATCCGGCACCGGCCCGCTGCGCGCCCCGGCGCGGCGGGCGGGCTGCCGGCGCCGCCTAGAGTGGCTGCATGAGCCAGCACCCCCTCGACGCCGCGGGAGCCGACCCCATCGAGGTCGCCCGCGCAGCCGCCGCCGACATCGCCCGCATCACGGGCGTCGAGCGGCACGACATCGCTCTCACCCTGGGCTCCGGATGGGCGAAGGCCGCCGAGCTCCTCGGCGACACGACGCACACGATCGACGCCACCGAGGTGACGGGCTTCTCCCGCCCCGCGCTCGAGGGCCACTCGGGCACGATCCGCTCGGTGCTGCTCGCCGACGGTCGACGAGCCCTCGTCATCGGCGCCCGCACGCACTACTACGAGGGCCACGGCGTGCGACGCGTCGTGCACTCGGTGCGCACGGCCGCGCAGGCAGGCGCCTCGATCATGGTGCTGACGAACGGCGCGGGCGGCATCCGCGAGACGTGGACGCCGGGCCAGCCCGTGCTCATCTCCGACCACATCAACCTCACCGCCGACTCGCCGCTCGAGGGTGCGACGTTCGTCGACCTCACCGACCTCTACTCCGCGCGGCTGCGCGACGTGGCCCGGTCGGTCGACGCGAGCCTCGACGAGGGCGTCTACTGCCAGTTCCGCGGCCCCCACTACGAGACGCCCGCCGAGGTGCAGATGGCGAAGGCGATCGGCGGCCACATCGTGGGCATGTCGACGGCACTCGAGGCCATCGCGGCCCGCGAGGCGGGCATGGAGGTGCTGGGCCTCTCGCTCATCACGAACCTCGCCGCCGGCATCCAGCAGACCCCGCTGAGCCACGAGGAGGTCATCGAGGCGGGTCGCGCGGCCGAGCCCGTGATCTCGCGCCTGCTCGCCGACGTCGTCGCCGCGACGGGCCGCGCGTGAGCCTCGACGCGGCGCGCGCCTGGCTCGCGCAGGACCCCGACCCCGTCACGCGCGACGAGCTCTCGGCGCGCATCGCCGCCGCCGAGACCGGCGACGAGTCGGCGATCGCGGCGATCGCGGATGCCTTCGGCGGCCGCCTGCAGTTCGGCACCGCCGGGCTGCGCGGCGAGCTCGGCGCCGGTCCGAATCGCATGAATCGCGTGCTCGTCGCGCAGGCGACCGCGGGCTTCGCGCGCTTCCTCGTCGAGCGCGAGGCGGAGCCGTCGATCGTCATCGGCTACGACGGCCGCACCAGCTCCGACGTCTTCGCGAGCGACGCCGCCGCCATCATGGCCGGCGCCGGGGTGCGGGCCACGCTGCTGCCGCGCGCGCTGCCGACGCCGGTGCTCGCCTTCGCGGTGCGGCACCTGGGCGCGAGCGCCGGCGTGATGGTGACGGCGAGCCACAACCCGCCGCGCGACAACGGCTACAAGGTGTACCTCGGCGGCGACGACGCCGGCAGCCAGATCGTCGCGCCGGTCGACGCCGAGATCGCGGCCAGGATCGCCGACGTCGCGGCGTCGACGACGTTCGCCGATCTGCCGCGCGGCGACGTCGAGGTCGCGGGCGACGACGTCTGGCACGCCTACGTGCGTGCGACGGCCGCTCTCGCGGGCACCCCGGCGTCCGAGCCGCAGACCGTCGTGTACTCGGCGATGCACGGCGTCGGCAGCGCGACGGTGCGCGCCGTCGTCGAGGCCGCGGGCTACCCCGCGCTCGTCGAGGTTGCCGAGCAGGCCGAGCCCGACGGCGCGTTCCCGACGGTCGCGTTCCCGAACCCGGAGGAGCCGGGCGCCATGGATCTCGCGTACGCGACGGCCGACGCCGCGGGCGCCGACCTCGTGCTCGTGAACGACCCGGACGCCGACCGGCTGTCGGTCGCGATCCCCGACGCCGAGCGCGACGGCGGCTGGCGTCAGCTCACCGGCAACGAGGTGGGGCTGCTCCTCGGCTGGGATGCCGCGCGCTCGGCGCACGGCGAGGGCGTGCTCGCCGCATCCATCGTCTCCTCCCCGGGCCTGCAGGCGATCGCCGAGGCCCACGGCCTCGCCTTCGCGACCACCGCGACGGGCTTCAAGTGGATCTCGCGCGTGCCTGACCTCGTCTACGGCTACGAGGAGGCGCTCGGCTACCTCGTGAACCCCGGCACGGTGCGCGACAAGGACGGCATCTCGTCGCTCGTGCGGGTGCTGACGCTCGCGAACGACCTGCACGCGCGCGGCTCGTCGCTCGCCGACGAGCTCATCGCCCTCGCCGCCGAGTTCGGCGGCTTCGCGAGCGGCCAGGTGAGCCTGCGCGTCGCCGACCGCAGCCGCATCCCCGCGATCGTGCAGCGGCTGAAGGACTCGCCGCCCGCCGAGCTCGCGGGCAGCGCCGTCGTCGCCGCCGACGACCTGTCGACGCCCGAGCACGGTGCGATCGGCGACATCCTGCGTCTCACGCTGGCCGATGGCGCGCGCGTCATGATCCGCCCGTCCGGCACGGAGCCGAAGGTGAAGGTGTACGTGGATGCCGTGTCGACGCACGGATCGCCGCACGAGCGCCTGCACGCCGCCGAGCAGCGCGTCGCAGCGCTCGAGGAGGCGATGCGCCCGCTGCTCGGCTGAGCGCGGGCGCGGGGATGCGCGCTGAGCGACATCTCGCGTGCACCATGCACGTGCGGCGCCGCTCAGCGCGCATCCGTGCCACGAGGGCCCGCGGTGCCGCTAGAGCTCGCGCTCGAGCACCGCCTGCACCGCGTCGAGATCCATGATGCGGTCGACGACCGCCACGTGCGAGCGGCCGGCGGCCGCGCGGACGCGATCGGCCCACTCGGGCGTCGTCAGCACGAGCTGCGCGTCGGCGGCATCGACGCCGAGGTCGGCGGCGCTCGACGCCGCGACGTCGGCCTCGACGTCCATGCGCTGCAGCGCGCGTCGCACGGTCGTGGCGAGGATGGCGCTCGTGCCGACGCCCGCGCCGCACACGGCGACGATCCTCATGCCGACGCTCCGGGCGTCGCGCCCTCGATGGCGGCGATCGCATCCGCTCGCACCGTCGCCGCAGCGACCGCGTCGACGACGCCCGGCCGGTCGAGCTGCACCGCGAGCGCCGCGAGCGTGCGCACGTGGTCGGACTGCGTCGTCGAGGCGAGCGCGACCACGACCCGCACGGGGTCGTGATGCGGGTGACCGAAGGACACCGGCTCGCGCAACGTGACGATCGCCGCGCCCGCACGGCGCACGAGGGCGCTCGGCCGCGCGTGCGGCAGGGCGATGCCGGGCGCGACGACGCACCACGGGCCGTGGTCGTCGATGAGCTGCACCATCTCGTCGACGTACGCGGGGCCCACGGCGCGCGCGTGCACGAGATCGCGCCCGGCTGCGCGCACGGCGTCCGCCCAGGTCGCCGCGGCGACGCCGGGCGAGAACGTCGCGTCGGCGAGGACGGATGCGCTCATCGCAGCTGGTCGAAGACGTCGGCGATGTGCTCGACGAGGTCGTCGCGCTCCTCGACCGGCAGGAACGCCGACCGTGCAGCGTTCACCTGCAGCTGCTCGAGGTCGTCGAGGTCGTAGCCGAAGGTCTCGGCGAGCAGCGCGAGCTCGTCGGTGAGGCTCGTGTCGGACTGCAGGCGGTTGTCGGTGTTGACGGTGACGCGGAAGCCGAGCTGGTACAGCAGGTCGAAGGGGTGGTCGTCGATCTCCTCGCCGAACGCGGCGATCGCGCCCGTCTGCAGGTTCGACGACGGGCTCAGCTCGAGCGGGATCTGACGCGAGCGCACCCACTCGGCCGTCGAGCCCAGCTCGACGAGCAGGTCGTCGCCGCGGTCGTCGACGCGGATGTCCTCGGCGATGCGCACGCCGTGCCCGAGGCGGAGCGCGCGACCGGCGAAGAGCGCATCGTCGATCGATGCGACGCCGGCAGCCTCGCCGGCGTGCACCGTCACGGGCATGTGGGCGCGTGCGAGGAGGTCGAAGGCCTCCGAGTGGCGCGAGGGCGGGAAGCCGTCCTCCGGGCCCGCGATGTCGAAGCCCACGACGCCGCGGTCACGGTGGCGGATGGCGAGCTCGGCGATCTCGGTCCAGCGGTCGAGGTGCCGCATCGCCGAGACCAGTTGCCCCACCTGGATGCGGCGACCGTGCGAGCGCACGAGCGCGACGCCCTCGTCGAGGCCCGCCTGCACGGCCTCGACGGCCGCGTCGAGCGACAGCCCGCGCGTGAGGTGCTGCTCGGGCGCCCACCGGATCTCGCCGTGGACGACGCCGTCGTCGGCGAGGTCGAGCACGAACTCGCGTGCGACGCGCACGAGCGCGCCCTCGGTCTGCATCACGGCGGTCGTGACGTCGAAGGTCTTCAGGTAGTCGACGAGCGAACCCGAGTCGGCCGACTCGGCGAACCACTCGCCGAGCGCCTCGGCGCCCTGCGCCGGCAGCTCGAGGCCGATCTCGTCGGCGATCTCGACGATCGTCTGCGGTCGCAGGCCTCCGTCGAGGTGGTCGTGCAGGCTCACCTTCGGCAGTGCGCCGAGGTCCACGCCGTCGAGCAGGATGCGGTCCACGTCGTCCTCCAGATCCGTCGCCTCGATCCTACGGACTCCGCGGCGCGAGCGCGCCTGCGATCGCGTGTCCGGTCGCAGCGCTCCCCCGCCTACGCTGAGGGGATGCCTCGCCGCATCATCCTCGACTGCGACCCGGGCCACGACGACGCGATCGCCATGCTGCTCGCGGCGGGGTCGCCCGCGATCGACCTCGTGGCCGTCACGACCGTCGCAGGCAACCAGACGCTCGAGAAGGTGACGCGCAACGCGCTCGCCGTCGGCACCGTCGCAGGGCTCTCGGGCGTGCCGTTCGCCGCCGGCGCCGACCGCCCGCTGGTGCGCGAGGCCGTCGTCGCGCCGGAATACCACGGCGAGTCCGGCCTCGACGGGCCCGAGCTGCCCGAGCCGACCATCGCGCTCGACGAGCGCCACGCCGTCGACCTCATCGTCGAGATCGTCATGGCATCCGAGCCCGGCGACATCACGCTCGTGCCCACGGGTGCGCTCACGAACCTCGCGCTCGCCGCCCGTCGCGAGCCGCGCATCGTCGAGCGCGTGCGCGAGGTCGTGTGGATGGGCGGGGCGGCGGCCGGCGGCAACCTCACGCCCGTCGCCGAGTACAACGCCGCGATCGACCCGGAGGCGGCCGACGTCGTGCTCGGTGCGGGCTGGCCCGTCGTCATGGTGGGGCTCGACCTCACGCATCAGGCCCTCGCCGATCAGCCCGTGCTCGACGCCATCGGGTCGGTGCCCGGCCGGCCCGCGGCGTTCACGCTCGAGCTGCTCGAGTTCTTCCGCGGCACGTACCGGATGCAGGGCTTCGACTGGCCGCCCGTGCACGACGCGTGCGCCGTCGCCTACGTCGCCGACCCCGGATGCATGCGCGTGCGACGCGCTCCCATCGCGATCGAGCTGCACGGCGCGCTCACGACGGGGCAGACGGTCGTCGACCTGCGGCATGCGGCCCCGGAGGGGTGCACGACGTCGGTCGCGCTGGGCCTCGACGCGCCGCGCATGTGGCGCGGCGTCGTCGACGCCCTCGCGGCCCTCCGCTAGCTCGACGCGACGCCGAGGCCGACGGCTGCGAGCACGAGCCCGCCGAGCGCGACCCACAGCACGATGCCGAGCACGAGCGTCGCGATGTTGACGCCGATGCCCCAGTTCGCGATGGTGCGCGCGTGGGGCTCACGGCCCTTCGCCATCACGCCGACGACGATGCCGGCGATCGGGGCGAGGAACGTCCACCCCATGAAGATCGACACGATGCCGATCACGAGGCTCGAGATGCTCCACGCGCTCGACGTGCCCTGGACCTGGTTCTGGCTCATGGCACCATCCTCGCGCGCCGAGGCTGGATGCCGCGTCCGACCACGGCAGGATCGTTCCCCCGAGACGTCCCACCAGGGGACGACGCGTCAGACGATGCGGTCGCGCACGATCGGCAGCACGTCGACGCTCGTGCCCGTCGGCGCGATCTCCCACGCGCCCTCGAGCGACGCGAGCGCACGGTCGAAGCGGGAGGCGTCGTCGGCCGAGAGCGTCCACAGCGGCTGGCCCGCGCGCACGGCGTCGCCCGGCTTCACGTGCAGGTCGATGCCCGCGGCGTGCACGACCTCGTCGGTCGCGCGCGCCCGACCCGCGCCGAGCCGCCAGGCGGCCACGCCGAAGGGCAGCGCATCCTGGCGCGCGAGCACGCCGTCGGACGCGGCGACGACCGTGTGCGTCTCGTTCGCGGTCGGCAGCGCGGCATCCGGGTCGCCACTCTGCGCGACGACGAACCGGCGCCAGCGATCCATCGCGCGGCCGTCGGCGAGCGCCGCCTCGACGTCGGCGTCGGGCTGGCCGACGGCGGCGAGCATCTCGCGGGCGAGGGCGACCGTGAGCTCGACGACGTCCGCCGGACCACCGCCTGCGAGCACCTCGACCGACTCGCGTACCTCGTTGGCGTTGCCGATCGCGAGGCCGAGCGGCACGTCCATGCTCGTGAGCAGCGCCCGGGTGTCGACGCCGGCATCCGTGCCGAGCGCGACCATCGTCTCCGCGAGCTCGCGCGCTCGCCGCTCCTCCTGCATGAAGGCGCCCGAGCCGAACTTCACGTCGAGCACCAGCGCACCCGTGCCCTCGGCGATCTTCTTCGACATGATCGAGGATGCGATGAGCGGGATGGCCTCGACGGTGCCCGTGATGTCGCGCAGCGCGTAGAGCCGCTTGTCTGCGGGCGCGAGGCCGGACCCCGCGGCGCAGATCACGCCGCCGACGTCGGCGAGCTGGGCGAGCATCTCCTCGTTCGACAGCGCCGCGCGCCAGCCGGGGATCGACTCGAGCTTGTCGAGCGTGCCGCCCGTGTGCCCGAGCCCACGCCCCGACAGCTGCGGCACGGCGACGCCGAACGCCGCGACGAGGGGCATGAGCGGCAGCGTGATCTTGTCGCCGACGCCGCCCGTGGAGTGCTTGTCGACCGTCGGCATCGGCAGCGACGAGAAGTCCATGCGCTCCCCGGAGGCGATCATCGCCTGCGTGAGGTCGTGGATCTCGCGCCGCTCCATGCCGTTCAGCAGGATCGCCATCGCGAGGGCCGCCATCTGCGCATCCTCGACGTAGCCGCGCGTGTACGCGTCGACGAGCCAGTCGATCTCGGCGGTGGTGAGCACGCCGCGATCGCGCTTCGTGCGGATGAGGTCGACGACGTCGTGCGCCTCTGCCATGGGGGTCCCTCTCGTCATGGTCGAGGGCGGGTCGCCCTCTCGGAGTCGGATGCGCGGTACGCGTCGAGCGTCGTGGGCCCGAAGGCGTCCGGCAGCACCTCGTCGATCGTACGGACGCCCGAGAGCGTCTGCAGGAGCATGCCGGGCGCGGCGTGCTCGAAGAGCAGCTGCCGGCAGCGTCCGCACGGCATCAGCGTCGCGCCGTGGCCGTCGACGCACGTGAAGGCCACGAGCCTGCCCCCGCCGCCCATCACGAGCGCCGACACCATCGAGCACTCGGCGCACAGCGTGACGCCGTACGCGGCGTTCTCGACGTTCGCGCCCGAGACGACGCGGCCGTCCTCGGTGAGCGCCGCGCACCCGACCGCGAAGCCGGAGTACGGCGCGTAGGCCTTCGCGTTGGCCGCGACGGCCTCGGCGTGCAGCGCATCCCAGTCGACGGCGCTCATGCCTTGAGGTAGGGCTTGCCGCTCGCGGCGGGCGCACGCGACTGCCCGATGAAGCCCGCGACCGCGAGGATCGTGATGACGTACGGCAGCATGAGCATGAACTCGTTGGGCACGCCGGAGCCGATCGACTGCAGCACGTTCTGCAGCGCCTGCGCGAAGCCGAACAGCAGCGCCGCGAGCGTCGCCTTGATGGGGTGCCACTGCCCGAAGATGACGGCCGCGAGGGCGATGAACCCGAGGCCGCTCGTCATGTCGCGCTGGAACGAGCCGTTGGAGTCGAGCGTGAAGTACGCGCCGCCGATGCCGACGATCGCGCCCGCGAGCGTGACGTTCCAGAAGCGCCAGCGGTTCACGCGGATGCCCACGGTGTCGGCCGCGAGCGGGTGCTCGCCGAGCGCACGCAGGCGCAGACCCCACGTCGTGCGGAACAGCGCGATCGTCACGACGATGACGGCGACGTACATCGCGTAGACGATGACCGTCTGGTTGAAGAGCGCCGGGCCGACGATGGGGATGTCGGCGAGACCGGGGATGCGGATGCGGTCGAAGCGATCGGGGTCGTTCAGCTCGGGGCTGTCGGTGAGCACCGACGAGTACAGGAAGTTCGTCAGGCCCAGCACCAGCACGTTGAGCACGACGCCGACGATGACCTGGTCGACGTAGTACTTGATCGAGAACGCCGCGAGCACCATCGACACGAGCACGGCCGCGACCATGGCGGCGACGACGCCGCCGAGGCCCGCGAGGAGGATGCTCACGGAGCCCAGCTGGCCCAGCGGGCCCGAGGCGATCGCCGAGGAGGCGACGGCCGCGGCGAACGCGCCCGAGAGCAGCTGACCCTCGATCGCGATGTTCACGACGCCGACGCGCTCCGAGATGACCCCGCCGAGCGCGCCGAAGATGAGCGGCACCGCGAGGCCCACCGTGAGGACGAGGAGGCCGGGCAGCGGGATGGACTTCGTGGCGCCGGCCCACACGAGGAAGCCGACGACGGCGACGACGCCGTAGACGATCGGCAGCCACACGCCCACGCGGCGCCGCGTGACGTGCGCAGCGATGGCGACGCCCGTCGCGGCCGCGAGCAGCAGCGCGGCGACGATGCCCGTGATGCGCGCGGGGAGCACGGCGTCGGGCAGCTGCAGCAGGTCGGCGTTCGTCGACAGGCGCAGGGTCGTCTCGCCGTCGCGGCCGAGGCCGACGAGCACGAGGGCCGCGACGATCGTGAGCACCACGTAGGTGATGGGCACGCGGCGGCTGCGCGGACGCGCGGCCTCCGACGCCCCGGGCGCCTCTGCGAGCCCGCTGGTCTGCACGGCGCTCATCGCACGCCTCCCCTCGGCTTGGGCAGGCGGAAGATCGTGCGCACGAGCGGCGGAGCCGCGATGCACAGCACGATGACCGACTGCACGACGAGCACGATGTCGATCGGCACGCCCTCTGCGGCCTGCATGCGGAAGCCGCCGGCCTTGAAGGCCCCGAACAGCAGGCCGGCCGCGAGCACGCCCCACGGGTTCGAGCGGCCGAGCAGCGCCACGGTGATGGCGTCGAAGCCGATGCCCGCGTCGATGCCCGACGTGAAGCCCGTCGTGACCGTCGCCTGCACCTGCTGCGCGCCGGCGAGGCCCATGAAGGCGCCCGCGACGAGCATGGCCTGCACGTAGACGGCCTTGACGTCCATGCCGGCGTTGAGCGCCGCCTGCGGGTTGAGGCCGACCGCGCGGAAGCGGAAGCCGAGGCTCGAGCGCTCGATGAGCCACCACGCCACGACGACGGCCGCGACCGACAGCACGATGCCCCACGTGAGGTTGAAGCTCTCGCCGAGCAGCGGCGGCAGCACCGCCGTCTCGAGCATGCGGGGCGTGATCGGGTTGTTGCTGCCCGGCGCCTGCAGCAGCTCGGGCGTGCGGATGAGGTACGACAGCAGCCACAGCGCCACGAAGTTCAGCATGATCGTCGTGATGACCTCGTGCGCACCGGTGCGCGCCTTGAGGAGGCCTGCGATGCCGGCCCACAGGGCACCGGCGATCATGCCGGCGAGCAGCGCGACGATGACGTGGAGCACGGGCGGCAGCGGGAACGAGAACCCGACCCAGCCTGCCGCCGCCGCGGCGGCGAGCATCTGCCCGCGTCCGCCGATGTTGAACATGCCGACGCGGAACGCGACGGCGACGCCGAGCCCGGCCGCGATGAGGGGCGCCGCGAAGTGCAGCGTCTCGGTGAGCGGCCGCACGAGGGCGACGATGCCGCCCTCGGGCCGCGAGAAGTTGAGGATCGACCCCTGGAACAGCGCCCAGTAGGCGCCGCCCACCGCGGACGCGATGGCGGCGAACGTGTCGCCGGGGCGCGCGAAGAGGTAGGCGCTCGCCGCCTGGACCTGCTCGTCGGTCGCGGCGATGAGGATGCCGCCGACGACGAACGCGACGACGACCGCGAGCAGCGACACCATGGGCGTGCCGCCGAGGATCTCGCGTGCGACGCCGCCCCAGCGGTCCTCGTCCTGGTTCTGCTCGTGCGACTCGACCCGGGCGGCGTCGGCGACGACGGGCACCTCGACGACGGTCGGGGCGTGCACGACGTCGCGCTCGCCGTCGGCGGCGGGCGCGCCGCCGGAGCGGTGCTGCGCGGCCGCGTCGCTCGGTGCGATCGGCGTGTCCTGGTCGCCGGGCTCGCGGCCCGTGCGGTCCTGCTCGTCGGTCATGCTGCGAGTCCCTCCGGCAGCTCTCCGGCCATCATGATGCCGAGGTCGTCGCGCGACGTGTCCGCGGGCACGACGCCCACGACCCCGCCGCCGTACATGACCGCGATGCGGTCGGCGAGCCCGACGACCTCGTCGAGCTCGGTGGACACCACGATGACCGGGATGCCGGCATCCCGCGTCGCGATGACCTGCGCGTGCACGAACTCGATCGAGCCGACGTCGAGGCCGCGGGTGGGCTGCGACGCGACGAACAGCTGCAGCGGCCGCGAGAGCTCGCGCGCGAGGACGACCTTCTGCTGGTTGCCGCCCGACAGCGTGCCGACGGGCGTCTGGATCGACTGCGCGCGGATGTCGAACGCACCGAGCCGCTCCTGCGCGAACTCGTCGCGTGCGGCGCGCACGATGGTGCCGCGCTTGACGAAGGGCTCGCCGAGGTAGCGGTCGAGCATGAGGTTCTCGGCGATGGAGTACTCGCCGACGAGGCCATCGACCTTGCGGTCCTCGGGCACGAAGCCGACGCCCGAGTCGAGCACGTCGCGCACGCTGCGGCCGAGCAGCTCGACGCCGTTCAGGCGGATGCTGCCCGTCGCGCGACGCTGCAGGCCGAGGATGGCCTCCGTGAGCTCGGTCTGGCCGTTGCCCTGCACGCCCGCGATGCAGACGACCTCGCCGCCGTGCACCGTGAGCGACAGGTCGTCGACGACGGCGATGCCCTGCTCGTCGAGCACCGTGAGGTGCTCGATGACCAGCTCGTTGTCGGTGCGCACGGGCGCCTGCTTCTGCACGGTGAGCTCGACGGGGCGGCCCACCATGAGCGAGGCGAGCTCGACGCTCGTCGCGGTGGGCTCGGCGGTGCCGACGACCTGCCCGAGCCGGATGACGGTGATGCGGTCGGCGATGGCGCGCACCTCGCGCAGCTTGTGCGTGATGAACACGATCGCCGTGCCCTCGTCGCGCAGCTGCTGCATGATCGCCATGAGCTCGTCGGTCTCCTGCGGCGTGAGCACGGCGGTGGGCTCGTCGAAGACGAGCACCTTCGCGTCGAGCGAGAGGGCCTTGATGATCTCGACGCGCTGCTGCACGCCGACGGGGAGGTCCTCGATGCGCGCGTCGGGATCGATCTGGAAGCCGAAGCGGTCGGAGATCTCGACGACGCGGCGCTTGGCGCCCGCGAGCCCGCCGAGCTCCTTCTCGTGACCGAGCAGCACGTTCTCGGCGACGGTGAAGACGGGGATGAGCATGAAGTGCTGGTGCACCATGCCGATGCCGGCGCGCATGGCGTCGCCGGGTCCTGCGAAGCGCTGCTCTGCGCCGTCGAGCAGGATGACGCCCTCGTCGGCCTGGTAGAGGCCGTAGAGCACGTTCATGAGCGTGGACTTGCCCGCGCCGTTCTCGCCGAGCAGGCAGTGGATCTCGCCTGCCTCGACCGTGAGGTCGATGTGGTCGTTGGCCGTGAGCGAGCCGAAGCGCTTGGTGATGCCGCGCAGCTCGAGGGTCATCGCCGCTCCTGGGGGTGAGGGATGGGTCGAGGCGAGGCATGCCCGGTGGGGCGCCCCGCGTCATGACTGTAGTCGCACGCGTGGGGGCCGGCGCGATGCCGACCCCCACGTGCGCTGGACGCCTTACGGCGACGAGGGCGAGTCGACCTCGATGTCGCCGGCGATGATCGCCGTGCGGATCGTGTCGAGCTCGTCTGCGAGGCCCTCGGGGACCTGCGACTCCCACTCGTTGAAGCCGGCGATGCCGACGCCGTCGTTCTCGAGCGTGCCCACGTAGGGGTCGCTCGAGAAGTCGCCGGCCGCGTCCGCGAGGACGACGGTCTCGACGCCCGCCGCCATGCCCTTGAGCACGGAGGTGACGAAGAGGTCGGCGTACTCGGGCGACGTCTGCGTGAGGTCGGCGTCGACGCCGATCATGCCGTAGCGCACGTCGGGGTTCTCGGCCTGCGCCGTGCGGATGGCCTCGCCCGCCGAGAGGAAGATCGGGCCACCGACGGGCATGACGATGTCCGCGCCCTGCTGGAGGAAGGTCGTCGCCGTGGCGTTGGCTGCGGGGCCGGCCTCGAACGCGCCGACGAACGTGCCGTCCTGCGCCTCGACGTCCCAGCCGAGCACCTGCACGTCGGCGCCGTTCTCCTCGTTGTAGTACTGCGCGCCGAGCACGAAGCCGTCCATGAAGATCGTCACCGGCGGGATGTTGATGCCGCCCCAGGTGGCGATGGTGCCGGTCTGGCTCGACGCCGCCGCCGCGTAGCCGGCGAGGAACGCGGCCTGCGCGGTGTCGAACGTGATGGGCTGCACGTTGTCGGCCTCGATCGACGCGTCGTCGATGATGGCGAAGTTGACGTCGGGGTTGGCCTCCGCGGCGGCCGACGTGGCCTCCGCGAGCAGGAAGCCGACCGTGACCATCATGTCGCAGCCGCCGTCGATGAGGTTCGTGATGTTCGACTGGTAGTCGGTCTCGGCCTGCGACTCGGCCTGGTTGATCTCGACGCCGAGCTCGTCGGCAGCCGACTGCAGGCCCTCGAGGCCGAGCTGGTTGAACGACTGGTCGTTGAAGCCGCCGGCGTCCGAGACGATGCAGGGCGAGATGTCCGCCGTCGCGTCGCCGGACTCGGCGGGGCCCTCCTCGGGGGCCGACGCGCAGCCGGCGAGCAGAGCCGCGACGCCGAGCGTCGCGAGGCCGCCGAGCGCGGCCTTCCGAATGGTCCTCACAGGGATTCCTCCAGTGCATGGGGTGGCCGTATGCAGCGGCCGGGTACGCGGAAGCCTAGCCACGAGCGGCGAGCCGGATCGCTGGATGAGGCGAGTCGAAACGCGATCGTTGCAAAGGTGACGCCGACTCAGCCGGTGGGCCGCTACGGCGCGCTGGGGCTCTCGACCGAGACCTCGCCCGAGACGACCTGCTCGCGCAGGGCGTCGAGCTCGGCCTGCAGCTCGGGGCTCACCCGGTCGGCGAGGTCGTGGTACTCGGCGAGGCCGACGCCGCCGTTCTCGAGGGTGCCGACGAGCGGCTCGTCGGTGACGGCGCCGTCGTCGACGAGGTCGCCGATCGCCTGGACGACGAAGTCCTGCGTGTTCTTCTCGACGGTGGTGAGCAGCAGCGGGTGGTACTCGGCCGGCAGGGTGTCGTAGCCGTCGGAGTCGACCCAGATGACGAGCGCCGACGAGCCGGAGTCGAGCGACGCGAGGAACGCGCCCTCGCCGACCTGGCCTGCGACGGGGAGGATGACGTCGGCGCCCTGCGCGATGAGCGACTGCGACGTCGCCTGACCGAGTTGCACGTTCTCGAAGTCGCCGGTGAAGATGCCGTCCTGCGCCTCGACGTCCCATCCGAGCACCTGCACGCTCGTGCCGTGCGCGGCGTTGTACGCCTCGACGCCCTGCACGTAGCCGTCCATGAAGAGGGTGACGGGCGGCTGGTTGCCGCCGCCGAACGTCGCGACGACGCCCGTCTGCGTCACGCCCGCCGCGAGGTAGCCGGCCAGGTACGACGCCTGCGCGGTGTCGAAGACGATGGGGCGCACGTTCGGCGCCTCGACGACCTCGTCGACGATCGCGAACTGCACCTCCGGGTTGGCCTCGGCCTCCTCGGCGGTCGCGGCGGCGAGCTCGTAGCCGACGGTGAGCACGAAGTCGCACCCCGTGGCCACGGCGTTCTCGACGTTCGGTGCGAGGTCCGACTCGCTCGTCGACACGAGCACGTTCACGTCGACGCCGTGCTCCTCCCCCGCCTCCTCCATGCCTGCCCACGAGGCCTGGTTGAACGAGCGGTCCTCGAGGCCGCCGGAGTTCGTCACCATCTGCGCGCACAGCTCGGAGGCACCTGCGTCGCCGCCGCCCGAGCCCTCGGGTGCGGCCTGGCATGCGGTGAGCGCGAGCGCGACGAGCGCGGCGGGCGCGAGGAGACGGAGGGCGGTGCGGGACATCGGTGCTCCAGGGTGCTGCGGTGCGGGTGGTGTCACCCTAGCCCGCACGCCCGCCCGCGTCGCGGTCGAGCGCTCGCCCGGCGGGACGCGTCGGGGGACGCCCGCGCTAGAGGACCGTCTCGTTGCCCGAGCGGCGGATGGCGTCGACGACCTGCTTCACGCGCTGCGCATGCTCGGTCGTCGTCACGAGCAGCGCATCCCCCGTGTCGACCACGACGATGTCCCGCACGCCCACGAGGGAGATGACGCGGTCGGTGGTGGAGACGACGATGCCGGAGGCGCTGTCGGACAGCACCGTCGAGCGGCCGGAGAGGATCGCGAGGCGATCGGCGCCGAGCGCGCCGTTGTGCAGCTTCGCGACCGCCGAGAAGTCGCCCACGTCGTCCCAGTCGAAGTCGCCGGGCACGACGACCATGCGGCCCTTCGCCGCCGCGGGCTCCGCGACGGAGTAGTCGATCGCGATCTTCTTGAGCCGCGGCCAGATGCGGTCGACGGCGGGACCTCGCGTGGCCTGGTCGTCCCAGGCGGCGGCGAGCTCGTCGATCTGGGCCGCGAGCTCGGGCTCGGTCGCGGCGAGCTCCGCGAGGAGCACGTCGGCGCGCGCGATGAACATGCCGGCGTTCCAGAGGAAGTCGCCGGAGTCGACGTACGTGCGCGCATCCTCCGCGTTCGGCTTCTCGACGAAGCGCGCGACGTCGGCGACGCGCGGCGCGCCCTCGATGCCGGCCGAGCCACCCGCCTGGATGTAGCCGAAGCCGATGGCCGGCTCGCTCGGCGTGATGCCGATCGTCGCGATCTTGCCGGCGCGCGCCGCCGCGACGGCGTCGACGACCGCGCGGCGGAAGCCGCGCTCGTCGGCGATGACGTGATCGGCGGCGAACGAGCCGACGATCACCCCGGGCTCGCGACGCTGCAGGATCGCGGCCGCGAGCGCGATGGCCACGGTCGACTCGCGCGGGTCGGCCTCGAGGACGATGCTCTCCGGCGCGAGCGACGGCAGCTGCTCCTCGACCGCGGATCGGTGCGCGCGGCCCGTGACGACCATGACGCGCTGCTCGCCCGCGAGCGGCGCGAGGCGGGCGAAGGTCGACTGCAGCAGCGTGCGGCCGGAGCCCGTGAGGTCGTGGAGGAACTTCGGGGCGTCCGCGCGCGACAGCGGCCAGAGCCTGGAGCCGACGCCGCCGGCGGGGATGATCGCGGTGAAGCCCTCGATGGTCATGGTGGACGACGCTACCGGTCGCGCGCACGCAGCCCCTGACCGTCGAGCGCCGTTCACGCGCCATTCACGGCCGCCGCCCCTGGCGCGCCACCTGGCGTGCCTAGCGTCGGCACCGTGGAGATCGCACGCGTCGCCATCGTCACCGAGAGCTTCCTGCCCACGGTCAACGGAGTCACGTCGTCCGTCGTCCGGGTGCTCGAGCATCTGCAGGCCACGGGCAGGCAGGCCATGGTCGTCGCGCCTCGATGCGGGGCGCCGACGCAGCTGCACGGTGCGCCCGTGTTCGAGGTGCCGTCGATCGCGTACCGCGAGTTCCCCGTCGGCATGCCGAGCCCGCAGATGCACGGCCTGCTGCAGCGGTTCCGGCCCGACGTCGTGCACGCAGCGTCGCCCTTCCTGCTGGGTGGCCAGGCGATCGCGGAGGCGCGGCGCATGGGGGTGCCGTCGGTCGCGATCTACCAGACCGACATCGCGGGCTTCGCGCGGCGCAACCGCCTCTCGGCAGGGGCTCCCGTCGCGTGGAAGGTGCTGCGCCGCATCCACAACCAGGCGGACGCGACGCTCGCACCGTCGTCGTCGGCCATCGCCGACCTGGCCGCCGCAGGCGTCGAGCGCGTCGGCCGCTGGGCGCGCGGCGTCGACCTCGACGCCTTCCACCCCGACCACCGCGTCGGCCCGGCAGCCCTCGCGCTGCGCGAGCGGCTCGCCCCGCGCGGCGAGACGATCGTCGGCTACGTCGGCCGCGTGGCGCCGGAGAAGGGCCTCGAGCGGCTGCGCGCGCTGCAGGGCATGCAGGGCATCTCCGTCGTCGTCGTGGGCGACGGGCCCGGCATGGCCGCCGCACGGCGGGCGCTCGCACCGCTCGGCGCCACCTTCCTCGGCCAGCGCACGGGCGCCGCGCTCGCGGCCGCGTACGCGGCGCTCGACGTCTTCGTGCACACGGGCGCGGAGGAGACGTTCGGGCAGACGCTGCAGGAGGCCGCTGCGGCAGGACTCCCCGTCGTCGCGCCGCGCGCCGGCGGCCCCATCGACCTCGTCGACCACGGCATCACGGGCTTCCTCTACGCGCCCGACTCCGCACGGGCGCTGCGCGACGCCGTCCGCACGCTCGTCGAGGCGCCGGCCATGCGCGCGCGGATGGGCGAGGCGGGCCGCCGTCGCGTGCTGCAGCGCACGTGGCCGCGCGTGTGCGACGAGCTGCTCGGCCACTACGCCGCAGCGCAGCGGCACGCGCTGCGCGGCGCCGCGCCGGCGCCGGCCGTCGTCTGACGCATCCGGGCGCGGCCTGCGCCGCGGTCAGGCGACGCGCCTGCCTCCGTTCGTGATGCCGACGGGCGCGGATGCGGGGGCGCCCGCACCCATGCCCGTCACGATCGCTGCCGTCTCGCCCGTCCCGCGCGCCGCGAGCGCCTGCCGATAGAGCGTGCCGGCCCGATACGACGACCGCACGAGCGGCCCCGACATGACGCCTGCGAAGCCGATCTCGGTCGCGGCCTCCGCGAGGTCGGCGAAGGCCGCCGGCTCGACCCAGCGGTCGACGGGGTGGTGGCGCGGCGACGGCCGGAGGTACTGCGTGATCGTGATGAGGTCGCAGCCCGCGTCGTGCAGCCGCTCGAGCGTCTCGAGCACCTCGCCGTCGGTCTCGCCCATGCCGAGGATGAGGTTCGACTTCGTCACGAGGCCCGCGTCGCGGCTCCATCGCAGCACGTCGAGCGACCGTTCGAAGCGGAAGCCGGGGCGGATGCGGCGGAAGATGCGCGGCACGGTCTCGACGTTGTGCGCGAAGACCTCGGGTCGCGTCGAGAACAGCTCGTCGAGCAGGTGGCGGTCGCCGCTGAAGTCGGGTGCGAGCATCTCGACGCCGACGCCGGGGTTCACGGCGTGGATCTGCCGCACGGTCTCGGCGTAGAGCCAGATGCCCTCGTCCTCGAGGTCGTCGCGGCACACGCCCGTCACGGTGGCGTAGCGCAGCCCCATCTCCCGCACCGACGCTGCGACGCGTCCGGGCTCGAGCCGGTCGAGCAGCGCGGGCTTGCCGGTGTCGATCTGGCAGAAGTCGCAGCGGCGGGTGCACTGGTCGCCGCCGATGAGGAAGGTCGCCTCGCGGTCCTCCCAGCACTCGTAGATGTTCGGGCAGCCCGCCGACTGGCACACGGTGTGCAGCTCCTGCGCCTCGACGAGCTCGGTGAGCGCCGTGTACTCCGGGCCCATGCGAGCGCGCGTCCTGATCCACGGGGGCTTCCGCTCGATGGGCGTCTGCGCGTTGCGCACCTCGAGGCGCAGCAGCCTGCGGCCCTCGGGGGCCTGCGCGGGTGCGCCGGCGTCGAGCACGGCGCCGTTCGGTCCTGCGCAGCTCATGCCGCGACCTCCTCGATGGATGCGGTGGATGCGGTGGCGACGGCGACCGGCTGCGCGGGCTGCGGCTCGGCGACGCCGAGCGCGAGCAGGGCGGCCGCGAACGCCTCGCCCACCTCCTCGACGCTCGGGGCGGCGCCGAGCTCGGCCGCGATCGACGTGACCCCTGCGTCGGCGATGCCGCACGGCACGATGCGGTCGAACGCCGACAGGTCGGGGTCGACGTTGATCGCGATCCCGTGGGTCGAGACGCCGCCTGCCACGCGGACCCCGACCTGGGCGATCTTGCGGTCGGTCGAGGCGGGCGAGCCGTCCGGGCGCAGCCACACGCCCGCGCGACCGCGCACGCGCTCGACGTCGAGGCCGAGCGGGCGCAGCGTGCGGATGATCGCCTCCTCGAGCCTGCGCACCCAGTCGACGACGCCGAGGTCGCCGAGCGCGACGATCGGGTAGGCGACGAGCTGGCCGGGGCCGTGCCACGTGATGCGACCGCCGCGGTCGACGTGCACGACGCGCGAGCCGTCGGTGGGCAGGTCGCTCTCGTGCGTGCTGGTGCCCGCCGTGTAGACGGGGTCGTGCTCCAGCAGCAGCAGGACGTCCTCCCCGCCCGTCGCCACCTCGTCGTGGAGGCGTCGCTGCAGCGCCCACGCCTCGTCGTAGTCGACCCCTCGGCCGAGCATCGTCACTCGCATGCCGCGAGGCTACCGCTTTCTGGACCCGGTGCGGGAATTCCTTCGCGCGTCGCGCGCTGCCATGGGAGGCTGAGAAGAACCGCCGTTCTTGCCATGCCCGTGGTCGGCTCCACCCCGGCGCAGGCATAGGATGAGAGACGGCATCCGCTCGAACGATTCTCGTGAGGAGGGAACGCGTGGCAAGCTCCCGCACCCAGACCCTCGCCGATCCCAAGCCGTCGCGTCTCCGCATCGCGGGCACGCTCTATCGCGGCAACGAGGGCATGTGGTCGTGGGTCCTCCACCGCATCTCGGGCATCGGCATCTACTTCTTCCTCCTGGTGCACGTGCTCGACACGTCGCTCATCCGCGTGAGCCCGGAGGCCTACAACGCCGTCATCGCGACGTACAAGAACCCGATCATGGGCCTCGGCGAGCTCGCGCTCGTCGGAGCCGTCGTGTTCCACGCGATGAACGGCCTGCGCATCATCGCCGTCGACGCCTTCCCGGTCGCGACGCGCATCCAGCGCATCCTGTTCTGGGTCGTGATCGGCCTCGTGCTCGTGCTGATGGCCGGATTCGCGCCGACGCACCTCGCGAACGTCTTCGGGGAGCACTGATGACCGCCACCGTCGAGAGCCCCCGCACGCCCTACGCGTACCCCGCGCGCTCGAAGGGCCGTCGCGGCCCCAACCTCGAGAAGGCCGGCTGGATCTTCATGCGCGCATCGGGCGTCGTGCTCGTCGTGCTGATCTTCGGCCACCTCTCGTACAACCTCATCTTCACGCCCGGCGGCATCCAGGCCATCGACTTCGGGTTCATCGGCGGCAAGTTCGCCAACCCGCTGTGGCAGTGGTGGGACGTCGTGATGCTGTGGCTCGCGATCCTGCACGGCTCGAACGGCATGCGCACGATCGTCAACGACTACGTGCATCGCGAAGGCCTCCGCCGCATCGCCCTCGGCGCCATCCTCGCGAGCGCCGTCATCCTCATCGCGCTCGGCACGCTCATCACCTTTACGTTCGACCCCTGCCCCCCGGGTGCAGACCTCGAGCTGCTGCCGTCGTTCTGCGCAGACCGCTGATCCAGGAGTCCCATCACCCCATGACCGAGTCGACCGTGTCCGACGGCATCCACTACCACCAGTTCGACGTCGTCATCGTCGGCGCAGGCGGTGCCGGCATGCGAGCCGCGATCGAGGCAGCACCCAATGCCTCGACCGCCGTGATCACGAAGCTCTACCCGACGCGATCCCACACGGGAGCGGCGCAGGGCGGCATGGCCGCAGCGCTCGCGAACGTCGAGGACGACAACGCCGAGTGGCACACCTACGACACCGTCAAGGGCGGCGACTACCTCGTCGACCAGGACGCGGCCGAGATCCTCACGCGCGAGGCCATCGACGCGGTGCTCGACCTCGAGAACATGGGCCTGCCGTTCAACCGCACGGCCGACGGCAAGATCGACCAGCGCCGCTTCGGCGGGCACACGCGGGACCACGGCAAGGCGCCCGTGCGCCGTGCCTGCTACGCCGCGGACCGCACGGGCCACATGATCCTGCAGACGCTGTACCAGAACTGCGTCAAGCACGGCGTGAACTTCTTCAACGAGTTCTACGCGCTCGACCTCGTCATGGCCGAGGTCGACGGCGTGCAGCGCGTCGCCGGCGTCGTCGCGTACGAGCTCGCGACCGGCGAGATCCACGTGTTCCAGGGCAAGTCGGTGGTCTTCGCGACCGGTGGCTTCGGCAAGATCTTCAAGACGACGTCGAACGCCCACACCCTCACGGGCGACGGCGTCGGCATCATCTGGCGCAAGGGCCTGCCGCTGGAGGACATGGAGTTCTACCAGTTCCACCCGACGGGCCTCGCGGGCCTCGGCATCCTCCTCACCGAGGGTGCGCGCGGCGAGGGCGCCATCCTGCGCAACGCATCCGGCGAGCGCTTCATGGAGCGGTACGCCCCCACGATCAAGGACCTCGCACCGCGCGACATCGTCGCGCGCTCCATGGTGCAGGAGGTGCTCGACGGTCGCGGTGCCGGCCCGCACAAGGACTACGTGTACCTCGACTGCACCCACCTGGGCGCCGAGGTGCTCGAGACCAAGCTCCCCGACATCACCGAGTTCGCTCGCACCTACCTCGGCGTCGACCCGGTCGTCGAGCGCGTGCCGGTGTACCCGACGGCGCACTACGCCATGGGCGGCATCCCGACGAACAACGACGCCGAGGTGCTGAGCGACAACGACACCGTCGTGCCCGGCCTCTACGCCGCGGGCGAGTGCGCGTGCGTCTCGGTGCACGGCTCGAACCGCCTCGGCACGAACTCGCTGCTCGACATCAACGTCTTCGGCAAGCGCGCCGGCAACAACGCCGTGACGTACGCGAAGACGGCCGACTTCGTGCCGCTGCCCGACGATGCGGCATCCGGCGTCGTCGGCATGCTCTCGCAGCTGCGGGCGTCGACGGGCACCGAGTCGGTCGCGCAGATCCGCAAGGAGCTGCAGGAGACCATGGACCGCAACGCGCAGGTCTTCCGCACCGAGGAGACGCTGCAGGCGGCTGCCGACGAGGTGCGCGCGCTGCGCACGCGCTACCTGGGCGTCGCGGTGCGCGACAAGGGCAAGCGCTTCAACACCGACCTCCTCGAGGCCGTCGAGCTGGGCTTCCTGCTCGACCTCGCCGAGGTCCTCGTCGTCTGCGCGCTGAACCGCAAGGAGTCGCGCGGCGGTCACATGCGCGACGACTACCCGAAGCGCGACGACGACAACTACATGCAGCACACGATGGCGTACCTGTCCGGCGACCCGCACTCGGCCGACTCGACCGACCACATCCGGCTCGACTGGAAGCCCGTGCGCAAGACGATCTACGAGCCCACCGAGCGGAAGTACTGATGGCGACGCACGAGAGCGAGAAGAACACCCCCGTCACGCCGCAGGAGGCTGCGGTCGAGGCCGGCGACCCCGAGGCGCAGGCCGACGAGGCCGCGGCGGCGACGACCGCCGACAGCCAGTCGGTCTCCCCCTCCGAGCCGGGCACGGCCATCGGCGGCGAGGTCGCCGCGGGTCCCGAGACGACGGGTGGTGCACCCATCGAGGATCCCGCCCCCGCAGCGGAGGCCGCCGAGGAGATCGAGGAGCCCAAGTCGTTCACGGTGACCGTGAACGTGCGCCGCTTCGACCCCGAGGTCGACGACGAGCCGCGCTGGGTCGACTACGACGTCGAGATGTACCCGACCGAGCGCATCCTCGACGCGCTGCACCGCATCAAGTGGGAGCAGGACTCGACGCTCGCCTTCCGTCGCTCGTGCGCGCACGGCGTCTGCGGCTCGGACGCCATGCGCATCAACGGCCGCAACCGCCTGGCGTGCAAGGCGCTCATCAAGGACTTCGACATCTCGAAGCCCATCTACGTCGAGGCGATCAAGGGCCTGCCGCTCGAGAAGGACCTCATCGTCGACATGGAGCCGTTCTTCGACTCCTTCCGCGAGATCCAGCCCTTCCTGCAGGCCACCGGCAAGCCCGAGAAGGAGCGCCACCAGACGATCGCGCAGCGCGAGCGCTTCGACGACACCACGAAGTGCATCCTGTGCGCCGCGTGCACCACGTCGTGCCCCGTGTTCTGGACCGACGGCCAGTACTTCGGCCCGGCCGCCATCGTCAACGCGCACCGCTTCATCTTCGACAGCCGCGACGAGGCGTCGCAGGTGCGCCTCGACATCCTCAACGACAAGGAGGGCGTGTGGCGCTGCCGCACGACCTTCAACTGCACCGACGCATGCCCGCGCGGCATCGAGGTGACGAAGGCGATCGCCGAGGTCAAGGCGGCGCTCACGTCGGGTCGCGTGTCCTGACGCGCGACACAGGTCGACGGACGGCCCGGGGCCTCGGCTCCGGGCCGTCCGTCGTCCCGCCCCACCGGGCGCACGCTTGTAGGCTCGTGAGGTTGCCCTGACCTCGAGGAGTCGCATGTCCGCGCCCGCCCGCCGCAGCCGCCCGACGCACGTGCTGGAGGTGCTGGAGGTCGAGCGGCGCAGCCCGCATCTCGTGCGCGTCTGGGCAGGCGGACCCGGCCTCGTCGCGTTCGACGGCTCGGAGGCGACGGACCGCTACGTGAAGCTGTGGTTCACGCAGCCGGGCCACGAGCTCGACGCGCCGTGGGACGTCGAGGAGCTGCGTGCGACGCTCGCACCCGAGCACCTGCCGGTCTCGCGCACGTACTCGGTGCCCGTGGTGGCCCACGACCGCGTCGCGATCGACTTCGTCGTGCACGGCGACGAGGGCCTCGCGGGCCCGTGGGCAGCGGCCGCGCAGCCGGGCGACCGCATCGTCTTCTCGGGCCCCGGTGGCGGCTACGTGCCCGACGTCGAGGCCGACGCGCACCTCCTCGCGGGCGACGAGGCGGCGATCCCCGCGATCGGCGCCGCCCTCGCATGGATGGCCGCGCACGCGCCCGCTGCGAGGGGCACGGCATACGTCGAGGTGCACGGCGCCGCCGACGAGCTGCCGCTCGTCTCCCCCGCCGGCATCGACGTCGTGTGGCTGCACCGCGGCGACGACGTGGTGGCGGGCACCTCGAGCGTGCTCGCCGACGCCGTCGCGCGGCACGCGTTCGACGAGGGCCGCACGCAGGTCTTCGCGCACGGCGAGCGCGAGTCGATGAAGGCGATCCGCGACGTCGTGCGTCGCGCCGGCATCCCTCGGGAGGACCTCTCGCTCTCGGGCTACTGGGCGCTCGGCCGCACCGAGGACCGCTTCCAGGCCGAGAAGCGCGAGCCCATCGGGCAGATCCTCTGACCTCGCCGCGGCTCGTCGCGCTGGCAAGTAGTCAGCCGGCTGTCAACCCCGCGCGGCCTCGGTGCGTGCCTGGATAGCGTCGGCGGCATGACCGCCGACGACCGCACCGCATCCGCCCCGACGACCCGTGATCGCGTGCGCGCGATCCTCGTGCTCGTCGCCGTGCCCGCCACGCTGCTCGGCGCGGCCGTCGGCTCCGGCCTGCTGGGCGGCGGCACCGCCGAGGGCGTCGGCGAGGGCGCCTTCGCCTCGGATGCGACGCCGCTCGCACCCGCCGGCACGGCGTTCTCGATCTGGTCGGTCATCTACCTCGGCCTCGCCGTGTACGGCATCTGGCAGGTGCTGCCGCGCAACCAGGCCGACCCGCGGCAGCGGTGGATGGGCTGGCTCGCCCTCGCGTCGATGGTGCTGAACGCGGCGTGGATCACGGCGAGCCTCGCGACCGCCGTCGCGCTCACGGTCGTCATCATCGTGGCGCTGCTGCTCACCCTCATCGCCATCTTCGAGACGCTGCGCCGCATCCGCGCCCGGTCGCTCGTCGAGACCGTCGTCGTCGACGGCACCTTCGGCCTCTATCTCGGCTGGGTGTGCGTCGCGACGGTCGCGAACGTCGCGGCGTGGCTCGCCGACATGGGACTGCGCCCCGAGGCGTTCGCGATACCCGCGAGCATCGTGCTCGTGGTCGTCGCGGGCATCGGCATCGCGCTCGCGCTCCGCGGCCACGGGCGACTCGGTCCCATGCTCGCCATCGTGTGGGGCGTCGCCTGGATCGGCGTCGCTCGGGCGACGGGCGAGCCGTCGTCGACCGTCATCCCCGTCGTCGCCGCCATCGTGTGCGTCGTGGTGGCGGCCGCGACCGTCGCCGCACGCCTGCGGGCGCACCGCCGCCCGCAGCGCGCGGTCGCACGCTGACGCGCACGGCAAGGGCCGCGCGCCGCCCAGCCCGCTCGTGCATGCTGGTGGCGTGACCGAAGCAACGATCGCCGCGCTCGAGCGCCTCGCGTCGCTGCGCGGCGCGCTCGACGCCACGCGACTCCCCCTCGCCGTCGAGGGCGTCGACGCCGCCCGGGATCTGCGCTCGCGCGTGCTGCGGCAGATCGACGACTACGTCGAGCCGCGGCTCGCGAACCTCGACGCTCCCCTGCTCGCGGTCGTCGGAGGGTCGACCGGTGCAGGCAAGTCGACGCTCGTCAACGCCCTCGTCGGCCTGCCCGTCACGCGCACGGGCGTCATCCGCCCCACCACGCGGCAGCCCATCCTGCTGCATGCGCCGAGCGACCGCGGCTGGTTCGCGTCGACGCGGATCCTGCCGGAGCTGGCCCGCGTCTCGGGCGAGGTGCGCGCCGACCCGCTGCCGGCGTCGACGGCGGGTGACGAGCCGGATGCGACGCGCATCGGCTCGGTCGTGCTCGTCGGCCACGAGCGCGTGCCCGCCGACCTCGCGATCGTCGACGCACCCGACCTCGACTCCGTCGCGGACGAGAACCGCGCGCTCGCCGGCCAGCTGCTCGCCGCCGCCGACCTGTGGCTGTTCGTGACGACCGCCAACCGCTACGCCGACGCCGTGCCGTGGGCCGCACTCGAGGACGCCGCGGGCCGAGACGTCACGGTCGGCGTCGTGCTGAACCGCGTGCCCCGGGGCGCCGCCGACGAGGTCGAGCACGACCTGCGCCGCATGCTCGGCGAGCGCGGCCTGGGCGCCGCTCCCGTGTTCACCGTCGTCGAGGCTCCCCTCGACGACCTCGGCATGCTGCCCGCGGATGCCGTCGCCGACATCCGCGGCTGGCTCACGGGCATCGCGGGCGACCGGGCCGAGCGCGCACGCATCGCGGGGCGCACGCTCGGCGGCGCCGCGACGCGGCTCGCCGCGTCGACGCGCGAGGTGGCGGCGGCGCGCGCGCTGCAGGTCGGCGCCGCCGACGAGCTCGACCGCGTCGTGCAGGCGCGCTACGCCGACGCCGCCGACCGCATCCACGCCGCGACGAGCGACGGCGCCCTGCTGCGCGGCGAGGTGCTCGCGCGCTGGCAGGACTTCGTCGGCACGTCCGACGTGTTCCGCACGATCGAGGGCTGGTTCTCGCGCACGCGCGACCGCATCGGCGCCTTCCTGCAGGGTCGCCCCGCGCCGGTCGTGCAGGTCGAGACCGCGATCGAGCACGGGCTGCACGCCGTCGTCGTCGACGAGGCCGGAGGCGCGGCAGGTGACGCATGGCAGCGCGTGCGCGCGACGCAGGCCGGCAGGCAGCTGACGGCCGGGGTCGACCTCTCCCGCGAGGGCGACGACCTCGCCGGTCGCACGTCGCGGCTCGTGCGCGAGTGGCAGGCGGCGCTCGTGCAGCGCATCTCCGACCAGGCGGGCGACAAGCGCGTGAAGGCGCGCATCCTCTCCCTCGGGCTCAACGCCGTCACCGTGACGCTCATGGTCATCGTGTTCGCCTCGACGGGTGGCCTCACGGGCGGCGAGCTCGCGATCGCCGGCGGCTCGGCCGTGGTCGGGCAGAAGCTGCTCGAGACGGTGTTCGGCGAGGACGCCGTGCGCCGCATGGCGCAGGAGGCGCGCGCCGACCTCGACGAGCGCGTGACGGCGCTGCTCGCCGAGGAGTCGGACCGCTACGCGCCGCTCCTCGACCCCGTGCGCGAGGGCACGTCGCCCGCGCAGCTCGAGGACGCATCCCACGACCTCGAGCGTGCGATGGGCGCGGTCGCGTCCGAGGGCGCCGCATGAGCCTCGACGCGGCGCTCGACGCCCTCGAGGACGCAGCCGAGCTGGGTGCCGGCCGCATCGACGACGACGCCGTCGCCGCCATCCGCGGCGTGCTCGACCGTGCGGCATCGCGCCGCGCGCTGTCGAGCGAGCACACGGTCGTCGGGCTCTTCGGCGCGACGGGATCCGGCAAGTCGTCGCTGCTCAACGCGCTCGTCGGACAGGAGGTCGCGAGGGCGCACGTGCGCAGGCCCACGACGTCCGAGCCGCTCGCCGCGGTGTGGGGCGCGCCCGGCTCGGACGCGCTGCTCGACTGGCTGCAGGTCGCCGACCGTCGGCCGATCGGCGCGCCCTTCGCCGGCGATGCCGAGGCGTCGGTCATCCTGCTCGACCTCCCCGACTTCGACTCCGTCGAGCCCGAGCATCGCGCCGTCGCCGAGCGGCTCGCAGGCAAGGTCGACGTGCTCGTGTGGGTCGTGGATCCGCAGAAGTACGCCGACGCCGTGCTGCACCGTGCGTTCGTCGCGCCGCTCGCGACGCACGGCGCGGTCACGGCCGTCGTGCTGAACCAGGTCGACCTGCTGCCGCCCGGCTCGGTGCCCGACGTCGTCGCGTCGCTGCGCAGCCTGCTCGCGGCCGACGGCCTCGCCGACGCTCGCGTGCTGCCCGCGAGCGCCGCGACCGGCGACGGCATCGACGCGGTCCGGGCCGTCATCGCCCGCTTCGCCCGCGAGCGCGCCGCGCAGTCCGAGCGGCTCGCAGCCGACGTCGCTGCCGCCGCGCGGCGCCTCGACGCACCGGACATCGCGCCCGAGGTCGCGGCGCCCGTGCGCGAGCGGCTCGTCGACGGACTCGCCGTCGCGGCACGCGTCGAGACGGTGGCGCGCGCGACCGGGGCCTCGTACCGCAAGCGCGCGGGGCAGACGACGGGATGGATCCCCACGGCCTGGCTGCTGCGGCTGCGACCCGATCCGCTGCGGAGGCTGCACCTGGTCGCGGGCCGCGACCGTCGCGATCGCGACGCCGACGTGCACCGCACGGCGCTGCCCGCGCAGTCGTCGGCGGAGCGGGCGCAGGCATCGCTCGCGGTCCGTGCCTACGGCGACGCCGCCGCCTCCGGGCTCGACGGGGGCTGGCGCGCCGCCGTGCGCGAGGCCGCGAACGAGGCGCTCGGCGTCGTGCCCGACGCCCTCGATCGCGCCGTCGCCGGCACGGACCTCGGCGCCCGCGGCTCGTGGTGGTGGGCCGTGCTCGCCATCGTGCAGTGGCTCGCGCTCGGCGTCGCGCTCGTCGGCATCGGCTGGCTGCTCGCGGCGGCGCTGCTGCCCGTGTGGGGGCTGCCCGCCCCCGACGTGCCGGTCGAGCGAGGATGGCCCGTGCCGACGCTGCTCATCGCGGCGGGCGTGCTGCTCGGCATCCTCGTCGGCCTGCTGGGCGCGGGGCTCGGCGGGGCGATCGGCGCCGCCCGCCGCGCGCGTGCACGCAGGCGACTGCGACGCGCGGTCGCGGAGGTGGCGCGCTCCGAGGTCGTCGAGCCCATCGAGCTCGAACGCGACCGTGCCGAGGCCTTCGGCGACGCCGTGCGGCGCGCTCGCGCCTGACGACGTCGCCGAGGCGTCAGCGCCTGGCGAGGCGGGCGCCGGCGCCCGCGACCACGAGGATCGCGCCCACCAGCAGCGCGAGCAGCACCGAGTCGGCGCCGGTGCGCGGCAGCGTCGATCCTGCGCTCGGCGACGCACCCACGGCCTCTGCATCGGATGCCGTCGGCGATGCGACGGGCTGCTGCTCGCCGCTCGCAGGCGTGCCGACCTCGGCGGGGAGCTCGCCCTGCTCGGGCAGCACGACGGGCACGTCGGTCTCTCCGGGGATCTCCGACTCGACCGGCGTCTCCGGGTTCGTCGGCGTCTCCGGGTTCGTCGGCGTCTCCGGGTTCGTCGGCGTCTCGGGGTTCGTCGGCGTCTCGGGGTTCGTCGGCGCATCCGTCTCGCCCGGCGCCTCGGGGGTCGTGGGGATCTCGGGCTCCGTGGGCGGCTCGACCGCCGGCACGTCCACGCCGGGCTCCGAGGGGGTGGGCTCGGACGGGGCGGGCTCGGACGGGGCAGGCTCGCTCGGCGTCGGCTCGGACGGGGCAGGCTCGCTCGGCGTCGGCTCGGACGGGGCAGGCTGGCTCGGCATCGGCTCGGACGGGGCAGGCTCGCTCGGGGCGGGCGTCGCGACCTGGCACGAGCGCGCCGGGAACGTCCACGTACGACCCGCGTCGGTCGTGATGACGTAGCGACCGTCGATCGGCTGGATGCGCGTGCCGTCGGCGTCGGTGTGCAGGCCGGAGCCGGCGGGCACGACGAAGACGATGCCGTTGATCTCGTACGTCACGGCGACGGTCGACGAGCGGTTGTCGAGCACGAACGCTGCGTCGCACTCCCCGACGTAGTCCTGGATCTCCGGGTGCGCGACGACGGGAGCGGTCGGGCTCGGCACGGGCTCGGCAGGCGCGGGCTCGCTCGGCACCGGCGCGGACGGGATGGGCTCGCTCGGGGTGGGCTCGCTCGGCGCGGGCTCGCTCGGGGTGGGCTCGCTCGGCGCGGGCTCCGCGGGCGTCGCGGTGCGGCACACGGGCTGCTGCCGGCCCTCGCCGAAGTGCTCGTTGAAGGCAGACATCTGCACCCACGTGATGCACGCATCCTGCGGGATGCCCATCGCGTCCCACGACAGGAACCGCTCGCCGATCCGCTGCGCGAGCTCGTGCCGTGCGCCGGCGCACTCGGCGTCGGAGCGCGTGACGCACTTGGCCTCGAAGTGGGCGTGTGCCGGGCGCTGGCGGCCGTCGACGACGTAGCGCACGTTCACGTGCCCGTTGTCGGCGAACGTCGAGCCCGCGGGCAGCGTGAGGCCCTCGGCGCTCACGGCGTAGGGCGTCGGTGCGTCCGAGCCACCCGCGAGCGCGGGCGCTGCTGCGGCCAGCGCGGCCGCCGGCACGAGGACGGCGGCGGCGAGGGCGAGGATCGCGACGCCGAGGCGACGTGTGCGGGCGTGCAGGGCAGGACGGGGCATGAGCGCTCTTCTCGGGCGATGCGCTCGAGCCGTGAACGCGGACGGTCATGGCGCTCGCTCGTTCGCGTGGCCCATGCGGCCGTCGTCCACTGTGCTACGAATTCGAACGTTTCGTGGCCAAAAGATGAGGAATGCACGACACCTACAAGATCACGACGAGGTAACGACGAACCGGCTTGGAGGTTTCCGCAATCCGTTGTCCCCCGCCGAGTCCGCCGCGGAATCCGAAGGCGCAAACCCTCATCGACGACGGATTCCGCACAGCATCCAGGAGACATTCAGGGATCACGCTCGGAGCGCGCCGGCCTCCGAGCGCACGGCAGAGCGTCGCCGCGTGCGCGGCTCCGTCATCGCCGTCGACGCGAGATGAGCGTGAGCGGCGCGTCGAGGGTGCATTCCACCTCGCGTTCCACTCACGCTCATCCGGTGCGGGCGCGAAGGGGCTCGACCGAGATCAGGCGGCTGCAGCTGCGTCTCGCGCGCCCGCAGCCGTCGAGGCCCGCAGCGCTGCGGCTGCCTTCGCCTTCGCCTGCTCGAGCGTGACCTCGAGCAGCTCGGCGCGCACGTCGGCGAACGCGGCAGGGCTCATCGACAGCGTCGAGACGCCGAGGCCCACGAGCACGACCGCGAGCGCGGGGTCGGCCGCAGCCTCGCCGCACACGCCGACGGGCTTGCCCGCCTCGGCGCCCGCATCGCCCAGCACCTTGATGAGCCGCAGCACGGCGGGGTGCCACGGGTCCTGGAACGACGCGACGGTGCCCAGCATGCGGTCGGCGGCGAACGTGTACTGCGTGAGGTCGTTCGTGCCGATCGACACGAAGTCGGCCGCCTCCATCACCTGGTCGGCGAGCACCGCGATCGAGGGCACCTCGGCCATCGCGCCCACGGTCTTGAGGCCGTGCTCGCGCCCGAGGGCGACGAAGTACTCGGTCTCCTCCTTGTTCGCGATCATCGGCGCCATGACCCACAGGTCGGCGTTCGTCGCGGCGTCGGCCGCCGCGAGCGCCTCGAGCTGGTCGCGCAGGATCTGCTCGCTCGCGCGCAGCGCTCGGATGCCGCGCAGGCCGAGGGCGGGGTTCTCCTCGTGGGCGTCGTTGAGGAACGCGAGCGGCTTGTCGGCGCCGGCGTCGAGCACGCGCACGACGACCTTCTTGCCCTCGAACGCCTGCAGCATGCGCGTGTACGAGTCGGTCTGCGAGGCGACCGACGGGGCCTGCTTCGCGTCGAGGAAGAGGAACTCGGTGCGGAAGAGGCCCACGCCCTCTGCGCCGAGCTCGAGCGCCTTCGCGGCGTCCTCCGGGCGGCCGACGTTGGCGAGCAGCGGCACCTTCGTGCCGTCGGCGAGCGCGCCGTCGGTGATGGGGGCGCCGGCGCGCTGCGCCCGCGTCTCGGCCTCGGCGTTCGCTGCGTCGACCTCGGCGTCCGAGGGGTCGAGCGTCACGGCCCCGGTCTTCGCGTCGACGACGACGCGCGTGCCGTCGGAGACCGCGGCGAGGAGGCCCTCGACGCCGACGACGGCCGTGATCGACTTCGAGCGGGCGAGGATGGCCGTGTGGCTCGTGGGGCCGCCGTCCTGCGTCACGAGCGCGAGGGTGCGCTCGAGGTCGAGGGTCGCGGTGTCGGCGGGCGCGAGGTCGCGCGCGACGAGGATGAAGGGGGTGTCCGACTCGGGCACGCCCGGCGCGGGCACGCCGCGCAGGCGTGCGACCACGCGCTGCGACACGTCGTCCAGATCGGTGGCGCGCTCCGCCATGTAGCCGCCGAGCGCGATGAGCATGGTCTTGAACTGCTCGAACGCGTCGTGCACCGCACGCTCGCCGTTCGTGCCCTGCGCGATGCGGCCCGCGATGTCCTCGGCGAGCGCCGGATCCTGCGCCATGAGCGATGCGGCCTCGAGCACCTCCTGCGCCTCGCCGCCCGCCGTGCGGCCACGCTCGGAGAGCTCGGCCGCCACCTCGGAGAGCGCGGCCTGCACGCGCGTCGTCTCCGCGGCCGCGTCGCCCTGCAGGGGTTCCGTCGTCGGCGGGGCGAGGGGCTCCGGCATCCGCAGTACCACTCCCGCCGCGATCCCGCGACCGACACCGACTCCACGCAGCTCTGCCATGCCGCAAGACTACGCTGTCGGCACGCCATCAGATGGGGGTACACCGTGGCGCAGACCGCCTTCCAGCGCATCCTGGGCTCGCGTCCCGTGCGCGCGCTCCAGCACTACGGCCAGGCGAAGGGGCCGATCTTCGCGCAGGGGATGACGCTGAGCGCGTTCCTCTCGCTCTTCGCGGCGCTCTTCATCGGATTCGCGATCTTCGCGGCCGTGCTCGGTGGCGACTCCGCGCTGCGCGACCGCGTCATCGACGCCGTCGCGGGCAGCGTGCCCGGCCTGCTCTCGACGGGCGACGACTCCTCCGGGCTCATCCAGGTCGACGACCTGCTCTCGTCGAGCGTGCTCGGCTGGGGCTCCGCCATCGCCGCGGTCGGCATCCTCATCACGGCCATCGGATGGATCGGCGCGAGCCGCGAGGGCTTCCGCACCGTCTTCCACCTCCCCGACGTGCGCTCGAACCCGGTGCTCCTGAAGCTCGGCGACCTGGGCGTCGCATTCGGCATCGGCATGCTCGTGCTCGCCTCGGCCGCGCTGCTCGTCATCACGAGCGCCATCGCCGACGCGCTGGGCATCGGCGGCGTCGGGCAGGTCGTCGGCATCGTGGCGCAGCTCGCGCTCGACGCCGCGATCGTCGCGCTCCTCTACCGCTTCGCGGGGCGGCTGCGGCTGCCCGCGAAGCAGCTGCTCGGCGCATCCCTCGCGTGCGCCGTCGCCTTCTTCGTGCTCAAGCAGTTCGCGGCGCTGCTGCTCACGGGCGGCTCGAACCCGCTCGTCGCGTCGTTCGCAGCCGTGCTGGGCATCCTCGTGTGGCTCGGGCTCGTGAACCAGATCCTGCTCGTCGCGCTCGCCTGGGTCGCGACGGGCTCGACGGGCAAGGCCTACGTGCGGCTCGTCGACCTGCGCAACGACCGCGAGGATGCGATCGCCGCCGCACGCGCAGACCGCGCCTCGATCAAGGCCGAGATCGCCGAGCGCGAGAAGGACGACCCGAAGCAGGGCATCGTCATGCGCACCATCCACAAGCGCCTCGCGAAGCAGGCCCGCAGGCGGTGACGCCGCCCGGCCGTGTCGGTGGCGCGCCGATAGGCTCGAGCCCATGCGCATCGTCTCGGTGAACGTCAACGGCATCCGTGCCGCGGCCGGCAAGGGCATGCTCGAGTGGCTCGACGAGGCGAGGCCCGACGTCGTGTGCCTGCAGGAGGTCCGCGCACAGGACGAGGACGTGCTGCGCATCCTCGAGGGCTGGCACGTGCTGCACGACCCGGCGACCGCGAAGGGCCGCGCCGGCGTCGCCATCGCCTCGCGCATGCCATCGATCGAGCACCGCACCGACATCGGGCTCAAGACGTTCGACACGAAGGGCCGCTGGCTCGAGGCCGACCTCCTCCTGCCCGACGAGCGCGTGCTCACGGTCATCTCCGCCTACGTCCACTCGGGCGAGGTGGGCACCCCCAAGCAGGACGACAAGATGCGCTTCCTCGGCTCGATGCTGAAGCGCCTGCCGCAGGTGCGTGCGCACACCGAGCTCGCCGTCGTCATGGGCGACCTCAACGTCGGCCACACCGAGCGCGACATCCGCAACTGGAAGGGCAACCGCAGGAACGCGGGCTTCCTCCCGGAGGAGCGCTCGCACCTCGACCGCATCCTCGGGCCCGAGGGCAGGATCGTCACGGGTGCCGACGGCGTGCGCGGCAAGGGCCAGGGATGGGTCGACGTCGGTCGCGCGCAGTCGGGCGACGTCGACGGCCCGTACACGTGGTGGTCGCAGCGCGGCCGCGCCTTCGACACCGACACCGGCTGGCGCATCGACTACCAGCTCGCGACCCCCGCGCTCGCGCAGACCGTCACGCACTACGAGGTGGCGAAGGCGAGCGCGTGGGACACGCGATGGTCCGACCACGCCCCCGTCGTCGTCGACTACGCGCTCTGAGCGCCTCCGCGCTCGCGCTCGAGAACCAAGGAACCCCCATGACCAAGCCCCGCCTCTACTCGGGCATGCAGCCCTCGTCCGGCTCGCTGCACATCGGCAACTACATCGGCGCCATCCGTCAGTGGCAGACGATGCAGCAGGAGTACGACGCGTACTTCTCGATCGTCGACCTGCACGCCATCACGGTGCCGCAGGACCCCAAGGCGCTGCGCGAGCACGTGCGCACGCTCGCCGCGCAGTACATCGCCGCCGGCATCGACCCGTCGCGGTCATGCCTCTACGTGCAGTCGCACGTGCCTGCGCATGCGCAGCTCGCATGGGTGCTCTCGACGATCACGGGCTTCGGCGAGGCCGGCCGCATGACGCAGTTCAAGGACAAGTCGGCGAAGCAGGGAGCCGACGCGACGTCGGTGGGCCTCTTCACGTACCCCGTGCTCATGGCGGCCGACATCCTGCTCTTCGACACCGAGGTCGTGCCCGTCGGCGACGACCAGAAGCAGCACATCGAGCTCACGCGCGACCTCGCGACGCGGTTCAACCAGCGCTTCGGCGAGACGTTCACCCTCCCGAAGCCCGTCATCCAGGGCGACGCTGCGCGCATCTACGATCTGCAGGAGCCCACGTCGAAGATGTCGAAGTCGGGCGACTCGCCCAAGGGCATCCTGTGGCTGCTCGACGAGCCGACGGCGCTCGCGAAGAAGATCCGCTCGGCCGTGACCGACATGGAGGGCGTGGTGCGCGCCGACCGAGCGCAGAAGCCGGGCGTGACGAACCTCCTGGCGATCCTCTCGAGCGTCACGCGGCGCCCCGTCGCCGACCTCGAGGCCGAGTTCGCGGGGCAGCAGTACGGGGCGTTCAAGGCCGCGGTCGCCGATGCCGTCGTCGCCGAGGTCGAGCCCATCCGCACGCGAGCGCTCGAGCTGCTCGCCGACCCCGCCGAGCTCGACCGCATCCTCGCGGGCAACGCCGCTCGCGCGTCCGAGGTCGCCGAGGCGACGCTCGACCGCGCGTACCGCGCCGTCGGCCTGCGGTAGCCGGTCTCCCTCGCGCGCGGCGCGAGGGGTGCCTCGGGAATGCCGGGCGTCGGAGGCGAGTTGTAGGCTTCCGATACACGTCGAGTGCTCACGGGGTCGGTGCAAGTCCGAACCGGCGGTCAGAGTCCGCGAACCACCCACCCGGGTGGCCGAGCAGGTGGAACTCCTGCACCGACGGTGAGAGTCCGGATGGAAGTGGCACCTCGAGTGGGTTGCCCCTGCGCGCCCGCGGCCTCGACACCGGAGGACGAGTGGCGACACCACAGGTGGCGGGATCCGCACCGACGCAGGCCGAGCGCGCCGCGCTCGAGCGCGCGCTCGCCCTCGCGCCCCGGGGCCCCCGCGGCCAGAACCCGCAGGTGGCGTGCGTGCTGCTCTCGCCCGCCGGCGACGTGCTCGCCGAGGGCTGGCATCACGGCGCGGGCACCCCGCATGCGGAGGTCGAGGCGCTCGCGCAGGCTGCGCCCGCATCCGTGCGCGGCGCGACGGCCGTCGTGACCCTCGAGCCCTGCAACCACACGGGGCGTACCGGCCCCTGCGCCGAGGCGCTGCTCGCCGCCGGCGTCTCGCGCATCGTGTACGCCGTCGCCGACCCTGGCGACGCCTCCGCGGGCGGCGCGCAGCGGCTCGCGGCCGCCGGCGTCGACGTCGTGCACGCACCCGACGATCGCGCCGAGGCGCTCGTCGACGACTGGCGCTTCGCGATCACGCACGGCCGCCCGCGCGTCACGGTGAAGTGGGCGCAGTCGCTCGACGGCCGCGCAGCCGCCGCAGACGGCACGAGCCAGTGGATCACGGGGCCCGAGGCGCGGGCGCACGTGCACGCGCAGCGCTCCCTGCACGACGCCATCGCCGTCGGCACCGGCACGGTCCTCGCCGACGACCCGCGCCTCACCGCCCGCGTCGCACGGCCCGACGGCACCGACGACGCCGAGGCGCCCCAGCCGCTCCCCGTCGTCGTCGGCACCCGGCCGGTGCCGAGCGGTGCGAGGCTCGAGGCGCATCCGCGGGCCTTCGTGCAGGTCGACGGCCCACCCGCCGAGTGGCTCGCGGCGCTCTGGCGCGACCGCGGCATCCAGACCGTGTACGTCGAGGGCGGGCCGACGCTCGCCTCCGCGATCGTCGCCGCCGGGCTCTGCGACCGCATCCACTGCTACGTCGCACCGACGCTGCTCGGCGGCGCGCGCACCGCCGTCGGCGACGTCGGCGTCGCGTCGATCGCCGAGCAGCTGCTGCTCGACGACGTGCAGGTCGAGGCCCTCGGGCGCGACCTGCTCGTCACCGCCACCATCCGACCGGCCGCGACCGCGGCGAAGGAGGGCTGAAGCCATGTTCACCGGACTCATCGAGGAGATCGGCGAGGTCGTCGCGCTCGACCGCGCCGGCGACTCCGCCAGGCTCACCATCCGCGGGCCGCTCGCGGTCTCCGACGCCGCGCACGGCGCATCGATCGCCGTGAACGGCCTGTGCCTCACGGTCGTCGAGCAGACCGCCGACGCGTTCACCGCCGACGTCATGGAGGTGTCGTTGCGCATGTCGCAGCTCGGCGACCTCGTCGTCGGCGATCGCGTGAACCTCGAGCGCGCCGCGCAGGTGGGCGACCGCCTCGGCGGCCACATCGTGCAGGGCCACGTCGACGGCACCGCGACCGTCGTCGAGACCGAGGACGGCGACGCATGGCGTCGCATGCGCCTCGCGCTCGACGACGAGCTCGCACCGTACGTCGCCCGCAAGGGATCCATCACGCTGCAGGGCGTGAGCCTCACCGTCTCGGGCCTGAGCGACGAGCACGAGCCGCAGCAGTGGCTCGAGGTCTCGCTCATCCCCGAGACGCTCGAGGCGACGACGCTCGGCGCCCTCGCCCCCGGCGACCGCGTCAACGTCGAGACCGACATCGTCGCGAGGCACGTGGCACGGATGCTGCGCCTCGAGCAGGCAGGGCGCCTGGCGCCGCAGGGAGGACACTCATGATCGGCACCATCGAGCAGGCGGTGCGCGCGCTGCGCGCGGGCCGCCCCGTCATCGTCGTCGACGACGAGGGTCGCGAGAACGAGGGCGACCTCGTGCTCTCGGCCGAGCTCGCGACGCCGACCGAGATCGCGTTCCTCGTGCGGCACTCGTCTGGCTTCCTGTGCGCGCCGCTCACGGGCGAGATCGCCGACCGGCTGCGCCTGCCCCTCATGGTCGAGGCCAACGAGGACGTCCGGCAGACGGCCTACACCGTGACGGTCGACGCGGCCGAGGGCGTGACGACCGGCATCTCGGCAGCCGATCGCGCGCACACGCTGCGCGTGCTCGCCGACCCCGCCTCCGCGCCCGCCGACCTCCGCCGCCCCGGGCACGTCGTGCCGCTGCGCGCCGTCGACGGCGGCGTGCGCGTGCGCCCCGGCCACACCGAGGCCACCGTCGAGCTGCTCGCCCTCGCAGGTCTGCAGCCCGTGGGCGTCATCGGCGAGATCGTCGAGGACTCCGGCGAGATGCGACGCCTGCCGTCGCTCATCGCGTTCGGCGATGCGCACGACCTGGTCGTCGTGACGATCGCCGACCTCGTCGACCACCTCGAGGCCGGTGCGGTCGCCACGATCGCGCCCGTCGACCCGACGCTCGCGCCGCGCGTGCGCTACGAGGTGTGCACGAACGTGCCCACCGTCCACGGCGACTTCCGCATGTTCGCCTACCGCGACCTCGTCACGGGCGCGGATCACGTCGCGATCGTCGCCGGGCATCCCGTGACGGACGGCGCGCTCGTGCGCATCCACTCGGAGTGCCTGACGGGCGAGGCGTTCGGCTCGCTGAAGTGCGAGTGCGGCCCGCAGCTCGACGCGGCGCTGCAGCGCATCCACGACGAGGGCGAGGGCGTCGTCGTCTACCTGCGCGGTCAGGAGGGTCGCGGCATCGGGCTCATCAACAAGCTGAAGGCCTACCGACTGCAGGAGGACGGCCTCGACACGCTCGACGCCAACCTCGCGCTCGGCCTGCCCGCCGACGCGCGCGAGTACGGCGCTGCCGCGGCGATCCTGCGCGAGCTGGGCCTCGGCAGCATCCGACTGCTCTCGAACAACCCCGAGAAGGTCGCGCAGCTCGAGCGGCACGGCATCGAGGTCGCGTCGCGCGAGGCGCTCGTCGTCGGCGTCGGCGACTTCAACGAGGGCTACCTCCAGACGAAGCGCGACCGCATGGGCCACATGCTGCCCGACCAGATCGCGCCCGACCACGCAGCGACGCTGCAGAGCACGACGGGAGACTGACATGGCCGGCTCCGGCGCACCCCACCTCGACCTCGACGCGACGGGCGTGCAGGTCGCGATCGTCTACGGGCAGTGGCACGACGTCATCGCGGGCGGCCTGCTCGACGGTGCGCGCCGTTCGCTCGCCTCGATGGGCGCGACCGTGCGCGAGGTCCCCGTCGCGGGCGCGTTCGAGCTCGCGGTCGTCTCGCAGGCCGTGCTCGAGCGGGGTGCCGACGCGGTGGTGGCGCTCGGCGTCATCCTGCGCGGCGGCACGCCGCACTTCGACTTCATCGCGCACGCGGCGACGGATGGGCTCACCCAGGTCGCGTTGCGCACGGGCAAGCCCGTCGGCTTCGGCGTGCTGACGATCGACGACGAGCAGCAGGGCATCGACCGCGCGGGCCTGCCGGGGTCGAAGGAGGACACGGGTGCGAAGGCGGCCGAGGCCGCCGTGGGCGCGGTGCTCGCGCTGCGCTCGCTCTGACGAGCCCCGCCCACCGATCGTTCCGAGGTCCTCGGCCACTCCTGACATCAGAAGTGGCCGAGAACCTCGCATGGTGCGGGCATGGAGGGTACGCGGTGTCGCACGCATGCATGGCTAGGCTGCTCACAGCACTTCTGAAGGAGCCTCATGGCTGACGCAACCGCCACCACCGATCACGCGAAGCCCGCGAACTCTCGCGGACGGGTCATCTTCGCGAGCCTCATCGGCACCTCGATCGAGTTCTACGACTTCTACATCTACGCGACCGCCGCGGTGCTCGTGTTCCCGCGCCTGTTCTTCCCGGCGGAGAACGAGGCGGCGCAGCTGCTCGCCTCGCTCGCCACCTTCGGCGTCGCCTTCGTCGCCCGCCCGATCGGCTCGATCCTCTTCGGCCACTTCGGCGACCGCATCGGCCGCAAGACGACGCTCGTCGCATCGCTGCTCACCATGGGCATCGCGACGGTGCTCATCGGATGCCTGCCGACGGCGCTGACGCCGGGCTGGGAGATCCTCGCGCCGGCGCTCCTCGCCCTCATGCGCTTCTGCCAGGGCCTCGGCCTCGGCGGCGAGTGGTCGGGCGCCGCGCTGCTCGCGACCGAGAACGCCCCCGCGGGCAAGCGCGCCATCTACGGCACCTTCCCGCAGCTGGGCGCTCCGATCGGCTTCATCCTCGCGAACACGGTCTTCATCGTCATCAACGCGACGCTGCCGCCCGAGCAGTTCGACGCGTTCGGCTGGCGCATCCCGTTCCTCCTGTCGGCCATCCTCGTGATCGTCGGCCTCTACGTGCGCCTCAAGCTCATCGAGACGCCCGCGTTCACGAAGGTGGTCGAGCGCAACGAGGTCGTCAAGGTGCCGCTCGGCAGCGTCTTCCGCCACAACTGGGTGCAGGTGCTGCAGGGCACGATCATCATGTTCGCCACGTACGTGCTCTTCTACCTGATGACGACGTTCACGCTCACCTTCGGCACCACGCCGTCGTCGGTCGAGGCGGGCGCCGCAGCCGCCGAGGCCGCCGGCCGGCCGTTCGACCCCGAGGCGTTCGTGCCCGGCCTCGGCTACCTGCGCAACGACTTCCTGTGGATGCTCATCGTCGGCGTCGTCTTCTTCGGCATCTTCACGCTCGTCGCGGGTCCGCTCGCGGAGCGCTTCGGCCGCAAGTGGATGCTCACGGGCGTCACCGCCGCGATCATCGTGTTCGGCCTGCTGTGGGTGCCGCTGTTCGGCGCGGGCTTCGGCGGCGTCATGTTCACGCTCATCCTCGGCTTCACGCTCATGGGCCTCACGTTCGGACCGATGGCGTCGTTCCTGCCCGAGCTCTTCCCGGCGAACGTCCGCTACACGGGCTCGGCGGTCGCCTACAACCTGTCGAGCGTCATCGGCGCGGCACCGGCGCCGTTCGCGGCCGTCGCGCTGTGGGGCGCAGCCGACGGCTCGCCCCTGCTCGTGGGCCTGTACCTCGCGGGCGCGGGCGTCGTGACGCTCATCGTGCTGCTCCTGTCGAAGGACACGCGCGACCGCGACTACGTGGGCACCACCTCGGCCTGACCTCGAGCGCGCATCCGGCTCGCGACGCACGGGCCCCGACCACGGTCGGGGTCCGTTCGTCGTCTCGGAGCGGACGCCCATGCCGCGCACGCCCCGCTCCCGTCGGATGCTCGGCCCGCTCGTCGCTCGTGGCCGTACCGTGCAGGCATGGCCCTCCCCCGCCCTCGCGCCGCGCTCGTCGCCGCGGCCCTCGCCGCCACCGCCGTCGTGCTCGCCGGATGCGTCGCGCTGCCGCCCGGCGCGGATCCCGACATGCCCTGCGGCGCGGTGGGCGTCGCTCCCCTGGCTCGCTGCTCGGTCGAGCCGGCGCTTCGGATCGACCGGGCGATCGTCACGCAGCAGCAGGCGCTCCCCGGCTTCGACGGCGGCCCGTACGTCGTCGACGACGCCGCCATGCTCGACGAGCTCGAGGCGACGCTCGGCGGGAGCGGCGCACGCGACCAGACGCTCGGCGACTCCTGCCCCGGCAGCCGCTCGACGACGATCGACGTGACCGACGCCTCCACGGGCGCCTTCACGATCCAGCTGGGCGCCTGCACCGACGACCCGCTCGTGGCCGAGCTCGACGCGCTCGTCGCCGAGTGGATCGCGTCGGGCACCCTGCAGCCCGCACCGTAGCGCTCGGGTCAGCGCTCCACGCGCTCGACCTGCACGTGCGTCGCGACGGCGCGGATCGCCTCGGCGTCGCCCGTGCCGAGCCCGTGGCGCGTGACGTTGATCGCGCCGGCCGCCGCACCGAGCCGGATGGCGTCCTCGACGCCGTCGCCGGCGGCGAGCGCGACGGCGAGCCCCGCGGTGTACGAGTCGCCGGCGCCCGACGCATCCACGACCTCGAGTCGCGGTGCCGTGACGCGCAGCAGCCCGCCCTCGTGCAGCACGAGCGAGCCGACGTCGGCGCGCGACACGGCGACGACGTCGACGCCGCGCTCGCGCAGCGCCTCCATGGCTGCGACGATCTGCTGCTCGTCCTCACCGTCGTCGACGAGGCCGTCGGCGACGAGCTCCTCATGGCTCACCTTCACGATCGACGCGCCGCCGTCGATGGCCGCCTCGAGCCGGTCGCCCGCGAGGTCGACGAGCACGCGACGGTCGAGCGCCGTCAGGTCGCTCGCGAGCCGCCGGTAGACGTCGGCGTCGAGCGTGTCCTCGTCGACCGGCCCCGAGAGGATGACGAGGTCGGCGTGCGCAGCCTCGCGCAGGACCATCGAGTACAGCGCATCGAGGTCGTGGCGGTTCAGCGGCGTACCGTCGGTCTCGACGATGGCGACGCGCTCGCCGGAGCGCCGATCGGTGATGCGCACGGGGTTGACGCCGCCCTCGCGGTCGAGGTCGGCCACCGCGATGCCCTCGTCGCCCAGCAGCCGCTCGGCGACGCGACCCGGCTCGCCCGCGAACGATGCGGCGAGCGCGACGTCGGCGCCGAGCGCTCGCAGCATGCGCGCCTGCCAGACGCCCTGCCCGCCGACGTGGATGTGCACGTCCGGCTGGTCGCCGTGCTCCTCGATCGCGATCGAGAGCAGCGGGGCGGGGGCGAAGACGAGGATGCGCGGCATGCCTGCCACGCTAGGCGACCTCGGATGCCCGGGCTCGCGACGCGCGTCAGCGCAGGAAGAGCGCCTTCAGCCGCGACGTGGTGAAGACGATGCCGAGCGCCGACATGACGGCGAGGTAGCCGACGTGGATCGCGAGCGACCAGTCGACGACGCCGAGCGTGAGCTGCCGCATCATGTCGACCCCGTGCCACAGCGGCATGGCCATGATGACCCACTGGATGGGCTGCGGGTACACCTCGATCGGGAAGAACGTGGCCGACAGCAGGAACATCGGCATCATGACGAAGTACACGTAGTCGAGGTGCTGGAACGTCTTCATGTAGCTCGTGACCGCCATGCCGAGGCTCGCGAACGCGAACGCGATGAGCACGGCGGCGGGGATCGCGAGCAGCGCCGTCGGCGAGAGGTTGAGGCCCATGATCGTCGTGACCGCCATGAAGCCGCACGCGTAGAGGAAGCCTCGGAAGAGCGCCATGAAGATCTCGCCGAGCGCGACGTCGAGCGGCCCGAGCGACGTCGAGAGCATGCCGTCGTAGAGCTTGCCGTAGTGCATCTTGAAGAACACGTTCATCGTCGAGTCGAAGACGGCGCCGTTCATCGCCGACACTGCCATGAGCGCCGGCGCGATGTAGGCCGCGTACGGCACCTCGACGTCGCGGTACTCGAGCACGCCGATGAGCGTGCCGAGGCCGATGCCCATCGACAGCAGGTAGAAGATCGGCTCGAAGAAGCCGGAGACGACGACCGTGAGGTTGTTGCGCCGCATCACGTGCATGCCGCGGCCGATGACGGCGCGGGCGTTGCCCGCGTAGATGCCGGAGAGCGGACCGCGGGGGCGCTGCGTCAGCAGCGGCTCGGAGGCGTGGATGGTCACAGGTCGAGCCTCCTCCGGAACACGCGCACGGCGAGCAGGAACCCGACGACCGCGAAGCCCACGAGCACGGCGACGTGCACGACGACGAGCCACGGGGGCACGGGCGCCGAGTACAGGGCCCAGCGCCCCAGGTCGACGGCGTGCCACAGCGGCGAGATCCACCCGATCCACTGCAGGAACCACGGCAGCGTCTCGAGCGGGAAGTAGGTGCCGGAGAACAGCATGAGCGGCAGCGTCACGAAGCGGTCGATGAAGTTCAGCTGCCCGCGATCCTGCTCCTGGTGCGCGGCCCACGCGCTGACGGGCAGCGCGACCGCGAGCACCAGCACCCACGCGATCGGCACGAGCCACAGCGCACGCGGCGAGTCGGTGACGCCGAGCAGCCAGATCGCCGCGACGTAGACGAGCGACAGCGGGATGGCGCGCACGAGGGTGCCCACGGTGTAGCCGATCACCATCTGCGCCGGGCTCACGGGGCTCGAGCGCATGGCGAGGAAGATCGGCACCCACTTGAAGCCGCCGAAGATGCCGTACGTCGACTCCTGCGCCGCGGTCTGCATCGCAGAGCCCAGCACGAGGGCGGGGGCGAGGAAGAGCAGGAAGTCGGCGCCCCCGACGTCCTGCCCGCCCTGCGCGTCGTTCACGACGACCGCGAGCCCGAAGCCGAGCCCAGCGACGTACAGGAAGGGCGACGCGAGCCCGAGCCCGATCCACGTGCCCACGTAGGCGCGCATGGCCCGGATGCGCTGCTCGGCGACGTACCACCAGCCGAGCCTGCGGGTGCGGCGCGCGGCGGCGACCCCGATCGCGACGCGATCGAGCTGCGGCGAGGCATCCATCGTGCTCATTCGATGAGCGATCGGCCGGTGAGCCTGAGGAAGACGTCCTCGAGGCTCGAGCGGCGCACGAGGCTCGTGATGGGCCGCAGGTCTCGCGCGTGGATGGCCTGCAGCGCCGCGTCGCCGTCGTGCGCGTAGACGAGGATGCGGTCGGGCAGCACCTCGAGGCGGTCGCCGATGCCGGCGATGGTCGCCGCGGCCTGCTCGTTGCGGCTCGAGCCGAAGCGCACCTCGAGCACCTCGCGCGACGAGTGCTCGCGGATGAGCGTCGCCGGGCTGCCCTCTGCGACGATGCGGCCGTGGTCGACGACGACGAGGCGGTCGCACAGCTGCTCGGCCTCGTCCATGAAGTGCGTCGTGAGCACGAGCGTCGTGCCGCGCTCCTTCAGGCGGAAGAGCCGATCCCACAGGATGTGCCGCGCCTGCGGGTCGAGGCCCGTGGTGGGCTCGTCGAGCAGCAGGATGCGCGGCTCGTTCATGAGGCCGCGCGCGATCGTGAGGCGCCGCTTCATGCCGCCGGAGAGGTCGTCGACGCGGGCCTTCGCCTTCTCCTCGAGCTGGGCGAAGGCGAGCAGCTCGTCGGCGCGCTGCTGCACGACGGCGCGCGGCAGGCCGAAGTAGCGGCCGTAGACGACGAGGTTCTCGCGGGCGCGCAGCTCGGTGTCGAGGGTGTCGGCCTGCGGCACGACGCCCAGCTGCGCCCGGATCTCGGGGCCGTGGTCGTTCGTGTCGAGCCCGAGCACGTCGAGCGAGCCGCCCGTGCGCGTGGAGACGGCGGAGATCATGCGCATCGTCGTCGACTTGCCTGCGCCGTTCGGGCCGAGGAAGCCGAACGACTCGCCCTGCTCGATGTCGAAGTCGATGCCGTCGACGGCGGTGAAGTCGCCGTAGCGCTTGACGAGTCCTCTGGCGGAGATGACGGCGGGCACGAGCACTCACTGTAGCCGCGGCCACCGACACGGTCACCGGCGAGCGGTCGACGGGCGCGGTGGGAGGATGGTGGGCGATGAGCGAGCGACGAGGACCCCTGCGCCGAGCGAAGGACGACGGCGGCCCGAAGGCATCCGTGCGGGAGCTGCTGCCCTACCTGTTCCCCAAGAAGGGGCTGCTCGCCGGCGCGCTCGTGCTGTCGGTGCTCGGCGCGGTGACGAGCCTCGTGCAGCCGCTGCTCGTGCAGCAGATCATCACGGCGGTGCAGGCCTCCGAGCCGCTGCGCTGGCTGCCGTGGGTGCTCGTGATCCTCGTGCTCGTCGACGCCGCGCTCGGCGGCTTCCAGCACTTCCTGCTGCAGATCCTCGGCGAGCACGTCGTGCTGCGCACCCGCACGCAGCTCGTGGGGCGCCTGCTGCACCTGCCGATCGCCGAGTTCGACCAGCGCCGCACGGGCGACCTCGTCTCGCGCGTCGGCTCGGACACGACGCTGCTGCGCGCCGTGCTCACGCAGGGGCTCGTGGAGTCGGTGGGCGGCCTGCTGACGTTCGTCGGCGCCATCGTCGCGATGCTCGTCATCGACCCTGCGCTCTTCGGCCTCACGCTGCTCGTCGTCGTCGCGGCGTTCACCGCGGTCCTCGTCGTCATGCCGATGCTCACGCGCGCCACGCGTGCCGCGCAGGAGCAGGTCGGGCACCTCACGAGCGCGCTGGAGCGCGCGATCTCGGCGGTGCGCACCGTGCGCGCGTCGAACGCGACCGATCGCGAGATCGCGGTCGTCGGCGAGCGCAGCGAGGCCGCGTTCGGCGCGGGCGTGCGCGTCGCGCGCATCTCGGCGCTCGTCGTGCCGATCGCCGGAGTCGCCGTGCAGGTGGCCTTCCTCGTCGTCATCGGCGTCGGCGGCCTGCGCGTGGCGACGGGCGACCTGTCGATCGCGTCGCTCGTCGGCTTCCTGATGTTCCTGTCGTACATGATCTTCCCGCTCGGGCAGATGATCGGCGCCGTCACGGCGGTCTCGACCGCGCTCGGCGCGCTCGGCCGCATCCAGGAGATCGTGCGCCTCGCGCCGGAGGACGCAGGCGACCTCGTCGTCGACGCGGCCCCGACCGGCGACGCCGTGGCGTTCGAGGGCGTCTCGTTCCGGTATCCGGAGTCGGTGGTGCGCTCGCGCCGCGCTGCCGAGGACGGCGTCGAGGAGGACGCACCCGTCGAGTCGCCCACCGTGCTGCACGACGTGTCGTTCACGGTCGCGCCCGGCACGCGCACCGCGATCGTCGGCCCGTCGGGAGCAGGCAAGTCGACGCTCTTCGCGCTCGTCGAGCGCTTCTACGATCCCGTGGCGGGGCGCATCGTCGTCGCCGGCAGGGATGCACGCTCGGTCGAGCGCCGTGCGCTGCGCGCCGGCATCGGCTACGTCGAGCAGGATGCGCCCGTGCTCGCCGGCACCATCCGCGACAACCTGCTGCTCGCATCCCCCGACGCCACCGACGAGCGGCTGCTCGACGTGCTGGGCCGCGTCAACCTGCGCGAGGTCGTCGACCGCTCGCCGGAGGGGCTCGATGCCGTGGTCGGCGAGCGCGGCGTGCGCCTGTCGGGCGGCGAGCGCCAGCGGCTCGCCATCGCGCGCGCGCTGCTCTCGGCGCCTGCGCTGCTGCTGCTCGACGAGTCGACGTCGAGCCTCGACGGCCGCAACGAGGCGCAGCTGCAGGGCGCGATCGACGAGGTCGCCGAGGGGCGCACGCTGCTCGTCATCGCGCACCGGCTGTCGACCGTCGTCGGCGCCGACCAGATCGTCGTGCTCGATCAGGGCCGCGTCGTGGCGACGGGCACGCACGAGCAGCTGCTCGCGTCGAGCCCGCTCTACCGCGAGCTCGCGCAGCACCAGCTGCTCGTGGCGGCCGACCAGCCCTGACGACCGAGCGCAGGACGGCCCCCTCCGACGCGGAGGGGGCCGTCGTGCTCGCGGGGATCAGGCGTAGGGGTTCGGCATGAGCGTGTACTTCGTCTCGAGGTACTCGTAGATGCCCTCGGCGCCGCCCTCGCGCCCGAGGCCCGACTGCTTCACGCCGCCGAACGGGCCGGCCGCGTTCGACACGACGCCGACGTTGAGGCCCATCATGCCGGTGTCGATCAGGTCGATCATGCGCTGGCCGCGCGCGGCGTCCTGCGTGAACACGTAGCCGACGAGGCCGTACTCGGTGGCGTTCGCGAGCGACACCGCCTCCTCCTCGGTCGAGAATCGCTGGATGCCGACGACGGGCCCGAAGATCTCCTCGATCGAGACCGACATGTCGGCCGAGACGCGGTCGATCACCGTCGGCTCGAAGAACGAGCCGGGGCCGTCGATGGCCTTGCCGCCCGTCGTCACGACCGCGCCGGCAGCGACGGCCTCGTCGACGAGGCGCACGGCGTTCGCCACGGCCTTCGGCTCGACGAGCGGGCCGATCTGCACGCCGTCGTCCGTGCCGCGACCGACCTGCATGCCCTGCACCCTCGCGGTGATGCGGGCGGCGAAGTCGTCGGCGACCGACTCGTGCACGATGAAGCGGTTCGCCGCCGTGCACGCCTGGCCGATGTTGCGGAACTTCGCGAGCATCGCGCCCTCGACCGCCTTGTCGAGGTCGGCGTCCTCGAACACGACGAACGGGGCGTTGCCGCCGAGCTCCATGGATGCCTTCAGCACGTTGTCGGCGGCCTGCTTCAGCAGGCCGACGCCCACGGGCGTCGAGCCCGTGAACGACACCTTGCGCAGGCGCGGGTCGCTCATGATGCGATCGGTGAGCGCACCGGTGCTCTTCGTCGTGATGACGTTGATGACGCCCTTCGGCAGCCCGGCGTCCTCGAGCAGCTGCACGAACGCGAGCGTCGTCAGCGGCGTGAGCGTGGCGGGCTTCACGACGGCGGTGCAGCCGGCCGCGATCGCGGGCGCGATCTTGCGCGTCGCCATGGCGAGCGGGAAGTTCCACGGCGTGATGAGGTAGCACGGGCCCACGGGGCGGTGCGTCACGATCATCTGCCCCGTGCCCTCGGGGTTCTGCGCGTAGCGGCCTCCGATGCGCACCGCCTCCTCGGAGAACCACCGCAGGAACTCGCCGCCGTATGCGACCTCGCCGCGCGCCTCGGCGAGCGGCTTGCCCATCTCGAGCGTCATGAGCAGCGCGAAGTCCTCCGTGCGCTCCTGCAGCAGCTCCCACGCCTTCCGCAGGACCTCGCCGCGCACCCGGGCGGGCGTGCGCGCCCAGTCGTCCTGCGCGGCGACGGCCGCGTCGAGCGCGCGCACGCCGTCGGCGACGGATCCGTTCGCGATGGTCTTGATGACCTCGCCCGTCGACGGGTCGGTCACGTCGATCGTGCCGTCCTCGCCGGCCACCCACTCGCCGTCGATGTAGAGCGCGCCGTGCACGCCCTCCAGCAGCGCCGTCTCGTCGTGGTGCGTCATGGATGCTCCTTCGCAGTCTCGCTGGTCCCAGCCTAGGCCGGATGTGGGGTTCGTCTCAGGCTGCCGCGAGGGCGTCGCACAGCACGTCGAGGCCCTCGCGCAGCAGGTCGTCGCCGATCGCGAGCGGCGGCAGGAGGCGGATGACGTTGCCGTCGGTGCCGCACGTGAGCAGCACGACGCCCGCCGCGTGCACCGCGGCGGCGACGCGCGCCGTCAGCGCGGCGTCGGGCCGACCCGTCGCGGGGTCGACGAGCTCGATCGCCATCATCGCGCCGCGACCGCGGACGTCGCCGATGCGAGCGTCGAGGCGCTGCGCCGCGAGCAGCCGCTCCTCGACGATCGCCTGGATCCCGCGCGCCCGCTCGACGAGGCCGCCCTCGAAGGCGGCGATCGCGGCGAGCGCCGCCGCGCACGCGACGGGATTGCCGCCGTACGTGCCGCCGAGGCCGCCCGCGTGCGCGGCGTCCATGATCTCGGCGCGGCCCGTGACCGCCGAGAGGGGCAGCCCGCCCGCGAGGCCCTTCGCCGTCACGACGAGGTCGGGCTCGAGGCCGAGCAGCTCGGAGGCGAACATCGCGCCCGTCCGGGCGAAGCCCGTCTGCACCTCGTCGGCGATCACGACGATGCCGTGGCTGCGGGCCCACGCGGCCAGCGCGGGCAGGAACCCGTCGGCGGGCACGATGAAGCCGCCCTCGCCCTGGATGGGCTCGACGATGATGGCGGCGATCTCGTCCACCTCCACCTGTCGCGCGATGCGGTCGATCGCGATGCGCGCCGCCGTCTCGCCGTCGAGGCCGTCGCGGAACGGGTAGGACATGGGGGCGCGATGGATGTCGGGCGCGAAGGGACCGAAGCCGCGCTTGTACGGCATCGACTTGGCCGTGAGGCCCATCGTGAGGTTCGTGCGCCCGTGGTACGCGTGGTCGAAGGCGACGATCGTGCTGCGTCCGGTCGCGACGCGCGCGATCTTGACCGCGTTCTCGACGGCCTCCGCACCCGAGGTGAACAGCGCGCTGCGCTTGGCGAAGTCCCCCGGCGTCAGGCGGTTGAGCGCCTCCGCGACCGCGACGTAGCCCTCGTAGCCCGTGACGGTGAAGCACGTGTGGGTGAACTGCTCGAGCTGCCGCGACGCGGCCTCCACGATCGCGGGATCGGCGTTGCCCACCGAGGTCACGGCGATGCCGGAGCCCAGGTCGATGAGCGAGTTGCCGTCGGCGTCGACGACGACGCCGCCGCCGGCCGCGGTCACGAAGACGGGCAGCGCGATGCCGACGCCGCGCGCGACGGCGTCGGTCTTGCGTGCGAGGAGCGCCCGCGACGCGGGGCCGGGGACCGCGGTGCGCAGGCGGCGCACCTGCTCTAGCGTCGGGCCGCCGAGCGGTGCTGCGGCCGGGGATGCCGACGCATCGACGTGCGCCACGGTGGCGGTCTCCTGCAGGGTCATGTCGGCTCCTCGCTGCTCGTGCCCTCACGCTAGGGACGCCCGGCGTCGCCGGGGATGCCACGATGGCGCTCTTGCATGCGAGAATCGCCACCGTGGCACCCCACGCCGGCCAGCGCTCCCCCATCGTCCCCACGGTCGAGGCCATGGCGGCCGAGCCCGCCCTCGCGCTGCGCGAGCTCGTCGCAGGCGACGAGCGTCGATCGGCGCCCATCTCGTGGATCGCGAGCTCGGACCTCCTCGACCCCACGCCGTTCCTCGCCCGCGACCACGTGCTGCTCACGACGGGCAGGCAGCTCGTGGAGGACGAGGCGTCGACGCCGCGCTACGTGCGTGCGCTGCAGGACGCTGGCGTGCTCGCGGTCGGGTTCGGCACGGGCGTCCACGTCGATGCCGTGCCCGCGTCGCTCGTGGACGCGTGCCTCGCCGCCGACCTGCCGCTGCTCGAGGTGCCGTACGCGACGCCGTTCCTCGCCGTCATCCGGTGGAACGCCGAGCGGTCGACGGCCCGCGAGCGATGGGCGGCGGACGCGCAGCGGTCGATCGCCGCCGCGGCGAGCCGGTCCGACGGGTCGACCGCCGTCGTGCGGGCGCTCGCGCGCGAGCTCGGGGTCGACGCCGCCCTGCTCGACGAGCGCGCGCGCGTGCGCGTCGCATCCGCCCGCGGCATCGAGCCGGCGCTCGCCGAGGAGGCGCGTACGGCGCTGCGCTCCGGTCGACGTGCGGCGCGCATGACGGACGGCCCCGACGGTGCGTGGACGCTCGTGCACACGCTCGGCGGCGCCGGCAGGCTCCACGGCGCCCTCGCCATCGCGGGCTCCGCCGCCCTCGACGCGCCGGCGCGATCCGTCGCGACCACGGCCGCGGGCCTCCTCGACCTCGCGCTCGCGACCTCGCAGGTCGCGCGCGATCGCGTCGCGGCGCTCGAGGGCGCCATCCTCGAGCAGGCGCTCGCGGGCGAGGTGCGATCGGCGGCCGCGCTGCTCGCTCGCGTGGGCGAGGCGCTGCCCGCCGAGCCGATCGTCGTCGCGGTCGTCGGCGGTGCCGCGAGCCTCGACGCCGACCCGGCGGGCACGGCGATGGCGACGGTGCGGGGCGGCGAGACCCTCGTGGTCGCGAGCGCGAGCGACGTCGAGCGCATCGCGGCCGCGATCGACGGGGCCGAGGCGGCGGTGGGGTGGTCGACGCCCGCGTCGTGGGGCGCGGCGCGCACGGCCCTCGCCCAGGCGCGGACGGCCCTCGCGCGCGCACGCCGCACGCAGGCGGCGTCGGCGACGTTCGATGCGCGCGTCGACGGGCTGCTCGGCCTCCTCGACGACGCCGAGGTGCGCGCGGCCGCGACCGCCCACCTCGGCGCCGCGCTCGCGACGGAGTCCGGCATGCGCGACGTCGCCCTCGCCCGCACGTGGTTCGCGCACGACTGCGCGTGGGATGCCGCCGGACGCGCCACGGGCCTCCACCGCCACACCCTGCGCGATCGGGTCGTCGCGCTCGGCCGGTCGCTCGGGCTCGACGTGGGCGTCTTCGCCGATCGTGCGACGCTGTGGGCGTGGCTGCAGGCGACGGCCGAGCCCGAGGCCCGCTGATCCTCCGGCGCGGCGCCGAGCGCGGTCGCTAGCACGATCCACCCTTCCCCGGGACCTGCTTGTCCGGTGGATCCGGCACCGTGAGACTGCAGCGTGACCGCGGACCTGGCGTACCTCATCCTCGGCGTCGCGCTGCTGATCGCCGTGGTGCTGCCCGTGGCCCTGAGGCGCGTGGCGCTGTCGGCTCCCGTCGTGCTGCTCGCCGTCGGGTGCCTCGTCGGGCTCCTGCCCGTGTGGGAGGACGAGACGTTCTCCCCGATCGTGCACGGCGACGTCACCGAGCACCTGACCGAGGCCACGGTGCTCGTCTCGCTCATGGGGGTCGGGCTGGCGCTCGATCGCCCGCTGAGCCTGCGTCGCCTGGGCGACTGGCGTCGGTGGTCGGCGACCTGGCGCCTGCTCGCCATCACGATGCCGCTGTGCATCGGGGCCGTCGCGCTCCTCGGCTGGTGGTGGATGGGGCTCGCGCTGCCCGCCGCCCTCCTGCTGGGCGCGGCGCTCGCCCCCACCGACCCCGTGCTCGCGAGCGACGTCCAGGTCGAGGGCCCTGGGCAGCCGAGCGAGTCGACCGGCGAGATCGACGAGTCCGACGAGGTCCGGTTCGCGCTGACGTCCGAGGCCGGCCTCAACGACGCGCTCGCGTTCCCCTTCGTCTACGCCGCGATCCTCCTCGCCGGCCAGGCGGCGGTGTCGGAGTGGATCGGCGCGTGGGTCGGCTTCTACCTCGTGGCCAAGGTCCTCATCGGCGTCGCCATCGGCGTCGGCGTGGGCTGGCTGCTCGGGCGGATCGCGTTCCGCTCGTCGAGGGAGTCGATGCGCGTGGCGGATCGTGGCCAGCCGCTCATGGCCGTCGTCGCGCTGCTGCTGGCGTACGGGGTGGCCGAGGTGGCCCAGGGGTACGGCTTCGTCGCCGTGTTCGTCGCGGCCCTCACCCTGCGCTCGGTCGAGCGCGGGCACGACTACCACCGGCAGATGCATGCGACCATCGAGCGCCTGGAGCAGCTGCTGACCCTCGTCGTGCTGCTGCTGCTCGGCATCTCGCTCACGAACGGCCTCCTCGCCGACCTGACCCCCGGTGGCATCGCCGTGGGGATCGCGCTCGTGCTCGTCATCCGGCCGGTGACGGGATGGATCGCGCTCGCGGTCGGCAGGCGGCGCCCGACGAGCGGCGATCGCCCGCTGCGGGGCCGTGAGCGGCTCGCCGTGGGCTTCTTCGGCGTCCGCGGCATCGGGTCGATCTTCTACGTGGCGTACGCAGCCGGCGAGGCCGGCTTCGCCGAGCTCCCTGCGCTCTGGTCGACCGTCGGCTTCACCATCACGCTCTCGGTGATCGTGCACGGCATCTCCGCGACCCCGATCATGCGTCGGGTCGGCGCCGAGGCGTGATGCCGCCCTCGTCGCGCCGGCGCCACAGCGCCGACGGCCACCACGTCGCGGCACCGAGCTCGAGCGCGAGCGCGGGCACGAGCAGCGAGCGCACGAGCACGGTGTCGATGAGCACGCCGAGCGCGACGATGATCGCGATCTGCAGCAGGAACAGCACGGGGATGACCGCGAGCGCGGCGAACGTCGCGGCGAGCACGACGCCCGCCGACGTGATGACGCCGCCCGTGACCCGCAGGCCCGTGAGCACGCCCTCGCGGTGGCCGAGCCTGCCGACCTCCTCGCGCACGCGCGACATGAGGAAGATGTTGTAGTCCACGCCGAGCGCGACGAGGAAGACGAACGCGAACAGCGGCACCGACGGATCCATCGCCTCGCGCCCCATGGCGTGCAGGATGAGCGCGGCGACGCCGAGCGCCGTCGCGAACGACAGCACGGTCGTGAGCACGAGCAGGATCGGCGCGACGATCGCCCGCAGCAGCAGCGCGAGGATCACGAGGATGACGGCGAGCACGATCGGGATGATGAGCGCGCGGTCGTGGATGGCCGTGTCGTTCGTGTCGACGGCCGTCGCCGTGGTGCCGCCGACGAGCGCGTCGGCGAGGTCGGCGTCGGCGAGCGCGACGCGGAGGTCGCGCACCGTCTGCTGCGCCGCGTCGGAGTCGGGGGCCGCGGCGAGCGTGAGCTGCAGCAGCACCCGTCCGTCGACGACCTGCGGCTCCCCCGTCGGCGCGCCCGGCGGGCCGGACGGCGCCTGGGCGGCGTCGTCGCCGATCGGCACGGCGCCTCCCGGCGCGTCCTCGCTCGTGGCCGCCACGGCATCCACGCCGTCGACGCCGCCCGCGACCTCGGCGACCGCGTCGAGGTCGCCCTCGTCGGCGAGCACGTACGTCGGGGTGCCCGATCCACCCGGGAAGTGGTCGGAGAGCACGGCCTGGCCGTCGCGTGCCTGGGACTCGCCGACGACGAACTCGCTCGAGGGCACGCCGTTCGCCTGCAGCTGCGTCAGGCCGAGCGCGCCGGCGGCGAGGACGAGCGCCGTGACGATCCACACGGGGCGCGGGCGGGCGCCGACGAGCCGCGCCACACGGCCCCAGAGGCCGAGCCGCTGCGGCTTCGCATGGGTGGCAGCATGCTCGTGCGCGCCGGCGTGGCGGGGCGCGAGCGGCCAGAAGGCGACGCGACCGACGGCGTACAGCAGCGCGGGCAGCATCGTGAGGCCGGCGAGCAGCGCCATCGCGATGCCGATCGCGGCGACGGGGCCCAGCTGCCGGTTCGACTGCAGATCCGACAGCAGGAGGCACAGCAGGCCGGCGATGACGGTGCCGCCCGAGGCGAGGATGGGCTCGAACGAGCCCTTCCATGCCGCCAGCGTCGCATCCCACCTGCGCGCGTGCTGCCCGAGCGCCTCGCGGTAGCGCGCGGTGTAGAGCAGGGCGTAGTCGGTGGCGGCGCCGACGACGAGGATGAAGAGGATGCCCTGCGTCTGACCGCTGAGCTGCAGCACGCCCGCCTTCGCGAGCCCGAAGACGACGAGGATCGCGAGGCAGAGCGCCGCGACCGACGTGAGCAGCACGAGGATCGGCAGCAACGGCGAGCGGTAGACGATGACGAGGATCACGAGCACGGCCGCGAGGGCGACGAGCAGCAGGATGCCGTCGATGCCGCTGAATGCGGATGCGATGTCGGCGGCGAAGCCCGCCGGCCCCGTCACGGCGCCCGTGAGGCCTCCCGGCGCGTCGGCGACGAGCGACCGGATCTCCTCGACGGCGGCGTCGACCGCCTCCGACTCGCTCGCGTCGACCACGGCGACGATCTGCACGGCCTCGCCGTCGTCGCTCGGGATCGCAGGCGACGCCTCGGCGACGCCCTCGACGTCCGCGACGTCGGCTGCGAGCGTCTGCGCGTCCGCCAGCTGGTCGTCGGAGAGCGTGCCGTCGCCCTCGAGCACGATGATGGCGGGCACGCGATCGTCGCCCAGGAAGCCGCCGAGCGCCTCCTGCACGGCCGTGGCATCCGCCGACTGCGGCAGGAACGCGGCCTGGTCGTTCTCGACGACCTCCTCGAGCCTGCCGAACGTCGGGCCACCGACGCCGAGCGCCGCGAGCCACCCCACGATGAGCACGGCGGGGATGAGCGCGCGCAGCCAACGCGGCACGCGGGACGACGCCGGGCGGCTCGTGGGCGGCTCGACGGGGGCGGGCGAGCTCACCGGACCACGACCCCGGCGGCGGCGAGCTCGGTGAGCGCGGCGGCGCGCGTGCCGGGTGCGACGGCGGCGGTGAGGGCGTCGACGACGGTCACGGTGGGCACGACGGGCATGGCGTCGAGCGCGGAGGCCTTGACGCAGAAGTCGGTCGCGATGCCGACGACGACGAGCTCGTCGATGCTCGCCTCGTCGAGGATCTCGGCGAGCGTGCGGCCGTCGTCGGTCTCGCCCTCGAACGCCGAGTAGGCAGGCTCGCCCTGGCCCTTGAAGACGTGGACGTCGACGAGGGAGGCGTCGAGGGCCGGGTGGTAGTCGGCGCCTGCCGTGCCCGCGACGCAGTGCACGGGCCAGGTGTCGACGAAGTCCGGCTCGCCGGTGGCGAAGTGGCCGCCGTTGTCGTCGTCGCCGTGGTGCCAGTCGCGGCTCGCGACGACGAGGGCGTAGTCGCTCGCACGGACGTGCTGGGTGATCGCCGCGGCGACGGCCGCGCCGCCGTCGCAGCCGAGGGCGCCGCCCTCGGTGAAGTCGTTCTGGACGTCGACGATGAGGAGCGCTCTGGCCATGGCTCGAATACTACGCTGGCTGACCTTCAGTTGGCAAAGGGAGCCGCGGCCGGGTCACGCCCAGCGCTCGGCGCTCAGCGCCCGCACGATCTGCAGCAGCTGCGCACGCAGCGCATCCGGCGCCTCGACCTCGGGGATCGCCGTCGTCTCGAGCGTGCGCGCCTGCGTCCACGCGGCCTCGCCCGCGGTCGTGCGCGCCACGAGTCGCGAACGCCGATCGGTGGGATCCGGCGTGCGCTCGACGTGCCCCTCGCGCTCGAGGCGATCGACCGTGCGCGACATCGTCTGCACCTCGACGCGCGCCCGCCGCGCGATCTCGGCCTGCGAGAGCGGGCCGTCGGCGAGGAGGTCGAGCACGACGAGGCCCGCGTGCGTGATGCCGATGCCCTGCAACGTGTCGTGCCAGCCGTGCTCCACGAGCCGAGCCGCCATCGACAGCAGTCGACCGGTCGGCCAGTCCTGCATGTCTGGGGCGTCGGGCACCCACTCACCGTATCCCCGGATGCCGGGAGCGCCGCGCGGGCGCACGCAGAAGGCCCCCGCTGCTGCGGGGGCCTTCTCGTTCGGAGCCACCCGTGGGAATCGAACCCACGACCTATTCATTACGAGTGAATCGCTCTGCCAACTGAGCTAGGGCGGCATGTGACGCAGTGCGGCACGAGAGACGATGCTAGCGCATCCACGAGCGACGCGCGAACCGTGCACGCGGCGCCCACGGGGTGCGGATGCCGTCGGCCGCGACCCGCCCGCCGGCTCCGCCTGCGCGCGCCGCGGGGGATCTGCACCCGAAGGCTACGGTCGTGTGACGATCGGCCGGAACCGCGCATCCACGGTCCCGGCGTCCGGCAGGATGGCAGGATGAGCGAGCCCGCTGCCGCGCCCGTCGAGCCCACCCCCGCCGACGCATCCGCCGCATCCGCCACCACCGACGAGCACGTGCCCCTGCTGCGCGTGCGCGACCTGCAGGTGACGTTCCGCACCATGGCGGGCACGGTCGACGCCGTGCAGCACGTGTCGTTCGACGTCGAGCGCGGCGAGACCGTCGCGATCGTGGGCGAGTCGGGCTCGGGCAAGTCGACGACGGCGATGGCGATCATCCGCCTCCTCGCCGCGAACGCCACCATCGCGGGCGGCAGCATCCAGCTCGACGGCCGCGAGCTCGTCGGCCTCTCCGAGTCGAAGATGCGCGGCCTGCGCGGCAACGAGATCGGCATGGTGCCGCAGGATCCGATGTCGAACCTCAACCCGGTCTCGAAGATCGGCACGCAGGTGGCGGAGACGCTGCTCGCGCACCGGAAGGCGACGCGACGCGACGTCGGAGGCAAGGTCGTCGAGGCGCTGTCGGCCGCGGGCCTGCCGGATGGCGAGCGCCGCGCCGGCCAGTACCCGCACGAGTTCTCGGGCGGCATGCGCCAGCGCGCGCTCATCGCGATCGGTCTCGCATGCGCTCCGCGCCTGCTCATCGCCGACGAGCCCACGAGCGCGCTCGACGTCACGGTGCAGCGCACCATCCTCGACCAGATCGGCGCGCTCACGCAGGAGCTCGGCACGAGCGTGCTGCTCATCACCCACGACCTCGGCCTCGCCGCCGAGCGCGCGTCGAAGGTCGTCGTCATGCACCGCGGCCGCGTCGTCGAGGCGGGCCCGGCCGCGCAGATCCTGCAGGATCCGCAGCACGAGTACACGAAGGCGCTCGTCGCCGCCGCGCCCTCGGTCGCCGCGGCACGCGCCCAGGTCATCGAGCACGGCCAGGAGGCCGACGCGCCGCGCGCCGCCGACAACATCGTCGAGGTCGAGGGCCTCACGAAGGTCTACCCCGTGCGCGGCGGCGACGACTTCACCGCCGCGAAGGACGTCTCGTTCGTCATCCCCCGCGGCCAGACGGTCGCGATCGTCGGCGAGTCCGGCTCCGGCAAGACGACGACGGCGCGGATGCTGCTGAAGGCCGTCGAGCCGACGTCGGGCTCCATGCGCTTCGACGGCCAGGAGATCGCCGACCTGAAGGGCGACGAGCTGCGCTCCTTCCGCCAGCGCGTGCAGCCGGTCTTCCAGGATCCGTACTCGTCGCTCAACCCGTCGTTCACGATCGGACGCATCGTCGGCGAGCCCCTCGACGCCTACCGGCGCGGGTCCCGCGCCGAGCGCCGCGCGCGCGTCGCCGAGCTCATGGACCAGGTGGCGCTGCCGCAGTCGATGCTGCGTCGCTACCCCGGCGAGCTGTCCGGCGGCCAGCGCCAGCGCGTCGCGATCGCGCGTGCGCTCGCCCTCAAGCCCGACCTCGTCGTGTGCGACGAGCCCGTCTCGGCGCTCGACGTGCTCGTGCAGTCGCAGATCCTGCACCTGCTCGGCGAGCTGCAGCGCGAGCTGGGGCTCTCGTACCTTTTCATCTCCCATGACCTCGCCGTCGTGCGCCTCATCAGCGACCACGTCGCCGTGATGCAGCGCGGCGAGATCGTCGAGCAGGCGCCGAGCGAGGAGCTGTTCCAGAACCCGCGCCACCCGTACACGCGGCAGCTGCTCGCCTCGATCCCCGGCGCGGAGCTCGGCGCGGCCTGACGCCCTGCTCCCCTGCGTCCTGCCGACTGGGCACTCGATGCACGCGAATGGGCAGTAGATGTCGAGATTCGGGCCGAATCACGACATCTACTGCCCAGTCGAGGGATGCTGCGGCGCTAGGCCTTCCGCTGGCGCGGGTCGAGCGCCTCGCGCAGCGACTCGCCGAAGAGCGTGAAGCCGAGCGCCGTGATCGCGATGCAGATGCCGGGCAGGAACGCCAGGTGCGGCGCGATCGCGAGCTCGTTCTGCGCGTACGTGAGCATGCGCCCCCACTCGGCCGTCTCCGGGCGTCCACCGCCGAGGCCGAGGAACGACAGCGCGGCCGCGTCGATGACGGCGGTGGCGAGCGCCAGCGTCGCCTGCACGACCACGGGGCCGAGGGAGTTCGGCAGCACGTGGCTCATCGTGATCGTGCGACGCGAGAGGCCGAGCGTCTGCGCCGCGAGCACGTAGTCGGCCGAGCGCTGCTGCAGCATCGACGAGCGCAGGAGGCGCGCGAAGATCGGCACCTGGCTCGCGCCGATGGCGATCATCACGGCAGCGGGCGTCTGCCCCAGCACCGCCGCGATCGACACGGCGAGCAGCAGGTTCGGCACCGACAGCAGGATGTCGACGACGCGCATGACCACGTTGTCGACCCAGCCACCGAATCCGGCGGCCACGAGCCCGAGCAGCATGCCGCCCACGAGGCCGAGCGCCGTCGACACGAGCCCGATGAGCAGCGACGCCTGCGCGCCCCAGATCAGCTTCGACAGCACGTCGCCGCCGAAGCGGTCGAGCCCCAGCGGGTACTGCGCGAGGTCGCCCGGCACGGGGATGCTCGTCGGCGTGATCTCGGAGCGGCCGGGCAGGGCGGTGCCCGAGTACGGCGCCAGCACGGGCGCGAGGATCGCGACGAGCACGAAGAGCCCGACGATCGCGGCGCCGACGATCGCCTGCGGGTTGCGGCGCAGGCGCGAGAACGCGGCACCCCACACCGACTGGCCGGCCTCGCGTCGCGCGCCGGGCCCCTGCCCCTTCGGCTCCTGGGGGTCGGGGCCGATGCTGGCGTCGCTGGCGGGAGGGAGGACGGCGCTCACTGGACACGCACCCTGGGATCGATGAACGAGTAGCTGACGTCGACGATGAGGTTGATGAGCGCGTATCCGATCGCGATGAAGAGGATGAAGCCCTGCAGCACGGGGAAGTCGCGCGCGAAGATCGACGACGCGAGGAACTGGCCGACGCCCGAGAAGGCGAAGACGGTCTCCGTGAGCACGGCTCCGGAGATGAGCAGGCCCACCTGCAGACCGATCGTCGTGACGACGGGCAGCATGGCGTTGCGCAGCACGAAGCGGTCGCGGATCGTCGACTCGAGGATGCCCTTCGCCCGCGCCGTGCGCACGTAGTCGGCGCCGAGGACGTCGAGCACGCTCGCACGCGTGATGCGCACGATGATCGCCAGCGGGATCGTGCCGAGCGCGATGCCGGGCAGCACGAGGTGCAGGAACGCATCCCCTGCCGCGTCGAGCTCGCCGGTGAGCAAGCCGTCGAGCACCCAGAAGCCCGTGAAGTGCGTCGCGTCGATGCGCGGATCCTGCCTGCCGTCGGGCGGGAACCAGCCGAGCTGCACCGCGAAGAGGTACTTGAGGATGAAGGCGAGGAAGAAGACGGGGATGACGATGCCGATGAGGCTCAGCACCACCGAGCCGTGGTCGACGAGGCGGCCGTAGTGCTTGGCCGCGAAGTAGCCGAGCGGCACGCCGATCAGCACCGCGAAGAGGATCGCGAACGTCGCGAGCTCGAGCGTCGCCGGGAAGCGGCGCGCGAACTCCTCGAGCACGGGCCTGCCGGTCTCGATCGAGACGCCGAAGTCACCCGTGAGCAGTCGTCCCATGTAGGTGACGTACTGCTCCCACAGCGGGCGGTCGAAGCCGTAGAGCGCGTTGATGCGCTCGATGGCCTCGGGGGTCGCGCGCTCACCGAGCAGCGCGGTCGCGGGTCCGCCGGGGAGGGCGCGGACCCAGAGGAAGAGCAGCAGGCTCAGCCCGACGAGGGTCGGGACGAGGAGCGCCAGCCGCTTGCCGATGACTCGGAGCACGAAGGCCTTTCGTCGCAGAAGCGGTGGGAGGGGCCGGATCGCAGCCCCTCCCACCGATGGTCATGCCGAGGTCGAGGCTACGACGTCAGCTCGATCATGTTGAACACCTCGTCGTTCACGGGGCTCGTCGGGTACGACTCGACGCGCTCCGAGAACGCCAGCGACGGGGCCGGGTGCGCGAGCGGCACGCCGGGCACGAACGTCGCGACCTCCTCGTTGATGGCCTCGTACAGCGGGATCTGCGCGTCGAGGTCGGGCTCGGCACGAGCGGCCTCGAGGTCGGCGAAGAGCTGCTGGTTGTCGAAGCCCCACTCGTTCGACTGGCTGCCGAAGAAGACGCCGAGGAAGTTGTCGGTGTCGTTGTAGTCACCCGTCCAGCCGAGCAGGTGGATGCCGTGGTCGGCGCCGCCCTGGATGCGGTCGAGGTAGTCGGGCGACCATGCGTTCGGCTGCGGGTCGACCGTGATGCCGACCTCCTCGAGCTGCGCGGAGAGGTTCGTGAAGATCTCCTCCGGGTTCGGCATGTACGGACGCGAGACGTTCGTCGGGTAGTTGAATTGCAGCGTGAAGCCGTCCGGGTAGCCGGCCTCGGCGAGCAGCGCGCGCGCCGCCTCCGGGTCGTACTCGTACTCGGTGACCTCGTCGTTGTAGCCGGCGACCGACGACGGGATGAACTGGTTCGCGACCTCGGTGCCCTCGGGCAGCGTCTGCGACACGAGCTGGTCGCGGTCGATCGCCATCGTGATGGCCTGGCGGACGCGGACGTCCTGCAGCTCGGGCACCTGCTGGTTCATGCCCAGGTAGAGGATCGTGAACGGGTCGCGCGACTCGATGAGGTAGCCGTCCTCCTCGAGCGCCGCCGCGTCGGCGGGGCTCACGAGGTCGTAGCCGTCGATGTCGCCGGCCTCGAGGGCCTGACGGCGTGCCGTCGGGTCGTCGATGACGCGGAAGATGATCTGCTGCACGTCGCCCTGCTCGCCCCAGTAGTCGCCGTAGGCGCTCAGCTCGAGCTGCGAGCCGACCTCCCACGAGTCGAACGAGAACGGGCCGGTGCCCACGGGGTGGCCCTGCGCGTACTCGGAGAGCGTCGGCGCCTCCTCGGTGCCGCCGACCTCGTCGGCACCGAACTCCTCGAGCGCCGTGGGCGACTGCATGGCGAAGGCCGGCAGCGACAGGGCGGCGATGAAGCCGGCGAAGGGCTTCGCGAGCGTCACGGTCGCCGAGAGCTCCTCGTCGGCCGAGCACGATGCGTAGACGGCGCCCTCGGGGCTGTCTGCGTAGCCCTTGAAGAGGCTCGTGTAGTAGTAGGCCATGCTCTCGGCCTGCGCGACGCCGGTGAAGTTGAACCAGCGGTCGAAGTTGAAGCACACGGCCTCGGCGTCGAACGCCGAGCCGTCGTGGAAGGTCACGCCGTCCTGCAGCTGGAACGTGTAGGACAGGCCGTCCTCCGACTGCTCCCAGCTCTCGGCGAGCAGCGGAGCGGGGTCGGCCGTGCCGGGCTCGACGCCCACGAGGCCCTCGAAGATCTGGCGCGAGACGCGGAAGGACTCGCCGTCGCTCGCGAACGCCGGGTCGAGGCTCGACGGGTCGGACGAGGCTGCGAAGACGAACGTCGAGTCGACGTCGCCAGCCTCGCCGGACTCCTCGCGGTCGCTCTGCACGCAGCCGACGAGCGCGACGGCTGCGGCGGTGGCACCGGCGAGCGCGACGAGCGCGCGACGCCTGGATGCGGGTCGGGACACGGTGACCTCCTGGGTCCTGGTGCTGTGACAGGCGTGCGACCGATGGCGACGGGGTCGGCCACGGCGCACGCGTTCGCTCGTACGCTACCCGCGCCGCGCACGCAGGATCGGCCAGACGGCGAGGTCGTGACCGGACCGTGACCAGACGGCGACGTCGTGTCCCGCAGGCCCCCGCGCGCCGCCGCGTCACGGCGCGCGGCGTCGCATCGCGCGCTCGGTCAGGAGGAGGCGGCGTCGCGCACCATGCGGCGCACCTCGTCGAACGTCGCGCGCACGGCATCCTCGAGGCTCTCCCCGCCTGCGCGGTCGACCCAGCGCATCCACCCGGCGCGCAACGCGCCCATCGCGACGAGCGCCGCGATGCGACCGCGCTCGTGCGGTCGGGCGTCGCCGTCGAGCTCGGCGCGGCGCTCCGCGAGCCGCACGAGCTCCTGCTCGATCTCCTGCCCCTGCACGACGCGCCTGGCGAAGAGCTCCGGATGCTGCCGCATGACGTCGCGGCGCAGCATGATGAGGTCGCGGTCGAGCTCGCGGTCGCCGAGCACCTGCAGCGCGATCGTCTCGAGCATGTCGAGCAGGTCGGCGCCCACGCGGGGATCGGCGTCGTCCGGGAACCGCATGGGCTCGCCGACGAGCGCCTCGTCGCGCGTCGCGAAGTAGTTGAAGAAGGTGCGCGGGCTCACGTCGGCGCGCGCCGCGATCGCGTCGACCGGCGGCTGCAGATCGCCGCGCTCGAGCGCGAGCTCGAGCGCAGCGCGCTGGATGGCCGCGCTCGTCCGGCGACGCTTGCGCGCCCGCAGTCCCTCGTCCGTCATGGGTCCATTGTTGCAGCCACTGCAAGGTTGCAGCGGATCATCGGCGTCAGCAGTCGGCGATGTCGCCCGACGGCGCCGTCCCCGTGAGGAAGTACTCGTCGACCGGCTCGTCGACGCACGCGTTGCCCTGGTTGTACTGCGAGTGCCCCTCGGCATCGACCGTGATGAGCACGCCGCTCGAGAGCTGCTCGGCGAGCGACACCGACTGCTCGTACGGCGTCGCCGGGTCGTTGATGCCACCGATCACGATGATGGGCTCCGCCCCGTCGGCGGTGATGACGTGCGGCTCGCGCGTCGCCTCGAACGGCCACGCAGCGCAGGTCGACATGCCCGTGAACGCCTGCCACAGCGTCGGCGCCACCTCGCGGATGGCCTCGGCGTTGGCGCGCACCTCGTCGAAGTCGGTGACGGCGGGCGCATCGAGGCAGTTGACGCCGATGAGGGCCTCGAACGAGTTGTCGGCGAAGGTGCCGTCGCCATTGACGCCGTAGTAGCGATCGGCCTCGACGAACGCGGAGTCGGCATCGCCAGCCAGCACGTCGGCGAACACCGAGCGCAGCGTCGTCCACTGCTGCGGCGAGTACAGGTTCGCGGCGATCGCCGTGAACATCGAGCTCGACCCCAGCTGCCGGCCGTCGCTCGCCGCGATGGGCGACGCCTCGAGCTGCGCGAGCAGCTCGCCGATCTGCTGCATGCCGCCGTCGACGTCGGAGGCGTCGAACGGGCACGTGCCCACGCTCTGGCAGTCGGCCATCCAGTTGCGCAGCGCGAGCTCGAAGCCGCCCGCCTGGAAGAGGGTGCCGTCGGCATCCGTCGCATCCGGCGCGACGGCCGCGTCGAGCACGAAGCGCCCGACGTGGTCCGGGAAGAGGTCGGCGTACGTCGCGCCGAGCAGCGTGCCGTAGGAGACGCCGAGGTAGTGCAGGCGCTCCTCGCCGACGAGCGCGCGGATGAGGTCCATGTCGCTCGCGGCCTGCTCGGTGCCCATGAACTCGAGCGCCTCGCCCGTGAACTGCAGGCAGGCGTCGCCGAAGCTCCCGGCCTCGTCGAGCTGCTGCTGCAGATCCTCGTCGGAGAGCGGCTCGGGCGCGGGGCCCTCCGGGATCTCGTAGAGGTAGTCGTACAGCGTCGACGGGTCGTCGTAGCAGGTGATCGGCGTCGACTGCCCGACGCCGCGGGGGTCGAAGCCGACGAGGTTGTAGTGCTCGAGCACCTCGGGTGCGACGAGGTACTCGCCGTAGTCGCGGACGTACTCGAGACCCGAGCCGCCCGGGCCACCCGGGTTGTACAGCATCGTGCCCCAGACCTCGCCATCGGCCGGCCGCACGATCATGCTCACCTCGACCGATCGGCCGTCTCCCGGCGCGAACCAGTCCATCGGCGCATCGATCGTGCCGCACGTCATGCCGCTCGCGCAGAGCGTCCAGTCGACGTCCTGCGCGTAGTACGGCTCGAGCGCGGCGTCGACCGTCTCGCCCGTGGGCGTGAAGTCGATGGCGCCGGAGCCGGGCTGCTGCGCCCCCGGCCCGCCACCGGGCTGCAGAGCCGGCGGCAACACGACGCATCCGGTCAGCGCGAGCGCGACCGCAGCGGCGGCCGCGGCCACCGTGGTGCCCAGACGGAGCGTCGAAGCCATGGGAGTCCCTTCGTCCGCGGCCATGCTACGGGCGGCCGCCTCGGTGTGCGATGCGGGTCAGCGCTCGTCGGGCATCGCGACCACGACGAGCAGCGCCTCGAGCGCGAGCAGCGGCGGCACGTTCGCCTCGATCCGCTCGCGCGCGACCTGGATCGCATCGAGCACCGCCAGCGCGTCCTCGGGGCGGCGACCTCGCGCCGCCTCCTCGATGCGGGCCCGCTGCGCCTCGTTCACGAGCTCGCTCGCGACTCCCAGCTGGGTGAGCAGGATGTCGCGGAAGAGCGAGAGGAGGTCGACGAGGATGCGGTCGACGCCATCGCGCAGGCCGCGCTTCGCGCGATCCTTCTGCGCCTTCTCGAGCTCGCGCAGCTGCCTGCGCAGCTGCGGCGGCACGGTGCCGCCCGGCGCGATGCCCAGCTGCCGCAGCGCCTGCTCGCGCTCGGCAGCGTCCTGGTCGGCGCTCATCGCCTCCGCGTCGGCGCCTGCGATGTCGACGTACCTCGCGGCAGCGAGCACGGCGTGGCCCGCGGTCTGCACTCGCAGCGCGACGTCGAGCGTCTCGAATCGTCGCGCGCGCGCCGCGTCGCTCGTCGCGAGCCTGCGCGCCATGCCGATGTGGCTCTGCGCCTCGCGGGCGACCTGCGCTGCGAGGCCGGGGTCGACCCCGTCGCGGTCGACGAGCAGCCGCGCCACGGCGTCGGGGTCGGGCACGCCGAGCGAGACGGTGCGCACACGGGAGCGGATCGTCGGCAGCAGGTCGCTCTCCCCCGGCGCGCAGAGGATCCACACCGTGTCCTCCGGCGGCTCCTCGAGCGCCTTCAGCAACGTGTTCGACGTGCGCTCGACCATGCGGTCGGCGTCCTCGACGACGACGACCCGGTAGCGCGACGACGCCGGCGACAGCGCCGCGCGCTGCACGGCCTCGCGCGCCGCATGGATCGAGATCGTCACGCCCTCGGTCGCGAGCACGACGAGGTCGGGATGCGTCCGCGCGTCGACCTGCACGCGCACGCGGTGGTCGATCCCCTCAGGCGGCGACAGCAGCGCCGCCGCGAACGCGAACGCGAGGTTCGACCTGCCGGAGCCGGGCGGGCCCGTGATGAGCCACGCGTGCGTCATGGCCGACGTGCCCGGCGACGACGCAGCGCGCCGCAGCGTCGCGACCGCGTCGTCCTGCCCGATGATCTCGGCCCACGGATCGCCCTCGGCTGCGACCACGCCTCAGCCCTCCAGCAGCGCCGCGACCCGCTCGCGCACGACGGCGTGGATCGCGGCCGGCTCGCCCGACGCGTCGACGACGAGGAAGCGCTCGGGCTCGGCCTCCGCCAGCGCCAGGTACTGGTCGCGCACGCGCAGGTGGAAGTCGTCGGGCGCCGCCTCGAGACGGTCGTACGGTGCGTCCGCACGGGCCGCCATGCGCCTGCGCCCCTCGACGGGGTCGAGGTCCAGCAGGATCGTGAGGTCGGGCAGCAGGCCGTCGACCGCCCACAGCGAGAGGCCGCGCACCTCGTCGGCGCCGAGCACGCGGCCCGCACCCTGGTAGGCGACCGACGAGTCGAGGTAGCGGTCCTGCAGCACGACATCGCCGCGGTCGAGCGCGGGGCGCACGAGCGTCGCGACGTGGTGCGCGCGATCGGCGGCGTAGAGCAGCGCCTCCGCACGGGGCGCGACGTGGCCGCGGCGATGCTGCACGAGATGCCGGATCTCGACGCCGAGGTCGGTGCCGCCGGGCTCGCGCGTCGTCACGACCGTGCGGCCGTGCTCGCGCAGCCACGCGCCGAGCAGCGCCGACTGCGTCGACTTGCCCGCGCCGTCGCCACCCTCGAGGGTGACGAACAGTCCAGCCACGCCTACTTCTTCGCCGGGGTGCGACGCTTCGCCGGCGCCTTGCGCGCGGGCTTCTTCGCCGGGCCCTTGTCGCGCTTGATCTGCAGCAGCTCGACGGCCCGCTCGAACGTGACGGCCGAGACCTCCTCGCCGCGCGGGATCGTCGCGTTCGTCTCGCCGTCGGTCACGTACGGGCCGAACCGGCCGTCCTTGACCTTGATCGGCTTGCCGCTCACGGGGTCGGCGTCGAACTCCGCGAGCGCCGACGACTGACGACGCGCACCGTACTTCGGCTGCGCGAGCTTCTCGATCGCCTGCTCGAGCGTGATCGTGAAGATCTCGTCCTCGCTGTCGAGCGAGCGCGTCTCGGTGCCCTTCGTGATGAAGGGGCCGTAGCGGCCGTTGCGCACCGTGATGGGCGTCGCCGACTCGTCTGCCGGGTCGACGCCGATCGTGCGGGGCAGCGAGAGCAGCGCGACGGCCGTCTCGAGGTCGATCGACTCGGGCGTCATCGACGAGAAGAGGGATGCCGTGCGCGGCTTCGGCGGCTTCGGCACCTTCTTCGGCTTGCCGGTCTTCGTGAGCGCGGGCTCGGCAGGCGTCTCGGGCTCGGGCTCGACCTCCTGCACGTACGGGCCGAATCGGCCGTCCTTCACGATGATCGACTTGCCGGTCTCGGGGTGCTCGCCGAGCACCCGCTCCTCGACGGGAGGGGCGTCGAGCAGCTCCTGCGCTCGCGCCAGCGTGAGCTCGTCGGGCGTGAGCTCCTCCGGCACGTTCGCACGCTGGATCGTGCCCTGCTCGTCGATGCGCTCGAGGTACGGGCCGTACTGGCCGACGCGGAGCGTCACGCCCTCGCCGAGGTCGATCGAGTTGACCGCTCGCGCATCGATCTCGCCGAGGTTGCCGACGACGTCGCGCAGGCCCGGCTTGCCGTCGTGGCCGCGGTAGAAGCGCGACAGCCACTCGACGCGGTCGGCGTCGCCGTCGGCGATGCGGTCGAGGTCGGCCAGCATCTCGGCGGTGAAGTCGTAGTCGACGTACTGGCCGAGGTGCTCCTCGAGCAGGTTCATCGTCGCGAAGGCGATCCACTCGGGCACGAGCGCGCCACCGCGGACGGTGACGAAGCCGCGGCGCACGATCGTGTCGATGATCGACGCGTACGTCGACGGGCGGCCGATCTCGAGCTCCTCGAGCGCCTTCACGAGGCTCGCCTCGGTGTAGCGCGGCGGCGGCGTCGTGACGTGGTCCTTGCGATCGAGGCTCTCGAGCGCCACGGCGTCCTTCGCCTTGACGTCGGGCAGCGTCGCGTCCTGCTCGGCGTCGTCGGCGTAGCGATCGACGTCCTTGCCCTCCTCGTAGGCCTGCAGGAAGCCGGGCTCGGTGATGACGGTGCCGGAGGCCGTGAACTCGGCGACGCCGCGGCTCGTGGGCGCCGACGCGATCGTGATCGTGGCCGTCTGCCCCGTGGCGTCGATCATCTGGCTCGCGACCGTGCGCTTCCAGATGAGGTCGTAGAGGCGCGACTCGTTGTCGGTGAGGCGGCCGGCGAGGGACTTCGGCGTCTGGAAGGCGTCGCCGGCGGGGCGGATGGCCTCGTGGGCCTCCTGCGCCGACTTCGACTTGCCGGAGTAGAGACGCGGCGCCTGCGGCACGGAGCCGTCGCCGTAGAGCGCCGCGGCCTGCGTGCGCGCGGCCGAGATCGCCTGCGCGGAGAGCGAGGGCGAGTCGGTGCGCATGTAGGTGATGTAGCCGTTCTCGTAGAGCGACTGCGCGACCGACATCGTCTGCTTGGCCGAGAAGCGCAGCTTGCGCCCCGCCTCCTGCTGCAGCGTCGACGTGGTGAACGGCGCCGACGGACGGCGGCGGTACGGCTTCGACTCGACGCCCGCGACCTCGAACGTCGAGCGCTCGAGCTCGTCGCCGAGCGCGGCGGCGCCCTCGGCGTCGAGGATGGTGCGCACGCCCTTGATCCGACCGCGGTCGTCGAAGTCGGAGCCCGAGGCGATGCGCGCGCCGTCGAGGCGCACGAGACGCGCGAGGAAGTGCTTGCCCTCGGCGTCGAACGTCGCGGCGAGGCTCCAGTAGGCGGCGGGCACGAACGCCATGCGCTCGCGCTCGCGATCGACGATGAGTCGCGCGGTGGGCGACTGCACGCGGCCGGCGGAGAGGCCCTGGCGCACCTTGCGCCACAGCACGGGGCTCACCTCGTAGCCGTAGAGGCGGTCGAGGATGCGGCGGGTCTCCTGCGCGTCGACGAGGTCCATGTCGAGCTGGCGCGTGTTGTCGCGCGCGTGCTCGATGGCCTCCTTCGTGATCTCGTGGAAGACCATGCGCTGCACGGGCACCTTGGGCTTCAGCACCTCGAGCAGGTGCCATGCGATGGCCTCGCCCTCGCGGTCCTCATCGGTGGCGAGGATGAGCTCGTCCGCATCCTTCAGCGCCTTCTTGAGGTCGGTGACCGTCTTGCGCTTGTCGTCGTTGACGACGTAGTAGGGCTCGAAGCCCGACTCGACGTCGACGGCGAACTTGCCGAAGGGCCCCTTCTTCATCTCGGCGGGCAGATCCCGCGGGCTCACGAGGTCGCGGATGTGCCCCACCGAGGCCATCACCTTGTATCCCTCGCCGAGGTAGCGCTCGATCGTCTTGCCCTTCGCAGGGCTCTCGACGATGACGAGCTTCGTGCCATCTGCCAACGCTCTTGTCCTTCCCGCTGACGCGCCCTCACCATACATGCGCCGTCCGACCCGGTCGGCCACGAGGGTGGCGCCGTTCGCGGCGAGCGTGTGCGGCGCGGTGGCCGCTCACGACGCGTCCCCCTCGCCGCGACGTGGGCCTGCCACGGCGAGCGCCGCCACCGGCAGCCCGCTCGCGTCGACGAGCCGCACCGTCGCGTCGAGGCCCTGGAGCCCGCACGACGCGACGATCGCGTCGTTCGCCGCGGCGACGAGCGCTGCCCGCGCGCACGGGTCGGCGTCGACCCAGCCGGCGGCGGCATCGGCCGCAGCCAGCGCGGACGCGTCGGCTGCCGCAGCGACGCGCGCGGAGGCCACGACGAGCGCGCACGCCGCGAGGGCGACGGCGGCCGCGGCGACCGTGGCTGCCACGAGCGCGAGCGCGAGCACCGCGCCGGCTCCCCGCTCGTCGTGCAGGCCGCCGCGGCGCGTCACCGGCGACCGCATCGTCGCATCACCGGCCACCCGCATCGGCGCAGCTCGATGCCGCGAGCGGCAGGGCGCCGCCGAGCACGGTCGTGCGCAGCGTGACGCATGCGAGCCCCTCCGTCGTCTCGACGCCGACCTCGGCGCCGATGGCATGCGGCTCGGGCGCGTCGCCGCGTGCCACGGCGCGTGCCGCATCGCCGGCGGCGTCCTGCAGCGCGACCTGCTGCGCGGCCGCACCCACCCCGCCGATCGCGAGCGCAGCCACGAGCGCCACGGCAGGCAGCGCCGCGGCGAGCTCGGCCGTCACGGCGCCGAGCTCGTCGCGCACGCCGCCGCCGCGGCGCATCACCGCTGCACCGTGAGTGCTTGCTGCACCATGTCGGTGAGGATCGCGCGCACCTCCTCGCTGCGCAGGATCACCACCAGGAGCCCCGCGAACCCCACAGCCGCCATCGTCGCGATGACGTACTCGGCGGTCGCGGCCCCCCGCTCGTCGTCGACGAGCATCCTCAGCCTGTCCATGGCACTCCTCCTCCTCTGCGCGTGCTCCGCGCGGGCCACCACCACAGCAGGCCTCGCCGCCCCGCATCGCCGGCCGCGACGCGACTGTGGACGACGCGCGTCTGTGGAGACCTCGTGGCCGCACCGTGCGCGGCGCGACGTCGACGCGCGTCAGGCGAGCGGGCCGATGGCCTGCTGCAGCATCGTGAGCACGAGCGGCACGATCGCCAGGAGTCCGAACGCGGGCAGCACGCACACGCCGAGCGGCACGACGAGGCGCACCGACGCGCGCTCGGCCCGCTCCTGCCCGGCGAGCCGCTCGCGCGTGCGGGCCGCATCGGCCTCCGCTCGCAGCAGGGCCGCAGCGGGCACGCCCGCCGCCTGCGCGATGCGCAGCGTCTCGTCGACGACCTCGGCGTCGACCCCGACGACGCCGTGCGCAGCGAGCGCGCCCGCGACGACGGCGCGGGCGCGATCGACGCCGATGCCGCCCGAGAGCGCGATCGCCACGAGCTCGAGCTCGAGACCCGCCGTCGGGCGCCCGCGAGCGGCCGCGCGCACGATGCGACGCGTCCAGGCCCAGGCGACGCCGCCGAGCGACAGGCCGAGGGCGAGCGAGGCGAGGCCGATGGGAGACCCCACGAGCGCGCCGACGGGGTCGAGACCGAGGAGCATGCCGAAGACGATGCCCACGAGCGGCAGCGCCGCGACGACCCTCGCCGTGGAGCGCGGGGCGGCGAGCGCGACGTCGACGGCGCGCGATGCCGCGGCCCGGTCGCGCAGCGTGGTCGCGAGCCGCGACAGCACGCCCGCGACGGGTGCGCCCGCGTGCGCGGCGACGTCGAGCGCGGCGTCGCACAGACTCCAGGCCTCCTCGTGCGCGGGGTCCCGCACGTCTCGATCGACGCCGACGTAGCCCCAGGCCGCTTGCAGCGGCACGCCGCCCGCCGTCACGGCCGCCACCCGCTGCACGTGCGTCGCGACGGCCTCGAGCTCACTCGCGCGCATCGACGACCTCGAGCGTGCCGCCCCGCATCGCGAGCGCGCCGAGCGCGGCGACGCGTCGTCGCTCGCCCGCCCGCTCGACGTGCAGCACGGCGTCGAACGCGCTCACCGCCTGCCTGGCGAGCGCGTCCGGCGAGAGCCCGGCCAGCGCGCCGAGGGCCTCGAGCCTCGCGGGCACGTCGGCGAGCGCGTTGGCGTGCAGCGTGCCCGCTCCCCCGTCGTGGCCGGTGTTGAGCGCGGCGAGCAGCTCGCGGATCTCGGCGCCCCGGCACTCGCCGAGCACGAGACGGTCGGGTCGCATGCGCAGGGCCTCGCGGACGAGCCGGGCGAGGTCGACCTCGCCCGCGCCCTCGAGGTTCGCCTGCCGCGTCTGCAGCGCGACGACGTGCTCGTGACGGATGCGCAGCTCGGCGACGTCCTCGATCGTCACGATGCGCTCGCCGGGCGCCGCTGCCGACAGCATGGCGCCGAGCAGGGTCGTCTTGCCCGAGCCGCCCGCGCCAGACACGAGCACGTTGGCACGGCGCGCGACGAGGGCGTCGATCGCCGCGCGAGGCACGAGCACGAAGGCTCCGGCCGCCTCGAGCGCGTCGAGGCCCAGCGCGTCCGTGCGCGGCAGACGGATCGACAGCTGCGTGCCCGCGACGGCGACGGGCGGCAGCGCGACGTGCACGCGCACGCCGTCGTGCAGCCGCACGTCGACGCACGGCGTCGCCTCGTCGACGTGCCTGCCTCCCGCCTCGACGAGCCGCACCGCGAGCGCGCGCACGCGCCGCTCGTCGAGCACGAGCGAGGTCGGCTCGGCACCCCTGCCGCGGTCGACCCACACGCGGCCCGCACCGACGAACACGTCGGTCACCGCAGCGTCGCCGACGAGGGCGGCGAGCTCGCCGAACTCGCGCATGGGGGCTCCGGAGGCGCCGAGCCGCGCCAGGGGCGCGACCGGCAGGCCGGCGACGAACGGGATCCCTCGCATGCTCAGCACCATGCCGCAGCGCCGAGCGTCGTCGGCGAGGCCTGTGGATGCTCGCCGCGATGCCGCGCATGGGGAGACCGCCGGACGCAGAAGGCGGCGCCCATTGGGGGGAACGGACGCCGCCGCAGTCGCGCGGATCGGGGGAATCCGACTGCTCCTGCCGTGTCGACACGGGATCGACACCCGGAGCATACTCCGCCGCCTCCCCGTCGGCGGAGTGCCCGGCTGCCCCGCGTCGCGCGCTCGCCATCGAGCGTGCCCGGGCGACGGCCGCCCCTCGGGCATCCCCTAGGGTCGAGACGTCACGTCCGCATGCAAGGGAGCACCCGACATGACCGAGCACCTCGCGCACCTCGCCGACACCGAGCAGCGCACCTTCCCGCCCAGCGACGCGTTCCGGGCGCAGGCGATCGCCGATGCGGGGATCTACGACGAGGCGCGGGCCGACAGGCTCGGGTTCTGGGCCGATCGGGCGCGCGAGCTGCACTGGCACCGCGACTTCACGGAGGTGCTCGACTGGCAGCCGCCGCACGCGCGCTGGTTCGGCGACGGGCAGCTGAACGTCGCGTACAACTGCCTCGACCGGCACGTCGCGGCGGGCCACGGCGACCGCGTCGCGCTGCACTGGGAGGGCGAGCCCGGCGACCGGCGCACCGTGACGTACGCCGAGCTCACCGCCGAGGTGCAGCGCCTCGCGAACGTGCTCGAGGCCGCAGGCGTCGGTGCGGGCGACCGCGTCGCCATCTACCTGCCGATGCTGCCCGAGGCCGTCGCCGCGATGCTCGCGTGCGCACGCATCGGCGCCATCCACTCCGTGGTGTTCGGCGGCTTCAGCGCCTCGAACCTGCGCATGCGCATCGACGACGCGAGGGCGCGCTTCGTCATCACCGCCGACGGCACGTGGCGCAAGGGCAAGGTCTTCCCCCTCAAGCCCATCGTCGACGAGGCGCTGCGCGAGGACGGCCACGAAGTGACGGGCGTGCTGGTCGTGCGCCGCGGCGAGAACGACGTCGAGTGGGTCGACGGCCGCGACCGCTGGTACCACGAGGCGATGGCCGAGGTCGATGCCGACCACGAGCCGCAGGGCTTCGACGCCGAGCACCCGCTCTTCATCCTCTACACCTCCGGGTCGACGGGGAGGCCGAAGGGCATCCTGCACACGTCGGGCGGCTACCTCACGCAGGCGGCGTTCACGCACCGCACGGTCTTCGACCTGCACCCCGAGACCGACGTGTACTGGTGCACGGCCGACGTCGGCTGGATCACCGGCCACTCCTACGTCGTCTACGGGCCGCTCGCGAACGGTGCGACGCAGGTGCTGTACGAGGGCACGATGGACACCCCGGGTCCCGAGCGCCCGTGGCAGCTCGTCGAGCGCTACGGCGTCACGATCCTCTACACGGCGCCCACGGCCATCCGCACGTTCATGAAGCTCGGCCGCCAGCACGTGCAGTCGTCGGACCTCTCGAGCCTGCGCGTGCTCGGCACCGTCGGGGAGCCCATCAACCCCGAGGCGTGGATGTGGTACCGCGAGGTCGTGGGCTCGAACCTCGCCCCGATCGTCGACACGTGGTGGCAGACCGAGACCGGCGCGATGATGATCGCGCCCCTGCCCGGCGTGACGGCGCTCAAGCCCGGCAGCGCGCAGGTGCCGCTGCCCGGCATCGAGATCGACGTCGTCGACGAGCAGGGCGCCCACGTCGAGGACGGCGCGGGAGGGCTGCTCGTCGTCACCGAGCCGTGGCCGTCGATGCTGCGCACCATCTGGGGCGACGACGACCGCTACCGCGAGACGTACTGGGAGCGGTTCGGCGACCGCTACTTCGCCGGCGACGGCGCCCGCCGCGACGAGGACGGCGACATCTGGCTGCTCGGCCGCGTCGACGACGTCATGAACGTGTCGGGCCACCGCCTGTCGACGGCCGAGATCGAGTCGTCGCTCGTCGGGCACGAGTCGACGGCGGAGGCCGCGGTCGTCGGTGCGTCGGACGAGACGACGGGCCAGGCCGTCGTCGCCTTCGTCATCCTGAAGGCGCGGTTCGCGGATGCGCAGACCGTCGAGGAGGCCGAGGCCGCGCTGCGCGCGCACGTCGCCTCCGACATCGGCCCCATCGCGCGTCCGCGGCAGGTCTTCATCGTGCCCGACCTGCCGAAGACCCGCTCGGGCAAGATCATGCGGCGGCTGCTGCGCGACCTCGCCGAGGGCCGCGACCTCGGCGACACGACGACGCTCGCCGACCAGGGGGTCGTGGAGGCCATCCGCTCGCAGCTGCGCTGACGCGACGACGCGGATGGACCGAGGTCCTCGGCTCCTCCTCCAGGGGCAGCCGAGGACCTCGGTCCGTCTGCGGGTCGTGCCTAGGCGAACTCGGCGATGAGCTCGATCTCGACCGGAGCGCCGAGCGGCAGCTCGGCGACGCCGACCGCCGACCGCGCATGCACGCCCGCGTCGCCCAGCAGCTCGCCGAGCAGCTCGGAGGCCCCGTTCACGACGCCCGGCTGCCCCGTGAAGCCCGGCGCGCTCGCGACGAACCCCGTGACCTTCACGATGCGGGTCACTCGGTCGAGCGAGCCGATCTGGGCCTCGACGGCGGCGAGGGCGTTGAGGATGCACGTGGCGGCGTAGCCCCTCGCATCCTCGGGCGACACGTCGGCGCCCACCTTGCCCGTCGCAGGCAGCGCGCCGTCGACGAAGGGCAGCTGGCCGGAGGTGAAGACGTGGCTGCCCGACACGACGGCGGGCACGTAGGCGGCGACGGGCGCGGCGACGGCCGGCAGCGCGAGGCCGAGCTCGGCGAGCCGGTCGGCGACGCTCACGCCTTGGGCCGCTTCAGGAACGCGACCATGCCGCCCTCGGTGCCCGTCGCGATGTGCACGAGCTCCCAGCCGTCGGCGCCCCAGTTGTTGAGGATCGCCGTCTCCTTGTGGATGAGCAGCGGCGTCGTGGCGTACTCCCAGTTCGTCATGGGGCCTCCAGAGGATCCATCGGTTCATAGCGTGGTGCCGTACCCTCGCTAGCATGCCAGCCCGCTCGACCGCCAAGCATGCGCCGGGATCCCTGCTCGGGAGCCTCCTCGGCCTCATCGGCTTCAGCGTCGTCGCCGGCCTCCTCGTGAGCGCCACCGTCACGCCCGCCGTCGCCGTCGCCTCCAGCACCGCCAACAGCGGTCTCGACATCTTCGAGAACCTCCCCGAGTTCGCGCAGATCGAGGAGCAGTCCGAGGTCTCGACGATCTACGGCACACTCGACGGGGCCCCGACGCCCATCGCCGAGTTCTACAGCCAGAACCGCGAGATCATCTCGCTCTCCCAGGCCGGTCAGTGGGCGCCGCTCGCGGCGATCGCCGGAGAGGACCGCCGCTTCTACGACCACGGTGGCGTCGACGCCCCGTCGATCGCGCGGGCGGCGGTCGGCCAGATCACCGGCGGCTCGGGCGGAGCGTCGAGCCTCACGATGCAGCTCGTGCGCCAGCAGATCGTCGAGATCGCGTGCCAGATCGTCGACGTCGACACCGGCGAGCGCTACGACCCCGAGCTGTGCGCCGACCAGACGACCGACTCGTACGGGCGCAAGCTGCAGGAGATGCGCTTCGCCATCGGCCTCGAGCAGCGGTACACGAAGAACGAGATCCTCGCGGCGTACCTCAACATCGCGAACTTCGGCAACGCGACGTACGGCATCCAGGCCGCCGCGCAGCGCTACTTCGGCGTGAACGCCGACCAGCTGACGATCGCGCAGGCCGCCTCGATCATGACGATCGTGCAGAACCCGTCGACGCTCAACCTGTTCTCGCCGGACAACTACGAGCGCAACGAGGTGCGTCGCAACTACATCGTCGACGCGATGCTCGAGGTGGGCTACATCACGCAGCAGCAGCACGACGAGGCGGTCGCGACGCCCGTCGACGAGGCGTTCATGAACGTCCAACCCGCGGGCTCGGGATGCATCGCCTCCTACTACGGCTCGACGGGCTTCTTCTGCGACTACGTGCAGCAGCTCCTCCGGAATCCGCAGGCAGACGGCACGTACCTGCTCGGTCAGGACATCGAGGCCGCGACGCGCGCGCTCAACCTCGGCGGGCTGCAGGTCTACACCTCCATCGACGTCGGGCTCAACGAGCAGGTGCAGGGCGTGCTCGACGAGTACACGCCGATCGACGAGACGAGGCTCGAGCTCGGCGGTGCCGTGACGATGCTGGAGGTCGGCTCCGGGCGCATCCTCTCGATGGCGCAGAACAAGGACTACGGGCTCGGCGCGGAGACCGCGACGGAGACGTCGGTGAACTTCAACGTCGGCGGTTCGGAATGGAACGGCGGCGGGGGCTTCCAGCCTGGATCCGGCTACAAGATCTTCACGCTCGCTGCGTGGATCGAGGCCGGCTACTCGGTGAACACCTCGCTCGACACCTCGCGACGTGAGCGCACGATCGACGTGTGCGGCTCGCGCCTGTCGGACGGCAACCCGCAGAACAACGAGGGCCGCACCTTCAACCGGCAGACCGTGCTGGGCATCATGCAGAACTCCCTAAACACCGGGATCATGGAGATGGGCACGCGCCTCGACGTCTGCGACGTCTTCGACGTGGCGACGCGCATGGGCACGACGCCCGCAGACGGTTCGGACTATCCGACCCAGGCGGGCGGAGGCTGGGGCTACGCGCCGGCGCTGATCGGCGGCACCGGCAACGTCACTCCCATGGGCATGGCCGAGGCGTTCCAGACGGTGGCCAACGGCGGCGTGCACTGCGAGCCCACGGCGATCGATCGCATCATCGCTCGCGATGGCAGCGAGATCCCCGCGCAGGAGCGCCAGTGCGAGCGTGCCATCAGCCCCGAGGTGGCATCCGTGATGCAGTACGTGCTGCAGGAGGTCACGAACGCCAACCCCGCGAACAACCCGCCAGGCGCCGCGCCCGTGATCTCGAAGACCGGAACGAGCAACAACGTCGTGCAGACGTGGGTGAACGGCGCCTCGTCGTCCGTGGCGTCCAGCGTCTGGATCGGCAACATCCGAGGACAGGTCGGTCTGCGCGATGCGGGTGGCCAGGAGATGTGGGACCGGCGATCCGTGGTCTTCCGTGCGGTCATGGGGGCAGCGCTCGAGCGCTACCCAGGCGGCCAGTTCCTGCAGCCCGATCCGGAGACGCTGCAGGGGAACGCGGTCGAGCTTCCGAACGTCGCCGGGCAGACCCCCGACGAGGCTCGTGCAGCGCTCGAGGCGGCGGGCTTCTCCGTCGTCGTCGGCTCGACGGTGGCTGGTGCGCAGGAGGCGGGTCGCGTCGAGTACACCTCGCCCGGTGCCGGATCGCTCGTCCTGCCGGAGACCTCGATCACGCTGCTCGTGAGCGACGGGTCGCAGTTCACGCCACCCGAGGCGCCCATCCCCAACCTCGAGGGGCAGTCGCTCGCCGACGCCAGGGCGTCGATGGGCTCGGCGGGCTTCGATCCCGCCAACCTGCAGATCACATGGGCCAGGGCCTCGGGCGGCGAACGCTGCCAGGTGCTCGACCAGAACCCGGATGCGGGCACGAACGGCCCGCCCACGGCACCCGTGTCGATCGTCGTCGGCGCGTCGAGGGACGGCGAGGACCCTGGCTGCTGATGCTGGTGGGCGCGCCCTCGGCATCGCCGGGGGCGCGCTCGCGGGCGTCGGCATCGTGACCGCCGCCTACGCGACGCTCGTGGAGCGCACGGCGTTCCGGGTGCGGCACGAGCGCCTGGCCGTGCTGCCGCCGGGCAGCGCGTCCATCCGCGTCCTGCACCTCGCCGACCAGCACCTCGCGCCCTGGCAGCGCGGCAAGGTGGAGTGGCTGCGGTCGCTCGCGGCGCTCGAGCCCGACCTCGTCGTCTCGACGGGCGACGCGCTCGGCCACCGCGACGCCATCCCGGCGCTCGCCGAATCGCTCGAGCCGTTGCGCGGCATCCCCGGCGTCTTCGTGCACGGCTCGAACGACGTCTACGGACCGGTGCTCAAGAACCCGCTGCGGTACGTCCTCGGGCCGTCGTCGCGCGGTGCGCGGCGGCACGAGCCCGACCTCGACACCGCGGCCCTCGAGGCCGTGTACGCCGATCTCGGCTGGCTCGACCTCGACAACGCCGCACGCGGGCTCGAGGTCGCGGGCACGCGGCTCGAGCTCTTCGGCGTGCACGACGCGCATCACGGCTGGGACCGGCTCGACGTGGTCGCCGACGAGCTCGCGACGCTGCGCACGGAGGCCGACTGGACCCCGGGCACGGGCGGCCCCGTGTCGATCGGCGTCACGCACTCCCCCTACCGCCGCATCCTCGACGCCTTCGTGCGCGAGGGCGCCGACGTCGTCTTCGCCGGGCACACGCACGGCGGACAGGTGCGCATCCCCGGCGGGCCCGCGCTCGTCGCCAACTGCGACGTGCCGCGCGAGCAGGCGTCGGGCGTGTCGACGTGGCGGCACGGCGGCGCGAGCGCCGTGCTGCAGGTGTCCCAGGGCATCGGCACGTCGATCTACGCGCCGTTCCGGCTCGGCACGCCGCCCGAGGCCGTGCTCGTGTCGCTGGAGGCCCGCCGGATCGGCTAGCATGGACAGGTTGCTGCGGAAGCGGCAGCACCGGGGTGTGGCGCAGCTTGGTAGCGCGCGTCGTTCGGGACGACGAGGCCGCAGGTTCAAATCCTGTCACCCCGACCAGCACGAAGGCCCTCTCCACGCGGAGAGGGCCTTCGTCGTGTCGCAGTCGCGGCCGGCGCGCGCGCAGGCTACGCGGAGCACTTTGTCGGGTGACAATCAGACAATGACGGCGCAGCGCGAAGAGACTCGAGAAATGAGCGTTCCCTCACTTGGCATCCTGTCGACCCTCGTCCTGGCGGCCTCCGCCTTCACCGGCATCGCGCTCTCGGCGCCTGTGGCTCACGCGAGCGCAAGCACGCCTTCATCGCAGGTGATGCCAGCCCATACGGCCGCGTCGCCGACGCTGGCTCGTGCTGACAGCCTCGCAGCGACTCCCTCCGGTTGCGTCTGGTCGCTGTCCGGCCAGTACTCCGCGCGGGCAACCTGCAGCAGTGGACCCGGCCAGTACCGCCTCGTCGGCCGCTGCACGAACGGCACCGCTCTCTATGGCCCCTGGCGCGTCGCGGGAGGCACGCCGCAGACGTCGACGATCTCCTGCGGTCTCGGGATCCGCGAGGCATGGATCGAAGTACGTTGACGGCTCGGATGCCTGGGGGGCCCGGTCAGGCGAGCACGCCGCCCGACTCGCGCAGGTAGCACGTCGCGCAGAGCGACTCGTACGCCACCGCCTCGCCGTCGATCGCCACCTGGTCGCCCTCGAACACGAAGCGCTCGCCCACGCGGCGGCCGTTGAAGAGCGCCTTGCGACCGCAGCGGCAGATCGTCTTCAGCTCCTCGAGCGAGTGCGCGATCTCCATGAGGCGCGCGGAGCCCGGGAACGCGTGCGTGCGGAAGTCCGTGCGGATGCCGTAGGCGAGCACGGGGACCTCGTGGAGCACCGCGATGCGCAGCAGGTCGTCGACCTGCGGGGGCGAGAGGAACTGCGCCTCGTCGACGAGCAGGCACGCGACGCGATCGCCACCCGGGTCGCCGCCGGCCGCGTGCACGAAGGCCGGCAGCATGCCGTCGGCGGGGCCGACGCAGAAGTCCGCGTCGCGAGTGACGCCGAGGCGCGAGACGATCGCGCCGTCGCCCTTCGTGTCGGCCGCCGGCTTCGCGAGCAGCACGCGCTGGCCGCGCTCCTCGTAGTTGAAGGCCGCCTGCAGCAGCGCCGTCGACTTGCCCGAGTTCATCGCCCCGTAGCGGAAGTAGAGCTTTGCCACGAGGATCCAGGCTAGAGGATGCCGTCCTCCGTCGCGCGCACGATGAGGTCGGCGCGCTTGCCGGCCGCGCGATCGACGGCGGCGTACTTCTGGCGCACGCGCCGCAGGAACGTCTTCGCCGTCTCGTACTTCACGTTCATCGCCGTCGCGACCTGCTGCGTCGAGTAGCCCTGCACGTAGTACGTGAGGGCCTGGCGCTCGCCGGGGCTGAGGCGCGGGCGCTCGAGCGGGGCGCTGCGGCGCACCACCGGCACCTGGCGCTGGCTCGCGCGACGGATGGACTGCACGATCTCGAGCATCGGGGTCTTGCGGGGCAGCGCCTCGGCCGCACCGGCCTGCAGGGCCTGCCTGTGGTCGACCGATCGGTCGTCGGCGACGATGACGACCTGCGAGCCGGCGGCGACGCACGCCTTGATGCGCGACGCGATGGTCGTGGACTCGTGGCGCAGCTCGCCGATGAGCGTCACGTCGGGCGGGAAGGACTCGTCCATCGCGAACTCGCGGAACGTCGACGCGCACACGACGACCTCGAGATCCGGCGCATTCCGCTCGAGCCATACGGTCAGGGACTCGAGCAGGATCGCGAAGTCATCGATGATCCCGAGGGTGACGCGGCCTCGAGTTCGCGCAGCATCCGAACTCATGCTCGGATCGTACCCCAGGAATTGAGCAACCGTCACAACTTCTCCACATCGACGATCTCGACGCGGATTCCGGGCGGCAAGGGCACCCCTGGCGCAAGGAACCCGCGCCGTATGACGCTTCTCGCGTCCTGCCCGGCGCCGACCGGCGACGGCGAGGGCCGCCGCGCAGGCGAAGGGCGTCCGCTACGCCGACGCCTCGACGACCGCCGTGCTCGACGCACCATCGAGCCCCAGCGTGCGCGCCGTCGACGCGATGCTCGCACGCGCGGCCTCGCGGTCGTCGTTGAGGCGCGTGCCGAACGACGGGACGAGCCGCTCGATCTCGCCGCGCCAGCCCGCGAAGCGGTCCGGGAAGCAGCGCTCGAGGATCGTCAGCATGATGGGCGCCGCCGTCGACGCGCCAGGCGAGGCGCCCAGGAGGCCCGCGATGGTGCCGTCCGCACCCGTGACGACCTCGGTGCCGAACTGCAGCACGCCGCCCTTCTTCGGGTCGCGCTTCATGACCTGCACGCGCTGCCCCGCCGTGATGAGCCGCCAGTCGGAGCTCTTCGCGTTCGGCACGAACTCGCGCAGCGCCTCCATCTGCTTCTCCTTCGTCGACAGCACCTCGCCGGCGAGGTACGTCACGAGGCCGAGGTTCGCGAGACCCGCCCGGATCATCGGGTAGAGGTTGTGCGGTCGGATGGTGGAGAAGAGGTCGAGGTTCGAGCCCGTCTTCAGGTACTTCGGGCTGAAGCCGGCGTACGGGCCGAAGAGCAGGCTCGCCGAGCCGTCGACGACGCGCGTGTCGAGGTGCGGCACCGACATGGGCGGCGCGCCGACGCTCGCCTTGCCGTAGACCTTCGCGAGATGGCGGTCCACGATCGCAGGGTCGTCGGTGCGCAGGAACTCGCCCGTGATGGGGAAGCCGCCGAAGCCGCGCGCCTCGGGGATGCGCGCCTTCTGCAGCAGGCGCAGCGCGCCGCCACCGGCACCCACGAACACGAACCGGGCTCGGATGCGCGAGGGCGTGCGGCCGACCTCGTCGCGCAGGCGGATCGTCCAGATGCCGTCCTTGCCGCGACGCAGCCCCTCGACGCTCTTGCCCGTGCGCACGCGCGCCCCGCCGCTCTCGATGCCCTGGAAGAGCAGGCGAGAGAGCGCGCCGAAGTCGACGTCGGTGCCCGACGTGATGCGCGTCGCCGCGATCGGCTGATCCTTGCGACGCCCCGGCACGAGCAGCGGCGCCCACCGGCGGATCTGCGCGACGTCGGTCGAGAACTCCATGCCCTCGAAGAGGGGCTCGTCCTTCAGCGCCTCGTAGCGGCGGCGCAGGTAGTCGACGTTCTCCTCGCCCCAGACGAAGCTCATGTGCGGCGTCGCCGAGATGAAGGCCGACGGGTCGGGCAGGAACCCGTCGTCGACGAGCGACGACCACAGCTGCCTCGACACCTGGAACTGCTCGTTGATCTCGATCGCCTTCTTGGGCGAGATCGTGCCGTCGGGCCCCTCCGGCGTGTAGTTGAGCTCGCAGAGGGCCGCATGGCCCGTGCCCGCGTTGTTCCAGGGGTTCGAGGACTCCTGCGCCACCTCGCCCAGGCGCTCGAACACCTCGATGCTCCAGTCGGGCTCGAGTCGCTGGACGAGAGCGCCGAGCGTGGCGCTCATGATGCCACCGCCGATGAGGGCCACGTCGATCGTCTTCATCGGCACCCATCGTACTCGCGTGCGGCGCCTCCCGGTCACGCTCCCGTGCCGCGGACGACCCTCGCACCCGCTGCGAGCACGAGGGGGCGGGGCCGCCTGGCCCCGCCCCCTCGATCGTGCGCGCTACGCGGCGATGCGCGCGGCGAGCAGCTCGGCGATCTGCAGGGCGTTGAGCGCCGCGCCCTTGCGCAGGTTGTCGCTGGAGAGGAACAGCACGAGGCCCCGACCCTCCGGCGCCGACTGGTCGGCGCGGATGCGCCCCACGATCGTCGGATCGGTGCCCGCGGCATCCTGCGGCGTCGGGACGTCGGCGAGGACGACGCCCTCGGCCTCCGCGAGGATCTCGCGCGCGCGCTCGGGGCTGATCGGCCGGTCGAACTCGGCGTGGATCGACAGCGAGTGGCCCGTGAAGACCGGCACGCGCACGCATGTGCCCGCGACGAGGAGGTCGGGCAGCTCGAGGATCTTGCGGCTCTCGTTGCGCAGCTTCTTCTCCTCGTCGGTCTCGCCCTCGCCGTCGTCGACGATCGAGCCGGCGAGCGGCAGCACGTTCATCGCGATGGGTGCGACGTAGCGCTCGGGCGCGGGCAGCTCGAGGGCGTGACCGTCGTGCGTGAGACGCTCCGGATGCTGCGCGACGGCCGCCTGCAGCTGGCCGAGCAGCTCCTCGACGCCCGCGAGACCCGTGCCCGAGACCGCCTGGTACGTCGCGACGGTGAGCCTCGTGAGGCCCGCCTCCGCGTCGAGCGGCTTCAGCACGGGCATCGCCGCCATCGTCGTGCAGTTGGGGTTCGCCACGATGCCCTTGGAGATCGCGTCGAGCGCGTGCGGGTTCACCTCGGAGACGACGAGCGGCACGTCGGGATCCATGCGCCATGCCGACGAGTTGTCGACGACCGTGACGCCCGCTGCGGCGAATCGCTCGGCCTGCGCACGCGACGTCGTCGCGCCCGCCGAGAAGATCGCGACGTCGAGCCCTGCGGGGTCGGCGATCGCCGCATCCTCGACCGTGATCAGCTCGCCGTCGACGCTGAGCTGCGAGCCGGCGGAGCGTGCCGACGCGAACAGCCGCAGCTCGTCGTACGCGAGCCCGCGCTCCTCGATGAGCTGGATGACCTTGCCGCCGACCTGCCCCGTGGCGCCGACGATGCCCAGCCGGAGTCTCATCGCCCGGTCCCCGCGTGCACGACGGCATCCTCGTCGGCGTCGAGGCCGAACGCGGAGTGCACCACGCGCACGGCGTCGTGGAGCTGGTCGGCGCTCGTGACGACCGAGATGCGGATCTCGCTCGTCGAGATGAGCTCGAGGTTGATGCCGGCGTCCGACAGCGCGCGGAACAGCTTGGCCGAGACGCCGACGTTCGTGCGCATGCCCGCCCCGACGAGCGCGAGCTTGCCGATCTGGTCGTCGTGCAGCACCTGCTCGAAGCCGACCTCGTCGCGTGCCGCCTCGAGCGCCTCGAGCGCGCGCGCCGCATCCTCCTTCGGCAGCGTGAACGTGATGTCGGTGCGGCCGGTGGCCGCCGCCGACACGTTCTGCACGATCATGTCGACGTTGGCGTTCGCCTCGGCGACGATCGTGAAGATGCGCGCGGCCGTGCCCGGCACGTCGGGCACGCCGACGATCGTGATCTTCGCCTCGCCGAGGTCGCTCGCGACGCCGACGATCTGAGCCTCTTCCATCGTCCCCTCCTTCTCGGGGTCGTAGACGATCGTGCCCTCCTGGTTCGTGAACGAGGAGCGCACGTGCAGCGTGACGCCGTGGCGCCGCGCGTACTCGACGCTGCGGATGTGCAGCACCTTCGCGCCCGCGGAGGCGAGCTCGAGCATCTCCTCGCTCGTGATCCTGTCGACCTTGCGGGCGCGGGGCACGATGCGGGGGTCGGTGGTGAACACGCCGTCGACGTCGGTGTAGATCTCGCAGACGTCGGCGTCGAGCGCCGCGGCGAGGGCGACGGCGCTCGTGTCCGAGCCGCCGCGGCCGAGGGTCGTGATGTCGCCCGTGCCCTTGTTGAAGCCTGCGAAGCCCTGGACGATGACGATCTTGCCCTCGTCGAGCGCGTCGCGGACGCGGCCGGGCGTGACGGAGACGATGCGCGCGGAGCCGTGGGTGGCGTCGGTGAGCATGCCCGCCTGGCTGCCCGTGAGCGACAGCGCCTCGCCACCCATCGACGTGATCGCCATCGCCAGCAGCGCCATCGAGATGCGCTCGCCCGCGGTGAGCAGCATGTCGAGCTCGCGGCCGTGCGCAGGCAGGCCGGGCACGACCTCGTGCGCGAGGTCGAGCAGCTCGTCGGTCGTGTCGCCCATGGCCGACACGACCACGACGACGTCGACGCCGCGCTTGCGCGTCTCGACGATGCGCTTCGCCACGCGCTTGATGCTCTCGGCGTCGGCGACGCTCGAGCCGCCGTACTTCTGCACGATGAGGCTCACGGGAACTCCTGGAGGGGTTGGGCGAGCACTCAGTCTACGGTCGCCGGCATGCGGCGCTCGGCCGTGTGACGCGCTGCGTCGAGCGGCGCTCGACGCAGCGTCAGCTCGTGACCTGGCGGCGCCCCTCGAAGGCCCGGCCGAGCGTCATCTCGTCGGCGAACTCGAGGTCGCCGCCCACCGGCAGGCCGCTCGCGAGCCGCGAGACCGTGATGCCGAGCGGCGAGAGCGTGCGGATGAGGTAGGTCGCCGTGGCCTCGCCCTCGACGTTCGGGTCGGTGGCGATGATGATCTCCTGCACCGTGGCGTCCTGCAGGCGGCGCAGCAGCTGCGAGATGCGCAGCTGGTCGGGACCGACGCCCTGCATGGGGTTCAACGCGCCGCCGAGCACGTGGTACAGCCCGCGGAACTCGCGCGTGCGCTCGATGGCGACGACGTCCTTCGGCTCCTCGACGACGCAGATCGTCGTGGGCACGCGGCGCGGATCGCGGCAGATCACGCAGCGCTCCTGCTCGCCGACGTTGCCGCAGATCTCGCAGAACCGCACCCTGTCGCGCACCTCGGCCAGCACGCGCGACAGGCGAGACACGTCGAAGGTCTCGGTCTGGATGATGTGGAACGCGATGCGCTGCGCCGACTTCGGGCCGACGCCGGGAAGCCTCCCCAGCTCGTCGATGAGCTCCTGCACGATGCCGTCGTACATCAGCGCATGCCCTCCCTGCCGTCGAGCGGGATCTCCTCGAGGAACTCGGCTCCGAGCTCCTCGCGCACGACGGCCTCGCCGTAGCGCGCGTCGTCCATCGCGGCGCGGCGCGCGTCGACGACGCGATCGGGCCCAGCCATCGACGTCGCCGGGGCGGCCTGGGCCGCGGCGCGGGGCGCCGTGGCGGAGGGCGCCGCCTGCATCGCCGCGGCGGTCGCCTCGACGGCCGCCGCGGCTGCTGCGTGGTCGACGACCTGCTCGTCGGGACCCCAGGGATCGTCGGGCGCCTCGTCGTCGGGCACGCCGTCGGACGCGGGCGTCGGCGCGGGCGCGGGCGCCGATGCCTGCGCGGGTGCGGGCGCCTGCGCGGGTGCGGGGCTCGCGCCAGGCACGGGCGGCGCCGACGTCGGCGCCTGACGGATGGGCGTCACGACGGCGCCCGGGGCCTCGGCCTCGGCGCTCGGGATCGTGGCGACCGCCCAGCCCACGGTGGCAGGCGCGGTCGCGGGCTGCGTGCGCGCAGCAGGCGCGGAGGCGGCCGGCTCGGGCCGCGCCCCGCCGGCGGCTGCCTCGCGGCGCGGCGCGGGTGCCGGCGCGACGGGATCCGGGCCGGAGCGCTGCGATGCGGAGGGCTGCGATGCGGAGGACTGCGCGGCGGTCGCGGTCGCGGCTGCGCCACCCGTGGGAGCAGGGGCCGCTGCCCCGCGCGTCGATGCCTCGGTGGCGCTCGTCGGGGCCGGCGGAGCACTCGTCGGCGGCTCGGGGGCGCTCGTCGGCGGCTCGGGGGCGCTCGTCGGCGGCTCGGGTGCGCTCGTCGGAGGCTCAGGGGCGCTCGACGGCGCCTCGGGCGCGGTCGGCTGCGACTCGGCCGCCGACGTCGACGGCTGCGGGGCCGCGAGCGACGGTGCGGTGGGCGCCCGGGGCGCAGGCTCCGCGTCGGCGTCGTCGGCAGGGGACTGCGTCGCGCGAGCACGCGGACGCGTGCCCTCGGGCGGGCCGATGAGGTTGCGCCGGTACTTCACCGACATGCCGAGCACGTGCTCGATCGAGGCGCGCAGGTGCTCGGCGGGGCTCGTCGCGCCGCCGGGCTTCGCCGGGAACGCATCGTGGTCGCCCTGGTTGCGGAATCCCATGCGCAGGATGTCGCCGTCGAGCTCGAGCACCTCGGCCTGCGACACGAGCAGCCAGGCGGGCCTGCTGGCGTCGCCGAGGTGCGTGAGCACCTCGTCCCAGGCGTCGCGCAGCTGCTCGACGCTCACCGAGCCGACCGCGGCGGGCGCGGCGACCTCGGCTGCGGACACCGCTGCGGCGGCCGGCGCGGGCGACGCGGGCGCCGGCTCGGTCTCGGCGACGCCGGCGGACGTCGAGGTCGACGCGGGCGCGGACGCGGGGGCCGCCGCGGCGGGCGCAGCCACGCGTGCAGCCACCGGCGCGGTGGCAGCGGGCGCGGCAGCCGCTGCCGGAGCGGCATCCGCGGTGGCGCCCGCGACGCCGATGCGGCGCTCGAGGCGCTCGACCCGCGCGAGGGTGCCGAGCTCCTGGTCGCCTGCGGCGGGCACGAGCAGGCGCGCGGCCATGAGCTCGAGGTGCACCTTCGGGCTCGTGGCACCCGTCATGTCGGTGAGGGCCTTCGCGACGACGTCGGCCGAGCGCGACAGCTCGACGGGCCCGAAGGCGCGCACCTGGCGCAGCATGGCGTCGAGCTCCTCCTGCGGCACGCCGTGCAGCAGCGACGCGGGATCGTGGGCGGCACGCACCACGATGAGGTCGCGCAGCCGCTCGAGGAGATCCTCGACGAAGCGCCGAGGATCCTGGCCCGACTGGATGACGCGGTCGACGGCCGAGAACATGGCGGCGGCGTCTCGCGCGCCGAGGGCGTCGACGGCGTCGTCGAGCAGCTCGGCGTGCGTGAAGCCCAGCAGCGCCACGGCCTGCGCGTACGCGACGGTGGGCGTCTCGGAGCCCGCGATCAGCTGGTCGAGGATGGAGAGCGTGTCGCGCGCGGAGCCGCCGCCGGCGCGGATGACGAGCGGCAGCACGCCGGGCTCGGCCTGCACCCCCTCCTCCGCGGTGAGGCGCGAGACGTACTCGAGCATGGGCGCCGGCGGGATGAGCCGGAACGGGTAGTGGTGCGTGCGCGAGCGGATGGTGCCGATGACCTTGTCGGGCTCGGTCGTCGCGAAGATGAACTTCACGTGCGGCGGCGGCTCCTCGACGATCTTCAGCAGCGCGTTGAAGCCGCCGGAGGTCACCATGTGCGCCTCGTCGATGATGAAGATCTTGAAGCGGTCGCGCGCGGGGGCGAAGGCGGCGCGCTCGCGCAGGTCGCGTGCGTCGTCGACGCCGCCGTGGCTCGCGGCGTCGATCTCGACGACGTCGAGCGAGCCACCGCCGTCGCGGCCGAGCTCGACGCACGAGTCGCACGTGCCGCACGGGGTGGGCGTGGGGCCCGCGGCGCAGTTGAGGCAGCGCGCGAGGATGCGGGCGCTCGTGGTCTTGCCGCACCCGCGCGGCCCCGAGAACAGGTAGGCGTGCCCGACGCGATCGCCGCGGATGGCGGCGCTCAGCGGATCGGAGACGTGCGACTGCCCGATGAGCTCGGCGAACGACTCCGGCCGATACCGGCGGTAGAGCGCAGCGACCATGCAGGCCAGGCTACCGGCGGCCACCGACGCGCGGCGCACGCCCGCAGCGGACGACGCGCCCGAACGGCCGGCCGCGTGCGCGTGAGGGGAATCCCGCGCGACGCGGGACGTTGACCCCCTGCATGACCTCCCTCGACCACGGCCCCCTCATCCTCGGCGGCAACGCCTTCGGCTGGACGAGCGATCGCGACGAGTCCTTCGCCGTGCTCGACGCGTTCCTCGCGGCGGGCGGACGCTCGATCGACACCGCCGACGTCTACTCCGCGTGGGTCGACGGCAACGCCGGCGGCGAGTCCGAGACGATCCTCGGCGAGTGGATCGCGTCGCGCGGCGTGCGCGACCGCGTCGTCGTCGCGACGAAGGTCTTCCAGCACCCCGAGCGCCCCGGCCTCTCCCCCGCCAACGTGCGCGCCGCGCTCGACGACTCGCTGCGCCGCCTGCAGACCGACCACGTCGACCTCTACTACGCGCACCGCGACGACCCCGAGGTGCCGCAGGAGGACGTCGCCGCCGTCTTCGACGAGCTCGTGCGAGCAGGCAAGGTGCGCGAGGTCGGCGTCTCGACCTTCGAGCCCGAGCGCGTGCGCTCGCTCGTCACCGCGGCCGACGCCGCGGGGCTCGCTCGCCCGACGACGAGCCAGGACCGCTACAACCTCGTGTCGCGCGAGGCCGAGGAGACGCTGCTGCCGACCCTCGCGGACCTCGGGCTCGTCGAGGTGCCGTACCCGTCGCTCGCCTCCGGCTTCCTCACGGGCAAGTATCGCCCCGGCGTCGACGTCGACTCGCAGCGCGCCGGCATCGCAGCCCGCTACCTGGAGGATGCGGCGAACGTCGCGCTGCTCGACGTGCTCGACGACGTGGCAGCCGCCCACGGCACGACGGTCGCCGCCGTGTCGCTCGCATGGCTGCGGCAGCAGCCGCTCGTCGCAGCGCCGCTCGCGAGCGCGCGCACGCCCGAGCAGCTCGCCGACCTCCTCGCGTCGGCCGACGTCGAGCTGACGACCGACGAGCTCGCACGCCTCGCCCGATAGCGGGTACGATGGTCGACGGCTCCCCGCGTGGCGCCATCCAGGCCAACTCCCCCAGGGCGGAGACGCAGCAAGGGTAACCGGGCTCTGGCGGGTGCGCGGGGAGTCTTCTGCATCCTCGGGCCGGCGCGGCCGGCCGCGCACGCGAGCGGCCCGCCGAGGACGCGATGCGCGGTGGCTCGCCGAGGCCGCGCCGCGACGCGGCGCGCGGGCTACTCCGCGGGCTTCCGCAGCACCGCGCGCAGCACGAGCAGCACGACGACGGCGACGATGGCGACGAGCGCGAGGCGGAAGCCGAACGCGAGCACGCGCAGCGCGACGTCGACGACGAACCAGGCGATCACGACCGCGACGACGACGCCGAGGACGGTCCAGACGCTGCGCATGCCCCCAGGCTACGCGCCGACGACCGCGGCCGACTGCGTCGCGATCTCGAGCTCCTCGTCGGTCGGCACGATCCACACCTGCACGCGCGAGTCGTCGGTCGAGATGCGGCGCTCGCGCGGACCCGACGCGTTGCGCTCGGCGTCGACGCGGATGCCGAGCTCCTCGAGCCCCTCGAGCGCCGCGGCGCGCACCTGCGGCGCGTTCTCGCCGACGCCTGCCGTGAAGGCGATGGCGTGGGCGCCGCCGAGCACGGCGAGGTAGGCGCCGACCGTCGAGCGCAGTCGGTGCGCGAGCACCTCGAGCGCCTCGACCGCATGGTCGACCCCGGCATCCGCCGCCCGCTGCACGTCGCGCATGTCGCCAGACCCCGTGAGCCCCAGCAGGCCGGAGCGCTTGTTGAGCAGCGCGTCGAGCTCGTCGACCCCGAGGCCCGCGACCCGGTGCAGATGCACGAGCACGCCCGGATCGACGTCGCCCGAGCGCGTGCCCATCACGAGGCCGGCGAGCGGCGTCATGCCCATCGACGTCTCGACCGAGCGGCCGCCGTCGACCGCGCACGCGCTCGCACCGTTGCCAAGATGCAGCACGATGGTGCGCGTCTCCTCCAGCGGGCGACCGAGCAGCTCGGCCGTGCGACGCGAGACGAACTGGTGGCTCGTGCCGTGGAAGCCGTACTTGCGCACGCGATGCTCGTCGGCGACCGAGCGGTCGATCGCATAGCGCCACGCCGCGCGCGGCAGCGTGCGGTGGAAGGCCGTGTCGAACACCGCGACGTGCGGCAGCGCCGGGAAGGCGACGCGCGCGGCGCGGATGCCCAGGAGGTTCGCCGGGTTGTGCAGCGGCGCGAGCGGCGAGAGGTCGTCGATCTGCGCGGCCACCGCATCGTCGATCACGACGGCGCCGTCGAAGCGTGCGCCGCCCTGCACGACCCGGTGCCCGACCGCGACGAGCCCCGCGTCGTCGAGCGCGGGGCCGTGCTCCGCGAACGCGGACAGCACACGGCGGAAGGCCTGCTCGTGGTCGCCGACGTGCAGCTCGGCGTCGTGCCGCGCATCGCCCACCCTGTGCCGAGCGCTCGATCGGGCCTCGCCGATCCGCTCGACGAGCCCCGTCGCGAGCGCCGAGCCCGACGCGAGGTCGACGAGCTGGTACTTGAGGCTCGACGAGCCGGCGTTGACGACGAAGACGCTGCTCACTCGGCGCCACCCTGCGACTGCGTCTGGGCCTGGATGGCCGTGATGGCGACGGTGTTGACGATGTCCTGCACGAGGGCTCCCCTGGAGAGGTCGTTCACGGGCTTGTTGAGACCCTGGAGCACGGGGCCGATCGCGAGCGCGCCGGCCGAGCGCTGCACCGCCTTGTACGTGTTGTTGCCCGTGTTGAGGTCGGGGAAGACGAAGACGGTGGCGCGGCCCGCCACCTCGCTGCCAGGCATCTTCTTCGCGGCGACGACGGGGTCGGCTGCGGCGTCGTACTGGATGGGCCCCTCGACGAGCAGCTCGGGTGCGCGCTCGCGCACGAGGGCCGTGGCGGCGCGCACCTTGTCGACCTCGGCGCCCGAGCCTGACTCGCCCGTCGAGTACGACAGCATCGCCACGCGCGGGTCGATGCCGAAGTCGCGCGCCGTCTGCGACGACGAGATGGCGATGTCGGCGAGCTCGGTGTCGCTCGGCTCGGGCACCACGGCGCAGTCGCCGTAGACGAGCACGCGATCGGCGAGCGCCATGAGGAAGACGCTCGAGACCACCGAGACGCCCGGCTTCGTCTTCACGACCTCGAACGACGGGCGGATGGTGTGCGCCGTCGTGTGCGCAGCGCCCGAGACCATGCCGTCGGCATCGCCGAGGTGCACCATCATCGTGCCGAAGTACGACACGTCGGTCACGCGCTCCCACGCATCCTCGAACGTCACGCCCTTGTGGGCTCGAGCCTCGGCGTACGCCTCGGCGTAGCGGCGCCGCAGCGTCTCGTCGGTCGTCGGCACGACGCGCGCGTCGGCGAGGTCGAGGCCCAGCTCGGCAGCGCGAGCGCGCACCGTCGACTCCTCGCCGAGGATCGTGAGCCTCGCGACGCCGCGCTGCAGGATCGTGGAGGCGGCCTGCAGGATGCGGTCGTCGTCGCCCTCCGGCAGCACGATGTGCCGCACGTCGGCGCGCGCGCGCTCGATGAGGCCCTGCTCGAACATGAGGGGCGTGACGACCGTGGAGTCCTGCAGCTCGAGCAGGTCGAGCAGGGCGTCGACGTCGACGTGCTGCTCGAAGAGCGCGAGCGCCGTGTCGCGCTTGCGCTGCGTGCCGGTGGAGATGGCGCCGCGCGTGCCGGCGATGCGCCTCGCCGTCTCGTAGGTGCCGTGCGGCGATCGCGCGATGGGCATCGTGAGGTCGAGGCCGTCGATGAGGCGCTGCACGGGCGGCGCGAGGTCGAAGCCGCCGTTCAGGATGATGCCCGCGACCGTCGGGAACGACTCGGAGCGCTGCGCGAGCAGCGTCGCGACGACGACGTCGGAGCGGTCGCCGGGCACGACGACGATGCCGCCGTCGATGAGCCGGTCGAGCACGTGCTCCATCGACATGCCCGCGACGACGGTGCCGAGCGACTCGCGCTGCGTGCGCGCGGCATCCCCTCCGACCATCTCCGCGTCGGTCGCGTCGAACAGCTGCTGCACCGTGGGGGCGCCGAGGATGGGATCCTCGGGGATCGCCCACACCGGCACCTCGATGCCCACCGCGCGGGCGACGGCCTCGACGTCGGCCGTCGCGGCGTCGCTGCGGTTGACGACGACCGCCGCGAGCCGCGCGTGGCCGGCCCGCAGCTCGGGCAGCGTGAGCTCGCCGAGCTGGCCGAGCGCGTCGACGCTGCGCGCCGCGCCCGTCTCGGGGTCGCGGCCGCCGAGCACGAGCACGACGGGCGCGCCGAGGTTCGCGGCGACGCGGGCGTTGAAGCCGAGCTCGGTCGGGCTGCCGACGTCGGTGTAGTCGGAGCCGACGACGACGATCGCGTCGAAGCGGTCCTCGAGGAGGTGGAAGCGCGTCACGATCGTCGAGAGCGCGGCCTCGGCATCCTCGTGCACCGCCTCGTACGTCGTGCCGATCGCATCCTCGTAGGAGAGGTGCACGGCGTCGTGGGCGAGCAGCAGCTCGAGCACGGCGTCGCGCTCGGTCGTCGAGCGCGAGACGGGCCGGAAGACGCCGACGCGTCCCACCCGGCGCGAGAGCGCATCGACGAGGCCGAGCGCGACGATCGACTTGCCTGCGTGCCCCTCGGGGGAGGCGATCATCATCCGTGAGGTCACGTCGTCCAGCCTAGGGATGGGTGGTCGCGGGGGCGACGGGTTGCGGCCTCTGACGGGCGCTTTCCGTGAGCATCGCTCACGACACGCCGTGTCTCTGGCGCGATGGTCACGACTGGGTAACGCTTCGCCATGCCCGCGACAGCAGCCGCCTAGGTTGTCCCACAACATCCCGCCGACCGTGCGGGGATCCTCGTGACGAAGGACACCCTCCTGTGAGCACCACCACGCAACGCCGTGTGCCGCTCCGCCGCTGCCTCGCCTCGATCGCCGCCGTGACCATCGGTCTCGGCGGCGTCGTCGTCGGCGCGACGGCGGCGTCCGCAGCGCCGAGCAGCCCGAGCGCCGACCTCAGCGGCTTCGTCGACGGACGCTACGTCGTCCAGCTCGTCGACGACAGCGCCGCCCTCTACATGGGCGGCCTGCCCGACCTCCAGCGCACCGCGCCCACCGGCACCGAGTCGCTCGACGACGCCGACCCCGAGGTCGTGGCGTACAGCGACTACCTCGCGACCGAGCAGGCCGAGGTGGCCGACTCCGTCGGCGCCGACGTCGAGACGAGCCTCACGCTCACGATCAACGGCTTCATCGCCGACCTCTCCGTCGACCAGGCGATGCGCCTGAGCCTCGACCCGCGCGTCGCGGCCGTCACGCCCGACGAGGTGCTGCAGATCACCTCCTCCCCCGCCAACGAGTTCCTCGACGTCGAGGGCATGTGGAACCAGATCGGTGGCGTCGAGGGCGCAGGCGACGGCGTGGTCGTCGGCGTGCTCGACACCGGCATCGCACCGGAGAACCCGCTCTTCGCAGGCGAGGCGCTCGGCACGACCGCCGGCGCGGAGCCGTACCTGTCGGGCGACGAGATCCTCTACGTCAAGGGCGACGGAGAGACCTTCACCGGCACGTGCGAGACCGGCCCCCAGTTCACCGCCGAGATGTGCTCCACGAAGATCGTCGGCGCCCAGTTCTTCGCCGAGGGCGCCCTCGCAGGCGCCGCCGCGGGCAGCTTCGAGTTCGGCTCCGAGGAGCAGGTGCCCGGCGAGTACCTGTCGCCGCGCGACGGCGACGGCCACGGCTCGCACACCGCATCCACCGCCGCCGGCAACCACGACGTGCCCATCACGTCGGCGGGCGGCCAGGACCTCGGCACGATGTCGGGCGTCGCACCCGAGGCCCGCATCGCCGCGTACAAGGTCTGCTGGTCGGGCCCCGTGCCCGAGTCGACCGACGACGACGCATGCTTCGGCACCGACCTGCTCGCCGGCATCGAGGCCGCGACGGCCGACGGCGTCGACGTCATCAACTTCTCCATCGGTGGCGGCGCAGCCGACTCCGTGCTCGCCGCATACGACGTCGCCTTCCTCGGCGCCGCGGCAGCCGGCATCTTCGTGTCCGCATCCGCGGGCAACGCCGGCCCCGACGCGACGACGCTCGACCACGCGTCGCCCTGGTACACGACCGTCGCCAACACGACGATCCCGAACTACGAGGCCACGATCACGCTGCCCGACGGCTCGCTGATCCCCGGCGCCTCCATCACCGTCGACATGACGGAGGGTGCCGAGCCGTTCTCGGGCCCGCTCGTCTACGCGGGCGACATCCCCGCCGAGGGCGCCTCGGCAGCCGACGCAGCGCTCTGCCTCCCGGGCTCGCTCGCGACCGTGGCCGAGCGCACCATCGTGCTCTGCGACCGCGGCAGCAACGCGCGCGCCGAGAAGTCGACCGTCGTGGAGGCGGCAGGCGGCGCAGGCATGATCCTCGGCAACCCCACGCCGAACTCGATCGACCTCGACGACCACGCGGTGCCGACGGTGCACATCGACGCGGCGTACTACGCCGAGGTGCTCGCCGTCGCACGCACGACCCCGTCGCAGACGGTCTCGTTCACCGCGGGCAACACCTCCGGCATCGAGACCCCGGCCCCGATCGTCGCGGCCTCCTCGTCGCGCGGACCGGTCATCGCCGACGGCAACGACGTCATCAAGCCCGACATCGCGGCCCCCGGCACCGGCATCATCGCGGCCGGGCCGAACGCCGCAGGCGCCGAGCCCAGCTACGCCTTCCTCAGCGGCACCTCCATGGCGGCGCCGCACGTCGCGGGCCTCGCAGCCGTCTACCTCGGCGACCGTCCGCTCGCGACGCCCGCCGAGATCAAGTCGGCGCTCATGACCACGGCGACCGACACCGTGAACGCCGACGGCAGCGTGAGCCAGGACTGGTTCGCGCAGGGCGCCGGCTTCGTGAACACGGCCGACTTCCTCGACGCCGGCGTCTACTACGCCAACGGCACGGCCGACTGGTACGGCTACCTGCGCGGCATCGGCTACGCACTGCCCGACGCATGGGTGGGCGCTCCGATCGACCCGAGCGACCTCAACATCCCGTCGATCGGCATCGGCGCCCTCGCAGGCACGCAGACGATCACGAGGACGCTCACGGCGCTCGAGCCCGGCTCGTACGCCGTCGAGGTCGACGCACCCGAGGGCGTCGCCACCACGGTGTCGCCCACGACGCTCTCGTTCACCGAGGCGGGGCAGCAGCTCTCGTACACGGTCGAGTTCGACGTGCAGGGCGCCGCGACCGACGCGTGGTCGACGGGCTCGCTCACGTGGAGGAGCGCCGAGCACACGGCACGGTCGCCCATCGCGGTGTACCCCGTGACCGTCGCCGCTCCCGAGTGGCTCGAGGGCACGGGCACGGCGGGCACGGCGCCCGTCACCGTCACCTCCGGCATCACGGGCACGATCGACGTCGGCGCCAACGGCCTGTTCCCGTACGAGGAGCTCTTCTCGGGCGAGGGCGCGTCGGACGACCGTCTCGCATCGCCGGCCTTCCAGGTCGCGGAGGGCGAGCTCGCTCGCCACTTCTCGCTCGACAGCCTCGACGACGCCTCCGACCTCGACCTCGTCGTCGACCGCGTCGTGCCGATCCCGGGTGGCGGCTTCCAGCCGGTCGAGCGCTTCTCGGTCGGCACCGAGTCCGGCGACGAGACGCTGCTCATCGAGGACCCGACGCCCGGCACGTGGATCGCCTACGTCGACGTCTACGCGTCGAACGAGGCCACGACGGCGTTCACCCTCGACGCCGCGGTCGTCACCGCCGGTGCGGGCCTCGGCTCGTTCACGGTCGAGCCCTCGACCCTCGCGGTCGAGGTGGCGCAGCCCGCCTCGTACGAGGCGTCGTGGCGCGACCTGCCCCTCGACGGCGAGTTCCTCGGCGCGCTGACGTACTCGACGACGGATGCCGTGCGCACCTACGTGCACGTCACCACCGGCGAGGCGACCATCCCGGCGCCCGAGCGTCTCGCGGGCGACGACCGCTACGAGACCTCGGTCGCGGCCTCGCAGCTGGGCTACCCGGACGGCTCCGACGTCGTCTACATCGCGAGCGGCGTCAACTACCCCGACGGCCTCGCCGCCGGTCCGGCAGCCGCCTACGAGGGTGCGCCGCTGCTGCTCACCGAGCCCGCAGGGCTGCCGGGGTCGATCGTCGACGAGCTGGAGCGACTCGCTCCGTCCCGCGTGGTGATCGTCGGCGGGCTGCCCTCGGTGTCGGCCGCCGTGGAGGACGCCGTCGGCGACCTCGCCGGCGTCGAGACGGTCGACCGCCTCGGCGGCGCCGACCGCTTCGAGACGTCGCGCCTCGTGGCCGACTACGCCTTCGGAGAGGGTGCGGGCACGGCCTTCATCGCGACGGGACGCACGTTCCCCGACGCGCTGACGGCCGGCGCGGCGGCGGGCTCGCTCGACGCCCCCGTGCTGCTCGTGGACGGCCTCCAGCCGACCCTCGACGCCGCGACCATGGCCACCCTCGACGAGCTGGGCGTGACCCGCACGCTCGTCGCCGGCGACCCGGTGTCGGTGTCGAACGGCATCTACCGCCAGCTCGTGGACGCCGACCTGTCGCCGTACCGCGCTGCGGGCGCCGACCGGTTCCTCACGGGCATCTACATCAACCAGCAGGTCTTCGACTCCGCGGACGCGATGTTCATCGCCAGCGGCCTGAAGTTCCCCGACGCGCTCTCCGCATCCGCACTCGCGGGTGCCATGGACGCACCGCTCTACGTGGTGCGGCCGGAGTGCGTACCGTCGGAGATCATCAGCGAGAGCCTGCGCTTCGGCCAGCCCGACGTCTACTTCATGGGCGACGAGGCGACGCTGGGTGCAGGAGCGGAGAGCTACGCCACCTGCGGCTAGCGACACGCGGATCGGAGGGGCGGGATCGCGAGATCCCGCCCCTTCGGCGTCCGCACCCCCGGCATCGGGCTAGACTTGCCGGGTTGGCCTCGCGGCCAGCTGGAGGATTCGCCTAGTGGCCTATGGCGCACGCTTGGAAAGCGTGTTGGGTGCAAGCCCTCGGGGGTTCGAATCCCCCATCCTCCGCAGCACGACGCGATGCGCGGCACCACACCGGTGCCGCGCATCGCTGCGTCCGGGCCTCAGCGCCTCCGGGTGCCGAGGATGCCGCGCACGATCTCGCGGATGACCGTCTGCCCCGTGCGCGAGCGGATGGCCTGCACGACCGGGTTGTCGCGCGCCGCACGCTCGGAGTCGCGGCGCCCGCGCGCCGCCTCCCGCTCGAGCCTGCGGGCCTCCGCCTCGCGCTCGCGAGCCTCCCTCGCCGCCGCTGCGTCGCGCTCCTTCGCCGCCTTCGTCGCCGCCGCCTCGGCGGCCGCGCGCTCGGCCTCGGCCTCCGCCGCCGCGAGCCGCGTCGCGAGGATCTCGTACGCCGACTCCCGGTCGACGGGGGTGCCGTAGCGCGCCTGCAGGGGCGACGCCGCGACGGCCGCCCGCATCTGCGCCTCGGGCATGGGATCCATCGACCCCTGCGGCGCCCGCAGCCGCGTCCACGCGACGGGCGTCGGCACGCCGTCCTCGTCCATGACGGTGACGATCGCCTCGCCCGTGCCGAGGCTCGTGAGCACCTGCTGCAGGTCGTACTCGCTCCTCGGGTACGTGCGGACTGTCGCGCGCAGCGCCTGCTCGGCGTCGGGCGTGTGCGCACGGAGCTGGTGCTGCACGCGCGAGCCGAGCTGCGCGAGCACGTCGGAGGGCACGTCCTTCGGCGTCTGCGTGACGAAGACGATGCCGACGCCCTTCGAGCGGATGAGGCGCACGGTCTGCGTCACGGCCGCGAGGAACGCCTTCGAGGCGTCGGCGAAGAGCAGGTGCGCCTCGTCGAAGAGGAAGACGAGCCGCGGCTGCTCGAGGTCGCCCACCTCCGGCAGCGTCTCGAAGAGCTCGGCGAGCAGCCATATGAGGAAGGTCGAGAACAGCTGCGGGCGATCGGCGACGCCGGGCACCTCGAGCAGGCTCACGAGGCCGCGGCCGTCGGCTGCGGTGCGCAGCAGCTCGGCGACGTCGATCTCGGGCTCGCCGAAGAACTGCTCGGCGCCCTGCTCGGCGAACGTCGTCAGCTCGCGCAGGATGACGCCGGCGGTCTGCGGCGAGATGCCGCCGAGCTCGCGCAGCTCGGCCCTGCCCTCGTCGCTCGTGAGCCACAGCAGCAGCTCGCGCAGGTCCTTGAGGTCGAGCAGCGGCAGCCCCTGCCTGTCGGCGTAGGCGAACAGGAGGCCGAGGCTCGACTCCTGCGTGGCGTTGAGGCCGAGCACCTTCGCGAGCATCGTGGGGCCGAATCCCGTGACCGTCGCGCGGATCGGCACGCCGATGCCCTCGCCGCCGAGCGAGTAGAGCTCGACGGGGGCCGCGAGCGGCTGCCACTCCTGGCCGATGCCCGCGGTGCGCTCGAGCAGCCTCGGGCTCGGTGCGCCCGGCACCGCGATGCCCGACAGGTCGCCCTTGACGTCGGCGGCGAAGACGGGCACGCCGGCGGCCGAGAGCTGCTCGACGAGCACCTGCAGCGTCCTCGTCTTGCCCGTGCCCGTGGCACCCGCGACGAGGCCGTGGCGATTCAGCATGCCGAGCGGGATGCGGATGGGCGTCGACGGGTCGGCAGCACCGTTCACGAGCACCCCGAGCTCGAGCGCCCTGCCCTCGAAGGCGTAGCCCGCGCGCACCGTGGCGACGGCCTCGGTCGAGAGCGGGCCCGAGGCGACGGCGGCGTCCTCGGCGGCTGGGGGCTCGGGTGCGGGGGCGGCCGGCGGGGCGGGCTCCTGCGCCGCGGGCGGGGCGGGCTCCTGCGCCGCGGGCGGCTCGGCGACCCGCGCGCTCGCCGCCTCCTCCATCGCTCGCAGCCGCTCCTCGGCATCCGCCTGCGCCCGCCTCGCGTCCTCGACCGCCTTGCGCGCAGCCGCCAGCTCGTCGCTCATGCCCCCATCCTGTCTCGCGCGTCGGCGACGCGCACCCCCGTCGTCGCGTGACGCGCAGCCCCGTCCGCGGGCGCTCGATTCGAACGCCGTCCGGGTTGTACCCCGCTGGTAGAGGATTTCAACGCTCGCCCGTCGAACGATCGGACGCCGGGCTATGCTGCCCGAAGTCGAAGAATCTTCGACGGGTGAGAGCCAGGAATGACGCGTCACCGACCCCCGGCGCGGCCGTTCAGGAGCTCGCCGAAGGAGCGCAGGTGACGGGAGCAGGCATGCGCACGGTGGACCCACTCGGACGCCATGACGATTGCACGCGGATCCTCGAGGCGGTCGACGCGGGCAGGCGCGTCGTGCTCGTCGGGCACCCGCTGCTCGGGTCCGAGGCCGTGCGTCGGCGCGTGACCCACTCCGTCCTCCGCACCCCGGGGGCCGGCTCGATCGCCTTCCTCCCCATGCGACCGGGAGGCCCGGACGGCGACACGCACGCCGTGCTCTCCGACGACGACTCGCTCGACACCCGCCGGCCCGTCGCGCTCGAGCAGGGCGACGCCTGCGGCGTCATGGTCGTGCGTCTCTCGCGCCTCACCCGCAGGCAGTTCGACCGCCTCGCCGACGACCGCCTCGCCCGTGCCGGCCTCCGCCCCGACTGGCTCGGCGCCATCGGCCGCAGCATCCTCCACGCGCAGTCGCGCGGCTACCCGCTGCTCGCCGCCACCCTGCTCGACGACCGTCTGCGTCCTGACCGACCGCGCCGCGCAGGATCCGCCGCCGCAGCGATCGTCCGCGCGCTCGAGCCCGAGCTGCGCTCCGCGGCCGAGGCCATCGCCGCCATCCCCGGCGTGCGCTCGAGCCGCGCCGTCGAGCACCTCGGCCAGGAGACCGTCGACGCGCTGCTGCACGTCGGCATCGTCGACGAGGTGGCGGGCGCGCTCGTCGTCCCCGGCATCCTTCGCACCCCGCTCACGCAGCGGCCGAGCGAGCGCAGCGCCATGATCCTCGCCGACATCGTGCACGGGTGGTCGCGGCGCGACGCCGGCACCGCCAGCGAGTACATCGCCGCGCACGCCGCCATCGAGCGCGGCATCGTCGAGACCACCGTCGCGACCCGTGCGCGCATCGCCGCCATCGCCGCATGCACCCTCGTGGGCCGCACGCTCGCGACGCGCGCCGCCGACGCCGCCGCCGTCGCCCTCGAGCTCGACTCCGACACCCTGCCGAGCATGATGGCCGCCATCGCCGCCGGCGAGACGGCCGTCGCCGCTCCCCTGCTGCGCGACGCCCACGCCGCCGGCTTCGACGACTTCGCATCGCGACTCGTCGGCTTCACGATCACCTCGTCGGTGCTCTCGCCCGAGGTCTCGGGCCACGAGCTCGCGCACCTGCTGCCGCCGCACGCCGAGTCCGGCGCGCGCCTGCGCCGCATCGGCGAGCTCGCCCGCGCGCAGGCCGCGGTCGAGAACGGCGACCACGCGACCGTCGCCGCCGCAGCGCAGGCCGCGCTCGTCGGCGGTGACCCGCTCGTGAGCGTGCGCGCCTACGGGCTGCTCGCGTGCGACGCCGGCTTCCGGGGCGACGCGGCAGGCGTGCTCGCCGCCGCCGACGGCGTGCACGGCGTCGTCGGACACGTGCAGGACTGGACGCGGACGATGCTCGCCTCCGCGGGCCGCGCCATCGCCGAGACCCGGATGGCCGCCCGCGCCATCGCCCTCCCACCGATACCGTTGCTCGACGCCGCCCTCGACCGCATCGTCGAGATCGCCGCCATCACCGACGACACCGCCGCCATCGCCTACGGCCTCGTCTCGCGCATCGCCGAGGAGGGTCTGCCCGAGCACGCGCAGATCGCCGAGGCCATGCTCCTCGAGCTGCCCGACGAAGGGCCACGCAAGACCGCCCTCGCCGCGATCGACGCGCTGCACCGCGGCCCCGAGGCCATGCACGATGCCACCGGCGCGACCCTGCTCGTCGTGTCGGGACACGTCGCCCAGATCGTCGCCGCCGCCGAGCACGTCTCCGACGAGGACGCACGCGCCGCGCTCGGACGCGTCGGCGCGCTCGCCGACGCGGGGGTGCCCGCGCACGTGCCGCTGCGCATCGCCGCCGCGGCGCTCCACGCACGCCTCGGCGACGCCGTCCCCGACCTCTCCGACATCGACGCCCGCATCCTCTCCCCCGTGCTCCGCGCGCTCCTCGCACTCGCGACCGCCGCTCGGCACCGCGACGCGGGCGTGCTCGCCGAGGCGGCAGCCGACGTCGTCTCGGCACGGCACGCAGCGCTCACGCGCCGCCTGCTCGACGCCGCCGCCGCGCTCGGCGCCGACGCCGCCGCCACGCGCCTGGCCGACGACCTCGAGGCGAGCCTCGTCGCCTCCCGCCGAGCGCTGCGCGGCAGCCGGTCGTGGATCGACCGCGACATCGCAGGCCTCGCGGGCGCAGGCCTCACCGACCTGCAGATCTCGCAGCTGCTCGACCTGCCGCTCGGCACCGTCCGCTCGCGCTCACGTGCCGTCATGGCCGACCTCGGCATCCCGAGCCGCGACAGGCTCGCCATCGACCGCTGAGCCTCGACGCGACGAAGGGCGCCCGCATCGTGCGGGCGCCCTTCGTCGCGTCGGACGTCAGTCGGCGAGCGCCGGCACCGATCGCGGGCGCACGAGCACCCAGAGCGCGACGATCGCCAGCAGGCCGCCGCCGAGCATCACCGACCCCATGGGCACCGCATCGCGCACCGCGAAGTTGCCCAGCACGCCGCCGACGACGCTCGCGAGCAGCATGTTCGACGCGCCGATCAGCGAGGCGGCCGTGCCGGCCTCGCTGCCGTGCTCGACGAGGGCGAGCACCTGCACGCACGGCATCGTGAGGCCGAACGACAGCGTGAACGCCGCCATCGCGGGGATGAAGCCCGCGAGGCCCGCGCCCGAGCGGTCGAGCAGCAGCATCGCGACCGCCGCCGCCGCCATGCCGGCCGTCGACCACGCCAGCACCCACTGCGGCCCGTAGCGCGTCGCGAGCCGCGACGACGTCTGCACGCCCACGAACACGCCCACGGAGCACAGGGCGAACACGGCGCCGAACTCGGTCGCGCTCAGGCCGTACACCTCCTGCAGGAGGAGCGGCGACGTCGACAGGTAGGAGAAGATGCCCGCGAACCCCGACGAGCCGATGAGCGCGACGCCCAGGAACCGTCGGTCGCCCAGCACGCGCCGGTAGCTCGAGAGGGTTCCGGCGCCCATGCCCAGCCTGCGCTCGGGCGGGAGCGTCTCGCGCAGCAGCGTGCCGACGAGCAGGATCACGACCGCGCCGTACACCGCGAGCACCCAGAAGATGCCCCGCCACTGCGTCACGCCCAGCAGCCACGACCCGATGACGGGGGCGAGGATGGGCGCGAGCCCCATGATGAGGGCGAGCCGCGACAGGTACCGCACGAGCGAGCGGCCCGAGAACAGGTCGCGCACCATCGCCATCGCCACGACGGCACCGCCTGCAGCACCGACGCCCTGCAGCACGCGCAGCACGGTGAGCGTCTCGATGTCGGGAGCGACGGCGATGCCGATCGACGTCAGCACGTGCAGCGTCGACGTCGCCACGAGCGGCCAGCGCCTGCCGAGCCGATCGCTCAGCGGGCCCAGCACGAGCTGGCCGAGCGCGAATCCGAGCGTCGTCGCGGCGAGCGTCAGCTGCACCTGCCCGTCGCTCGCGCCGATGTCGTCGGCGAGCACGGGGAAGGCCGGGAGGTAGAGGTCGATCGTGAAGGGGCCGAGGGCCGTGAGCAGGCCGAGCACGACGATGGTCGCGACGCGCCTGCGCCGCGTCAGCAGATCGCCGGGATGCGTGACCGCCGTCACGCGCGCGGCGCGATCGTCTCGACGCCCGCCTCGCGGCGGTACACCTCCGCGCCGTCGATGAGGACGAGCGACGGGCGAGCCATCGGGTCCATCCAGTCGCCATCCCACACCACGACGTCGGCACGCTTGCCGACCTCGAGCGAGCCCACCTCGTGGGCGACGCCCAGCGCCTTCGACGGGTTGATCGTGATGGCGCGCAGCGCCGTCTCGCGATCGAGGCCCTCGCGCACGGCGAGCGACGCCTGGTGCACCAGGAACGAGATCGGGATGACGGGGTGGTCGGTGATGATCGAGATCTCGACGCCGGCCTTCGCGAGCCTGCCGGGGTTCGCGATCGAGCGGCCGCGCAGCTCCATCTTCGACTTGGTGGTGAACAGCGGGCCGATGAGCACGGGGATGCCCTTCTCGGCCAGCAGGTCGGCGACGACGTGCGCCTCGGTGCCGTGGTCGATGACGAGGTCGTACCCGAACTCCTCGGCGATGCGCACGGCCGTGACGATGTCGTCGGCGCGGTGCGCGTGCTGGCGCCACGGGATCTCGCGGCGGAGCACCTTCGCGATCGCCTCGTGCGTGAGGTCGACGTCGGCGCGCGAGTCGGGATCGGCGTGCTTGCGCAGGTAGTTCTGCGCGGCGACGAACGCCTCGCGGATGACCTTGGCCGTGCCGAGGCGCGTCGACGGCGTCTGCTTGCGCTCGCCGTACACGCGCTTCGGGTTCTCGCCGAGCGCCGACTTGAGGCCGGCGGGCTCGCGCAGCACCATGCGGTCGACGATGCGGCCGTGCGTGTGCAGCGTCGTGGCGAGGCCGCCGATCGGGTTGCCGGAGCCCGGGTTCACGTTGACGGTCGTGACGCCACCGGCGAGCGCGACGTCGAAGCCCTCGTCGAACGGGTCGATCGCGTCGATCGTGCGCACGGCGGCCTGGTTGACGCCCGTCATCTCGTTCGTGTCGCTCGCCGCGCCGCCGTCGCCCTCGGGGTGCACGCCCAGGTGCACGTGCGCGTCGACGAGGCCGGGCGTGACCTGCGCGCCCGCCACGTCGATCGTCTCGGCGCCCTCGGGCACCGCGACGTCGGCGCCGAGCGCCTCGATGCGCCCGTCGCGGATCACGATCGTGCCGACGAACGGCTCGCCCTCCACCGGGATGACGTGGGCGTTGACGACGGCGCGCAGCATGCTCTCTCCAAGTTCGTGGCGGTGCATCCAGCCTACGACCGACCTCCGACGCCCCGCGCGGCCCTGCGCGTACCCCCCCCCCTCTCGTCGCCCCTGCGAGCCATCGCGCGCCGGTCTAGGGTGAAGCGACCCCAGCACCGAGCGCCGCCTCCCCGTCGGCGCCGACAGACAGGCATCCGCATGCCCGAGCACGCACCCGCATCCGCACCCGCCGCCACGCGCACCCGCTCCGAGCGCCTCGACCGGCTGCCGTTCACGCGTCGGCACTCGCGGCTCGTCGTCGGCTCGGGCATCGGCTGGGCGCTCGACGCGATGGACGTGGGGCTCATCTCGTTCGTCATGGCGGCGCTCGCCGTGCAGTGGGAGCTCGACCGGAGCACCCTCGGGTGGATCGGCTCCATCGGGTTCGTCGGCATGGCCATCGGTGCGACGCTCGGCGGGCTCCTCGCCGACCGCATCGGCCGCCGGCAGGTGTTCGCGGTCACGCTGCTCGTCTACGGCCTCGCGACCGGCGCCGCCGCGCTGTCGACGGGCGTCGCGATGCTCATCGCCCTCCGCTTCGTCATCGGCCTCGGCCTGGGCGCCGAGCTGCCCGTCGCCTCCACGCTCGTGTCCGAGTTCGCGCCGCGCCGCATCCGTGGGCGCGTCGTCGTGTGGCTCGAGTCGTTCTGGGCCGTCGGGTGGATCGCGGCCGCAGCGATCGGCACCTTCGTCATCCCGCTCTCCGACGACGGGTGGCGCTGGGCGCTCGCCGTCGGCATCGTGCCGACGCTCTACGCCGTCGTCGTGCGGATGGGCCTGCCGGAGTCCGTGCGCTTCCTCGAGTCGAAGGGTCGCGACGACGAGGCCGAGCGCATCGTGCGCGACTTCGAGGCGGCCGCCGGCGACGCGCGCGTCGAGCTGCCGCCCGCCGCGCAAGCGACGGGTGCCGAGGCCGACGCCGCGCAGTCGATCTGGAGCCCGGCGATGCGACGCCGCACGGCCGCGCTGTGGACGGTCTGGTTCTGCATCAACCTCTCCTACTACGGCGCGTTCATCTGGATCCCGTCGCTGCTCGTCGAGCAGGGCTTCGACCTCGTGAAGTCGTTCACGTTCACCCTCGTCATCACGCTCGCGCAGCTGCCCGGGTACGCGGTCGCCGCGTGGCTCGTCGAGGTGCTGGGCCGCCGGGTCACGCTCGCGCTCTTCCTCGCCGGATCCGCCGTCGCCGCCGTCGCGTACGGGCTCGCGACGGCCGACTGGCAGATCATCGCCGCCGGCTGCGCGCTCTCGTTCTGCAACCTGGGCGCCTGGGGCGCGCTGTACGCCATCGGCCCGGAGCTGTACCCGACGTCGGTGCGCGGCACGGGCACGGGCGCGGCGGCGGGCTTCGGCCGCATCGCGTCGATCGTGGCGCCGCTCATCGTGCCGCCGCTCGTGCTCCTGGGTGGCACGCCCCTCCTCTTCGCCGTCTTCGCCGCGGCGTTCGCGCTGGCGGCGGGCGCGGCCTTCCTCCTCCCCGAGCAGCGCAACCGCCCCCTCGCCTGACCTGTCGAGGTTCTCGGCCGCCTGTGAGGTGGAGAGCGGCCGAGAACCTGAAGCACCTGATCCCTCACATGGACGCCGAATCGGCTCGCGATCCTCGAGCACGGCTTCGCCGAGCCCGAGATCGACGCGGACGTGCACCACGAGGGCCGGTTCGTCGTGCGGCCGGACCTGCTCTACCGCGCCGAGCGCGTCGCCATCGAGCACGACGGCGATGGTCACCGAACGGGCCGCGGACAGTGGCAGGTCGACGTGGCGCGCGACGAGCGGCTGCGATCGCTCGGCTGGGAGGTCCTCCACGTCACGCAGACGACGCTCGAGGAGCCCGCCGCCTTCCTCCACCGCCTCGAGCACGCTCTCCAGTGCCCGAGCCCACGATCCCTGTGAGGTTCTCGGCCGCTTCTCGCCTCAGAAGCGGCCGAGAACCTGACGAAGCGGGGGGTCAGGAGGACGGGAGGGCGTGCTGGATGTCGGCGACGAGGTCGGCCGCGTCCTCGATGCCGACCGAGAGGCGCACGAGGTTCGTCGGCACCGCCAGCTCGGTGCCCTGCACCGACGCGTGCGTCATGTCGGACGGGTAGCAGATGAGGCTCTCGACGCCACCGAGCGACTCCGCGAGCTGGAAGAGCTCGGTGCGCTCGGTCACGGCACGCGCCGCCTCCGCGCCACCGCGCAGCTGCAGCGACACCATGCCGCCGAACCCCGACATCTGCCGCGCCGCGATCTCGTGCCCGGGATGCGTCGACAGGCCCGGGTAGTGCACCGCCTCGAGGGCGGGGTGCCCCACGAGCGCCTCGGCGACGGCCTGCGCGTTCGTCGAGTGCCGCTCCATGCGCACGCTCAGCGTCTTCAGCGAGCGCGTCGTCAGCCACGCGTCGAAGGGCGAGTTGATGGCGCCCACCGCGAACTGCACGAAGTGCACCCGCTCGGCGAGGTCGGGATCCGCCGTCACGACGGCACCGCCGACGAGGTCGGAGTGCCCGCCGACGTACTTCGTCGTCGAGTGCACGACGACGTCGGCCCCGAGGGCGAGCGGCTGCTGCAGGAACGGCGACGCGAACGTGTTGTCGGCGACGACGATCGCACCGGCGGCGTGCCCGAGCTCGGCGAGCGCCGCGAGGTCGGTGATCTTCATCAGCGGGTTCGAGGGCGTCTCGACCCACAGCACCTTCGTCGTCGGCCGGATGGCGGCGCGCACGGCGTCGAGGTCGGCGAAGTCGGTCGTCGACAGCTCGACGCCCCACGGCACCCACATGCGGTCGACGAGGCGGTGCGTGCCGCCGTACACGTCGTTCGCCATGAGGACGTGGTCGCCGGGGCGCAGGATGGCGCGCAGCAGCGAGTCCTCGGCGGCGAGGCCCGAGCCGAACGCGTAGGCGTGCGTGCCGCCCTCGAGCGACGCGAGCTGCTCCTGCAGCTGGTCGCGCGAGGGGTTGCCGCCGCGCGCGTACTCGTAGCCGTCGCGGAAGTCGCCGACGCTGCGCTGCACGAAGGTGGAGGTGAGGAAGACGGGCGGCACGACCGCGCCCGTGCGGGGGTCGAACGGCTGGCCGTCGTGGATGGCCCTGGTGGAGAAGCCGGACATCATGCCTCCTTCGCGAGGTACGTGAGCAGGTCGGCGCGCGTGACGACGCCGATGGGCCTCGCCTCGTCGAGCACGAGGATGGCGTCGGCACCGCCGAGCGCGTCGCGCAGGTCGTCGGCGCTCTCGCCGACGCCGATGCGCGGCAGCTGCGGCCCGAGGTGGTCGCCGACGGGATCGCCCAGACGCGCCCCGCCCGTGAACACCGCGTCGAGCAGGTGGCGCTCGTCGACCGAGCCCGCGACCTCGCCGAGCACGACGGGAGGCTCGGCGCGCAGCACGGGGAGCTGGCTCACGCCGAACTCGCGCATGATCTCGATGGCGTCGTGCACGGTGTCGGTGGGATGCGCGTGGACGAGCGCGGGGGCGTCGCCGCCCTTCGCGGCGAGCACGTGGCGCACCGTCGTGCCCTCGGCGGCGTCGGCGAACCCGTGGGCCCGCATCCAGGCATCCGAGTACACCTTCTGCAGGTACCCGCGGCCGGAGTCGGGCAGGACGACGACGACGACGGCGTCGGCGGGCAGCTCGGCGGCCACCTGCAGCGCCACGACGACGGCCAGGCCGCTCGAGCCGCCGACGAGGAGGCCCTCCTCGCGGGCGAGGCGACGCGTCATCGCGAAGGAGGCGGCGTCGTCGACGGCGACGACCTCGTCGATCACGGATGCGTCGTAGTTGCCGGGCATCATGTCCTCGCCGACGCCCTCGACGAGGTAGGGGCGGCCGGTGCCGCCGGAGTAGATCGAGCCGAGCGGGTCGGCGCCGACGACGCGGACCGCGCCGTCGGAGACCCGCTTGAGGTACCGCCCGGTGCCCGTGATCGTGCCGCCCGTGCCCGCGGATGCGACGAGGTGCGTCACGCGGCCGTCGGTGTCGCGCCAGATCTCGGGACCCGTCGTCGCCTCGTGCGCCGCGGGTGCGGCGGGGTTGAAGAACTGGTTGGGCTGGAAGGCGCCCTCGATCTCGTCGGTGAGGCGGTTCGCGACGCCGTAGTACGACTCGGGGCTGTCGGGTGCGACGGCCGTGGGGGTGACGACGACCTCGGCCCCGTAGGCGCGCAGCGTCGCGCGCTTGTCCTCGGCGACCTTGTCGGGGCAGACGAAGACGCAGCGGTAGCCGCGCTGCTGCGCGACGAGCGCGAGGCCGACGCCCGTGTTGCCGCTCGTCGGCTCGACGATGGTGCCGCCGGGGCGCAGCACGCCGCGGCGCTCGGCGTCGTCGATCATCGACTGCGCGATGCGGTCCTTCACGGAGCCGCCCGGGTTCAGGAACTCGACCTTGGCGAGCACCGTCGCGGCGATGCCGTCGGTGACGTGGTTCAGCCGCACGAGCGGCGTGTCCCCGATGGTGTCGAGGATGGTGTTCGCGAAGCGCATCGCTCCCCTTCCGTGGCCGCACCACGCTATCGCGGTGCGGCGGCGCATGACGCGCGCGCTGCCGCGCATGACGACGGCGGGCGACCCCCTCGAGAGGGAGCCGCCCGCCGGCGTGCGATGGATGGACTACGGCTGCGTGAGCGGCTCGAGGTCCGGGTTGTCGGCGTACGCCTCGGCGGCGTTCTCCTGCGTCACGATGACGGGCTCGAGCAGGTTCGCGGGAACCTCCACGGCGCCGTTGTCGGACTCGCCGGTCGTGGTGACCTCCTCGCCAGCCTGCAGCTGCGAGACCATGTCGATGGTCGCGGCCACGAGCGCGCGGGTGTCCTTGTAGATCGTCGAGTACTGCTCGCCTGCGACGATCGACTCGACCGAGGCGACCTCGGAGTCCTGGCCGGTGACGACCGGGACGGGGAAGCCGGCACCCGTGGCCGACGCGATGATCGCGCGGGCCAGGTTGTCGTTCGGCGAGAGCACGCCGTGCAGCTCGACGCCCTGGTAGGACGACGTGATGATGGTGTCCATGCGGTTCTGGGCGTTCTCAGCCGCCCAGTCCTCGGTCGCCGTCTGCTGCACGGTGGTCTGGCCCGACACGACGTTGAGCGTGCCGTCGTCGATCGCCGGCTGCAGGACGCTCATCGCACCGTCGAAGAAGACGGCCGAGTTCGAGTCGTCCGACGAGCCCGAGAAGAGCTCGACGTTCCACGGCGACTCACCGGGGAAGCGCTCCTCGAGGCCTGCGAGCAGCGACTCCGCCTGCAGCTCGCCGACGTGGAAGTTGTCGAACGCGACGTAGTAGTCGACGAGGTCCGAGTTCTGGATGAGGCGGTCGTAGGCGATGACCGTGATGTCGGCTGCGTCTGCGGCCTCGAGCTGCGTGGCGAGCTGGTTCGTGTCGGCGGCGCCGATCACGATGACCTCGACGCCCGCGTCGATCATCTGCTGGACCTGCTGCTGCTGGTCGCCCACGGCGTTCGACGAGCCGGCGTACTGCACGTCGCCCGCGAAGCCGGCCTCCTCGAGGCCGTTCTCGAACAGGTCGCCCGCGAGCACCCAGTTCTCCGAGGTGCGGTCGGGCAGGGCGACGCCGATGGAGGCGTCGGCTGCGAAGCCGGCGGCGTCGTCGCCGCCGCCCTCCGCACCGGGCTCGGTGCGGCCGCAGCCGGTGAGCGCGACGCTGACGGCGGCGATGCCGGCCAGGGCCACGAGGGCGGACTTCTTCATGGGGTTCTCCTTGGGTGGGTGGTGCGTCAGGAAAGGTCGGAGGTGCGGTCGCGGCGGAGGCCGCGGAGCATGAGGCCGATGAACGAGAAGCGGCCCTGCTGCTTGTTGATGACGTCGATGGCGACGGCGATGAGGAGGACGAGGCCCTTGATGACCGGGATCCAGTCGGAGCCGACGCCGATGGCGAAGAGGCCGTTCGTGAGGACCGCCATGACGAGGCCACCGATGATGGAGCCTGCGACGGTGCCGATGCCGCCCGCGACGGCGGCGCCGCCGATGAAGACGGCCGCGATGGCGTCGAGCTCCCAGCCGCCGCCGTCTGCGGGGCCGGAGGCCTGGGCGCGGGCGATCCACAGCATGCCCGCCACGGAGGCGAGCACCGACATGTTCGCCATCACGAAGAAGTCGACCCAGCGCGAGCGGACGCCCGAGAGCTCGGCGGCGCGACGGTTGCCGCCGACGGCGTAGACGTGACGGCCGAGCGACGTGTTGCGCGTGACGAAGGCGTACGCGAGGGCGATGAGCACGAAGAGGATGCCGGCGTTCGGGAAGCTCGTGCCCTCGCGGCCGCTCGCGAACAGGAGCGCGGCGACGACGATGACGACGGCGACGAGCGCGAGGCGCGTGATGGCCACCCACATGGGCGGCACCGCCGCACCGAGGCGGATGCGCTTGGCGCGGCCGCGCAGCTCGAGCACCACGACCGCGACGACCGCGAGCGCGCCGAGCAGGAGCGTCATGTTGTTGTAGCCCGTGTACGGCCCGACCTCGGGGAGGTAGCCGGCGAGCAGGTTCACGAAGTCGCGCTCGACGGGGATGCCGCGCGACTGGCCGACGATCTGGTTGAGGCCGCGGAACATGAGCATGCCCGCGAGGGTCACGATGAAGGCGGGGACGCCGATGAACGCGACCCAGAAGCCCTGCCAGGCGCCGACGAGCACGCCGAGGCCGAGGCCGATGAGGATCGTGAGGTACCAGGGCAGGCCCCAGTCGTTCATCGCGATGGCGACGACGACGCCGACGAACGCGGCGACCGATCCGACCGAGAGGTCGATGTGCCCGGCGATGATCACCATCACCATGCCGACGGCGAGGATCAGGATGTACGACTGCGACTGGATGATGTTGATGAGGTTGTTCGACGAGAGCGTCGTCCCCTCCGTCGCGATCTGGAAGGCGATCACGATCACCACGAGGGCGCCGAGGATGCCGAACTCCTTCAGCGAGCCGCGCTTGCCCAGGAGCATGCTGAGGTCGCCGAGGCGGAATCGGCCGGTCTGCTGCGTCGCGTCACTCACGCGTCTTCACCCTTCGTCGGCGCCATCCGGCGCATGAGCGTCTCCTGGTCGGCGTCCGCGGCGCGGATCTCGCCCGTGATGCGTCCCTCGAAGATCGTGTAGATGCGATCGGCGAGCCCGAGCAGCTCTGGCAGCTCGCTCGAGATGAGGATGACGCCCTTGCCGGCGTCGGCGAGCTCGCGCACGATCTGGTAGATCTCGGTCTTCGCGCCCACGTCGATGCCGCGCGTGGGCTCGTCGAGGATCAGCAGGTCGGGGTCGGTGAACATCCACTTCGCCAGCACGACCTTCTGCTGGTTGCCGCCCGAGAGCGTGTCGACGCCCATCTCGACCGTGGGCGCCTTGATGCGCAGCTGCTGGCGGTAGCCCTCGGCGACCGTGGTCTCCTCGAGGTTGTCGACGACGCCGCCGCGCGAGATCTTGCCGAGCTTGGCGGAGACGATCGAGCGCTTGATGGTGTCGAGCAGGTTCAGCCCGAGCGCCTTGCGGTCCTCGCTGACGTAGGCGATGCCGTGGGCGATGGCCTCGGAGACGGAGCGCACCTGGATCTCGCGGCCGTCCTTCAGCACGGTGCCGCCGAGCCACGTGCCGTACTGGCGGCCGAAGAGGCTCATGGCGAGCTCGGTGCGGCCAGCGCCCATGAGGCCCGCGAACCCGACGACCTCGCCGCGGCGCACCGTGAAGGACGACTGCTTCGCGACGAGGCGCTCGGCGGTGAGCGGGTGCTGCACCGTCCAGTCGCGCACCTCGAAGAAGACCTCGCCCGCGTGGCCGGCGCGGTCGGGGAAGCGGTTGCCGAGCGTGCGCCCGACCATGCCGCGGATGATGCGGTCCTCGTCGACCGCGCCGTCGCGGATGTCGAGGGTCTCGATGGCCTTGCCGTCGCGGATGATCGTGATGGCGTCGGAGACGGCCTCGATCTCGTTGAGCTTGTGGCTGATCATGATCGACGTGACGCCCTTGGAGCGCAGACCGACGAGCAGGTCGAGGAGGTGCTGCGAGTCGCCCTCGTTGAGGGCGGCGGTCGGCTCGTCGAGGATGAGGAGTCGCACGTCCTTCTCGAGGGCCTTCGCGATCTCGACGAGCTGCTGCTTGCCGACGCCGATGTTCTTCACCTGGGTGTCGGGGTCCTCGTCGAGGCCGACGCGGGCGAGCAGCTCGCGGGAGCGGGAGCGCACGGTGTCCCAGTCGATGCCGATGACGCCGCGGGGCTCGTTGCCGAGGAAGATGTTCTCGGCGATCGACAGCTCGGGGATGAGCGCGAGCTCCTGGTGGATGATGACGATGCCCGCGCGCTCGGAGTCGTTGATGCGGCCGAAGGCCACCGGCTCGCCCTGGTAGACGATCTCGCCGTCGAAGGAGCCGTGCGGGTACACGCCCGAGAGCACCTTCATGAGCGTCGACTTGCCTGCGCCGTTCTCGCCGCAGATCGCGTGGATCGTGCCCTTGGCGACCTCGAGGCTCACATCGTCGAGCGCCCGGACGCCCGGGAACTCCTTCGTGATGTGGCGCATCGACAGGATGGTCGGCCTCGCCTGCTCCACGCTCGCTCCCTCGCTGGTCCAGCACCCGCGGCGGACCGTCGCTCACGATACGAGCGGCGCCGCCTTGTCGTCAAGTCGTGAACGCAGTGGCGGCCAAAGTCGTCGCTGCCTGAACGCAACGATGTGGTAACGACGCCCGCGATCGACTCAGCCGAGGGCAGGGATGCGTGCCCCGTCGCGCGCGAGCGCGAGCGCGCCGAGCACCTCGGCGCGCACGCCGAGCGACGACGGGACGACGTCGGTCGACTCCGAGAGCGCATGGATCGCGAAGCGCCTGAAGCCGTCTCGGATGGGCTCGAGCAGCAGGTCGCCCACGGCGACGAGCGGCCCGCCGACCACGACGACGGCCGGCGCGAGCAGGTTGGCGGCGTTGGCCGTCGCCCGCCCGATCGCGGCGCCGGCATCCTCGAGCACGCGCCGCGTCACGGGGTCGCCCGCGAGCGCCGCCTCCACGATGTCGGCCGTCGCGATGGGCCTGCGCAGCGCCGCCGAGAGCTCCTGCGTCATGATGCGGACCGACGCGAGCGTCTCGAGGCATCCGCGGTTGCCGCACACGCAGAGCGGGCCCTGCGGATCCACCTGCACGTGCCCGAGCTCGCCCGCGATGCCGATGGCGCCGCGGTGCAGCCTGCCGCCGAGCACGAGTCCCGTGCCGATGCCGGTGCCGACCTTCACGAACATGAGGTCGTCGACGCCTCGGTACGCACCGGACGTGCGCTCGGCAATGGCGCCGAGATCCGCGTCGTTCGCGACCTCGGCGGGCATGCCGAACGCCTCGGCGATGCGGTCCTGCGAGACCCCGACCCACTCGGGCAGGATCGTGTGGCCTGCGATGGTGCCCGTGCGCAGGTCGATGGGGCCGGGCACGCCGACGCACATCCCCGCGACGCGGTCGGGCTGCACGCCCGCCTCGTCGAGCAGCTCGTGCAGTCGCGTCGAGGCGATGGCGAGCGACTCGGAGGCGTGATGCCCGGCGGGCAGCGCCACGGCGTCCTCGGCGACGGCCTGCAGGTCGGTGCCGGAGATCGCGATGCGGACGTGGCGGCGGCCGAAGTCGACGCCGACGACGGTCGGCCCGTCGGAGGCCTCGAGGGTCACGAGCGTCGCCCGCCTGCCCGCGTGGACGGTCGGCGACGTCGAGACGGCGCCGCGCAGGCGCAGGTCGCGGACGATGTTCGAGACCGTCGCGTTCGCGAGGCCCGTGCGCTCGGCGAGCTCGGACTGCGTCGCGGGCCCGTCGCGCAGGACGCCGGCGACGCGGGCCTCGTTCGCGGCTCGGAGCGCCCCCTGGGAGCCGGGGCGTCGCCTCGTCATGACTCGATGGTGTCGAGCAGGCGTCTTGTTGTCAAGAAGTGAACGGAAGGAGCAGTGCTCGCGTTCGGAGATCAGGCCCTCGCGCGCTGCTCGGAGTGCAGTGCCGCGTAGGCGCCGCCGGCCTCGAGCAGCTCGTCGTGCGTGCCGCGCTCGACGATGCGACCGTGGTCGAGCACGATGATGACGTCGGCGTCGCGGATGGTCGAGAGCCGGTGCGCGATCGCCACCACGGTGCGACCCCGAGATGCGGCGTCGAGCGCCTGCTGCACGATGCGCTCCGACACGGTGTCGAGCGCGCTCGTCGCCTCGTCGAGGATGAGCACCGCGGGATCCTTCAGCAGCACGCGCGCGATGGCGATGCGCTGCTGCTCGCCACCCGAGAGCCGATAGCCGCGCTCTCCGACCACCGTGTCGAACCCCAGCGGGAACGAGCGGATGGTCTCGAGGATGTTCGCGCCGCGCGCCGCCTCGACGAGCTCGTCGTCGGTCGCGGCCGGCTTCGCGTAGCGCAGGTTCTCGGCGATCGTCGCGTGGAAGAGGTACGCGTCCTGGCTCACGATGCCGATGGCGTCGGTGAGCGACGACTGGTCGAGGTCGCGCACGTCGACCCCGGCGAAGCGCACGACGCCGCCCGTCGCCTCGTAGAGCCGCGGCACGAGGTACCCGATCGTCGTCTTGCCCGCGCCCGAGGCGCCCACGAAGGCGGCGAAGGTGCCGGGCTCGACCTCGAAGGAGACGTGGTCGAGCGTGGGCGGCTCGGACTCCTGCGCATCCGGGTAGCGGAACACGACGTCCTCGAACGCGATGGCGCCGAGCCGGTCGGCGGGCACGGGCAGCGCGTCCGGGCGATCGACGATCTGCGGGCGCAGGTCGAGGTACTCGAAGATGCGGGCGAAGAGCGCACCCGAGGTCTGCAGGTCGAGCGCGACCCGCAGCAGCCCCATGAGCGGCATGAGGAGGCGTGCCTGCACGGTCGTGAACGCCACGAGCGTGCCGGCCGTCACGTCCTGCGTGCCACCCGTGATGAGGAGGGCGGCGATGACGTACACGACGGCGGGCAGCACCGAGATGAAGATCGACACCACGGCGAAGAAGGTCTGGCCCGTCATCTGCTGCCGCACCTGCAGGTCGATCTGCCGACCGTTCTCGTCGGCGTAGCGCCGCGACTCGTCGGCCTGCCGCCCGAACGCCTTCGCGAGCAGGATGCCGGACACCGACAGCGACTCCTGCGTGATCGCCGTCATCTCCGACAGCGACTCCTGCGTCTTCGTGGCGATGCGCGCGCGGATCTGCCCGACGCGCCGCTGCGCGATGACGAGGATGGGGGTGAGCAGCACCGCGACGATCGTGAGCTGCCACGACAGGATGAGCATCGTCACGAGGCTCGAGATCACGGTGACGGTGTTGCCGACGACCGACGACACCGTGTTCGACAGCACGTTGGCGACGCCGCCGACGTCGTTCTGCAGTCGCGACTGGATGACGCCGGTCTTCGTGCGGGTGAAGAACGCGAGCTCCATGCGCTGCAGGTGGTCGAACAGCCGCGTGCGCAGCGCGCCCATGACGCGGTTGCCGACGCGCGCCGTCACGTACGTCTGCCAGATGCCCAGCAGGCTCGAGCTCACCCACAGCGCCACCATGATGCTCACGAGCATCCACAGCAGCTCCATGTCGACGCCGCCGGACTCGGGGAAGAGCGCCTGGTCGAACACGCGCTGCGTCAGCAGCGGCGGGAAGACGCCGATCGCGGCGACGAGCAGCACGAGCACGATCGTGAGCGCGATGGCCGCCCGGTGCGGCCGGAAGAGCTCGGCGATGCGGCCGAGGAGGTTCGGGATGCGCGGTGCGTCGGCGTTCGCCGCGCGCTGTGCCGCCTCGTCGCGGCCCGCGACGCGCATCCCGCCGCGGGGTCCGCCGCCGCCCATCCCCATGCCCATGCTCACGCTGCTCACGCTACGCCCGCGCACGGGCGGCGGCGTCCACGCTCGCGAGCGGCGAACGGCGGGTTCGAGGCGCCCGGCGACGGGTGGCGTCGTGCTGCCGCCCGCGCGGGGTCAGCGGTGCCGGGCGATGGCGCGAGCGACGCCCACGACGCCGAGGGCTCCGAGCACCCACGGGCCGGCGACGAGCAGCGGATCGATCCAGGCGTGCTTGCCGTCGACGCGCCCCGACTGCGTGCGCGAGCGGATGGGATGCATCCGCGGCTCGCCGAGCACGCCCGTCTGGGTGATGGGCTGGTCGGGACGCAGCGTCGCGAGCGACCGCACGCGCGAGCCGAGGGTCTCGACGCGATCGCCCACGACGAGCAGCATCCAGTGGGCCGTCTGCCCCTCGCTGTAGCGCTCGTACGCGAACCGTCGGATGGCTCCCGAGACGCCGGAGAGCGGCTGCGCCGTGCCGAACACGGGCGTGACCCGCAGATGCTCGACGGAGCGCTCGCGGCCCTCCTCCCCCGCCTGCTGCTCCGGCAGCCGCCATCGCGCACCCGTGCGGATCCCGGGCTGCTCGCGCGGGACGGCGGGTCGGTCGGCAGGGTCGAGGTCGGCGCCCCAGCCGGGGATGCGGGCGCGCAGCTCGTCGGCGTCGGGCACGGCGCCCGGCTTGTCAGCGGTGTACGGCATGGGGCTCTCCTGCGAGATCGGGTCGACGGAGCGCGGGCATCAGCCCGACACCTGCACGACGGTCTTGATGCTGCCGTCGAGCTTCGCCGAGAACATGTGGTATCCCTCGGCGATGTCGTCGAGCGGGATGCGGTGGGTGATCATGGCGCTCGGGTCGATGTGCCCGGCGCGGATGTGCTCGAACAGCCTCGGCCACTGGCGCTTCACCGGCGCCTGGTTGGTGCGCAGCGTCAGCCCCTTGTTGACGGCGTCGCCGAGCTTCACGGCGCTGAACAGGGGCCCGTATGCGCCCATGATCGAGACGGTGCCGCCCTTGCGCACCGCGTCGATCGCCCAGTTGAGCGCGACGGGCGAGCCGCCCTGCAGCTTGAGCTTGGCGGAGGTGACGTGCTGCAGCACGTGCCCGTCGGCCTCCGCGCCGACCGCGTCGATCACGACGTCGGCGCCGAGCCCGTCGGTGGCGCGCTTCAGGTGGAGCACGATGTCGTCGACGTGCCCGAAGTTCACGGTCTCGGCGTACGCGAACGTCCTCGCCTTCTCGAGGCGGTGCTCGAGGTGGTCGACGACGATGACGCGTCCGGCACCCATGAGCCAGCAGGAGCGGGCGGCGGCGAGCCCGACGGGCCCGGCTCCGAAGACCACCGCGGTGTCGCCCTCGACGATGTCGGCGAGCTGCGCGCCGAAGTAGCCGGTCGAGAACGCGTCGGTGAGCATGAGCGCGTTCTCGTCGGAGATGCCCTCGGGGATGACCGAGGGGCCGACGTCGGCGAAGGGCACGCGCACGAGCTCGGCCTGCCCGCCGTCGTAGCCGCCCGCGGTGTGCGAGTAGCCGTAGATGCCGCCGACGGCCGTCGCGTTCGCGTTGACGTTGTGGCAGTTCGAGAACAGGCCGCGAGCGCAGAAGAAGCACGACCCGCAGTAGATGTTGAACGGCACCATGACGCGCTGCCCCACCTGCAGGCTCTGCACCGACGACCCGACCTGCTCGACGGTGCCGATGAACTCGTGGCCGAACGTGTGCCCGATGCGGGTGTCCGGCAGCATGCCGTGGAACAGGTGCAGATCCGAGCCGCAGATCGCCGCGAGGTCGACGCGCACGATGGCGTCGCCGGGATGCTCGATCCTCGGATCCGGCTTCTCCTCGACGCGGACCGTGTACGGCCCCCGATAGGTCATGGCCTTCATGCGCGTCCTCCTCCGCCCGAGCCCCGATCGCTCGAGGCTCCTGCGTCCACGCTCCCGACTCCGCTGTCGTCGCGAAGCCCCGTGGCGGTCGCGGTCGGCGAGGGCTACGCTCGCACCCCCCATCCGACGGGCTCGCGCCCGTGCGCGGCGGCGATCCGCAAGGTGAGGGTCGCTCACCGTCCACGGTCCGTTCACGGACGAGACACCGCTCGCTGCCACGGTTCCCGAGGCGCCCCGCGGGGCGCCCGAGCATCAAGGAGCACCATGCGTCTCAAGCACCTCGCGGCCCCCGCCGCGTTCACCATCGCGGCCCTCGCGCTCGCGGGCTGCTCGTCGTCGGCCGAGGCCGACGCCGAGGTCCCCGACGTCGACGCCTCCACCGCCACGAGCGCCGAGGACTTCGGCGGCCTCGAGGGCCTCGTCGCGGCCGCCGAGGCCGAGGGCACCCTGAACGTCATCGCCCTCCCCGAGGACTGGGCGAACTACGGCGCCATCATGGACGCCTTCGAGGAGACCTACGACATCGAGATCGTCTCGGCGAACCCCGAGGCCTCGAGCGCCGAGGAGATCACGGCCGCCGAGGATCTCGCGGGCCAGGACACCGCCCCCGACGTCTTCGACCTCGGCGCCGCCGTCGCGCTCGCCAACGAGGACATGTTCGCGCCGTACCAGGTCGAGACCTGGGACTCGATCCCCGAGGAGAACCGGCACCCCGAGGGCCTGTGGGTCAACGACTACACGGGCATCATGTCGGTCGCCTACGACGCCGACGCGGTGCCCGCGCCCGAGTCGTGGGAGGACCTCCTCGGCCCCGACTACTCGGGCTCGGTCGCGCTGAACGGCGACCCGACGCAGGCCGGCGCCGCCCTCGCGGGCGTGCAGCTCGCCGCGCTGCAGTCGGGCGGCTCGCCCGACGACATGCAGCCGGGCATCGACTTCTTCGCCGAGCTGAGCGCCGCCGGCAACTTCCTGCCCCTCAACGCCACGAACGCGACCGTCGCCTCCGGCGAGACGCCCGTCGTCATCAACTGGTCCTACATCGAGGCGGCGAACCAGGTCGCGCTCGAGGGTCAGCGCGACTGGCAGATCTGGATCCCCGAGGGCCAGGCCCTCGGCTCGTACTACAACCAGGCCATCAACGCCGACGCGCCGCACCCGGCCGCTGCGCGCCTGTGGCAGGAGTTCCTCTTCTCCGACGAGGCGCAGAACATCTGGCTCGAGGCCGGCGCCTTCCCGGTGCGCCTGCAGTCGATGATCGACGACGGCACCGTCGACCAGGACGCGCTCGAGGCCGTCGGCACCCCGCCGGCCGAGCTCGTGCAGCTGACCTCCGAGCAGGCGGAGGCCGCCTCGGCGCTCGTCGCCGAGCAGTGGGCGACCGTCATCCAGTAGGCACGGGTCGCGGTGCCGGGCACACGCTCGGCACCGCGCTCGGCCTCGCTCCCTTCGCGCTCCTCGTCCTCGGCTTCCTCGCCGTCCCGACCGCGATCGCCGTCGCGTCGGCGTTCGTCGGCGAGGACGGCCTCACCCTCGACGCCATCGCGGCGATCGGCTCGCCGTCGGTGCTGGCGTCGCTGTGGGCGTCGATCTGGATCTCGGCGCTCACCGCCGTCATCGGCGCCGTCGTCGGCGCGCTCGTGTGCCTCGCCCTGCTGGGCATGCCGCCCACGCATCTGCTGCGCCGCATCGTCGATGCCGCGTCGGGCACGCTCGCGCAGTTCGGCGGCGTGATGCTGGCGTTCGCGTTCATCGCGACCATCGGCATCCAGGGCCTCGTCACCGTGTGGATGCGCGACGCGCTCGGCATCGACATCTACGAGGGCGGCGTCTGGCTCTACCAGGTGCCCGGCCTCATCCTCCCCTACCTGTACTTCCAGATCCCGCTCATGGTCATCACCTTCATGCCCGCCGTCGACGGCCTGCGCACGCAGTGGGCGGAGGCGAACGCCTCGCTCGGCGGCACGCGCGCCGCCTACTGGCTCCACGTCGGAGGCCCCGTGCTCGCCCCCGCCTTCCTCGGCAGCCTCGTGCTGCTGTTCGCGAACTCGTTCTCGTCGTTCGCGACGGCCGCCGCGCTCATCAGCCAGGGCGGCCAGATCGTGACGCTGCAGATCCGCGGCGCGCTCGTCTCCGAGACCGTGCTCGGCCAGGAGGGGCTCGCAGGCGCGCTGGCGCTCGCGATGATCGTCATCATGACGGTGCTCATGTGGGGCTACTCGCTGCTGCAGCGCCGCACCGAGCGGTGGCAGCGATGAGCCGCCGCGCATCCGACGTCGCGCCGGCGCCGTGGGCGCGCTGGGCGATCCTCGGCCTCGTGGGCGCGCTGTTCGCCGTCCCGCTCGTCGCGATGGTCGACTTCACGATCCGCACGCGCGACGGCGTCACGTTCGATCGGTGGATCGCGCTCGGCGAGGGCCTCGCCTCCGGCTCGCGCACGTACCGGATGCTCGGCGAGGGCATCGGGGCGTCGCTCGGCCTCTCCGTCGTCACGGCGGCGCTCGTCGTCGCGATCCTCGTGCCGACCATGGTGCTCGTGCGCCTCCGCGCACCCCGGCTGCAGCGGTGGCTCGAGCTCGTCACGATCCTGCCGATCTCGATCCCCGCGATCGTGCTCGTCGTCGGGCTCGCACCCGTCTACTCGGGCATCGCCCGCGTCGTCGGCTCGTCGGCGTGGCCGTTGGCGCTCGCCTACGCCGTCGTCGCGCTGCCGTTCGCCTACCGGGCCATCCAGGCCGAGCTGCGGCTCGTCGACGTCGGCACGCTCACCGAGGCCGGGCGGTCGCTCGGCGCGGGGTTCGGGCGCACGCTCGTCGAGATCGTCGTGCCCAACATCCGCCGCGGCATCCTCACCGCGTGCATCCTCACCGTCGCGATCGTGCTCGGGGAGTACACGATCGCGGCGCTCCTCAACCGCATCGTCCTGCAGACGGCGCTCGTGCAGATCCAGCAGGCGGATGCGTACGCATCGGTCATCGTGTCGCTCGTCGCCCTCGCGTTCGCGTTCGTGCTGCTGCTCGTCATCGCGATCGCCGGCGGCGGGCAGCCGCGCACGAGACCGCAGACGACGAAGAAGAAGATCGGACGACGCGCATGACCGTCACCGCACCGCACGCCGCCACGACGATCGAGCTCGACGGGGTCGTGAAGCGCTACGGCACCCACACGGCGCTCGACGGCGTCGACCTCACGCTCGCGCCCGGCGAGCTCGTCGCCCTCCTCGGCCCCTCCGGCTGCGGCAAGACGACGGCCCTGCGCTGCCTCGCAGGCCTCGAGGACATCGAGGAGGGCGCGATCCTCATGGATGGCGTCGACGTCTCGCCGACGCCGATCGAGCGGCGCGACATCGGCATCGTGTTCCAGGCGTACTCGCTCTTCCCGCACATGACGGCGGCGCAGAACGTCGGCTACGGCCTGCGGATGCGCAAGATCGCGCGGGCGGAGCGCGAGGCGCGCGTCGCCGAGGGGCTCGCGCTCGTCGGGCTCGGCGAGCTGGGCGACCGCTTCGCGCACGAGCTCTCGGGCGGGCAGCAGCAGCGCGTGGCGCTCGCGCGCGCGATCGTGACGCGGCCGCGGCTGCTGCTGCTCGACGAGCCGCTGTCGGCCCTCGACGCGAAGGTGCGCGTGAGCCTGCGTGACGAGATCCGACGCATCCAGCAGGAGCTCGGCATCACGACGGTGTTCGTGACGCACGACCAGGAGGAGGCCCTCGCGGTCGCCGACCGCGTCGCCGTGATGCGCGCGGGCCGCATCGAGCAGATCGGCACGCCCGAGGAGCTCTACCGCACGCCCGCCAACGCGTTCGTGGCCGACTTCGTCGGGCTCTCGAACCGCGTCCCCGGCACGGTGGATGCGTCGGGCTTCGCCGTGCGCGGCGAGCGCCTGCCGGTGCTCGGCTCCCCTGCTGCGGGCGCCGGCGTCGCGCTCGTGCGCCCCGAGCACGTGCGGCTCGCCGCCGCGGGCATCGCGGCGACCGTCGTGACGAGCGCCTTCCTCGGGTCGATCCGGCGCACGACCGTCGACCTCGGCGACGGGACGATCGTCGCCGTGCAGCACGACGCCTCCGAGGTGCACGAGCCCGGCGACGCCGTGCACGTCGCCTTCACGGGCGCTCCCGTCGTCGTGGAGGCGGTCACCGCCTGACGAGCCGGCGAGATGTGCACGCTGGGCGCCCGGCAGACCGCGCACGGCCGCGCCGCCCCGCTCACGTGCGCATCTCACCGCCCGTCGACCCCGTCCGGCGAGGCCGGAGCCCCGCCGGATGGGCCGCGCGTCAGTCGCCCTTCACGTTCACGAGCTGTCGCAGCGTGTGCCGCACCCGCACGAGGTCCGCGGCGTCGGCCATGACCTGGTCGATGGGCTTGTACGCCTGCGGGATCTCGTCGATGAACGCGTCGGTGTCGCGGTACTCATCATCGACATGCGTTCGACCCGCTTCGTCGACGAGAGACGACGGATCTCACCTCATCCCCTCCCCGCACACGCGATTCCGGCCGCAGCCGCTCCGCGACCCCCACCCGCCATCGTGCGACGAACGTCGTCAGCCGCCGCGCTCCGCGCGCCGCTGCCGCATCTGCGCGAGCGGCCGCGAGAGGCGGTGGTTGCCGCGCAGCACGTCCTCGTGCCGCTCGAGGAACGCCCAGTACGCATCCGTGAACGCCGAGTCGCGCGCCGCGCGGTCGGAGCCCCACCACCTGCCCATGCGCTGCAGGTACGCACCGCCCGACACGTACGGCTTCGTGCCCACCATGCCGCCGTCGGCGAACTGGCTCATGCCCATGACGTTCGGCACCATGACCCACGGGTACGCGTCGACGAACAGCGACAGGAACCACCGGTTCACCGACCGCGGCGCGTAGCCCTGCAGCAGCATCCAGCTGCCGAGCACCATGAGCCGCTCGATGTGGTGCGCGTAGGCGAGGGCGTGCACGCGCTGCAGCACGACGCGCACGGGCTCGGGCAGCGTGAGCGGCACGTCCTCGAGCGTGTACCACCAGTCCTCGAGCTCGCGATCGAGCTCGAGCGCGTTCGCGTGCTCGAGCTCGGGATGCGCGCGGTACATGCCGCGCATGTGCTCCCGCCAGCCGACGATCTGCCTGAGGAAGCCCTCGAGCGACGCGAGCGGCACGTCGCCGCCCCGCTCGAGCACGGCATCCACCACCTCCTGCGGATGCAGGAGCCCGACGTTGAGCATGGGCGTCAGGACCGAGTGGAAGAGCACGGGCTCGTCGCGCTGCATCGCATCCTCGTAGCGACCGAACGACGGCAGCCGCTCGTCGACGAACCGCTGCAGCCAGCGCAGCGCGCTGCGTCGCGTCACGGGAAGCCACAGGTCGCGCGCGTCGCCCGGGTGGCTCGCGAAGCGCGAGCGCACCTCGTCGATCGTCGCGCGCGTCAGCTCGTCGTGCCGCGGCTCGGGCAGCGGCGGGATCTCGATCCCGCCCCTCGGCAGCGGCTCGCGATTGTCGTGGTCGTAGTTCCACTGGCCGCCGACGGGCGTCTCGCCGTGCATGAGCACGTCGAGGCGCTGCCGCTGCCAGCGGTAGAAGTCCTCCATGCGCGCGTGCTCGTGCTCCGCATACCAGCGGTCGAGCTCGGCCTCGGGCGTGAGGAACATGGCGTCGGCGACCGTGCGGTGCGCGATGCCGATCCGCTCGCACGTCGCGCGGATGCGGTCGTCGGTGCCACGATCGGCGGCGCGCATCCACGCGAGCTCGGTAATGCCGTGGCGCTCGACGAGCGTCGCGAGCCCCTCGGAGAACGACAGGCCGTCGTCGAGCCCGATCGTCTCCACGCGCACCCCTCGTGCGCGCAGGTCGCGCACGTGATGACGCATCGCCGAGAGCAGGAACGCGATCTTCACCTGGTGGTACGGCAGCCGCTCGAACAGCGCCGCCGACTCGACGACGAGCACGACGTCGGTGCCCGGGTCGTCGACGACCGGATGGCGCGGCAGCAGGTGCGTGCCGAGCACGAGCGCGGCCCTCATCGGTCGACCTCGAGCCCACGCATCCGCATGCCCCGATCCTCGCAGCGCCCGCCGCTCCACGTCCCAGGCTTGCGCCGCGCGCGCCCGGCCGCTCCGCCTGCCGACGGGCGGCGGCTCACGTCACGCGGCCGCGCTCGGTCGGGTACCCCAGGTGCGTGCCCGACGCCACGATCGCGCGCAGCCGGTCGAGCCCCGTCCACACGTCCTCGAAGGACGTCGTGAGCGCCGCGAGCCCGATGCGCAGGCGGTCGGGGGTGCGGAAGTCGGGGATGACGCCCGCGTCGATCCACGCCTGGCACGCCTGCCACGCCTCCGGATGCTCGAGCACGACGTGCGCGCCGCGCAGCGCTGCGTCGCGCGGGCTCGCGACGCGGAAGCCGAGCGGCGCGAGCCACGCGTCGGCGAGCGCGATCGCCCAGTCGCCGAGCGCCGCCCCCTTCTCGCGCAGCGCGGGCACGCCGGCGGCCTCGATCGTGCGCACGCCCTCGCGCACGGCTGCGATGCCGCGCACGTCGGGCGTGCCCGCCGCGATGCGGTCGATGCCGGCCACGGGGTCGTAGTCGGGCGCCATCGCGAACTGGTCGGCCTGCGAGAACCAGCCCTGGATGGGCGAGCGCAGGCTCGGCAGCAGGTCGGCGCGTACGTACGAGAAGGCGGGGGCGCCGGGGCCGGCGTTCAGGTACTTGTAGGTGCAGCCCACGGCGAGGTCGGCGCCGGAGGCCGCGAGCGGCTCCTCGACGGCACCCGCCGAGTGGCACAGGTCCCACAGCGTCAGCGCACCGGCGTCGTGCACGAGCGTCGTGAGCCCCGCGAGGTCGAGCAGGGCGCCCGAGCGGTAGTGGACGTGGCTGAGGCAAGCGAGCGCGACGGTCTCGTCGAGGTGCGGCGCGAGGTGCTCGGCGCGCACGCCGTCGTCGATCGGGGCGTGGATGCGCGTGAGCTCGAGGCCGTGGTCGCGCGCGACGCCGTCGAGCACGTACAGGTCGGTCGGGAACGCATCGGCCTCGACGAGGATGCGCGTGCGGCCCGGCCGCGCGCGCACGGCCGCGACGGCGAGGCGGTAGAGGCTCACGGTCGTCGAGTCGCCCACGTGCACCTGCCCGGGCTCGACGCCCAGCACGACGCGGCCGAGCAGGTCGGCCGTCGCGCGCGCGTCCTCGAGCCATCGGGGCCACGAGCGGATGAGCCCGCTCCCCCACTGCCGCTCGACGACGTCGGCGACGGCGGCGAGCGTCGTGCGCGGGAGGCGCCCCAGGGAGTTGCCGTCGAGGTAGATCGCGTCGTCGGCCTGCACGAACGCGTCGCGATGCGCCGCGAGCGGATCGGCGGCGTCGAGGGCGCGGGCGTGCTCGAGCGTGAGGTCCATGGGTCGATCCTGCCCTGGTGCGTCGGTGACATGTGCACGCGAGCGGTCAGACGCGGCCGGATGCGACGTGCCGCGCCGCGCAGCGGCACATGCCGCCGCGGTCTACGCGCGTCGCAGCGGGTGCAGCTCGCCGACCGGGATGGGCGCGTCGAGCCGGTTGCCGACGGGCGGCAGCGGGCACGCCCACGACGGGTCGTAGGCGCACGAGGGCGCGTACGCGAAGTTCAGGTCGACGACCATCGTGCCGCCGTCCATCCCGAGGTCGGCGCCCTTCACGGTGTCGATGAGGTAGCGCCCGCCGCCGTACGTGCCGCCGTCGCGGCCGGCGAGCGCATCGCGCACGGGCACGAACAGGCCTCCGCCGTACGAGCGCAGCCGCCACACGTCGAGGCTGCCGACGCCCGGGATCGTCACGGTCGCCCAGCGCTCGAACGGCACGACGCCGTCGGTGCCGGTCTGCACGTCCCACCGCTCGCCGTCCGACGGCTCGATCGCGCACTCGAAGCGCCATGCCGGGTCGTACGGCGCCACGTCGGCGCCGACGATCGACGCCCGTTCCTCCTCGGACACGGGAGACGCCGGATGCGTGCGCAGCAGCGCGTCGCGCTCGCGCCGCCAGAGGTCATGGCCGTCCTGCGGGGTCGCGGCCGCGCGCACCTGCGCGTAGATCGCGAACACGCGGCGGCGCCAGTCGACGACGTCGGTGGGCTGCATCCGTCGAGCGTACGCGCCATTCGCCGCCGCGCACGACCCGCGTGCGCATGCACGAAGCCCCGCACCGTCGAGACGGTGCGGGGCTTCGCGAGGAACGGGGTGACTACTTGAGGGTCACCGTCGCGCCGGCCTCCTCGAGGTCGGCCTTGGCCTTCTCGGCGTCCTCCTTCTTCGCGCCCTCGAGCACGTTGGCGGGAGCACCGTCGACGAGCGCCTTGGCCTCGCCGAGGCCGAGCGACGTGAGCGAGCGCACGACCTTGATGACCTGGATCTTCGCCGAACCGGCCGACTCGAGGACGACGTCGAACTCGTCCTTCTCCTCCTCGGCGGGGGCGTCGCCGGCACCACCGGCAGCGGGGGCTGCGGCGACGGCCATGGGGGCGGCTGCGGTGACCTCGAAGGTCTCCTCGAACGCCTTGACGAACTCGCTCAGCTCGATGAGCGTGAGGCCCTTGAACTGCTCGAGCAGCTCCTCGGTGGACAGCTTTGCCATCTCTTCTCCTGTGATTCAGCCACAGCCCTACTCGGCTGCGGACTCCTGCTTGGCCCGGAGCGCGTCGACGGTGCGAACCGCCTGCGCGAGGGGCGCCTGGAACATGTACGCCGCACCGAACAGCGAGGCCTTGAAGGCACCGGCCAGCTTCGCCAGCAGCACCTCCCGCGACTCGAGCTCGGCGAGCTTGGTGACGTCCTCAGCGGTGAGCGGGCTACCGTCGAAGTAGCCGTTCTTCACCACGAGCTGAGGGTTCGCCTTGGCGAAGTCACGCAGCGACTTCGCGACGGCGACGGGGTCGCCGTGCACGAAGGCGATCGCCGACGGCCCCTGGAGGCTGTCGTCGAACGCCGAGATGCCAGCCCTGTTGGCGGCGATCTTCGTGAGCGTGTTCTTCACCACGGCGTAGGTTGCGTGCTCGGCGATCGATCGACGCAGCGTCTTCAGCTGCGCGACCGTGAGCCCGCGATACTCGGTGAGCAGGACGGCAGTCGAGCCCTCGAACAGAGTCGAGAGCTCGGCGACCGCAGTCTCCTTGTTCGCCATGGTGCTCCTTGATCGGATGCTGGTCCGCAGGAGGAGACGAGAAGAGCTCCGGCGCATCGCGCACGGAGCTCGGCCCATTGCTGGGATTCACACCTGCGCGGGCCGGGATCCTCTCGGATCCACCTTCGCCGACGAGCACTCGCGCGCACGCCGATGACCAGCGGTCTTGGGTATGGCCCCATCGTAGACGCAGCGAGCCGGCCCCCGCAACTCGGGGACCGGCTCGCTGGCTGCGACCTGGTGTCAGCGCGTGATGCGTGCGCCGCGGCGAGCGGCGACGGCGCCGACCGCGACGAGCAGCATGGCCGCGAGCGCCACGAGGATGCCGGGCTCGCCACCCGTCTGCGGCAGCGTGCCGCCCGCGCCGGCGACCGGCGGGGCCGCGGGCGTGGTGGGCGCCGGGGCGACGACCGGTGCGTACGTGACGGTGTTGTCGACCGACGTCGACGCCGTGTTGCCGACGAGGTCCTGGTTCACGACGGCCCCCGCGGGGATGGACACGGTGATGGTGCCCGCCTGCGCGGCGTCGAGGACCGTCACGCGGTAGGCCATGTTGGGCGCGTCGCCCGCGACCGCCTCGACCGACACGGTCGTCGACCCCGCCGTGCCGCCGAGCACGACGTCGGACGCCTGCAGCTCGTCGATCGGCTCGCTGAAGCGCACGTCGAACGCGACCGGCAGCGTCGAGGTCGGGTCGCCCTGCTCAGGCGCCTGCTCGACGGTCACGCTCGGGCCCGCGGGTGCGAAGGCGACGGACGCCGTGTTCGACGCGGCGTTCGGGATCTCGAAGCGTCCGCCCTCGCCGAGGTCGAAGACGATCGCGGCGGCGAACGCCGGCACCGTCAGGTCCACGCTGCCCGCGTTCGCGAAGCCGCTGACGGTGGCGCGGTACTCGGCGCCCTCGCCCGTCAGCTCGACGAACGACGGGAGTGCGGTGCCACCGAGCTGCAGGTCTGCGGCCTCGAGTCCCTCGACCGCGTCGTCGAACACGATGTCGAAGACGGCGGGGCCCGTGCTCGTGGACGCCTCGAGCGGGGTCACGGTGACGCCGGGGCCCACGAAGGCGACGACCTCGTCGGTGCCCAGCGTCTCGTTGCCCGCGGCATCCACCGCAGCGCCGGCGCCGACGCGCACGACGAAGGCACCGTAGCCCTCGACGCCGTCGAGCTCGACGACGTAGTCGGCTCCCGACCCGGTCACGACGACCTGGGGCGCGACCTCGAACCGCCCGTCGACGTCGACGTCGTCGGCCTCGAAGCCGGTCACGGGCTCGGAGAACGTGACGGCGAGACGGATGGGCTCACCGGGGGTCGTGACCTCGGGCTGGCCGGCAGCGAGCGCGATGGACGCTGCGGGGACGACGCCCGAGATCGTCGTCGAGTAGCTGAAGACGTTGTCGCTCGGAGCGGTCGCCGAGTACTGCGTCGTCACGAGCGTGTAGGCGACGCCCGCGGTCAGGAGCCGGTCGATCTGCGGCAGGAGCGTGCCGCTGCCGTCGTCGTCGACGTCGACGCAGTTCACCGTCGGCGCCGCGGGGTCGAACGCACCCTCGTAGAGCACGAAGAAGCCGTCGCCGCCGGGGACGGGCGCGCCGCCAGCGGGCGTGAACGTCGACGAGGTCATCTCGATGCGATAGCCGCCGGTCTCAGGCACCGTGAACGGCTGCGCGTCGTAGAACTGCGGGCCGCGGGTGCCGAGCGAATCGCACGCCTCGGGGCGCTGGAAGGTCGAGTCGCCGGTCGCGAGCGTGCCGCTGAAGGTCTGCGTGGAATCGGCCTGGGCGACGGATGCGCCGAGCCCGACCACCCCCGCGCTGGCGAGGAGCGTGACGAGGCCGGCGGAGAGCGCACGGCGAAGGGGACGGGGCATGGCATCGCCTCAGGATCGGAGATCGCGCGCGCAGGGATCGGCGGGCGCCGCCGACGAGGTCGGCCTACGAGGAGCATATGGCGACGCTGAGTGTCGAGCAACACTCAACTCGGACCTGAGGCTCAGGTCTTCTGAGGCGCCTGAGCCGTCTCGTCCAGCAGCGGCAGGCGCAAGGTGAAGACCGTCTCGCCCGGCTCGCTGCGCATCGTGATCGAGCCACCGTGCGCAGACATGATGGCGCGAACGATCGCGAGCCCGAGGCCACTCGACCCCGCCGCGCGCGACCGCGAGGCATCCCCGCGCACGAAGCGCTCGAAGATCGTCGCCTGCAGCTCCTCGGGCACGCCCGGCCCGTCGTCGGCGATCTCGAGCACGGCGTCGGCGCCGTCGACCGAGAGCCTCGCCTCGACGTGCGTGCCCGGGGGCGTGTGGATGCGCGCGTTCGCCAGCAGGTTGGCCACGACCTGCTGCAGGCGCATCAGGTCGCCGACGACCTCGACGGGCTCCTCGGGCAGCTCGAGCGCGATGGGATGCCCCGGCCCTGCGGCCTGCGCGTCGGCCACCGCGTCGATGACGAGCAGCGACAGGTCGACGGCGCCGCGGTCGACCTCGGTACCCTCGTCGAGCCGCGCGAGCAGCAGCAGGTCGTTCACGAGCGTCGCCATGCGCGTCGCCGCCGCCTCGATGCGACCGAGCGACTCGCGCGCCTCGTCCGACAGCGAGGCGTCGTGCTTGCGGGTGATCTCCGCGTAGCCCTGCACGGCGGCGAGCGGCGTGCGCAGCTCGTGCGAGGCGTCGGCCACGAACTGCCGCACCTTGCGCTCGGACGCTGCGCGGGCCTCGAGCGACGACTCGATGTGCTCGAGCATGCGGTTGACGCTCTCGGTCACGCGACCGACCTCGCTCGCGGGGTCGGAGACCCGCACGCGGTTCGACATGCGCACCTCGCCGGTGTCGAGCGGCAGCTGCGAGATGCGCTCGGTCGTGGCGATGACGCTCGTGAGGGGGCGCAGCGCACGTCGGATGAGCACGTCGCCGAGTGCCACGAGGGCCAGCGCGGCGACGAAGACCGACACGGCGATGACGAACGACAGCGCGAGCAGCGTCTGGTAGGTGCCACGCAGCGGAGACGCGACGAGCAGCATGCCGTTGGGCTGGTCGTACTGGTCGACGGTCGTGACCGCACACACCCGCACATCGCCCATGCCCTCGCGGAGCGAGGCGGTCTGGCACGTGTTCACGCTCGACGCGGCGACGAGGCGGTCGAGGTTGTCGTCGGAGACCGACTGGTTGCCCGAGTTGTAGAGCGTCGCAGCCTGCCGCACCTGTCCGTCGACGACGAGCGCGAACGTCGTGCCCTCGGCGATGCCGCCGTCGGGCGCCGGCTGCGTCTGCAGCTGCGTGCCGTTCAGCAGGCCCGCGACCGCGCGCATCGAGCCCTTGATCTCGTCGTCGAGCTGGCTCGTCAGCACGCCGCGCATCGCGATGACGCTCGCGAGGGCGATGCACGACGTGAGCAGCACGAATGCGGCGACGACCGCGACGAGCAGTCGTCGCCGCAGCGACCAGCGTGACGTGACGCGCGTGCGCGCCGGCGCGTCCGGCGACGACGCCGGCGCCGACGTCACGGCACGACCGTCACTGGGCCGCGCGCAGCTGGTAGCCGACGCCGCGCACCGTGTGGATCATCGGCTCGCCGAGCGTGTCGATCTTCTTGCGCAGGTACGAGATGTAGAGCTCGACGACGCTCGCGCGCCCGCCGAAGTCGTACGACCACACGCGGTCGAGGATCTGGGCCTTCGACAGCACGCGACGAGGGTTGCGCATGAGGTAGCGCAGCAGCTCGAACTCGGTGGCGGTGAGCTCGACGGGCGTGCCGCCGCGCTGCACCTCGTAGGAGTCCTCGTCCATCATGAGGTCGCCCACCCACAGCACGCTCGACTCCTCGGCCGTCGCGGCGGTGCGACGGATGAGGCCTCGCAGTCGTGCGACGACCTCTTCGAGGCCGAACGGCTTCGTCACGTAGTCGTCGCCGCCCGCCGTGAGGCCCGCGACGCGATCGTCGAGCGAGTCCTTCGCGGTGAGGAAGAGCACCGGCACGTCGAAGCCCGCGGAGCGCATGCGCTGCAGCACCGTGAGGCCGTCGAAGTCGGGGAGCATGATGTCGAGCACGACGGCGTCGGGCCGGAACTCGCGCACCGCCTGCAGCGCCTGCTGCCCGTTGGCGGCGGTCTTGATCTCCCACCCCTCGTACTTGAGGCCCATGGCGACGAGATCGGCGAGCGACTGCTCGTCGTCGACGACGAGGACGCGGATCGGGGATCCGTCGGGCCTCGTGAGGCGCGGCTGCGCCCGGAGCTGCTGCTGAGCGGTGTCCATCATGCTCTCCATCCAGCCAGAGCGGCCTATGCGGCGGACCAGACCCACGCTATGCCATTCCTATGCGCTTCGCATGCGCGACTCAGCGGGCGTCGACCGCGCGAGGGGTCACGCCCCGCGTGCGGCCTCCAGCCGATGCGCCAGGCCGTCGAGCACGAGCGAGAGGCCCCACTCGAACTGGTCTGCGTAGGCCGCGCGGTCCTCGATCCACGCCGCGGCGACGGCCGCGAGGCTCGGCATCGTGAAGGCGACCGCATCCATCGCCGCCATCGCCGTCGCCGCCTCCTCGTCGGCATCGAACGGCAGCGTGCGTTCGGTCATGACGAAGCCGTGCACGTAGGCGTCGACGACCGAGAACGCGCTCGCCGCGAGCCGCACGGGGAAGCCCTCGCGCAGCAGGCACGCGAGCACCGCCTCGTGATGCTCCAGCAGCACCGGCCCGGGCGAGCGCCGCGACTCGACGATCGCGAGCGCCCACGGATGCGCACGCAGCACCGCGCGCGACGAGCGCGCGTGGACCTCCACCCCCTCGCGCCACGCGTGCGCGTCGGTCGGGGCGTCCATGCGCTCGAAGATCCACTCGGCGAGGGCGTCGAGCAGCGCGTCCTTGCTCGCGACGTGGTGGTAGAGCGACATGGCCTCGACGCCGAGCTCGCGGCCGACGCTGCGCATGCTCACGGCGTGGAGCCCTCCGCGGTCGGCGACGGCGACGGCGGCCTCGACGACGCGCGCCGTCGTGAGCGGTCGCCTGCTCGTCATCGGATCCTCCTTGCGCGACTTACGCATGTAAGGCTACAGTCCGAGCATCGGGCTTACAGGTGTAAGGGAGCGTCGGATGCGCGCAGTCGTCGTCAAGCGATACGGAACGCCGGAGGTCGCGAGGGTCGTGCACCGACCAGACCCCGTGCCCGGGCGCCGGGAGGTGGTCGTGCGCGTGCACGCCGCCGCCGTGACGGCAGGCGACGCCCGGATCCGCGCCGCTCGCCTCCCACCGGGCTTCGCACTCCCGGGGCGACTCGCCCTCGGGCTGCGCGGGCCGCGCCGACCGGTGCTCGGCGGCACGCTCTCGGGTGTCGTCGAGGCGCTCGGGCCCGGCGCCGAGGGGCTCGCCGTCGGCGACGCGGTCGCGGGCATGAACGGCGTGCGCATGGGCGCGCACGCCGAGCTCGTGCGCGTGCGCGCCGACCGGCTCGTGCGCCTGCCCGAGGGCGTCGCGCACGTCGCAGCGGCAGGCGCCCTCTTCGGCGCCAGCACCGCGATGGGCCTCGTGCTCGGCCGCGCACGGCTCGCCGCCGGCGAGCGGCTGCTCGTCGTCGGCGCCTCCGGCGCCGTCGGCACCAGCACCGTGCAGCTCGCCCGCATCCACGGCGCGCACGTCACCGTGCTCGCGAGCGCCGCGAACCTCGAGCTCGCCCGCAGGCTCGGCGCCGACGAGGCGCACGACCGCCGCACGACGCCGCCCGAGAGCCTCGGGCGCTTCGACGTCGTGCTCGACGCCGCCGGCGCGCTCGATCGACGCCGCGGGCTCGCCCTGCTCGCCGACGGCGGGCGCCTCGTGCTCGCCGTCGCGACGCTCGGCGAGACGATCACGGCGCGCGGCCCCGTCGTCGCCGGTCCCGCCGCCGAGCGCCCCGAGTCGTTCGCGCGGGCGCTCGCGCTCGTCGCCGACGGATCCCTCGACCCCGTCGTGCACAGCGCCGGCGGCCTCGACGCCATCGTCGACGCGTACCGCGAGGTCGACGCGGGCACGAAGGTCGGCAACCTCGTCGTCGAGCCGCAGCGCTGAGGGCGTGTGCGTTCGGCGGCGTCGGCCGTCGGTGCCACGATGGATGCATGGACCATCCCGTGCTCGACCTCTTCGACGAGGTCGTCGCGCAGGAGGCCGCGCGGTCGTCGCACGTCGACCGCATCCTGTGCCGATCGAGCGACCGCATCGCGTGGCTGCGCGCCCGCGCGAAGGGCGTCACGGCGACCGACGTCGCCAGGATGACGACCGAGCGCTCGATCGCGGCCATCGTGCTCGAGAAGCAGGGCCGCGGCCCGTGGTTCAGCGGCAACGCCGCGACGCAGCACGGGCGCATCCGCGAGCCGCACATCGCGCGCTGGGTCGCCGATCACTTCTCCATCGCACCGTCGAACGCCCTCTTCCACGCCGAGGTCGACCGCAGGCACCTCGCGACGCCCGACGGCGTCGCCGACGACGGCCTCGTGCTCGCCGAGATCAAGACGACGATGAAGGACCTCACGCGCATCCCCAGGCCCTACCTGCGGCAGATCTGGTGGCAGCAGCACGTGCTGGGCGCCGAGCGCACCCTGTTCGTCTGGGAGCAGCACGACGAGTACGTGCCCGTCGGCCCGCCCCGCTACCAGTGGGTCGAGCGCGACGACGCCGAGATCGCCCGGCTCGTGGCGACCGCCGACCGGCTCTTCGAGCTGCTCGCCGCCTGAGCCGAGGCGCCCCGATGACGATCCTCGCGCTGCACGGCCTCGGCGGCGCGCGCGCGAATGCGCTCGCGTACCTGCCCGAGGGCCTGCGCAGCCACGTCGTCGCGCCCGACGTCCGCGCCCACGGGGCGAGCACGCTGCTCGGCACCGGCGACGACTTCGCGCTCGCGTCGCTCGCCGCCGAATGCGCGGATGCGCTCGCCGCCGAGCACGACGGCTCGCCCGTGACGATCGTCGGGGTCTCGATGGGTGCGGCCATCGGGCTGCGCATCGCGCTCGCCGGCCGCTTCCCCATCGACCGCGTCGCATTCCTGCGGCCGTCGTTCACGCACGAGGCCCTGCCCGCGAACCTCGCGGTCTTCCCCGTCGTCGCCGACCTGCTCGAGCGGCACGGGCAGCGCGGCGCGCTCGCCGCCCTGCGAGCCTCCGGCGTCTACGACGCGGTGCGCAGCGTCTCCCCCGCCGGTGCGACGGCGCTCGAGTCGCAGGTGACGCAGCCGCACGCATGGGAGCGCCGCGCGCGCCTGCTTGAGATCCCGCGCGACCGCGCCTACGCGCCGGGCGAGCTCGCGAACCTCGGTGCCCCGTCGGTCGTGCTCGCGAGCCCGCGCGACCCCGTGCATCCGCTGCACGTCGCCGAGGAGTGGGCGGCGGGGCTGCGCTGCCGCATGCTCGTCTCGCCCGCGCGCGACGACGGCGCGGCAGCCGTGACGGCCTGGTACCGCGAGCAGCTCGGCTCGTTCCTCACCGGGCTCTGACGCCGCGTCAGCCAGCCGCGTCGACGCGCTCGCGACGCCGCGCATCCGCCGAGGCGTCGGGACCGCGGACCGTCACCGTCGCGGGGCCCTGCACCAGGTGCACGATCGTCACGGTCACGAGCCATGCGACGCCGATCGCCGCGGCGACGTACTCGAGCGTCGAGCCGACGTCGGTGTTGCCGCGTGCGAGCGAGATGAGGCCACCCGTCGCGGCGAACCCTGCCACGAGCACGCCACCGACCGCCGAGATCCTGCGCAGCCAGCGATCGGTGGCCGTCGCGAGCTGCACCATGCCCCACGCGCCGGCCGCGAACCCCAGCACCGCCGCGGCGATGTGCACGGCGTCGCGCGGCGTCGAGCCGGGCGTGAAGGGCGCAGGGCACCCGTCGGTGCAGGTGACCTGCGATGCGACGAGGAACCAGGCAGCCGAGACGAGCAGCGAGATCGCCGGCCGCCAGCGATCGAGGACGCGCCCGCGCGAGCGCACGTCGCGCAGCACCCACGCGACGAGCGCGATGCCGACGACGACGAGCACGAACCCCCAGCGGAACCACTCCTCGCTGCGCATGTGCACGGCGCCGAGCTCGGAGATGTACAGGTAGCGCTCGTATCGCGCCCGCTGCGTGCCGATGATCACCGAGCCCGCGACGAGCGCGAGCACGGCGAGCGCGCCGACGACCCGATCGGACCTGGCTGCGAGCGCACGGTGCATCCAGCCAGGCTAGCGATCGCGGCCTCCTCGCCCCGCCGGGAGGAGCCGCTCCTCCCCAGGGATGAGATCCGCGGATGCGCGCGGCGGGCGGGGCTAGCGTGACGACCATGACGCTCACCCGGCTCACCGCCCTCGCCGCCCGCTGGTGGACGGTGCCCCTCGCCGTCGTCCTGCTCCTCTCGATCTCGCTCACCTACGTCCAGTCCATCCCGTCGGCGGCCATCGTCGCCCTCGCCCTCGGCATCGCGAGACGGTGGCCCGCGGCGGCGCTCCTCGCCGCCGCCACCGCGTTCGTGCTCTGCCAGGTCGCGATCGACCCGTGGAGCGGGTCGTGGGTGGCCATCGCCCTCGTCGCAGCGCTCACCGTCGCCGTCGCGACCTACGACCTCGATCCCATGGCGTGGCGGCTCGCTGCAGGCATCGGCGTCGTCGCGGTCGCGAGCCTCGGCGGATTCGTCGGGGCCGCGTACCGCAGCATGGCGCTCGGCCCGTCGGTCGCGCTCGGCGAGGTGCTCGGCGTCGCGCTGCTCGGCACCCTCGCGTGGGCCATCCCCTTCGGCATCCGCGCCTTCCAGGCCGCACTCCACGCCGAGCGCGAGCGCAGCACGGTGCAGGCACGGACGGTCGTCGTCGAGTCCGAGCTGCGCGACGAGCGGCTGCGCGCCGACCTCACGCACGACTTCCACGACGTCATGGCCCACTCGCTCGCCGTGCTGGCCGCGCAGGCGGAGGGGCTGCGCCTCACGCACCGCGACCACCCCGAGCGCATCGAGCCCGTGCTCACGACCATCTCCGACACGGCCCGCCTCGCCCTCGTCGAGGTGCGCCAGCTGCTCGAGCGCGTCGACGACGACGCTCGACGCCCGCAGCCGACCATCGAGGACATCCCGGCGCTCGTCGACCAGACACGCACGGCCGGCCCCGCGGTGACGTTCCACGACGCCGGTCGCCACGGTGCCCTGCCGCGCATCGGCGGCATCGCCGCCTACCGCATCGTGCAGGAGGCGCTCACGAACGCGCTGCGCCACGGCGGCAGCGACGCCGACGTCGTCGTGACGCTGTCGTGGACGGGTCCCGGCCTGTCGCTCGCGATCTCCTCGCCCATCCGCGACCGCACGTCGCTCGGACCGATGGGCCGCGGCATCGCAGGCATGCACGAGCGTGCGCGGCAGGCGGGCGGATGGGTCGACGTCGACGCCGACGGCGACCGCTTCGTCGTCACCGCCTACCTGCCCTACGAGCCGGAGCCGAGCGGTTCGACGATCCTCGGCGAGGACCAGCTGCCGACCGTGCCCGTGCACGTCGTGCCGCAGGCGACCGCGGCCGCGACCGACCCCTGGGCGCCGCGCGGGGCCACGGCCGATCCTGCGCCCGCGCCGCCTACGGTGCCGACGCCCGCCGCCACCTGGAGCGAGGCGAACGCCCGCGAGGTGCGACTCGGCATGCCGGGCGACGGTCGCGCGTGATCCGCATCCTCGTCGTCGACGACCAGGCGCTGTTCGTCGACGGCATGCGCATGATCCTCGAGGCGCAGGACGGCTTCGAGGTGGTCGGCACCGCGGCCGACGGCGCCGAGGCGCTCGAGGTCTGTCGCGCCACGCGGCCCGACGTCGTGCTCATGGACATCCGCATGCCGCGCGTCGACGGCATCGCGGCGACCCGCGCCATCCGCGCCGAGCATCCGACGCCACCCCCGCACGTCGTCGTGCTGACGACCGTGCGGCACGATCGCGCGGTGCTCGACGCCATCCGCGCGGGCGCGAGCGGGTTCCTCCTGAAGGACGCTCGCCCCGAGTTCCTCGCCCAGGCGATCCGCGCGGTCGTCGACGGCCAGCAGGTCATCGCGCCCGCCGAGACCTTCGACCTGCTGCGCGCGGCGGCGATCGTGCGCCCGCAGCCGGACCGGTCGGTGCTCGCCACCCTCACCGAGCGCGAGCGCGAGCTGTTCGCCCTCGCCGCCCGAGGCCGCTCGAACGCCGAGATCGGCACCGAGCTCTTCGTGGCCGAGACGACGGTCAAGACGCACATGCGCGCCATCCTCGGCAAGCTCGGCCTCGCATCGCGCATCCAGCTCATCGCCTTCGCGTACGAGCACCGCCTCGTGCCCTGACGCGGCCGGGAACGCCGAAGGGCCCCGCCGGATGGCGGGGCCCTTCATGCGTGGATGCGACTCAGACGGCCGCGACGTCGACCGGGATGCCCGGGCCGAAGGTCGTCGAGACCGACGCCTTCTGCACGTAGCGGCCCTTCGACGACGACGGCTTGAGGCGCACGATCTCGTCGAGCGCGGTGCGGATGTTCTCCGTCAGCTGCTCCTCGGTGAACGAGGCCTTGCCGACGACGAAGTGCACGTTCGCGTGCTTGTCGACGCGGAACTCGATGCGACCGCCCTTGATGTCCGTGACGGCCTTCGCGACGTCGGGCGTCACGGTGCCGGTGCGCGGGTTGGGCATGAGGCCACGGGGACCGAGCACCTTGCCGAGACGGCCGACCTTGCCCATGAGCTCGGGGCTCGCGACCGCGGCGTCGAACGACGTGTAGCCGGCCGCCACCTTCTCGATGAGCTCGTCGGAGCCCACCTCGTCGGCGCCTGCGTCGAGGGCTGCCTGCGCTGCCGGGCCCTGCGCGAACACGATGACGCGCTGGGTCTTGCCGGTGCCGTGGGGAAGAGACACGGTGCCACGGACCATCTGGTCGGCCTTGCGCGGGTCGACGCCCAGCTTGAGCGCCACCTCGACGGTGGAGTCGGTCTTCGACGAGCCCGACTCGCGTGCGAGCGCGACGGCCTCCTCGGGGGTGTAGAGGCGGTCTGCCTCGATCTTCGCGACCGCGGCGCGGTACGCCTTGGACTTCTGTGCCATGTTCGTCTCCTTCAGAGATTCGCGGTGCGCGCCTGGCCGGCGCTCCCACTGGGTAGAGCCATCAGGCTCCGGATGCTGCTCGCTGTCAGCCCTCGACCGTGATGCCCATCGAACGGGCGGTGCCCGCGATGATGAGCTTCGCGTTCTCGAGGTCGTTCGCGTTGAGGTCGGGCATCTTCTGCTCGGCGATCTCGGCGACCTGCGCGCTCGTGATCTTGCCGACCTTCTCGGTGTGCGGGACGCCCGAGCCCTTCTTCACGCCTGCAGCCTTCTTGATGAGCTCCGCGGCAGGCGGGGTCTTGAGCACGAAGTCGAACGAGCGGTCCTCGTAGACGGTGATCTCGACCGGGATGACGTTGCCGCGCTGGCTCTCCGTCGCGGCGTTGTACGCCTTGCAGAACTCCATGATGTTCACGCCGTGCTGACCGAGCGCCGGACCCACCGGCGGTGCGGGGTTGGCCGCACCGGCCTGGATCTGGAGCTTGATCAGGCCCGTGACCTTCTTGCTCTTTGCCATGTCTCTTCCTTCTGTCTTCGCGCCGGCTCCAGGGCCGGCATCCCAGCCCTGGCGGGGGCTAGAGCTTGGTGACCTGACCGAACCCGAGCTCGACGGGCGTCTCGCGCTCGAAGAGGCTCACGAGGACGGTGAGCTTGCCCGAGGCGGGCTGGATCTCGGAGATCGTGCCCGGGAAGCCCGCGAACGAGCCCTCGGTGATGGTGATCGTCTCGCCGACCTCGTAGTCGACGTCGGTGACGACGGTGCGCTCCTGCTGCGGCGCGCCCTGCTGCTGCTCGGCGAGCTCGGCGTCGGCGATGGGCTTCAGCATCGTGAACGCCTCGTTGAAGCGCAGCGGCGCCGGGTTGTGGGCGTTGCCCACGAAGCCCGTGACGCCGGGCGTGTGGCGCACGACCGACCAGGTGTCCTCGTCGAGGTCCATGCGCACGAGCACGTAGCCGGGCACGCGCACGCGGTTGACCCGCTTGCCCACGCCGTTCTTGACCTCGAGCACGTCCTCCGTGGGGACCTGGATCTCGTAGATGCCGTCGACCTGCATGTTCTCGGCGCGGCTGGCGATGTTCGCCTTGACCTTCTTCTCGTACCCGGCGTACGAGTGGATGACGTACCACTTGCCGGGGCGCAGGCGCAGGTCGCGCTTGAACTCGGCGTACGGGTCGGCGGCGGGCTCGGCGGCCTCCTCGCGCGGCTGCGGCGCGATGTCGTCGAGCGCCGTCTGCAGGTTGCGGTCGATGTCGTTGGCGTCGGTCATGATGCTCTCCCCCGTGATCCTTCGGCTCAGTCCTCGAGCGGCGAGACGCCGGCGAAGACCCAGCGCACGACGCGACCGAAGACCTGGTCGAGCCCCGTGACGAGCGCCATCATGATGACGACGAACGCCAGCACGACGAGCGTGTAGCTCAGCAGCTCGCGCCACGTCGGCGTGACCACCTTGCGCAGCTCGTCCATGACCTGCTTGAGGAACAGGACGATCCCGCCGAAGAAGCGGGCGATCGCTGCGAAGGGGTTCGCTCGGCGCGGGCGCTTGGTCGACGGGCGCTGCTCGTCGATCGCGTTCTGTGCCACTGAGGACCCTTCTTCTTCCACCCGGCACCCCCGTCGGGGCGCCGGTGCCCGTCGTGCGACGAGCCGAGCAGGGCGGACAGGACTCGAACCTGCAACCTGCGGTTTTGGAGACCGCTGCGCTACCAATTGCGCCACCGCCCTCGGCGAGTGGTCGACACCATGGCTTCGCCGACCCGGACGTGCGTGGATCGTGCCTCGGAGGCGCGCGAGATCATGGCGGACGTCAACCACCGAGGGTTCAGCATACGGCGCCGTCCGGGGTGCTGTCCACTCGGCGCCGCATCCCTCGGCGCGCCGCGCGGCCCGGGCCCTCGTCGGCGCATCCGCGCGTCGATAGCCTTGGGAGTCGTGAGCCGCATCTCCCAGCGCATCGCCGCCATCAACGAGTCCGCCACCCTCAAGGTCGACGCCAAGGCCAAGGCCCTCAAGGCCCAGGGCCGCGACGTCATCTCCTACGCGGCGGGCGAGCCCGACTTCCCGACGCCCGCGAACGTCGTGGAGGCCGCCTCCCGTGCCGTGCTCGACCCCGCGAGCCACCGCTACACGCCGGCGGCGGGCCTGCCGGACCTCCGCGAGGCGATCGCGGCGAAGACGCTGCGCGACTCGGGCACGACCGTCGACGCGAGCCAGGTCGTCGTCACGAACGGCGGCAAGCAGGCCGTGTACCAGGCGTTCCAGGTCATCCTCGACCCGGGCGACGAGGTGCTCGTGCCGACGCCGTACTGGACGACCTATCCCGAGGCCATCGCGCTGACCGGGGCACGCCAGGTCGACGTCTTCGCCGGCGCCGACCAGGGCTACAAGGTCACGGTCGAGCAGCTCGAGGCCGCCCGCACGCCGCAGACGAAGGCGCTGCTGTTCGTGAGCCCCTCGAACCCGACGGGGGCCGTTTACTCCCCCGACGAGGTCCGCGCCATCGGCGAGTGGGCCGAGGCCAACGGCCTGTGGGTCGTGAGCGACGAGATCTACCAGAACCTCGTGTACGACGGCGTGCGCGCCGTGTCGATCACCGAGGCCGTGCCCGCCCTCGCCGACCGCACGATCCTCGTGAACGGCGTCGCGAAGACGTATGCGATGACGGGGTGGCGGCTCGGCTGGATGGTGGGCCCGAAGGACGTCATCGCCGCCGCGGCCAACCTGCAGTCGCACCTCACGTCGAACGTGAACAACGTCGCGCAGCGTGCCGCGATCGAGGCGCTGACGGGCCCGCAGGACGCCGTCGAGGACATGCGCCAGGCGTTCGACCGCAGGCGTCGCGTCGCCGTGGCGGAGCTCTCGCGCATTGACGGCATCGAGGTGCCCACCCCCGAGGGCGCCTTCTACGTCTACGCCGACGTGCAGGGCCTGCTCGGCCGCGAGTGGGCCGGCGTCACGCCCACGTCGACGCTCGAGCTCGCCGACCTCATGCTCGAGCACGCGGAGGTCGCCGCGGTGCCCGGCGAGGCGTTCGGCCCCTCCGGCTACCTGCGCCTCTCGTACGCCCTGGGCGACGCCCCGCTGCTCGAGGGCATCCAGCGCCTGCAGCGCCTCTTCGCCTCCTGATCGCGAACGCGAGCCGTCTCCCATGCGGGAGGCGGCTCGTGAGGCGTCGGGTCAGACGGAGCTCGCGTCGTCCGTCAGGCGTCGCAGCGCCTGCGTCCACGCCTGCTGGAGCGCCTCGCGCTCCTCGTCGGAGCCCTCCCAGGGCTCATGCCGGATGTCGACGACCGCACCGCCGTGCTCGCCGTCGCTGAACTCGGCCGTCACGACCGCGTGGTGCTCGCCCGCGTGGCGGTACGAGTGGCGGATGCGGCTGCCGACCTCGACGTCGAGCACGTCGCCCCAGTGGGTCTCGTCGCCGCCGACCGCGTGCTCCACGATCGCGCCACCCGCGTGCTGCTCGACGTGCAGGACGGTGCGCGGCGTACGCCCGTGCTGCCACCACTGCCCGAAGTCGCGCACGTACGCGTCGTAGGCGCGCGACCGCGAGACGTGCAGCTCGAGCCGGACGTGGTCGGCTCCTGCCGCTGGCGCGTCCGTCTCGGCCGTCGGAGCGTCGGGCGTGCGGGCGGTGTCGTCGGCGTCCATGTGCTCCACGGTGCCCGGGCCGGCGCCGTCGTGCAAGCGGTTGCGGTCAGACCTCGACGCCGACGAGCACGGGCTCGGGCACGAGATGCACGCCCAGCTCGGCCTCGACGCGCGTCTGCACGAAGCGTGCGAGGTCGGCGACCTGCTCTCCCGTCGCACCGCCGCGATTCGTGATCGCGAGGGTGTGCCTTCCCGAGATGGCCGCTCGCGAGTGCGGCAGCGCGAAGCCCTTCCCGATGCCCGCACGCTCGATGAGCCACGCCGCCGACAGCTTCACGCGCGCCTCCGCGGGCTCACGATGCGGGATGGCCGCGTCGGCGCCCAGCGGCACGACCGTCGGGGTCGGCTCCGGCGCCGTCGACCAGCGCGGCGCATCCTGCGGCAGCGTCGCGGCGAAGCGGCTCGAGACGACGGGGTTCGTGAAGAACGACCCGGCCGAGACCGAGTCGGGGTCGTCGGAGAGCACCATGCCCTTCGCGGCGCGCAGGGCCAGCACGCTCTCTCGCACGTCGGCGAGCGGCACGCGGCGGCCGAGGTCGACGCCGAGGGCCTGCGCGAGCTGCCCGTACGCGACGGGCTGGCTCAGACCGTCCTGGGTGCGACGCAGCCGCAGGTCGACCGACAGCACGAGCCCCTGCAGGTCGCCGCGCTTCAGCGCGGAGTCGCGGTAGCCGAGCCGCAGGCGCGACGCCGGCACGTGCACGACCTCGAGGGAGTCGGCGTCGAGCAGCTCGATGCCGACGAGGCACGCGCCCACCTCCTGGCCGTAGGCGCCGATGTTCTGGATCGGCGCGGCACCGACCGAGCCCGGGATGCCGCTGAGCGCCTCGACGCCCGCCCACCCCTCGGCGACGGTGCGCTCGACGAGCGCCTCCCAGGACTCGCCGGCATCGACGCGGATGACGATGGCATCGTCGCCCGGCTCCTCGTCGCCGGTCGGCCGCTCGCGCGGCGCAGCCGCGGGCAGCACCTCGACGCCCGACGTGCGCATGCGCAGCACCGTGCCCTCGAAGGGCTCGTCGGAGGCGACGGTGTTCGATCCGCCGCCGAGCAGCACGTGCGGCTCGCCATCGGCGAGGATCGCCGAGTACGCCTCGATCGCCTCGGCGCGCGTGGACGCGTCGACCCAGCGCTCGGCCTCGCCGCCGACCCGCATCGTCGTCGCGTCGGCGAACCTCATGGCAGACGCACCACGGCCTGCGCCTTCGCGAGCACCGTGCGCCCGTCGAACGACACCGTCAGGTCGATGCGCGCCGTGCCGTTACCGGGCAGCGCGCCCACCTTCGCCTCGATCGAGACGTCGGCGCCCGCGTCGGCGTCGACGACCACGGGCCGCGTGAAGCGCACCTGGTAGTCGACGACGCGACCCGGGTCGCCGATCCAGTCGACGACGGGCTGCACCGCCTGGCCCATCGTGAGCATGCCGTGCGCCAGCACGCCGGGCAGCCCCACGGCCGCGGCGACGTCGTCGCGGTAGTGGATGGGGTTGAAGTCGCCGGACGCGCCGGCGTAGCGCACGAGCGACTCGCGCGTGAGGTGGACGTCGCGGGTGGCGACGACCTGACCGACCTCGAGCCCGCTCATGCGTCGCCTCCCACCACGAGGCTCGACGACGCGACGGCGACGAGCTCGCCCGCCGCATCCGTGATCCTCGCCTCGGTCGACACCATCGCGTTGCCGCCGAGCGCGCGCACGCCCGTGACGCCGAACGAGACCTGCAGCTCGTCGCCGGCGACGATGGGGCGCTCGATCGTGAAGCGCTGGTCGCCGTGCACGACGCGCGAGAGCTCGATGCCCGCCGTCTCGTCGGCGAGCAGCTGGTCGAGTCCGCGCTGCGAGACGACGATCGCGAACGTGGGGGGCGCGACGACGTCGGCGTAGCCTGCGGCGCGGGCGGCCACGACGTCGTGGTGCACGGGGTGCTCGGCACCGACGGCTGCGGCGAACTCGCGCACCTTCTCGCGACCGACCGCGTACGGGGCGGTCGGCGGGTAGGTGCGCCCGGTCAGATCAGGGGCGACAGGCACGCCTCGAGCCTACCGAAGCGGCGGGACGAGGCTCGGATGCGCGTCCGCGGCGGAGGGGGCGGAGAGCTGCGTCGCGCACAGCCGTGGGCCGGCACATGCAGAAGGACCCGGCACCATGCGGTGACCGGGCCCTTCGAAGCGGCTGTAGCGAGGGCGGGGCTCGAACCCGCGACCTCACGATTATGAGTCGTGCGCTCTTACCAGCTGAGCTACCCCGCCGCTGCGCCCACCCGAGCACGAGGCGTCAAGCGGGAGCGAGCCCCGAGCGAGGATTGAACTCGCGACCCCTTCCTTACCATGGAAGTGCTCTACCACTGAGCTATCGGGGCGTGGCCGGCAGGCCGAGGCGCTGCAGGCAACCGGACGATCATAGCACCGGGCGCACGCCTCGCGTCACGTCGGCGAGGTGTCCCCGGCGCGTCGCTCGACACGCCAGCATGGACCCATGACTGGTCGCGTCGTGCTCGCAGGAGGATCCGGATTCATCGGGCAGGCCATCGCCGCCCGCATGGCCGCCGAGGGGCGCGAGGTGCGCACGATCGGGCGCGGCTCGTCCGCCGACGCCCGCTGGGGCGAGACCGATGCCATCGCGCGCCTCGTCGACGGCGCAGGCCTCGTCGTGAACCTCGCAGGACGTTCGGTGAACTGCCGCTACGACGATGCGCACCGCGCCGAGATCCTCGACTCCCGGCTCGACACGACGCGTGCGCTCGGCCGCGCGATCGCATCCGTCGCCGCTCCCCCGCCGCTGTGGATGAACGCCTCCACCGCGACGACGTACGCGCACTCGACCGACCGGCCGCACACCGAGGCGGACCCCGCGGGCGAGCGCGGCTTCTCGGAGGACGTCGCCCGCGCATGGGAGGCTGCGCTCGCCGAGGAGGCGCTGCCCGCGACGCGGCGCGTGCCCATGCGCATCACCATCGCGCTCGGCGCCGAGGGGCCCGCGTCGCAGATGCTCTTCCGGCTCGCGAGGCTCGGCATCGGCGGCACGCAGTTCGACGGGCCGTGGTTCGCGCACACGCGCTACCGCGGCATCGGCGTCGCCAAGGACGACCCTGCCGCGACGGCGCCGTCGCGGGGCCGTGGCACGGGCGGCAGGCAGCGGTTCTCGTGGATCCACGTCGACGACGTCGTCGGCGCGATCGCGCACGTCGAGCAGCATCCCGAGATCGACGGCCCCGTCAACATGGCGGCGCCGGACCCGGTGACGAACGCCGAGCTCATGCGCCTGCTGCGGCAGACGGTGGGCATGCCCGTCGGCATGCCCGCATGGCGCTTCATGCTCGAGCCTGCGATGGCGGTGCTGCGCACCGAGAGCGAGCTCGTGCTGAAGTCGCGCTGGGTGCTGCCGGGCGTGCTCACCGAGACGGGCTACGTCTTCCGGCACCCGACGCTGCGCGGCGCCCTCGCCGACGTGTGGCAGGGGATGCGCGCGCGCTGAGCCGCCGCACGCCGCGCCGCGCCGCCTCGCCGCCTCGTCGCGAGATGCGCATGCAGCGCGGAGGCACCGCTCGGGCAGCACCTCCGCGCCGCATGCGCACCTCGGGACGACCCGGGGCCAGGCGGCCGGCTCAGGCGATCAGTGGTCGCTCGCCTTCGCCGCGTTGGCACCCGTGAAGGAGCGCACCTCCATCTCGGCCTGCTTCGCGTCGTGATCGGCCTCCGGCTTGCCGACGAACGTGCCGACGATGCCGAGCACGAACGCGAGCGGGATCGACACGATGCCCGGGTTCGACAGCGGGAACAGGTCGAAGTCGAGCGCGGGGAACATCGACTTCGGGCCGCCGGAGACGGCGGGCGAGAAGACGATGAGCAGGATGCAGCTGACGAGTCCTCCGTACATCGACCACAGCGCGCCCGTCGTGTTGAACCGCTTCCAGAACAGCGAGTACAGGATCGTCGGCAGGTTGGCGCTCGCCGCGACGGCGAACGCGAGCGCGACGAGGAACGCGACGTTTTGCCCCTGCGCGACGATGCCGCCCACGATGGCGATGACGCCGATCACGACGACCGTGCGGCGCGCGACCCGCACCTCCTCCTTCGGGTCCGCCTCGCCCTTCTTGATGACGGATGCGTAGATGTCGTGCGCGAACGACGTCGCCGCCGTGATGGCGAGGCCTGCGACGACCGCGAGGATCGTCGCGAACGCGATCGCCGAGATGACGGCCATGAGCACCGGGCCGCCGATCTCGAGCGCGAGCAGCGGCGCCGCGGCGTTCTGCCCGCCAGGGGTCGACGGATCCGTGAGCACCTCGGGCCCGACGAACGCGGCGGCCGCGTAGCCGAGCACGAGCGTGAACAGGTAGAAGATGCCGATGATCCAGATCGCCCACACGACGCTGCGACGCGCCTCCTTGCCCGTGGGCACCGTGTAGAAGCGCATGAGCACGTGCGGCAGGCCCGCCGTGCCGAGCACGAGCGCGAGGCCGAGGGACAGGAAGTCGATCGGGTTCGGGTACTGCAGGCCCGGCGCGAGGATCGCCTCGCCCTGCGGCGACGCATCCACCGCGCGCCGCAGCAGCTCCGAGAAGTCGAAGCCCACCATGGCGAGCACGACGATCGTGAGGATGCCGGCACCCGCGACGAGCAGCACGGCCTTGATGATCTGCACCCAGGTGGTGCCCTTCATGCCGCCGACGATGACGTAGACGATCATCACGACGCCGACGATCGCGACCGTGATGCCCGTCGGCACCGGCCCCGACAGGCCGAGCAGCAGCGCGACGAGGCCGCCGGCGCCCGCCATCTGCGCCACGAGGTAGAAGAAGCACACCACGAGCGTCGCGAGCGCCGCCGCCATGCGCACGGGCCGCTGCTTGAGGCGGAACGACAGCACGTCGGCCATCGTGAACCGGCCCGTGTTGCGCAGCAGCTCGGCGACGAGCAGCAGCGCCACCAGCCACGCGACGAGGAAGCCGATCGAGTAGAGGAAGCCGTCGTAGCCGGCGACCGCGATCGCGCCGCAGATGCCGAGGAACGATGCCGCCGACAGGTAGTCGCCCGCGATGGCCACGCCGTTCTGCGGACCCGAGAACGAGCGGCCGCCTGCGAAGAACTCCGTCGCCGTCGCGTTGCGCTTCGACACGCGGAAGACGATCACGAGGGTCGCGACGACGAAGATGCCGAAGACGACCATGTTGATGACCGGGTTGATCTCGTCGCTCATCGCGCCGCCTCCTCGTCGTGCGCGGGGCCGTCGAGCTCGCCGCGCTCCATCTCCTCGCGGATCGCCGCCGCATGGGCGTCGTACCTCCTGTTGGCCCACGAGCGGTACAGCATCGTGATCGCGAACGTCGTCACGAACTGACCGAGCCCGAACAGCAGGCCGACGGTGATCATCGAGTCGCCGATGCGCGTCGCGAAGACGTCGGGCGCGAAGCCCGCGAGCAGCACGTACGCGAGGTACCAGAGCAGGAAGAGCGCCGTGAACGGCGCGATGAACGTGAAGAAGGATCGCCGCAGCCCTTGGAACTCGGGGCTGCGCTGGACCGCGATGCTGCGGTCGGCGAGGTGGTCGGGTGTCGTCATGCGTGTCGCTCTCTCCATCGAGGGCGCCGATCGACTCGGTGCGTCGTTCGACTCTGAACTAGCCATGGGCACCGTACCCCGAGGGGCGCCGGATGCGCAGCCACGGATCCGAGCGTCGGATCGCGGGCGCCGACGCGCACGGGGCGTCGCGCATCGCGCATAGCCTGAGTGCATGTCCGACGCGATGACGACGCAGCCCGGCGCCGAGTGGTGGCGCACCGCCGTGATCTACCAGGTGTACCCGCGCAGCTTCGCGGACGCCTCCGGCGACGGGGTCGGCGATCTCGCCGGCATCGCCGACCGCCTCCCCCACCTCGCCTCGCTCGGCGTCGACGCCGTGTGGCTGAGCCCCTTCTACCGCTCGCCGCAGCGCGACGCCGGCTACGACGTCGCCGACTACCGCGACGTCGACCCGCTGTTCGGCACGCTCGCGGATGCGGATCGGCTCATCGCGGAGGCGCACGCGCTCGGGCTGCGGATCGTGGTCGACCTCGTGCCCAACCACACCTCGAGCGAGCACGAGTGGTTCCAGGCCGCGCTGCGCGCCGAGCCCGGCTCGCCCGAGCGCGCCCGCTTCATCTTCCGCGAGGGGAAGGGTGCGGACGGCTCCGAGCCGCCGAACAACTGGCAGTCGGTCTTCGGCGGCCCCGCGTGGACGCGCATCGACGACGGCTCCTGGTACCTGCACATCTTCGACACGTCGCAGCCCGACCTCGACTGGACGAACCCCGAGGTCGCCGAGATGTTCGACGACGTGCTGCGGTTCTGGCTCGACCGCGGCGTCGACGGCTTCCGCGTCGACGTCGCGCACGGGCTCATGAAGGCCCCCGGCCTCCCCGACGTCGACGAGGAGGCGCTGACGACCGGCTCGATGGAGTCGCCGTTCTTCGGCCAGGAGTCGGTGCACGAGGTCTACCGCCGTTGGCACGCGCTGCTCGCCGAGTACGACGGCGACCGCGTGCTGTGCGCGGAGGCGTGGGTGCACCCGCTGTCGAAGATGGCGCGCTTCGTGCGCCCCGACGAGATGCACCAGGCCTTCAACTTCGTCTACCTCGAGACGCCGTGGGACGCGAGGCGGCTGCGCGCCGTGATCGACGAGTCGATCGCCGAGTTCGGCGCCGTCGGCGCACCGGCGACCTGGGTGCTGTCGAACCACGACACCATCCGCCACCGCACGCGTCTCGCGCTCGTGCCGCAGCCGGCGCACGGCGTCGGCATCGGGCCGACGAGCACGTCGAAGGCCGACCCCGAGGTGTCGCTGCGACGCGGCCGCGCGGCTACGGCGCTCATGCTCGCGCTCCCGGGTGGCGCCTACGTCTACCAGGGCGAGGAGCTCGGTCTGCCCGAGGTCGTCGACATCCCCGCCGAGGCCAGGCAGGATCCGACCTTCCACCGCACGAACGGCGAGATGTGGGGCCGCGACGGCTGCCGCGTTCCCATCCCGTGGGAGGCCGACGCGCCCGCGTACGGCTTCAGCCCCACGGGCGAGACGTGGCTGCCGCAGCCGGCGTCGTGGGCGACGTACGCGCGCGATGCGCAGGAGGGCGTCGCCGACTCGACGCTCGAGCTGTACCGCACGGCGCTGCGGCTGCGCCGCGAGCACGGCCTCGGCTCGGGCTCGCTCGAGTGGATCGACGCGGGGCCCGGCGCCGTCGCCTTCCGCAACGGCGACGTCGTCGTCATCGCGAACATCGGCCACGACGCCATCGACCTGCCCGCCGGCGAGCTGCTGCTCGCATCCACCGAGCTGCACGCAGCGTCGCTGCGCGCCGACGAGACCGCCTGGGTGCGCGTGCGCTGAGCCGCGAGCCGGTGCCTCGCGGCACGTCGCGTCCTCAGCGTGCGGCGTCGGCCGCCGCGAGCACCGGCTCGATGGCCGCGAGCACGCGGTCGTGCGCCTCGAGCTGCGCCCAGTGGCCCACGCCGTCGAGCTCGACGAGCGTGGCCAGCTGCATGCGCGCCGCGGCCGTGCGAGACCCCTCGACGGGCACCATCGCGTCGTCGCGTCCGTGCACGAGCAGCGTGGGCGCCTGGATGTCGGCGACCCGCGACCGCAGATGGTGCGGCATGCCGGCGCGGCCGATCGCCCACCGGTTGTACGCGCCGTAGGCGAGGCCCGCACCGGGTGCGCGACCCTCGGCGGCGAACTCGGCGACGACCTCGGGCGGCAGGCTCGACGCGTCGCGCACGAAGCCGCGCACCGTCGCCCCCGCGAAGCGTCCTGCGACGCGTGCGAGCGGCTGCAGCACGGCGTCCGGGATGCGGGTGCCCGCCCACGCGAGCGCATGCAGCGGGGCGCTGCCGACGCGCTCGACGAGACCGCCCGGGGCGATCGCGACGACGGCGGCGCACGCATCCGGATGCCGCAGCGCGAGCCGCAGCGCGACGTCGCCGCCCATCGACACGCCGACGACGACCGCGCGCGCGACGCCGAGCTCGCGCAGCAGCTCGCGCAGCAGGTCGGCGAGGTCGTCGGCCGAGCCGATGGAGGCGATGCCCGTCGTGCCCCCGAAGCCCGGCAGATCCGGAGCGACGACGGGCGGCGCGGGTGCGAGGGCGCCGAGCAGCCGGAACCACGAGATGCCCGCCGCGTCGTACCCGCCGCCGTGGACGAGCAGCACGGGGGTGCCGGGGCCCTCGACCGCGCCGCGCAGCACGCGCATGCGTCCGCCGGCGATCGGCACCCGCGTCTCCGTGGCCCCGGGAGGCAGGAGACGCGTCATGGGCCGGAAGGGGCTAGGGCTCGAGGATCTGCTCGCGCGTCGCGAGCCACACGAGCGGGTCGACCGAGATGTAGTCGCCGTTCTTGATCTCGAGGTGCAGATGCGCACCCGTCGAGCGACCCGTCGAGCCGACGGCACCGAGCTGCGTGCCGATGTCGACGACCTGACCCTCCTCGACGAGGATCGAGCCCGCCTGCATGTGCGGGTACCAGGACTGGAAGAACTCGCCGTCGATGTTGTGCTCGACGATGACCTCGTAGCCGCCGCCACCGGGGTTGTTGCCCTGCCAGATCGCGACGACGACGCCGTTCGCGACCGGGTAGACGGGCGTGCCCGCGCCGGGGATGAGGTCGACGCCGCCGTGGAAGGATCCCCAGCGGTAGCCGAAGCCGCTCGAGACGGGCACCTCGGCGAGCGACGGGAAGGGCGACTGCGTGTAGCTGGTCTCGAGCTGGGCCCACACGCCGGGCATCGAGGGCTCGCCGTCGTAGTACGGGCCGATCTCGTCGCCGTCGGCGACGACCTGCAGGGCCGCGAGCTCCTCGGCGTCGAGTCGCGTCGACGCGATCTCGTCGTCGACGTTGAAGTCCTCGCGGCTGAGCACCGCCGTGATCTCCTCGTCGCCGTGGGCGCCCGAGCCCGACGTCACGTCGAGCTCCTGCTCGACCTGCACGTCGCCGAACGCCTGCCCGGCGACGGCCGGGTTCGGTGCGAGCGCCTGCGCAGGCAGCGACGTGACGGCCACGAGCGAGCCGATCGCGAGGATGACGCCGGCGGCGCCGAGCCGCTGCACGACCTTGCGCGCGGCGTTCGAGCGCACGCGGCGGCTGGGCCGCACGACGGGCGCGAGCGCGACGGGGCGGCGAGCGACGACGGCGGGGCGCGGGGCGCGCGCCTCGCGGTGCAGCGGGCTGCGCACGGGCGTCGACGCAGCGTCGGCCTGCTCGCCACCGAGCACCGCTGCGACGGCGGCGGAGACCTCGTCGGAGCTCGCGGCGGTCGCGGCGCGGCGCTCGGCGCGCGTCATGAGGCGCTCGCCGGGGACGTCGGATGCGGTCGCGGCGGTGGGCGGCGTCGAGGCCGCGGGCGTGGTGGCGGCGAGCGCCACCGGCGCTGCCTCGTCGACCGCGGGGGCCTGCGCCGCGACGGGTGCGGTCGCCGCGACGTCGACCGAGGTCGCGACGACGGGCAGCGCGGCGTCGGCGGCCGGCACGGCCGAGGCGGAGACGCGGCGTGCGCGCCGCGACGGCGCCGCGTCACCCGCGGCGAGGTCGTTCGCGGCGACGTCGGCCGAGGGCACGGGCTCGCTCGTGGCGGCGATCGAGGGCTGCGCTGCGGGCTCCACGGCGCGCTCCGCGATGCGACGCGCGCGACGACCACCGGTCACGGGCGAGGCGGGCTGCGGCGCGTCGGCGGGCTCGGCCGCCGGCGTCGAGACCGTCGGCTCGACGATCACGGGGGGGTCGTGGGCGAGCCGCGATGCGGACTCGCGCATCTCTCGACGCGTGCGATACATGGGCGCACCGCCGTCGACGACCCGCATGGGCGAGGGCTGCTCGGGGCGGTCGGCGTACAGCGCGCGGAGCTCGGCCTCGCGCTCGCCGTCACGGCGGCTGCGACGGGTCGACGGCACTGCTGCGTCCGCGCCGGCGGGGGCCGGCTCGTCCTTGCGTGTCACGTCGTGAAGTCCTTCGAAGCGGCTCGGGATCGGGGCGTCTGCCTTCAGCAGGGTACCGGGGACCCGCGAAGGCACGACTGTCGAAGATAACAGAACGGTAACGAGCGGGGCAAGGATCGGCCCGGCCTCGCCCCTGCGGCGAGGCGCCGACGACCCCGGGGAACGCATGAGCCCCACCTCTCGAGAGGTGGGGCTCCATGTGGCGAGTGAGGGATTCGAACCCCCGAATGCTGAGCAGTCTGATTTACAGTCAGATCCCTTTGGCCGCTTGGGTAACTCGCCGATGCCACGAGGGCAGAGAACAGGATAGCGTGCCCCGGCGCCTCCCGATGACCACGTGCCCGGCGGCGGCGCCCACCGCCCCCGTCGGCGGAGTCCGCCATACTCGTTCCCATGGCAGATTCCTCGTTCGACGTCGTCAGCAAGGTCGATCCCATGGAGGCCGAGAACGCGGTCAACCAGGCGCGCAAGGAGGTCGAGCAGCGCTACGACTTCAAGGGCGTCGGGGCCGACGTGGCGTGGCAGGGCGAGCGCATCCTGCTCAAGGCGTCCTCGAAGGAGCGCGTGGAGGCCGTGCTCGACGTCGTGCAGTCGAAGTTCGTGAAGCGCGGCATCGAGCTGAAGCAGCTCGACGTCGGCGACGCCTACCCCTCCGGCAAGGAGCACCGCATCGAGGTCGGGCTGAAGAACGGCATCGGCACCGAGGAAGCCAAGAAGGTGCAGAAGATCATCCGCGAGCAGGCGCCCAAGACGGTGAAGAGCCAGATCCAGGGCGACGAGCTGCGCGTGAGCTCGAAGTCGCGCGACGACCTGCAGGCGACGATCCGACTCCTGAAGTCCGCCGACGTCGACATCGCGCTGCAGTTCGTGAACCTCCGCTGATGCTCGACCTCCTGCCCGACACGGGGCTCGGGCAGGGGCTCACGATCGCCTTCGTCGTCGTCGACATCCTCCTGCGCATCGCGGGCGTGCTCGTGGTGCCCTACAACCGCAGGCCCCCGGCGGCGATGGCGTGGCTGCTGCTCATCATGGTGCAGCCCATCGCGGGCTGGATCGTGTTCGCGACGCTCGGCCACAACCGGCTGCCGCGTGGTCGCAGGCGCAAGATGCGTGCGCTGCAGGGCGTCATCGGCGAGGTGACCCGCGACATCCCCGACGAGGAGGATCCGCATCGCAGCGCCCCGTGGCTGCCCGGCGTGCTGCAGCTGCTGCGCGCGCAGACGTCGCTGCCTCACCTCGGCGGCAACGCATGCGTCGTCTACGACGAGTTCGACGAGCAGGTCGCCGCGATGGCGCGCGCGATCGACGAGGCGCGCGACTACGTGCACGTCGAGTTCTACCTCACGGTGTCGAGCGAGCGCACCGAGCCGTTCTACGCGGCGCTCGAGCGCGCCCGTGGTCGCGGCGTCGAGGTGCGGGTGCTCGTCGATCACGTGACGAGCGTGCGCTACCCGCGCCGCAAGGAGACCGTCGAGCGCCTCGAGGCCATGGGCGCGCAGTGGCAGGACATGCTGCCGCTGCGACCGCTGCGCGGCCAGTGGCAGCGGCCCGACCTGCGCAACCACCGCAAGCTCGTCGTGATCGACGGCGAGATCGGCTTCACGGGATCCCTGAACCTCATCGACCCCTCGTACCTGTGGGCGAAGAACGTGCGTCGCGGCCTCGAGTGGAAGGACACCTGGCTCGAGGTGCGCGGCCCCGTCGTGCGCGAGATCGACGTGCTCTTCCTCAGCGACTGGTGGGCCGAGACCAACGAGCTCGTCGACCAGGGCCGCGGCGACCCCGAGCGTCCCGGCGAGGTCGAGGCGTCGGTCGTGCCGAGCGGTCCTGGGTTCGAGGGCGAGAACAACCTGCGCCTCTTCCTCGAGTGCATCCACACCGCCGTCGACCGCATCACGATCGTGAGCCCGTACTTCGTGCCCGACGACGCGATGTCGTACGCCATCACGTCGGCGGCGATGCGCGGCGTGCGCGTCGAGCTCTTCGCGAGCGCCATCGGCGATCAGTTCTGGACGTTCCACGCGCAGCGCTCGTACTACGAGACGCTGCTGCGCACGGGCGTGCGCATCTGGCTGTACCGCGAGCCCATCGTGCTGCACTCGAAGTTCATGGTGTTCGACGGCGAGCACTCGATCTTCGGCTCGTCGAACATCGACATGCGCTCCTTCGGCCTGAACTTCGAGATCTCGATGCTGCTCGAGGGCCCCGAGATGGCGACGCGGCTGCAGGAGATCGCCGAGCGGTATCGGCGCGAGTCGAGCGAGCTCACGCTCGAGGCATGGCTCGAGCGGCCCCGCATCGGCCAGATCTTCGACAACGTCGCGCGCCTGACGTCGGCGCTGCAGTGACGCACGGCACGGCCTCGTAGGGTCGAGGCATGCAGAACCTGCTCGACGGCCCGCCCGAGACGCTCCTCCCCGCCGACCCCGGCGCCCACGCCCTCGCGTCGGGCGCGCACGAGCGCGACGTCGCGGCCGCGCATCCCGACTCGGTGCTCGCCTGGGCGATGCTCGCCGAGGAGGCGCTCGCATCGGGCGAGACCATCGAGGGCTACGCGTTCGCCCGCACCGGCTACCACCGGTCGCTCGACGCGCTGCGGCGCGCGGGCTGGCGCGGGCAGGGCCCCGTGCCGTGGTCGCACGAGCCGAACCGCGGATTCCTGCGATCGCTCGCGGCGCTCGCGCGCGCATCCGAGGCGCTGGGCGACGCGGTCGAGGCCGACCGATGCCGCACCTTCCTGCGCGACTCGAGCGCAGAGGCCGCGGAGGCCCTCGCGGCCTGACGGCGTCAGGCCCGGCGGACGCCGGCCGTCTGCGGGTCGACGAGCAGCACGCGCTCGACGTGCTCGACGAGGCTCGCGACGTGGGCGTCGGCGAGCGCGTCATCGGTCACGAGCACGTCGATCTCGTCGAACGCGGCGAACGTCGCGAGGCCCGTGACGCCCCACTTCGTCGCGTCGGCGACGACGACGGTCGTCGCGGCCTGCCCCATGAAGGCGCGGTTCGTCTCGGCCTCGAGCATGTTGGGCGCCGTCGCACCGCGCTCGGGGTCGATGCCGTGGCAGCCGATGACGAGCGTGTGCAGGTTCAGCTGACGGATGCCGCTCGTGGCGACGGGGCCGACGAGCGCGCCCGAGATCGTGCGCACGCCGCCGATGAGCACGACCGTCACGCCTGCGGTGCCGTGGAGCACGTCGGCGACGGCGGGTGCGTTCGTGACGACCGTGAGATCGTCGAGGTCGTCGCGATCGGCGAGCACGCGGGCGAGCTCGAGCGTCGTCGTGCCCGAGCCGATGCCGATGGCGGTGCCAGGCACGACGAGCTCTGCCGCGGCCCGAGCGATCGCGTGCTTCTCCCCCTGCTGCAGCAGGGCCTTCTGGGTGGGCTCGGGCTCGGCCTGCTCATGGGTGAGCGGCAGGCGCGCGCCGCCGTGCACGCGCTCGACGACGCCCTCGGCCTCGAGCGCCTCGATGTCGCGCCGGACCGTCATCGGCGAGACGCCGAAGCCCTCGGCGAGCTCGGAGATGCGCACCGCTCGCTGACGCCGGAGGAGCTCGAGGATCTGGTCGCGCCGGTCGGTCGCGAGGGGAACGTGCACCATCGGCGCTCCTTCGAACAGATTCGCCCAAAAAGTCGCACAAAAGCGAACAGAATGTCATAGTATCGGACCGACGCACCGTGGCGCACCCCTGCGCGGCGCATCGAGGAGATCCCATGACACGAGTGACCGCCACGACGCTGGCCGACGGTCGCGAGCTGCTCTACTTCGACGAGGACGACAGCCCCGCCCGCATCCCCAGCCCCGACCTGCGCACGCTCGACGCCAGGCCGGCGACGCCCGAGCTGCGCCAGGATCCGCTCACGGGCGAATGGGTGACGTTCGCCGCCGCACGCCAGGGCCGCGTGCACCTGCCGCCCGCCGACCTCGACCCGCTCGCGCCCCAGAGCCCGACGAATCCGAGCGAGATCCCCGACGCGTACGAGGTCGCGGTCTTCGAGAACCGCTCCCCCGCCTTCGGCCCCGCGCTCGACGACGACGCGGAGGCCGGCTCGGGCGTCGAGCGCCGACGCACGTCGGTCGGCCGATGCGAGGTCGTGTGCTTCAGCCCTGCGCACACGGGCTCGTTCGCGACGCAGAGCGTCGCGCGCGCCCGCACCATCATCGACGCGTGGGCCCACCGCACCGCAGCGCTCGGCGCGATGCCGGGCGTCGAGCAGGTGTTCGTGTTCGAGAACCGCGGCGTCGAGATCGGCGTGACGCTGCATCACCCGCACGGGCAGATCTACGCCTACCCGTACGTCACGCCGCGCACGCGCCAGCTGCTCGACGCCATCGCCCGCCACGGCGGCGACCTGCAGGGCGACGTGCTCGCCGCCGAGCGCTCGGGCGACCGGCTCGTGACCGAGACGGAGCACTGGGTCGCGTACGTGCCCTTCGCAGCGCGCTGGCCGCTCGAGCTGCACGTGCAGCCTCGCAGGCACGTGCCCGACCTGGCAGCGCTCGACGAGGGCGAGCGCGACGACCTCGCGCGCCTCTCGCTGCGGCTGCTCGGCGCCGTCGACGCCATGTACCCGACGCCGACGCCCTACATCGCGGCGTGGCATCAGGCGCCCGTCGCCGAGGGCCGCGACCTCGTGCGGCTCACCTGGCAGATCACGTCGCCGCGTCGCTCGGCCGACCGCCTGAAGTTCCTCGCGGGCTCCGAGGCCGCCATGGGCGCCTGGGTGGGCGACACGACGCCCGAGGCCGGCGCGGCCCGCCTCCGCGAGGCGCTCGCGACCGTCGACGCCACGAGCCGGGAGCGGGAGGGCGCGCATGCCTGACGTCGACGCCGCGTTCACCGCCGCCTTCGACCGTGCGCCGCAGGGTCGCTGGTCGGCCCCCGGCCGCGTCAACCTCGTCGGCGAGCACACCGACTACAACGGCGGCGCGAGCCTGCCGATCGCCATCGACCGGCGCACCGTCGTCGCCGCCGCGCTGCGCGACGACGACCTCGTGCGCGTCGGCACCGCCTTCGCAGAGGGCATCGTCGAGGCACGCCTCGCCGACCTCGCGGATGCGACGGGCTGGAGCGCCTACCCGCTCGGCGTGCTCTGGGCGCTGCTCGACGCCGAGGATGCGACCGATCGCGTGCGCGGCATCGACCTGTGGATCGACTCGGACGTGCCCGTGGGCGTCGGCGTCTCGTCGTCGGCCGCGCTCGAGGCGGCCGTGTGCGTCGCCGCCGCCGAGCTCTGGGCGCTGCCCACCACGCGCGAGGCGATGGTCGGCATCTGTCAGCGCGCCGAGAACGTCGTCGCGGGCGCCCCCACCGGCACGCTCGACCAGTCGGCTGCGCTGCGCTCGACCGCCGACGCGGCCCTGCTCGTCGACTTCGGCGCCGACACGGTCGAGACCGTGCCGCTCGGGTTCGAGGCGGCCGGGCTCGCGCTGCTCGTCATCGACTCGACCGTGCGACACGACCACACGACCGGCGGGTACGGCATCCGACGGCGCGAGTGCGAGGAGGCGGCGGGGCTCCTGGGCGTCGCTCTGCTCGCCGACGTGCCCCTCGAGGGCCTCGACGACGCGCTCGCCGACCTCCCGACCGACCTCGCAGCCCGCGCACGCCATGTCGTGACCGACACGGCGCGCTGCCGAGAGGCAGCCGCCGCGGTGCGCGAGGGACGCCCGCGCGACATCGGCACCATCCTCACCACGGCCCACGCCTCGATGCGCGACGACTTCGCCGCCTCGGTGCCCGCGGTCGACGCCGCCGTCGCCGCGGCGGTCGACGCGGGCGCGCTCGGTGCGCGCATCACGGGCGGCGGGTTCGGCGGCGCGTGCATCGCGCTCGTCGACGTCGATCGCGCCGACGCCATCGCCGACGCGGTCGCCGCCGACGTCGTCGCAGCGGGTCACCCGCGACCGACGATCTTCGCCGTGCGCGCGAGCGACGGCGCCAGGCGGGACGCCCGATGAGCCGCTGGGTCGTGACGGGCGGCGCCGGCTACATCGGCGCCCACGTCGTCGAGGCGCTCCTCGAGGCCGGCCGCGACGTCGTCGTGCTCGACGACCTCTCGAGCGGGCACCGCGCGTTCGTGCCGGAGGCGGCGCGGCTCGTCGAGGGGTCGATCCTCGACCGCGACGCCCTCGCGGCGGCCCTCGACGGCGACGTCGCAGGCGTCGTGCACCTCGCGGGCTTCAAGTACGCGGGCGAGTCGGTGCGGCGCCCGCTGCACACCTACCGGCAGAACGTGTCGGGCACCGTCGAGCTGCTGAGCGCGATGCGCGAGCACGGCGTGCATCGCATCGTGTTCTCGTCGAGCGCGGGCGTGTACGGCACGCCCGACGTCGAGCGCGTGACCGAGTCGACGCCGACGGCCCCCGCCTCGCCCTACGGCGAGTCGAAGCTCGTCGGCGAGTGGCTGCTCGCCGACGAGCGCGCGGCCGCCGCGCTCGACGGCCGCCCCTTCGGCGCCGTCGCGCTGCGCTACTTCAACGTCATCGGCTCCGGCAGCGACCGCATCCGCGACACGAGCCCGCACAACCTCGTGCCGAAGGTGCTCGCGACGCTGGAGGCCGGTGGCACGCCGCAGATCAACGGCGACGACTACGCGACGCCGGACGGCACCAACGTGCGCGACTACGTGCACGTCGCCGACGTCGCGCAGGCGCACGTCGTGGCCGCCGAGCGCCTCGAGCGCGACGAGCGACTCAAGCCGGTCTACAACCTCGGCTCGGGCGACGGCGCCTCGAACCGCCGTCTCATGCGCGCGATCGCCGCCGCGACCGGCATCGACTTCGAGCCGGCGATCGCCCCGCGCCGAGCGGGCGACCCCGACGCGATCGTCGCCGATGGCACCCTCGCCGCGCGCGACCTCGACTGGCGGATGCGGCACACGATCGAGGACATGGTCGCCTCGGCCTGGAGCGCGACGCAGGCCGCACGCGCCTGAGCCCGCCTCGACGGACGCCGCCTGCCCTCGTGGCCGACGGCGTCCCGCGTCGGTGGCATCTCCCCGAGCCTGCTGTCCGTCGTACGGGGCGCAGCGCGTCTCGTCGTCCTCGGCGTGCCGACCGCGGTGCCTCTCGCCGTCCTCGTCGTGCATCGGGCGATGCGCGACGCTCGAGCTCGATGCACCGCCGAGCACGACGACGGGGCCGGATCCGCGATGGATCCGGCCCCGTCGTCGTGGAGGTCAGGCGCGTCGGCTGCGGCGCTGGCTCGACCAGAGCGCCGCGCCCACCGCGGCGAGCGCGCCGGCCAGCACGAGCAGCGCGGGCAGCACGCCCTGCTCGGCACCCGTCGTGGGCAGCGCCCCCGAGCCCGCGCCGGGCTGCGCGGGCTGACCGGGCTGGCCGGGAGCCGGCGCACCGGGCTGGCCAGGACCCGGCTGACCCGGCTGACCCGGCTCGCCGGGGTTCGGCGCCTCCGGCTCGGGCTCGACGGGTGCCGCCTGCACGATGCCGGCGTCGAGGACGCGCACGTCGCTGTCGCCGAAGCCCTCCGCGCTCGCCACGACCTCCGCGGTCAGGCGGGCGCCCACGGCATCCGCCGGCAGCACGACGGCATCCGACACGGCCGCCTGCGCGTCGCCTGCTGCCTCGATGGGCTCGCCGTCGAGCAGCCAGCGCACCGCGATCGTCGCGTCGGCCGGGTCGGTCGCCGCAGCCACCGCCACCGGGCGGCCCGCGATCGCCTCGCCGACGAGCTCGGTGCCCGTCACGACCGCGCTGCGATCGAAGGCGACGGTCGTGGTCTGCGTCGACGCGCCATCGGCCGAGGTCACGACGACCTCCGCGATGCCGCCGCGCTCGTCCGTCGCCTGCGTGACGACGACGGTCGAGGCGGCGTCGAGCGCGATGGCGTCGACGCGCGGATACGCGGATCCCTCGCTCGCGACGCGGTACTCGAGCACGTCCGGGTCGAAGCCCTCGACGGGCTCGCCATCCGTGCGCAGCGCCGCGAGCGCCGCCGTCGAGGCCGGGCCGACCTGCAGCCCGCGCACCTCGACCTCGGCGACGACCATGTGCGTGTTCGGCTGGGCGGTCATGACGACCCGCACGGCGTCGGCGCGCACGCCGTCGAGGTCGAACGACGCGGTCGGCGGGCCGGATGCGGGCACCTCGACGGGCACGGGCGCACCCACGGGGGTCCACACGCCGTCGACGCGCGCCTCGGGCTGCACCGTGCTCGCCCACGACGTGCCGTCGCGGAAGAAGTGCACGCGGCCGTCGACGAGCGTCGCGGGCTCCGCGAGCACGTACGACAGGGTGTCCGAGGGCCGCTTCGTGCCGCCCAGCCAGTTCGACCAGCCCTTGTCGGTCGCGTCGCCGTTGCGCGTCGCGTCGGCCGAGTAGCCCGGCTCCGTGAACGTGGCGGATGCGACGACGCCCGGGAGCGTCAGGAGGTTCGCGGGCACGCCCTCGGTGACGAGCACCGCGAGCTGCGCGGGCAGCTCGGCGCCGGATGCGTCGGCCGTGCCTGCGACGTCGACGACGCCCGGCGCGGCGAGCGCCGCATCCTCGATCCCTGCGAGATCCCACACGACGGGCACGTCGAACGTGCTCGCCGACGCACCGACCCTCGCGGGGACGGTGGTGGGCAGCTGCTCGGCGAGCTCGGCGACGGTCGTGCCGACGACCACCGTGAGCGACACGGGGTCGGTGCGCGTGAACGCGCCGACCTCGACGGTCGCCTCGACCGCGATCGTGCGGCCGTAGAGGTCCGTGGCCGTGCCAGGCACGACGACCGTGCCCGGCTGCGCCCAGTCGAGCCCCGCGACGTCCCACGTCACGGGCACGGGCGCACCCGCACCCCACGCGTAGATGGGCTCGACGGTCTCGGGCAGCGTCGGCGCGACGCCGACGGGCGTCTGCACGACGACGTCGGCGGCGCCGAGCGCCTCGAGCACGCGCGGCTGCCACCGCTGGTTCGCGGCGTCGCCCGTCGTCCACATGCCCACGGCGGTGCCCGGCGTGCGGCCCTGCCCGTTGACGTCGAGCACCGTGCTCGTGCCCACGTTGAGGAACGAGAACGTCTCGCCGTCGCGGGTCGTCGCGACCCACGTCGTCGAGGGCTGCGCGATCGCCTGCTCCTGCGTCGCCGCGACGAGCTGCGTGCCCGAGGGTCCTGCGGCGAGGAAGCGGCCGTCGGATGCCTGGATGGCGTAGCGCAGGTCGTTGGGCCTGCCGGGCGCCGCGGGTGCGGCGTGGAAGGTGAATGCCTGCGCGGCGGCGGCCTCGGCGGTCGTCGCCGTCGCCTGCAGCGACAGGGCGTTGCCCGAGGATGCCGGTGCCTGCGTCGACAGCGGCAGGCCGCTCTGCACGCCTGCGAGCGCGACGGCGTCGCCGTCGTCGAACGCGAGCGCGTCGTCGGCGACGCCCGAGACGCCGTCGACGACGAACGTCGTCACCGAGGCGGCGGGCACCGTGAGGGTCGCGGTCATCGACGTGGGGTCGATGGCGACGGGTGCGCCCTCCTCGAGCGCGTTCGACGACGGCGCGTCGATCGAGTCGGCCTCGGTCGTCACGACGGGCGTGACGGTCGCGCCGGGTGCGACGGCGCCGAAGCGCGACAGGTCGAGCGTCACGACCCGCTCCTCGCCGGCGTTGACGTGCACGATCGCAGCACCCTCGCCGTCGGGCGTGATGGCCGACGTCGTCTGCGCGTCGTCGGTCGCGATGATCGTCGAGCCGGGCTGGATGTAGTGCGTGAAGTTGCGCAGCGTGTCGAACTTCGAGTTCGTCACGACCTGGCAGCGCGCCGACTCGGGCAGCGCCTCCCCCTCGGTCCAGCCGGCATCCGCGAGCCTGCGCACCGAGTAGCCCTCGGTGCCGGGCTCGGCGCAGTCGAAGTCGATGAAGACCGAGCCCCAGTTGAGGCGCTCGACCTGCTCCATGTTGTAGAGGTCCTCGACCTCCTGCCACAGCACGTACGCGTCGGGCTGCAGGATGCGGAGGTCGTTCGTGATGTGCTGCGCGATGCCGAGGCCTCCCTCGATCGTCAGCGGGTCGAAGCCGGATCCGGACACCCAGTTGCCGCCGACCTCGCTCATCCACAGCGGCAGGCCCTCGGCGCGCGCGATGTCGCGCGTCAGCTCGCGGCCGTTCGTGCCGTACGTATGCACGTTGATCTGGTCGACGTCGTCGCGGGCCTCGGCGCCGTACGCGCTCCACGCCTGGTTGAAGCGACCGGGGTTCGTCTCGTCGTTGGAGGAGATGCTCGTGTCGAGGCCGGCCTCGACGAGCGCCTGCTCGACCTCGGCGAGGATCGCCTGCTGCTGGCCGGGACCGGGCCCGGGGCAGATCTGCGCGCCCTCCTGGGTGCGGCCGCCGAGGGACGGGAACTGCTGCCCTGCGGGCAGGCTCGTGCCCCAGTAGCCGTTGCACGGCTCGTTGAAGGGCGCGAGCGTCTGGAAGTCGATGCCGTGCTCGGACTCCATCTCGGCGACGACGGTCGCGAGGTAGGTCGCGAAGGCCTCGGCGACGGCGGGGTCGGCGATGACCGACTCGTCGGTCGAGCGGAAGCTGCCCGTCGCGAAGCCGCTGTTCGTCATGAAGTAGGGCGGGGAGTTCGAGAACGCCTCCCACACCATCTCGTCGCCCTGCTCGGCGTCGATGGCGTCGACCCACCAGCGCTGCGTCGCATCCGCCGAGAAGTCGTAGGAGGCGGGGTCGTTCGCATCCCACTCGGCGAGGAAGTCGGCGCGGTCGTCGTACGTCGACGTCGCGCCCGCCGCGGGGTCGAGCTGCTCGGCCCACCAGCCCTCGACGGCCGCGCCGGGGCGCAGGTAGTCGGGCACGTCGCTCGCGTTGCCACCGCCGATGTTGTAGCGCGCGACGTTGAGGTCGAGCCCCTCCTCGCCGAAGAGCCGGTCGAAGAGCTCCTGCCGCAGCTCGGGCGGGTAGTCGCCCGTGGCGTTCGCGAACCAGACGAGGGACGTGCCCCACCCCTGGAACTCGCTGAGCCGGTACCCGGGGTTGGGGGTGATGGTCACCTCGGTCGCGGCGCTCGCGTCGGGCGCGGGCGCCGCGAGCAGCACCCCTCCCGACACGGCCGTCGCGATCGCGAGCGCAGCCGCCAGGCCGCGCCGTGAGCGTGCGTGCATCGTCTCGACTCCTTCGTCGATGGTGAGCGCCCGGCGGCGGCCGGACGGTTCGGATGGTGGCGTTCGGTCGGTGGTGGGCTTCGCTCGCGTCAGTCGGCGCGCAGCACGAGCACGCCGCGGCCGGGCACGACTGCGTCGCGCGAGCCGTCGGAGGCGACGTGGACGGTGCCGAGCTCGGCGCCGTCGAGCGCGACGGGCTCCGCGCCGCGGTTGACGAGGAATCGCCAGCGGCCGGTGGTCCCGCGCTCGACGAGCTCGACGCGGCCGCGCAGGTGCTCGGGCAGCGTGCTGCGCACGCCCGCGGCGTCGAGCACGCGGGCGAGCAGCGTCGCGCGCAGCGCGGCCCCGGGCACGGTCGCCACGTACGCGGCGACACCCTGGCCCTCTCCGCCGCGACGCAGCGTCGCAGCGGGACCACCGGCGGCGGGGCCGTCGGCGAAGCGCGCGAGCACCTCGACGCCGTCCTCGACCTCGACGCGCTCGCTCCACAGGGTCGCGGGCTCGCCGTCGACGTCGATGGTCTCGAAGCCCAGCACGGGCAGGAGCTCGTCGACGCGCACCCCGAGGAGGTGCCGGAGGCGGCCGGGGTAGCCGCCGAGCGCCGTGTGGAGCCGCTCGTCGGCGATGCCGGAGTACGCCGTGACGAGCAGCGAGCCGCCTGCTGCGACGTGGGCGTCGAGACGCGCCCGAAGGGCGTCGTCGACGATGTGCAGCATCGGCACGATCACGAGGCCGCGGCCGGGCAGCGGCGCGCTCGCCGGGATGACGTCGGCGCGCACGCCCGCCTCCAGCAGCGCCGTGTACCAGTCGAGGGCCTCCTGCTTGTAGCGCAGGAGGGAGGAGGGCTGCGAGTCGAGGTCGACGGCCCACCACGACTGCCAGTCGAAGAGGATGGCGACGTCGGCCCGGTGCCGGGGCTCGCCTGCGACGTCGGCGAGCTCGTCGAGCACTGCGCCGAGCCCGACGACCTCGCGGAAGATGCGGGAGTCCCTGCCCGCGTGGGGCACCATCGACGAGTGGTGGCGCTCGGCGCCGCCCTGCGACTGGCGCCACTGGAAGTAGGCGATGGCGTCGGCGCCGTGGGCGAGGTGCGTGAGGGCGTCGCGCGCGAGCTCGCCCGCCGGCTTCGCCACGTTGACGTGCTGCCAGTTGACGGCGCTCGGCGAGTGCTCCATGAGGTACCACGGCTCGCCGCTCGCGACGCCGCTCGTGAGGTTGGCCGAGAAGCTCAGCTCGTCGAGGTCCTGCGGGCCGGGGTGCCGGTAGTGGTCGTTCGAGACGAAGTCCAGCTCGCCCGCCCAGTCGCCGTAGTCCATGGCCTTCGTCTCGCCCATGATCATGAAGTTCGTCGTGATCGGCACCTCGGGCGTGATGGCTCGCAGCACCTCGCGCTCGGCGATCAGGTAGTCCTTCAGCGCGTCCGACGAGAAGCGCGCGAAGTCGAGCTGCTGCGTGGGGTTCGCGAACGAGGTGGTCGCGCGCGGCGGCAGGATCTCGGCGAAGTCGGCGTAGCGCTGCGACCAGAACGTCGTCGACCACGCGTCGTTGAGCGTCGCGACGTCGCCGTAGCGGTCGGCGAGCCAGACCCGGAACGCGGCGGCGGCCTCGTCGGAGTAGTCGTGCACGTTGTGGCAGCCGAGCTCGTTGCTGATGTGCCATGCGGCGAGCGCCGGGTGCTCGCCGTAGCGCTCGGCCATGCGCTCGACGAGCGCGAGCGCGTGCTCGCGGAAGATGCGGGAGGTGGGCCGCCAGTGCTGGCGGGCGCCGGGCGAGAGCACGGTGCCGCGCTCGTCGACGGGCAGCACCTCGGGGTGCAGGCGCGTGAGCCACGGCGGCGGCGACGCGGTCGCGGTCGCGAGGTCGACGGCGATGCCGTGCTCGTGGAGCAGGTCCATGATCTCGTCGAGCCACGCGAAGTCGAAGCGCTCCGGCTCCGGCTGCAGCATCGCCCACGAGAAGACGCCGACGGTGACGATGCTGACGCCCGCCTCGCGCATGAGCGCGACGTCCTCTCGCCAGACCTCGCGGTCCCACTGCTCGGGGTTGTAGTCGGCGCCGTAGCCGATGCGGGCGCGGCCGTCCGGCCAGCGCACCCAGCGCTGCACGTGGGTCATGGGGGTCCTTCCGAGGGATGTGCTGGTGCGGGAGGGATGGGCCGGGGCGGGCGGCGTGGGCCGCCACCCGCCCCGGACCTCGCGGGTCACTCGATCGTGAAGCCCTGCTCCTCGCCGTACGCGTCGATCTGCTGCTGCCATGCGGCGAGCCCGTCGACGATCGTCGTGTCGCCGACGTAGGCCTGGCCGACGGTGTCGTTGAAGATCGAGTTCGCGTAGACCTGGTAGGGCAGGTAGCTCCAGCCCTCGACGACGTTCGCCGACGACTCGGCGAACACCTGGTTGGCCTGCTGGCCGCCGAAGTACTCGAACTCGACGTCGAGGAACTCGTCCGACTCGAGGTCGGCCGTCGTCGCCGGGAAGGCGCCGGCGTCGAGGCGCATCTGCACGCCGTCGCCCGTCGTCGCGTACTCGAGGAAGTCGTACGCGAGCGCCGCCTGCTCGCTGGCGGCGGTCACCGCGAGCGACGAGCCGCCGTTCTCGGCCGAGGCTGCGCCGTCGGCCTCCCACTGCGGCATGGGCGCGACGCGCCAGTCGCCAGCCGTGTCGGGCGCGCCCGACTCGAGGTTGGCCGGCATCCAGGCGCCCGTCGTGATCGACGCGATCGTGCCGTCGTTCATGCCCGCGAACCACTCGTCCGACCAGCTCGTCACCGGGGCGAAGAGGTCCTCGTCGATGAGCGGCTGCCAGATCTCGGCGTAGCGTGCGGCGTCGCCCTCGAGGTCGATGCCGACGGTGGTGCCGTCGACGGTGAACGGCTCGGCGCCCGACTGCCACATGAGGCTCGTGGCGAGGCCCGCGTCGCCCGTGTCGTTCGTGATCGACACCGACGGGTCGGCGGCGCGCAGGTCGCGAGCGGCCTGCACGTACTCGTCCCACGTGGTGGGCACGGCCACGCCGAGGCGCTCGAAGACCTCGGCGTTGTAGAACATCGCCATGGGGCCGGAGTCCATCGGCATGCCGACGATGGCGTCGCCCTGCGAGACGGCGTTCCACGGGCCCGGCGCGAAGGTGCCCTCGAGGTCGGCGGCACCGAGGTCGGAGATGTCGGCGAGCGACTCTGCGATCGCGAACTGCGGCACGGCGAAGTACTCGATCTGCGCGATGTCGGGCACGCCCGAGCCCGCCTGGATGGCGTTCTGCAGCGCCGTGTACTGGTCGTTGCCCGTGCCGGCGTTGACGAGCTCGATGTCGACGCCCTCGTTCTCGGCCTCGTACGCGTCGACGACGGCCTCGAGCGTCGGCTCCCACGCCCAGATGGTGAGCGAGCCGCCGGCCTCGGCGGCCTCGTCGGGGTCCTGCGACCCTGCCGAGCAGCCTGCGAGCGCGATGAGGCTCGCGCCGGCGATGGCTCCTGCTCGCAGTGCGGTGCGGTGATGGTGCTTCATGGCATGCCCTCGTCTCTTCATCGGGGTGGGCGCCGATCGATGCTGCGATCGGGGGTCTGTGGGGGTCATTCCTTGACGCTGCCCGCCGCGAGCCCCGACTGCCAGAACCGCTGCAGCAGCAGGAACAGGGCGATGAGCGGGATGATCGCGAGCAGGGAGCCGGTGATGACGAGGTCGAAGATCGCGTCGCCGCCTGCGGTCGTCGCCTGGTTGTTCCAGGCGTTCAGACCGATGGTGAGCGGGTACCAGTCGGGGTTCCGCAGCATGATGAGCGGCAGGAAGTAGTTGTTCCACGTCGCGACGGTCGTGAAGAGCAGCACCGTGACGATGCCCGGGCCGAGCAGCGGCAGGCACACGGATCCGAAGATGCGCAGCTCGCTCGCGCCGTCGACGCGCGCTGCCTCGATGAGCTCGTCCGGGATCGACTCGCTCGCGAAGACCCACATGAGGTAGAGCCCGAACGGCGAGATGAGCGAGGGCAGGATGACCGCCCAGGGCGTGTCGGTGATGCCGAGTCGCGCGAACATGAGGAACGTGGGCACCGCGAGCGCCGTGCCGGGGATCGCGACGGCGCCGAGCACGACGGCGATCGCCGCGGTGCGGCCGCGGAAGCGGAACTTGGCGATCGCGTAGCCGCCGAGGGTGGCGAGCAGCGTCGCGCCGCCCGCGCCGACGACGACGTAGAGCAGCGTGTTCAGCAGCCAGCGCAGGAAGATGCCGTCGCCGTAGGCGAGCACGCGGCCGATGTTGTCGAAGAGCGCGAACTCGCCGCCGAACCAGAGGCCGAACGTCGAGAAGAGGTCGGCCTGCGTCTTCGTGGCGTTGATGACGAGCCAGACGAGAGGCAGCAGCGTGTAGACCACGACGATGCCCATGCCGATCGTCAGCAGCAGGCTGCGACGCTTGCGCGGACCTCCCACGGCGCGGCGGCTGCGACGGTGCGCGCGCTCGGAGGTGGGTCGCAGCGACGACGGCCTGCGTCCGGTGGCGCTCGGCACGATGACGGGTGCGCTCATCGCTGCTCCCTCCGCATCCCGCGCAGCTGCACGAGGTAGGCGATGACGGCGGTCAGGATGCCCATGAGGATGGCGACCGCGGCGGCGAGGCCCTGCTGCTGCCCAGAGAAGGACAGCTCGTAGGCCCAGATGTTGGGCGTGAAGTAGCTCGTGATCGCGTTCGGCGCGAGGTTGCGCAGGATGCTCGGCTCGTTGAAGAGCTGGAAGCTGCCGATGATCGAGAAGATCGTGGCGATGACGAGCGCTCCGCGGATGGCGGGCAGCTTGATGGCGGTGACGACGCGCAGCTCGCCGGCGCCGTCGATCTCGGCAGCCTCGTACAGCGATGCGGGCACGGTGCGCAGCGCGGCGAAGAAGATGAGCATGTTGTAGCCGACGAACTGCCACGTGACGATGTTGCCGATGGCGGCGAGCACGGTGTCGGGCGCGAGGGGCGAGGCGACGGAGGTGCCGAGCAGCTCGTTCATCCATCGCACGAGGCCGAAGCGGTCGCCGTACATGAAGCCCCACATGAGGGTGGCGACGACGGCGGGCACCGCGTACGGCAGGAAGACCGACAGGCGCACGAACGCGGCGCCGTGGACGCGGCCGGAGTCGATCGCGAGCGCGACGAGCAGCGACAGGAACAGCATGATCGGCACCTGCACGAGCAGGAACAGCACGACGTTGCCGACGCCGGACCAGAAGCGGGCGTCGCCGAGGATGCGGGCGAAGTTGTCGAGGCCGACGAACTGCACGCCGCCGACGAGGCGGTCGGCGAAGAGGCTGAGGAAGAGCGCGTAGGCGATCGGGGCGAGGAAGACGAGCGCGAAGACGATGGCGAACGGTGCGAGGAACCCGAGCCCGGCCAGGCGAGGGGCGCCTGCGCGCCTCGTGCGCATGATGCTCGTCATCGAACCTCTCCCCGGCGCGCTGCGTCGCTGCGCCTTCCGCCCCGCGCGAGGATCGAGCGGGATCGTGCCCATCCGGGCCGTGGCGCTAACCTATCAGAACAGAACGTAAACGCACAATAGTGAAGAGAAGCGCACATCACGGCTGCGTTCGAGGAGGAACGGACATGCACGCGATCGACCACGCGCACGGCACGGTGCACCTGCGATCCGGAGGCACGAGCGTCGTGCTCGACCTCGCGGCGGGGCGGCTGCCCGCCATCGTCCACTGGGGCCCCGACCTCGGCGACGCCTCCCCCGAGGTGCTCGACGCGCTCGCCACCGCCGCGCGACCGCAGCGCATCTCCGGCGGGCTCGACCGCCCCGGCCGCCTCACGCTCATCCCCCAGGAGTCGGACGGCTGGCTCGCGACGCCCGGGCTCGCAGGGCACCGCGGCGGCCGGCACTTCAGCTCCGCCCTCGACACCCGCGCCGTGCACGTCGACGACGACGCGCGCGGCGCGACGATCGAGGCGCGCGACGACGCCGCAGGCCTCGCCGCCCGGCTGCGTCTCGAGCTCACGGAGCACGGCGTGCTGCGCACCCGCATCCTGCTGACGAACGTCGGCGACGACGCCTACGCGCTCGACGACCTGCACGTCTCGCTGCCGCTGCCCGACGACGCCGACGAGATCCTCGACACCACCGGCCACCACCTGCGCGAGCGCGCGCCCCAACGCCGCGCCCTCACCATCGGGGCCCACGTGCGCGAGAGCAGGCGCGGCCGCCCCGGCGCCGACGCGAGCCTCGTGCTCGCGGCGGGCCGCACCGGCTTCGGCTTCGAGCGCGGCCTCGTGCACGCCGTGCACGTGGCGTGGAGCGGCAACCATCGCATGGTCGCCGAGCGCACCATCACGGGCGAGGCCCTTCTCGCCGCCGGCGAGCTGCTGCTGCCCGGCGAGGTCTCGCTGGCTCCCGGCGCGTCCTACGAGACGCCGTGGGTCGTCGCGAGCTGGGGCGACGGCCTCACCGAGCTCTCCGGCCGCATCCACGACGACCTGCGCGCCCGACCCCATCACCCCGCCCGACCCCGCCCCGTGACCCTCAACACGTGGGAGGCCGTGTACTTCGACCACGACCTCGCGCGGCTCTCGGATCTCGCCGACCGCGCAGCCCGGGTCGGCGTCGAGCGCTTCGTGCTCGACGACGGCTGGTTCCTCGGCCGCCGCGACGACACGGCCGGGCTCGGGGACTGGGTCGTCGACCCCGCCGTCTGGCCGCAGGGCCTCGCTCCCCTCGTCGAGCACGTGCGCGCGCTCGGCATGGAGTTCGGACTGTGGGTCGAGCCCGAGATGGTGAACCTCGACAGCGATCTCGCGCGTGAGCACCCGGAGTGGCTGCTGCGCGGCCGCGACGAGCTGCCGGTCTCGGCGAGGCAGCAGCAGGTGCTCGACCTGTCGAACCCCGACGCGTGGCTGCACGTGCGCGACCATCTCGACGCGCTGCTGCGCGACCACGACATCGCCTACCTCAAGTGGGATCACAACCGCGACCTGCTGGAGGCCGGCGACGGCCCCGGAGGCCGCGCACGCGTGCACGAGAACGTGCTCGCCCTCTACGCCCTGCTCGACGACCTGCACGCGAGGCACCCGGGCCTCGAGATCGAGTCGTGCGCGTCCGGCGGCGCCCGCGTCGACCTCGGCATCCTCGAGCGCACGCAGCGGGTGTGGACGAGCGACACCCTCGACCCGGTCGAGCGCCTGCAGATCCAACGCCTCACGGGGCTCGTCGTGCCGCCCGAGCTGCTCGGCGCCCACCTCACGAGCCCGACGGTGCACTCCACGGGCCGCACCGTGTCGCTCGAGCTCAGCGCCGGCGTCGCGCTGCTCGGACACCTCGGCATCGAATGGGACCTCACGCGGCTCGACGAGCGCGAGCTCGAGCGCATCGCTGGCTGGGTCGCGCTGTGGAAGGAGCATCGCGCCATGCTCGCGACCGGCCGCGTCGTGCACGCCGACCTCGCCGATCCGAGCGTCGACGTGCGCGGAGTCGTCGCCGCCGACCGCTCGCAGGCGCTCGTCACGATCACCCAGGTCACGAGCAGCCGATCGCACCCCGGCGCGCGCGTGCGCATCCCGGGGCTCGACCCCGCCCGCACCTACCGGGTGCGCACGATCACGCCGGACGAGCGCACGACGACGCCCGGCCAGTCGCCGCTCGCGTGGGCGGCGGGCGTCACGCTCTCGGGCGTGGCCCTCGAGACCGTGGGCCTGCGGGCGCCCGCGCTGTTCCCGCAGCAGCTCGCGCTGCTGCACCTCCGGTCGATCGACTGAGCGCCTCGGGCGCCGTGCCGCGCGCGACGCGACGCGGCCCCGCGTGCATCGCGCACGCGGGGCCGAGCCGTCTGCCCGCTAGCGTCCGGCGTGCTCGGCGGCTCGCGAGATCGCGATCATGTCGTCGCGCGGCACGACCTTGATGCGCGCGCGCCCGTGCGGCTCGCCGAGCCCCATCTCGTGCTCGTCGAGCCGGATCCAGCCCGCGATGTCGGTCCAGTCGACGCCGCGCTCGGCGAGCAGCGCCGGGATCGCCTCGGGGCTCGCGTCCTCGGGCGTCCACCACGACAGCTCGTCGGCGAGCAGGTGCTCGACCGTCTCCTTCGCGTCCGACTTCGTGTGCCCGATGAGGCCCACGGGCCCGCGCTTGATCCAACCCGTCGCGTACACGCCCGGCAGCGGGCGGTGGCCGTCCATCACGCGGCCCGCCTCGTTCGGGATGACGCCGCGCAGCTCGTCGAACGGCACGCCGTGCAGCGGCGACGAGAAGTAGCCGACGGCGCGGTACACCGCCTGCACGGGCACGTCGCGCAGCTCGCCCGTGCCCTCGATGCCGCCCGCGCCATCCGGGCGGGTGCGCTCGATGCGCAGCGCCGTCACGCCGTCGTCGCCGACGATCTCGACCGGACGCGACCAGAAGTGCAGGTGGAGGCGACGCGACGCCGCGCCCGTCTCGCGCTGCCGCCACTGCTCGAGCACGCGCGAGATGACGAGGATCTGCTTGTTGGCCTTGCGGGCCTCCTCGTCGGGGTCGACGCCGAAGTCCTCGTCGTACAGCACCATGTCGACGTCGCGCAGCTCGCCGAGCTCGCGCAGCTCGAGCGGCGTGAACTTCACCTCGAGCGGGCCGCGGCGACCGAAGACGTGCACGTCGGTGACAGGCGACGCCTCGAGGCCCTCGACGACGTTCGCGGGCACCTCCGTGGGGAGGAGGTCCTCGGGATGCTTCGCGAGCATGCGGGCGACGTCGAGCGCGACGTTGCCGACGCCGAGCACCGCGATGCCCTCGGCCTCGAGCGGCCACGTGCGCGGCACGTCGGGGTGCCCGTCGAACCACGACACGAAGTCGGCGGCGCCGTAGGAGCCCGGCAGGTCGACGCCCGGGATGTCGAGCGGAGCGTCCTTGATGGCGCCGGTCGCGAAGATGACCGCGTGGTAGTGCCGCCTCAGGTCGTCGATCGTGACGTCCTCGCCGAAGCGCACGTTGCCGAACAGGCGCACGACGCCCGACTCGAGCACCTCGCGCAGCGCCGAGATGATGCCCTTGATGCGCGGATGATCGGGAGCGACGCCGTAGCGCACGAGCCCGTACGGGGCGGGCAGCTGCTCGAAGAGGTCGATCGCCACCTCGCCGCCGCGCTCGGCGACGGCCTTCTTCAGGATGTCGGCGGCGTAGATGCCGGCGGGGCCTGCGCCGACGACGGCGACTCTCAGTGCATCGGGCACGGTGGTCCTCTCGTGGCACGCGCCGCACGGGCGCGGCGGGTCTAGCTGGTGCGGGTGACGAGCGAGGCGGCGAACGCGTCGAGCGCGTCGCGCACGGGGCCGGCGGGCAACGCCGTGAGCGCCTCGTGGGCGCCGGAGCGCCACCGCTCGGCCTCGTCGAGCGTGTCGAGCGTCGCCGGGTGCTCGCGCAGCCGGGCGACGGCGTCGGGGAAGTCGTCGCCCTTGCGCTCGATGTCGGCGAGCAGCGCCGCGGCACCCGCATCCGACTCGGCGGCCGCGCGCAGGCGCAGCAGCGGCAGCGTGATGACGCCCGTGCGCAGGTCGGTGCCCGCGACCTTGCCGGTCTCGGGCGACGACGACAGGTCGAGCACGTCGTCGACGAGCTGGAACGCGACGCCGATGCGCTCGCCGAAGTCGCGCAGCGGCTGACGGTAGGCGGGGTCGGCGTTCGCGACGAGCGCGCCGAGCTCGGCGGCGGAGGCGATGAGCGAGCCCGTCTTGTCCGCCAGCACGCGGATGTAGTGCTCGACGGGGTCGACGCTCTGCGGCCCGATCGTCTCGTGCAGCTGGCCGAGGCACATGCGCTCGAACGTGTGCGCGTGGATCGCGGCGAACTCCGAGCCGAGGGTCGCGCCGACGGCGCCCGCGCGCGCGAACAGCAGGTCGCCGGCGAGGATCGCGACGGAGTTCGTCCACACCTCGTGCACCGCGGGCACGCCGCGGCGCATCGACGCGCGGTCCATGACGTCGTCGTGGTACAGGCTCGCGAGGTGCGTGATCTCGACGACCTCCGCCGCCGACACGACCTCGTCGGTGACGCCGTCGCCGAGCTGCGCCGTGAGCATGAGCAGCATGGGGCGCGTGCGCTTGCCGCCCGCATCCTTCAGGTACCGCGTCATCGAGTCGGCCACCGGATCGGTGAGGGCGACGTCGCGGTCGAGGGCGATCTCGACGCGGCGCAGGCCGTCCTCCAGCGCGGCGACGAGATCGCGCTGGGGACCTGCGGCCTCGTCGAGGGAGATCCCGAGCGAGGCGGCGAGACCGCTCACGCGGTCGTCTCCTCGGTCGTGGCGCGGTCGACGGTCGCCATGCGCATCGTCTGCTCCGTGGGCTTGCGGCCGCGGTGCAGAGCGACCGCGCCCATCGTGAGGTCGCGGTGCGCGACGCGCGTGAAGCCGGCGCCGCGGATCCACCGCGAGAGGGTCTGCTGGTCGGGCCACGCCTCGATCGACTCGACGAGGTAGCGGTACGAGTCGGGGTTCGAGGATGCGAGCCTGCCGATGGCGGGCACGGTGCGGATGAACGCCTTGTGGCCTGCGCGCGCGATCGCGAGCGGCGGCTTCGACGCCTCGCAGATGACGAGGCGCCCGCCGGGCTTCAGCACGCGGAAGAACTCGGTGAGCGCGGCCCGAGGATCCTGCACGTTGCGGAAGCCGAACGAGATCGTCACGGCGTCGAACGTGTCGTCGTCGAACGGCAGCTGCTGCGCGTCGCCGTAGACGAACTCGATCTCGGGGTACCGCCTGCGGCCCTCCTCGATCATGCCGCGGCTGAAGTCGAGCGCCGTGACGAGCGCGCCCGCCTTCGCCATCGGCGCCGACGACGTGCCGGTGCCCGCTGCGACGTCGAGGATGCGCTCGCCCGGCTGCGGCGCGACGGCACGCGTCATCTGCAGCCGCCAGAGCCGGTCGTTGCCGAGCGTGAACAACCCGTTCATGAGGTCGTATCGCTTCGCCGTCGCGTCGAACATCCCCGCGACCTCGCTCGGGTCCTTGCCCAGGTCCGCTGCCCCCACGCCCCCCATCCTACGGTGGCGCGCATCCCGCTCGTCCGGCCTGTCCACGCCGGGGCGCCGCGAGCGTAGGCTGGGTGCCGTGCGGACCCAGCGACGACTGCGCGTCGTGACGACGCGCGCCGCTCCCGGTCGACTCATCGCCCATGCGGACGCCGCGTCGCCGCTCGCGTTCGTGCGGTCGGGCGACGGGCTCGTCGGCGTGGGCGAGGCGGTGCGCATCATCGTGTCCGGAGCCGACCGCATCGCGGATGCCGCAGCCGCGTGGGACGCGCTCGTCGCCGACGCCGACGTCACCGACGAGGTCGGCGCGCACGGCTCGGGCCTCGTCGCCTTCGGGGCGTTCGCGTTCGCCGACGACTCCGCAGCCGAGAGCGTGCTCATCGTGCCTCGCGTCGTGCACGGGCGGCGCGGCGACGACGCGTGGACGACGCGCATCGCCGTCGACGACGAGCCGCTGCCCGAGCCGCTGCCGAAGCGCGAGGTCGACGACGTCCGCGTCACGCTGTCGCCCGGCGCCATCGGGCCCGAGCGGTACGAGGCCATCGTGGCGGCCGGCGTCGAGGCCATCCGCGCCGGCGAGCTCGAGAAGGTGGTGCTCGCTCGCGACCTCGTGGGCACCCTGCCCCAGGGCGCCGACCTGCGCAGCGCCCTGCTCGGCCTGCGTCGCCGCTACCCCGACGCGATCACGTACGCGGTCGACGGCCTGCTGGGCGCGAGCCCCGAGATGCTGGTCGCCGCCCGCGACGGCCGCTGCTTCACGCGCGTGCTCGCGGGCACCGCACCGCGCGGCGCGACGCCGGAGCTCGACGGCGAGGCGGCCGAGGCGCTCGCCGTGCACCCGAAGGACGTCGGCGAGCATCGCCTCGCCGCCGAGTCCGCGCTCGAGTCGCTGCGACCCATCAGCCACGACCTCGCCACGAGCGGGCCGTATCCCCTGCGCCTGCCGAACCTGTGGCATCTCGCGACCGACATCACCGGCACGCTCGACGGCTCGCTGCTCGACGCCCTGCGCGCCCTGCACCCCACGGCGGCCGTCGCAGGCACGCCGCGCGCCGAGGCGCTCGCCCGCATCGCGGCGCTCGAGGGCATCGATCGCGGCCGCTACGCGGGCCCCGTGGGATGGCTCGACGCGTCGGGCGGCGGCGAGTGGGCGATCGCCCTGCGCGGCGCGCAGGTCGCGGCCGACGGCTCGATCCGCGCGTTCGCGGGGGCGGGCATCGTCGCCGAGTCGGTGCCCGCCGACGAGCTCGCCGAGACGGCGATCAAGCTGCGGCCCATCGTCGACGCGTTCGGCGATCCCCTCCCCCCGCGTCCCGTGCTCGAGTAGCGCGCGGTCTGCGTCTCGCAGGCGATCCGGGGTGGCGGAGGGACGATGCATCTCCGATCCCCGCGATCGCCTGCGAGCCGGAACGACGGGTGTGCGTCTCGCAGGCGATCCGGGCACCCGAGGGAGGGAACCCCTCCGCTGCCGGGATCGCCCGCGAGACGCGGATCCGCCGCGGCGTGGGCGCGTCAGGCGCGGTGGGCCGGATGCGGGCAGACCGACGCGGGTGGGCGCTCGTACGAGACGCCGACGAACGTGTCGCCCGGACGCATCCGCGCGAGGATCGCCGGATCCGGCTCGGGCGCCCAGCGCGGCGTCGCCGGGGGCGGCGACGAGCCGGGCATGGGGCCGGTGCCGCGATGCCACTCGGAGCGGCCCACGGTCGTCGGAGCGTGCGACACCACGGCGTCGTGCAGCGTGACGAGGAAGCCGCCGAGCGCGTGGTCGAGGCAGAGGTCCCACCACCGGTCGTTCGTCGAGGCGACGGGCTCGAGCACCTCCGAGCCGCGCACGATCGAGCCGCTCGTGCGGGTGCGCCGGACGTCCTGCAGCACCGCCTCGATGCTCGCGACGCGGCCCGCGACGCCGATCGCCGGATGGCCGTACCCCCACAGCCGGTCCGGCGACATGTGGAGGTCGACGGCACGGTCGTCGAGCTGCGGCGTCGTCGCGTCGGGCGCGCAGGCGAGCCAGTCGAGGTCGTCGCCCACGGTCACGACCGCCGCCTCGTCGCCGAGCTCCCAGTCGACGACCCAGATCGTCGTCACGAGGCGGGCTCGAGGACGAGCCGATCGGCGCAGCCCGGCGCGACGATGCGCGTCGACGACGGCGGGGACGCGACGAGCAGGTGCGCGGGACGGATGGGCCGGCGCACGAGCTCGCCGCCGCAGTTCGGGCACTCGCGGGCCATGCGCTCGGCGCACGCCTCGCACCACGTGCACTCGAACGTGCAGATGAAGGCGATCGACTCGGGCGGGAGGTCGACGTCGCAGCACTCGCACCCCGGCCGCAGCTCGAGCATCAGCGCTCGGACCCGGTCGTCGCCGCGCGCTTCGAACCCTCGGGCGCCGTCGCGCCCTTCGACGCCTGCTTCGCCTTCGACCTCTTCGGACCCTGCGTCGCCTTCGACCCCTTCGACGCCTCGGACGCCTTCGACCCCTTCGACGCCTTGGACGCCTTCGACCCCTTCGAGCCCTTCGACCTCCCACCCTTCGCCGCACCCGACGCGGCGGCCGCCGCCAGCACGTCCTTCGGGATGCCGCCGAGGGCGACGAGCCGCTCGCGCTCGGCGGCGACGTCGTAGTCGGCCGCCGGCCACTGCGGGTCGATCGCCTCGAGCGCCTCGATGAGCAGCTCCTGCACCGCGAGCCGCGCGTACCACTTGCGGTCGGCGGGCACGACGTGCCACGGGGCCGCGGCGCGGGCCGTGCGGTCGATCGCGATCGCGTACGCGCGCTGGTACTCGTCCCACAGCATGCGCTCGTCGACGTCGCCCGGGTTGTACTTCCAGTGCTTGTCGGGCCGGTCGAGGCGCTCGAGCAGCCGCTCGCCCTGCTCGCCATAGGAGATGTGCGGCATGACCTTCACGAGGTGGATGCCCTGCTCGGCGAGCTGCTGCTCGAACTCCACGATGCGGCCGTAGCGGGCCTCGACGACCTCGGGCCGCGAGAGGCTGCGGACGCGGTGGATGAGCACCTCCTCGTAGTGCGAGCGGTCGAAGACGCCGATCTGGCCGGGCTGCGGCAGCGCACGCTCGATGCGCCAGAGGAAGTCGTGCCTGCGCTCGGCGGGCGTCGGCCGCTTGAACGACGTGATGCGCACGCCCTGCGGGTCGACGGCGCCCACGACGTGCCGCACGAGCCCGCCCTTGCCCGCGGTGTCCATGCCCTGCAGCAGCAGGAGCACGCTGCGCTCGTCGCCGGCGGCCGCCGACGCGTGCAGTCGCTCCTGCAGCTCCGCGAGATGCACGGCGCGCTCGGCGAGCATCGCCTCCCCGGCGGCCTTGTCGCCGTCGAACCCGGGGGTCGAGCGCGGATCGATCTCGGCGAGGCGGATCCCGCGCCTCGTGCGGCGGACGGCTGCGGGGATGTCGCTCATGGCGAGAGCCTAGTCAGGCGCTCGGCGCGTCGGCCCGTCGCGTCAGGGCGCCTCGGCCAGCCGCACCTCGATGACGCACGTCGCCGCGCCCGTGAGCGCCCGCTCGAGGCTCGCGCGGTCGTCGACGAGCACGTGCGGCCAGCCGTAGGCGGAGGCGAGCGCGCCGAGGTCGACGGTCTGCGGGGTGCGCTGCACGCGCGCGAAGTCGCTCGGCTCGGCCGTGCCCGCGACCTCGAGGTCGTCGAAGATCGTGCCGCCGCCGTCGTTGCCGACGACGAGCTGCAGGCGAGGGCGCGGCTCGTCGCCCGGCAGGTGCAGGCCGCCCGCGTCGTGCAGCAGCGTCAGGTCGCCCATGAGCGCGCGCGTGACGCCGCGCCCGCCCGCTCGGTCGTGCGCGAGCGCGACGCCGATCGCCGTCGACACCGTGCCGTCGATGCCCGCGAGGCCGCGGTTGGCGTGCACGGTTATGGGCTTGCCGCGCACGGTGCGGTCGACGACGCGGATGAGACGTGATGCCCCCAGCACCAGCCGGTCGTGCGGCCACGTGTGCTCCCAGAGCGCCGACGCGAGCATCGACCGCGTCACGGGCCGCCGAGCATCCTCCAGCACGGCCCGCGCGTAGTGGTCGCGCGCCAGCTCGGCGCCCGGGATGGGCGCCACCTGGGCGTCGAGGATGCGGCGCGACGCCTGCACCCATCGGCCGACCCATGCGCGCGCCCACTCGCCTGGCTCGCCCTCGGCGACGAGATCGCCCTCGACGACGCGGCCGCGCACGTTCTCGAGCCCTCGGCGCCCCGCGACGACCACCTCGACGTCCTGGCGGCGCACGAGCGCCGTCACGAGGCGGGTGAGCGTGGGGTGGCCGACGACGACGACGCGGCGCACGTCGTCGACGAGGTCGGCGGCGAGCACCTCCGGCATGACGAGGTTCGGCCCGAACCGCGCGTTCGACGAGGGCTCGGCGAGCAGCGGCGCCGCGAGCGCGATCGCGAGGTCGGACGCGGCGGGCCCCGCGTCGGCACCCGCCACCACGACCGTGCCGGGCTCGACGGCGATCGGATGCGTGGGCCGCTGCACCGCGACGACGGGCTCGACCGCCGTGTGCACGTGCGTGTCGCCGCCCGAGAGCGGGTCGCGCAGCGCGACGTTCAGCTGCACGGGCCCCGGCTCGCGCGCACCGTCGGCGCCGAGCGCCTCCGTCACGGCGCGCACCGCGTCGGCCTCGGGTGTCGCATCCGCATCGGCGAGGGCCTCGAGCACCACGCGGGCGGCATGGGCGAAGATGCCGGGCTGCGTCGTCGTCTGGTTCGAACGGATGCCGAGCAGCTCGGGCGGGCGGTCGGCCGTGATCGCGACGAGCGGCACGTCGGCGTGGTGCGCCTCGAGCATCGCCGGATGCAGCTCGGCGACGGCCGTGCCGCTCGTCACGACGATCGCCACCGCCGCGCGCGTCTCACGCGCGAGCCCCACGGCGAGGAACCCCGCCGTGCGCTCGTCGATGCGCACGTGCAGCACGATCCGCCCCTCGCGAGCGAGGCGGGCGGCTGCGAGCGCGAGGGCCTGCGACCGCGAGCCCGGGCACACGACGACGTCGCGCACGCCGGCATCGGCGAGCGCGGCGAGCAGTCTGTCGGCGTAGGCGGCTGCAGCGCCGTCAGCCACGGCGCGAGTCGTCGTCGTCGCGGTCGTCTGCGCTCGGCAGCGTGCGGTCGGCGGTCGGCGTCGCGTCGTCGGGCGCCTCGATCGGCTCGGCCGCGTCGGTGCCTGCGACCTCGGGCTCGCCGTGGCGGCCGCGGTCGGCGGCCTCCTCGTCGTCGAGCGCCGCGAGCTGCTGCTCGAGCTCGGCGATGCGCCGATCGGACTCGTCGGCGCTCACCCACGTGCCCATCTGGGTGCGGAACTCCTTGGCGTCCTCCGGGCCCTGCGGCGGCGCCGCCGACCTGGGCGCCTTGCCCCACAGCAGCCAGCCGAGCGGGCCCACCACCGGCACCAGCACGATGAGCACGGCCCACAGCACGCGGTTGAGCCTGCGGATGCGGCGATCGTCGGTGATCGTGAGGTCGACGATCGCATACACCGCCATCGCGACGGCCAGGATGCCGCCGATGATGTAGAAGCGCGCCATGGCCACATGCTACGCGTCGACGCCATGCGCATCGCCTGGTTCCGCCGCGCGCGTACGCTGGAGAGGTGCGCGCCATCCTCGTCTACGCCCTGCTGCGGGCGGCGCTGTTCGTCGCGCCCTTCGCGATCCTCGTCGCCGCCCAGGTCGAGTGGTACGTGGCGCTCGTCATCGCGCTGCTGTTCGCCTTCGCGGCCAGCTACGTCTTCCTGCGCAGGTTCAAGGAGTCCGCGGTCGCCGAGATCGCCAGGATGCGCGGCGAGCGCGGCGAGCGCGCCGACGAGGACGCCGAGGACGAGGCGCTCGACGGCGAGCGCGCGACCGACGATCGAGACGCCGCCGCGTCGGACGACAGCCTCGCCGACGCGAACGCCGTCGACGGCACGACGTCGACGACGCAGGTCGACCCCGACGTCGTCACCGACGCGCAGGCGGACGCCGACGCATCCCGCGACCGCGACGACCGCTGACGCCCGCGGGCCTCAGGAGGCGAAGCCCGTGATGCCGCCCCACAGGGCGACGGCGGTGCCGAGGCCGTAGAGCAGCGTCGCGAGCGACGTGAGCCCGAGGGCCGTCACGTAGTCGCGCGTCGTGCGCGCCATGGCCACGATGACGACCGCGGGCAGCGCGACGACGAGCGTCAGCAGCACGAACGGGCCGTACGCGAGCGCGAGCGCGTAGATCGCGAGGATGCCGAACGGCACGAGCATGAGGATGCCGTAGAGCACCTTCGCTGCGACGCGGCCGATCAGCGTGGGGATGGTGCGCTTGCCTGCCGCACGATCGGAGTCGACGTCGCGGAGGTTGTTGACGAGCATGAGCGCCGCGGCGAAGCAGCCCATGGCCGCGCTCAGCACGAGCGAGTCCTCGGTCCACCTGCCGATGGTCGCGACGACCGTGCCGTTGACCGCGACGACGCCGAAGATGAGGAAGGCCACGAGCTCGCCGAGGCCGTAGTAGCCGTAGGGGCGCGGGCCCCCGGTGTACAGCCACGCGAGCGCGACGCACGCCGCACCGACGAGCAGCAGCCACCACTGCTGCGACACGACCGCGAGCGCGAGGCCCGCCGCGGCGCCGAGCCCCAGCAGCACGATGGCGACCGTGCGCACGCGGCGCGGGTCGACCGACGTCGAGCTCGTGATGCGCGGCGGCCCCTGCCGCTCGCGATCGGTGCCGCGCACGCCGTCGGAGTAGTCGTTGGCGACGTTGACGCCCATCTGCAGCAGCAGCGCGACGCCGAGGCTCAGCAGCGCGATCGCCAGGTGGTAGCCCTCGGCCGCGTATGCGGCGCCGACGCCGACGGCGACGGGTGCGATGGCCATGGGCAGGGTGCGCGGGCGCGTCGCCGCGACCCAGTCGCCGAACGTCGGCGGCCGCTTCGCCTGCCGCACGCCCGTGCCTCGCCTGGCCGGGTTGCCGGAGCGCACGCGAGCGCGCTCATCCTGCCTGCGCCCGCCCGGGGCCTGCCTCGTCTTCGCCACCCGTCGAGCGTACCCGCGGCCTCCTGGCGCCCGGTCCGCACGCGTCGGCGCGGGACGCGCGGCGATGCGTCAGCGCGTCGGGCGGGGCGCCGAGGGCGTCGAGCGCCACCACGCCGTGCGGCGCTGTCGCATGCGGTTCGCGACAAGGCGCGCGAGGCGCTTGCGGTCGGGCTTGCCCGTGTGGGTCGTCGGGATGACCGACACCGTGACCACGTGGTTCGGACGTGCGGGCTTGCCGAGCGCGTGCTGCACGGCCTGCCGGATCTCGGCGAGGTCGGGGCGCAGCGTCGTCACGACGACGGGCACCTCGCCCCACTCGGCGTCGGGGCCTGCGACGACCACGGCATCCGGCGCGAAGACCTGCACGACGTGCTCGACCGCTGCGAGCGACACGTTGACGCCGCCGGAGACGATGACGTCGTCGATGCGGCCCGAGACCTGCAGCTGGCCGCCGATGAGCGAGCCCGCGTCGCCGGTGCGGAACCAGCGCGTGCCGCGTGCATCCTCGACGAAGCGCCGCGCCGTCAGCTCGGCGTCGGTGTAGCCGTCTGCCAGGTGCGGACCCGAGATCTCGATCTGGTCGGTGAGCCGCACCTTCGTGAGCCCGAGCGGCCTGCCGTCCCACACGCAGCCGCCGCACGTCTCGGTCATGCCGTAGGTGCGCGTCACCTTCCACCCGAGGCGAGCCGCGCGCTCGATGAGGCCGATGGGGGCGCGCTGCCCGCCGAGCAGGATGCGGTCGAGCCTGCGGATGGGCGCGATGAACGAGCGGTCGAGCTGCGCCGCGTCGACGAGGCGTGCGAGCTGCGTGGGCACGAGCGACGTGTAGCGGCGGTCGTGCTCGAGCGACTCGACGGCCGTGACGAACGCCTCGGCCGTGAACGACCCCTCGGTGCGCACGAGCGGCGCGCCGGAGGGCTCGTTGCGCCAGAGCACGTTGCGACCCGCGATGAACGACTCCGGCAGCGAGAGCACCCACTGCCCCGCACCGCCGAGCGCCTCGTTGGCGGCCTCGGTCGATGCCGCGATCGCCTCGTCGGAGAGCACGACCTGCTTCGGCACGCCCGAGGTGCCGCTCGTGGCGACGATCTCGGGCATCAGCTGCCCCTCGAGCGGCGCATCAGAACGCCCACGGGAAGGGCGACCAGTCGGGGTCGCGCTTCTCGAGGAAGGAGTCGCGACCCTCGACGGCCTCGTCGGTGCCGTACGCGAGACGCGTGGCCTCGCCTGCGAAGAGCTGCTGCCCGACGAGCCCGTCGTCGACCGCGTTGAAGGCGTACTTGAGCATGCGGATGGCCGTGGGGCTCTTGCCGAGGATCTCGCGAGCCCACTCGATCGCCGTCGCCTCGAGCTCGGCATGCGGCACGGACGCGTTGATCGCGCCAGCGGCGAGCGCGCGGTCGGCCGAGTACTCGCGGGCGAGGAAGAAGACCTCGCGCGCGAACTTCTGCCCCGTCTGCCGCGCCATGTACGCCGAGCCGTAGCCCGCGTCGAACGAGCCGACGTCGGCGTCGGTCTGCTTGAACCGCGCGTGCTCGGCGCTGGCGATCGTGAGGTCGCACACGACGTGCAGCGAGTGCCCGCCGCCGGCGGCCCATCCGGGCACGACGGCGATGACGACCTTCGGCATGAAGCGGATGAGGCGCTGCACCTCGAGGATGTGCAGGCGCCCGGCGCGCGCAGGATCGATCGACGCGGCGGAGTCGCCCTCGGCGTAGCGGTAGCCGTCGCGGCCGCGGATGCGCTGATCGCCGCCGGAGCAGAAGGCCCAGCCGCCGTCCTTCGGGCTCGGCCCGTTGCCCGTGAGCAGCACGACGCCCACCCTCGAGTCGACGCGAGCGGCCTCGAGCGCGCGGTAGAGCTCGTCGACCGTGGAGGGCCGGAAGGCGTTGCGCACCTCGGGCCGATCGAAGGCGATGCGTGCGATGCGGCCGTCGTGCGAGCGATGCGCGGTGATGTCGGCGAAGCCCGCGGACTCGGGCGAGACCACCCACTCGCTCGGATCGAAGAGCTCGGAGACGGTCACGCATCCACCCTACGCCGAGGGTCCGTCACGGCTCGCCGAGCGGCCCTCACATGCCGGGCTCGACGATGGCCACGAGCTCGTAGTCGTCGAGGTCGTCGTCGTACACGACGTCGACCCGCAGGCGCACGCGGTCGAAGGGGGCGCCGCCGACGCGGCGCACGTCGAGCCCGACCCCCACCGAGTCGTCCCTCGTGAAGGAGATGAAGCCGTCGTCGAGCGCCTCCCAGCGCTGGCCCTCCCCGAGCGGCTCGACGGGCGGGCAGCCGACGCCGCCCGCCGTCGCGCAGCCCTCGACGTACGCGACCCCGGCCTCGCGGATCTCGGCGCGCAGCGCGTCGTCGATCGTGACGCCGCCGATCCAGTAGGCGCCGTCCGCCCTGACGGCGAGCTCGGTGCTCGACGTCCCGAGCTGTGCGGGCAGCACGAGGTCGAGCGCGTACTGCCCCGGGTACAGCCACACGGGGTCGACGCCGAGCTCGACGTCGGGCAGCGGCGCGCCGCCGACGGCCTCGACGTCGGCGAGGCTCACGAGCAGCGGCGACGCGACGGCGAGCCCCACGTCGATGCGCCACGCGCCCTCGCGTGCGAGCTCGATGCGCATGGGGGCGCTCGAGCCGAAGGTGGGCAGCGCGACGCTGCACGTGACCGTGGCGCGGTCGTCGTCGACGCGAGGCTCCGCGCAGTCGATGGTGGGCGACGACGAGGGGTCGGCGGCGCCGAGCAGCGCGATCTCGGCGTAGCCGGGGTCGGGCCGCGCGAGCGCGGTGGCGGCCGCGAGGTCGCCCGACTCGATGGCGCCGACGTACTCGGCGACCACGCGCTCGAGCTGGGCGAGGCTGCCCGCCTCGGCCTCGCGCTGCACCGCGGGCACCACGACGAAGGCGGCGGCCACGAGGGCCGCTCCTGCGACGAAGGCCGCGACGGGATCGCGGGCGATCGCCAGGATGCGTCCGGCTGGGCCGCGGCGCGCGGCGGGGTCGTCCGCAGGCGCGTCGCGGGCTGCGCCGTGCGCGACCGCCGCATCGGCGTCGGCATCGCGCATCGCCGCACGCGCGTCGGCCTCGCGCGCCTCGTCGTCGGCGCGAGCGCGTCGGCGCTGCACCTCGTCGTCGGAGGGCATCGAGAAGTCCGGCATGCGCGCGGTCACGGCGCACCATCCTCGCGCATCGCGACCTCCGCGATCGCGCCGGCATCGGAGAAGCGCACCTCGACCTCGACGCGCGGGCGCAGCGGCGAGCCCGTGCCCTCGACGACGAGCACGACGACGAGCGAGTCGTCGTCGCTCGGCAGCACCTCGCCGGAGGGCACCGCCGACACGTCGGCGGCCGACGCAGGCGGCACGAGCGCATCGCACCGCGCGCCGGCCTCCTCGCCTGCGAGGCAGGCCTCGAGCCACGCCTCGCCGAACGCCGCGACCTCGTCGAGCAGGGCCTCGCTCGCCTGCGGCCACGCGTCGAGCCAGCCGCCGCCGCCACCGCCGACCGCGAGCACGCCCGAGCCCTCGACCTGCACGAGCTCGGGGGCCACGGTCTCGACGGCGTAGCCGCCAGGCAGCAGCCAGCAGGGCTCGTCGAGCATCGACCCGTCGACCGGCGTGCCACCGACCGTGACGACGTCGAGCAGCCACGTCCAGAGGGAGACCCGCTCGGCCAGGCCGACGTCGATGCGCCAGGAGCCCTCGACGCGCTCGAGCCGCAGCTGCTGCATCTCGTCGGCGAGCGCCACCCCCTGCACGGCGACGTCGCAGCGCGCGCTCGCCACGTCGCGATCGCGCTCGCTGATCTCGGCGGGCGCGCACACGACGACCGGAGGCGTCGTGGGCGCGACGCCCGCGTCGAGCAGCGAGCGCGACGCCGCGTCGCCGTCGGGCTCGTGCAGCGCCATGGCGCCCGCGACGTCGCCCTCCTGGACGGCGGCGACGTAGTCGTCGACGAGCCGCTGCAGCTGCTGCGTCGAGCCCGCTGCGACGGGCGAGGCGAGCGCCGGGCCCGCGACGAGCACGCCGGCGACGAGCGCCGCCCCCGCCGCGAACGCGACGAGCGGATGCCGCGTCGCCTGCGCGATGCGTCGTCGCGCGGAGTCGAGGCGCGGCGTGCGCCGCCGGGGCACGCCGCCCCGCGCGAGTCGCCGCGGCGTGCGGCGGCCACGCCTCGCGCCCGTGGCGGCGTCGCGCGCGGCGTCCGGCGCGTCGAGCCCGAGCCGCGCGCGCATCGCGGTCGTCGGATCGGCCGCGAGTGCGCGCTCCGCTGCTCGACGCTCGGCCGCGACCTCGTCGTCGGTGGGCAGCGCGAAGTCCGGCATCGGCTCGCTCACGGCTCCCCCCACCGCAGCACCGAGCGCACCACCATCTCCCACGTCGCCCCGTCGTCGGCGAGGAGCACCTCGACCTCGACGATCGGCGCATCCGCGTCGCCGAGCCCCTCGATGCGCACGGGGACGACGTAGCCTCGGTCCGACCAGCCGTACCCGGCCTCGGCGGTCGCGGTCACGGCGCCGCGACCCTCGGGCTGCTCGAGCGTGCAGCTGGCGGCCGTCGCCGCATCGACGAGGCAGGCCTCGACGAACGCGAGCGCCGTCGCCTCCGCCTCGGCACGCGCCTCGGGCGCGAGCTGCGCGTCGACCTGCAGCCAGCCGCCGCCCCGCGTGACGACGAGACCTCCCAGGTCGCCGCCCTCGAAGAGCGTCGACGGCGCCCAGTCGACGTCGTAGCCGCCCGGCATGAGCCACTGCTGAGCGTCGACGTCGTCGGCGGCGGCGCCGCCGATCTCGCGCACCACGGCGCCCGGCATCGTCACCACGGCCATCTCGGCGAGCCCGGCGACGACGCGCCACCCGTCGTCGGCGCGCTCGAGCACGATCGTCGACGAGCCGCTCGACGCGTGCTCGACCGACATCACGGCGATCTCGCACGATGCCGTCGCACGACGCTCGCCGACGAGCGGATCGTCGCACTCCACCACGGGCGGCTCGTCGGGCGTCGCGCCCGCCTCGAGCAGCTCGAGCGATGCCTGCGACCCGGTGGGCATCCATGCCGCGCGCGCCGCCTCGACGTCGCCCGAGCGCACCGCCTCGACGTAGGCGGCGAGCACCTCGTGGGCCTCGACCGACGAGCGCTCCGCGGCCGACTCGGCCACCGCCGCGGGCACGAGCGCGAGCGCGGCGGCCAGCACGCCGCCAGCCGCGAACGCGACCGTCGGGGTGCGCACGAGCGCGGATGCGCGTGCGCGCGCCGCGGCTCGTCGCGACCTCGGCGATCGCCTCGCGGTCGCAGCGGGCAGGGATGCGTCGCCGCCGGCGGCGGGCGCGCGAGCGCCGACGCCACCCGTCTCGTCCGCATCCTCGCGCGCGGCGCTGGGCGTGGCCGACGCCGCTGCCCGTGCCGCATCCTCGGCCGCTCGCCGCTCTGCCGCGAGCTCGTCGTCGGATGGCATCGCGAAGTCCGGCATGCCATCGCTCACGGCCGCACCTCGGAGGCTGCCGCCCGCGTGCTCGACGCGCCCGCGAGATCGATCGGCCGCGCGACTGCGATGCCGATCGCGCGCCTCCCCGTCCGCCCCGCGGGCCGCCGCATGCCGCGACGCCCCGGCGCCGCGAGCGGCATCGCGAGGTCGGGCATCGGCGCGCACATGCCGCGAGTGTCGCAGATGCCGCCGACGACTCGCTGGAGCCCGAGCGCCGCCTAGAAGATGGCGAGCGAGCGCCAGACGAACGCGCTCGCCACGAGGAAGAGGATGAGCGTCGCCGCGCCGAGCGACGCACCGAGCGCCCCCGTGCGCCGGCCGTCGGGCGTCGACGACGCCAGCAGGCCGCACCCCACGCCGAGCACGCCGAGCACCGTCACCGACACGAGCACGGCGATGACGCCCGGCCGCTCGCCCGCCGCCGGCGAGAAGAGGTGCGTCACCTGCTGCAGGAAGGACACGACCTGCCCCACGACGCCGATCGGCACGACGAGGAGCGACAGCCTGCCGAGGCCCCGCGCTCGACCCCTGACGGCCTGCGCGAGCCTCACGCGCCGAGCGCGAGCGCGACGACGAGGGGCAGCAGCGGGTTCGTAAGCACGACGAGCGCGAGCGAGCCCGCACCGAGGATCACGTTCACGCGACCCCGCCGCACGAGCGCGGCCACGCCGCAGCCGACGGTGCCGAGCGTGAGCACGCCCCAGATCGGCAGGCCCATGATGACGAGGCCGGCGAGCTGCGGCGTGACGATGACCATGCCCATCGACACGAGGAAGATGATGGCGCCGAGCGCGGCACCCACCGCGGCGATGACGCCGAACACGACGCTGCGCCTGCGCTGCTGTCCCGGAGCGAGCCTGGACTCGATCACCCACGGCATCTCGGTCGTCGTCATGCGACCAGTGTGCCGTACGCGTGCGCACCGAGGCTGACGTGCAGCCGCGAGCGCGGTGGACGCCGCCCGACGTGCCGATCGCCCCATCGACGCCGACGGCGCGCTGCGCCAGGATGGGGGCGATGCTCCCGCCCATCGATGCGCTCCTCGAGTCCCTGCACGTCGTCCGGCTGCCGCTCGCGACGCGGTTCCGCGGCGTCACCGAGCGCGAGGCGGCGCTCGTGCGCGGCCCGGAGGGCTGGGGCGAGTGGAGCCCCTTCCTCGAGTACGAGCCCGCCGAGGCGTCGACCTGGCTCGCGGCGGCGATCGAGGATGCCTGGATGCCGCGCCCGCCCGCCGTGCGCGACCGCATCCGGGTGAACGCGACGATGCCCGCCGTCGGCCCGCACGAGGTCGCCGGGGTGCTCGAGCGCTACGACGGCTGCCGCACCGTGAAGGTCAAGGTCGCCGAGCGCGGGCAGACGCTCGACGACGACGTCGCGCGCGTCCGCGAGGTGCGCACGCTCCTGCCCGACGCCCGCATCCGCGTCGACGCGAACGGCGGCTGGAACGTCGACGAGGCCGAGACGGCCGTGCGCGCCCTCGAGCACCTCGACCTCGAGTACGTCGAGCAGCCGTGCGCGACGGTGCCCGAGCTCGCCGAGCTGCGCGCGCGCATCCACCGCATCGGGGTGCCCGTCGCCGCCGACGAGTCGGTGCGCAAGGCCGCCGACCCGATGGCGGTCGTCGCCGCGGGCGCCGCCGACGTGCTCGTGGTGAAGGCGCAGCCGCTCGGCGGCGTGCGCCGCGCGCTCGCGATCGTCGCCGAGGCGGGCCTGCCCGCCGTCGTCTCGAGCGCCCTCGACACCTCCGTGGGGCTCTCGCAAGGCGCCGCGCTCGCCGCGGCGCTGCCGGAGCTGCCGTTCGACTGCGGCCTCGGCACCGCCGCGCTGCTCGAGGCCGACGTCGCCGGTCCGCTCGTGCCCGTCGACGGCGCCATCGCCGTGGGCAGGCTCGTCGTCGACGAGCACCGGCTCGCATGGCATGCCGCCCCCGAGGAGCGCGAGGCGTGGTGGCGCGACCGGCTCGCCGCCGCCTACGCCGTGCTCGAGGCGGCCGAGGGCTGACGCCCGGCCGTCAGCCGGCCGAAGCGCGCGTCACTCGAGGCCCGAGTAGGTGTGCAGGCCCTTGAAGAAGACGTTGACGATCGTGAAGTTGAAGAGGATCGCCGCGAAGCCGATGAGCTGCAGCCATGCCGAGCGCGTGCCGCGCCAGCCGCGCGTCGCACGCGCGTGGATGTAGCCGGCGTAGACGACCCAGATGACGAACGTCCACACCTCCTTCGTGTCCCAGCCCCAGTAGCGACCCCAGGCCGCCTCGGCCCACACGGCGCCTGCGATGAGCGTGAACGTCCAGAAGATGAAGCCGATGACGCTGATGCGGTACGAGAGGTCCTCGAGCGTCGACGCGCCGGGCAGGCGGTCGACGTAGGCGAGTCCCGAGGCGCGCGTGCGCAGCAGCTGCAGGATGCTGAGACCCGAGCCGATCGCGAAGAAGCCCGTGCCGAGGGCGGCGACGAAGACGTGGATGACGAGCCAGTACGACTGCAGGGCGGGCGGCAGCGGCGTGGGCGAGACGTAGAAGTTCACGGTCGCGACGCCGAGGAAGAGCGTGGCGAGACCCGTGATGTAGACGCCGAGGAAGCGCAGGTCGCGCCACAGCTGCGCGAACACGAAGACGCCGACGATGATGCCGATCGACGTGAGCGCGAACTCGTACATGTTGGCCCACGGCACCCGCTCGGCCGCGATGCCGCGCAGCACCGCGCCCGCGACGTGCAGCACCCAGGCGAGCACCGTCAGCGCGAAGCCGACCCTCGCGACGTTGCGGCGACCGCTCGGCGCGGCTGCCGTCGCGGGGGCCGCCGTCGATCCTGCGGAGGCGCCGCCCGCGGCGACGAGCTCGCGCTCGCGCACCTCGGCGGGCTCTCGGCGCCGCACGACGTCGAAGGCGAAGACGATGAACGCGACGGCGTAGACGGCCATCGCCGAGTAGACGGCGAGCAGGGAGTACGAGTCCCAGGTGGCGTCGGGCATGGTCCCAGTCTACGTCCGGTCGTGGTCCGACTCGGTGGCCGGCGGCCGCGGTGACCGCTCCCCCGCGCCGCCGTCGGATGCGCCGCCCGACTGCGCCTCGGACGCCGCGGCATCCGGGTCGTCGTCGCCGCGCAGGCGCCTCGCCAGGTCGGCGACGGCACCCTCGAGCCGCGGATCCTCGCCGCGCGCGAGACCCGCGACCTCGAGCCCAGCGGGCGTCGCCTTCACCCACAGGCGCCGACGCGGGATGAGCAGGCTCGCGAGCAGTCCGGCGACGAGCGCGATCGCGCCGGCGAGGACCCAGCCCTGCGTGACGTCGCGATGCACGTCGATGACGGCGTAGCGGCGCACGTCGTCGAACGTGATGGTGCCGAGGCCGTCCGGCAGGTCGACCGTCTCGCCGGGCCCGATGAGCAGCGGGGGCTCGGGGGCGTCGCGACCGGCGACCTGCGTCATCCCCTCGGTGTCGAGCTGGTAGACCGACTGCGGCACGCCCTCGTCGAGGCCGAGATCGCCCGTGTAGACCTGCAGCGACAGCAGCGGGTTCAGCAGATCGGGGTAGTAGGAGGCGTACGCGCCGGTCTCGAGCTGCGCGGCCGAGGGGTAGAAGAAGCCCTGCAGACCCACCTGCTCTGCGAGGCCGTCCGGGATCTTCACGACGCCGAGGCTCGTCATCTGGTCGTCCTGCGCGAGGAACGGCACGATCTCGTCGAAGACGACGGTGCCATCGGCAGCGGTGATCGTGACCTGGGGCGCGTAGCCGTTGGAGATGAGGTACAGGTCGCTGCCCTGCACCTGCAGCGGCTCGTTGACGCGGATGCGCCCGGGATGCGTCTCGCCGTCCTCCGTCACCTGCACGTGCGCCGTGAAGTCGAGCGGCTGGCCGATGGCGTCGACGTTCTCGGTCTCGTACACGACGTCGAGGTCGTCGAGGTGGATGCCGAAGGCCGGCAGGTCGTCGGCCGTGACCCACTGCCCCGTGTTCAGGGTGTCGAGGCTCGCCCCCGCGAGCGAGAAGCCCTCGCCCTCGACGACGAGGCGCTGGCTCTGGAAGCCGAAGCCGCTGCCTGCGACGATCGCGACGACGATGACGACGATCGAGGCGTGGAAGACGAGGTTGCCCGTCTCGCGCAGGTACCCGCGCTCGGCCGACACCGAGTCGCCGTAGCGCTCGGTGCGGTACCCGAGGCGCTTCAGGACGGCCTCGGCGCGCGCGACGTCGGCGGCGTCGCCGGGCACCGTCTGGAAGCCCACGAGCCTCGACAGCCGCGCCGGCGTCCGCGGCGGGCGCGCGCGCATCGCCGCCCAGTGGTGGCGCATGCGCGGGATGACGCAGCCGACGAGCGACACGAGGAGCAGGATCGTGATGGCCGAGAACCACGGGCTCGTGTACACGTCGTGCAGCTGCAGCGCGTCGTACAGCCACACGAGGTCGGGGTTGGCGTCGCGCACGGCGATGACGCCGTTCGGGTCGCTCGATCGCTGCGGCACGAGGCTGCCGGGCACCGCCGCGAGCGCCAGCATGAGCAGCAGCACGATCGCGGTGCGCATGCTCGTGAGCTGCCGCCACGCGAAGCGCAGCCAGCCCACGGGGCCGAGGCGCGGGCCGCCAGGGGCGTCGGTCGCCGGCGCGGCGTCGACGTGGTCGGACGGCCGCAGCGGGTCGACGCCCGCGTCGGCGCGATCAGAGGACCGTGACGACATCGCCCACCCATCCCTGGAAGAGGTCGGACACCCGGATCCACAGGCCCGAGAGCATGAGGAGGCCGAGCGCGATGAGCACCGCGCCGCCCACGAGGTTCACGGCGCGGATGTGCCTGCGCACCCATCCGACGGCTCGAGACGCCCATCCGAAGCCGAGCGTGATGACGAGGAACGGGATGCCGAGGCCCAGCGAGTAGACGAGGCCGAGCAGCGCCGCCTGCCACGCAGTGCCCGAATCGAGCGCGAGCACGCTGATGGCCGCGAACGTCGGGCCGATGCACGGCGTCCAGCCGACGGCGAACACGATGCCGACGAGGGGCGCCGCCCACATGCCGCCCGAGCGCACCTGACGCGGCTTCCACACCTTCTGCAGCACCGTCAGCTGCCCGACGAACACGAGGCCCATGACGACGAGCACGCCGCCGAGCACCCGCATGAGCACGTCGCGGTAGCGCAGCAGGAACTCGGCGGACGCACCGACGACGAACGTGCCGAGCACGAAGACGAGGGTGAAGCCCGCGACGAACAGCGCGACGCCGAGCAGCATCCGGCGGCGCGAGTCCTGACCGCCGGCGATCGACGAGACGAGACCGAGGTAGCCGGGCACGAGCGGCAGCACGCACGGTGACGCGAAGGCGATGACGCCGGCCAGCAGCGCGATGGGCAGGCCGAGCAGCAGCTGGCCCTGCAGGATCGGGTCGGTCATCCGAGCTCGTCGTCGAGGATCGTCGAGAGGATGCTCGCGTCGGGCAGCGCGCCCGTGATGCGCGCGGCGATCGTGCCGTCGGCGGCGATGACGAGCGTCGTCGGCACCGCGGTGGGCGTGATGGTGCCCGCATGCACGAACTCGTACTGCACGGTGCCGGAGTCGGCGTCGAGGATCGACTCGTACGGGATGCCGAAGCGCTCGTCGAACGCCTCCGCCTGCGCCGCGCCGTCGCGCACGTTGACGCCGATGAACGTCACGTCGCCCTCGTGCTCGGTCGCGAGGTCGGCGAGCATCGGCGCCTCGACGCGGCACGGCGGGCACGCGGCGTACCAGAAGTTCACGACCATGACCTCGCCCGCATGGTCGTCGGACGACCACTCGTCGCCGCTCGACAGCGTGCCGCCGAAGCTCGGCGCCTGCTGCCGCTCGCTCGCGGGGAACTCCTCGACGGCACCGCTGCCGGAGATGTAGCCCGTGTCGCCCTGGTTGGCGACGCCGTCGCCGGACGCGCAGCCCGCGAGCGCGACGATCGCGGCCGCGGCCATCGCGGCCATGGCGCTGCGGACGGTCGAGGACGTGCGCATCACACCGCTCCCAGGTCGATGGCGTCGATCGACGCCGCGGGGTCGGCGTAGCCGACCTCGGTCAGGCGACCGCCGACGCGCTCGAACGTCGTGATCGACGAGAGCGCGCATCGGCGGGCGCGGGGGTCGTGCCAGAGCCGCTGGCCCGCGAGGTGCCGGTGGGTGATCCAGATGGGCGCCTGGTGGCTGACGAGCACGACGTCGCCCTCGTCGCCCGACTCGGCGACCTCGTCGAGCGCATCCGTCATCGCCGCCTCGACGCGGGCGGCGATCGCCCGGTACGGCTCGCCCCACGTGGGCAGGAAGGGGTTCCACACGAGTCGCAGCATCGCGGGGTCGCGCATGGCGCGGATCGTGGCGAGCGCCTTGCCCTCGAACGCGTTCGTCGGCTCGATGATGCGGTGCTCGGTGCGCAGGTCGACGCCGGCGCGCTCGACCCACGGCGCCGCCGACTGCTGCGCGCGCTCGAGCGGACTCGCGTAGACGCGGGCGACGGGGCGGTCGAGGCTCTCGGCCGCCATCGCCGCCATGCGGTGGCCGCGCTCGGTGAGCGGGTAGCCGGGGAGGCGTCCGTAGAGGATGCGCTCGGGGTTGTCGACCTCGCCGTGGCGCACGAGATGCAGGCGAGCGGGCATGGCCGCCATGGTACCGAGCGCACCTATGCCTTCCGACCGGCGCGTGCCGCCGCGTCAGCCGCGCAGCGCGAGCGCCTCGCTGCGCCACCGCGCGTGCAGCGCCCACGGGTCGCGGCCGCCGGCGACGACGTCGACGTGGGCGCGCACGGCGTCGTCGAGGTGGAACCACTCGGTGCGGCCGATGCGGGATGCGGCGAGCTCGACGTGCCTGCGATGCTCGAGCTCGCGATCGCCGCGCTCGAGGGCCACGAGCTCCTGATGCCAGATGGCCCCGAGCCGCTGCCGCAGGTTGGCGGTCGTGCCGATCTTCACGCGGTCGTCGAAGCGCAGGTAGTAGACGACGTCGACGCGCGGTGGCGCGAGGTCGGCGTCCGGCAGCTCGCCGTGCACCCACTCGCACGCCGCGCACACGACGCCGTCGGCGAGGCGCACGCCCACGCGGGAGGCGCACACGAGGCACGGATGCGGCAGCACCGCCTCGCGCGGCGTCGAGTCGGCGGCGAGGGCGAGGTGGTGCGCGCACAGCGCGACGAGCGCCTCGGCCTCCGCGGGCTCGTCGCAGTCGGGCACGAGGCACGCGGATGCGGTCATGCTGCGACGGTAGGCGCGACCGCCGACGCGCGCGGCGAGGCGACCGGGCCCGGCCGTCGACCGTGCGTCGGGCTCGACACCCGCGTCACCGCGCGCCGGCGCGCACCGGCGCGTCAGCCGAGGCGGTCGAGCTCGCGGATGGCGTCGCGCGCCCGCGCCAGCCGGTCGGCCTCGGGCTCGTCCCACCAGCGAGGTCCGCGTTCGCCGAGGCCGTGCTTCGCGAGGTCGACGCGGCGCCTGGCCGCCGCGATCGCGCGCTCGTCGCCCGCCGCCTTCCCCGCGCGGACCGCAGACCGCCCCCTGCCGAGGTGCGAGCGCAGCGCCGCCTGCACGTCCTCGGGCAGCGCCGGGTCGGTGCGCCGCCATCGACGTCCGTCGATGACGAGCCACCGCTCGGCGTCGGTCACAGCCGAGTCGGCATCCGCATCCGCATCCGTCATGCCGTCAGCATGCGCGACGCACGTCGCGGATGCGAGGGGTGGACGCGGCAGCGACGAACCCCCTCGCCGCGCCCGTAGGCTGTACGGGTGACTGCACGTACGCTCATCGCCGACCTCTCCGCCCACGACGCCGGACCGGTCAAGGTCCAGGGATGGGTCGAGACCGTGCGCGACCAGAAGCGGGTGCAGTTCGTCATCCTCCGCGACGAGTCGGGCTCGGCCCAGCTCGTGAACCCGGTGAACGACGACACCGCCGACACCGCGGCCACCATCTCGGCCCTCATGCACGGCTCGTTCGTCACCGTCGAGGGCGAGCTCAAGCACGACGAGCGCGTCAAGCTCGGCGGCCTCGAGGTGAAGGTGGCCTCGCTCACGGTCGAGACCGTCGCGATCGACTCCCCCATCGACGCCGAGACCGGCATCGACAAGCGCCTCGACCACCGCATGCTCGACCTGCGCCGCCCCGAGGCGCAGCTGATCTTCCGCGTGCAGACCGCCATCGAGCACGCGTTCCGCACCCGCTGGATCGACGAGGGCTTCATCGAGATCCACACGCCGAAGCTCATGGCGTCGGCGTCGGAGTCGCGCGCCGAGCTCTTCGAGGTGCCCTACTTCGAGACGACGGCGTACCTCGCGCAGTCGCCGCAGTTCTTCAAGCAGATGGCGCAGGGCGCGGGCTTCGGCAGGATCTTCGAGATCGCCCCGGCCTTCCGCGCCGACCCGTCGTTCACGTCGCGGCACGCGACCGAGTTCACGTCGGTCGATGCGGAGCTGTCGTGGATCGACAGCCACGAGGACGTCATGGCGCACCACGAGGCGCTGCTGACCGACGCGATCACGGCGGTCGTCGAGCGCTACGGCGACCAGGTGCGCGAGGCGTTCGGCATCGAGCTGCAGGTGCCCACGCTGCCGTTCCCGCGCATCAGCCACGCCGAGGCGAAGGCCATCGTCGAGGCTCGCGGCCACACGATCGAGCGAGCGGACGGCGACCTCGACCCCGAGGCGGAGCGCCAGGTGAGCGCCCACGTCGCCGAGACCCTCGGCCACGACTTCGTGTTCGTCACCGACTACCCCGACACGGTGCGGCCGTTCTACCACATGCGTCACGGCGAGGGTCTGACGAACTCGTACGATCTGCTCTACAAGGGCGTCGAGATCGCGACGGGCGCGCAGCGCGAGCACCGCGTCGAGGTGCTCGAGGAGCAGGCGCGCTCGAAGGGCATGGAGCCCGCCGAGCTCGAGTCCTACCTCGACTTCTTCCGCTACGGCGTGCCCCCGCACGGCGGCTTCGGCATGGGGCTCGCGCGCGTCGTGATGCTCATGCTCGGCCTCCCGTCGATCCGCGAGACCACGTACCTGTTCCGCGGCCCGACGCGCCTCGAGCCCTGACGCGTGCCGCGCGCATCCGCATGACGACGCCAGAGCAGCACGATCGGCACGAGGTCGCGCCCGGCGCGGTCGGCGGCCCGCCGCCGCAGTCGTACCCGCGCCCCGAGACGGGTGCCATCGCGTGGTGGATCGGCTTCCTGTACCTGATCCCGGTGCCGATCGTGTCGCAGCTCGCGTCATGGATCGCGCCGGTCGTGACGCACGTGCGGATGCGCCGGCTCGGCGGCCTGCCCGCCGAGGTGTCGCGGCACGCGGCGAACTGGCAGCTGACGGTCGCGGCGATCACGATCGGCGGTCTGCTGCTGCTCGTGCTGCCCGGCGGCCTCGTGAGCGCGACGACCGGCGACCGCGAGGGCATCGTCGCGCTCGTGGCGGTCGGCGTCTGGTTCGCGCTCATCTCGGTCGCGGGCATCGCGACGGTCGTGCACATGGTGCTCGGCGGCATGAAGGCCGGCCGCGGCGAGGTGCACCGTCCGTGGGGCGCCATCGCGTTCTTCAAGCCCGTCGCCTGAGCGGTCGCGCCCTCCGGGCCGAGGTCAGCCGAGCGCGCGACCGATGCGGTCGCGCAGGCGGTCGGCGTCGACCCGCCACGATGCGTGCGGCCGGCCATCGATGAGGACGACCGGCACGTCCTCGCTCCACCGCTCGGCGAGCGCCGCATCCTGCGTCATGTCGAGCTCGACGAGCCGCGCGTCGGCGAACTCCGCGACGACGCCCTCGACGACGGGCCTCGCCACGTCGCAGAGGTGGCAGCCGGGCTTCGCGACCAACGTGACCTCGACCATGCCACCAGCGTAGGCGCGCGTGCCCGCCCCGGGAGACGACGAAGCGCTCGACACCGAGGTGTCGAGCGCTGGGTCGAAGCAGTCGCTACTTGCGGTTGCGACGCTGGTGACGCGTCTTGCGCAGGAGCTTGCGGTGCTTCTTCTTTGCCATGCGCTTGCGGCGCTTCTTGACGACCGAACCCATTCGATCCTCGCTTTCCGATGTCGTGACGTCTCTTCCGACCGCGGGGAGCGCCGGAGAACACTGCCGACCAGCCTATCGCAACCGAGGAGGCGCGACGGATGCCGCCCGCCGCGGCCGCCCGGGCGGGCGTCGTGCGCCGCGCTCCCCGCGTGCGCGCCGGGCGTCAGTCGCGTCGGCGCAGGCGGTCGCGCGCCTGCTCGATGGCGCGGGAGGCGTCGCCGCGGCGGTCGTCGATGCGGTCCTGCAGCTCGTCGAGCCACGACTGCAGCTCTGCCGCCTTCTGCCGTGCCTCGTGCGCCGCGTCGGCCACGCGACGACCGAGCGACTCGCCGACGGGTGCGGGGTTGTCGACCATGGCGTTCGCGCGATCGAGCGCCTGCTCGGCCGCGGTGCGGGCCTGCTCGGCCGCCGACTTGAACGACACGTTCGCGCCCGCCCACGCCGCGAAGGCCGCGGCGCCCAGGCCGCCCTCCTGCGCCTGGTCGTCGCCAGCGAAGACGAACGGCATGAGCCAGTCGTCGACCTCGTCGAGCGGCGCGGTGTCGATGCGGTAGAAGCGGTGCTGCCCCTCCTCGCGCACCTCGACGAGCCCCACGTCGCGCAGGGTCTTCAGATGCTTCGACACCGTCGGCTGCGCGACGCCGAGCGCCTCGACGATCTCGCTGACGCTCGCCTCGCCCGTCGTCGAGCGGCGGTCGAGCAGCACGCCGAGGATCTCGCGCCTCGTGGCGTCCGCGATCACGCTGAAGATGTCGGCCATGGCGACATATTGCCAGCGCGGAATGCGGCGCGTCCAACCCCGCGCTCCCGACGCCACCGCCCGGGGTGCGCGCACCTGGGCGCGACGGCGCCGTCGCGGGTCTACGCTCGGGTGCGCACCGACCGGTGCAGCAGATGAGGAGCGGGATGTCGCAGCCGGCCGCGCAGCGCGAGGGCGCCTCGCTGCTCGCACGCTCCCGCGACCGCGTCGAGGCCTTCGCGAGCCAGTACCCGGCCCGGTTCGCCATCGTCGTCTTCGCGGCGCTCAACATCGTGTGGACGCTGCTGTTCATGACGCCGCTCGCCACCCGCGGCGACGAGCCCCCCGCATCCTTCATCGATGCGCTCTTCACCGCCGTGAGCGTCATCTGCGTCACGGGCCTCGCGACGGTCGACATGGCGACGCACTGGAGCCCCTTCGGCAACGCGCTCGTGCTCGTGGGCGTGCAGGTGGGCGGCATCGGCGTGCTGACCCTCGCCTCGCTGCTGGGCATGACGGTCGCCCGCAGGCTCGGCCTCAAGCAGCGCCTCATGGCCGCGGGCGACACGAACCCCTCGCGCGTGCGCAGGGGCGTCGTGAAGGAGGGCCAGGCCATCCGGCTCGGCGACGTGGGAGGCCTGCTGCGCATCATCGCGCTGTCGGTGCTCACGATCGAGGCCGTGCTGATCCTGCTGCTGCTGCCGCGCATCCTGCTGCAGGGCGTGCCGTTCTGGGATGCGCTGTACCAGTCGGTCTACTACGCGTTCATGGCGTTCACGAACTCGGGGTTCATCCCGACGACCGAGGGGCTCACGCCGTACGCGACCGATCCGTGGTTCCTCGGCGTCATCATGGTCGGCGTCTTCCTCGGCGCGCTCGGGTTCCCGGTGTACTTCGTGCTGCTGCGCAACCTCAAGCACCCGCGCCTGTGGTCGCTGCACGTCAAGCTCACGCTCTTCGGCTCGCTCGGCCTCTTCGTCGCAGGCGGCCTCGCCTACCTCGTGCTCGAGTGGGGCAACCCCGACTCGTGGGGCGACGCGGACTTCGGGCAGCAGGTGCTGCAGTCGCTCTTCATGTCGACGATGTCCCGCTCCGGCGGCTTCGCGACCCAGGATCTCGGCGAGCTCAACAACTCGAGCCTGCTCGTCACCGACATGCTCATGTTCATCGGCGGCGGCTCGGCGTCGACCGCCGGCGGCGTCAAGGTGACGACGCTCATGATCCTCTTCCTCGCCGCGATCGCCGAGGCGCGCGGTCGCACGTCGATGGAGGCGTTCGGTCGCCGCATCCCCTCCGACGTGCTGCGCCTCGCCGTCTCCGTCGTCCTCTGGGGTGCGACGATCGTCGCGGTCTCGACGATCGCGCTGCTGCAGATCACGCACGAGCCGCTCGACTACGTGCTGTTCGACGTCGTGAGCGCCTTCGCGACGTGCGGCCTGTCGACGGGCTTCACGCACGGCGACCTGCCGTGGGCGGCGAAGGCCGTGCTCGCCGCCACCATGTTCGTCGGCCGCATCGGTAGTGTGACGCTCGCCGCGGCCCTCGCCGCGAGCCAGACGACGCAGCTGTTCACGCGCCCCGAGGAGAGGCCGATCGTTGGTTGAGCGCATCCCGCACGACGCTCCCGTGCTCGTCATCGGCCTCGGCCGCTTCGGCGCCGCGACCGCAGGGCAGCTCGCGCGCCTCGACCGCGAGGTGCTCGCGATCGACGACGACATCGCCCTCGTGCAGAAGTGGTCCGAGCGCCTCACCCACACGGTGCAGGCGGATGCGCGATCCATCGAGGCGCTGCGCCAGGTGGGCGCGCAGGAGTTCTCGATCGCCGTCGTCGCCGTCGGCTCGTCGATCGAGGCGTCGGTGCTCATCACCGCGAACCTCGTCGACCTGAAGATCCCGCAGATCTGGGCGAAGGCCATCAGCCAGTCGCACGGCAAGATCCTCTCCCGCATCGGCGCGAACCACATCGTCTACCCCGAGGCCGAGGCCGGCGAGCGCGTCGCGCACCTCGTCTCCGGCCGCATGCTCGACTACATCCAGTTCGACGACGACTTCGCGATCGTGAAGATGTACCCGCCGCGCCACCTGCGCGGCGTGCCGCTGTCGGAGTCGCGCATCCGCTCGAAGTACAACCTGACGGTCGTGGGCGTGAAGAGCCCGGGCGGCGCGTTCACGTACGCGACGCCCGAGACGGTCGTGTCGTCGCACGACCTCGTGATCATCTCCGGCAACCAGGCCGACATCGAGCGCTTCGCGGCGCTCGGCTCGTGACCGCCGCGCGCCGCTGCCCCTGCGGCGCGGGGCTGGCGTACGCGGAGTGCTGCGAGCCGGTGCACGACGGCGCCCGCCTCGCCCCCACCGCGGAGGCGCTCATGCGCTCGCGCTACTCGGCGTTCGCGCTGCGACGCGTCGACTGGCTGCTCGCGTCGTGGGATGCGTCGACGCGGCCGGCGTCGATCGAGCCGGGCGACGAGCGGTGGATCGGCCTCGAGATCGAGGCGACCGAGGCCGGCGGCCCGTTCGACCGGGCGGGCACCGTGACGTTCCGCGCCTCGTACGCCGAGGACGGCGAGCGGTTCGGGCTGCGCGAGCGCTCGCGCTTCGCGCGCACGGATGCGTGGCGCTACCTCGACGGCGTGCAGCTGGGCTGAGCGGCCACTCCTCGTCGCGGCCGGCGGCGGATGCCGTCCGCGCGGCGGGCCCGCTAGGACGCCGCGATCTCCGCCGCCCGGCGCGCCGCCGCCGCGGTCGCGCGATCGAACAGGGCGTCGAGGCCCGCATCCTGCAGCACGGCGATCGCCTGCTCGGTCGTGCCCTTCGGGCTCGTCACGCGACGACGCAGCTCGGCGGGCTCGATGCCCGGCTCGCGCTCCCTCGCATCCGCCAGCAGCGCGCTCGCGCCCGCGAAGGTCTCCTGCACCATCGTCGCCGCCTGCTCGGGCGCGAAGCCCATCCGCTCCGCGGCCGCCGTGAGCGCCTCCATGAGCAGGAAGACGTAGGCAGGGCCCGAGCCCGAGATCGTCGAGAGCGCGTCGATCTGCGCCTCGTCGACGACGAGCACCTCGCCGACCACCTCGAAGACGCCCGCGGCGAGCGCCACCTGCTCGCTCGTCGCGCGCGAGCCGCCCGCCACGCCCGTGACGCCGCAGCCGACGTGCGTCGGCGTGTTGGGCATCGCGCGGACGACGGCGACCGACTCGGGCAGCAGCGCCTCCATGGCGGCGCACGTCGTGCCGACCGCGAGCGACACGACGATCGTGCCGGGGCGCAGCGACGGGGCGATCTCGACGAGCAGGTCGGCCACCATGACGGGCTTCACGCCGATCACCACGACGTCGGCCTCGGCAGCGGCCTGCGCGTTGCCGCCCGGCTCGTCCTCGAGCGCGATCGACCGCACCCCGCTGGCCGCCGCGGCCTCCGCCTTCGCCCGCGTGCGGTTCGTGGCCGTGAGCGACGCCGCCGAGCCGTCGGCGACGAGGCCCGCGAGGATTGCACCCCCCATCGATCCGGCTCCGAGGATGGCGATGGATGGCAGCATGCGGGTCATCGCCCCAGCGTATGGTGGGGCGCGTGAGCGAATCGCATGGCACCAAGGCCGTGATCGCCGCGTTCCTCGCGAACACGGGGATCGGCATCACGAAGCTGATCGCATGGCTGCTGTCCGGCTCGGCGTCGATGCTCGCGGAGGCCATCCACTCCTTCGCCGACTCGATGAACCAGCTGCTGCTGCTGCTCGGTGGCCGGCTCGCGAAGCGCAAGGCCGACACCGACCATCCGTTCGGCTACGGCCGCGAGCGCTACGTGTGGGCGTTCATCGTCGCCCTCATCCTGTTCTCGGTCGGCGGCGTCTTCTCGATCGTCGAGGGCATCGACAAGCTGCAGCACCCGCACGAGCTCGAGAACGTGTGGATCCCGCTCGGGGTGCTCGCCGTCGCGATCGTGCTCGAGTCGTTCAGCCTCCGCACCGCCGTGATCGAGTCGCGGAAGGTCAAGGGCTCGGCGGGCTGGTGGCGGTTCATCCGCACGTCGCGCTCGCCCGAGCTGCCCGTCATCCTGCTCGAGGACGTCGCGGCGCTCACGGGCCTCGTGCTCGCCTTCTCGGCCGTCGGCCTCACGGCGATCACGGGCGACGCCACCTTCGACGCCCTCGGCACCCTCGCGATCGGCGTGCTGCTCGTGATCGTCGCGATCATCCTCGCCATCGAGATGAAGTCGCTGCTGATCGGCGAGGGCGCGACCGCCGACGACCACCGGCGCATCCTCGAGGCCATCAACGGCTCGGACGAGGTCGAGGCCGTCATCCACATGAAGACGCTCTACCTCGGGCCCGACGAGCTCATGGTCGCGGCGAAGGTCGCCTTCCCGCCCACGTCGACCCTCGAGGACGTCGCGCGTGCGATCGACGCGCTCGAGCGACACGTGCGCGAGGCGGTGCCGGTGGCGCGCGTCATCTACATCGAGCCCGACATCTACCTCGCGAAGCCCGACATCGCGCCGTCGACCGACCACATCGTCATCCAGAGCGGCAACTAGGGGCACGGCATGGACCTCGGCTACGACCTCCTGGTCGCCGCGCACCTCATCGGCGTCTCGCTGCTCGTCGGCACGTTCCTCGTGCAGCTGCGGGCGAGGATGGGCTTCCGGTTCTCGCTCCTGCTCCTCGGCGCGAGCATCCAGCTCGTCTCGGGCGTCGCGCTCTACGGCCTGCAGATCGCGTTCGACGAGCCGAACCACATGAAGCTCGGCATCAAGGCGCTCGTCGCGGTCGTCGTCTTCGTGGCGGCCCTCGTCGGGTTCCTGCGTCAGCGCGCGCTGCAGGCGACGCGCACGGGCCTCGTCGCGACGCCGGGAGGCGGCATCGTGCAGGCGTCCGGCGGGCCGGGCGTCGTCGGCGTCGTCGACGACTCGCGCCTGAAGCCGCTCTTCCACGTCGCGGGCGGCCTCGCGGTCGTGAACCTGCTCGTCGCGACGCTCTGGCGCTGACGCGGGTCGATCGGAGCCGGCGGATGGAGTGGCTGCCCTGGGTCGTGCTGGCCGTCGGCGTCGTCGTGATCGCGGCGCTCGTGCCGCGCCTCTACCGACGCGAGCGGTCGCGGCAGCGCGAGCGCGGCACCATCCCCGGCGGCTTCGGCGTCGTCGACGAGGCGTGGCGACCCGCCGACCACGCCGCGAGGCTCGAGCGCGAGCGGCGCGACGAGGCCGACGAGGCGTCGCAGCCGCCCCGCGAGCCCGACCGGGTGCGCGACGCGGATGCCGGCGACGGCGACGCGCCCCGCGCATCCGACCCGCGCCGCTAGGACGCGTGGGGCCGCTCGGGGCGACGCTCGCCGAAGAAGCCCGTGAGCAGCGCCGCGCACTCGGCCTCGAGCACGCCGGCGACGACCTCGGCGCGCTGCGGCAGCCGCCGCTCGCGCAGCACGTCGAGCACGCTGCCCGCGGCACCCGCCTTCTCGTCCCATGCGCCGAAGACGACGCGCGGGATGCGGGCGGCGAGGATGGCGCCTGCGCACATGGGGCACGGCTCGAGCGTGACGACGAGCGTGCAGTCGTCGAGATGCCAGTCGCCGCGCGCCGCCGCCGCGGCACGCATCGCGACGATCTCGGCGTGCGCCGTCGGGTCGTCGTGCAGCTCGCGCTCGTTGCGGCCCGTCGCGAGCACGACGCCGCCCGGGCCGACGAGCACGGCGCCGACCGGCACGTCGGGGCGCGTGGCGGCGGCCGCCGACCGCGCCTCGTCGATCGCCAGGCGCATCCACGCCTCGTGCTCGACCGCATGTCGCACGGGGACTCCTGGCTCGTGGCCCCGCGAGGGGCGCTCGGATCGGTAGCCTGAGCCTATGCGAGTGCACGTGGCCGACCATCCGCTCATCACGCACAAGCTCACGGTGCTGCGCGATCGCGAGACCCCGTCGCCCACGTTCCGCGCGCTGACGAACGAGCTCATGACGCTGCTGGCCTACGAGGCGACGCGCAACGTCCGCGTGGTCGAGAAGCGCATCGATACGCCCGTCACGTCGACGGTCGGCGTCGCGATCGCCGAGCCGCGCCCGCTCGTCGTGCCCATCCTGCGCGCGGGCCTCGGCATGCTCGACGGGCTCATGCAGCTGCTGCCGACCGCCGAGGTCGGCTTCCTCGGCATGGCGCGCAACGAGGAGACGCTGCAGCCGTACACGTACGCCGAGCGCCTGCCTGACGACCTGTCGGATCGCCAGTGCTTCGTGCTCGACCCCATGCTCGCCACCGGCGGGTCGCTCGCGGCGGCCATCCACTTCCTCTTCGAGCGCGGCGCCGTCGACGTCACGGCCATCTGCATCCTCGGCGCCCCCGAGGGCATCGAGCGCGTCGAGCGCGAGGTCGACGGTCACGACGTCACGCTCGTGCTGGGTGCGCTCGACGAGCGCCTGGACGAGCAGGGCTACATCGTGCCCGGCCTCGGCGACGCGGGCGACCGCCTCTACGGCACGGTCGACTGACGCGAGGCCTCCCGGCGCGCCGCCCGCGGGGTGCGCCTCTCGCGCGGTCCCCTCGCGACGGCGGGCGCGCCTGAGCGTGGGACGCAGCGCGACGTCACACTTCGTCACGCACGGGGCACGCCCGTGTTGACGGATTCGAGCGCAGGATGCAAGGATCGTGCGCATGACGACGACCCCCTTCCTCTCGACCACGCGTGTGGCCCGAGGAGATGCCGGCATGATGATGCCGGCCGTCGCCATGTGTCGAATGTGTGCGTGAGGCTCGTTCCGCCCCGCACCGCCGCCCGCCCGCCGCAGCACTGAGCTGCCGCCGGCGCCGAGCGCTCGCATGAGCGCTCGCCCGAGCACCCTCGGGACCGCAGCACCTCGACACCCTGCGTGCGAGACCGACGACGGTCGCACGCCCAGCCGGAAGGCATCGCGATGTCCATCGCCATCACCCACATCCAGTCCAAGCAGTCCACCCTCGCCACCGACGGCAACCTCGCGCTCGCACCCCAGCCGATCGCACCCGAGGCTCCCGCTCGTCGCTCGGCGGTGCGCGCCGTGCCCGCCGGCACCGAGGCGCGCGGCTTCGTGCTCTACGTCGGCCTCGGCGAGGATGCGTCGGAGGCCGACGGCATCGAGCTCGCGCAGCTCGTCGCCGAGCTGAGGCGCGTCACGGCCCGTCTCTCCCCCTCCGCCCAGACGCACGCGGCCGTCGCCCTCGCCCCCGCAGGCGCGGGTGGCCGCGACGTCGACGTCGTGCGGCGCGCGCTGCAGGATCCGTCGCTGCGCAAGGCGGAGACGCCCGTCGAGGAGCCCGCGCTCGACGTCACGATCGACCTGTCGCGCAAGCGCGTCGCGATCGGCGACGACATCGCACCCCTCACCTACAAGGAGTTCGAGCTGCTGCAGTTCATCGTGCTCCGCGAGGGGCGCACGGTCGAGCGCACCGAGATCATCGACGCCCTGTGGCCCGACGCCGACGACGAGGCGCGCCCCAACGAGCGCACCATCGACGTGCACGTGCGTCGTCTGCGCGCGAAGCTCGGCGACTGGGCCGACATCGTCCGCACCGTCCGCGGCGCCGGCTACCGCTTCGACCGCCACGCCGACGTCACGGTGCTCGCACCGCACGCCGCCTCGCCCGACCGCTTCTAGCCCTCCGCAGGTCGGGCGTCCGACCCGGCGACCCTGCGCGTCACGCTCGATCCGCGCTCGTCGCACCCGCCATCCATGCGGATGCACGACGCGCGAGCCGCTCGAGCGGCCCCGCGCCGAGCACGGCCATCCAGGCCGTCGTGGCGACGAGCAGCGCACCCGTGAGCAGCGGCCACATGGCTCCATCCAGGGCCGCTGCCCCCGCGAGCCCGCCGATGAGCGCGATCACGACGAGCTGCGCCGAGTAGGCGGTGAGCGGCATGCTGCCGAGCGCCGCGAGCGGCAGGAGCACCCATCGCAGCGGGCGCGCGAGCAGCAGGCACGCGCCGACGATCGCGGCGGCGAGCCCGCCCGATCCGACGATCTCGAGCGTCGCGCCCGAGTGCGGCGCCACCTCGACGAGCGACCACAGCGGTCGCAGCGGGATGCCGAGCTCGACGAGGCGGGCGAGGACGGGCGTCGCCGAGAGGTCGCCGGACGCCCATGCCTCGAGCGGCGGGATCGCGAGGGCGCCCGCGCCGTAGCCGACCGCGGTCGCGAGCGCGCCACCGGCCAGCAGCGCGACGGCCGTGCGCGCGCGCAGCAGGTCGGTGCGGCCGATCGCGAGGCCGGCGAGCAGCAGCGGCAGCCACGCCGTGATCGGGTACGGGCCGAGCACGAGCGCGATGCCCTCGCCGTACGGGTCGCCCGCGGCGAGCCGCACGAGCGCGAGCGCGAGCGGTCCGAGCAGCGCGAACGCTGCAGCGGCGATCCACAGCGACCGCCTCCGCCACCGGAGGAACGGGATGATCGCGACGAAGAGGATGCCGTAGACCGTCAGCACGACCGAGACGCCCGTGCCGAGGAGCTCGAGCGAGCAGCCGATCGCGAAGACGACCGCACCGCGGCCGACGAGGCGGAGGCGCAGCCGCGGGAGGGCGGCATCGGTGGGGCGACGCGTGCCGCCCGCGAGCAGCGCGACCGAGATGCCGGCGACGAGCGCGAAGAGCAGCGAGGAGCGGCCGTGCACCACGTCGGTCCACGTCTCGACGCGCGCCCAGTCGAACGCCTCGGTGACGCCGACGTGCGCGCCGAGCATGCCGACGACGGCGACCCCGCGTGCGACGTCGACGCCCATGACCCGCGGGGGTCGGCCGAACGACGGCAGGCGGCGCAGCGGCGTCGAGCGCACCGGGGCGGGCTGCGGCGTGCGGCGATCGCGCTGCGGCTCCGGCACGTCTGCGCCGACCGCTGCCCTCGTCTGCGTCATGCATGACCTCGCTCACCCGGGAGCGGCGTCGCCGTCGCCGCGGCGCTGCCCGGATGCCCGTCGTGCGCGCCGTCGTGCGTGCATCATCCTCCTGACCGCCGCGCCGAGGTCACGAGGCGGGGTCCGGGGTACGCCCGCGGTCCCCCGGCGGCGACCGTCAGCCGTCGCCGCGGTCGTAGCCGTTGCGGTGCTCGCGCAGGTGGTGCTTCATCTCCTGCACGACGATGATCCACGAGCCGCCGACCTTGTAGGCGGGCAGGCGGCCCGTGCGGAACGCCTCGTAGACCGTCGACAGCCGCACGTGCAGGAACGACGCGACCTGCTCCGGCGTCATGGTGTCGCCGTACTGGGCGAACACCGCGTCGAGAGCGCTCGTGCGCTCCGTCGTCATCACGGCGCTCCCTCGATCGCCGCGTAGGCCCACGACCACTCGCGGGGCTCGCCGGGCGGGAGGAGGGCGACGTCGACGCCGGTGTTGAACGCGTCGGGGCCGCACGTCATCGGCTCGACCGCGATCGCCGTGCGCTCGTGCGCGTCCGCCCAGTCCCACGTGCACAGCTGCAGCCACCGCACGTCGGGGCCGAGGCGCAACGCAGCACCGCAGCCGTCGCGACCGACGACGCGGATGGTCGTCTCGGCATCGTCCCCGGCGTGCAGCCCGGTGAACGCATGGTCGATGCGCGCGTCGCCGAGTCGCCTGGGCTCGCGGAAGTCCGCCCAGCCCGGCACGTCGACGACGGCGCCCGAGCGCATCCGCTCGCCATGCACCTCGTGCAGCGCCGTCGCCGGCGCGTGCAGCACGGCGTCGGCGAGCCCCGTCGCGATCGTGATCCACGGATGCGCTCCGGTGCCGAACGGCGCGGGCGCCTGCGACCGGTTGGTCGCGACGACCGTGGTGCGCAGGCCGTCGTCGTCGAGGCGGTAGCGGACCTCGACGTCGACGGCGAACGGATACCCGGGCTGCGGCGCGGTGCGCGTGACGAGCGTCGCCATGTCGGCGCGACGCTCGACGACGGCGAAGTCGACGTCGGCGACGAGCCCGTGCAGCGCGTGCCCGCGCTCGGGCTCGCTGAGCGGCAGGCGATGCTCGACCCCGTCGAGCATGTAGCGGCCGTCCATCACGCGGTTCGGCCACGGGGCGAGGAGCGCGCCGTGGTACCGGAGCGTCGTCGTGTCGGGGTCGAAGGGCATGAAGACGTCGCGGCCGCCGTGACGGAAGGCGCGCACGGACGCACCCACCGACGCGATCGTCGCCTCGTAGGCGCCGTGCCGCAGGTGCACCACCCCCGAGAGCCCCTCGGATGCGGCGGTCATCCGAGCTCGCTCACGGGCTCGAGCCCGTCCCACGACAGGGGCGCGACGTACATCGAGCGATAGGTGAACGCCGCGTCCCAGCCGTGCAGGACGAGTCGCGGCTCGCCGTCCGGGCCCTCGACGACGTCCTGCCCGCCGGGCCCGACGACGTGCTCGCCGGTCGAGGCCGTCGTGATCCAGGGCCCCTCGTGCTTCGTCCACGGACCGGACAGCGACGGCGCGGTCGCGTACCCGATCGCGTAGTCGTCGCTGCCGTAGTCGTTCGCGGAGTACAGCATCGTCAGCCCCTCGGGATGGGCGACGATCGTGGGCGCCTCGACGAGCGCGCCCTCCCAGTCCTGATCCTGCTGGACGAGCCGCACGGGCTCGCCCGCGAGCGACAGGCCATCGGCCTGCAGGGGCGCTGCCTGCAGCCACGTGTCGACGCCGACCGCGTTGCCGTCGTTCTTCCACACCAGATGCAGCACGTCGTCGACCCGCACGGTCGTCGCGTCGATGGCCCCGCCCTGCGCCTCGTCGCACACGAGCATCCCGGTGCCCTGCACGACGAACGGGCCCGCGGGACTCGCCGCGGTCGCGACGCCGATGCACTGCGCCGACGCCGCGAAGTCGTGCGCGGTGAAGTAGAGCGCGTACTCGCCGCTCGCGAGCCGCGTGACCTCGGGCGCCCACGTGCGCCCCGGCACGATCCAGCTCGGCAGCTCGGGCATCGCATCGCCGAGGGACTCCCAGCGCTGCAGATCCTCCGAGAACGACACCGGCACGTTCCGCCGGTTCGACTCCGTCGAGTAGGCGTAGTAGCCGTCGTCCGTCGCGAGCACGTCGGGATCGGGGAAGTCGTCCGCGATGACGGGCGACGCCCACGCGGGCCCGTCGGCCTCGCCGCCCTGCGGTGCGACGTCCGCCGTGCCGCAGCCGGCGACCGACAGCGCGAGCGCGGCGGCGACGACCGCCGCGATGCGCATCCTCGTCGTCGGCACGCTCATCCCTTCACCCCGGACTGCGCGACGCCCTCGACCACGAACCGCTGCAACGCCACGAACAGCGCCAGCACCGGGGCGCTCGCGATCACGGCGCCCGCCATGAGCAGGTCGTAGCGCACGGCGTTGGCCGACTGCAGCGTCGACAGGCCGGCGGGCAGCGTCTGCAGATCCGGGCTGAACAGCACGTACACGGGCCAGAGGAAGTCGTTCCAGTTCGTCAGGAACGCCAGCAGCCCGAGCGTCGCGAGCGCGGGCCGCGCCAGGGGGAGCACGACGCGCACGAACGTCGTGAGCCGGTTGGCCCCGTCGAGGCGTGCCGCCTCCTCGATCTCCACCGGGATGCCGAGGAAGAACTGCCGCATGAGGAACACGCCGAACGCGCCGGCTGCCGTCGGCACGATGACCGCGACGAGCGAGTTGAGCCATCCCAGCTCCGAGACGATCGTGTAGTTGGGGATGACGAGGATGACGGGTGGCACGAGCAGCGTCGCGATGATCGCGCCGAAGACGAGGCGCTTGCCGCGGAACTCCATGCGCGCCAGCGGGTACGCGGCGAGCGACGCCGTCACGACCACGAGCACCGCGTTCGCGGCGGCAGCGGTCAGGCTGTTGAGGAACCACGTGAACACCGGCGTGCTCGCCGAGCCGAGGATCGTCTCGTAGGCCTGCAGCGTCCACTCCCGCGGCAGCCAGCTCGTCGCGTCGCCCGTCGCGTCCGCACGCGACTTGAACGACGTGAGGACCATGTAGACGATGGGGCTGACGAAGCCGAGCGCCAGCAGCGACAGCAGCACGGTGCGCGCGACGAGCGACGCCCTCGGCCTGCGTCGGGAGCGCGTCGTCGCGGTCATCGGATCCCTCCGGCCTGCACGCGCGTGCGCGTGCGTTCGCGATCGCGGAAGAGCCAGAACACGACGACGCTCAGCAGCACGAGGATGAGCGTGAGGATGTAGCTCATCGCAGCCGCGCTGCCCATCTGGAAGTTGCGGAGCCCCGTCTCGGCGATCTGGAAGATGGCGGTGCGGGTCTCGCGACCCGGCCCGCCCTGGGTGAGCAGGTACGACTGCCCGAACATGTTCGCCGACGCGATGATCGTGTTGAGCGTCACGAACGTGAGGATGGGCCGCAGGCCGGGCAGCGTCACGTGGCGCAGCTGCTGCCACCGGTTCGCGCCGTCGACGCGCGCCGCCTCGTACAGCTGGGCCGGGATGTCCTGCAGCGCGGCGAGGTAGATCACGGCGTTGAAGCCGAGCGTCCACCACAGCGTGACGCCCACGAGGGCCACCCACGCCGCCGGCACGGTCGTCAGCCAGGCCGTCGCATCCGGCAGGCCCACCGCACCGAGGTACTGGTTCACGAGACCGATGTTGTTGTCGAGCAGGTAGCGCCACAGCACCGTGACCACGGCGACGCCTAGGACGTACGGTGCGAAGTAGACCGCGCGGAACACGTTGCGGCCGGGGACCTTCGCGTTCATGATGAGCGCGACCGCGAGCGGCACCACGAGCAGCAGCGGCACGCTGAACGCCGTGAAGATGCCGGTCGCCTGCATCGACTGCCAGAAGATCTCGGCGATCGACGAGCCCGGCGTCAGCAGGTCGGCGTAGTTGTCGAGGCCGACGAAGGGCTTCATCGGCAGGGTGTAGTCCCAGCGGTGCAGGCTCATCCACAGGCCGAGCACGGCGGGGAAGGCGACGAAGCCGACGAAGAGCAGCAGGTACGGGGCCATGAACAGCCACGGCGTGGCCGCGGCCTGCTCACGCAGGCCCCGCGTGCGCCCAGGCGTCTGCCTGGGCGCACGCGCGGTGGAGGACGTCACGGGCGTCTCGTCACTCGCCGAAGGCGGCGAGGTTCTCCTCGATGAGCGCCGTGGCCCGGTCGCTCGCGTCCGTCAGCAGCGTCTCGGGCTCCCCGGCCCCCAGCACGCCCTCGGCCACGGCGATCTCGAGGGTCTCGGTCTGCACCGAGCCGATGCCGGGCACCGTGGGGATGAACTGCATCGCGTCGAGGTCGTCGACGAGCACGCTCTGCGGCAGGGAGTCGAGCGCGCCGTCCTCGAGCGCCGTGAGGCGCGCCGGGATCATGCCTGCGCCCGCCCACTCGGCGGAGTGCTCGCTCATCCATGCGATGAAGACGCGCGCCGCGTCGATGCGGTCCGGGTCGTCCTGCCGCGGCAGGAAGAACTGGTGCGACGACGCCCATGCGGCCTCCGTGTCGCCGATGGTCGGCACGGGCGCGAGCGCGTAGGGCGTGCCCGACTCCTCGAGGTCGTTGATCTGCCAGATGCCGTCCCACGTGATCGACGTCTCGCCGTTCTTGAACGCGACGTACTGCGAGTCCTGGGCGACGTCGCTCGGCGAGTAGCCGGCGTCGACGATGCCGCGCATCCACTCGAGCGCCTCGACGCCCTCCTCGGCCCCGTAGGTGGCTGCCGACGCGTCATCCGCGTAGGCCTGTCCCCCGAACTGCCCGTTCAGCGTCAGCCACATGAGGTGCGCGGGCCATCCGCTCGGCATCCAGAACGGCGTCTCGTAGCCGGCGGCCTGCAGCGCGTCGAGCGCGGCCTGGAACGACGCCGCGTCGGTCGGCGGCTCGGTGATGCCCGCCGCCGCGAAGTGCTCGGTGTTGTAGTACATGCCGATGGAGTGGACGTCGAGCGGGACGCCGTAGCGCTGGTCGTCGTAGATGCCGGCCTCCCAGACCGGCTCGGAGAAGTCGTCGGCCGAGAGCTCGAGCGCATCCGTCATGTCGTCGAGCGGCAGGATGACCTGCCGAGCGGCGTTCGTCGCGAGCTGGTCGAAGTGCATGACGCCCACGTCGGGCCCCTCGCCCGCCGTGACGGCCGCGGGGAGGCGCTGGTACATGTCGCCCCACTCCATCGTGTTCGTCTCGATCGCGATGGTGTCGTGCTCCTCGTCGAACTGCTCGACCAGCGCCTGCATGAACGGGCCGTCGCCACCGGTGAACCCGTTCCAGAACGACAGCGTCACCTCCGGCCCGTCGTACTCGCCGGTGAACGGCTCGGCGGCCGCGCCGGCGCCGCCTCCACCCGAGCATCCGGCGACCAGGCCGATGCTGCCGATCGCGGCGATGACGGTCACCGCCCGACGCGACCTGCGGCTCCAAGCTGACTGCTTCACGGGGTCCTCCTCGTCGAAAACCATCGGCCGACGCGTGCGGTCGACCTGTCCGCAGCGTACAGCGCTGTAAACCGGGAAGTAAAGAGGGGCAGATCGCGGCTGACCTAGGCTGACGCCATCGCGTGCGTGAGGAGCGACCATGGCGAGAGTCCGACTGATCGACGTCGCCGAGCGCGTGGGCGTCTCGATGAAGACCGTCTCGAACGTCGTCCACGGCCACCCGAACGTGGCACCCGCGCTGCGGCAGCGCGTGCAGGCGGCGATCGACGAGCTGGGCTACCGCCCGAACCTCACGGCGCGTCGCCTCGCCACCGGCAAGACCGGCATGATCGCGCTGGCGGTGCCCGAGATGGACCACCCCTACTTCGCCGAGCTCTCGCGCAACGTCGCCGAGGTCGCGACGACGCTCGGGCTCCGCGTCATCATCGAGCAGACCCTCGCCGACCCCGCGGCGGAGGCAGCGGTGCTGCAGGACCGCGAGCAGGGGCTCGTCGACGGCGTCGTCTTCCACCCCGTGAGCATGGACACGCTGCAGATCGCGCGGCTCAACCCCGACACGCCGCTCGTGCTGCTCGGCGAGTCCGCGAAGCCCGTCACCGCGGACCACGTGATGATCGACAACCGCCTCGCGGCAGCCGACGGCACCACGACGCTGCTCGAGTCGGGCAGACGTCGGGTGGCGTTCCTCGGGGTCATCGACCACGACGCGACCGGCTCCACCGCGCTGCGCCTCCTCGGCTACCAGGAGGCGCTCATCGGCGCCGGCGCCGCGCTGGAGCCCGCCCTCGTGCTGCCCGTCGGAGGCTTCCGCGTCGCCGACGCGTACGCCGCGATGCGCGCGGCGCTCGAGGCCGGCATCGAGATCGACGCCGTGCTCTGCCGCGACGACCGCTTCGCCATCGGCGCGGTGCGCGCGATCGCCGACCACGGGCTGCGCGTGCCGCAGGACATCGCGGTCGTCGGCTGGGACGACACCGAGCTCGCGACCTCCAGCACCCCGACGCTCACGTCGATCTCGCCGGACAAGCAGGCGCTCGCCCGCGAGGCCCTCACGCTGCTCATCGAGCGCATCGACGGCTACACCGGCATCGGTCGCCACCGGATCGTGCCGCACGCCATCGCTACCCGGGAGAGCAGTTTCCAGCGCTAGAATCTGGCGCATGCTCGACACCCCGACGACGCGACCGAGCGTCCACGACGGCCAGTACCCACGCCCGCAGCTGCACCGAGCTGGATGGGCGTCGCTCGACGGGGCATGGGGATTCCAGCTCGACGACCTGGATGCGGGGCGCCGCGAGCGCTGGTTCGAGCCGGCCAGGACGTTCGCCGCGACCATCGCCGTGCCCTACCCGCCGGAGTCGCCGCGCTCCGGCATCGCCGACACCGGGCACCACCGCGTCCTCTGGTATCGACGCACCGTCACGCCCGACGACCTGCGGCGCGCAGGCTGGCACGGCACCGGCAGCGCGCTGCTGCACCTCGGCGCCGTCGACTACCGCGCCGAGGTCTGGGCCGACGGCATGCTGCTCGGCACCCATGAGGGAGGGCACACCCCCTTCACGCTCGACGTGACCGCCGCGGCGAGCACCGGGGCCCCCTTCGACGTCGTCGTCCGCGTCGAGGACGACCCGCTCGACCTCGAGCAGCCGCGCGGCAAGCAGGACTGGCAGGAGCATCCGCACTCGGTCTGGTACCACCGCACCTCGGGCATCTGGCAGCCCGTGTGGCTCGAGACCGTGCCCGCGTGGCACGTGCGCGCCCTGGCATGGACGAGCGACGTGCACGCCGGCACCGTGCGCCTCGACCTCGACACGAGCCGCCGACCCGAGCCCGGCGCCGCCGTGCGCGTCGTCATCCGCGACGAGCACCGCACGCTCGGCAGCGCGACGCACGCGATCGCAGGCCCGCGCGCGTCGGCGACCGTCGCGCTCGACGGCCTCGACAACGGGCAGGGCTACGAGCACATGCTCTGGTCGCCCGAGCACCCCAGGCTGCTGGATGCGACCGTCGAGCTGCTCGACGCCGACGGCGGCGTCGTCGACCACGTCGGCTCGTACCTCGGGCTGCGCACCGTGGGCGTCGAGGGCGGACGCCTGCTGCTGAACGACCGCCCCTACCCCGTGCGCGCCGTGCTCGCGCAGAACTACTGGCCCGAGTCGCACCTCGCCGCCCCGAGCGCCGACGCGCTGCGCGACGAGGTGCAGCTCATCAAGGACCTCGGGTTCACGACCGCCCGCGTGCACCAGAAGATCGAGGATCCCCGCTTCCTCTACTGGGCCGACCGCCTCGGCCTGCTCGTCTGGGCCGAGATGCCGAGCGCGTACGCCTACTCCCCCACGAGCGTCGCCCGCATCACGAGCGAGTGGATCGACGTCGTCGCGCGCGACCGGTCGCATCCGAGCGTGGTGGCCTGGGTGCCGATGAACGAGAGCTGGGGCGTGCAGCATGCGGCACACGACCCGCGGCCGCGCGACTTCATCCGCTCGCTCTTCCATCTCACGAAGGCGCTCGACGACACCCGCCTCGTGATCTCGAACGACGGCTGGGAGCACGCCGACTCCGACCTCCTCACCGTGCACGACTACGAGGGCGACGCCGACGTCCTCGCCGCCTCCTACGCCGACGCCGACGCCATCCGCTCCACGCTCGACGGCGTGGGCCCGGCAGGCAGGCGCATGCGCCTGCTCCCCGCGGCCGAGAGCCCCGCGCTCGCCGTGGCGCCCGTCGTCCTCAGCGAGTTCGGCGGCATCCAGTACGCGCCCACGGCCGACATCCCGACCTGGGGATACTCCGAGGCGCGCACCGCGGACGAGTTCGAGCAGCGGCTGCGTGCGATCGTGACGGCCGCGGCCGCCTCGCCCGCGCTGGCCGGCTACTGCTACACGCAGCTCACCGACACGGTGCAGGAGGCGAACGGGCTCGTCGACCAGCATCGCCGCCCGAAGCTGCCCATCGAGACCATCCGCGCGATCGTGCTCGGCGAGGAGCCTGCACGCCCCGATGCCCGGCCCGCGGAGGACGCCGCCTGACGGGCGGGTCGCCGTCGGAGCGCATCGCCCGCTCGTGAGACACAGGAGATCCACAGCCCCTTGAGGCCTCGCTCGTTACCGTTCCGTTATAGCGTGAGGATCACGTTGATGGTTGTGCTGTGGCCATCAGCGGAGGGTGCGATCCGAGATCCACCTTGGTGCAAGGGACTGGGGCCGGTCGAGCGAACTCGACCGGCCCTTGCGCATGTCCGGGGTGCTGCATGCTGGCTCGCACCGCTCGACCCGCGCGCGCGCACGATGCAAGCCCGTCCGTCGTGTCGGTGGTCTGGGCTTGGATGGGTGGATGCCTGACGCACTCGACGCCTTCGGCCCCGCCACCGCGGCGTGGTTCCGCGGCGCGTTCGAGGCGCCGACGCCCGCGCAGGAGGGCGCGTGGGCTGCGAGCCGCGACGGTGGCAGCGCGCTGGTGATCGCGCCGACGGGCTCTGGCAAGACGCTCGCGGCGTTCCTCACCGCGATCGACCGCCTCGCGCGCGAGCCCAAGCCCGACGATCCGCTGCATCGCACGCGCGTGCTCTACCTCTCGCCGCTCAAGGCGCTCGGCGTCGACGTCGAGCGCAACCTGCGCAGCCCCCTCGTCGGCGTCGCCCGCACCGCCGCCGAGCTTGGCCTCCCCGCGCCCGACATCACGGTGGGCGTGCGCTCCGGCGACACCCCGCAGGCCGAGCGCAGGCAGCTGCTGAAGACGCCGCCCGACATCCTCATCACCACGCCCGAGTCGCTCTTCCTCATGCTCACGAGCGCGGCGCGCGAGACCCTCGTCGGCGTCGAGACGATCATCGTCGACGAGATCCACGCCGTCGCCTCCACGAAGCGCGGCGCACACCTCGCCGTCTCCCTCGAGCGCCTCGACGCCATGCTCGAGCGACCCGCGCAGCGCATCGGCCTCTCCGCCACGGTGCGCCCGCCCGAGGCGGTCGCCCGCTTCCTCGGCGGCCCCCGCCCCGTCACGATCCTGGCGCCCGAGGCGCGCGGCCGCGTCGACCTGCAGGTCGTCGTGCCCGTCGACGACATGAGCGACCTCGGCTCCGCTCCTCCGCGCGAGGGCGCGGCGAGCGCATCCACCGACGAGACGCAGCCGCAGCAGCAGTCGATCTGGCCGCACGTCGAGGAGGCGATCGTCGATCGCGTCGTCGAGCAGCGCTCGACCATCGTCTTCACGAACTCGCGCCGGCTCGCAGAGCGCCTCACCGCGAGGCTCAACGAGATCTGGGTCGGCAGGCAGGCGGAGGCGGCCGAGCCCGGCTCGAGCGAGGCGCAGCCGACGCCCGCCGCCGACCGCATCCCCGCGCAGATGATGGGCCAGTCGGGCCAGACCTCCGGCGCCGAGCCCGTGCTCGCTCGCGCGCACCACGGCTCGGTGTCGAAGGAGCAGCGAGCCCAGATCGAGGACGACCTGAAGCGCGGCGTGCTGCGCTGCGTCGTCGCGACGTCGTCGCTCGAGCTCGGCATCGACATGGGGGCCGTCGACCTCGTGATCCAGGTCGAGTCGCCGCCGACGGTCGCGGCCGGCCTGCAGCGCGTCGGACGCGCAGGCCACCAGGTGGGCGAGATCTCGCGCGGCGTGCTGTTCCCCAAGCACCGCGCCGACCTCTTGCACGCCACCGTCACGACCGAGCGCATGCGCGAGGGCGCCATCGAGCGCATCGCCGTGCCGCAGAACCCGCTCGACATCCTCGCGCAGCAGACGGTGGCACACACGGCGCTCGGTCCCGTCGACGTCGACGACTGGTTCGAGATCCTGCGGCGCTCGGCGCCCTTCGCCTCCCTGCCGCGCAGCGCGTACGAGGCGACGCTCGACCTCGTCTCGGGCCTCTACCCCTCCGACGAGTTCGCCGAGCTGCGACCCCGCGTCGTCTGGGATCGCGTGTCGGGCACGCTCACGGGGCGCCCCGGCGCGCAGCGGCTCGCGGTGACGAGCGGCGGCACCATCCCCGACCGCGGCATGTTCGGCGTCTTCCTCGCGGGCTCCGAGCGCGGGGGCCGCGTGGGCGAGCTCGACGAGGAGATGGTCTACGAGTCGCGCGTCGGCGACGTCTTCGCGCTCGGCGCGACGAGCTGGCGCATCGAGGACATCACGCACGACCGCGTCGTCGTGACCCCGGCGTTCGGGCAACCGGGCCGCGTGCCGTTCTGGACGGGCGACGCGATGGGGCGCTCGGCCGAGCTCGGCGCAGCGATCGGCGGATTCCTGCGCGAGGCCGGCGCCTGGACGCCCGAGGGCGCGTCCGCACGGCTGGCCGAGGCGGGGCTCGACGCGCGTGCGTCGCAGAACCTCCTCGCGTTCCTCGCCGAGCAGCGCGCCGCGACGGGGCAGCTCCCCAGCGATCGCACGCTCATCGTCGAGCGCTTCCGCGACGAGCTCGGCGACTGGCGGGTCGTGCTGCACTCGCCCTACGGCAACCGCGTGCACCAGCCGTGGGCCCTCGCGATCACGGCCCGCATCCGCGAGCGCCACGGGTTCGACGGCGGCGCGATGGCCTCCGACGACGGCATCGTCGTGCGGCTGCCCGACACCGACGCCGACCCGCCGGGCGCCGAGCTCTTCGTCTTCGACCCCGACGAGCTCGAGGCGATCGTCACCGAGCGCGTCGGCGACTCCGCGCTCTTCGCGAGCCGCTTCCGCGAGTGCGCGGCCCGAGCGCTGCTGCTGCCGCGTCGCAACCCCGGCCGCCGGTCGCCGCTGTGGCAGCAGCGGCAGCGCGGTGCCCAGCTGCTCGAGGTCGCGCGCCGCTACCCGTCGTTCCCGATCGTGCTCGAGACCGTTCGCGAGGTCCTGCAGGACGTCTACGACGTGCCGGCGCTGCGCGGCGTCGCCGAGTCGATCGCGAGCCGCGGCATCCGCCTGCTCGAGGTCGAGACCGCCGACGCGTCGCCCTTCGCGCGCTCGCTGCTGTTCGGCTACGTCGCCTCCTTCCTCTACGAGGGCGACGCCCCGCTCGCCGAGCGCCGAGCCGCCGCGCTGTCGCTCGACACGACGATGCTCGCCGAGCTGCTCGGCCGCGCCGAGCTGCGCGAGCTGCTCGACCCCGACGTCATCGCCACCACCGAGGCGCAGCTGCAGCGCCTCGACCCCGAGCGCCGGCTGAAGGGCGTCGAGGGCGCCGTCGACCTGCTGCGCCTCCTCGGCCCGATGGACGCGAGCGCGCTGCGCGAGCGTCTCGACCCCGCGTCGGTCGCCGACGTCGACCTCGACGCGGCGCTCGACGCGCTGCGGCGCGAGCAGCGCGTCATGCGCCTGCCGATCGCGGGTGCGCAGCGCTGGGCCGTCGTCGAGGATGCCGCGCGCCTCCGCGACGCCCTCGGGGTGCCGCTGCCCGTCGGCCTGCCCGAGGCGTACCTCACCCCCGTGCCCGACGCGGTCGGCGACCTCGTGAGCAGGTACGCGCGCACGCACGGGCCGTTCCAGCCCGGCGAGGCGGCCGCAACCCTCGGCCTCGGCGTCGCCGTCGTGCACGACGCGCTGCGTCGGCTCGCGGGCACCCGCCGCGTGCTCGAGGGCGAGTTCCGCCCGGGCTCCGTGGGCGTCGACTGGTGCGACGCCGAGGTGCTGACGCGGCTGCGATCGCGCTCGCTCGCCGCGCTGCGCAAGGAGGTCGAGCCGGTCGAGCCCGAGCAGCTCGCGCGATTCCTCCCCGTGTGGCAGCATGCCGACGGCTCGCTGCGCGGCGTCGACGGGGTGCTGCAGGTCGTCGAGCAGCTCGCGGGCGTCGCCGTCCCCGCGAGCGCATGGGAGTCGCTGGTGCTGCCCTCTCGGGTGCGCGACTACCAGCCGGCCATGCTCGACGAGCTCACGAGCACGGGCGAGGTGCTGTGGAGCGGCGACGGCACCCTCCCCGGCTCCGACGGCTGGGTGCGGCTGCACCTCGCCGAGACCGCGCACCTGACGATCGACGCCCCGACCGAGGCTCCCGACGTCGCGGGCGCCGCCGTGCTCGAGGCGCTCGGCAATGGCGGCGGCTGGTTCTTCCGCCAGCTGCAGCAGTCGCTCGACGTGCCCGACGCCGAGCTCACGACGACCCTGTGGCAGCTCGTGTGGGGCGGGCACGTGACGAACGACACGCTCGCGGCGCTGCGCGTGCGCACGGGCACGGCGTCGCGGCGCACGCGGCAGCCCACGCGCACGCGCGCCTACCGCGGCCGCATGCGACCGCGCGGCACGACGCAGACCGCCGCGCCCGAGGTGGGTGGTCGCTGGTCGCTGACGCCGCAGCCCGAGGGCGACGCGACGGTGCGGCGCCTCGCCGCGGCCGAGCAGCTGCTCGAGCGACACGGCATCGTGACGCGCGGTGCCGTGCAGTCCGAGCAGGTGCCGGGCGGGTTCGCCGCGGCGTACCGCGTGCTGACGCAGCTCGAGGAGGCGGGCCAGACTCGCCGCGGCTACTTCGTCGCCGGGCTCGGCGCCGCCCAGTTCGCGACGCCCGCCACCGTCGACCGACTGCGCGCGTTCGGCGTCGACCCCGACCAGGCGCCGCCGCTCACGGCTCGCACGTTCGCCGCGACCGACCCCGCGAATCCGTACGGCGCCGCGCTGCCGTGGCCCCAGCGCGACGAGGGCCACCGCCCCGGTCGCAAGGCGGGTGCGCTCGTGACGATCGTCGACGGCGCGCTCACGCTGTTCGTCGAACGCGGTGGGCGCACGCTGCTCACCTTCGACGACGAGCCCGCGCGCCTCGCCGCGGCAGCCGCGTCCCTCGCCTCGGTCGCCCCGGCGCTCGGGCGCATCGCCGTGCATCGCGTCGACGGCGAGGGCGTGCTGGGCTCGGCGCTCGACCCCGTCCTGCGCGAGGCGGGCTTCGCCCTCACGCCGAAGGGTCTGCGACTGGGATGAGCGACACGACGGAGGCTCGCTGATGCCCGAGGGAGACACGGTCTGGCGCACGGCGCGCTCGCTGCACGAGGTGCTCGCGGGGCAGACGATCACGCGATTCGACCTGCGCGTGCCGCAGCACGCGACCGCCGACCTCTCCGGCGGCGTCGTGCAGGAGGTCGTCGCGCGCGGCAAGCACATCCTGCACCGCATCGTCGACGACGAGGGCATGGCGTGGACGCTGCACACCCACCTGAAGATGGACGGCTCGTGGCACCGCTACCGGCAGGGTTCGCGGTGGCAGCGGCCCGCGTACACGGTGCGGGCGGTGCTCGACACCGCCGAGTGGCAGACCGTCGGATATCTGCTGGGCGTCGTCGACCTCGTCACGACCGCCGACGAGTCGACGGTGGTCGGGCATCTCGGCCCCGACCTGCTCGGACCCGACTGGGATGCGGAGGCCGCGGTCGAGCGCCTCGCCGCCGACCCCGACCGCGAGATCGGCGTCGCGCTGCTCGACCAACGCAACCTCGCCGGCCTCGGCACGGTGTTCCGCGCCGAGCTGTGCTTCCTGCGCGGAGTCTCGCCGTGGCGCCCCGTGCGCGACGTCGACGACCTGCCGGGCCTCGTTGCGCTCGCGCAGCGCAGCATCCGCGCGAACCGCGACCGCACCGAGCGCACCTTCACGGGCTCCCTGCGCCGCGACCGCTTCTGGGTGTACGGCCGCGAGCACGAGCCGTGCCGCCGCTGCGGCACCCCCATCGAGCGCGGCCACCTGGGCCCGGCGACGATGGAGCGCGTCGCCTACCGCTGCCCCGTCTGCCAGCCGTAGCCGGCGGCTCGCCGCAGGTCGCCGCCAGCCCCTGCCCTCTCCGCCAGCCGCGGACGACGGCTCGCGGCGGCCCTCACCCGCGCGAGCGGTCGAGCGCGGGCTCGCGGCTCGCGGCATCCGCGGCGGCCCTGGCGTCGGAGCGCGCACGCACGAGCGCCGCGATCAGGATCGGCACGCCTGCGACCCACGCGACGGGTGCGAGCCAGGTGGCGGGCTGCAGCAGCATCAGCGTCGCGACGCATCCCGTCGCGAGTGCGGCGGGCACGCGCCACGGCGTCGAGCGCAGCAGCAGCACGACCGCGGCCGCGCACGCCGCACCCGCGCAGGCCGCCGAGACGACGGCGCTGCCGACATGCGCGAGCGCCGACGGGTCGAGCGCGACGGCGACGCTCGCTGCGAGCACCGCCGCGACGAGCGTGACCGCGGGCGCCCACGCCCACCGCCCGACGGCGGTGCGCACCATGGTCGCACCCGCGACGATGGCGGGCACCGAGGCCGCCGCCGCGAGGGCGCCGACGAGGCGCATCCCTCCGTCGTCGACCGGCACGAGCCCGCCTGCCGCGAGCAGCAGGAAGACGCTCGTCGGCGCACCGAGCACCAGCGAGACGCCGCCGAGGGCGCCGACGAGTCGCGGCGACCAGGAGGGCCGCGCGGGCTGCGCGACGGCCGTGGAGCCCAGGCGTGCGAACGACAGCAGCAGCAGGACCACGGCGGCGAGGGCGTCGAGCGTCGTCATGGCCATCGCGACGGCGCCTGCCGCGAGGGTTGCGGCGCCGAGGAGCGCGAGCGGCCACCGCCAAGGGGCCCCGACCCGGCCCTCGAGCCACCCGCCGACGAGCGGCACGGCGCAGGCGGCGGCGAGCAGCACCACGAGTCCGAGGATCCACGAGGGCATCGCCGGCGACGCGGACGACGACCCGTCGCCGTGCCGGACGACCGTCGGGTACAGGGATGCGGCGATGCTCGCCACAGCGAGCGCACCGCCCAGGATCGACGCGGCGGCGGCGGCGAGCAGCAGCGCGGGCGCGTAGCCGGAGCGGCGGGCCCCTGCGAGCGAGAGGGCGCTCCACACGACGAGCGGTGCCGCGATGGCGAGGGTGAGCACCTGCGCGACCAGGTGCGCCACCCCGACCGGCACGAACGCCTCCGACCCGGTGGGGATCGGCACGGCTGGCCCACCCGTCGGGTCGGCGAGGCCGAGCGCGGACGCGCCGAGGATGGCGACGAGCGCGAGCGCGGCGAACGCTGCGGCCGACGCTGCGGACGCGTGCGCGGCCACGCCGTGCATGCGCATGGACCATGCATCCGCGCCTGTCGGCTGGGCGAGACCGCGCGCCTCCGCATCGTCGAGCAGCATCGCGACCATCACCTCGCCGTGCTCGTCGCGCCAGCTGCGGGGGTACCAGCGCAGCAGGTCGCGCAGGCGGCGCTCCAGCGGGCTCACGCGAGCGCCTCGCGCGCCGCTCCCGTCGCCGCGCGGCCTGCGAGCCGCGCACGTGCGACACGCGTGCGCGCCTCCAGCGCGGCCGTCTCGCGCTCGAGCGCGTCGCCGCCGGCGTCGGTGAGCTCGTAGTAGCGACGCGCGCGGCCGTCGACGACCTCGTCGCCCGCGGCGATCGCGTGCCCCTCTCGCACGATGCGCTCGAGGGCGGCGTACAGGGTGGTGACGCGCAGCGTCACCGCGCCGTCGCTCAGGCGTTCGACGTCGCGGAGGATCGCGTAGCCGTGCCTGCGCCCGTCCGCGAGGGAGGTGAGGATCCAGAAGGTGGTCTCGGTGATGCCGGTCGCCATGCGCCCGAACATACCCGTGATGGGAATATAGCGCCAGCCGGCCGCTCGCGGAGGCCGGATGCGGTCAGCCGGCTCGCTGGTCGCGCGCCGCGTCGAGCACCTCGAGCGCTGCGGCGATCACGCCGGCGCCCACCGCCATCGCGACGCGCGGTCGACGCGCACCACGGCGCACGAGCACGCGCTCGACGGCACGATCGGCGCGCACGCTCAGCTCCCACGCACCCGCCGACGCCGCCGCGACGGCGGCCCCTGCACCGACCGAGGTGGCGGCGCGCCGCGCATCCGAGCCCCCGCGCAGCCGCGCATGGACGCCGGCAGCGACCGCCGCCGCGGGCACGAGCGCGAACGCGGCCCCGAGCCCCCACCGCGCGCCCACGGGGAGGCGACCGATCGGCACGAGCGCGAAGGCTGCGGATGCGGCGACGGACAGGGATGCGACGACCGGGCGTTGGAGCATGCATCCACCGTGCCAGCCCGGTCCATGCGGCACCCGTGAGCCCGCGGCTCGGCGACGGCGGCCGCGGCTGCGACTGAGGCTGCGGCTGCGGCCGAGCCTGCGGCTGCGGCTCAGCGCACCGTCCAGTGCACGACGGGGGCGGGCGGCTCGAGCAGGTACTCGTCGTCGCTCGGATAGCCGCGGGCCACGGTGACGTCGTCGCCGACGAGCCCGCGGATCGAGGCCTCGTCGCGCCAGCTCGACAGCACGCGCACCTCGGTGCGCCCGTCGCCGAGATCGCGCGTCATGATGCCCGTGGCGAGGTTGCCGGGCATCGAGACGTACGCGTCGTAGCTCGTCGCCCGCATGTGCGCGAGGTACTCGTCGACGCGCACCGTCTCGACGAGCGCCGTCCACTGCCGCACGATGCGCGCCGTCTCGTCAGTCATGTGAGCACCGTCGCATGCCGGTCGTCATCGCTCAAGGGGCTGCCGGCGCGGCATGGGCGGCCAGGAACGACAGCGCCTGCTGCTTGAAGTGCCGCGAGGTCATCGCGTTGACGTGGTTGCGGCCCGGGATGGCCGCGAAGCGGCCGTCGGCGAGGGCGGCGACGAGGGACTCGGTGTCCTGCGCATGCTCGTCGCGGTCGCCCGTCAGCAGCAGCGTGGGCGGCGTCGGCGCGTGGTCCGCGGGCGCGAACGGCGTGCGCGCCACCTCGGTCGCGAGCGCGACGAGCGCCTCGGGGTCGTTCTCGGGCAGCGCCGTGGCGAGTCGCACGACGAAGGCCGCCGCACCCGTCGGCTCCACCTCGCCCGCGAGCGCGCGGCGCGCGAGCGCGCCGTCGAGGCCGTGGAAGGGGTCGCCCGCTGGCAGCCCGCCGAGCGCGAGCGCCGAGAACGCATCCGGGTGCACCGCCGCGTAGCGCCAGCCCAGCCGCGAGCCCATCGAGTAGCCGAGGTAGCCGGGCCGCGTGCCTGCGAGGCCCGTGGCGGCGAGCACGGCGTCGACGTCGCCGAGGAATCGGGCGACGTCGTAGCGCCCGGCGCCCGGGCGCTCGCTGTCGCCGTGCCCGCGCAGGTCGAGCGCGACGCCGCGCAACCCCGCATCGACGAGCGCCCGATCCCAGCCCGCGTCGATCCAGTTGCGCTGCGCGCTCGCCGAGAAGCCGTGCACCATGAGCACGGGCCGACCCGCCGGGTCGCCGAGCTCGTGCACGGCGAGCCGCGTGCCGTCGTCGGCGACGACGATCCCCGGCGCCGGCGGGGCGGATGCTGCCGTGTCTGCCATGCATCCATCCTGGCCCGTGCGCGAGCCCTGTCCCGCCAGGCGCCGCCGCAGTACGGTGACGGACATGGATGCGGCCGGCACGTCGACGCCAGAGGCGTCGGGTCGCGCGCGCGGTCGGCTCGCCCTCGCCGACGTGCTGCCGGAGGTCGGGCGCTCTCGGCACGGTGCGACGCATGCGGCGACGGCGCGGGCGGCGCGGTGGCCGATGCTGCTGCGCTCCGCGCCCCCGACCGTGCTCGTGGGCCTGCCGATCGTGCTCGACCTGGCAGGCGTGCACGTGGAGGCGGCGCTCGTGTCGCTCGCGACCATCGCGCCGGCTGCGATCGGCTTCGTGATCGTCGTGGCGCTCGCAGCGGTGCGTGCGCAGCGCGGCGACGTCGTGGTGGCCGACGGCGGGGTGCGCGTTGGCGGATGGCCCGCGTTCGACGTGGTCGACGTGCACGAGGTGCTGCCGATCGCCTGGCGCGACCATGCCGCCGAGCGTCGCGTCGACCTCGCGCTCATCGCAGCCGACGGATCCCAGCTCGCGCAGCTCGACGGATCCCGCTACCGCGCCGCCGATCTCGTCGCCGTGCTCGGCACCCTCGCCGGCAGGGTGCGCCCGCCCGTGCGCACGCATCTCGGCCAGGCGCGCCGGCTGCGCGGGGCGCATCCGCAGGCCGTCGACCATCGGGACGCGCGCCTCGCGGGCGTGCAGTGGCTCGCGACGGTCGTGGGGTTGCTGGCGTCGGCCGCGGCGTCGTTCGTGGCGCTGGCCTGAGCGACGGCCGTCGCCCTCCCTGTCCCGTCAGCGCGCGTGGGCCGCGGGCCGCGCGCCGGCGACGGCGACGGCCTCGGCTGCCATCTCGACGCCTCGCCGCGCGGCGTTGACGGCGTCGACCCCGCCGACGACGTGCGCGACGAACGCGGCCGTGAACGCGTCGCCGGCCCCCGTGGGGTCGACGAGCGCGACGGGGATCGACGGCACGAACTGCCTGCGGCCGTGGTCGATGACGACGACGCCCGTGTGCCCGAGGGTGAGCGCGACGATCGGGGCGAGGTCGGCGAGCGCGGCTCCGATCGCCGCAGCACCCTGCTCGCCGGTGATCATCGCGCCCTCGTCGAGGTTCGCGACCAGCACGTCGGCGCCGCGGAGGGCGGCGCGCGCGGTGTCGACGCCGAGGTCGGCGATCGAGCCCGCGGAGCCGATCGTGCACGACACCTTCGCTCCGGCTGCGTGCGCGCGATCGACGAGCCTGCCGACCGCCTCGGCATGCCCGGACAGCAGCGAGTAGCCCGTGACGTGCACGACGTCGACCGCGAGCAGCGCGTCGTCGATCGCGTCGGGGTCGACGTGCGCGTTGGCGCCGCGGTCGGTGAGCATCGTGCGCTCGTCGCGGTCGACGAGCACGACGATCGTGCCCGTCTCGTGCTCGGGGTCGCCGTCGAGGCGCGGGTCGACGCCGTGCTCGGCGAGCAGCGCCGCGTGACGCTCGACGTCGCGAGCGGCGACGCGGCCGACGAACGTCGTGCGCGCCCCTGCGCGCGCGAGCCAGGCGGCCGTGTTCGCGGCGCTGCCGCCCGGGCGGCGCAGGATCTGCGCGTCCGTGTCGGTGTCCGGGCGGATGCGCCCCTCCGGGAAGACGAGCACGTCGTCGATGACGTCGCCGAACGCGAGCGCGCGGATCATGCGCCGGCGTAGGCCGTGGCGATCGCGGCGGCGAGCCGGATGTTCGAGCGCACGAGGTCGAGGTTGACCTCGAGGCTGCGGCCCTCGGAGAGCTCGACGATGCGGCCCAGCAGGAACGGCGTGACCGCCTTGCCGTGGATGCCGGCGCGCTCGGCCTCGGCGTGCGCCTGCGCGACGACAACGTCGTGCTCGGCGGGATCCCACTGCTGCTCGACCGGCAGCGGGTTCGCGACGACGAGGCCCGCGCGGGAGCGCGATGCGTCCTGCGCGCGGAGGATCGCCGCGACCTCGGCGACGTCGTCGACGCGCCAGTCGAGCTCGTGGTCGCTCGACGACAGCCAGAACCGCGGGAACCGATCGGTGCGCCAGCCGACGACCGGCACCGACAGCGTCTCCATGCGCTCGAGCGTCGCGCCGACGTCGAGCACCGACTTCACGCCGGCGCACACCACGGCGACCGGATGCGTCGCGAGCGTCGGCACGTCGGCCGACTCGTCGAAGGTCGTCGCGGCGCCGCGGTGCACGCCGCCCAGCCCGCCCGTCGCGAAGACGCGGATGCCCGCGGCCGCGGCGATGGCGACCGTGCCCGCCACGGTCGTCGCACCCGTGCCGCCGCGCGCCTGCAGCACCGCGAGGTCGCGCACGCTCGCCTTGGCGATGCCCTCCCCTGCGATGCGCTCGAGCGCGGCAGCGTCGAGGCCGACGCGCGGCACGCCGTCGACGACGGCGATCGTGGCGGGCACGGCGCCCGCGTCGCGCACGATGCCCTCGAACTCGCGCGCCGCCTCGAGGTTGCGGGGGCGAGGCAGGCCGTGGCTGATGATCGTCGACTCGAGCGCGACCACCGGGGTGCCGGTGCGCAGCGCGTCGTCGACCTCGGGGTCGATCCGCATCGCACCAGGGTAGACCGCGGTCCCTGAGGATCGAGGAGGATGCGGCGCCGTCGGATGGAGGCTCCCGAGCACCGCGGCATGCACCGCGCGAACGCCCTGCGGGCGGCGGGCCGCGCCGCTCCCGCGCGTGCACGATGCGCGATCCGCGCCGTGCGACGATCGCATCGTGCAGCGATCCGTGCTCCTCGTCCACCACCTCGACCACGAGACCGGGGGTCATGCCGCTCGCCTCACCGCGCACCTGCCGACCGAGACGATCGCCTACCCCGAGCGGGTGCCCGACGTCGACGCGATCGCAGGCATCGTGGTGCTCGGCGGGCAGATGAGCGCCGTCGACGTGGATGCGCACCCCTCGGTCGCGCGCACCACCGACCTCGTGCGGCGCGCGGTCGACGCCGACGTGCCCGTGCTCGGGCTCTGCCTCGGGCATCAGATCCTCGGCGTCGCGCTCGGCGCCGAGCACCGCGCCGGCGCGGTCGACGAGACGGGACTCGTCGCGGTCGACGTCGTGGCGTCCGATCCATGGCTCGGCGGCTTCACCGGCGAGCTGCGGCCCATGCAGTGGCACACCGACGTGGTCGGCCTGCCCACGGGCGCCTCGCTCGTCGCGACGAACGATGCCGTCGAGGTGCAGGCCTTCCGGTACGGGTCGAGCCTCGGGCTGCAGTTCCACCTGGAGGTCGACGAGGAGGTGCTGCGGCGGTGGAGCACCGACGCGTCGCCGACCCTCGGCGAGGAGCTGCCGGGCGGCGACGTCGCGGCGCTCGTCGAGGCGTACCGGGCGGATGCGGTGCTGCGCGACGTGGCCGAGCGCGGCTTCGCGGCGTTCGCCGAGTCCTGTCGCGAGCGCCTCTAGCCCCTCCGCCCGCTCCCGACCCGCGACTTCCGAGGTCTTCTGCCCTGCGTGAGGTCAGAGACGGCCGAAGACCGCACGAGGATCGGCGACGGGCGGGAGACGGGGGACGGGGGACGGGGAACGGGGGTGCGTCAGAGCGTGGGGCGCAGGGCGCCGACGACGGTCGAGCCGCCGTGCTGCAGGAGGCCGAGCTCCGCCTCGACGCGAGCGAGCGAGCCCGCGGGCAGCGCGCCGGCCTGCTCGAGCAGCGCGATCGCGACCGGAGCGCCCGGGCGACGCGAGCCGTCGGCGACCTTCACGACCACCGACGTGCCGTCGGGCGCGACGACGACCTGCGTGCCCTCGGCGCCGAACTTCGCCGTGACGCCCAGGCGCTCCATGAGCACGGTGTCGGGGGCGCCCGGCCCCTCGACGAGCCAGGCATCCGCGCGCATCGCGGCACCGACCGCCGCGAGCGCGGCGTCGTCGCCCGCGCCCGCGAGCCCGCGCACCGCTCGCGCCATGCCCAGCACCGTGGATGCGTAGACGGGCGCCGAGCAGCCGTCGGTCGCCGTCGCCGACGACGCGGCGCCCGTGCGCCGCTCGATCGCCGCACGCAGCTCGAGCTGCAGCGGATGCGCCGGGTCGGTGTAGGAGCGCTCGTCGTCGACGAGCGACGCGGCGGCCGCGAGCGCGACGTGCTTGCCGACGCAGATGGCGCCGAGCCGCGAGTGCTCGGCCATCCACCGCGTCCTGCGCGGTGGGCAGCGCAGCGACGCCGCGTCGACGCCGAGCCGCGCGGCCATCGCCGACGCCACCTCGACCTGCTCGGCGCGACCCACGACGCTGCCGGATGCGAGAGCCAGCTCGGCGCCCGCGAGCCCGAGCCGCTCGGCGATGGTCGCGGCGAAGAGCGGCTTGAGCGCCGAGCGTGCGAGGAAGGGCGCGTCGACGTCGCCTGCGGTGGCGAGCACCGAGCCGTCGGGCGCGACCATCGCGACGATGCCCTCGTGCCGCGACTCGACGAACCCGTCGCGATCGACGACCGCGATGAGGGCGGTCTCGGCGAGGCGGAGGTCGGTGGCGGGGGCGTCGGTGGCGGGCACACCGAGACGGTAGCCGACGCGGGCGCGCACTGCGACGCACCCGATGCGAGCCCCGCGCCCGGCGCGCCCGCACCCGGCGCGTGCGCTCGACAGGCCGGCACCCGACGCGCTCAGCGCGTCGCAGCCCCCTCGGCGGCCAGCAGCACGCGCTTCGCCACCTCGCCGCCCGCATACTGCCCGAGCGAGCCGTCGCTGCGCACGACGCGGTGGCACGGGATGACGATGGGCAGCGGGTTCAGCCGGCATGCGGTGCCGACGGCGCGCACGGCACCCGGCGACCCGACGGCGCGGGCCACGTCGCCGTACGACCTGGTCTCGCCGTAGGGGATCTCCTGCAGCGCGCGCACGACGTCGCCGCGGAAGCCGGTGGCGAGCGCGAGGTCGAGGTCGCCGTCGTACGTGCGCGCTCGGCCGGCGGCGAGCGCCTCGACCTCGCGGGCTGCGGCGTCGAGGCCCCGGACGTCGCGCAGCACGCGGTGCCCCAGACGGTCGGCGAGCCTGCCGATCGTCGCGTCCGGGTCGGCACCGTCGAAGGTGACGGACACGAGGCCCCGGGTCGTGGCGGCGAGCAGCAGCGCGCCGACGCGCGTGTCGATCGTGCGCACGCGCACGTCGACGAGCCCCGCCGCCTCGGCCCGCCGCGCGAGCAGCGCCGCGAGCGCCTCGGGATCCCCGTCCGGCACGACGGCGAAGGCGTCAGCCATCACGCACCTCCAGCAGCTGGCGCAGCCTGCGCACGCCATCGGACGACGCCTTGCGCGCCGCGGCAGCCGAGATGCCGAGGGCAGCCGCGACCTCGTCGAACGGCAGCCCGCCGAGATGGTGCAGCACGACCGTCGATCGCTGCCGGTCGGGCAGCGCCGCGAGCGCGCGCCGCAGGTCGAGGTCCGGATCGCGCGGCGCCACGGCCCGGTCGGGCACCTCGGCGACGGACACCGACCGCGACGATCGGCGCAGCACGTCGATCGCCTTGCGGTGCGCGATCGTGACGAGCCAGCCGCGCACGTTCGACTCGGGACCGAGCCGCGGATACGCCTCGAGCGCGGAGAGGAAGGCCTCGCTCCATGCGTCGTCGGCATCCCACGGCCCGACGATCGCGCGCACGACTCGATAGACCGTGGCCCCGTGCTCGCGCACGACGCGTTCGAAGGGCTCGCGCGTCACGCAACGGAATGTAGCGCGCCGTCGTCGAGCAGGGCGCCCGACTCGAGGTCGAGCAGCGTGCGCTTGCACGCGAGCCCGCCCGCGTAGCCCGTGAGCTGCCCCGCCGCGCCGACGACGCGGTGGCACGGCACGACGATGGAGATGGGGTTGCGGGAGTTCGCGAGGCCCACGGCGCGCACGGCCGTCGGCTGCCCGAGCTGCGCCGCGATCCATCCGTAGGTGCGCGTCTCGCCGTACGGGATGGTGCGCAGCGCCTGCCACACGCGCAGCTGAAACTCGGTGCCGACGGGGTCGAGCGGCAGGTCGAACGCCGTGCGCTCGCCTGCGAGGTACTCGCGCAGCTGCGTCGTGGCCTCGGCGAGCACGCCGACGACCGCGTCGTCGCGCGCGCCGAAGCGCGATGCGTCCGGCGCGGGCCGATGCTCGGCGTAGTAGAGCCCCTGGATGCCCGCGGGGCCGGCCACGATCGTGACGGCGCCGACGGGGGTGTCGACGATGGCGTGCCTGGTGATGTCGGTCATGGCTCCACTTCCTCTCACGCACTGCTGACGCGCGAGCACCGCACGATGTGAGGTCCGGGCGTGCGCGTCCTGTGAGGGACGCCCCCGCCGCAGCACGCCGCGACGCCGCGCGCGGACCCGCCGCTAGGCTCGCATGGTGCAGATCGCCCTCGTGAGACACGGCCAGACCGACTGGAACAAGACCCTCCGGATGCAGGGCACGAGCGACATCCCGCTCAACGAGACGGGGCGCGCGCAGGCGCTCGAGGCGGCGATCCTGCTGGCCGACGAGCCCTGGACGACGATCGTGTCGTCCACGCTCAGCCGCGCAGCCGTGACGGCCGACATCATCGCCGAGCGCCTGGGCCTCGAGGTCGTCGAGCGCGACGCGGCGCTCATCGAGCGCGCGTACGGCGAGGTCGAGGGACTCACGAAGGCCGAGGCCGTCGAGCGCTTCGGCACCGAGTGGCCGGGCGAGGAGGCGTACGAGGCGCTGCAGGCGCGCGCGGTCGCCGCCGTCGACGACGTCGCGCGCCGCCACCCCGTCGAGCACCTCGTCATCGTCACCCACGGCACCTTCATCCGTGCGTTCGCCGACGCCATCACCGGCCTCGAGACGCGCACGCCCCGCAACGCCGAGTCGATCCGCTTCCACGGGCAGCCGGGCGACTGGACGGTGGCGGAGGGCGTGGTGCTCGTCTGATGGATCTCGGCTCGCTCCGGGCAGCGTCGCCCGGGATCGTCGTCGACACGAGCGACGAGGCCCTCGAGGCCGCGCGGGCCGACAGGTCCGGGCATCGCGCGACCGGCAGGCCCGTCGCCGTCGTGCGCGCCACCGAGGTGGCGCACGTGCAGGCTGCGATGCGATGGGCGAGCGAGCACGGCGTGCCCGTGGTGCCGCGCGGCGCGGGCACGGGCCTCGCGGGCGGCGCGAACACGGGCGAGGGAGAGCTGAGCCTCGACGTCTCGGGCATGCGCCGCATCCTCGAGGTCTCGGCCGCCGACCAGCTCGCGGTCGTCGAGCCCGGCATCCTGAACGCCGACCTCAACGCGGCGCTCGCCGAGCACGGCATGTGGTGGGCGCCCGATCCGGCGAGCCGGGCGATCTCGACCGTCGGCGGCAACATCGCGACGAACGCGGGCGGCCTGCTGTGCGCGAAGTACGGCGTGACGCGCGAGGCCGTGCTGTCGCTCGGCGTGGTGCTGGCGTCGGGCGAGCGCATCGACGTGGGCCATCGCACCGTCAAGGGCGTCACGGGGCTCGACCTCGCGGCGCTCATGATCGGCAGCGAGGGCACGCTCGGCGTCATCGTGGAGGCGACGCTGCGGCTGCGGCCGGCGGTGCCCGGCAGCATCTGGACGATCGGTGCGTTCTTCGACGACGAGACCGCCGCGGCAGCCGCGTGCGCCGCGATCACGGCCGCGCACATCCGCCCCGCGATCATGGAGCTCGTGGGCACGGTGTCGGTGCGGATGCTCGCCGCCTACACCGGCAGGCCCATGCGCGGCGCCTTCGTGCTGCTGCAGTTCGACGACGTGGGCGCGGAGGCCGTGGCCCAGGGCGCCCTCGCCATCGTCGAGGCGCACGGCGGCGAGGCCGAGATGACCGACGACCTCGAGCGCTCGACGATGCTCGTCGAGGTGCGCAGGCAGGTGCACTACGCGCTCGACTCGTTCGGCACGGTGCTCGTCGAGGACGTCTCGGTGCCGCGCACGCGCATGCCCGAGATGTTCGCCCTGTGCGCCGACGTCGCCGAGCGGCACGGCGTCACGGTCGCGACGAGCGCGCACGCGGGCGACGGCAACCTGCACCCGACGTTCGTCTTCGACGAGGACGAGCCGACGGATGCGGTGTGGGCGGCCGCCGACGAGATCTTCCAGGGCGCGATCGCCATGGGAGGCACGCTCACGGGCGAGCACGGCGTCGGCGTGCTGAAGCGGCGCTGGCTGGGCCTCGAGCTCGGCGACACGCAGCTGCGGCTGCAGCGCGAGATCAAGGCCGTGTTCGACCCCGCGGGCATCCTGAACCCCGGCAAGGTCTTCGAGGCCTAAGCCTCAGACGTCCTCGGGCGTCTGGCCCTCCTCGGTGGCGGTGAACCAGCCGAGCCAGCCGTCCTCGGTCGCGACGACCTCGTAGGCCCCGCAGCGCAGCACCTGCTCGGGCAGGCCGTCGCCCGCGTCGATGCCGCCGTAGCGGCCGTCGAACGGCAGCGACACGCGGTCGGTCGTCTCGCATCCGATCGGCTCGGCGTCGCTCGTGACGGCGATGACGGCGTTCGTCTCGTCCTCGGTGGCGGTCGTGCGGATCTCGGTGGCGTCGGCGGGCAGCCATGCGGGCATCGCGACGCCCACCCATCCGTCCTCGGCCTCGTCGCGGTCGACGAACGCCTCGGTGTGCACGCCGTGCATCCCGTCGGTGAGGGATGCGCAGCCTGCGAGCAGCAGGAGGGCGGCGATGGATGCGGTGGCGGCGGAGGCGAGGCGGGTGGCGTGCATGGCTCCAGCACACCGCGGGCGGGGCGGGCGGCGCGTCCTCCTCGCGGTCGCGTCGCGTCGTCCGCTCGGACGATCCCCCGCCCGCGTCAGTCGCGGTGGGGGTCCGGGTCGCCGACGACGTCGCGCAGCTCGGCGTCGAGGTCGCCGGCCTCCTCGACGGCGGCGGCCATGCCGGAGAGGAATCGTGCGACGACCTCGAGCTCCTCGGAGGTGAGGTCGTCGACGACCTCGATCATGCGCGCGTGCATGGCGCCGAGCGTCGCCCGCACCTCGTCGTCGGTCGAGGTCGTGGCGACCACGATCGTCGACCGGCGGTCGGTGGGGTGCGGTCGGCGCTCGACGTGGCCGCTCTGCTCGAGCCGATCGACGAGCACCGTGACGGACGCGGAGGTGATGCCGAGGATGCGGGCGAGGTCGCGCTGGCGCACGAGGTCGCCGCGCCGCTGCGCCGCGAGCATGATGCGCAGCGCGAGCAGGTCGGTCTCGCCCATCTCCATGGAGGCGCGGGTGCGGGCGCGCATGCGCGCCTCTGCGGCCCGGTAGCGGCGCAGGAGGTTCAGCACGTCGACGGTCGACGCGTCGTCGCGCTCCGGGTACCAGTAGCCCGAGGCGTTCGCCGTCTCGTCGTTCTGCATGCTCAGCACTCTAGAGCGAGGCGGATGATTCGACGGATACCGGCGAGATGGTTGCTTGGGGACGACCGCGACGCATGAGGTGCACCGAGTGCAGCATCGCAGGCCCAGACGACCGAGCCTGGCGGCAGAACCTTCGAGAACCCTGAAGATCACTGACCCGTTGCGAGCGGACGCCTGGTCGGTGCACGCTCGTGCCGGAGCGATGATGGGGCGCGCCGACACGCTGACTTGCTCGCTGCGGGAGAACCAAGTACTTTGCTTGATGAACTAGCAATCAGATCGGCAGGCAGCTTCGCCGGGCCGAGGACGAACGCGAGGAGAGCACCATGGCAACGCTGAGGTACGGCAACGGAGACGAGTCGACGTTCGGCATGGACGACGCGGACCTGGCGCACCTCGCCGCTGTCGTGACCGCGAAGCTGCGCAGGCGCGAGCCCTTCCTCCTCACCTGCCTGTCGGATGCGACGCGGCAGTCGATCTGGATCCACGAGTCGAGCACGATCGTCTACTCGTACGACGCGGCCGAGGCCATCGAGCTCGACCGTGCGCGCCTCGAGGCCATGGTGCAGGAGACGAACCGACCGGCGGGCCTCGCCGTGCGATGCCACGCCCCGTCGCTGCAGGCGGCGCTCGCCACGGCAGCCTGAGGAGCACGGCGATGACCGACATGTGGGTCGACTGGGGCGCCGAGATCGTCGCGCCCTCCACCCTGCGCTCCGGCGAGCGCGCCGACGCCGCGGCGGCCCGACCGTGACGATCGCGCAGCCGTCGCAGGCCGCGCACGAGCCCACGGTGCACGACGTGCTGCCGCAGCTGCGTGCCGCCTCCCTGCGCATGCTCACGGCGGTGCTGCGGCTGAGCGACGCCGAGCTCGCGCTGCCCGCGCGCTCGTCGCTCGGCACCCGCCGCCACGTCGTCGCGCGCATGACGCGGCGCGCAGACCGCACCACGCGCGTGCTCGACGGCGTCGCCGACGGCCCCGAGCCCGCCGACCAGCTGCTCGACATGCCCGCCGGCGACCTCATGGCTGCCCTCACCGCGGCTCTCGGCGGCGTGCTCGGCGCCCTCACCGAGCATGCGAGCGGCACGCGAGCCGCGAGCGACGAGGCGCGCGCAGCCGCCGTGCACGCCTGCGAGCACCTCGCGTGGCTCGAGCTCAGCCACGTCGACCTCGACGCCGGCTACGACATGCACGACGTGCCCGACGCATCCCTCGACGCCATCGCGGCGCACTTCCGCGCGGCGCGCGCATCCGATGGAGCGAGCAGCCCCTTCGCGCCGCTGATGTCGAGCTGAGGCCGACGCTCGCGAGGGGGACGCGCGAGACGCCTGGGAGGAGGCCGCGTCGTGCGGAGGTTAGAGTCTCTAGCGAATCGTCGCAGCAGGGCACACGGTCGAAGGAGGCGCGCATGACGGCATCCACGACGCACGGCTCGCAGGCCGAGGACGTCGACGTCGACGTGCCGGGCGACGACCCGGTCACGCAGCTCGTGTGGGCGGTCGAGGAGGTGCGCCTCGCCGAGTCGCGGCTCTCCCGCCGCCGCCAGGCCGCATGCGGACCGGGGCACAGCGAGCGCGAGGCGATGCGCTTCATCGCCGATCGCGCCGACGCGGGCCGACCAGCCACCCCCACCGAGCTCGCGCAGCACCTCGGCCTCACGACGCCGTCGGTCAGCGCCATCGTGCGCAGGCTGCAGGACGGCGGGCTCATCTCGACGCGCCAGCACGCCGACGACCGGCGCAGCAAGCTGCTCGAGCCCGCCTCGCGCAGCAGCCCCGACACCGCCGACCCGCTCGCGCCCGCCATCCGCGAGGCGGCGGCGCGGCTCGACCCGGCCGAGGCGCAGCGCCTCGCCGAGTTCCTCGCGCACGTGCGCGACCTCGTCGACGCCGACTGCCGCGACTGACCCGACGCGACCGGCGCCGCGGACCGGCGTCTGCGCTCGAGCGTCGGCTCAATGGCCGGCGTCGTCGCCCGCCATCGCATCGAGCTGCACCTCGAACACGTCGAGCTGCCGCTGCATCGCCGCGAGGGTCTCCGACGAGAACGCGCCGCGCTGCCGCTCGGCCCTGAGCGTCGCGCGCTCGGCAGCCAGCTGCGCGCGCCGCACGCGCACGAACGCGCGGGTGCGCTCCTCGTCGACGTCGTCGCCGATGCCGAGCATCGTCGCGGCACGCTCCACGCGACGAGCGGGCATCGCGAGGATCTCGTCGCGCATGGCGCCGCCGAGCGGCTGGTCGAGCGCATCGAGCTCGGTCGTCATCGCGGCGCTGCCCGCGTCGGCGCAGCGGCGCGTGAGCTCGAGCAGCTCCGCCCGCTCCTCCGTCGTCGAGTCCTTCGTCAGGCGCAGGGCGCGGATGAGGGCGGGCAGCGTGAGCCCCTGCACGAGCAGCGTGACGATCGCGACGACGAACGCCACGAGCACGAGCGCCGCGTAGTACGGATGGTCGTGCGGCAGCGTCTGCACCGCGGCGACCGTCACCACGCCGCGCATGCCCGACCAGCCGAGCGCGACGCCGTCGCGCCAGCCGAGCGACTGGTCGCGCTCGGCGGTGACGTCGTTCGCCTGCTGCTCGAGACGCCTGCGGAACTGGTCGAGCCGCGACGTGACGCGGGCGTCCTCCGTGGCGGCGAACCGCTCGTCGGCCTGCTGCATGCGCCTCGCTCCGAGCCGCTGGCGCCGCTCGAGCTTCCGAGCGCGGACGCGGATCGACCACAGCAGCAGCGGCATGACCGCGAAGCGCAGCGCGACGAGGAGCAGCGTGACGAGCAGCCCCACGCCCACGACCTCCCACAGCGACTGCTCCGCGCCCTCGACGGCGTCCACCACCGGTCGCAGCCGCAGTCCCATGTAGAGGAAGACGGCGTGCTCGATGACCATGGTGAACGTCTGCCAGCTCGTGCGCTCGCCCTGCCGCTCGCGCGCGCCGATGCGCCCGGGCCCCAGGTTGCCGACGACGATGCCCGCGACGACCACGGCGACGACGCCGGATGCGTGGACCTGCTCGGCGGCGAGGAACGCCACGAACGGCACGACGATCGACAGCGCCGTGTCGAGGACGAGATCGTGGATGCGGCCGCGCACCGCCACCGCCACCCGGCCGACGACGTAGCCGATGACGAGCGCGCCGACGACCGCCCATGCGAACGTGCCGGCGACGTCGCCGACCTCGACGGCAGGGCCGCCGTCGCCCGCGTCGACGGCGATGCCCACCGCGGTCGACAGCAGCACGAGCGCCGTCGCGTCGTTCACGAGGCCCTCGCCCTCGAGGATCGTGACGATGCGCGGCGGCAGGCCGAGCCGCTTGCCGAGCGACGTCGCGGCGACCGCGTCCGGCGGCGCCACGACCGCGCCGAGCGCGACCGCCAGCGCGAATCCCACGGCCGGCCAGATCCACGCGACGAGCCCGCCGACGACGAGCGCGCACACCACGACGAGCACGACGGACAGGAACGCGATGACGCGCAGGTTGCGGCGGAAGTCGACGAAGGGCACCTGCAGCGCCGCCGCGTAGAGCAACGGCGGCAGCACGACCGTGAGGATGATCTCGGGGTCGACGACGACGTCGGCCGCCCCCGGCACGAAGCCCAGACCGATGCCGACGAGCGTCAGCAGCAGCGGCGCGGCCACCCCGATGCGGCCGGCGATCGCCGAGACGGCGCCCACGATGACGATGCCGAGCACGGCGACGATCGTGATCTCCTCGGCGAGGTGCTGCTCCATATCCGCCTCCCGCCCTCGAGGCTAGCCCCGGCGCATCCTCCACCCCCGGTCGTAGCCTGATGGCAACCGACGAAGGGAGCCACCCATGGCAGTCACGAGCAGCGCGAGCACCGTCTGGAACGGCGGCCTCGCCGACGGATCCGGCACGACGACCCTGAAGTCCGGCATCGAGACCGCGGTGTCGTGGAAGGCGCGCACCGAGGGCTCCGGCCAGACCACGCCCGAGGAGCTCATCGCGGCAGCGCACGCGTCCTGCTTCTCCATGGCGCTGTCGCACGCGCTCGGCGAGGCCGGCCACGCCCCCTCGACCATCTCGACGAGCGCCGAGGTCGGCTTCGTGCCCGGCCAGGGCATCACGGGCTCGACGCTCACGGTGACGGCGACGGTGCCGGGCCTCGACCAGGCCGAGTTCGAGCGCATCGCGAACGAGGCGAAGTCGGGCTGCCCCGTCTCGCAGGCCCTCGCCGGCATCGAGATCACGCTCGCGAGCGCGACGCTCGAGGGCTGACGCCACCCGACGACGCCCCGCGAGCCATCGCGCTCGTGGGGCGTCGTCGCGCTCGGGCATCGGCGGCGCAGGGATGCGCGTCGTACGATGCGCGGATGCCCACCCGTCACCGCCTCGCGAGGCTCGCGAGCCTCGCAGCGCTCGCCGCCGCCGGCTCGCTGCTCGTCGCCTGCGCGCCCGGGTCGCTCGCACCCGCCCCGTCCGCTGCGCCGACGACGAGCCCGAGCCCCTCCCCCTCGCCACCGCCATCCCCGACGTCCGCGCCCGAGCGCGAGCTGCTGCTCGCGACCCTCGCGGCGTCGAACGCACTCGCCGTCGTCGACCCGACCGCCACCGATCCCGTGGTCGCATCGATCGAGGTGGGCGCGGCACCGTGGGGCGTCGCCGTCGACGAGCGAGCCGGGCGCGCGTTCGTCGCGACGGCCGAGGGCCTCGCGGTCGTCGACCTCGCGACGATGGCGCGCACCGCGCTCGTGCCGTATCGGCATCAGCCCGCGGGCGTCGCCTTCGGCGAGTACCGCGACGGCGGCCTCGGCGTCGCGGTGTCGCCGGACGGCGCGACCGCGTACGTCGCCGTGCATCGCTGGCCGGACCCCGCCTGGCTCGAGGTCTTCGACGTCGCATCGGGCACGTTCGTCGCCTCGGTCGACGTGGGCGTGCGGCCCTTCGACGTGCTCGTCGACCCGGCCGGCGCGTGGGTCGCGACCGTCGACCACGACACCTACGGCGTCACCGTCGTCGACGCCGCGACGCTCGCGGCGCGCACCATCGAGGTGGCACCGTTCGGCGACCTCGGCTTCGCCTCCTGGGAGAAGCCGCACTACGGGGTCGTCACGGCGACGGGCACCATCCTGCTGCCGTTCCAGGGGCAGGCGATGGTCGAGGTCGATCCGATCGCCGGCACGTCGAGCATCGCCCCGCTCGCCGCGCAGACGCATCAGCACGGCGTCGCGCAGGTCGGCGGCGAGGGCGCCGACGCGGGCACGACCGTGGTGGTCGGCACGGGGGCGTTCGGCTCGGCCACGCGCGGGCCGAGCCTCGAGGTGCTGCGACCCGACGGCACCGACCAGGTGGTGCCGCTCGCGCAGATGCACGAGACGGCGACCGTCTGGCGGGCGGATGCCGACGATGCGTGGTCGGCGGTGCTCGCGGGCGGCTCGACGCGCGACGGCTGGTGGGATGGGCTCACGATCGTCGACCTCGACACGCTCGCGCAGCGCGAGATCCCGGTGGCCGGGCGACCGCAGGCCGTCGTGGCGGCGACCCTGCCTGGCTGACGCCGCCGCCTCGGCGGCCCCGGCTCGTGACGCCTCAGCCGAACGACGCCGTCGACACGTTGCGGTGGTAGTCGAACACGATGCTCGTGCGCGTCGACGCGACGGTCTGATCTGCCGAGAGGTGCTCGACGACGAAGCGGCGCAGCCCCGCCGAGTCGGCGACGGCGACGTGCACGATGAAGTCGTCGACACCGCCGAGGAAGTAGACCTGGCTCACCTCCGGCAGCGCACGCACCCGCTCCGAGAACTCCGTGATGCTCGCCTGCCGGGCACCGGGTCGCAGCGTCACGTGCACGAGCGCGTGCAGCCCGGCGCCCATGCGCTCCTGCCGCACGACGGCCTCGTAGCCGGCGATGACGCCGCGCTCCTCGAGCCGCCGCACGCGCGCGTGCACCGTCGACTCGGCGAGGCCGACCGAGCGGGCGAGCTGGCGGTTGGATGCGCGCGCGTCGCGGCGGAGGATGCCCAGCAGGGCGACGTCGACCGCGTCGAGGCCGTCGGGCTGCAGCATTCGCGCTCCGCATCGTGCGATCGAGGCCATCGGCCGAAGGATTCGACCGATGGCGAGGCGGCCGCGGGCAATGCTTCGGCGCCTCTCGTGCATCCTGCCACTTCCTCCCATCATGGATGCACCAGCACCGACCCTGCGTCGACGACGACGCCGGACCGACGAGGAGAGTCGCCATGCGCATCGCCGTCCCCGCAGAGATCAAGCCGAGCGAGCAGCGCGTCGCCATCACCCCCGCGGGCGTCGACGCGCTCGTGGCACGCGGCCACGAGGTGTGGGTCGAGCAGGGCGCGGGCGAGGGCTCGCGCATCGCCGACGCCGACTACGTCGCAGCCGGCGCGCGCATCGCCGCCGACGCCGACGAGGCGTGGGCGAAGGGCGACCTGCTGCTGAAGGTCAAGGAGCCCATCGAGCCGGAGTTCGCCCGCATGCGCGACGGCCAGGTGGTCTTCACCTACCTGCACCTCGCCGCCGCCGCCGACACGGCGCACGCCCTCGTGGCAGCGGGCACGACCGCGATCGCCTACGAGACGGTGCAGCTCGACGACCGGTCGCTGCCGCTGCTCGCACCCATGAGCGAGGTCGCCGGCCGCCTGTCGATCGTCATGGGCGCGCACCACCTCATGGGCCCCGCCGGCGGGCGCGGCATCCTGCTCGGCGGCGTGCCGGGCACGCGCCGCGCGAAGGTCGTCGTCATCGGCGGCGGCGTCGCCGGCGAGCACGCGGCGCGCAACGCCGTGGGACTCGGCGCCGACGTCACGGTCATCGACCTCTCGCTCCCCCGCCTGCGACAGCTCGAGGCATCCTTCGGCTCGACGATCCAGACGCGGCACTCGTCGCGGCTCGAGATCGCCGACCAGGTCGCCGACGCCGACCTCGTCATCGGCTCGGTGCTCGTGCCGGGCGCCGCCGCCCCGAAGCTCGTCACCGACGACATGGTGGCGGCGATGCGCCCCGGCTCGGTGCTCGTCGACATCGCGATCGACCAGGGCGGATGCTTCGAGGGCTCGCGCCCGACGACGCACGCCGATCCCGTCTTCGCGGTGCACGACGCGCTCTACTCGTGCGTCGCGAACATCCCCGGCGCCGTGCCGGAGACGTCGACGCGTGCGCTCACGAACGCGACGCTGCCCTACGTGCTGCGCATCGCCGACCTCGGCTGGGAGGCCGCGGCGCGCGCCGACGTGGCCCTCGCTCGCGGCGTCAACGTGCACGGCGGCGCCGTGACGAACGCGGGCGTGGCCGAGGCGCTCGGCGTCGACGCGGTGCGCGCGCTCGCGTGACCTCGCCGGGATGCGCACGCGAGCGGCCCGACGAGGCGCATGCGCATCCGCCCATCCGCTCGCGAGCGGGTCTCGCCGGCCAGGCCGCTAGGGCTCGGTGACGAACCCCTCCTGCACGAGGAAGTCGAGCGCGACGTCGGCGGGCAGCTCGCCACCCTCGTCGACGCGCAGGTTGAGCGCGCGCAGGGCGTCGTCGGTGAGCGCCTCCGACACGGCGCCGTAGATCTCCTCGAGCTCCGGGTACGTCTCGAGGGTCTCGGTGTTGATGACCGCTGCGGCGTTGTACGCGGGGAAGAACCCGAGGTCGTCCTCGAGCAGCGTGAGGTCGAGGCTCTCGATGCGCCCGTCGGTCGAGAAGACCTCGCCGAAGTTGCACGTGCCGCGGTCGGTCGCCGTGTAGACGGCGCCCGTGTCGTAGATCGAGATGCTGTCGTCGGGCACGCCCTCGGCCGAGCCCCGCGGGATGCCGTACAGCTCGAGCAGCGGGCCGAGCCCGTCGGCGCGCGAGTTGAACTCGGGCTCGACGCAGATGGTGCGCTGCTCGACGGGCAGCGCCGCCATGTCGGAGAGCGACGCGACGCCGCCGAGCTCCTCGATCGCCTCCGACCGCACCGCGAAGGCGTACGTGTTGTTGAGCGCGGCGGGCTCGAGCCACGTGAGGCCGATCTCGGCATCCGCATCCCGCACGGCCTCGTACTGCGCCTGCTGGTCGTCGAAGCCCTCCTCCTCGCCCATGTACGTGAGCCAGGCGGTGCCCGTGTACTCCCACGTCATGTCGGCGGTGCCGGACGTCATGAGCTCGCGCACCGGCACGGAGCCCGGCACGTTCGTCATGTCGGTGACGTCGAAGCCGGCCGCCTGCGCCACGAGCACGCCGATCTTGCCGAGGATGAGCTGCTCGGTGAAGTTCTTGCTCGTGACGGTGAGCGACGCGCCCTCCTCGAGACCCTCGATGGGCTCGATGGATCCGGGGGCGACGGCGGGCGTGTACGCGGTCGCCGGCTGCAGGCCGCAGCCGGTCATCGCGAGCATGCCCGCGCCCGCGAGGGCCGCGGCGAGGCGGGTGGTGCGGGGGCGACGCGTCATGCCAGTCCCTTCGGTCGGGCGACGTGCTCGACGACGCGGCCGATCCAGTCGACGATGAGCGCGAGCACGGCGATGAGCAGCGCGCCCGCGATGAGCACGGTGAACAGGTAGAGGTTGATGCCCGTCGTGATGAGCAGGCCGAGCCCGCCGCCGTTCACGAAGGCCGCGAGCGCGGCGGTGCCGACGAGCAGCACGAGCGCGGTGCGCACGCCCGAGAGCATGACGGGCACCGCGAGCGGCAGCTCGACCCGCAGCAGCACCATCGTCGACGTCATCCCCATGCCGCGTCCCGCCTCGACGAGGCGGTCGTCGACGCCGCGGATGCCGATCATCGTGTTGCGCAGCACCGGCAGCACGGCGTAGAGCACGAGCGCGACGATCGACGCCTGGAACCCGTCGGGCACGAGGGCCGCGAGCAGCACGATGAGGCCCACGGCGGGTGCCGCCTGGCCGAAGTTCGCGATCGCGAGGATGGGGCCGGCCGCGCCGCGGAACGGGCGCCGGGTGAGCAGCACGCCGAGCGGGATCGCGATCACGAGCACGAGCGCGGCACCGACGAACGTCAGGCCCAGGTGCTGGCCCGTGAGCTCGACGAGCGTGCCGGGGTTCAGGGTGTTGCGCTCCGTCGCGGTCAGCGGCGCGACGGAGAGCCAGATCGCGAACGCGCCGAGGATGGCGAGGAGCACGACGATCTGCACGATGAGCGGGCGCCAGCCGCCACGGGCGAGGCGGCGCCGAGGTGCGGGCCGAGCGGCGGGGGCCGCGGCGCTCGTCACGGCGCCCGGCTCGTCGGCGACCGTCGCGGATGCCTGGGCGTCAGGCATCCGAGCCCTCAGGCTGCTGCACCGACAGCTGGCCGGTGTTGATGCCCACGGGCGCGCCCGCCGGCCGCTCGCTGGCGGCCTCGCGCGCCGCCGTGATCGCCTCCATGACCGTCTCGACCGTGATGACGCCGATGAACGCGCCGCCACGGCCCGTGACGAGCGCGGCGCCCGCGCTCGAGACGAGCATGGTGTCGAGCGCGTCGTTGAGCGTCGCAGCCGAGCCGATGACGGGGAGCCCGGGCGTCACGCCCGTCGGCAGCCGGTCGATGCGCCCGAGCTCGCGTCGCGACGGCCACGCGACGGGGCGGTCGCGGTCGTCGGTGACGACGACGTGGTGGTGGCCCGCGCGCTCGATGCGCTGCAGCGCATCGCTCGCGTCGCCGCCCGCTCGCACGACGACGGCCTCGGCGAGCTCGACCTCGCGCACCCGGCGCAGGCTCAGCTGCTTGAGCCCCGCACCCGATCCGATGAAGTCCTCGACGAAGTCGTTCGCGGGCTCGGCGAGGATGCGCTCGGGGGTGTCGTACTGCACGATCTGCGCACCCTCGCGGAACACGACGATCCAGTCGCCGAGCTTCACGGCCTCGTCGAAGTCGTGCGTCACGATGACGATCGTCTTGCGCACCTCGTGCTGGATGCGGATGAGCTCGTCCTGCAGGCGCTGCCGCGTGATGGGGTCGACGGCGCCGAACGGCTCGTCCATGAGCAGCACGGGCGGGTCGGCGGCGAGGGCGCGTGCGACGCCGACGCGCTGCTGCTGGCCGCCCGAGAGCTCCCGCGGGTAGCGGTCGCGGTAGGTGCCGGGGTCGAGCGAGACGAGGTCGAGCAGCTCGTCGACGCGGGCGGCGATGCGCGCCTTGTCCCACCCGAGCATCTTGGGCACGAGCGCGACGTTCTGCGCGACGGTCATGTGCGGGAAGAGCCCGCCTGCCTGGATGACGTAGCCGATGCGCCTGCGCAGATCGTCGCCGTCGATGGTCGTGACGTCCTCGTCGCCGAGGATGATGCTGCCCTCGGTGGGCTCGATGAGGCGGTTGATCATCTTCAGCGTCGTCGTCTTGCCGCAGCCGGACGGGCCGACGAGCATCACGATCTGGCCGGCGGGGATCTCGAGCGTGATGCCGTCGACCGCGGGCCGCTGCTGGCCGGGGTAGCGCTTCGTGACGTTGTCGAGCCGGATGGCCTTGCCCGAGATGGCGGTCCCGGCGGCGTCGGTGGTGGCGGTGTCAGACACGGATGCCCTTCGAGGTCGTGAGCCGGCCGACGCCGACGAGGATGAGGTCGAGGATGGCGGCGAGGATGACGACGCCGACGGTGCCGACGACGATCGACTCGAGCGCGCCCGCGCCGCCGAGGCGCGAGAGCCCCTGGAAGATGAAGCCTCCGAGGCCGGGGCCGAGCACGTAGGCGGCGACGGCCGCGATGCCCATCACCATCTGCGCCGAGATGCGCACGCCCGACAGGATGACGGGCCACGCGAGCGGCAGCTCGACGCGGGCGAAGGTGCGCATGCGGCTCATGCCGATGCCCTTCGCCGACTCGACGAGGCTGCGGTCGACGCCTGCGAGGCCGACGATGGCGTTGCGCAGGATCGGCAGCACCGCGAAGAAGACGATGACGACGACCGCGGGCGCGACGCCGAAGCCGAGCGGCGCGACCATGAGGCCGATGAGCGCGAACGACGGCACGGTGAGGCCGATGGCGCTCACGGCGTTCGCGGCGCCGCTGCGGCCCGGGCTCGTGTAGACGAGCGCGGCGATCGCGATCGCGAGCGCCGTCGCGACGACGAGGGACTGCACGACGAGGCTCAGATGCTGCGCCGACGCGAAGAGGATCTCCTCCCATCGCGACGCGATGAACTGCCAGATGTCCACGTGCTCCATTCGTCCGATCGTCCGGGCGCACCTCGGATGCGGTGCCCTCGGTCCTCGACGCTGCCAGGGGCTTGCGCCGGTGTCGAGCGACGGGAGACGCTCGGGGAGGCTGCGGCGGCCCGTCCTCGCGCGGCATGTCGCGGGTCTCGGGCGGGACATCACGAATCCGTAACGCTCGTGCCGACGCCGCCTGTGCTATCCGCGCGCGCCCGTCCTCCCGCGTGCGCGACCGCCCGGGTGTCGGGGGACACGGCTAGCCTCGCCGCATGACCTTCGCGAACGTCGGCACCCTCGGCGCGAAGCCCGGTGCGCGCGACGAGCTCGTCGCCATCCTCACCCGCCCGAGCAGCGAGCTCGCCGCCGCCGGCTGCCTCCTCTACGAGGTCGGCGTCGCCGACGACCAGCCCGACGCCGTGCACGTCGTCGAGCTGTGGGCCGACGCCGAGGCCCACCGCGCCTCGCTCGCGCTGCCGTCCGTGCGCGCCGCGATCGAGGAGGCGATGCCGCTCCTGTCCGGCGAGATGGGCGGCGTGCGCTTCGACGTCGTCGGCTCGCCGCTGCGCGCGTCGTCGTGACGCGCTTCGCGATCGACGCGGGCGCGCTGCTGCGGCTCGCCGAGTCGACGACGCCGCTCGCCGCGGGGCATGCGCTCGTCGGTCGCGGCTCGCTGCGCAGCGACGCGATGGCGATCCTCTACCGCGACGTGCGCGAGGGCCGCCGCACCGAGGCCGACGCGAAGGCCGTGCTCGAGCGGGCGACGGCCACCCGGATCCGACTGCTCGGCGACCGCGTCTCGCGCGCCACCGCCTGGGCGATCGCACGCGAGCAGGGTCGCGACGACATCGGCGACGCCGAGCATCTCGCGGTCGCGAGGCTGCAGGCCGCGCTCGTCACCGACGACGCGGTGCTCGCCGCCGCAGCCGAGGGCATCGTGCCGCTCGCGGCCTTCGGCGATCTGCTGCGCTGAGACGCCGCCTCGAGGCCGGTGGCGCCGACGACATGCCAGCATGGGCGCATGGCCGACCTCTTCGCGACGCTCGACACGCTCGTCGAGTCCTGCAGCATCGTGATCGACCGCCCGCGCGGGTCGACGCATCCTCGGCACGCCGACGTCGTCTACCCCGTCGACTACGGGTACCTCGAGGGCACGACGGCGGGCGACGGCGACGGCATCGACGTCTTCCGCGGATCCGACCGCGGCGCGGGCGTCGTGGGCGTGACGGTCTCGGTCGACCTCGGCAAGCGCGACGCCGAGGTGAAGGTGCTGCTCGACTGCTCCCCGAGCGACGTCGATGCGATCCGCGCGCTCGTCGTCGACCGGCTCGACGTCGGCGCGATGGTGCTCCTGCGCGAGCGCTGACGCGCACGAGGCGTCAGCGGGACGCCGGCGCGCAGCACGAGCAGGCGGGCACGACCGAGGGCGCCGACGCGGCATCCGCCCACCGCCAGCCGAGGAGCACGTCGCCTGCCGGCCCGACGAGCAGCGCAGCCGAGAGGCAGGTGCACGGCGACGTCTGCCTCGAGTCGGCGACGGCGGATGCCGAGCCGAACTCTCGCGTCGATGCTCAGTAGGCGCGCTCGTACTGCGACGGGGTCCAGTCGACGTCGGCGCCGAGCTCTCGCGCCCAGCGGATCGGCAGGTGCGGGTCGCGCAGCGCGGCACGCCCGACGCGGACGGCGTCGACGCCCGCGTCGACGATCGCCTGCGCCTGCTGCCCCGTCTCGATGATGCCCACGGCGGAGGTCGGCACGTCGGCGGCGGCGATGCGCTGCGCGAGGTGCGCCTGGTAGCCGGGGCCCACGGGGATCTCGGCCCGCACGAGGCCGCCGGACGACGCGTCCACGAGGTCGGCGCCTGCCTCCTCGGCCCACCGGGCGATCGTCGCCGCGTCGTCGGCGGTGAGGCCGCCGTCGGTCCAGTCGGTCGCCGACAGGCGCACCATGATGGGCATGGAGGGCAGCGCGGCACGGATGCCGCGCACGACCTCGAGCAGCAGCCGCGCACGCCCCGCGAGGTCGCCGCCCAGCTCGTCGTCGCGCGTGTTCCACAGCGGCGAGAGGAACTGGTGCAGCAGGTAGCCGTGCGCGCCGTGCACCTCGACGAGGTCGAAGCCGGCGTCGGCTGCCCGCACGGCTGCGGCGACGAACGCGTCGACGACGTCGCGCGCCTCGTCGACCGACAGCGCGCGAGCGTCGGCGAGCCCCATGACGGAGCCGTCGACTGCCGACACCGTCTGCCAGCCGCCGTCGGCGATGGGCAGCGAGCCCGAGCCCGCGTCGGGCCCGAACGTCGGACGCGTCGACGCCTTCGCCCCCGCGTGGGCGAGCTGGATGCCGATCGCTGCCCCGCGCGCGTGCGCGAAGTCGACGATCGGGCGCCAGGCGTCGCGCTGCGAGTCGTCCCAGATGCCCGTGTCCTGCCGCGAGATGCGCCCCTCGGGCACGACGGCCGACGCCTCGACGACGAGGAGCCCCGTGCCGCCTGCGGCGAGCGCGCCGTAGTGCACGCGGTGCCAGTCGGTGGGCACGCCGTCGAGCGCGTCGACCGAGTACATGCACATGGGAGCGATCCAGATGCGGTTGCGCAGCCTCAGCTCGCGGACGGTCATGGGGTCGGTGATCGACGGCACTGCTGCTCCTCGCGTTGGGTCCACCTCCGTCCAGCGCAGCGAGCGCGCGGACATTCCCGAGGCGCTGGCAGCACCGGCGCGGCGCTACGGCACGGTGACGTCGTAGCGGTCGAGATCCTCGCCGAAGTCGACGCGCACCGTCACGACGAGGAACTCCTCCGGCACCTCGACGGGGCGGGCGATGCTGACGTCGAAGCTCATGGCGTGCGGGTCGTCCGGCCGCAGCCGCCCGACGACGTCGAGCACCGTGAAGCGGTCGCTCGCCGGCCGGATCTGCAGCGGCGGGCACCCCTCGCGCGGCGCCGTCGCGCAGGCCTCCAGGAAGCCGAGGGCGGTCGCCTGCACGTCGGCGTCGAGCATCTCGGTCGTGTCGCTCGTCCAGCGCACGGAGCCGGTCGAGGCCGAGACCACGAGGCCCTCGAGCCGCTGCACCTCGAGCTGCGCCGGGGTGCGCACGTCGACGTCGTAGCGGCCCGGCAGCATCCACGCCGCCTGGTCGCCGCGCGCGACGGCCGGGTCGAGCGGCACGCCGTCGACGGCCTCGACCACGAGGGCGCCCGAGCGGATGCGCACGGGCACCTCGACCCCGTCGGTGACGAGCCACCGGCCCTCGATGCGCTCGAGGACGAGACGCGTCGGGTCGACGCGGCGCTCGACGAGCACGTCGCAGTCGACGGTCGCGACGTCGACGCCCAGGCGCGGGGCGTCGCATGCGAGCGAGGCTCGCGCCGCGGGCTCGATGCCCGCCGTGAGCAGTGCGCGCGTCGCCGTCGCGTCGTCGAGTCGCTGCTCGGATGCGAGCGCCGCGCCGTCGGCGGACTCGACGACGTCGGCGTAGGCGGCCACCGCTTCCTCGACCGCCGCCCGCTCCCCGTCCGAGCGCACGAGGTCGGCGACGACGACCCCGCCCGCGACGAGCAGCGCGCCCGCGAGGAAGGCGGCGAGCGGCACGCGCGCGCGCCGCCACGACCGCAGCCGCCGAGCATCGGCGCGCGGTGCCTCGGCCTCGTCCGCGGCGGATGCGTCGGCATCCGGAGCGGTCGGCCCCGCGACCGACGCCGGCGGCGCGAGCGCTTCGAGCGCGCGCCTCGCGGCGTCGTGCTCGGGGACGCCGAGGAGAGGCTCGGCCGCGGGCCCGGCGTCACGCGGCGGATCGGGCTCCACCGGAGGCATCTCGAAGTCGGGCATCCGACCCATGGCGCCTCCTCCCGGTGGCTCGACGGTACTCCGCCGTCGCCGCCCGCGCATGGCGTGCGCAGGGGCGGCGCATGGCAGGGCTCCCTACGCTGCTCGGATGCCGTCACGAGGATCCCGCGCATGATCGCCGCGCTCGCCGACGCGCTGCGCGACTCGATCGTCGTGCCATCGGCGTCGGTCGGGATGTCGTCGCTCGCGGTGCTCGTCATCGCCGGCCCGCTGGCGGCATGGTGGCTCGCTGCACGTCGTCGCGCGGCAGGCGCGATCGCGGCGCTCGCGCTGCTGCCGATCCTCGCGCTCACGATGACGCCCACGAGCCGCGACATGCGCATCGGATGCGCCGTCGACTGGAGCCCGCAGCTGACGACGGCGGAGCCGCTGTGGAACGTGCTGCTGTTCGTGCCGTTCGGCCTCGCCCTCGCCGTCGCATGGCGGAGGCCCGTGCTCGCGGTCGCGGCGGGATCCGCGACGTCCTTCGGCATCGAGCTCGTGCAGGCGGTCGTCACGCCGATCGGGCGCTCGTGCGACACGAGCGACTGGATCGCGAACACGTCGGGAGCGCTCATCGGCGTGCTGCTCGCGGGCGTCGGCCTCGGGCTCGCACGGCTGCAGCGCCGCGACGCCGAGCGTGCCGCAGCGCAGGCCGACCCGCGACGGCAGCTGCAGCACTGACCGCCGCGGGCATCCGCCGCCCGCGAGCGCGGCATCGGCGCGGCCACCGCGGCGTCGCCGCTCGTGCCCCGCGCGCTGCCGGTCTAGGCTCCCGCTCGAGCGATGCGACGGAGGGAGGCGGGCGTGCTGTCGACGATCCTCGCCACGTACCCGTGGATCGCGCCGTCGCTGCTCGCGGTCGTCGTCGTGCTCGGCCCGCTCGTCGCGTGGGCGCTCGCGCCCGTGCGGCGTGCGGCGATGGTGCTCGCGGTCGCCGCGTTCGTCGCGGTCGGGGCGCTCACCCTCTGGCCGACGCGCGCCGCGGTCGGGGCGGGCTGCTCGCTGCGGTGGGACGTCGACCTGCTCGCGCCCGAGCCGCTCGCGAACGTCGTGCTGCTCGTGCCGCCCGTGCTGCTGCTCGCGGTCGCGACGCGACAGCCGTCGCTCGCCGCGCTCGTCGGCGCGATCGCCGCGGCTGCGATCGAGATCGTGCAGGCGGTGCTGCCGATGCTCGGCCGCGCGTGCGACGTGGGCGACTGGGCTGCGAACGCGACGGGCTCGGTGCTGGGCGCCGTGCTCGCGGCGATCGGCATCGCGATCGCACGCAGCAGGCGGCGCCGGGCGCGAGCCGACCGCGTGCGCCGCTGACGCGTCCGCGCGGCTACGACGTCGCGACCGCGCGGCCGCCCGCGGCGCGAGCGCCGGCAGCTCGGCCGCCCGCAGCACCGCCGCCCGCAGCACCGCGGCGCGCATCCCGGCCGAGCGTGCCGCGCGCTCGGTGGTCGGCGGCGACGCGTCGCCGGTACCACTGCCCGAACAGCACGACCGCGAGCGCGAGCTCGACGACGTCGCCACCCGCCGACATCACGCGCGCCGCCGTCTGCGACTCGGCGACCGACGCCCCCACCGCGGCGTCGCCGTACAGCTGCACCGCGAGGATGCGGTGCGCCGCGCCGGCGAGCACGAGCGCGCCGACGCGCACGGCGAGGCGCGGGCGATGCGGTGCGGGGTCGACGCCGACGAGCGACCACGTGAACAGCGATCCGGTCGCGACGAGGTGCGCGAGCACGAGCACGTGCAGCACCGGGTCGTGCAGCGCGACGCGGCCGGCCTCGGTGCCGTAGAGCAGCCACATCGTGCCGACGTGCAGCGCGGTGGCGACGACGGGATGCGCCACGACGCGAGCGAGGCGGCTGCGCAGGATGCGGGCGAGCCTGCGCGCCTGCACGGCGGCGAGCGCGTTCAGCGCGAGCGTCGTGGGGGCGGCGAGCACGAGCAGCATCGGCGCCACCATCCCGACGAGCAGGTGCACGACCATGTGCGCCACGGCGTCCTCGTGGGCGCGCACGGCGAGCGGTCCGACCGCCGATGCGGCGACGAGCGTCGTGCCGGCGAGCCACAGCACCGTGCGGTGCAGCGGCCACGGCCTCCGCGTGCGCAGGCTGCGCACCGCGCCGAGGTGGAGCGCTGCGGCGAGCACGGCGGGCACGGCCACGACGATGCCGGGCCCGAGGGCGGCGACGAGGCCCAGCCCCGCGTCGTGGGCGCCGTGCCCGGTCACGACACGGCCGGGGGGCCGGGCCGGCGCGGCGGCGACGCGAGCGCGCATGCCACGGCGCCCGCGGCGAGCAGCGCGACGGCGGAGGCGACCCATGCGACGTCGTACGGCAGCAGGTCGACCCCGTAGCGGATCTGGTGGATGCGCAGCAGCTTGTGGTCGACCACCGCGTCGAACAGCTGGAAGGCGCCCATGCCGCAGAGGACCCCGGCGGTTGCGACGCGGCGCCCGATCGCGCGGCGGCGATGCGCGTCGGCGAGCAGGAAGCCGCCCGCCGCGAGCCCGACGACCTCCGCCGCGTGCAGCAGCCCATCCGACAGGAGGCCGATCTGCGGCGTCGCGCGGTCGAGCAGGTGGTGCCAGCCGAGGAGCTGGTGGAAGACGATCTCGTCGACGGCCGCCATGAGCGCGACCCCGATGAGCACGGCCGCCCAGAAGGCCCGGTCGCGCAGGATCCACGGCAGGCCGCGGCGCCGCTCGCGCGTCATCGCGAGCGCCGGTCGCCGCGCGAGCGCACGAGGCGCTCGATGCCGAAGAGCGCGAGGCCGAGCACGAGCAGGCCGCCACCGAGCGCCCACACCGTGCCCGACTGCTGCGTGAGCAGCAGGATGCACGAGGCGACGCCGAGCACGGGCACGACCGCGGGGATGCGGAAGTGGTCGTGCTCGACGCGGTCGCGCCGCAGCACGAGCACCGCGACGTTCGTGCTGATGAAGACGAGCAGCAGCAGCAGCACGACGGTCTCGGCGAGCAGCGCGAGGTCGCCGAACGCCGTGAGCGCCATCGCGACGAGGGTCGTCGCGACGATCGCGACCCAGGGGGTGCGGCGCCGCGGCAGCACCCGCGCGAGGGTCGCGGGCAGCAGCCCGTCGCTCGCCATGCCGTATGCGACTCGGCTGGCCATGATCATCGTGAGCAGCGCGCCGTTCGCGACGGCGATGAGCGCGACGAGGCTGAAGAGCCAGGACGGCACGCCCACGCCCGTCGCCTCGACGACGGCGAGCAGCGGCCCGGAGGATGCGGCGAGCTCGTCGGCGGGCAGCGCCACCGCGGCCGCGAGGCCCACGAGGGCGTAGAGGATGCCGGCGGTCGCGAGCGCGCCGAACAGTGCCCTCGGGTACACGCGCGACGGGTCGCGGATCTCCTCGGCGACGTTGGCCGACGTCTCGAACCCGACGAACGAGTAGTAGGCGAGGATGGCGCCGCCGAGGATCGCCGTGCCCGGCGCGACGTCCGAGCGCAGCTCGGCGGCGCGGCTCACGTCGCCGCCGCCGGATCCGACGAGCAGCAGCACCGTCACGATGACGAGCAGCAGCCCCGTGAGCTCGATGGCGGTCATGACGACGTTCGCACCGAGCGACTCGCGGATGCCGCGGAGGTTCACGAGCGCGACGAGCGCGAGGAAGCCCATGGCGGCCGGCACGGCGGGCACCGACACGAAGGTCTGCAGGTACTCGCCCGCGAAGGCGAGCGCGAGGCCGGCGGCGCTCGTCACGCCGGCGGCGAGCATGGCGAAGCCGACGAGGAACCCGACGACGGGCGCCCGGTAGGCGCGTTGCGCGAACACCGCCGCGCCACCGGCTCGCGGGTACTTCGTCACGAGCTCGGCGTACGAGCCGGCGGTCAGCAGCGCGAGCGCGAGCGCGACGAGCATGGGCAGCCAGATCGCCCCGCCCACCTCGCCTGCGAGCTCGCCTGCGAGCGCGTAGATGCCGGCGCCCAGCACGTCGCCGAGGATGAAGAGGAACAGCAGCGGGCCGGTGATGCGCCGTGCGAGCGTCGGCGCGCCCGTCGGCCGCGCCGTCGCGCCCTCCGGGGCCGTCGCGCCCTCCGGGGCCGTCGCGTCCTCCGGCGCCGTCGTCGCATCCGTCGGCGTCGTGCCCTCGGCATCGTGCCGCTCCCGCATCGTGGCTCCTCACGCTCGTCGAATGCGCTCGCAAGCGTGGGTGATGGCCGACGGCGACGACAAGGGGGTCGCGAGACGGTCGCGCGACGTGCAGCCGCGGGCACGGCTCCCGTCGCGCGCGGCGACGCAGACTCGCGGGCCGACCGCGACCCCCTTCCTCGCGCACGGCGGCGCGACGTAGCGTCGCCCGTCCACGACCGAGGAGCTCGCATGCTGCATCGGGACGCCGCACCCGGCATCCACCGCCTGGCCATCGCCGCCACCAACCTGTACCTCGTCGAGGTCGACGATCGCGTGCTGCTCGTCGACGCGGGGCTGCCCGCGGCCTGGCGTCCGCTGCACGAGGCGCTGCACGCGATCGGCCGCACGCCCGACGACCTCGCGGGGGTGCTGCTGACCCATGGCCACTTCGACCACGTGGGGCTCGCTCGCCGCATCGCGGAGCGCTGGTCGGTGCCTGTCTGGTCGCATCCCGCCGACGTGCGGCTCGCGCGGCATCCGTACGGGTACCTGCACGAGCGTGCACGCCTGCCGTACCCGGTGCTGCATCCCACCGCGATCCCCGGCCTCGTCGCGATGACGGCCGCGGGTGCGCTGACGGTGCGCGGCGTCGAGGCGCGGCCCATCGACGACGACGTGCCGTTGCCCGCCGACGCGCGCATCCTCGAGGTGCCCGGCCACACCGACGGCTCGATCGCCATCCACCTGCCCGAGCGCGACGCGCTGCTCACGGGCGACGCGCTCGTCACCCTCGACCCCTACACGGGCGTGCGCGGGCCCCAGATCGTGGCGGGTGCGGCGACGGCGCGCAGCGCGGTCGCGCTCGACTCGCTGGATGCGTTGGCCGCGACCGGTGCGACGAGGGTGCTCACGGGACACGGCCCCGGCTGGCGCGGCGGCATCGACCGGGCCGTCGAGGCCGCGCGGCGACGCGGAGCCCACTGACGCGGAGCGCACCCACGCCGGTCCCACCGACGCCGGGCCTCAGGCCTGCGCCGCTGCGGCGGCCCGCTCCCCCAGCACGCCGAACGCCGCCGCGAGCTCGGGTGGCGTCACCTGCGTCATCGCGGCGTCGAAGCGCGCGAACGAGGCCGCGAGCCCCATCCACGACCAGGCGCCGAGCGTGAGCCGCGTCGCCCGGCCGTCGACGCCGTCGACCTCCTCGACCTCGCCCTCGCTCGCGAAGGGCAGCACCCGATCGGCGGGCAGCGCGAGCACCACCGAGCCGCGGCACGGCCAGTCGGTACCCGTCGTGGACCCGCGGAACCGTGCGAGCACGAAGGCGCGCGCGTCGCCGCCCGGCACCTCGCGTCGCGCGAAGCGCACGCCCGTCGGCGGCAGCGGGCGGATGCGGTCGACGCGCAGCAGCCGCCACCGGTCGCGCTCGGGGTCGAACGCGACGAGGTACCAGCGCCCCTGCGCCAGCACCACGCCGTGCGGCTCGACCCGCCACGACGGCCCCTCGCGACCGTCGTAGACGATGCGCAGCATCTCGTCGGCTCGTTCCGCCGTCGCGACGGCGAGGAGCACGTCGGGGTCGGCGGCCACCGCTCCCGCTGCGTCGAGCGACGACACCGCGAGCGCGTCGACGCGGTGCCGCAGCGGGGCGGGCAGCACCTGCCGCACCGTCGCGAGCGCGCGCACGGCGTCCTCGGCGACGGCCGTCCCCGCAGCGGAGGCCGTGCGCAGCGCGACCGCGAGCGCGACGGCCTGCCCGTCGTCGAAGCGCATGGGTGGCAGCTCGCTGCCGGCCTCGAGCCGGTAGCCGCCACCCGGTCCCTTGATGGCGTGGATGCGGTAGCCCATCCCGCGCAGCCGGTCGACGTCGCGCCGCACCGTGCGCGCGCTGACGTCGAGCCGCGTGGCCAGCGCGTCGCCCGGCCAGTCGCGGCGAGCCTGCAGCAGCGACAGCACCGCGAGGAGGCGCTGGGCGGGCGTCGACATGCTGCTCAGGCTACGTCGAGAAGAGGACCGTAGGTGACCGGCACTGCCGGGATCGTGGGATCCACGCGGTGGGAGACGCCCGCCGCCCACCGAAGGAGCATCCATGAGCATCGCCATCACGCCCCACCTGAACTTCCGCGGCACCGCTCGTGCAGCGCTCGAGCACTACCGCGACGCGTTCGGCGGCGAGCTCGTCGTCGTCACGCACGCGCAGTCGTACGGCACGACCGACCCTGCCGAGGCCGACCTCGTGGGCTGGGGCCAGGTCGAGGCGCCGTCCGGCTTCCGCATCATGGCCTACGACGTGCCCGCCGAGCGGGCCTACGAGCCGGGCGTCGCACCGAGCTTCGTCTCGGCGCGCGGCACCGACGCCGACGAGCTGGCAGCGGCGTGGGAGCGCCTCGCCGAGGGCGGCACGGTCGTCGTGCCGCTCGCGCCGTCGCAGTGGGCCCCGCTGTACGGCATGCTGCAGGACCGCTTCGGGGTCACCTGGGTCGTCGACGTCGCGGTCGCCTGGAGCTGATGCCGTGCCTGCGCCCTCGGGAGGGGGCGCAGGCTACCCGGTACTCGCAAGCCCTCCCGGCGACGTGCGCGGGGTGATGGACTGGTGCAGCCGGTCGCGACGCTGCGAGCGCTCGCATGCGCAGCCCACGAGGCCTCGTCCGGCCCACCATCCACCGACATCCATAGGAGACCGCCATGCGCACCGTCGACGCCTACGCCGCCACCTCGGCGACCGAGCCGCTCGTCAAGACCACCATCGAGCGCCGCGACGTCGGCGCCCGTGACGTGCTCATCGAGATCGCCTACGCCGGCATCTGCCACTCCGACATCCACACCGTGCGCGGCGAGTGGGGCGAGACCACGTACCCGCTGGTCGTCGGCCACGAGATCGTCGGCGTCGTCGCCGAGGTCGGCTCCGAGGTCACGAGCCACGCCGTGGGCGACCGCGTCGGCGTCGGCTGCATGGTGAACTCGTGCCGCGAGTGCGAGGCATGCCTCGCCGGCGACGAGAACTACTGCCTGCGCGGCAACGTCGGCACCTACGCATCCGTCGACCGCGACGGCACCATCACGCAGGGCGGCTACTCGACGCACGTCGTCGTCGACGCCGACTTCGTGCTGCGCGTGCCCGAGTCGATCCCCTACGAGGCCGCCGCGCCGCTGCTGTGCGCAGGCATCACCACGTACTCGCCGCTGCGGCACTGGAGCGTCGGCGAGGGCACGAAGGTCGCGGTCGTCGGCATGGGCGGCCTCGGCCACATGGCCGTGAAGATCGCGGTCGCGATGGGCGCCGAGGTCACCGTGCTGTCGCAGTCGCTCTCGAAGCAGGACGACTCGCTCCGCTACGGCGCGATCGCCCACCACGCCACGAAGGACCCGGAGACGTTCGAGACGCTCGCCGGCGCCTTCGACGTCATCGTGAACACGGTGAGCGCGAAGATCGACGTCGACGCCTACCTCGGGCTGCTGCGCCGCAACGGCTCGCTCGTCAACGTCGGCGCCCCGGCCGAGCCGCTGTCGCTCAACGTCTTCTCGCTGCTCGCCGGCCGCAAGTCGTACTCGGGCTCGATGATCGGCGGCATCCGCGAGACGCAGGAGATGCTCGACTTCTGCGCCGAGCACGACATCGCGCCCGAGATCGAGCTCATCGACGCCGAGCGCATCAACGAGGCGTACGAGCGCGTGCTCGCCTCCGACGTGCGCTACCGCTTCGTGATCGACGCCGCGACGATCTGACGCGCATCGCACGAGACCCCCGTCGCCGTGAGGCGGCGGGGGTCTCGTCGTCGTGCCTGCGGGATGTCCGCGCCCGAGGGTGGGCGCGCTGCATGCGGCCTCGGCGCCTCGCAGCCGCCTGGGCGTCCGGCCTGCTGGGCGCGCTCGACGATCTGGACGCCGTGCTCACGCCGGGCGAGCGCGCGCTCGCCGCCGAGCTGCTGCGCCGCATCGCCGACGCTCGCTGAGCGGACGTCGGCATCCTCGCCGGCGCGTGCGAGCAGACTGGGGTCGTGAGCGCGATCCCCCCGACCCCCGAGCAGCCGTGGCAGCCCGAGCAGCCGTGGCAGCCGGCGCAGCCGTGGCAGCCGGCGCAGCCGTGGCAGCCGGCGCAGCCGCCGCAGCAGACGGGCGTGCACGGCGCCGCCGGGCAGGCGTGGCAGCACGCGCCAGGCACCCCCGGCCCGGGCGGTCTGGTCGGCACGCCTGCAGCCCCGCCGCGATGGCATCCGCTGCCCTGGCTGTCGCTCGCGTTCGGCATCGCGAGCCCCGTGGCGACGCTCGGGTCGGGACTCGGCGGGCTCGTGAGCCTCGCGTCGATCGTCGGGCTGCCCGACGTGTCGACGATCGTCGCCTGGGTCTTCGGCCTCGCCGCCGTGGTGCTCGGCATCGTCGCCCTCGCGCAGCGCAGGCGACCCGTGGCGGCCGCGATCGTCGGCATCGTGCTGCCGGTCGCCGGCCACGTGGTGCTGCTGGGGCTGTGGGTGCTCGTCTTCGTCGGCGTGATGACGCTCGCGGGCATCGCCTGACGTCGAGCCGCGCCTCGAAGGCGGCGCCGCGCGGGTCGACGGGCGCCGCTGCACGCCTGAGGCGGATGCGGCGAGCTGCGACGCACGGATTCGCCACGAGGGCCCTCGCAGACGCGGCGGCGGATGCGCCGGATGCACGGGTGAGGAGGAGCCGACGGCCAGGCCGGCTCCTCCGACGGACCCTTGCGGGCGACCCGTGTAGACGACCCCTCAGGCCGCTGTGCCTTCACGGTAGGACGGGCGCCTCGGAACCACCATGGGCAGAACTCCCCATGCCCTCACCACGCTCGAGGCGCACGGACGTGGTAGGCGTCGGCCGCGGGATCGACGGCTCGAGCGACGGAGTGCAAGGGCTCGCGCATCGCGTACGGCTGCGCGACGCTGGCCGCATGACCGACGGAACCCAGCCCACCGCGTCCGACCCCGACCTCCCCACCGACCCCGACACGGCGGAGCCGGCGACCGAGGCCCCCGATCCCGACGCGCCGACCGACCCGAGCACGCCCGGCATCGCGGAGCCCGATGCGACGATCCCGAGCGTGTCGCCGACGGCGGCGTACGGCGGCCCCGTGTCGTCCGAGCTCGACGGCCCTCCCGAGCTCGATCGCGCCGCGGCCGAGGCCGACGAGGAGCCGACGAACGTCGAACGCGACTGACCCCTCGCACGACGAAGCCCCTCGCTGTCGCGAGGGGCTTCGTGTCGTGCGCGCCCGGAGGGATTCGAACCCCCAACCTTCTGATCCGTAGTCAGATGCTCTATCCGTTGAGCTACGGGCGCATGGCCGCGAGGGCCGTGGACAAGCATAGGGGACCACGGCCCATCGCGCGAATCGGCGTGGCGCGAGCCACGCCGACGAGTCACATCGGCGTGATGTTCGAGGCCTGCAGACCCTTCTGGCCCTGCGTCACCTCGAACTCCACCTTCTGGTTCTCGTCGAGCGTCTTGAAGCCCGACGAGTTGATCTGCGAGTAGTGCGCGAAGAGGTCGGCGCTGCCGTCGTCGGGGGTGATGAAGCCGTAGCCCTTGCCCGAGTCGAACCATCTCACGGTCCCAGTGGCCATGAGTCTCCCTGTCATGCTGTGGTGCTGCGGTGGTGCGCGGCGGGTGCCGCACGCCGGTCGCAGAGGCAGCCCCTGTCCCCCGCACGGCGTGCTCTCACGGTAGCGAATCGACCTTGAGACGACGGGTCCCGATCATGCCGATTGGATAACGGTCTGGCACGCGCCGCGGAGGCGGATCAGCGGTGGATGAAGCGGGGATCGCGCTTCTCGCGGAAGGCCGCCATGCCCTCCTTCTGGTCCTTCGTGTCGAACTGCGCGGCGAACGCGTGGCGCTCGAGCCGCAGGCCCTCGGCGAGCGACGTCTCGAGCGCCGCGTCGAGCGCGGCCTTCGCGGCGTACAGGCTCGGCAGCGACTTGGATGCGATGCCCTCGGCCAGCGAGGCGACCTCGTCGAGCAGGTCGTCGGCGGGCACGACGCGCGAGACGAGCCCGGCGCGCTCGGCCTCCTCGGCGGTGATGAGGCGCCCGGTGAGCACCATGTCGGCCGCCTTGTAGTACCCGAGCGCGCGCACGAGCCGCTGCGTGCCGCCGATGCCGGGGATGACGCCGAGGTTGACCTCGGGCTGCCCGAATCGCGCCGTGTCGGCGGCGACGATGAGGTCGCACATCATCGCGAGCTCGCAGCCGCCGCCGAGCGCGTAGCCCGAGACGGCGGCGATGACGGGCGTGCGCACCGCGGCGAACTGCGGCCACCTGCCGAAGGGGTCGTCGACCATCCACTCGACGCCCGTCTTCGACTCCATCTCCTTGATGTCGGCGCCTGCGGCGAAGGCCTTCGCCGAGCCGGTGACGACGATCGCGCCGATGCCGGGGTCGGCGTCGAACGCGGTGGCGGCGTCGACGACGTCGTGCATGATCTGCGCGTTGAGCGCGTTGAGCGCCTCGGGACGGTCGAGCGTGATCCAGCCGACGCGTCCTCGCGTCTCGACCTGGATGGTGGTGGGTGCGTCGGTCACGGAGGGCTCCTCAGGGTGCTGCGGGCAGGTCGAGGTCGCCGCCGGGCGGCGGCGCGAAGTAGGCGGCGACGTCGTCGTCGGCGACATGGGCGAGGTCGGCGGGCTGCCAGCGCGGCTGGCGATCCTTGTCGACGAGCTGCGCGCGGATGCCCTCGGCGAGGTCGTGCGTCGTGATGGCGTGCGCCACGATGCGCAGCTCCTGCGCGAGCGCAGCCTCGAGGCTCGGCAGCGCGGCGCCGCGGCGGCGAGCCTCGGCGGCGACCCGCAACCCCGTGGGCGACTTCGTGCGGATGAGCGCGGCCGCGGCGCGCTCGTCGTCGCCGCCGGCGTCGAGGGCGGCGAGCACGTCGTCGACGCTCGTCGCCTCGAAGGCGGGCGGCACGTCGTCGCCCGCGCCCGGTGCGGGCACGGTCGCGAGCGCGGCGATGGCCGCATCCGGGTGCTCGTGCTCGAGCCGGGCGACGAGCTCGTCGAGCCGCTCGGCGGGCACGTGATGGTCGGCGAGCCCCGCGCGCACGGCGGCGGCGGGCCCGACGGGCTGGCCGGTGAGCGCCATCCACCCGCCGATGCGGTGCGCAGCCGGTCGCGACAGCAGCCAGGAGGCGCCGACGTCGGGTGCGAACCCGATGGTGACCTCGGGGAAGCCGACGCGGCTGCGGTCGGTGACGACGCGATGCGAGGCGTGGCCTGCGATGCCGACGCCGCCGCCGAGCACGACGCCGTCCATGAGCGCGACGACCGGCTTGGGGAAGCGGGCGACCGCGGCGTCCATGCGGTACTCGTCGCGGAAGAACTGCAGCGTGCCGTCGATCTCGCCGTCGAGGATCGCGCGCCGCAGGCCCACGACGTCGCCGCCCGCGCACAGCCCGCGATCGCCGGCGCCGCGCAGGACGACGACCTCGACGCGGTCGTCGTCGCGCCATCCGTCGAGGGCGGCGAGCACCGCGAGCACCATGCCGTGGGTGAGGGCGTTCATCGCCTTCGGCCGATCGAGCACGAGGATGCCCACCCTGCCGCGGCGCTCGACGACGACGTCTTCGCTCATGCGCCCACGCTATCGAGGGCCGGCGTCGCGGGCACGAGCCTCGCCCGCGAGACGCGACGCCGTCCGGCGCGACGCGCGCTCGGCGCTCGGCCGTGCGTCCCCGGACGCGGCCGGCGTCAGAGCACCGGCGGCGCCTGCTTGCCTGCGGTGATCTGCTCCGCCTCCTGCTCGGTGACGAGCACGAGGCCGCGGGTCGAGTTGGCCATCTCCATGAGCGCCTCGAGCCACATCGGGCTCAGCTGCGGCACGCGCGATCCCGAGAATCGGAACTCGAGCGGGATCGAGGGCGACATCCACAGCGAGACGCGGCCGGAGCCTGCGTGGGCGTCGACCGTCCACGAGAGGAGGAAGGACTCCTGCCGGCGCAGCTTCGCCGAGACGACGGCCTTCACGTGCGCGAGCATCCGATCCTCGATCTCGTACTGCGTCGATCCGGCGTAGGTGAGGTGGCCCATGGTGACCATCCTAGGAGGGAATCGCATCGAGATGATTCGGGTCGCTAATCGTCTGACTGCCTGACGCCGAGGCAACTAGTTCGACTTGCAAACTATCTCTCTACCGGCGTCCTAGCCTCGTCGCATCCACGCGTGCGCGAGGGCGCTCGGCGCCGCCGCACGCAAGGGCTTTGCGTCGACGGCGTCGTGATGATGCGATGGTCGGTGGACCGAGAGGAGCAACGCATGGGACGCCTGCACTACGGCGATGATGGCGCGGTCGCGCAGCTCGCCGACGAGGACCTCGAGCACCTGCAGGTGGTGGTGGTGAACAAGCTGCGCAGGGCGGAGCCCTTCCTGCTGACCATCCAGTCGCAGGACGCGCTCGAGCCGACGCTGGCGTTCTGGATCCACGAGCACGCGGATCTGCGCTTCGCCTTCGACCGCCGCGAGCCGTCGCCGACCGACCGCGACCGCCTCGAGCACATGATCCAGGAGGCCTCGACCACGTCGGGCCTCCACCTGCGCGCCGCCTAGCGGGGCACGCTGCGGCCCGGGCCGGCAGCATCGCGGCGATCGCGCCGTGACGATGCCGCCCGGGCAGCGCAGCGGCACGACGCCTAGGGCTCGAGCACGAACGTCACCTCGAGGGTGACCTGCCAGCTCGTGACCTGCCCGCCGTCGACGACGACGCTTTGCTCCTTCACCCACGCGGCCTCGATGCCGCGCAAGGTCTCGCTCGCGCGCGAGATGCCGCTCGCGACGGCGTCCTCGAACCCGACCTCGGACCTGCTGGTGATCGTGGTGACTCGTGCGACGCTCATGGCGCGCTCCCTCCTCGATGGAGCCGCCATTCCACCGCGTCGTCGACTCGCGGTCGAGCCCGTTGCGGATGCGTCTGCCTGCGCGGCGCCGCGATGCGCACCCAGCGACGTCTCGACCGCTCAGGGAGCCCATGACCCCGCTGCGTGCGCATCTGCGCGCGCCGACGCCCGTGCTGATGCGACGAGCCGAAGGCGGCGCAAGCCGCGCCGCCGGAGCATCGGAGGCGGCGACGATGGCGGCGACCGTCCAGACCTCCGCGCCGGGACGCGACGCCGAGCAGCCGCACGGACCGCCGGCAGGACCGGAGCGTCGGCCTCGCGCTCAGACCCCTGGTGCTTCGGCGACCTCGTGCGCTGCCTGACCACCGACCGCCGCAGCGCGAAGGGAGAGTGCCAGCATCCCGACCGCGCCCAGCAGCACGACGACGATCACCGCCGGCATCGGCATCGGCACGAGGGCAGCGAGCCCAGCGGTCAGCGCGCACCAGGCCGCGGCCCGCATGTGGCCTTCAGCCCGCCGATGCGCGGCGAGCCACGCCGCGTCGCTCGCCAGCGTCGCCCGAGTACGAATGCCCGCGACCGCGTTCCGGCCGAGCCGGCCCGACGCCGCAGCACGCGCCATCCACCACATGGACGCCCCGACTCCCGTCATCACGACGGCGAGCACACCCCGACCGAAGAGCTCTTCCACCGCCATCACGGTACTCGAGCGTCGGTCACGCGTCCGCGGCGTCGACGCTCGGCCAGGGGGCCGATCTGTACGACGACGACCTCGAGACGCTCGGCGAGGAGCTCGACGAGGCGATCGCTCGCGCGGGTGGGGGTGGGATGTGGGCAAGCGCCGCATCCCGACGCACGAAGAAGCCCCGATGCCCGGCGGACCGGGATCGGGGCTTCTCGCAGTGCGGAGACGGAGGGATTTGAACCCTCGGTCCCCTCAAAGGGGACTCCACCTTAGCAGGGTGGTGCACTAGGCCTGACTATGCGACGTCTCCATGGCCCGAAGGCCGGTGGCAACTCTAGCAAACCGAGGGACGCCCGCCCGACGGGGCGGCGGCGGGCGCCCGCGGCGTCAGAACTGGTACGGGACGACGCACGTCTGCTGCGACGCGTCGGTGCCCTGCACGCCCTCGATGGGCGCCTCCGACGGCGGTGCCGTCGCGGCAGGATCGGTCGCGGCGGGATCGGTCGCCGCGGGATCGACCGGCGCCGGATCCGTCGCCGCCGGGTCGGGCGCCGCCGGGTCGGCCGGAGGGGTCGTCGCCGCAGGGTCGGGCACGGCAGGGTCGGCCGTCGCCTCCGCGCCCTGGCCCGTGGCGTTCGGGTCGAGCGTGACCGGCTGGTCGGAGGCGATGAGCGCCATGACCTCGTCGGCGACGGGGGTGGGCACGACGCGGCCCGTGCCGTTCGACGCCGAGGGGTACTGGATGAACTGCATCGTGTCGAGCGGGATGTTCGCGAGCACCCGCGCCATCGACACCATCGTGCCGACGTCGTTCAGCGACGACGACATCGTCATCGACGACGTCGCGACCTGCGCGATCGAGTACAGCCTGCCGAGGTCGCTCAGCACCGCATCCGACTGCAGGGTGCGGATGAGCGACGACAGGAACACCTGCTGCGACGAGATGCGCGACAGGTCGGAGCCGTCGCCGACGCCGTGCCGCATGCGGAGGAACTGCAGGGCCTGCAGGCCCTCGATCTCGTGCGTGCCCTCGGTGATCGAGAAGCCGGTGTACGGGTCGTCGATGTCGCCGGCGAAGCACACCGGCACGCCGCCGACCGCGCTCGACATGTTGACGACGCCGTCGAAGCCGATGAGCGCGGCGTACGGGATCTCGAGGCCGGAGAGCGACTCGACGACGGTCGCGACGCACGCGAGGCCGCCGCGGCCGAGCGCAGTGTTCAGCTGCTGTCCGCGCGCCGCCGGCAGGTCCGCACCGCCCTCGGGGTCGGTGCACGCGGGGAAGTCGATGATGAGGTCGCGCGGGAACGACACGACCGTCGCGCGCTGGTGATCCTCGGAGACGTGCAGCACCATCGTCACGTCGTTGAGCGCGCCGCCGGTGTAGCCGTCGTCGACCGTGCCCTGGCCCTCTCGCGAATCCGAGCCGACGAGCAGGATGTTGAAGCCGCCCTGCTGCTCGGCGAAGGCGGGAGGCGGGTCGCCCCCGAGGTCGACGGTGTCGACGTCGCCCTGCAGCTGCAGGAAGGAGATGCCGAGCACGCCGACCGTCGAGACGAGCACGACGGTGAGGCCGAGGGCCACGAAGCCGACGATGCGGCGCACGGGATGCCGACGACGGAGGCGCCCGTGGCGCGGTCGGACCTCGGGTGCGTCGACGATCTTCGACGGTGCCATCGGTCTCCTTCCGGTGCGGCAGCGAGCTGCGGATGCGCGGAGGGCGTGGGATTCGAACCCACGAGGCATCGCTGCCCACCGGTTTTCAAGACCGGCTCCATCGGCCGCTCGGACAGCCCTCCTGGTCCGCGGCGCGGACGAGCCATGGTACCCGGCGGGGCTCCGGGGACGCCGAAGGGCTCCCTATGAGGACGCCCAGCATGCGGCGCGTCGTCGCGACCGCGAGGTCAGACCCGCACGGCGCCCTTCGCCGCGAGCGGCTCGAGCACGTCGGCGAGGCCGTCGTCGTCGACGGCGCCCGTGCGCTCGTTCGCCGCGGCCACGACCTCCGCGGGGGCCTGCCCCATCGCCACCGCTCGGCCTCCGCCTGCGGCGACCCACTCGAGCATGTCGATGTCGTTGCGGCCGTCGCCCACCGCCAGCACGCGCTCGCGCGGGATGCCCGTCGCATCCAGCACCCGCTGCAGGCCCGTGGCCTTGTTGACGCCGTCGGGGGCGATGTCGAGCCACGACGAGAAGCCGATGGCGTAGGAGACCTTGTGCAGCCCCATGCCCTCGACGATCTCGAGGAACTCCTCGACGCCGTGGTCGGGGCTCATGACGACGACGCGCATCGCGGGCTCGACGGTGAGGCCGTCGAAGGCGACCTCCTCGGCGTCGTCGAGGTTCCAGTCGTCCATGCCGTGCGTGTAGCGGCGGAAGCCGGTCGCGTCCTCGACGAGGAAGCGCGCCTCCGGCAGGCCCTGCGCGATGCGCTGCAGCGCGGGCGCCGCGTCGAACACCTCGACGTGCTCCTGCACGTAGCGACCGCCCTCGCGGCGCAGCACGAGCGCGCCGTTGGCGACGACCATCCACTCGGGCTCGATGCCGACGCGCTCGGCGAGGCCGACGGTCGTCGACTGCGAGCGCCCCGTCGCGAGCACGACGAGGTGGCCGGCGTCGACGACGGCGCGCACCGCGTCGGCGACGCGCGCCGAGAGCGAGTCGTCCTCGCGCACGGTCGTGCCGTCGATGTCGAGCGCGACGAGCCAGCGCTCGCTCACGCGACGGGCTCCAGCACCTCGAGGCCGCCGAGGTACGGCCGCAGCCGCTCGGGCACGCGCACCGAGCCATCGGGCTGCTGATGCGTCTCGAGGATCGCGACGAGCCACCGCGTGGTCGCCGCCGTGCCGTTGAGGGTGGCGACGGGCGCCGTCCTCCCCGTCTCGGTGCGGTAGCGCGTCTGCAGGCGACGTGCCTGGAAGGTCGTGCAGTTGGAGGTGGAGGTGAGCTCGCGATACGTGCCCTGCGAGGGCACCCACGCCTCGATGTCGAACTTGCGCGACGCCGACGAGCCGAGATCGCCCGCCGCGACGTCGATGACGCGGTAGTCGAGCTCGCACGCCTGCAGCATGCGCTCCTGCAGCGCACGCAGCCGCTCGTGCTCCGCCTCCGCCTCGTCGGGCTTCACGTACGAGAACATCTCGAGCTTGTTGAACTGGTGCACGCGCAGGATGCCGCGGGTGTCGCGGCCTGCGGAGCCCGCCTCGCGGCGGTAGCACGTCGACCATCCGGCGTAGCGCAGCGGCTGCTCGACGTCGACGATCTCGTCGGCGTGGAAGCCCGCGAGCGCGACCTCGGAGGTGCCGGTGAGGAAGAGGTCGTCGGCGGGCAGGTGGTAGACCTCGGCGGCGTGCTCGCCGAGGAAGCCCGTGCCCTGCATGACCTCCGGGCGCACGAGCGTCGGCGTGACGAGCGGCGTGAAGCCGTCGGCGAGCACCTCGTCGAGCCCCATGAGCATGATCGCGAGCTCGAGGCGCATGCCGATGCCCGACAGGAAGTAGAAGCGGCTGCCCGACACCTTCACGCCGCGCTGCAGGTCGAGGGCCTTGAGGCCCTCGGCGAGCTCGACGTGGTCGCGCGCCGCGAAGTCGAAGGTGCGCTCGGTGCCGTGCGTCGACAGCAGCGCGAAGTCCTCCTCGCCGCCGGCGGGCACGTCGGGATGCACGAGGTTGCCGATGCGGCCCATGACGGCGTCGAGCGCGGCCTCGGCCTCGGCGACGGCCGCCTGCGCGGCCTTCACGCCCTCCGACGCCTCCTTCGCCTGCGCGATGAGGGCGGGGCGCTCCTCCTTCGAGGCCTTGCCGACGGCCGAGGCGTGCGCGTTCTGCGCAGCGCGCAGGCGCTCGTACTCGCCGATCGCCGAGCGACGCGTCGCGTCGGCCGCGAGCGCCTCGTCGACGACGTCGACGGAGTCGCCGCGCACCTGCTGGCTGTGCCGGACCTGCTCGGGATGCTCACGCAAGAGGGAGGGGTCGATCACCCGCCCAGTCTAGGGTGAGCACATGCGTGCAGCCGTGGTCTACAACCCCGTGAAGGCCGACCTGAGCGCCCTCGAGAAGGCCATCGCCGGCGCGCAGCCCGACGACTGGGACGAGGCGCTCTGGTTCGAGACCGACGCGGAGGACGACGGCAGGAAGGCCGTGGAGGAGGCCGTCGCGGCCGAGGTCGACGTCGTGCTCGTCGCGGGCGGCGACGGCACGGTGCGCATGGCGGCCGAGATCCTCGCGGGCACCGACACGGCGCTCGCGCTGCTGCCCTCCGGCACCGGCAACCTGCTCGCCCGCAACCTCGGCATCGACGTCACCTTCCTGCGCGCCTCCGTGCGCACCGCATTCGAGGGCAAGGACCGCCCGATCGACGTCGGCTGGGCCGAGTTCGAGCGACCGGACGGCAGCAAGGCCAGGCACGCATTCGCGGTCATCGCCGGCTTCGGGCTCGACGCGGCGATGATCGAGAACACCGACGACGAGCTGAAGAGGAAGGTCGGATGGCTCGCCTACGTCGACGCCATCGTGAAGTCGTTCCGTCGCATCCAGCGCGTGCGCATGCGGTACCGCGTCGACGGCGGGCAGCAGCGCACCGTCGGGCTCAACACGCTCATGATCGGCAACTGCGGCGCCCTCACCGGCAACGTCGTGCTCCTGCCCGACGCCAAGATCGACGACGGCCTGCTCGACGTCGCCATCCTGCGCCCGAACGACGTGTACGGCTGGCTGCAGGTCATGAAGTACGTCGCCGTCAACTCGGCGCTGCTCACGCGCGTGCTGCGCCGCAAGCGCCTCATCGGCCCGCAGAAGCCCGTGCCCACGCTCGGCTACGGCCAGTGCAGGTCGTTCCGCGCGCGCCTCGACGCGCCGATGCCGGTGCAGATCGACGGCGACCCGTACGGCGAGGCGATCGCGATGCGCTTCACCGTGCAGACGAAGGCGCTCGTCGTGAAGGCCCCGCAGCGCGTGTCGCTCGCGCGCCCCGTCGCGTAGCCGTGCGGGCGCTCGTCTACGACCGGTTCGGCGGGCCCGTCGCCGTCCGCGACGTGCCGGACCCCGTCGCACCCACGGGTGGCGTCGTCGTGCGCGTCGCCGCCTCGGGTCTGTGCCGCAGCGACCGGCACGCGTGGGCGGGCCACGACGACTCGGTCACGCTGCCGCACGTGCCCGGCCACGAGCTCGCCGGCACCGTCGCCGAGGTCGGCCCCGGCGTCGCCGGATGGCGCGTCGGCGACCGCGTCACCGTGCCGTTCGTGCACGGATGCGGCTCGTGCGCGTGGTGCCTGGCCGGGCACGCGCAGGTCTGTCCCGAGCAGACGCAGCCCGGGTTCACGCATCCCGGATCGCATGCCGAGCTCGTCGCCGTGCGCGGCGCCGACGCGAACCTCGTGGCGCTGCCCGACGGCATCGACGACGCGGCGGCGGCGAGCCTCGGGTGCCGCTTCGCGACGGCGTTCCGCGCGCTCACCGCGAGGGCGCGGCTGCAGGCGGGCGAGCACGTCGCGGTGTGGGGCGCGGGCGGCGTGGGCCTCAGCGCCGTCATGATCGCGCGGGCGCTCGGCGCGCGCGTCGTCGCGATCGACAGGTCCGAGGATGCGCTGGCGCTCGCCCGCTCGCTCGGCGCCGACGCGACGGTCGTCGCAGGCGCCGACGCCGTCGACGAGGTCGTGGCGCGCACGGGCGGCGGGGCGCACGTGTCGCTCGACGCCGTCGGCAGCGCCGAGACGGCGACGGCGAGCGTCCTGTCGCTGCGCAGGCTCGGCCGTCACGTGCAGGTGGGACTGCTCGCGGGCGCCCCGCCTGCGTTGCCGCTCGACCGCGTCATCGGCTGGGAGCTCGAGGTGCTGGGCAGCCACGGCATGTCGGCCCGCGACTACCCGCGGCTGCTCGAGCTGGTGGCGAGCGGCGCGCTGCAGCCTCGACTGCTCGTGCAACGCATCGTGGGCCTCGCGGACGCGGCGACCCTCGTGGGCGCCGACGCGCCCGCCGCGGGCATCACCGTGCTGGATCCGCGTCTGCCCTAGGCCGCTCGAGCCGCGCCTTCGCGACCAGGATGCCTGCGAGCAGCGCGCCGGCGCCGCCCGCGGCCATGTCGCCGATCGTGTCGTCGTACTCGACGAAGATCGCGGAGTCGACGACGTTATGGCCGAGCCACTCCACGATCTCCCACAGCGCTCCGAGCGCGAGCCCGAGCGTCGCGCCGACCGCCGCGGTCGCGAACGTCGGCGCCGACGACGGATGCGCGACGATGCCCGCCCGGGAGAGCACGACGATGCCGACCACCACGATGAGGCCCGTGCAGACGACGTGCACCGCGACGTCCCACCACGGGATGCGCTGGTACAGCTCGGTGACGCCGCTCCATGCGGCGAGCAGCACGACGGCGCCGAAGCCCGCGTCGATGCCGCCGCGCAGGCCGAGCACGCGCGGCAGCAGCGCAGCGGACGCCGCGAGCAGGAGCACCGCCGCCGCGCTGAACCCCCAGCCGACGCCGCCGACGACCACGCTCGCGGCACCGAGCACCCGCACGCCGTCGGCGAGCCACTCCCAACCGCTCGCCGGTCGCCGCACGAGGTCGGCGAGCAGCCGCCCGCCCTGTGCCGTGCGCCGTTCGTCCACCAGACGATCCTCGCTCATCCGACGGCCCCCGCGAGCTCGATCGCCGCGTGGACGCCGAGATGGTCGGACGGCCAGCCGCCGTCGAACGCCCGCCCGTCGATGGCGGTGCGCCGCACGTGCACGCCGTCGCCGACGAGGATCCAGTCGATGCGTCGCCCGCGCTCGCGCGGGGGGCGGTACGCGGGCCTCGTGGCGAAGCGCGGCGTGGCGCGGTCGTCGGCCACGGCCCACGCGTCGCGCAGCAGGTCACCCTCGAGCAGCGCGCGCACGGTCGGGGATCCCTCGCCCGCGTTGAGGTCGCCCATGACGACGGCGGGCATGGCGCGCTCGGCGACGAGCTCGCGGATGGCGGCGACCGAGCGCAGCCTCGCGCGCTGCGACGTCAGGGAGAGATGCGTCGAGACGGCCAGCAGCGGGGTGCCCGTCGCCCGGTCGCGCAGCTCGGCGGCCACGAGCACGCGCGGCAGCACGTTGCCCCATCCGCGCGAGCCCGGCCGATCGGGTGCGGCCGACAGCGCCTGCTGCCACCAGTCGAGCACCTCGAGGCGCGCCTCGTCGACGACGAGCAGGCACGCCTCGTCGCCACCGCGCGCATCCCGCCCCCTGCCGAGCACGCGATGGCCGGGGCCGAGGGCCTCGCGCACGAACGTCGCCTGGTCGGGCATCGCCTCCTGCACGGCCAGCAGCGTGGGCCGCTCGGTGCGCAGCGCCGCCCGCAGCCGCGGTGCGCGCGAGCGCCACTGGTCGGCCGCCTGCAGCGTGGGCGTGCGCCTGCGGATGTTCCAGGTCGAGACGTGCAGCTCGTGATCGACGAGCCCGCCGAGGATCGAGGTCATGTGCGCCCCTCCCGTCGTGCGAGCCGTGCCGAGACGCTCGCGTCCTCGAGCGCGGCGACCGCCCGTCGCGCCCACCGCAGCGGCGGGAAGTCGGCCGGCCAGTGCACCGCGATCGTGCGCAGCCCGCGCACGATGCGCCGCCCGAAGCCGCGGCCCGCGCCGAACGGCCGCATCGACATGCCCATCTGCTCGCCCGTCGTCCATCGGATGCGGGCGCGCTCGCCGAGGTGGAAGGCGAGGTCGAGGTCGTCGTGCAGCTCGGGATCGTGCCGGTGCACGTGCGCGCTCGCCGCGAGCCACGCCTCGCGCCGCATCGCCATGTTCGAGCCGAAGACGGGCGGATGCCCGAGCGCCGAGGTCGCGAGCGCGACGTAGGCGCCGAGGTAGACGGCCGCGAGCGGCGCGCGCAGCCGCGGAGGGCCGTCGACGAAGCGCGCGCCACCCGACACCGCGGCGGCGCGAGGATCGGCCGCGAGCGCCTGCACCATGTGCTCGATCCAGTCGTGGCGCGGCAGGCAGTCGGCGTCGAGCCGCAGCACGACGTCGCCGGATGCGGCGTCGTAGCCGCGGGATGCGGCAGCCGGGATGCCGCGTGCGTCGCAGCGCACGACCACGGCGCCCGCCGCGCGAGCGACGTCGGCCGAGTCGTCGCTCGACGCGTTGTCGACCACGACGATCTCGTCGGCGGGCTGCGTCTGCGTCGCGAGCGCGGCGAGGCAGCGCTCGAGCATGACGGCGTCGTCCTTCACCGGGATGACGACCGAGACGCGCCACCCCGACGCCAGCGGCTCACGCGAGGGGATCATGACCCCAGTTCATGAGCGAGTACCGCCAGTCGGTGCGCTCCACGTCGCCCGAGGGCCGCTGCGCGAGATGACGGTGCGCGTAGCCGACGACCTTGCGCATCCAGCGCACGTCGTCGAGCGTCAGGTCGTCCTTCCTGGTGCGCAGCAGCTCGACGATGCGGCGGCCCGAGCGGTGGCCCGTCGACTCGCCGCCGTCGGAGTCGCCCACGCTCCTCGACTCGTCGGTCTCGAGCCACGACTCGAGCTGCTTGGGCGTCATGTTCACGCTCTCGCGCCAGTCGTCCCAGACCTCGTCGAGCAGGTCGTCGCGCTCGGACATGGCTCCCCCTCCACGATGCGCCGCCGCTCGGCGGACCGTGGGTCCGACGCTACGCATCGCTGGCGGCCGACGGCGCGGGGTTGCCCGGGCGCTCGACGGTCGACTACGCCCTCATTCGGCGAGCAGATCCACCACGAGCTTGCCGTGCACGTGCCCGCCCATGAGCACGCCGTAGGCCTCCGCGGCGCGCTCGAGCGGCACGACCGACTGGATGGGCACGTCGAGCGAGCCGTCGGCGGCGAGCGCCGCGAGCTCGGCGAGCCCGGCGCCCGTCTGCGCGAGGTCGGTGGGCACGCCCTCCACGCCCGCGTGCCCCTTCATGGCGATGCCGACCATGCGGTCGGCGGGGACGCCGAGCGCGAGGCCCGCGTCGATGCCCTCGGTGCCGTGCGTCTCGAACACGGCGTCGACGCCGCCGAGCGCTCGCAGCCGGTCGAGCATGCCGTCGCCGTACGCGATCGCCTCGGCGCCGTACGCCACGAGCCGGTCGTGGTTGCGCTCGCTCGCCGTGCCGATCACGCGTGCGCCGCGCATCCGCGCGAGCTGCACCGCGAGCACGCCGACGCCGCCGGCCGCGCCGTGCACGAGCACGACGTCGCCCGCGCCCAGCGCGAGCCGCTCGATGCCCGCCCACGCCGTGCGCCCCGCGACGACGAGGCAGCTGGCGCGCACGTCGTCGAGGCCGTCGGGGATGCGCACGAGCGCCTCGCGAGCGGGGTCGACCACCGTGCGATCCTGCATCGCGCGCGCTCGGGCCGAGCCGAGGACGCGGTCGCCGACCACGAGGTGGTGCACGCCCTCGCCCACCGCATCCACGACGCCCGCGATGTCGTTGCCGACGCCGAGGGGCGGCTCGAGGCCCCTGCTCGTGGCGGCGGCCGTGCCGGCGAGGATCTTCCAGTCGACGGGGTTCAGCGCTGCGGCGTGCACGCGCACGCGCACCTCGCCGGGGCCGAGCTCCGGGTCGGGCTCGTGCACGAGCTCGAGCACGTCGGGACCGCCGAAGGTGCGATGCATGAGTCGGCGCATGCCTCGATCGTGGCACGGCGGGACGTGCACGGCACGGGCTCGACGCCGCGCATGCGGGCACGCCCGCCGCTCGGGCGCACGGCTCGCCGAGGCGCCTCAGGCGCTGGGCTCGCCCGAGAGCAGGCCTCGCAGCCAGTCGCGCGCCTCGACGAACGAGGCGTCGCCGTAGCGCTCGTGCACGTCGGTCGGCTGCGCGTCGGCGCGCGCGTACGAGCCGAGGAAGACGACCCTCGGGCTGAAGCGCCGCAGGCCCACGAGGGCGTCGGCGACCCTCTCGTCGGTGACGTGGCCGTCGAGGTCGAGCACGAAGCGGTAGCGGCCGAGCCGGTCGCCGATCGGGCGGGACTGGATGAGCGACAGGTTCACGCCGCGCGTCGCGAACTGCTCGAGCATCTCGAGCAGCACGCCGGGGGCGTCGCTCGGCAGCTCGGCGATCACCGACGTCTTGTCGGCGCCCGTGCGCACGGGCAGCGCGCCCGGGCGGCCGACGAGCGCGAAGCGCGTGACCGCGTTGGGGTTGTCGATGACGTCGGCGGCGAGCACGGCGACGTCGACGTGGTCGGTGATCGCGGGCGTCGAGAGCGCCGCATGTCCCGGCTGCAGGTCGATCGCGGCCGTCACGTTCGACGACGCGGGCATGTGCTGATGGCTCGGCAGGTGCTCGCCGAGCCACTGCAGGCACTGGCCGTAGGCGACGGGATGCGCGACGACGACCCGCACGTCGTCGATCGTCGTGCCGTGCGGCGCGACGAGCGAGAACGACACCGGCACGAGATGCTCCGAGAGGATGCGCAGCCCCGGCATGGTCGCGAGCGCATCCTGCGCCGCCGTCACGACGCCCTCGAGCGAGTTCTCGACGGCGATCATCGCCGCATCCGACCGCCCGTCGACGACGTCGCGCAGCGCCTCGACGACGTTGGCGACGGCGATGCGCTCGGCGCCGTCGACGCCGGGCACCTGCAGCAGCGCACGCTCGGTGAAGGTGCCGGCCGGGCCGAGGTACGAGTAGCGCGTCACGGCTCCAGCGTAGGCGGGCGGCGGTGCCGCGACCGCGCAAGGCCGAGCCCTCGCGGGCGCGCGGTGCCAGGATGAGGGCATGAGCAGAGCAGGCACCGTCGCACAGCCCTCCGACCTCATCGACGTCGCCGCCTTGGAGCGCGCCTACGTCGAGCTGGTGCCGGATGCCTCGAACCCCGATCAGCAGGTCGCCTTCGGCACGAGCGGCCACCGCGGCAGCGCCTTCGACACGGCGTTCAACGAGACGCACATCCTCGCGATCACGCAGGCGATCGTCGAGTACCGCGCCTCGCAGGGCATCACGGGCCCCCTCTACATCGGCCGCGACACCCACGCCCTCTCGCTGCCCGCCGAGCGCTCGGCGCTCGAGGTGCTCGTCGCGAACGGCGTGCGCGTCGTCGCCGACTCCCGCGGCTCGGTGACGCCGACGCCCGCCGTGTCGCGCGCCATCCTCGCCTACAACGCCGCGGGCAACGCCGACCAGGCCGACGGCATCGTCGTGACGCCGTCGCACAACCCGCCCCGCGACGGCGGCTTCAAGTACAACCCGCCGCACGGCGGCCCGGCCGACTCGGATGCGACGGGGTGGATCGCGAACCGCGCGAACGAGCTCATCGCCGCGGGCCTCGAGGGCGTGCAGCGCGTCGAGGTGCTCGGCGGCAGCGACGAGCGCGTCGAGCTCGTCGACTTCCGCGCCGACTACGTCGAAGCGCTGGGCTCGGTCATCGACTTCGAGGCCATCAAGGCCGCCGGCCTGCACATCGGCGCCGATCCGCTCGGCGGCGCGGCCGTCGAGTACTACTCGGCGATCGCCGAGCGCTACGGCATCGACCTCACGGTCACGAACCCGCAGATCGACCCGACGTGGGCGTTCATGACGCTCGACTGGGACGAGAAGATCCGCATGGACTGCTCGAGCCCGAACGCCATGGCCTCGGTCCTCGCCCGCAAGGACGAGTTCGACATCCTCACGGGCAACGACGCCGACGCCGACCGCCACGGCATCGTGACGCCCGACGGCGGCCTCATGAACCCCAACCACTTCCTCGCCGTCGCGATCGAGTACCTCTTCACGCACCGCCCGGGCTGGCGCGAGGATGCGGCGATCGGCAAGACGCTCGTGTCGTCGTCGATGATCGACCGCGTCGCCGAGTCGCTCGGACGGCGCCTGTGGGAGGTGCCCGTCGGCTTCAAGTGGTTCGTGCCCGGCCTCGTCGACGGCTCGGTGGGCTTCGGCGGCGAGGAGAGCGCCGGCGCCTCCTTCCTCCGCGCCGACGGCACGGTGTGGACGACCGACAAGGACGGCATCCTGCTCTGCCTGCTCGCCTCCGAGATCCGCGCCGTCACCGGCAAGAGCCCGTCGCAGCTGTACGCCGAGCTCACCGAGCGCTTCGGCGCACCCGTGTACGAGCGGGTGGATGCGCCCGCCTCGCGAGAGCAGAAGGCGCGGCTGGGGAGGCTCACGGGCGACGCCGTCGCCGCGACGGAGCTCGCGGGCGACCCGATCGTCGCGAGGCTGGTCGAGGCGCCCGGCAACGGCGCCCGCATCGGCGGCCTCAAGGTCGTGACCGACCGCGCCTGGTTCGCGGCGCGCCCGTCGGGCACGGAGGACGTGTACAAGATCTACGCCGAGTCGTTCGTCGGCGTCGACCATCTCCGCCAGGTGCAGGCGGAGGCGAAGGCGATCGTCGACGCCGCCCTCGCCGGCTGACCCTCTCCTCACCCGCACGCATCTGAGGTCTTCGGCCGCTGTCCACCTCGCAAGCGGCCGAACACCTCACGAGGGTGGCGAGCGGGGCGGGTCAGTGCGCGGCGCCGAGCTCCACGAGCACCACGCCGCCGCCGATGAGCACGATGCCCGCCGCCATCGTGAGGGTGAGGGGCTCGTCGAAGAGCACGCGGCTCAGCACCGCGGTCGCCGCGACGCCCACCGCGACCCAGATGCCGTACGCGACACCGAGCGCCATGCCTTGCGCGAGCGACAGCGACAGCATCGAGAACGCGGCGACGTAGCCGACGACCACCGGCGCGTACCAGCGCCGCGACGGCGACTCGCACGTCGTGGCCATGCGCAGCGACAGGGATGCCGACACCTCGAGCACGATCGCGGCTGCGAGCGCGAGCCACGCCCAGATCACGCGAGCCCTCCCCTGCGCTGCTGCGTCGCATCCATCGCCCGCGCACGGTGCGCGCGCTGCGATCCGATCTCGATGAGCAGCACGCCGCCGACGATGAGCGCGATGCCCGCACCCATGAGCGGCGTGAACGGCTCGCCGAGCAGTGCGGTCGAGAGCGTCGCGGTGAGCGCGACGCCCGTCGCACCCCAGATGCCGTACGCGACGCCGAGGGCCATGCCGGCCCGCAGCACCGCGCCGAGGCACACGAACGAGCCGACGTAGCCGATGACGACGACCACGTAGAGCGCCGGCGCGTCGAGTGCGGCCTTCAGCGAGAGCGACGCCGTGACCTCGAGGCCGATCGCGCCGCCGAGCAGCAGCCAGCGCCGCATGCCGCGGCCGGCGGCGGGAGGAGGACGCACGTCGCCACCGTACCGCGCGCCGATGTGCGCTCGGCCGCGGTCGCTACGGGGTGATGCGCACGTCGGGCCCGAGCACGTCGGTGACGAACTGGATGCCCGAGTCGACCGTCAGCTCGTTGCGCCATGCCGAGCGCGTGAGCGGCTCGGCGGCATCCACGAGCGGGTACATCTGCAGGTTCACCCGGTTCGCGAGCTGGTTCGACGCGAGCTGCTGCGGCGTGAGGTCGTAGTGCATGTAGGTGGGGATCGCACGCGGATCCTCGACCGTGACCGTGCCGTCGGGCGCGACGGTCACGTCGACCTGCGCGATGGCGGCGAGGATGCGCGGGATCTCGATCTGCGTCGACAGCGCGTTGCCGATCGAGTAGAAGACGAACGCGCGCGTGCCGTCGGCGCGCGTGATCCAGGATGCGGGCTGCAGCACGTGCGGGCCGGTGCCGACGATGACGTCGGCGCCGAGCTCTGCGAGCCGCTGCCCCTGCTCGACCTGCGCCGGGTTCTCCTCGAGCGAGTACTCGGTGCCCCAGTGCACCGACACGATCTGCACGTCCGACTGGGCGACGGCCTCCGCCATGAGCGAGTCGACGAGCGCGGTGTCGCCGAGGCGGTTAAGCGCGAAGGGCTCGTGCGCCTCGTTCGAGAGCTCGGTGAAGGCGAGGAAGGCCACGCGCACGCCCTCGACCTCGGCGATCGACACCGTGGCCTGCTCCTCGGGAGACCGGTTGGCGCCGGCGATGAGGGTCGGCTGCAGCGCATCCCACTGCGCGCGCGTGATGTCGATGCCCGGCTGTCCCCAGTCGGCGAGGTGGTTGTTCGCGAGGTTGATGGTGTCGCAGCCGGCCTGCGACATCCCCGTCGAGAGCGCCGACGGCGCATCGAACCGCGGGAAGTACGACAGCCCGAGCTCGTCGCCGGCGCTCGGCACCTCCTGGTCGCAGAAGACGAGGTCGGAGTCGGCGTATCGCGGCTGGATGGCCTGCGCGAACTGCGCGAAGTCGTACGAGCCGTCGGGCTGCCGAGCGTCGAGCACGACCGAGTCGTGCGGCAGCCAGTCGCCCATGGCGCTCAGCGTGATGGTGGTGGGCTCCGGCTCGGGCGTCGGCGTGGGGCTCGGCTCGTCGGATGCCGTGGCGGGCGCCGACGGCTCGGTGTCGTCGAGGGCACCCTGGCACCCCGTGAGGACGAGGACGCCGACGGCGACGAGTGCCGCTGCGGGCTTCGAGAGGGTGCGCACCCGCTCAGCCTGCCACGGCGTGCATGCGGAGGCTCCGGGTCACTGCTGCGACATGATCGCGAGCGCCACGACGACGATGATCACGAGCACGACCACGCCGACCCACGTCATCGGGCTCTCTGCGTCGCCGTAGCCGTAGCCGTAGCCGTGGTCGTCGCCCGAGTACGACGACCCCGGGCGATACGAGCCGCGACGGCTGCTCGAGCCGAGCGACCAGCCGCCTCCGCCTCCCGAGCGGCGCGACGATCCGAACGAGCCGCCGCTCGAGCGCCTGCTGCCGAAGGAGCCGGCCGAGCTGCGGCGGCTGCCGAACGAGCCGCCTCCCGAGCTGCGTCGTCCGAACGACCGGCCGCCTCCGCCGATCCGACTGCGCTTCGCCACGATGTGCCTCCCTCGTTGGATGCTGCGACCGTACCGACCGCGACTGGGCGTCGGCTCACGCCGAGGTGGATGCGCGGCGCGCACGACCCGGCGTCGCGTCCGGATCAGCCGTAGTCCGGCGCCGCCGGCAGGCCGAGGTGCTCCTCGAGCGTCTGCACGCCCGACTGCGTCATGGCGGTCGCGAGCTCGACGCCGACGAAGCGCAGGTGCCACGGCTCGTACTCGTAGCCCGTGATGCCCTCGAGCCCGTTCGGGTAGCGCACGACGAAGCCGTGCTGCCACGCGTTGGCCGCGAGCCACTGGCCGGGTGCCGTGCCGCCGAAGGCGACGCTGAGCCGCGCGACCCCCGAGGTGCCGACGACGTCGACCGCGAGGCCCGTCTGGTGCTCGCTGTGCCCGGGGCGCGCACTCGTCGTGTCGGCCTCGGCCTGCCCGTACTGGTTCACGAAGCCCTGGTAGATCGACGACTGCGTCGCGTAGGAGCGGTAGGAGGAGAAGACGTGCACGCCCTCGCCGATCGCGGCGCGCTGCGCCTGGTCGAGCGCGACGAGCGCCGCGTCGACCTCGGGCCGCACGAGCTCGTCGCCGTCCTGCGAGATCGACACCGCGACGAGCTGCGGGGCGTAGTCGGGCGGGTTCAGCGGGCGCCGCTTGTTCACGATCGCCTGCAGGCTCGCACCGGAGTCGATGTCCCACTCGAGCGGCGGCGGCGGCGGTGGCTCGGGGGTGGGCTCGGGGGTGGGCGACGACGACCTGCTCGACGTCGCGCGCGGCGTCGGCGTCGGCGTCGCGGTCGTCGCGGGCTCCCCGCTGGGCGACGGCGACGGCTCGGGGTCGGCTGCGCATGCGGAGAGCGCGAGCACGGCGACGGCGGCGAGGGCAGCGCGGCGCGAGAGGTCGGGCATGCCTCCACCCTACGGTCGACAAAAGTTGCAGTGTCTGCAATAATTGTCCCTTGCGGTCGCAGCGTCGAGGCCGACGCCGCACCCCACCTCGTCCTTGGAGACCCATGTCCTCATCCCGCACCCCCGCCTCCCCGTCGAAGGCGGATGCGATCGCAGCCGCGGGCGGCATGACCCGCCGCGAGATCAACCTCGTCATCCTCGGCCTCATGGCCGCGATGTTCCTGTCGTCGCTGTCGCAGACCGTCGTCGGCACCGCGATGCGCACGATCGCCGACGACCTCCACGGCCTCAGCCTGCAGGCGTGGGTCACGACGGCGTTCCTCATCGTGTCCACGGTCACGACGCCCATCTACGGCAAGCTGTCCGACCTCTTCGGCCGCCGGCCGCTGTTCCTCATCGCGATCGTGCTGTTCCTCGTCGGCTCGGTCGCGTCGTCGTTCGCGCAGGACATGATCCAGCTCGCAGGCTTCCGCGCCCTCCAGGGTCTCGGAGCCGGTGGCCTCATGTCGCTGCCGCTCACGATCATGGGCGACATCCTCGCGCCGCGCGAACGCGCGAAGTACCAGGGCTACTTCCTGGCGGTCTTCGGCGTCTCGAGCCTGCTCGGGCCGCTCGTCGGCGGCGTCTTCGCCGGCGCCGACACGCTGCTGGGCATCGAGGGATGGCGCTGGGTCTTCCTCTTCAACATCCCCGTCGGCATCGTCGCCCTCTTCATGGTGTTCCGATTCCTGCACATCCCCGTCCTGCACAACCGCGTGCGCATCGACTGGTGGGGCGCTGCCGCGCTCGTCATGGGCGTCGTGCCGCTGCTGCTCGTCGCCGAGCAGGGCCGCACGTGGGGCTGGGGCTCCGCGCTGTCGATCGCGTGCTTCGTCACGGGCGCCGTCGGCATCCTGCTGTTCATCCTCATCGAGTCGCGCATGGGCGACGACGCGCTCATCCCGCTGTCGCTCTTCCGCTCGTCGACGTTCTCGATGGCGACGATCATCGGCGTGCTCGTCGGCTTCGGGATGTTCGCGGGCATGATGATGATCCCGTTCGTGCTGCAGATCGTGCACGGCATGAACCCGACCGAGGCCGGCCTCGCGACGCTGCCGATGATCCTCGGCCTCATGATCGCGTCGATCGGCTCCGGCCAGATCATCGCGCGCACCGGCCGGTACCGCATCTTCCCGATCGTCGGCACCGCGCTCATGGCCGTCGGCTACGGCGTGCTCGCGCTGCAGCAGTACGACAGCCCGCTGTGGATGCTGCTCGTCGGGCAGCTCATCCTCGGCCTCGGCCTCGGCCAGCTCATGCAGACGCTCACGATCGCGTCGCAGAACTCGGTGCAGCCGAGGGACATGGGCGTGGCGACCGCGGGCGCGACGTTCTTCCGCCAGCTGGGTGGCACCGTCGGCGTCGCCGTCGTCTTCTCGGTGCTCTTCTCGCGCGTCGTCGACACGATGGCCGCCTCCTTCCAGCGCCAGGATCTGCTCGCCGACCTGCAGGCCGCGACGCAGGACCCGGCGGTGCTCGCCGATCCCGCCAACGCGCGCATCCTCGAGGTGCTGCAGGACCCCTCCGGCCTCGGCACCGCGCTCAACGACGACTCGTCGTTCCTCAACGGGGCCGACCCGCGGCTCACGGCGCCGTTCCTCGACGGCTTCTCGACCGCGACGTCGACGGTGTTCGTCGTCGGCATGGTCGTCGTGCTCGTCGCCTTCGTGCTGACGCTCTTCTTCCGCACCCCGCCGCTGCGTCAGCGCTCGGCGATGGAGGAGGCGCTCGCCGAGCGCGCCGAGCTCGACCAGCTGCGCGCCGAGCAGACCGCGACCGGATCGATCGCCGTGCCCGTCGTCTCGGCACCCGAGCTCGGCGACGACGCGCCCCGTCGGGGCGCGGGGCCGGGCGTGCACGCCCGCCGCGACGACTGACGCGCGATCGCCGGTGCGACGACGGCCCGCAGCCTCCCCGGCTGCGGGCCGTCGTCGTGCCGGGCGCGGAGGGGGTGACGACGCCTGTGGAGAACCGCCACCTCCGCGCGACCGGCGAGTAGCCTGGATGCATGCTTGAAGGAGACGCAGCCGCGCCCGCTCGTCGACGTCGGCCCCGCATCCCCGCGTCGGTCGCTCGGCAGCGGATGCTCGATGCCGGCGTCGCGCTCGTCGAGCGCGACGGGCTGACGGTGGGCTTCGGCCACCTGCCCCTCGAGGAGATCATCGCCGACGCAGGCGTCTCGCGCGCGAGCGCCTACCGCCAGTGGGGCACGCACGAGTCGTACGTCGCCGACCTCATCTCCGAGATCTTCAGCCGCCGCCAGATGGGCTTCGGCTTCTCGCCCGCCACGACCGACTCGGTCATGGGCGGCATGCGGCAGCACGCGTCGATGCTCGAGACGCCCGAGGGGCGCACGGCGGTCACGCGCGAGCTCGTCCGCATCGCAGCCGAGCGCAACCTGCGCGACCTGCTCGCCTCGAAGCAGTGGAAGTCGTACGAGGCCCTCTACGCCGCAGCGGCGAGCCCCGGCGATCCGGCGCACGCCGAGATGCTCGAGACGACGGCGCGCGCCGTCGAGCAGCACCTCATCGACACGAACGTCGGCTTCTACCGCGCCGCGCTCAGCATGATGGGCCAGCGCATGCGGCCGCCCTTCACCACGCGCACGCTCGCGGTCGCCACGCACGTCGTCGTCAGCGGCTACGCCAACCGCGTCCGCGTCGAGCCGTCGTTCGCCGATCTCGTGGTCGAGGGCCCCGCGCTCGACGGCGGCACCACCCAGTGGCACATGGTCGCCCACCTCACGTACCAGGCCATCGCCGTGCTCATCGAAGACGTCGAGACGGCCACCGCCGCGGCAGCCGAGGCCGAGCCCGCCGCCGACTGACGCATCCACCACGCGACGACGCCCGCTGCCGGTCGGCAGCGGGCGTCGTCGCGTCGCAGGCTCAGTAGCCCGAGTGCGAGACCTCGGCGGCGTCGACCTCGATGCCGAAGTCCTCGGCCTGCTGCACGATCTTCTGCGCTCGGGCGAGACGGGGCAGATCCGACCCGTCGGTGATCTTGCCGCCCGACGCCTCGAACGCCGAGATGAAGCCGTGCGCCCAGGCGATGTCGTCGTGCGCGGGGCTCAGCCCCTCGTTGATGGTCGCCGTGTGCGTGTGGTTCAGGCAGAGCTTGCCGGACATGCCCATCTCCTTCGCGTGCGCGGTGCCCGCCGGCAGCCTCGCGAGGTCGAGCGTGGGGCCGTCGATCGGCGCAGGCAGCCGCGCCGCACGCGACGCGATGACGAGCTGCGACCGCGCGTACGCGAGGGCGAGCGGGTCCTCCCCCGTCGCCGTGTCGCGCTTGAAGTCGCCCGTGCCGAACGCGATGCGGAAGGTCGACGGCGCGTTCGCGATGCGCTCGACCTGCTGCACGCCGCGCGCCGTCTCGACGAGGGCGAGGATGCGCACGCCGTCGGGCAGGCGGTCGGCGGTGTCGTCGATGTGGCTCGACGACTCGGACTTCGCGAGCATGACGCCCTCGAGCCCCTCGGCCTTCTTCAGCGCGGCGCAGTCGTCGCTCCAGAAGTCGCTGGATGCGTCGTTGATGCGCACCCACGCGCGGTGCCCCGAGTTGAGCCAGGCGAGCGTGTCCTTGCGCGCCTGCTTCTTGTCGTTGGCGGCGACCGCATCCTCCATGTCGATGATGATCGCGTCGGCATCGGAGGCCTGCGCGATCTCGAAGAGGTCGGGCTGGGATGCCGGCACGAGCAGCCAGGAACGGGCGATCTGGGCAGAGACAGGGCGTCGGCTCACGATGCTCGAGCCTATCGAGCGCGATGCGGCGCTCGCGCGTTGCGGTCGTATCGGTCGCAGACGCTCACCGGCGACGGCGGCGCAGGGCGCCGACCATCGCCCGCAGCGGCCGCGTGGCACGCCACGACGAGCTGGCGCGCAGCGCCTGCACGGTCGCGAGCGCCACGTCGCGCTCGGCGCGCGCGGTCGCGGCATCGGCCCGCGCGGCGTCGCGCTCGGCACCAGCCGCGGCGCCCTCGGCGACGGCGGCCTCGAGGGTGCGCGCCGCGTCCGCGGCGCCGGCGGCGTCTCTGCCGAGCGGAGCGAGCACCTGCTCGCGCCGCTCGACGACGTCGACGATCGACGGCAGCGAGTCGGCGAGGCCGGGGGCGAGCAGCACGACGTCCTGCCCGTACACCCAACCGGTGGCGAGCAGCGCGCTCCACGCCTGAGGCGACATCGCCGGCACGCGAGCGAGCGAGCCCTCGGCGAGATCGAGGGCGGCGACGTCGAAGCGCGCGAGGAGGTCGGCCTGCGCGTGCGCCGCCATGTGCAGCACCTCCACCATGACCGCCCACGGTCGATCGCTGGCGAGCAGGCCCGTCGCGCCGGCGAGCACCGCGTGCTCGGCACCCTCGACGTCGACCTTGACGAGCACCGACGCCGGCTCGCCGAGCGCCGCGACCTCCGCGTCGATCGTGGTCGTGCGCACCGCCACCTCCTCGACGCGGTGCTCGCCACCGTCGGCTCGCGTCGCCGCGAGCCCCGACATGCCGGACCACACGAGGTCGATCGCGAAGACGAGCTGCTCGTCGGCGACGTCGCTCACCGCGACGTCGCGGATGCGGTGCCGCGCACCCGACTCGTCGATCGAGCGCAGCAGATGCGGCAGCACGCGCGGGTTCGGCTCGAAGCCGACGACGGCGCCCACGTCGCCCAGGTCGACGCCGAGCAGCATCTCGCCGTAGTTCGTGCCCACGTCGAGCACGGCGTCCCACCGGCGCAGCGCGACGAGCGAGCGCCACAGCTGCAGCGATCCGCCGTTGAGGTCGCCTGCGCGCGACTGCAGCGCCCTGCCTCGTTCGTCGGATGCGTCGAACCACAGCCTGTGCCCGAGCGCGTTCACGATGCTGCCGGCCTCGGCATCCCTGCCACGGATCTGCGCCATGGGGGCGACGCTAACGGCCGTCGACGTCCCCACGACCCCTCTGAGGCTCGGTAGCATCCGAAGTTGATCATGGACCCGTCGCTCGGCATCGTCGCAGTGCTCGGTCTCGTCGTGCTCGGGCTCGGTGTGGCCGTGATGGTCGCCGGCGCGCGTCGCCGCCAGTCGCGCACGATCCTCACGGGGCTCGTCGGCGCGATCCTCGGGCTCGCCGTGCTCGTCCCCGCCGTGCTCGTCGTCGCCGGGGTGCTCGCGTGAGGTGAGCCCTCGGGGTCGCGGCGCCCGCAGGGTGCGCCGAGCCGCTCGGCGTCAGGCGTCGCGCCCCCGCAGCCGGTCGATCTCGCGGCGGTCGCGCTTCGTGGGCCTGCCCGAGCCGCGGTCGCGCGTCGGCACGAGCTGCGCCTCCATGGGCGTCGGCCTCGCGGGGGTGCGATCCTCGTAGGCCTTCGCCGCCAGCTCGGCGCCCACGCGCTTCGCGAGCAGCTCGCGCACGACGAGGATGCGGTCGAACCCGTGCAGGCGCACCCGCACCTCGTCGCCGACCTTGATGGCCTGCGCCGCCTTCGCCGTCGCGCCGTTGACGCGCACGTGACCGGCGCGGCACGCGGCCGTCGCCGCGGAGCGCGTCTTCGTGCAGCGCACCGCCCACACCCAGACGTCGACCCGCAGCGTGCCGCTCATGCCCCGACGACCTCCAGCACCGCGGCGCCGTAGCGCTCGAGCTTCGCGTCGCCGACGCCCGAGACGCCGCGGAGCGCACCCTCGTCGCCCGGCCGCGTCGCCGCGATGCCCGCGAGCGTCGCATCCGAGAACACGACGTACGCGGGCACGCCCTGCTCCTTCGCGACCTCGCTGCGCCACGCGCGGAGCCGCTGGTACAGCTCCTGCTGCGCGTCGTCGAGCGCGATCGGCGCCGCCTTCGCCTTCGCGGATCGCCGCACCCGCTCCTGCTCGCGGCGCAGCCGCACCTCGCGGCGACCTCCGAGCACGTCGCCTGCCTGCTCGGTGATGGCCAGCACGCCGTACTCGCCCTGCACCTGCAGCAGTCCCTGCGCGAGCAGCTGCCGCACGACCCCGCGCCACTCCTGCTCGCTCAGCTCGCCGCCGATGCCGTACGTCGTGAGGCGGTCGTGGCCGAGGCGGCGGATGCGCTCGGTGTCCTTGCCGAGCAGGATGTCGACGAGGTGGCCCGCGCCGTACTGCTGCCGGTGCTCGCGCTGCAGGCGCACGACCGTCGACAGCAGCTTCTGCGCGGGCACCGTGCCGTCGAGCGTGTCGGGCGGTGCGATGCAGGTGTCGCAGTTGCCGCACGGCTCGCTCGGCTGCCCGAAGTAGCCGAGCAGCTGCACGCGCCGGCACTGCACCGTCTCGCAGAGCGCGAGCATCGCGTCGAGGTGCAGCGTCTGCGCACGCTTGCGCTGACGATCGCCGTCGCCCTCGTCGATCATGCGACGCTGCTGCACGACGTCCTGCAGGCCGTACGCGAGCCACGCCGTCGACGGCTGGCCGTCGCGCCCGGCACGGCCCGTCTCCTGGTAGTAGCCCTCGACCGACTTCGGCAGGTCCATGTGCGCGACGAAGCGCACGTCGGGCTTGTCGATGCCCATGCCGAACGCGATCGTCGCGCACATGACGACGCCGTCCTCGCGCAGGAACCGCGACTGGTTGCGAGCACGCGTGCCCGCGTCGAGGCCTGCGTGGTACGGCAGCGCCTCGACGCCCTGCTGCGCGAGCCACGTCGCCGTCTGCTCGACGCTCTTGCGCGAGAGGCAGTAGACGATGCCGGCGTCGCCGGGATGCTCGTCGCGGATGATGCGCAGCAGCTGGCCCCGCGCATCCTGCTTCGGCGCGATGCGGTACTGGATGTTCGGGCGGTCGAAGCTCGACACGAACACGCGGGCGTCCTGCAGGTCGAGCCGCTCGGCGATCTCGGCGCGCGTCTCGACCGTGGCGGTCGCCGTCAGCGCGATGCGCGGGATGCTCGGCCACCGCTCGTGCAGGATCGACAGCTGCAGGTAGTCGGGGCGGAAGTCGTGGCCCCACTGGCTCACGCAGTGCGCCTCGTCGATCGCGAAGAGCGCGACGGGCGCACGGTCGAGCAGGTCGCCGACGACCGGCAGGCGCTCGGGCGCGAGGTAGAGCAGGTCGAGCTCGCCGGCCACGAGGTCGCGCTCGACCTGGCGGCGCTCGTCGATCGACTGCGTGGAGTTGAGGTACGCCGCGCGCACGCCGAGCTGCAGCAGCGCGTCGACCTGGTCGTGCATGAGCGCGATGAGCGGGCTCACGACGATGCCGGTGCCCTCGCGCACGAGCGACGGCACCTGGTAGCAGAGGCTCTTGCCGCCACCCGTGGGCATGAGCACGATCGCATCCTGCCCGGCGACGAGCGAGTCGATGATCTCGGCCTGCTGATCGCGGAAGGCGTCGTAGCCCCACACGGTGCGCAGCGCATCGAGCGGCGTCTCGGGCCGCGGGCGCAGGGGTGCCGCGGCCACGGCGACGGTGCCCGCCTGCGTGGCGACGGAGGCGGGGATGCGCGTACCGCTCGGCGCGCCATGCCCGCCGTCGTCCGGCGGCAGCCAGCCGTCGTCCTCCGGCGGTGCCCACTCGTCCGGGGGCACCCAGTCGTCGGGGGATCCCCACTGCGCGTCGCTCATCGCATCCAGCCTACGAGCCGCCGCCCACGCCGGCGACGCATCGTGGATGCGCGAGGCGAGCGCGAGGCTGGGCGGGCGCGGCGCGTCAGCCGCGGTCGCGCCTCGCAGCCTCCGTCAGCAGCGCAGCGATGCCGTCGGCGTCATCCGGTCCGGACAGCTCGCGCTGCGTCAGCCAGACGCCGATCGTGCCGCACGGCAGCACCGACGCCGCCGTGCCCGTGCCGCCGACCCAGCCGTAGCGCCCCGGCGCCGTCCACGGCTCGCGCACCGCGACGTCGACGCCGCCTCCGACGCCCCATGCCTGGTCGGCGAGGAACACGTTGCCGGGCTCGGCCGCGGCGTGCGGAGAGCGCATCGTCGCCACCGAGGTCTCAGCGAGCACCTGCGACCCGTCCGCGGCGCGGCCTCGGTCGCGCAGCATCCGCCAGAACGCCAGCTGGTCGTCGAGCGTCGACACGAGGCCTCCCGCTGCCGAGTCGAACGCCGGCGGGGCGGCGTGCAGCCGCTCGGGCGTCTCGACCACGACCGCCGCGCCGTCGAGCAGGCGATACGAGGTCGCGGTGCGCGGGACCTGGTCGGCGCGGAGGCGGAAGCCCGTGTCGCGCATGCCGAGCGGCTCGAGCACGAGCGCCGCGACGAGGTCGGCGAGGTCGGCTCGTGCCGCGCGTGCGAGCAGGATGCCGAGCAGATCCATGCCCGCGTCGTACGTCCACCCCTCGCCGGGCTGGTGCGCCAGCGGCAGGGTGGCGAGCCTGCGCATCCACTCGTCGGCGGCCGGCTTGGCCCTCGGGTCCGGCCCCTGGCCGAGCACCGTGCCCTGCGCCGCGACGATCGGAGCGCCCAGGTCGCCGACGAAGCCGACCCCCGCCGTGCAGGTGAGCACGTGCTCGACCGTGATGGCACGCGCGAGCGGCACGCTGTCGTCGAGCGTCGAGCCCTGCGTGCGCAGCACTCGGACGCCGTCGAGCTCGGGCAGCCAGCGACCGACCGGGTCGGTCGGGGCGATCGCTCCCATCTCGACGAGTCGCATGGCCGCCGCGCCGACGATCGGCTTCGTAAGCGACGCGAGGCGGAAGACGGTGTCGCGCGTCATCGGCTCGCCGTCGACCGCTCTCGAGCCGGCGACCGCGACGTCGTGCTCGTCGCCGCGCACGATCGCGGCGACGACGCCCGGCGTCCCCCGCTCGAGAGCGGAGTCCGCGATGTGCTGCACGGTCGCCATGCGGTCACGGTACGTCGGATGCGCGACGCGTGGAAGGCCGTCAGCGCGTGGAGCGCGCCAGCCACTCCTCGAACGTCACCGTGCCCTGCTGCCCGTCGGCCGGCAGCAGGTTGCGGCCGTCGCGGAAGAACGCGAGCAGCGACGGCGGGAACGGCCCGTTCACGACGATGCCGCGCGCATGCGTCGCCTGCTGCCACGCGCGCGCGATGTCGCGCGAGACGCGCACGCGCGGGCCGCCGATCTCGACGAACGACGCCCCGGAGGGCTCGATCGCCTCGTGCGCGACGAGCGCCGCGACCTCGTCGGGGTCGACGGTCTGGAACCGCGCCCCGAGGAAGACGGGGATGACGCCGAGCGGGCGCGCCTGCTCGAAGAACGTCACGGGGAAGTCGTGGAACTGCGTCGCCCGCACCACGCAGGTCTCGAGCCTGGAGGCGAGGTACCGCTGCTCCTGGTCGACCTTGCGCTGGTGGTACGGGAACGTCGAGTGCTCGGCCCCGACGATCGACAGCACGACGGCCCGCTCGACCCCCGCGGACTCGGCTGCGGCGATGAGGTGCCGCGCGCCGAGGGTGAAGATGCGGGTGTCGAGAGGATTCGACGTGTTCGTGCAGTCGACGAGCACGTCGATCTCGTCAAGCGCCGACTCGAGGCCGTCGCCCGAGAGCAGGTCGGCCTTCGCGCCCGCAGCGCCGTGCACGTCGCGCCCGCTGCGCGAGACCGCGACCACCTCGTGGCCCTGTCGTTGCGCCGAGGCGACGACTCTCGCGCCCGCGTTGCCCGTGCCGCCGAAGACTGCGATGCGCATGCCTGCAACGGTACGCCGCAGCGGCCGATGCGGCCAGGCGGGGGCGGCGCGTCGCTGCGATGCATGGTGGGCGCCGAGACGCTCGGATGCCGAGCGGCGTGCCGCCCGCGTCGCGAGCTCGCGACCTGCGGTCGCAGCGTGCTCGCGGAACGAGGCCACGACGCACGAAGGGCCCGGGCGATGATCGCCCGGGCCCTCCGCCACGCTCGCGATTCCTCCTGGAAAAGCGAAAAGGGGCCCCAGCGTCGTGGCTGGGGCCCCTTTCGAAAAGAAGTCCGGC